>NZ_VOHS01000096.1:62500-64047 GCF_007896845.1 Chitinophaga pinensis | reverse complement strand
GGGAAATTGTAATAGTCTTACAAAAAAATAAAATTAAAGCTTACGGCAATTAGTACTACTCGGCTTCGATGTTACCACCCTTACACCTGTAGCCTATCAACGTCGTAGTCTCCGACGGCCCTTAAAAGTAAACTCATCTTGAGGTAGGTTTCACGCTTAGATGCTTTCAGCGTTTATCCTTTCCGTACATAGCTACTCAGCACTGCACCTGGCGGCACAACTGATACACCAGCGTACGTACGACCCGGTCCTCTCGTACTAAGGTCATGTCCCCGCAATTTACTAACGATCACAACAGATAGGGACCGAACTGTCTTGCGACGTTCTGAACCCAGTTCACGTGCCACTTTAATCGGCGAACAGCCGAACCCTTGGGACCTTCTCCAGCCCCAGGATGTGACGAACCGACATCGAGGTGCCAAACCTCCCCGTCGATATGAGCTCTTGGGGGAGATCAGCCTGTTATCCCCGGAGTACCTTTTATCCTTTGAGCGATGGCCCTTCCATACAGAACCACCGGATCACTTTAGCCAGCTTTCGCTCCTGCTCGGCTTGTCGGCCTCACAGTCAAGCACCCTTTTACTAATGCGCTCTGCGTACGATTACCAACCGTACTGAGGGTACCTTTGCGAGCCTCCGTTACTTTTTAGGAGGCGACCACCCCAGTCAAACTACCCACCAAACAATGTCCTCGTTGCCGAGTTAGACTCTAAACAACAGAAGGTTGGTATTTCAACGTTGACTCCACAACTCCTGGCGAAGCTGCTTCATAGTCTCCCAACTATCCTACACATCTGTTGTTCAAAATCAATGTTAAGTTGTAGTGAAGGTTCACGGGGTCTTTCCGTCCCGTTGCGATTAACCGGCATCTTCACCGATACTACAATTTCACCGAGCTCGTGGTAGAGACAGTGTCCAACTCATTAGACCATTCGTGCAGGTCGGAACTTACCCGACAAGGAATTTCGCTACCTTAGGACCGTTATAGTTACGGCCGCCGTTTACTGGGGCTTCAGTCAGAAGCTTTGGGTTACCCCGAACATCCTTCCTTAACCTTCCAGCACCGGGCAGGTATCAGGCTCTATACGTCATCTTTCGATTTTGCAGGGCCCTGTGTTTTTGTTAAACAGTTGGTTGGACCATTTTACTGAGACCGCATCACTGCGGTACGCCTTATCCCGAAGTTACAGCGTCAATTTGCCTAGTTCCTTTACCACGGATCACTCGAGCGCCTGAGGATACTCTCCTCGACTACCTGTGTCGGTTTACGGTACGGGCTGCTATAACCGAACCTTAGAGGTTTTTCTTGGAAGTCTGATTAGGGACATTATCAGCGCGGCCGAAGCTTTGCTGTACTATCGGGTTCATCATCCCGTGCGGATTTGCCTACACAGATATAACTACTCCCTTTAACGCACTATTCCGTAAGTGCGCAGTCCTTTCACTACTCCGTTACCCCATCGAAATTATAGCAGGTACTGGAATATTCACCAGTTTGCCATCAGCTACGCCTCTCGGCTTTGCCTAAGGACCCGACTAACCCTGAT
>NZ_VOHS01000096.1:52500-57500 GCF_007896845.1 Chitinophaga pinensis | reverse complement strand
TTTTGTTAAACAGTTGGTTGGACCATTTTACTGAGACCGCATCACTGCGGTACGCCTTATCCCGAAGTTACAGCGTCAATTTGCCTAGTTCCTTTACCACGGATCACTCGAGCGCCTGAGGATACTCTCCTCGACTACCTGTGTCGGTTTACGGTACGGGCTGCTATAACCGAACCTTAGAGGTTTTTCTTGGAAGTCTGATTAGGGACATTATCAGCGCGGCCGAAGCTTTGCTGTACTATCGGGTTCATCATCCCGTGCGGATTTGCCTACACAGGATATAACTACTCCCTTTAACGCACTATTCCGTAAGTGCGCAGTCCTTTCACTACTCCGTTACCCCATCGAAATTATAGCAGGTACTGGAATATTCACCAGTTTGCCATCAGCTACGCCTCTCGGCTTTGCCTAAGGACCCGACTAACCCTGATCCGATTAGCGTTGATCAGGAACCCTTAGTCTTACGGCGAATAGGTTTTTCACCTATTTTATCGTTACTTATGCCTACATTTTCTTTTCTAAACGCTCCAGCATACCTCGCGATACACCTTCAATGCAGTTTAGAATGCTCCCCTACCGATATCTACCTAAGTAGAATCCTAAAGCTTCGGTTGTATGTTTGATGCCCGATTATTTTCCGTGCTCAAACCCTCGACCAGTGAGCTGTTACGCACTCTTTAAATGAATGGCTGCTTCCAAGCCAACATCCTGGCTGTTATAGGATTTGAACTTCGTTTGTTCAACTTAACATACGATTAGGGACCTTAGCTGTTAATCTGGGTTATTTCCCTCTCGGCCATGGACCTTAGCGCCCACAGCCTCACTCCCGCAGATATATCATAGCATTCGGAGTTTATTAGGGTTTGGTAGGCGGTGAAGCCCCCTAGCCCAATTAGTAGCTCTACCTCTATGATAACTCTATATACGAGGCTGTTCCTAAAAACATTTCGGGGAGAACGAGCTATCTCTCAGTTTGATTGGCCTTTCACCCCTATCCACAGGTCATCCCATAGCTTTTCAACGCTAATGAGTTCGGTCCTCCAGTTTGTGTTACCAAACCTTCAACCTGCCCATGGATAGATCACAAAGTTTCGCGTCTACCCCTACTGACTTATTCGCTCTGTTAGAACTCGCTTTCGCTACGGCTCCGCAACTTAAGTGCTTAACCTTGCCAGTAAGGAGTAACTCGTAGGCTCATTATGCAAAAGGCACGCCGTCACATATTGCTATGCTCCGACCGCTTGTAGGCGCACGGTTTCAGGTACTATTTCACTCTTCTATTCGAAGTGCTTTTCACCTTTCCCTTACGGTACTGGTTCACTATCGGTCTCTAGGGAGTATTTAGCCTTACCAGATGGTGCTGGCAAATTCACACAGGATTTCTCCGGTCCCGCGCTACTCAGGATACTACACGTCCATCAGAATTTCTATCTACAGGGCTATCACCTGCTATGGCTCATCTTTCCAGATGATTCAATTTGATCTGATCTTCTAAAAGTAGTCCTATAACCCCGTGGCAGCACGCCACCACGGTTTGGGCTGGTCCCCGTTCGCTCGCCACTACTTAGGGAATCATTAATTTATTTTCTTTTCCTGCAGGTACTTAGATGTTTCAGTTCCCTGCGTTGGCCTCCTTGCGGATAATACATCTTCAATGTACTGGGTTGTCCCATTCGGAAATCTACGGATGTAACGATCGTTTGCATCTCCCCGTAGCTTATCGCAGCTTACCACGTCCTTCTTCGCCTCCTAGAGCCTAGGCATCCACCATGCGCCCTTATTCGCTTTAAATATCTTCAAAGCTTTTTGTAATCTACTATTACAATTGATTTTCCCAATATGTCAAAGAACTTGTGCTTCAGTTAAAAACTTCAGCGTAGTTAATGTCCCGGATCCGATCCGTGTGGCGCTTATCGCCCGACATCTTCATTATTTTAAGAGCTTTTTTGCTTGTCCCGTTTCGCGTCGTTTGCGTTGGGGTTGCAAAGGTAATCATTTTTTCATTATCTCCAAATCTTTTTCAAGATTTTTTCATCCTTTTTTCTGATTGCTATTTGCTTATAATTAAGCTTTCGTCATCATCTTTCCGGATGTCACACTGTGTAAAGAACTAATGATTTGATTGTGAATGATAAGCGACCTGATGTCGTATATCTTCATAGCTGTTGTAAACTTTTATCATAACTGCATTGCTTTTGTCTTACAAAAGCGCATAATTTTAAAAGCGGACTGCAAAGATACAATCCTTTGCTTTTTACAACAAAATTTTACCTGATTATTTTACCGTAAGTGCGGTAGGGATCGGTGTGTGGTTGTGGTGAAGATAAAAAAGCCCGGTCTTATTCAGACCGGGACTTCTTTAAATAAATATGGCAGCTACCTACTCTCCCGCATGATTGTGCAGTACCATCGGCCATAAGGGGCTTAACTTCTCTGTTCGGAATGGGAAGAGGTGAACACCCTTGGCAAAACCACCATAAGATCTTTAGTATGATCTTGTCTTTTAATCAGCACTATTGCAGCGTTATTCTGACTAAAGACCAATAAGGTAACATATTGGGAAATTGTAATAGTCTATACAAAAAAATAAAATTAAAGCTTACGGGCAATTAGTACTACTCGGCTTCGATGTTACCACCCTTACACCTGTAGCCTATCAACGTCGTAGTCTCCGACGGCCCTTAAAAGTAAACTCATCTTGAGGTAGGTTTCACGCTTAGATGCTTTCAGCGTTTATCCTTTCCGTACATAGCTACTCAGCACTGCACCTGGCGGCACAACTGATACACCAGCGGTACGTACGACCCGGTCCTCTCGTACTAAGGTCATGTCCCCGCAATTTACTAACGATCACAACAGATAGGGACCGAACTGTCTTGCGACGTTCTGAACCCAGTTCACGTGCCACTTTAATCGGCGAACAGCCGAACCCTTGGGACCTTCTCCAGCCCCAGGATGTGACGAACCGACATCGAGGTGCCAAACCTCCCCGTCGATATGAGCTCTTGGGGGAGATCAGCCTGTTATCCCCGGAGTACCTTTTATCCTTTGAGCGATGGCCCTTCCATACAGAACCACCGGATCACTTTAGCCAGCTTTCGCTCCTGCTCGGCTTGTCGGCCTCACAGTCAAGCACCCTTTTACTAATGCGCTCTGCGTACGATTACCAACCGTACTGAGGGTACCTTTGCGAGCCTCCGTTACTTTTTAGGAGGCGACCACCCCAGTCAAACTACCCACCAAACAATGTCCTCGTTGCCGAGTTAGACTCTAAACAACAGAAGGTTGGTATTTCAACGTTGACTCCACAACTCCTGGCGAAGCTGCTTCATAGTCTCCCAACTATCCTACACATCTGTTGTTCAAAATCAATGTTAAGTTGTAGTGAAGGTTCACGGGGTCTTTCCGTCCCGTTGCGATTAACCGGCATCTTCACCGATACTACAATTTCACCGAGCTCGTGGTAGAGACAGTGTCCAACTCATTAGACCATTCGTGCAGGTCGGAACTTACCCGACAAGGAATTTCGCTACCTTAGGACCGTTATAGTTACGGCCGCCGTTTACTGGGGCTTCAGTCAGAAGCTTTGGGTTACCCCGAACATCCTTCCTTAACCTTCCAGCACCGGGCAGGTATCAGGCTCTATACGTCATCTTTCGATTTTGCAGGGCCCTGTGTTTTTGTTAAACAGTTGGTTGGACCATTTTACTGAGACCGCATCACTGCGGTACGCCTTATCCCGAAGTTACAGCGTCAATTTGCCTAGTTCCTTTACCACGGATCACTCGAGCGCCTGAGGATACTCTCCTCGACTACCTGTGTCGGTTTACGGTACGGGCTGCTATAACCGAACCTTAGAGGTTTTTCTTGGAAGTCTGATTAGGGACATTATCAGCGCGGCCGAAGCTTTGCTGTACTATCGGGTTCATCATCCCGTGCGGATTTGCCTACACAGGATATAACTACTCCCTTTAACGCACTATTCCGTAAGTGCGCAGTCCTTTCACTACTCCGTTACCCCATCGAAATTATAGCAGGTACTGGAATATTCACCAGTTTGCCATCAGCTACGCCTCTCGGCTTTGCCTAAGGACCCGACTAACCCTGATCCGATTAGCGTTGATCAGGAACCCTTAGTCTTACGGCGAATAGGTTTTTCACCTATTTTATCGTTACTTATGCCTACATTTTCTTTTCTAAACGCTCCAGCATACCTCGCGATACACCTTCAATGCAGTTTAGAATGCTCCCCTACCGATATCTACCTAAGTAGAATCCTAAAGCTTCGGTTGTATGTTTGATGCCCGATTATTTTCCGTGCTCAAACCCTCGACCAGTGAGCTGTTACGCACTCTTTAAATGAATGGCTGCTTCCAAGCCAACATCCTGGCTGTTATAGGATTTGAACTTCGTTTGTTCAACTTAACATACGATTAGGGACCTTAGCTGTTAATCTGGGTTATTTCCCTCTCGGCCATGGACCTTAGCGCCCACAGCCTCACTCCCGCAGATATATCATAGCATTCGGAGTTTATTAGGGTTTGGTAGGCGGTGAAGCCCCCTAGCCCAATTAGTAGCTCTACCTCTATGATAACTCTATATACGAGGCTGTTCCTAAAAACATTTCGGGGAGAACGAGCTATCTCTCAGTTTGATTGGCCTTTCACCCCTATCCACAGGTCATCCCATAGCTTTTCAACGCTAATGAGTTCGGTCCTCCAGTTTGTGTTACCAAACCTTCAACCTGCCCATGGATAGATCACAAAGTTTCGCGTCTACCCCTACTGACTTATTCGCTCTGTTAGAACTCGCTTTCGCTACGGCTCCGCAACTTAAGTGCTTAACCTTGCCAGTAAGGAGTAACTCGTAGGCTCATTATGCAAAAGGCACGCCGTCACATATTGCTATGCTCCGACCGCTTGTAGGCGCACGGTTTCAGGTACTATTTCACTCTTCTATTCGAAGTGCTTTTCACCTTTCCCTTACGGTACTGGTTCACT
>NZ_VOHS01000096.1:47500-50000 GCF_007896845.1 Chitinophaga pinensis | reverse complement strand
TTATAATTAAGCTTTTGTCATCATCTTTCCGGATGTCATACTGTGTAAAGAACTAATAAGTTGATTGTTAAGTTGATCAATATGCTACGCGAAGGCGCAAAACATTTGAAGACAGACTGCGAAGATACAATCCTTTACCTTGTACAACAAAATTTTACCTGATTATTTTACCGTAAGTGCGGTAGGGATCGGTGTGTGGTTGTAGTGAAGATAAAAAAGCCCGGTCTTATTCAGACCGGGACTTCTTTAAATAAATATGGCAGCTACCTACTCTCCCGCATGATTGTGCAGTACCATCGGCCATAAGGGGCTTAACTTCTCTGTTCGGAATGGGAAGAGGTGAACACCCTTGGCAAAACCACCATAAGATCTTTAGTATGATCTCGTCTTTTATCAGCACTATTGCAGCGTTATTCTGATTAAAGACCAATAAGGTAACATATTGGGAAATTGTAATAGTCTATACAAAAAAATAAAATTAAAGCTTACGGGCAATTAGTACTACTCGGCTTCGATGTTACCACCCTTACACCTGTAGCCTATCAACGTCGTAGTCTCCGACGGCCCTTAAAAGTAAACTCATCTTGAGGTAGGTTTCACGCTTAGATGCTTTCAGCGTTTATCCTTTCCGTACATAGCTACTCAGCACTGCACCTGGCGGCACAACTGATACACCAGCGGTACGTACGACCCGGTCCTCTCGTACTAAGGTCATGTCCCCGCAATTTACTAACGATCACAACAGATAGGGACCGAACTGTCTTGCGACGTTCTGAACCCAGTTCACGTGCCACTTTAATCGGCGAACAGCCGAACCCTTGGGACCTTCTCCAGCCCCAGGATGTGACGAACCGACATCGAGGTGCCAAACCTCCCCGTCGATATGAGCTCTTGGGGGAGATCAGCCTGTTATCCCCGGAGTACCTTTTATCCTTTGAGCGATGGCCCTTCCATACAGAACCACCGGATCACTTTAGCCAGCTTTCGCTCCTGCTCGGCTTGTCGGCCTCACAGTCAAGCACCCTTTTACTAATGCGCTCTGCGTACGATTACCAACCGTACTGAGGGTACCTTTGCGAGCCTCCGTTACTTTTTAGGAGGCGACCACCCCAGTCAAACTACCCACCAAACAATGTCCTCGTTGCCGAGTTAGACTCTAAACAACAGAAGGTTGGTATTTCAACGTTGACTCCACAACTCCTGGCGAAGCTGCTTCATAGTCTCCCAACTATCCTACACATCTGTTGTTCAAAATCAATGTTAAGTTGTAGTGAAGGTTCACGGGGTCTTTCCGTCCCGTTGCGATTAACCGGCATCTTCACCGATACTACAATTTCACCGAGCTCGTGGTAGAGACAGTGTCCAACTCATTAGACCATTCGTGCAGGTCGGAACTTACCCGACAAGGAATTTCGCTACCTTAGGACCGTTATAGTTACGGCCGCCGTTTACTGGGGCTTCAGTCAGAAGCTTTGGGTTACCCCGAACATCCTTCCTTAACCTTCCAGCACCGGGCAGGTATCAGGCTCTATACGTCATCTTTCGATTTTGCAGGGCCCTGTGTTTTTGTTAAACAGTTGGTTGGACCATTTTACTGAGACCGCATCACTGCGGTACGCCTTATCCCGAAGTTACAGCGTCAATTTGCCTAGTTCCTTTACCACGGATCACTCGAGCGCCTGAGGATACTCTCCTCGACTACCTGTGTCGGTTTACGGTACGGGCTGCTATAACCGAACCTTAGAGGTTTTTCTTGGAAGTCTGATTAGGGACATTATCAGCGTGGCCGAAGCTTTGCTGTACTATCGGGTTCATCATCCCGTGCGGATTTCCTACACAGGATATAACTACTCCCTTTAACGCACTATTCCGTAAGTGCGCAGTCCTTTCACTACTCCGTTACCCCATCGAAATTATAGCAGGTACTGGAATATTCACCAGTTTGCCATCAGCTACGCCTCTCGGCTTTGCCTAAGGACCCGACTAACCCTGATCCGATTAGCGTTGATCAGGAACCCTTAGTCTTACGGCGAATAGGTTTTTCACCTATTTTATCGTTACTTATGCCTACATTTTCTTTTCTAAACGCTCCAGCATACCTCGCGATACACCTTCAATGCAGTTTAGAATGCTCCCCTACCGATATCTACCTAAGTAGAATCCTAAAGCTTCGGTTGTATGTTTGATGCCCGATTATTTTCCGTGCTCAAACCCTCGACCAGTGAGCTGTTACGCACTCTTTAAATGAATGGCTGCTTCCAAGCCAACATCCTGGCTGTTATAGGATTTGAACTTCGTTTGTTCAACTTAACATACGATTAGGGACCTTAGCTGTTAATCTGGGTTATTTCCCTCTCGGCCATGGACCTTAGCGCCCACAGCCTCACTCCCGCAGATATATCATAGCATTCGGAGTTTATTAGGGTTTGGTAGGCGGTGAAGCCCCCTAGCCCAATTAGTAGCTCTACCTCTATGATAACTCTATATACGAGGCTGTTCC
>NZ_VOHS01000096.1:42500-45000 GCF_007896845.1 Chitinophaga pinensis | reverse complement strand
CTGCCCCTCGACTTGCATGTATTAGGCCTGCCGCTAGCGTTCATCCTGAGCCAGGATCAAACTCTCCATTGTAAAGAAGTTTTGATACTGACTGTGTAATTTCTCTCGAAATTAGACGTCATTTATCTAATGTTTTCGCTGAACATTACCTGTTAAAATTTGCTGTTGTTTCCATTCTTTCAAAGAACTTCCGTTAAACCATTCGTCTAACGTTTGTTAATGTCCCGGATCCGATCCGTGTGGCGCTTACCGCCTGACATCTTATAGTATCTTAAGAGCTTTTTCTTTGTGTCCGCATCATTTCGTTTGCTGCGGGGGTGCAAAGATAGTGATTATTTTATTATCACCAAACTTTTCTTAAAGATTTTTTAACCCTACTTTTTTGATAATTATCTGCTTACTTATAAGCATTTGCCATCATCTTTTCGGATCATTTATTATAAAGAACTAAGTGTTGATATTAAATATCAAGATGATTTTTCAGCAAAAGACGCCCTAAAGCGCTGCCGCTTACTTGTTTTCTTTGAAGGTAAAATCAATATCAGATATTGATTTTCAAACGTTTCCTGCGAAGAGGCACGTTGATTTAAAGCGGACTGCGAAGATACAATCCTTTACCTTGTACAACAAAATTTTACCTGATTTATTTTACCGTAAGTGCGGTAGGGATCGGTGTGTGGTTGTAGTGAAGATAAAAAAGCCCGGTCTTATTCAGACCGGGACTTCTTTAAATAAATATGGCAGCTACCTACTCTCCCGCATGATTGTGCAGTACCATCGGCCATAAGGGGCTTAACTTCTCTGTTCGGAATGGGAAGAGGTGAACACCCTTGGCAAAACCACCATAAGATCTTTAGTATGATCTCGTCTTTTAATCAGCACTATTGCAGCGTTATTCTGACCAAAGACCAATAAGGTAACATATTGGGAAATTGTAATAGTCTTTACAAAAAAATAAAATTAAAGCTTACGGGCAATTAGTACTACTCGGCTTCGATGTTACCACCCTTACACCTGTAGCCTATCAACGTCGTAGTCTCCGACGGCCCTTAAAAGTAAACTCATCTTGAGGTAGGTTTCACGCTTAGATGCTTTCAGCGTTTATCCTTTCCGTACATAGCTACTCAGCACTGCACCTGGCGGCACAACTGATACACCAGCGGTACGTACGACCCGGTCCTCTCGTACTAAGGTCATGTCCCCGCAATTTACTAACGATCACAACAGATAGGGACCGAACTGTCTTGCGACGTTCTGAACCCAGTTCACGTGCCACTTTAATCGGCGAACAGCCGAACCCTTGGGACCTTCTCCAGCCCCAGGATGTGACGAACCGACATCGAGGTGCCAAACCTCCCCGTCGATATGAGCTCTTGGGGGAGATCAGCCTGTTATCCCCGGAGTACCTTTTATCCTTTGAGCGATGGCCCTTCCATACAGAACCACCGGATCACTTTAGCCAGCTTTCGCTCCTGCTCGGCTTGTCGGCCTCACAGTCAAGCACCCTTTTACTAATGCGCTCTGCGTACGATTACCAACCGTACTGAGGGTACCTTTGCGAGCCTCCGTTACTTTTTAGGAGGCGACCACCCCAGTCAAACTACCCACCAAACAATGTCCTCGTTGCCGAGTTAGACTCTAAACAACAGAAGGTTGGTATTTCAACGTTGACTCCACAACTCCTGGCGAAGCTGCTTCATAGTCTCCCAACTATCCTACACATCTGTTGTTCAAAATCAATGTTAAGTTGTAGTGAAGGTTCACGGGGTCTTTCCGTCCCGTTGCGATTAACCGGCATCTTCACCGATACTACAATTTCACCGAGCTCGTGGTAGAGACAGTGTCCAACTCATTAGACCATTCGTGCAGGTCGGAACTTACCCGACAAGGAATTTCGCTACCTTAGGACCGTTATAGTTACGGCCGCCGTTTACTGGGGCTTCAGTCAGAAGCTTTGGGTTACCCCGAACATCCTTCCTTAACCTTCCAGCACCGGGCAGGTATCAGGCTCTATACGTCATCTTTCGATTTTGCAGGGCCCTGTGTTTTTGTTAAACAGTTGGTTGGACCATTTTACTGAGACCGCATCACTGCGGTACGCCTTATCCCGAAGTTACAGCGTCAATTTGCCTAGTTCCTTTACCACGGATCACTCGAGCGCCTGAGGATACTCTCCTCGACTACCTGTGTCGGTTTACGGTACGGGCTGCTATAACCGAACCTTAGAGGTTTTTCTTGGAAGTCTGATTAGGGACATTATCAGCGCGGCCGAAGCTTTGCTGTACTATCGGGTTCATCATCCCGTGCGGATTTGCCTACACAGGATATAACTACTCCCTTTAACGCACTATTCCGTAAGTGCGCAGTCCTTTCACTACTCCGTTACCCCATCGAAATTATAGCAGGTACTGGAATATTCACCAGTTTGCCATCAGCTACGCCTCTCGGCTTTGCCTAAGGACCCGACTAACCCTGATCCGATTAGCGTTGATCAGGAACC
>NZ_VOHS01000096.1:0-37500 GCF_007896845.1 Chitinophaga pinensis | reverse complement strand
GCCGGAATGACCACCGGTGCTGGTGCCGGCGTTTCAGTCGTTGCCGCCGGAACAGGTGTTCCCGCTGGTGGCGCCTGATGACCGCCTGTATCCATGAAGTCTATAAAAGCAGGATCATCTGCCTTCTTCTTACGTGACTTCTTATCTTTCTTCGACGATGTTTCTTCTTTTACCGGTTCTGCTGGTATCGCCGCCGGCGTAGTCTCCGCAACCGGAACTGCTGCAGGGGTATCCTGTACAGGCGCCGGTGCAGGTGTTTCTGTCGTTGCCGGAGCTACCGTTGCAGGTGCTGGCGCAGCATCTTTATTCTCTTCAGCCAGTATCGCACTAGCCAGTTGTTGTTCTTCTTCTGTCAGCGGCTCACGTTCACGTCTTTTCCTTTTCTTCTTTGGCGCTTCTGTCACCACTTCAGCGGGTACCACTTTCTTTGCACTATCTGCAGGAACTGCTGCTGTTGCCGGTGCTTTAGGCTGTTCCGGCTCTATCTCATCTGGCCGGTCATCACTCACTACTCTATCAAGTGCCTGAGAGAACTTGTTAGTCTGTTTAACCGGAGGTGGCGTGACAGGATTTACCGGACGAGTACCCGGCCCTACTGTTGCCCCAGATTTCGCAGGAAAAGTAGAATCGAGGTCCTTCTTCAGAGATGCCATCATTTTCTGATTCTTCTCTTCTTCAGAAACTGCCGGTACCGGCGGCGCTGGTATCAATGGTGTATCCGCTGC
This sequence comes from Chitinophaga pinensis, assembly GCF_007896845.1. Lineage (GTDB taxonomy): Bacteria > Bacteroidota > Bacteroidia > Chitinophagales > Chitinophagaceae > Chitinophaga > Chitinophaga pinensis_C. Next base: position 36,775 of record NZ_VOHS01000096.1, on the reverse strand, counting down.
AGCCGTTGCAGGTGCAGTTACTACTTCAGGTGCCGGCGTTGTAGTAGCCACTTCTGCTACGGGAACCGGTGCAGGAGCTTGTTCAGTCGCTACTGCTGCATCCTGCGCCGGCGCTTCTGTAACTGCTGCTGTTTCCTTCTGCTTAGCGGTCGCCGGTCTGGTTACTGCAAATGTCTGCAGATTAAACAAGGCATATCCCCTGTCTCCATCCTGCTTTAACAGAAATCCCTGATCCGCCGGACCGGTAATACGTACCTGATACTCCCGCTCAGGCGCATCACTTTTTGCAAAACCAATACGCAGAGAAGCAGTACCGGCCGGCATTTTGGAAAGTATGAGATACCCCTTGTCTGAAGACGGGAGCAGCTTACCATCATATCTTACATAAAAAGACTGGGATCTTTCACTTTGTATGTACACAAAATACTGCTGATCCTGCGCTGACATATGTAATGCCATCCCAAGGAAGAACAGTGTGAAAAAAGATCTCTTTAAAAATTGCAGCATACACATTACTTAAATAACTACGAATGACGGACTTGTCCGTCATTCCTGATCGCTTTATATTGGTTTAATAATTACAAAATCTATTCCAGAATAACCAGTACCTCTCCCTTCTCCACCGCTGTCCGTTCTTTGACCTTCACCTCTTTTACCACCGCATCTGCTGCTGCCTTAAATACATTCTCCATCTTCATTGCCTCCAGGATCAATACCGGATCACCTTTCTTAATAGCTTGTCCGGGTTCTACCAGTACCTTCAGGACCAATCCCGGCATAGGCGCTTTCAGATCATTCACCTTACGGCTCAATGCATCCTTCATCCCCATCTCTGCCAGCAACTGATCGATCGGCTCCTCTATCACCACCTCGTATTCCTGCTGATCTATTATAATGGTAACCGTTTTTGTATCCCGGTCAATCTTAGCTACCTGAGCTATATAGCTCTTTCCATTCAATATAACACTATGATTACCACCGGGTAATGATATCTCCGACCAATTCACCGATTGCTCATCACAAGTAGTTGTATGCTTCCCGGTTGCGACTTTAAACGACAGATCGCTATTCACAATAGCTTTTATCATAACATGGTTTTAGCTGTATCGGAACAAAAATAACATTTTTAAACACTTACCGGCCGGGGGCTTTGCGAATGATCCCGAATAATAGCCAATTATCATGATTTGTTTAATATTAACAGCCCGAATAACAATTATTTGTGATAAATCCTGTTAATTCGTGGCAAAAAACAGTTAATAATCATGTTCAAACCTTTGAAGCACACGCTTAAAAGTGTACTGTTAGCAGGTCTTACCGGTATAATTTATTATACGCCAGCCTCTGCTCAGCAGGCCCCTTCACAACAAGAAGATCCCGCCCTCAAAATCTACCGTGCTACATCTCCCAAAGTGCATGACCTGACGCACACTAAACTGGATGTTCGCTTCGATTATGCAAAAAGATACCTATTCGGTAAAGCATGGCTTACACTGAAACCTCACTTTTATACCACCGATTCCCTGACACTCGATGCCAAAGCGATGGACATCAAACAGGTAGCAATCGTAAAAGCAGGCAAAAATGTACCTCTGCAGTTCACCTACGACAGCTTACAGCTGCACATTGCACTGGATAAGCCTTACCAGAGAACAGAATCATTTGTTATCTATATAGATTACGTAGCCCGTCCTGAAGAGGTAAAATCTGAAGGCAGCTCCGCTATCACCGATGCGAAAGGCCTGTACTTTATCAATCCTGACAGCGCTATCGCCAATAAACCAGTACAGATCTGGACACAGGGTGAAACAGAATCCAGTTCAGCCTGGTTCCCTACAATAGATCGTACCTATCAGAAGACTACCGAAGAGATCAGCATTACAGTTGATAAAAAATATGCTACGCTCTCCAACGGTAAACTGGTAAGCCAGAAAAACAATGCTGACGGCACCCGCACCGATAACTGGAAAATGGACCAGCCTCACTCTCCTTATCTGTTCATGATGGCAGTGGGCGACTTCGCTATCATCAAAGACCAGTGGAAAGGCAAAGAGGTGAATTACTATGTGGAAAAGGCATATGCTCCTTATGCGAAAGCCATCTTCGGTAATACCCCGGAAATGATGACCTTCTACTCCAACCTACTGGGTTATGACTATCCTTGGGTAAAATACTCTCAGGTGGTAGTAAGAGACTACGTTTCCGGCGCTATGGAAAATACTACTGCAACCATCCACGGCGACTTCCTGCAGAAAACCGACAGGGAACTGCTGGACAATAACAACTACAATGAAGCAGTTGTTGCTCATGAATTGTTCCACCACTGGTTCGGAGATCTGGTTACCGCAGAATCCTGGAGCAACCTGACCCTGAACGAATCTTTCGCTGATTACAGTGAATACCTGTGGATGGCTTATAAATATGGTAAGGATGCTGCTGACGATCATGCTTACAAAGCCATGCAGAGCTATGAGAAATTTGCCCAGTACTCCGGCGACAGAGACCTGGTACGTTTCCATTACCATGATAAAGAAGACATGTTTGATGCAATCAGCTACCAGAAAGGTGGCCGTATCCTGCATATGTTACGTAATGTAGTGGGTGACAGCGCCTTCTTCAAATCTCTGAACCTCTACCTGAAGACAAACGCCTTCAAATCAGCTGAAGCGCACCAGCTCCGCCTCGCTTTTGAAGAAGTGAGCGGTCAGGACCTGAACTGGTTCTTCAACCAATGGTATTATGGTCAGGGTTACCCTGTACTGGACATCAAGTCCACCTTTAATGAGACCAACAAGACTGTCACCGTCACCGTAGAACAGCAGCAGACAGGTGATAAGATCTTCCAGTTGCCGGTAGCGATCGATATCTACGCAGGTGGTAAGAAAGTACGTCATCAGGTGACTATCTTCGACAAAACAAGCACTTTCACCCTGCCTTGCGCTACCAAACCGGATCTGGTAAACTTTGACGGTGATAAAGTACTGCTGGCTGAGAGAAAAGAACACAGAGATATCAACAGTTATATCTTCCAGTATGCGCATGCTCCTGAATTCCAGGATCGTCGCGAAGCGATCGACGCCTGTCTGAAAGAGCAAAGCACCAACCCTGCTGCTCTGAAAGTAGTAATAGCTGCCCTGAAAGATAAATTCTATGGCCTCCGTGCTATGGCGATCGGTGGTCTGAAACTGACAGATCCTGTGGTAAAAGAAACCGCATTCGCTACTTTACAGGAACTGGCGAAGAAAGATGCCAATTCAACTGTCCGCGCAGCTGCCCTGAGTCAGCTGGGTTCCCTGAAAGATCCTTCACTGACTCCGATATTCGAAGCTGCTGTAAAAGACCGTTCTTATGCGGCTGCCGGAGCTGCCCTCGAAAGCCTGAGCGTATTGAACCTTGATAAGGCTTATACCCTCGCTAAACAGATGGAAGCTGATTCCAAAGGAGCTCTGAGCAACGCGATCACCACTGTATATGCACAGAAAGGTAATGAAAGCGATGTTGCCTTCTTTGCAAAGACCTTCAATGAAACCAGCGGACAAGATAAATTGGAAGCTGCAATCCAGTATCTCTCTATCCTCAGCATCGTGGATAATACAGATCAGGTACTGCAGGGTGTGGAAGACATCAAAAAGATGGCCCTCATGTTTAATAACAAGATGGTCAACAACTATCTGGTTAGTCTCCTGCAACCTATCGCCAGAAACAAAGAAGAAAAAGCTGCGCTTGCTACGCCTGATAAAAAGACCGCTTTGCTGAAACAAAGTGAGTTTATGAAGAAAGTAGCCACGGAGTTAAAGAACTAATAAATAAAAAAGCGTCTGCCAGTTAGCAGACGCTTTTTTTATGCTGTTTTATTAAGCTTACCCTAATCCTACTTCCGAATGTCGCTCAGGGATCCCGATATCCTGAAACCCTTTCTTCAGCAACCAGTTACGGAAAATAGTCTGCACTTCATATTCGCCATGTACGAGGAATAACTTCTTCACCTCCTTTGGATCCTGACAGGATAACCACTGGCTCAGGTCTTCATAGTCACCATGTGCGCTCATTGAGCGGATCACACCTACATCTGCTCTTACCTCATAGCGGGTACCATAGATAGACACTTCTTTCGCTCCTCTCATCAGACGGCCACCCAGTGACTGTGGTTCGCAATACCCCACAATCAGGATCGTATTTCTGCTATCATTGATATTATTGGCAATATGGTGCTTCACTCTGCCTGCTTCCGCCATACCTGATGCAGAAATAATCACACAGGGCGCTTCCCGGAAGTTCAGTGCCTTGGACTCATCTACGGTACTGATATAATGCAGACCGGGGAAGTCAAAAGGATCATCGTCTCTCTCCAGTAACTTCTTTACAGTCTTATTGAAGGTTTCCGGATGGTGTCTTACCACATCGGTTGCCTCTCTTGATAAGGGACTATCCACAAAGATGTCCACCTTTGGTAGTTTACCGTCCAGTTCTGCCCTGTTAAGGGCGTATAATAATTCCTGTGTACGTCCTACACTGAAGGCCGGTATGATCAGCTTTCCCTTTTTCACCTTACAGGTATCGTGTATATATTTGATAAGCAGGTCATCTGAAGGAGCTGCTTCTGCATGCAGGGTACTCCCATAGGTTGATTCCATGAGGATATAATCTGCCTGTGGAAAAACATCCGGAGAACGGAGTATTGCATCATTATAACGACCTATATCGCCACTGAAAGTGATCTGTGAGGTCTTCCCATTCTCTGTTATGCGCAGGTGTACGGCTGCACTACCGATGATATGACCGGCATCGGTGAAGTATACTTCCACATCGTCATCGACCCGGAACCACGTATTGTAATTCACTTTTTTCAGAGCATTGATACTCTTCTTTGCATCATCGATCGTATACAGGGGTGCTATCTCCTGTTTGCCTTCCTTGCGTAATTTCTTATTTGTAAACTTTGTATCGTCTTCCTGAATCTTCGCAGAATCCAGTAGCAGGATCTCCGTCAGGTCTTTTGTGGCTGGTGTGCAGTAAATCGTTCCTTTAAAACCTCTTTTTACCAACAGGGGAATTAACCCGGAGTGATCTATATGTGCATGAGAGAGGATCATATGGGTCACACCGGCAGCGTTAAATCCGAATTCTTCATTCATCGCGTCTGTCTCTCTGCCCATACCCTGAAACATCCCGCAGTCCAGTAAGATCTTTTTTCCATTCGTGAGAGAAATGAGGTGCTTTGATCCGGTAACCGTACGTGCGGCGCCGTGAAATGCAATTTTCATGTGGTGATATTGAAGAATGAACTGTAATGGTATATGTACTCAGCCCTTGCCTTTAAAGGACCAGGTAATAGCAAACGAGGCAATTACTGTGCCATCGTGGCTTCTGCCAGTACTGTTGACGGTGACTGTTTCCGGTTCACCACTGGCGGCTGTACGTGCGATCGCATCTTTGATCACTGTTCCATCCTCACAGGTAAACCAGGTCCTGCCGGTTGCTTTCTTCATAAAACTGGCCTGCATACCAGTCACCAGCATCGATACACGTTTGGGAGTGGCGCCTCTGACATACATCATGGCCGGCAAACCCGTGCTCATTTCAGCGGCCATACCCAGACAGGCGAAGTAAGTAGAGCGAAAGGGGTTCTGGGATAACCACCTGAATGGTATAACTGTCACACACCCCGTTTCCGTCAGCTGTTTCAGCCGGACGCCTGATAACCAGGCAATAGGCAGTTTCCAGAACAGATAAAGGGAGAACCTGAACGGATGTCCGGCAAAACGCATAAATGCCCGGGCAGCTGGTGGAAAAGGGGTGTGCTCCATAACGGACTTATTGATTGGTATAAAAAGCAGGATTCAGTGCCTGTGGCGACCATTGCTTCAGCATATCCGCGACTTTCTTTTTATCATACCCATCTGCTGCTTCCAGTAAGGCGGTATTCTGTGTATGCAGGCGATTACCTTTTGCATCCAGTACTAAAAGTACAGGGAAACCAAAACGCTGTGGATAACCCAGTTTTTGAAGAAGGGGCAGGTTTTTGTTTTCCTTACTATAGTTCAAATAATAGATCACATAGTTATTCTCTGCCTCTGACAATAGTGTTGAATCTTCATGCAGCATCTTATAAAAGCGTTTGCACCAGATACACCAGTTGCCACCTACTTCCACGAGAATATGTTTATGCTGCGCCGCGGCCTGTTGTTGTGCCTTTGCCAGATCAGCAGCAGCATCAGCAGCCGGGTTATAGATATGTTCAAGATCCAGGTGTTGCTTTTCCTGTGCATGTGTAATGCCAGCACTTAGCAGCATCAACACAGCCGGGAGCCACAGATATTTTTTCATAAGCCGGATAGGTTGTTTTTACAGTGATTGCACATACTGGTAGATAGATGCCTGCGCATTAACCAGCGCGGCTCCTTCTGCCGGTTCTATTTCAATATTACGGATATTCTCATCCAATCTGACCGCATTGGTATTATCAGCCAGCTGTAAACGGATAATTTCCTTCAGCTGTTGCTGTAATGCCGGATCATAGACCGGGAAAACAACTTCAATACGTCTGTGAAGGTTACGGTTCATCCAGTCGGCAGAACCCATATACACCTCTTCATGACCATTATTATGGAAAATAAAAACCCTTGCATGTTCCAGATAGCGGTCTACGATACGGCGCACCCTTATATTGCTGCTTTCCGGCTGATCGGGTACCAGACAACAAATGCTACGTACTATCAGATCGATCTCCACACCTTCCTGACTGGCAGCATACAGGCTTGCGATCATTTCCTTTTCCTGTAGATTATTCAGTTTAATAGTGATCCTTGCAGGCTTACCGGCACGCGCATTTTCAATCTCCCGGTTAATCAGCTGTTTGAAACGGGCCATCATATTAAACTGTGCTACCAGCAGGTGATTAAAGTCCAGATAGCTGTATTTAGCCGGTTGTTCTCTTGCCTGCAGATATAAGAACAGCAGCTCCAGTTCCTGTGTCATACCCGGATGAGCAGTCATGAGCACATGATCTGTATAGAAACGTGCTGTACTTTCATTGAAGTTACCCGTAGCCATCAGACCGGCATAATCCCACTGATAACCGCGACGACGTTTTACCAGTGCGATCTTCGCATGTACTTTCAGGCCGGGGATGCTATAGATGATCTTTACGCCTGCCGCCTTCATTTTCTTTGCCCAGCGGATATTGTTCGCCTCGTCAAAGCGGGCTTTCAGTTCCACAAAGACCGTTACCTGTTTCCCGTTGTGCGCAGCACTGATCAGTGCATTGGCTATCTGGGAACTGGAAGCAATACGATAAAGTGTGATATAGATCTCCTGTACTGACGGATCCACGGCAGCTTCATTGAAGAAGCGCAGAATATAGTCATAACGCTGGTATGGTGCATGCAGGAGAATATCCCTCTTCATCACTTCCTCCAGCAAACGGGGGGTACTTTCCAGTGAGGGTTCCGGCAGGGACGCCTGCTTAGGATACGCGAATGCAGGGGATTTTACCGGCATAGGCAGATCGGCCAGGTCCTTCAGGTTATGGTACCGGCCCCCTTCTACCATTTCTTCCGGCAGTATATGAAAGTAAACAGCCAGCAGTTTCCGCAGGGCTAATGGCATGGCCGCATCAAACAGGAAACGGGTAGGGATACCCAGTTCACGTTTTACGATCATGGTCTCTACCTGTTCAAGGATATCATTGGCCAGCTCATTCATATCCGTTTCCGCATCCCTTGTGATCTTGATGCTATAACATCCGTTCACGGTATAACCCGGGAACAGGAAGCCGATATTATCCCTGATCACGTCATCCAGCATGGCAATGTAGTAGACATTGTCCAGCGCCGGCAATTCTATAAAGCGGGGCAGGAATGCACTCGGGATATTCACCAGTGCATATTGCTGCATATCCGGAGCGCTATCTTCCGTCACAGACACCACAAGGTATAACTGGTTATTCTCCAGAAATACTTCTTCCGGCTTCTTTTTACGCAGCCAGAGTGGTTGCAGGAAGCTAAGCACCCGTGTCAGGAAATATTCCCGCAGGTGCTCATGGTGTTGTGTATGAATAGGTTCGTTGTAATAGAGATGTATGTTATAACTCCCGAGGGCGGGCAATAACTGTCCGGTCAGTGTCTGTCCAAACACGCCCAGCTGCCTGTTGATCTCCGCCTGTATAGCAGGCAGGGTATCCGGAGAAATGATCTCTTCTCCGGCAGCCGCCGGATTATTATCCAATACTTTATTTACTGCCAGCACTGCCGGCATACGTACTCTAAAGAATTCATCGAGATTGGAGGAGAAGATAGAGAGGAACTTAATCCGTTCATACAAAGGCACTTTCTCATCTCTTGCCATACACAGTACGCGGTAGTTGAACGACAACCAGCTCAGGTCGCGGTCATATAGCGGTACATTCATAGAAATCGTCTTGTTACTCATGCTTAGTTCTTCACCGGGAAAAATAATGCTGCTATCAGGAACGCCGCTACGGAGATAATCAGTCCGAACATAAAGATGTTATAGGCAATACGCAGCTGTTTGTATTTCTTACCAAGCACCACGCCAAGGTGATAGATATCCTGAATCATGCTGCCATATACATATTCATTGTCTTTCATCATCTCGGTCATTCCCCAGCTATATTCTTCCAGCGACATCTTATGGAAGTTACCGAAGAACAGCAGGTTGGTCTTTTTACTGTCGATATCAGCTTTGGTGAATTTACCTACATTGATATTAGGACGGGTAGCCAGTACCGAGAATATGATGGTCAGCACGCCGGTCATTAAGAAGATAAAGGCAGGGATAATAAGATTAGGGTAATCTTCCAGTCTTCTGAACAACACGCCCAATATCACAGAGATGATAATGGAATTCACCGAGATCATGATATGTGCCTTACTGTCAGCCATAGAGCTGAGGCGGATATGATTGGTGGACGTGGTACGGAACATGGTTTCTACGCCTCTTCCCGGTTTGGGTTCTTTCTCTTTATCCTTTTTCTTGTCTTTTTTCTTTTCCTCTACGGTGGTCACGCTGGCTTCCGGTACGACTACGGCTACTGCTGCTTCCACCTGCGACTCATCTGATGCGTGTTTCGCGGCCTTGTCTTTCTTCTGTGCCTTTTCTTCCTGTTTTTCGAGTTTACTTTTCAACTTTGCGATGTTCTCGTCTTTTTGTTGTTGTAATAACGCCTTACAATAGGCTGTAAAATAGTGGTGCGATTCCTGCAGTCGCAGCGAACCGGCATTCCATACTGCACCGGGGATTTCCCTTCCACTGTAGAGTTCCATTTCCTGTCTCAGCAGACGGGATCTGTCTCTGAAGTCCTTCGTACCGAGGTGGAACAGGTCTGCATCACATACAATCTCTTCCAGCAGGTTCTTCGGATGCTGAGGCATCTTCGTAGCCATAATACAACCAGTTACCTGTTGTTGTATATCTTCTGGAATCTGTTGTACATTTAAGAACGCCCTTGCCATCTCTGCACCCTTCTCCTCGTGCATTTTCGTTTCTCCCATCAGGTAGCCAAGGTCATGAAACCAGCAGGCCACACATACAATCAGCAGGTCATTATCTGCCAGCCGGTAATGCGCTGCAATCTGCTGTGCTGCTGCAACTACCAGCTTTGTATGTTCTAAATTATGATAGACCAGGTTAGGGTGAGGATGTTCCTGGTATTGCTTTGCAACATATGTTTCTGCTGCTTCTATGATTAATCCTGTGTGCATAAGCCTTAGTTAAAAAAGCAAAACTGAGATCAGCAAGTTACTGCATTTTTAAGTTAATTTTATTCTGCAAATAAGCAATACAAAATACAGCGGATATCCAGTCCGTTGTGTTTTTGCATTGAATATTAACAACTCATCTATGCAAGTAAGATATATTGCGTTCTTTTTTCTGTTCTTGTCCTGTAACGCTTTCAATCAGGAAGATAAACAATATAGCTCTCCAAAGGGTTATAATCTTGCAGAACCTACCCGTTACCGTGTAAGGCAGTCCATGCAGGAAATATCCGGTATTGTACTCGCTCCGGACGAACACCATATCATGGCGATCAATGACGAGGAGGGCAAGATCTACTCTATCGACCTGGACACCGAAAAGCCTTACCCTACTTCCAAGTTCGACAAAAGCGGCGACTACGAAGATCTCGCGACTACAGGTAACGATTGGTTTGTATTAAAGAGTAACGGGCACCTGTATCATGTACATGGCATGTTTACAGATACGGCCGACGCTACACATTACAAGCTATCTATCCCCGGTAAAAGGGAATTTGAAAGCCTCTATTTTGATGCAAGAAACAATAGCCTGGTAGCTATCTGCAAAGCCTGTGACGAAGACAAAAGAGAAGGTTTTACCTCCGCTTACCGGTTTCAGCTGAATACCATGGAGTATGACACTGCACCTGCATTCCGCATCAATGTAGCTGAGATTGCAAGACTCACCGGTGGAGATGTAGGCCATTTCAAGCCTTCAGCCGCCGCCGTCCATCCCATTGAAAAACGCCTGTACATCGTATCTGCTGTCAACCGTATGCTGGTCATCACTGACCTTGACGGCAAAGTACAGGAGGCTTATAATCTACGACATCGCAAATTCCCACAGCCTGAAGGTATCTCCTTCACTGCAAATGGCGATATGTACATATCTAACGAAGCGGTAGACGAGGCGCAAGCCAATATTCTGAAATTTAAGTACAACTCATCACGATGATTAGCATTTTACCAAAAGCAAGACACCTTTTACCCCTTCTATTACTGCCATTGCTATCTCAGGCGCAGATGAAAGATGACAGTCTCGCACGCAGAGTGATCCTGATCGGCGATGCCGGGGAGCTGCATAAGGACGGTCATAACCCTGTTATAGACGCAGTAAAACAACGCATCAACCTCCAGGATGCCAGAAATACCGTATTGTTCCTCGGCGATAACGTATACCCGCTCGGCTTACCCGATGCAGGCGCCGCAAGATATGATGAGGCCAGACAAATACTTGACTATCAGGTAGGCCTTGTAAAAAATACTGCTACACAGGCCATTTTCATCCCCGGTAATCATGACTGGAAACGGTCTAAACCAGATGGATGGCAAACAGTGATCAACCAGCAGTTATATATAGACTCCTTACAATTGCCTAATGTCAACTTCCTTCCGAAGGATGGTTGTCCGGGGCCGGAAGAAGTACATCTTGATAACAACACCACCCTCATCATTATGGATACCGAGTGGTGGCTGTTCCCCTATCAGAAACCGGGTTCCGAATCTTCCTGCGATACTAAAACAAGGGAAGAAGTACTCGCAGAAGTGAGCGATATCGTAAGCCGTAACAGGAATAAACTGATCATATTTGCAGCGCACCACCCTTTCAGAAGTTATAGTGTGCATGGTGGTTATTATACTATCAAGCAGCATATCTTCCCGTTCACTGATCTGAAAAAGAACCTGTACATACCATTACCGCTGATCGGATCTATTTATCCGATCACCCGTGGCGTATTCGGTACACCGGAAGATATTCCCAATCCGATCTATCAGTCAATGATCAGAGGTGTGGAAGCAGCGATCAAACCTCATGGTCCGGCAATCTTCGTATCCGGTCATGATCATACGCTGCAGCTTATCAACGACGACCAGAATTTCTATGTCGTGAGCGGCTCCGGCGCCAAAGAAAACCGCGTAAAGAAAGGCAGTAAGTCTTTATATGCCAGCAATGAGAACGGCTATACCGTATTGGAGATATCCAAAAGCGGTCGTGTAGAAGTACAATACTACACGGTTGATAAAACAGATGGTCCTTCCTATGCACAACAGCTGTTTAGCCTGCAGGACGTTCGTTCCAGCACCGTTGCCAATGCAAGTCCTTCTGCCAGCCAGCTGCCGCCAACCGTTTCCATGGCTGCCGATTCACAATATGTTGATAAGACCGGCTTCCATTACTGGCTGATGGGACGTAATTATCGCAGTGTATGGGCTACACCAATGGACTTCCCTGTACTGGACCTGAATAAGGAAAAAGGTGGTATGAAGATCCTGAAACGTGGTGGTGGTATGCAGACCATGTCCCTGCGTCTGGAAGATAAGAATGGTACTGAATGGGTACTCCGTTCACTAAAGAAATATCCCGCGAAAGCGGTACCCGAAGCATTACGGGAAACGATCGCGAAAGATGTGGTGCAAGACCAGATCTCTGCGGCCAACCCTTATGCGCCTATGGCTGTCGGTACATTAGCTGATGCGGCTGGGGTTCATCACACAAACCCCAGATTTGTATATCTGCCGAAAGATACCGTGCTGGGTTTCTATGCGAATACCTATGGTGATGATGTCTATCTCTTTGAAGAAAGAGAACCGGATGTAAAGGGTAAAACCCTGAATACACCAAAGCTGCTCGAACAGATTCAGGGTGATAATGACAACACTGTGAATCAGTCGGCTGTACTGAATGCACGCCTGCTGGACTGGCTGATCGCTGACTGGGACCGTCATGATGACCAGTGGAGATGGGGTGCTGAAAACAGTAAAAAAGCAAAAACACAGGTATACTTTCCGATTCCGCGCGACAGGGATCAGGCATTTTTTGTGAATGAAGGCCTCTTACCGCGCATCGCTTCCAGAAAATGGGCTTTACCTAATATTCAGGGCTTCCGTCCTAAGATCAGGTATATCGAAGGACAAAACCCTACCGCTCAGCCATTTGACCGTTCTTTCATGAACGAACTCAGTGAGCAGGAATGGAAAGATATTTCCCATGCCTTCGTACTGCGTATGACAGATACGGTGATCAGAAATGCAGTCAACCAGTTCCCTGATAATATCAAAGCACAGGTGGGCGAACGGGTATACACTACCCTGAAGGCACGCCGTGATATACTGGAAAAAGAAGCCCTGCAGTTCTATAGCTTCATTTCCAGACATGTGGAAATTGTAGGTACTAAAAAAGATGAGTTATTCACCATCGAACGTCAGCCGGAAGGAAAAATAGATGTGGCAGTTACCAAGATCAATAAAAAAGGTGAACTGGAACAGACCATCTACCATCGTTTGTTTGATCCGAAAGATACCCGTGAGATCAGGATCTTCGGTCTGGGTGGAGAAGACAAATATGTTGTAAAAGGAGATAATGGCTCTCCTATCAAGATCCGTATCATTGGTGGCAGAAACGTTGATACTTATGTGGACAGTACCGGCAGTCATGCAGGTAAACGTATCCGTATCTATGATCTCGCTAATAAGAAAGACAGTTTTGATATGCATGGTAATGACAGACGTATCCTGTCTTCCAACCCTGACAACATCCGCTACGAACGTACCTTCTTCCGTTACCAGTATGATAAACTGATGCCATTGGCTTCCGCTGCCTTTAACCAGGATGATGGATTGTCACTGGGCGCCGGTTTCCAATATACCACACAGGGCTTCCGCAAACGTCCGTTTGCTACCAGACATACTGTACTGGCAGGACATTCCCTTGGTACCAACGCATGGCAGTTCCGTTACTTTGGAGAATTTACCGATGCCATTGGTAATTCTGATCTGACCATTGCCGCGAATGTAAAAGCACCGAATAATACAGTGAACTTCTTCGGCTTTGGCAACGAATCTGACTTTGACAAATCACTGGGTATCCGTTATTATCGTACCCGATTCAGTCTGTACAATGTGGAGCCTTTGCTGAATACCAGGCTGTCACAGAATGTCGCTCTGTATTATGGTCCATCCTTCACCTACTATACATTGGATAAAGACGAAACAACCGGTCGTATCACCTCTGACTTCCCTAAAAACGGACTGGATTCGCTCTCTGTATTCCAATCTAAAACATATGCAGGTTTACGTGTAGGTTTAAAGATAGACACCCGTGACAATGCACTGATCCCAACAAGAGGTATCAGCTGGAATACATCTGTATATGGCAGTCAGGGACTGAATGCACAAACCCGCAACTATGTACAGGTACAGAGTGATCTGAGTCTTTATACTAATTTCCATGTACCAACCAGTGTGGTATTGGTCACCCGTTTTGGTGTGAACAAGATCTGGGGAGATTATGAATACTTCCAGGCGGCTACCCTCGGTGGTGTGCAGAACCTGAGAGGTTATCGTAATGCCCGTTTCACCGGTAATATGGCAGTATACAATAACGTAGAATTACGTGTTAAACTGTTTGACTTCCGTTCTTATCTGTTCCCTGCCAGTGTTGGTCTGATTGCATTCAATGACGTAGGTCGTGTATGGTACCAGAGCCAGAAATCCAGTGCATGGCATGATGGTTATGGTGGAGGTATCTATTTTACGCCTGCTAATCTGGTGGTATTGTCTGCGGTGGTAGGTCGTTCGGAAGAAGGTATATTGCCTTATATTACTTTCGGATTCAGGTTCTGATATCCGGCTTAGTTTATAGTCAGAAGCCGTTTTGATACTTATTATCCTACGTTAATCCTACGTTCATGAACGTAGGATTAACGTAGGATAATAAGTATCAAAACGGCTTCTAAGCTTTATAGAAACTACATGCTCAATTAGTCCATATTCACTTTCACGCGTAATGCCCGCAGTCCGCTAACCCCTTGTAAATCTTCCAGATCCAGCATTTCTACCTCTGGCAAAAGCACTCCTTTATTCTGGAGGAAGGTAATATACTTCAGGTATTCTTCCATTTCCTTTGCATATGCATATACAATGGAAATAGTACCCGGTTGGGTCAGGCGTTTGCCTGTCTGACGGATATGTACTTTATCTATCCGTTTCTTCATGATTTCGTAGCGGATATTATAGGCGCCTTCCACATCGAAGCGGCGTTCATCCTGACGGAAACTGATATCGATGGGATTGCTGTGCGCCAGTATCAGCTGAGTAGTCTGTAAAGGCACTTTCAGGGTGTCTTTCAGTTTATTCGTCATTTTCGCGATGTCAGCCATGGAAGAGATCTGCCACAGGCGGAGATTACGCAGATAGAGTAAGTCAAACTTACGGTTATGTGCGATAGACTGACCTATATAGATATTGTATTCAACGCCATCGGTACGATACTTTTCAAAGTAACATGGGAATGAGTGCTGAATATTTTCTTTCTCTTTATCAAGGTATTTATTGATCTCTGCGTTGATACTGGCAAGGCTGTCTTCATATTCCTGACGGTGGTGGAGGATATGTCCTTCTGTGGTATCTACCAGTGAGAAATAACGTTCCAGTACCGGCTGCAGTTCAGGGTGACTTTCATGCAGGTGGCGGAACAGTGGTCCGATTTCTTCGTCCAGATAGTTGTTGGTCTTCAGTTCATCTTCTGAGAGCATACCACTGGTGATACCAGTGATCAGTTCATCATTTTTGAACTTCAGTTCTTCCAGCAGAGGAAGATAGATGGCATTGCCGATATGCTCCAGTGTTTCCTTGATCAGCAGCAGCTGTTCACGAAGGTCTTCATGAATAGCGTTGCTACGTTCTGTAGAAGAGTTGCGGATATCTACAGCTCCATATAAAGGATATACATCTTCAAAGGCGATGTTACCGATGTCTTTCCTTTCTTCTTTCGGCGTATGGAGATAATGCCATGCGGCATCGGTGAACTTCCATTCTACCGCAGGTTGCAAGGCTGTGAATTGTTCTTTTATAACCTGTATGATACGGTTGTTCAGTATATCGACACCTCTTGTGAGCAGCATGATCAGCAGTGGATAAGCCGGCATGGCTCTACCCATTGTTTCTGCGGTGATCCTGTTAGGTTCTGATGAGGCTAATTCGACAATACCGAGCAATTGTCCTTCGTGCCATACGGGGGCCATGACATAACTTCTGATACCTTTCAGAGGCAGGTAGCGCAGGAAAGGATAAGCCAGCAGGGTGGCTTCTGTTACATCAGGAATGAATAATGGTTCTTTCTGACGGGTGAGATGGTCCAGCAGTTGTTGAAATAACTGTTGCTGCTGTTTACCATTATTGATGACACCGAGCATTACACCGCTTTCGCACAGATCACATTCCAGTACATAACGGCCATTGATCTTAGGGATCGGCACGATATGTACGCTGGTATCTTTCTCCTGCATGAGCGATTCCACTTCTTCTTCCATACGACGATAGGTCTGCTGTTCGTTACCGTCGTGCATATCGAGTATGAGGTTTTTCATACTGTTCTGCACTTCATCTTTGGTAACGTCCTGTATAGTCCAGATCACGAAACCTTCGAGGGCGAAGTTGCGGAGTGGCAACATTTCCTGCAGGGCTTCCAGTGAGAACTTGGTACGGCAGACGTTGTCATAGGAGAGTTTAGGAACTTCTCCTTTTACTATTACGTCAACGAAGCGGGCATCGATCTGGAGTTTGATATACTTTTTCAGACCATTGCTATCTGGCAATGTTACATGGTGTATAATCTCATTGCGGTAATCTACCGGGAAGTCATATACTTTTTCCAGTATCAGTTTGTACAACCATTCCAGTTTGTCTTTCTTCACTTTCTCTACGGACATACCTTCCGGTACAGCCACCAGCTTGTCACCATTGGCGGCAAACAGTTTTCTGAACAGTTCGGAGTAGTAGAAGATGGCAAACTTATTGGGTACGCCGATACCATAGATATCTTTATCCATGTCAACAGTGACAGGGAAAATAGTTGAAATAGCAAGATCTACGTATTCCTGATAGGCAGAGAGGTCATCTGCACCTGCTATGGGGCCGAGTAACGCGGGGTTACCTTCAAACTGACTAACTATTTGCTGATAGTAGGCAGCGCGCGCGTCCGATTTCCTGGCAGCCTTCTCTTTCAGAAACTTAACGTAAGGACCGAATGAGATATGGCTGTCTATCAATACTTCCTCTTCCCTGAACACCTCGGAGTTAGCTGATAAAACTTTCATAATCAAAATATGTAAAAAATACTCATCGTATACTTATACTATAACAGACGAATGGGATAATAAAATATTGTGTGTCTACTATCAGTATATACAGTGGCAGGTAAAAGCAGGAGGCATTGGTAAAATGATTTTGCAAATTTATGTTAAAACTGCTTACAACCGTTCAAAAAAAATGCAGATTTGCTTATACAAATCTGCATTAATATTTTAAGTATTAAGTATTTAGATACTATAACTCGATCTGGTTACGTAGCAGATCTTCCAGGGTATCCCGTTTGCGGATCAGCTGCGCTTTACCGTCTTTTACCAGCACTTCGGCCGGTTTGAGGCGGGAGTTAAAGTTGGAGGACATTTCAAAACCATAGGCGCCGGCATTATAGAATACCAGAAAATCACCTTCTTTCACTTCATTCAGTTTACGATCCCATCCGAAGGTATCTGTTTCGCAGATATTACCTACGATAGTATAGATCCGCTCGGTTCCTTTCGGGTTAGAGATGTTTTTGATGAGGTGGAAAGCGTCGTAGAACATAGGTCTGATCAGGTGGTTAAAGCCTGAGTTTACGCCTACGAATACGGTGGCAGTGGTTTGTTTGATCACATTGGCTTTTACCACAAAGTAACCGCTCTGGCTTACGAGGAACTTACCCGGTTCAAACCATACCTGTAAAGGACGTTTATAGGTAGCGGCGAATTTATTGAAGGCGTCGGACAGTTTTCTACCCAGCAGGTTGATATCTGTTTCCGGATCGCCCGCCTGATAGGCTACTTTGAAGCCGCTGCCGAGGTCAATGAATTCCAGATCAGGGAAGTGTACGGCCTGTTCGAACATGATTTCCACACCGCGCAGGAACACGTCTACGTCTTTGATTTCGGAACCTGTATGCATGTGCAGACCGGTTACTTTCAGTTTGGTACTCTTTACGATCCGTTCAATGTGACGCAGCTGGTGGATGGAGATACCGAACTTACTGTCAACGTGACCGGTAGATATTTTATAGTTTCCACCCGCCATGATATGCGGATTCAGGCGGATACAGATCGGATAGGAATCGCCGAAGCGGTTACCGAACTGTTCCAGAATGGAAATATTATCGATGTTGATATTAACACCCAGTTCTTTTGCAGCAATGATCTCTTCGAGGTCAACGCAGTTAGGGGTAAAAATGATATTGTTGGGAGCGAAACCGGCTTTCAGACCCAGATGTACTTCCTGAATGGATACGGTATCGAGGCCGCAACCCAGAGAGTTGATATACTTCAGGATATTGATATTGGTAAGCGCTTTACAGGCATAGAAAAAGCGAGCATCCGTCTTCTGGAAAGCCGTTTGCAGCTTTTCGTACTGGATCTTTATTTTTTCAGCATGATAAATATATACCGGAGTTCCAAATTCCTCAGCCAATTTTACGAGGTATTCGGCAGGGAGAAGATCGCTTTGCTTAGACATCTATGGATAATGATTTACAAAATTTACATGCAGGCGGCTGATTTTTTGCAAAGGCCGCCAGAAAAGCATGCGAATTTACTACTGAAAAACGGATATTTTTAGAGATCTTCCTCGCCACCCATGAAATCGTCCAGTTCACGACGTTCCTTTTTGGTAGGACGGCCAATCTTGCTGGGGCGTTTACCAGTCTGGAATACAGAAGCCTGACGTTCCTGTGCTTTATCTTCCTCGGGGGTGATATCGTTATAGAACTTGATTGCTTCTGTGTACTGTACACGATTGGCCAGCAGGGCGGTGACCTGGATCACCCATTTGCGGCCTTCTGTCCGGATCTCATATACGTCGTTCAGGGCTACGTTTCTGGCTGCTTTTACGGTTACACCGTTCAGTTTCACCCTACCGGATTCACAGCCGGCGGAGGCGAGGGAACGGGATTTGAAGATCCTGATGGACCAGAGATATTTATCGAGCCTTACTTTTTCTACTTCTTTCATCTTATTACTATAATATATAAGGCCGGCATGTATGTCACACGCCGGCCTTCAAATTTATTAAAATAGTACGATAAGGCTATTTACTCAGTTCCGCAAAGTATTTGTGGAAATAAGGGATAGTTTCGATACCCTTATAGAAGTTAGCCAGACCGTATTTTTCATTTGGCGAGTGCAGATTATCACTATCCAGACCGAAGCCCATCAGGATGGTTTTCAGGCCCAGTTCTTTTTCGAACAGCGCTACGATCGGAATACTTCCGCCGCCACGCATCGGGATTGGCGCTTTACCAAAGGTAGCCTGAATGGCATCATTGGCAGCTTTGAAGGCGATATGATCTGTTGGCGTTACGTAAGGGCTGCCACCGTGGTGAGTCGTTACCTTTACTTTTACGCTCTTAGGCGCGATCTTTTCGAAGTGTGCCTGAAACAGCTGAGAGATCTCGATCCAGTCCTGATTAGGCACGAGGCGCATAGAGATCTTGGCGAATGCTTTGGATGGAAGGACGGTTTTAGAACCTTCACCGGTGTATCCACCCCAGATACCGTTTACCTCCAGAGTAGGACGGATACCGGTACGTTCGATGGTGGAATAACCTTTTTCACCCCAAAGGTCTTCTACGCCCAGATCAGCTTTGTATTCCGCTTCATCGAAAGGGGCCGCATTCAGTGCATCACGTTCAGCCTGACTGAGATCCTGTACTTTATCATAGAAGCCGGGGATGGTGATGTGATTATTTTCGTCGTGCATGGAGGCGATCATTTTGCACAGGATGGTAGCCGGGTTAGCTACAGCACCACCGTACACGCCGCTGTGCAGGTCGCGGTTAGGACCGGTCACCTCTACTTCCATATAGGACAGGCCACGTAAGCCGGTATCCAGAGATGGGTTTTCGAGGCTGATCATAGCTGTATCGGAGATCAGCACTACGTCTGCTTTCAGTCTTTCTTTATTCTCTTTGATGAAAATACCCAGGTTGGCAGAACCTACTTCCTCTTCCCCTTCGATCATGAATTTGATGTTGCAGGGCAGGGTGTTGGTTTTGGACATGGTTTCGAACGCTTTGACATGCATGTAGAACTGACCTTTATCGTCAGCGCTGCCACGTGCATAGATCTTTTCGTCTTTGATCACAGGCTCAAACGGACCACTGTCCCACAATTCCAGCGGATCGGCCGGTTGTACATCATAGTGACCATATACCAGTACCGTAGGCAGTTTCGGATCGATGATCTTTTCACCGTATACGATAGGATGGCCAGCAGTAGGGCATACTTCCACTTTTTCAGCACCTGCTTCCTGCAAACGCAGTTTTACAGCTTCAGCGCAGTTTTTTACATCCGGGTTAAAGCGGGAATCCGCACTAACAGAAGGAATGCGCAGCAGTTCCAGCAGTTCTTCCAGGAAACGATCTTTATTCTGTACCTGATAATCTTTCCAAACTTGCATGTTCCAGTAAATTAAACTTTTAGAAAGGTGCAATTTAAGGGAAAGTCGGAAATATTGATTTGTCTGTTTCAGCTGGCCGTTTTTCCCTCCGTTAACAGCCTATTAACTAAATTCTTATTCTTTTGGGCGAAATTACCAGCCGAAACCGGTACACACTACAACCAATTACCATTCGTATGCAAACCAGCGAGGACATCACCATGTTATCCGCGCTTAAGAAGGATAACAGACTTGAGGCTTACCAATACTTCTTTATGAGATACTACAAGCCCCTCTGTCTCAAAGCCTGCCAGATGTTGGGAAATGTAGAACGAGGAAAAGAGGTCGTGCAGCAGTTATTTATTGAAGTATGGCAAGAGCGTACCTACAGGAAGATCGCGCATTCTCCCGGAGGATTTTTCTATCAGCTTTTATATGAGCGATGCCTGCAACTGCAGCAGCCCGCAGCAACGGCCGCTGCCTGCCCTCCATGTAAAACAGGCCCCGCACTTGTACCCCAGGCGTTAACCAATCAACTGGCTGTTCTTTTAGATTCGTAAACCCGGCTACATTAATACACAACTTTATCACCCTCAATCATCTTCTCATTACTACGATGAAATACGACCAAGAGTATATATACACATTACTTCTGCGTAAGCAACTTGGCGAATTAAGTGAAGTGGAAGATCAGTTGCTGCAAAAGGTCATGCAAACCGATGAGCAGGTTCGTAAATGCTGGCATGAACAGGAACAGGCGATACTCTATACTGACAGTGCATTTCTTGATGACCTGCGGGTAGAGCATGACTGGTGCCAGATTGCCGCTATCCTTTCACCTCAGCCCTTACACGTCAGAGGATTCCGTTTTATCAAACGTCACAGCGCTGCTGCTGCAGTACTACTGACGCTTTCTGCATGTGCGGGCAGCTGGTACGCGTTTGAACATTATTATAAAGTACAACCTTCATCAGAGGTTAACCGCGCTGTACTGGCGCATCGTACACCAAAACAATCTCCGGCCCGCAAAACAGCAGACGTTAGTTATACCCTGCCGGCAGATACGACCGTCAGCGTTCATACCAATGCAGCTACTGAACCCGTTCCTGCAGCAGGCGTGGTACATGGTGACAGTATTGCTGCCATTCCATTAAAACGTATTACGCACGACACCATTTACCAAAGCAATACCATTGAATGGAATACCCTGACCGTACCTCCCAAAACGGACTACCGTATTGAGTTGTCTGACGGCACAGAAGTACACCTGAATGCCAGTTCTACACTGCGGTTTCCTTTCATCTTTCCCGGTAAAACCAGAGAAGTATACCTTGAAGGAGAGGCTTATTTCACCGTTGCACACAATCCAAAACAACCTTTTATTGTGCACACGGGTACAACCTCCGTCATCGCATTGGGTACGGCATTCAACGTGAATTCTTATGATGGTAATACCATCACAACTTCACTGGTTACAGGCACTGTGGTAACTGATGTAGGCGATAGTCTGGACGTAACATTAAAGCCGGGGTACGAGGCTATTTACAGACCAGGTGAGCGTTTTAAAGTAAAACGTTTTGACGAAAACGTTACCCTTGGCTGGCGGGATGGTATTTTCCGCTTTCACAACAAGCCGCTGGAAGAAGTCATTCCTGTGCTGAAGCGCTGGTTTGGACTGAAGGTGGCCTTTACAGCCGCCGGCATTGCCGACATACACTTCTCCGGGGATCTTGACAAGGATAAACCTGTCTCGGACTTCCTGAATGAACTTTGTTGGGAAAAAGGGCTGGAGTACAAAATTTATGACGGCACTGTTCACTTTAGTAAACCCAAAGGGTAGCCGGGCTGAAAATTAAGAAATCAGCTTCTGCCGGAGCAGAAATTCAAGCTTCTCATTCACGTCCAGCAACTTTGCTGTCAACTCCTTATTCTCTTTTCGAAGGGCATATACTTCATATGCCTTATCAATGTTTTGCCGCAATTCATCGTCATTCCAGGGTTTGGAAAAATATTTATACACCTGTCCCTTGTTAATGGCGTCGATAACGGCATTGATGTCAGCGTAGCCTGTCAGTAACATCCGGATTGGCTCCGGATATTTGTCAAGAATTGACTCAAAAAATTCAATCCCTGTAATTTTAGGCATCCGCTGATCTGAAATGATGATCTGTATGGCTTCTCTGGCAAGTATCTCCTCCGCTTCTTCAGCCGAAGTAGCCGTAAATACTGTATAAAGTCTACGGAAAGATGCCTTAAAAGCATTTAAATTATGTACCTCGTCATCAATATACAGGATATGGATGTGTTGTGCACTCATTGACGCAACCTTAGATTCAAATAATTAAAAATAAAAGCGTTACAAACGAATGAAAGATAGACACTGAAAAACAAGCGTTTATACTAACCTATTTTATGGATAAGATCTTAAAATACAAGCTGTTCCGTACCCTTGCTATCGTAAAATACCAGTAAAATTATAGAGAAACGTAGATACGGGACCTGATTTTTTTGACAATGCTACTATCTTTTCTGTGAAAGTGAAATAATCCCGTTTTATCGTATTTCTCAATACCCTTGCAGATTAAAAAAAAGCTCCTATGTTTGCTATTACTATCCAGACTGTTCATGGAGGTTCGATCGGATGCCCCCAAACTGCATTCCTAAGTTACGACAAACCAAAGTGATATGGTACTGTTGCATTTTAAAACTATAAACAACCTCGTTTAAACTTAAATTTTTATAAGATGAAAAAAAGCACACTCGTAATCGTAATTATCATAGCTGTAGTCGTAATATTAGGCGGTTGTGGTGTATCCAAGTACAATAAGATCGTGAATCTGGACGAGGCTGTGAAAACTTCCTGGGGTACTGTACAAAGCCAGTATCAACGTAGAACTGACCTGATTCCGAACCTTGTTGCTACAGTAAAAGGTGCTGCAAATTTCGAGAAAGAAACACTCACACAGGTGATAGAAGCACGTGCAAAAGCTACGTCTATACAGGTAAGAGCAGAAGATCTCACTCCTGAAAAGGTACAACAGTTTCAGGCCGCACAGGGTCAACTGAGCGCGGCGCTGGGTAGATTACTGGCAGTATCTGAAAGCTATCCTACCCTGCAGGCTAATCAGAACTTCAAAGATCTGCAGGCGCAGATAGAAGGTACTGAAAACCGTATCGCTGTTGCCCGTAAAGACTTCAACGATCAGGCAAGAGTATATAACAGTGCGATCCGTACTTTCCCAAATAACATCGTTGCAGGTTTCGGCGGTTTCCAGCAGAGACCATATTTCGAAGCACAGCCAGGTGCTGAGAATGCTCCTAAAGTGCAATTCTAAAAACAAGCGGCATGAGCATATTCCCATTCAAAAAGAAAGAACTTCTGACGGAAGCTGAAAAGCAACAACTGGTGCAGGCTATACGTGATTCGGAAAGACTCACGAGTGGGGAGATAAGATTATATGTGGAAAGCCATTGTAAATATGTAAGTCCCATGGAACGCGCGAAGGAAATATTCCGGCAGCTCGGCATGGAAAAAACCAAACGCAGAAATGGCGTTATCCTGTACATCGCTTTGAAAGATCGTCAGTTTGCCATTCTCGGAGACAGAGGCATACACGAAAAGGTAGGCTCTGCATTCTGGGTAAAAGAGGCAGAACTGCTGGTCAGCTACTTCACCAGAAACGAACATGTTGCGGGTATAGAGGTATGTATCAGGGAAATAGGCGAATCGCTTTGCCAACATTTTCCTTTTGAAGGGGATGATGAAAATGAATTACCAGACGATATAGTGATTGGCAGATAAGCAAAAGGCTTCACCTGTCACACTGTAAAATTTAATATGATGAGGAAAATATGCTGGTTATGGCTGCTTATATTATTGATCGCCGGATGGAAGGTTCAGGCACAGGACATTCCGCCAAGACCGAATCCTCCCCGGGCAGTCAATGATTTTGCAGGCGTATTGTTAGGCAATGAATCCGACATGCTGGAGCAAAAACTCCGCGCCTATAATGACAGTACCTCTTCACAGATCGTAATCGTCACGATGAAAACCATCGGTGATTACGAAAGCAGCGAAGTAGCAATTAAGATACTTCGTGAATGGGGTATTGGTACGAAAGGGAAAAACAATGGTATCGTTATACTCGCCGCCATAGATGACAGAAAGGTCCGTATAGAGACCGGTTATGGCATGGAAGGAGTTATTCCGGATGCTATTGCCAATCGTATTATAGACGAAGCAATTGAGCCTAATTTTAAAGAGAAACAGTATTACCGTGGCCTTGATGAGGCGACTGATAAACTGATCAAGGCGGCCGCAGGCGAGTTCAGAGCGGACCCTAAGAAGTCGGGCCGCAGCAGTAATAAAAATGCCTTATTCATGGGTATTTTTGTTATCATCATCATTCTGCTTGTCATGAGAAATCGTGGTGGCGGAGGCGGTGGTGGTACCACTATCAGCAGAAGAGGCTCCGGCGGATGGATCGGTCCTATAGGCGGATTGGGAGGCTTTGGTGGCGGCTTTGGCGGTGGAGGTGGCTCCGGAGGCTGGGGTGGTGGAGACAGTGACGGCGGAGGCTTTGACTTCGGTGGTGGCGACGGTGGTGGCGGCGGCGCCAGCGGAAACTGGTAACACCTGCTACAATTAATCATTCATATCAACTCCGTCAGGTATACCTGACGGAGTTTTTTTATACTTCACTCAACGGAAACCAGACATTGACACGAGTGCCTCCCGGTTGTCCTGCTTCGTCATACAAATCTTCTATATCAAAAGTGGCATCCAGATTAAAACGTCTGTTGTATAATGCCAGTCTGTCACGGGTAATCTGCAAACCACGGGAATGATGTTCATTTCCCTGCTGGCGTTGCGCAACAGCTCTCTCCCTTCCTACTCCATTATCTTCTATCACACATAACAGACTTCCATTCTGCTGATGGAAGGCAATAGACAGATGGCCATCTTCTTTCTTATACAGCAATCCATGCCAGATCGCATTTTCTACAAACGGCTGTAAGATCATAGTAGGGATATCTGTAAAGTCGGGATCCAATTCATCATCTACCGTAATCTTATAACTGAACTGATCTCCGAAACGTAGTTTTTCCAGTTCCAGATAGTTTTCCAGCATGCGGAGTTCATTGGAAATGGGGATACTGTTCAGCTGTGAGTTATCCAATACATTCCTGATCAGTCGTGCAAAACGTCCCAGATACGACAAGGCCTGTTCTGTTTCCCGCTTCATCATGAATGTCTGAATGGAGTTCAGCGCATTAAAAATAAAGTGAGGATTCATTTGTGCGCGGAGCGCTTTCATTTCCAGCTGTGCGATCTGCTGTTGAATAGCTGTACGTCTGCGGGCTTCTTTCTTCACCGCATTCACACGTAGTTTGAAGTAAACGTAGATCAATACTATAATCAGTAATACACAGCATATTCTGAACAAGGCTGTTTGCCAGAAAGCTGGTAAGATATTTACTGTAATCGTCGTAACACCGGAAGAGAAAGTTCCCGCAGGGTCTACACTACGCACTTTGAACAGATAACTACCCGGCGGAAGATTGGTATATCTTGCTACCAACAGCCCTCCTGCCTTTACCCATTCTTCATCCACCCCTTCCAGCTGATACAGATAGCCTACCGGTTCATGGTGATACAGCAGACTTTTAAATTCTATGCTGATGAAGTTCTGCCGGTGTGTCAATGTCACCGGTGCATATTTTCCTCTCTCCACACCTATATGGATCACACTGTCCATTGCACGGAAACCGAGGATGGTCACATCAGGTGGCGGAGGGGCTACCTGCAGGGCAGCCGGATCGAAGATGACAAAATGATCAGATGCACCAACCATTAAACGCCCGTCATGCAACATACTCACCGTTCTGCGCACCTTTCTGTTATTGTCTATAATATCGCCACTCTGTACAAATGTCTCTATTGAACCCTGTTGTTTATTGAAGTAATAGAATCCATATTGGGTGCTAAACCAGGTACCTACGGAACCATTTACCTGCAGGTTCAATACCCACTCGTCAAACAGGGCACCGTTAATCATCAACGGGCGGGCAATATTTCTAAAGGTATTGTAGACCCAGAGTCCATGATCTGTACCGGCGATCAGCGTACTGTCATCCAGAAATTCTATACAGGTGATATTGCTGACGGTCAGTTTATCGTGGAGGAATAATTTAGATGTACTTACCGTCCCTTTATGCGTATTAAAGCGGATCAGGCCCGCATCGCTGGTGGAAATCCATAACAGGGAGTCAGAACGTCGTGCGATGTCCATCACTGTTATAGGACGATTAACATATTCCAGTAAGGCGGGATACGCGATAAAAGAGTCGGTGCGGGTATCCCAGCGTACAAGGCCCCGTTTATATAAACCGACCCATACAGAGGTATCTCCTTCCGGTAGCATCGTCATCAGGGTCTGGTCACCGAATACGGCCGGTTGATAGTGCTTCAGGAATTTACCTTTGTTTGGATCAAAGATGGAGAGGTTTCCATTTTCCTGTCCGATCAATACGGTTCCGTTCTTCATTTCTGCAAAACTCCATACAAGGCTGCGTTCCTCCGGCAGTTGATAGGCAGCACTCTTCGCATCGTGGAGGTATTGCCCTAAAAACTCCAAAGAGGGATTCAGCCAGCAAAAGCCTCTCCCCCAATAACCGGCATAGATATTCCCACGGCTATCCTGAAAAAGACCAGTTACTTCTGTTTTGGGCAGACGGTCTTCTGTGCCTTTGAAGACGGTACGGTGATCCATGATCCGGAAGGAGTTATCCGGTATGCTCAGGATATTCACGCCGAGATCGGTTCCTACCCATAGCCGGCCATTACGGTCACTCAGGAAGCAGTTCACCTCAAAATCATAGTGCAGATCCTGATCGTCTTCATTATTCGCCCGGATATTGATATCAAACTTACCGGCACGTTCATTAAAGCGGAAGATCCCGCCATTTTCTGTAGCGACCCAGATATTCAGATCACGGTCTGCGATGATATCTGTGACCATGTTCCCGTTCGAAAACGGCAGGGAAAAGGAGAAGGCATGTAATTCCCGTGTATCCGGATAATATTGATAGAGGGAGTCTCCTCCCCTTGCAGCGACCCATATGCGTTGCTGCCGGTCTATATAGAAGCGTTTCACACTGCTTCTGATGGCCAGTAGCGGGTCATGTTCAGGATTATTTTCGGAGTGATACAGGTGTCTGCGGGAGGGGTCGAATTTATAGACACCTCTGCGACCGCTGATCCAGAGGTTACCTTTTTTATCTTCTACGATGGTACTGTAAAGGTCCCGTCTGATTGTTTCGGGAATATTGGCAGGCTTTACAAAGCGGTTATGCACATCATCATATTGTAATAATCCTTCCTGGGTGGTCGCCCATATTACCCCTGCGTGGTCCTGTATGATGCGGCTGCAACTGAGGCTACCATGTATGGAAGGTGGGATATCGATCTTTAATACAGAGACGGTGGCGGTAGCCGGATCGTAATAGCGGATATTATCGGGCGCTCCCATCCAGATGCGGCCTTTATTGTCTTCGCAGAGGCAGATATCATCATAATAGATAGAACCCGGTACTTTATCAAAACTGGCGATGGTGACGAGATTGATCCCGTCATAACGTTGCAGGGCAGTACTGGCGATCCAGATAAAGCCTTTACTATCCTGCATGATGGCAGACACATGATTGCTGGCCAGTCCGTCGGTTCTGTCAAGGTGAGAGAATGTATAGGAGGATCCTTGCGCGCGACCTTGAGCACAAGGCCATATCATCAGCCAGATCAATATGGCTGAAACACACAGATATTTCGATAAGTACAGCTTCGTCAAGTGGTGAAGGCGTTAAATGGTTGTTTGCTTCTTACCGGTAGCTGCTATATATTTTTCCATGTCAAATGCATCTTCGCTTTTTGCCATAACAATCGTCGCTACGCCATTCCCGATAAGATTTGTGATGGCACGGGCTTCAGACATAAAGCGGTCCACCCCTATCAGGATACCGAGCCCTTCGAGGGGTATCACTTTTATGGCTGTCAGGGTAGACGTCAGTACGATGAATCCGCTGCCGGTAATACCAGCGGCTCCTTTTGAGGTGATCATCAATATGCCGATGATCGTCAGCTGCTGCCAGATATCTAAAGGTACTTTAGAAACCTGAGCCAGAAATATCATGGCCATAGAAAGATAGATACTGGTACCATCAAGGTTGAAGGAATAACCAGCTGGCACAACGAGCCCGACTACCTGTCTGGCACATCCAAGTCTTTCCAGTTTATCCATTAATCCCGGTAATGCTGATTCTGAAGAGGAAGTACCTAATACGATCAGGAGTTCGTTCCGGATGAATACCAGATATTTCCAGAGGCTGAACTCATATTTATAAGCGATCAGTCCGAGTATTACAAAGATGAAGAGGAACATGGTCAGATATACGCATCCCATCAGTTTCAGCATGGGATACAAAGCGCTCAGACCAAAGCTTCCTACGGTGAAGACCATTCCCCCAAAGGCTCCGATGGGGGCCAGTTTCATGATAAATTTGAGTATATTAAAGAAGACTTCAGACAGTTTTTCAAAGGTCAGCAACAGCGAGTCTCCCACACTTTTCATTTTGGTCAGTCCGTAGCCGAAGAGAATCGCGAAGACCAGCACCTGAATGATATCTCCTTTAGCGAAGGAGTCTACCACATTGGAGGGTACGATGTGCATGAGAAATTCCGACCAGCTGAAATGGGTGGCTTGTTCCTGATATTTAGCCACCTGTTCTGCATTCACATTACGGGGTTGCATGCCGGTACCCGGTTGCAGGATATTGGCGATGATTAATCCGATGACAATAGCCAGTGTGGTCACCAGTTCGAAATAGAGCAGGGCTTTTCCACCTACACGGCCGACCTTTTTCATATCTCCCATACGGGCGATACCGAGTACGATAGTCAGAAAGATGATCGGGGCGATGAGCATTTTAATCAGATTAATGAAAATCTCGCTCATCATTTTACCGGTAGCAGCGGCAGAGGGGAATAGGGCGCCAGTGATAATACCAAGGAAGATAGCTACAATAACCTGGAAATAGAGATGGCGGAACAGTTTACTCATACAGTCAAGATACAAAAAAACGCTTAACGCAGCATACGGGAGGTATGCAACGCCAAGCGTCTTTTAATATAGTGTGCGGGTATTGCTTAGCCTTTAATAGCAGCGATACCTGGAAGGGTTTTACCTTCGAAGAATTCCAGCAGTGCACCACCGCCGGTAGATACGTAGCTTACTTTTTCAGCGAGACCGAATTGGTTTACTGCAGCTACGGAGTCACCACCACCTACGAGGGAGAATGCACCCTGTGCAGTAGCTAATACGATAGCGTCAGCAACGGCTTTGGTACCGTTCTGGAAAGCTTTCATTTCGAATACGCCCATTGGACCGTTCCACAGGATGGTTTTGGACTGTTGGATTGTTTCGCTGAACAGGGCAACGGATTTTTCTCCGATATCCAGACCCATCCAACCAGCTGGGATATTGTCATTGCTAACGAGCTGGGTGTTGGCATCAGCGGCAAACTTATCAGCAGCTACTGAGTCAACAGGCAGGATCAGCTGAACACCTTTTGCTTTGGCTTTAGCCAGCAGTTCGAGTGCCAGGTCCAGTTTATCATTTTCGCAGAGGGAGCTACCGATTTCTTTACCTAATGCTTTCAGGAAGGTATAAGCCATACCACCACCGATGATGATGTTATTTGCTTTTTCCATCAGGTTTTCGATGATCAGGATCTTGTCACTTACTTTAGCACCACCGAGGATAGCGGTGAAAGGTGTAGCAGCAGCGTTCAGTACTTTTTCGCCGTTGCTTACTTCAGCTTCCATGAGCAGACCGAACATACGTTTGTCAGCAGCATAGAATTCAGCGATTACCGCTGTAGAAGCGTGTGCACGGTGAGCGGTACCGAAGGCATCGTTCACATATACGTCACCCAGTTTTGATAATTTTTCAGCGAAGGCTTTATCCCCTTTTTCTTCTTCTTTATGGAAGCGCAGGTTTTCGAGCAGGAGCACTTCTCCGGCCTGCAGTTTAGCAGCTGCTTCTTCTGCTACGGGACCGATGCAATCTTCCGCGAATTTTACGGTAGCGCCATCCAGTAATTTTACCAGGTGGTATACCAGGTGTTTCAGGGAGTATTTGTCGGTCGGACCGTCTTTCGGGCGACCGAGGTGAGACATCAGGATTACGCTACCACCATCTTTCAGAATTTTCTTGATGGTTGGAACAGCGGCGGTCATACGCGTATCATCTGTGATCTCAAATTTATCATTGAGTGGCACGTTAAAATCTACGCGTACCACAGCTTTATGGCCACTAAAGTTAAAGTCGGAGAATTGACTCATTATGCAATTATTTAAAAGTGGAGAAGTATACTGAGAGTAAAAGGTAAATGGTGAACAGTGAATGGTCTCTGTGAGTACCATTTACCATTCACCATTTACAGATATAGCGTTTATAGCTTATTTGTTGATCAGACCAGCGAAGTATTTCACTGTACGAACGAGCTGAGAAACATAGCTCATTTCGTTATCGTACCAGGATACAGTTTTCACCAGTTGTTTATCGCCAACAGTGATAACTTTAGTCTGGGTAGCATCATACAGTGAACCGTAGTTGATACCAACGATGTCAGTGCTTACGATTTCGTCTTCAGTATAACCGAAAGATTCGTTTGCAGCAGCTTTCATTGCGGCGTTGATTTCTTCAGCAGTTACTTTCTTCTTCAGCACGGAAACCAGTTCAGTCAGGGAACCAGTGATGGTTGGAACACGCTGTGCGTTACCATCCAGTTTACCTTTCAGGGAAGGCAGTACCAGACCGATTGCTTTAGCAGCACCGGTGCTGTTTGGAACGATGTTAGCTGCAGCAGCACGTGCACGGCGCAGGTCACCTTTTGGATGCGGAGCGTCCAGGGTGTTCTGGTCGTTGGTGTAAGCGTGGATGGTGGTCATAGTACCCAGTTCGATACCGAAGGAATCATCCAGAACTTTCGCCATTGGCGCCAGACAGTTAGTAGTACATGAAGCGCAGGAGATGATAGTTTCGCTACCATCCAGGATATCATGGTTTACGTTGAAAACTACTGTTTTCAGGTCGCCGGTAGCAGGAGCAGAGATTACAACTCTTTTTGCGCCTGCAGTCAGGTGAGCGGCTGCTTTATCTTTATCTGCAAAGAAACCTGTAGATTCAATCACCACATCAATACCATGCTCTTTCCAGGGAATTTGTGAAGGATCTCTCTGTGCGTATATTTTTACCTCATTACCGTCAACGGTGATGGCGTTATCAGAATGCTTAACTTCTGAATCGAAACGACCCTGTGCAGAATCGTACTTCAACAGATGAGCTAATACAGCGGGACTTGTAAGGTCATTAATAGCTACCACGTCTATGCCTGGCATCTTGTAGATCTGACGGTATACTAAGCGGCCGATACGACCGAAACCATTAATACCGATTTTAAGAGTAGTTCCCATTTTACACTGAGTTTGTTGAGATTGAAAAAAATTGAGTAGCGAATTTACAAGCTATAGCGGGATAAAGCAATATAAATTTAAGTTAAGCAACTTTTTTTTGGAAATATGAAAATACCGCTTACCTTTGCAGTCCTCTAAACATGGTGATCATGTCTGAGGCGAAAAGATCAGCCGCGTTGGTCAATCGGCTAAGACGCCTCCCTTTCACGGAGGAATGACGGGTTCGACTCCCGTACGCGGTACCAGAGATGACGGCAACGATACGAAAGTATGGTTGCCGTTTTTCTTTTGTGGTAATTCGCGGGGGAGTTGGGCGATAGAGCGGAAGACTTCATTTACGCATGTGGTTCGACACCGGTCGTTTTTCCGGTGGTAGGACATTCCTTCAGGGAAGAGTAAGAATTGAAGTTGTTGTTTTTCGGCGTAGGCGGTTAAAGCCTATACTGTCCATGCCCCATGTAATTGCACACCTGTGGGAATTCCTTATTTTTGCAAAGCGTTCTTGCCAATCCAACAGCAGTTAACCGGCCGGCAATGAAGCGAATCCCTTTTACATCGTTTAAAATACCCTTTATCTATGCGAAATCTATGCTGGTCTTTAGCCCTGATGTCAGCAATGTGGTCCTGTAGTCCGAATGAGGTCACTCCTCCTACACCTCCCACACCTCCACCAACTACGCCGCCCCCGGGACCTGTTGATACACCGCCGAAAATGAAAGATTGGGTGATGACTACTGCCTACGGTGACTTCATTTCTACCACCAGAAATGTAAAACTTGCATATGACGATAACCGGCGGTTAAAAACATGGACCCTGACCTCTCCCGACACAGATTTTTCGGTACATTATGAGAACGACACCATTCATCATGTTATCTTTTTAAGAACAGATGCTAATGGAGCTTACATAGGATCCTCAGCAATTTTTCTGTACCGCCCGGATAAACGATGCGAGAAGGTCATTTATAAAAAACCGCTGGAGAGTTACGAAGTGCCGTACCAGGATGTTATCAATGAAGAGAATCCATATTATAGCCGGATAAAGGATGGTGATGTCTATGTGCTCGATTCACTTGTGTATTCGACCACCAATCAATTAACGGAAATATGGGAAAAAAGGGGATGGTATCTGACCCTTCAAAAGTTTGTGTACGCAGATCCGCAAAAAATGGTCCCTGAGAAATTACAGACATACACCTCCGAAGATATGGTCAATTTGAATTTTTCAGGTGAACTGACATTTACTACAAATGACATGGACCAACCTGCTTACAGATATTTGTGGATTTCCGCCTTTATCCCGAACCTCGGTCCCTTTACCATCGCATTGACACCCATAAACCCTCCTTCATCTGCTCTTACAAAGTTAGTATTGGTGCCAAAATGTATTACCAGATATGTCTCCGGGTCAGAACAAAGTCCGGAGTTTCAATACTTCTACAGTGCTGATTCAACTTCTTTTACAGGCCGGCTGGTAACGCCCGGCACTACACAAAGGTTGGTTTACAATTTCGAAAAGCAGTAATACACGATTCCTATAATCAGTGCCCTAAAGGCAAACCGATGGATAATGTGGAAACTCATAACCGGCGAAGAAAAACCGGTAGTCAAGGGGAATATCGAAAGATGTTCCCTTTTCCATTTCAGGGGTAATTACCATCAAGGCCTTAACTTTATCCGATGGAAATAAAATTAGATATACCTCCGTATACAGCAGAAACAGGCATTCAATATCGATGGGAAAACGGTTTTGAAATTGAAACGAAAATCGAAAACGGGACAATCAATATTGAGCGTGTGCCATCCGGACCGTCTACCAATATAAAGAGAGTCAGTGAATCTTAAGGAACATTTCAATAGGTAGCGCTTGCTTTCAAAAGTACAGGCAGACACTATGGCCTGCCTGCGTAAATCTTTATTTCATATGATAAATATAACCATTCCTTCTTGTGACGAAGGTGGGCTTATTGAATAATTAAGGTACAGTATTATACCTCCCTTATTTTTCCTGCAAAGTAGTTATCCATAGTTCTTCGATTGGTTCTCATACTTATCAAATAAGCAACAATCATTATACTATGGAGACCTAAGGATACCCAAAAACTATTGCTCCTGACAGAAAAAACTTCTTTTATCAAAACCCATGTTACAAGAAGCTGATCCAAGAGAAAAGTAATTGCGTTCATTACTATTAATAATGCTACCAAATATACCAGATGAAAATCGCGTTTTCTGTGGCTAAATTTTAACAGCAAATTGCATGCGAAATAGTTCACTATACCACCTCCCAATAAATAGATAATATTGAAATAAAAAGCCCCTGCAAATAGCTCTGTGCCATACCCTTCCAGAAAAAAGACGATTCCCATGGATAATATGGCAAACAAAATATGATAGGGTATTAGTATAAATATAGATTTATGCATCGTTTAATCCAGATTTACAATAGTTCTTTTAGTTGTTCCGTCCTTCACCCATTGTCCGTCACTATTACGCTTATAGGTATCTATTTCACCATAAACAGCGTTTACTTTGACATTCCTTTCATAATTGAAAAGATAACTTCACGACTAAATCGGACCTGTAGCATTACTGTGTTATTGAAGCACCGTATTTATATTCATACAATTTCAGAATCGCTCCATCATGATCTTTAATCGCTCTCAACCTACCTAAACCATCATATTCATAATAGTTCTTGTATCCTTTAATATCAGTTGTACTTGTCATTCCTACAAGCGGAGAATATGTGTAGGTAACGATATTAGCCGTTTTTAATCTTGCATCACTTCTTAATGGCGCAAGGAATGCATTCACCTCTGCATCAGTAGGAGACTTTATCTCGAATGCTGTGATATTAGCGCTGCCCAGTATTGCCGAAACAGTTGCATAGCTGGCATTTTTTATCTCTGCGATAGGGAATTGACGTGCATAGCTCCACAGATAAATTGTGTTAAACGAACTTTCGTCTACTATTTCCTGCACATTCTGCGTGGTGGAGTTGTATACTAATGATTGCATTTTTTTATACTGCGCAGGTAGTACTGTGTACGAAGTATATGCAACAGGAGTTACCGGAGTAGCTGAATAAAATACAGCACGACCATCCACGTTTCCTGCATCATTATAGGTTAATATATTACCAAATGTCACTTTCCCATTTACTCTACGTTCCTGTTGAACAGGTAAAGCATAGATGTTTTTTTGCATGAGGTTATTGTAATTGATATCACCTGTATACTTCGTTATTGTTTCTGTAGATTCCTGTTTGCTGTTTACAGACAGTACACGATTGACGTCATGATATTTATTATACTCATAGTTGGTCTCAATAACCATTGAGTCAGTACCTACATACTGTTTAGAGATCTCTTCTCTTCAACACTTTCCCACAGGATATATAATAGTTATAGTAATAGAAACGTTCGGGATTATTAACAAAATTAACCCCACTAAAAGCATAATATAAATCAGGCTCGTATTCTACTAATTTTAAGATCTTAACTTTATTAACCGGTAATTCGCTATACTCATACTCCGTTGCGCTGACAGGCAAAAAGTTGTTATTTTCATATTTGTAATTCCTCACACTCAACAGCTCGTTGCTGCGCCATGACGGATAAACAATGGTATTGTATGGATACTTCCAGCCTGACTTAGGTTCATAGTCTCCAACTGCGCGATTATAATAATACTCTGTTTTACCATTCGGCTTACCGTCTGGTGCAATAAGTTTCTCCACTACTTTTGTATAGTTCACCGGACAACCTTTGTTGTAACCAAGCTCAACCTGACTATCTGAAGTAAACCACAACATTTTCACCAGATCAGAAACCATATTATTACCAGTATACAATTTGGGATAACGATAAAAATTCTTTCCAGGCGCTGTAATAAGTTCACCAACGCCGACATTATATCTCGTATCACCATACTCGTATACCTTTCTCGTAATAAGCGAATCATTGGATCCGTAGTTCGAGATTGTTTTTGCCCTCAAACCTCCCGCTTGCATTGGCTGTACATTGTCTATTGTTGAAGTCTCCCAGTATTTGTATGTCAACAAAGATTCTATATAAGGGCTATTGCATATACTGAAATCTGATTCTGTCACACCATTAGTCCTTGCTTCCAGTCTGATCCTATCCCCGGCATGAATTGTAATAACCTGATTAACTGTTTTCGCTGCCCTTTTTCACTTGGCGACTGCTCAAAGTTGTAGGATGAATTACTTGACAGATTTGTTATCTTGTAAGTCATGGACTGTGCGTTCTGTGTATATTTATAGCCACTGAATGTCACTGTCAGATTAGCACTTGTCACTGTTGATCCCAGATCTTCACTGACAGTAAATTCCAATGAATTATTGGCAGGTACACCATTGAGAAAATCAACCAGATCGCAACTAGGTAAACGGTTCACTGCAAACAAACTGATTGATTTCGTTCGCTCCACTTTATTCTCCTGCTGCTGCCTGTTAAGGTAATAATTAGGTTCAAAATCATAGACAGTATACCCTCCGGTTGGATATATAATTTTCTTCAGGCTACCGGCCTTCAATAATTGAAATCAGCATCACGATTCGAACCCACATATACAGGAGAGCCATCCCAGGATTTAGTATAAAATATTTGGGAATTAAGCTTTCACTAGTTTTGCCGTTGTAGTATCCCCAGAAATCCTGCGGAGTTGTATTTCGCGGAGGCAGCGGTGGTCGGATCGTATTGAAATTTGAATCATTAATGAACATTCCCTTTTTATCGTAAAAAGCGACGCCATCCAGCTTCATACTTTTCTTCTTCACCTCAGAATATCTACGTTAATGATTGATTTTCCCCACGCAGTCCTCTCAAAATAACTGTTATTGAGAAATGATATCGTCTGTATCAGATTCCTTTTGCTATCAAAACATTAAAACCGGTTATTCTCAAACGGGTACCGGGAATACCAGGATAATCCAATCTGTCTTCAGCGGTAGTAAACTCTACCGAACCATTTCTGAAAAGAATTTTATCCGCAC
>NZ_VOHS01000095.1 GCF_007896845.1 Chitinophaga pinensis | reverse complement strand
CGGAACAGGCGCGTCACAGATTGGTTGATCTCCGTTGTAAATGCAGGTTGTGGTGCGGCTATCACCACCATCTCTTTGGTCACCGTCTCTTTACATTTACCATATTAGCTGTCATGTCACCTTATGGTACTGTGCCAGCGGGTGTATAAAGAGCTGTGGCACCATTGCCGGTGATGCTGCCCTTATCAACTGTCCAGCTTACATTATCTGCCACTGGCAGGTTACCCGCATTCAGCGGGCTGTACTGTTCTCACAAACTTTGGCAGGCACTGAAAATCTGATTTGAAATTGGCTACATTAATGGCTTCAGATATTTTGGTGTCAATACATCCCTTGTCACTGCTGACCGTTAATTTGATCTTGTACACACCCTTTTTCATGTATTGATGTGTACCCGGATCTTTGCCGTAGCGGTAGCACCATCTCCGAAATCCCATTTATAAGTCAGGTTACCCGGACCTGTGCTGGTATTGTCGATGGTCAGCAGGTGCTGTACACAGAATTTATCAGATACTTAAAATCCGCTTTTAATGCGGCTGATACGTCAACAATCTTACTGATCCGTTTGGAAGCAGTACAACCATTGCTATTGGTAATGGTGAGCGTAATAGTAGGAGATAAGGCATTATTATATACATGCACAGGATTACGGCCGTTGCCAATGCTCCATCTCCAAAATCCCAGGTATACGTGGTGATAGTACCATCTACAGGATCGGATTTATCCGTAAACTTTACTTCCAGTGGCATACAGCTGGGGGGACTGGCCGTAAATCCGGTTTGGGTTTCTCCCATACCGTGACTGTCTTTGTAATATTGCTGGTATTGCCTGCGGCATCTCTCACGGTAAGCAATACTTATATATACCCGGAGAGGTATAGGCAGCGCTGGGTCGTTGCTCGTTTGAGGTAAAGCCATTGCCGAAGTCCCATTGCCAGGAAATGGGATTGCCGGTGGACTTATCAGTAAACGTTGTTATCAGGCTCTCACAATCACTTGTTTTACCCGGAGTGAAATCCGCCTTTAGTTGAGCATGGGCAGAAATGGTTAAGGACATAGCACTCCAAAGCAGCGCAAATGCGAGGGCATTGCCTGACATGGTCATGGTTTTGAAGGACATAGTATATGGTTCGGATATGAAATTAACGAAATTCCATATCCCGGTTATAGCACGCAAGTGTTACATATGAGGAGTGAGTTATAAGTGGTCTTGTGCAGGTGAGCTAAGGGGCGCGCATGTTTTACGAAACAGTTGATTGAATATGTGCGTTAAAGAAATAGTCTAAATATTATATGCTAATTGATTGTTAGATGTCCTAATCATAATTTTTTTGCATTTTGATAAAGAAAGTTTGGTTTTGACCTGAGAGCCATTGTCAAAAGGATACAAAAAAAGGAAGTATCAAAGATATCTCTGATACTTCCGGCAGATGTTCCTGTTGTGTAATCATAAAGTGTCAGGAAAACTTAATGAGCATGCATGCAGACAGGTATTTATACCGGAAAGGATCCGGATGCAGGTGGGATACATAAAGTAATCAGGACATATAAGCAGAATACTTAACTTAGCGGTCCGTATGAAAAACTGATCGTCATTATTGCTCTGCTGTTTAATTTGAGCAGCTATTGCCAGCGGGTATT
Organism: Chitinophaga pinensis; assembly: GCF_007896845.1. Lineage (GTDB taxonomy): Bacteria > Bacteroidota > Bacteroidia > Chitinophagales > Chitinophagaceae > Chitinophaga > Chitinophaga pinensis_C. The sequence continues at coordinate 6,992 of NZ_VOHS01000095.1, read as the reverse complement.
ATATCAATCCAATACCGGCAATGACCAGCACACCGGTACTACAAAAACACAGGCATGGAAGACTTTCAAGCGCTTAAAAACACTGGATGCCGGCACAACAGTAGAAATCCTCGAGGCCGGGGCGTTTGATCAGTCTATGCTGATCAGGGCCAGTGGTACAGAGCAGTCTCCCGTAAAGATCAGGTTCGCTCCGGGGAACTATCACTTCTACAGTGATCACGTGGAGAAAAGACAATTGCATATTACAAATACCAATGACAGGCCATACGAACAGAAGTCCATCGCCTTGTTCTTTGATAGCTGCCGTTATGTACAGGTAGAAGGAACAGGCGCTAAAGTGATCCTCCATGGAAAGATGATTGAGACGTTCGTCAATCATTGTGATCATATAAACATCTCCGGACTGAGCTTTGACTACAATCGCCCGACAGTCTCTGAATGGCAGATTACCGGCGTGGGAGAAGGATACGCAGATGCTTTGATTCATCCGACTCAAAGTATAGCATCAGCGACAGCCTTATTACATGGATCGGAGATGGCTGGCAATATCAGCCGGATGGTTATTGGCAGGTATTAAACCCGCTGACTAATGACCTGTCCCGCATGGATATGCCGATGCAGGCGCTCCGTTTTGTACAATTGAAGGGGAACGCCATCCGTATTTATTTTAAGAGGGATATTGGCTTTAAAAAGGGCCTTATTTACCAAAACCGGGATGTCACACGGGATTGTGCCGCCTTTTTTATGCAATACAGTAAAAATATTCAGCTCGATAATATCAGACTGTATTTCATGCACGGTATGGGCGTAGTAAGTCAGTACTGTGAGAACGTCAGGATGAACAAGGTGGTGGTAAGACCTGATGACAAGTCCGATCGTACCTGCGCGGCATGGGCTGATATCCTCCATTTGCAGGTTGTAGCGGTAAGATCGAAGTAGCCAATTCATACCTTTCTGCTGCGAATGATGACGCTATCAATGTACACGGTATTCATCTGCAGATTACTGAAATACAACAGGATAATAAGCTAAAGGTAAAATTCGCCACGGACAGACATTTGGTTTTGACGCTTTCGCTGCACAGGATGCTGTGGCTCTCATTAATAAGGAAAGTCTGTTGGCCATCGCAGATAATCAGGTACAGCAGGTAGAAAGGATCAACGATAAGGAGTTCATACTTACACTGGCCAGACCTGTTCCTTCCGGTGTGAAAACCGGAGATGCCGTAGAAAATGTAACAGCCACGCCGGAAGTCTGGATACACCATACTACTATCAACAGAATTCCTACCGTGTGTGCTGACTACGACCAGACGTAAAATACTCATTGAAAACAACCGCTTTGAAAATACCGTATGAGTGGCATCTTTATCAATAACGATGCTTCAGGCTGGTTTGAATCAGGTATGGTGAAAGATGTGACCATCAGTAAAAACAGGTTTTATCATTGCGGAGAACCCATCATCAGTATTCATCCTGAGAATACAGTCAATGGTAATACCGCTGTGCATAGCAACATAAAAGTACGTGGTAACTATTTCTGGTTACACAGTGCACGATTACTGGAAGCAAAGAGTACCAGCCATATAAAGATCACAGGTAATACTGTCTACAATGCAGCATCCATCGATAGTGTATTGAAATTTGTTGATTGCTCCGATGTATCCGTGTCTGGCAATATACTCCGACAGAAAAACCAAAACATCATTGCCCGGAGCTATCAGCTCCGGGCAATGATGTCTAACGATAGTTATATTTCCCGTATAATCGTTGTAGCCTCAAAACTGTATTGACTTCACATCTACACTGACGCTCCAAAATACCCTAAAGCGCCATTCGATATATTAGAAGGTGGATTGGATGGTGTCGCTGTCGAAGTACCCCATTTGACTGCAGTACATTGAAATAATTGTAAATATTCCTGTCCACACTTGCCATCACAACCTGTACAATGTCTTCTTTCTGTATATAGGCACTATCCATGTACAGCTGGTGTCTGACAAAATTCCCGTCACTCAGCCTGTCACTCAGCGCATAAAACGCCTTATAAGGCACATTTACAAGCAATGTAAAAAAGTAATAATTCGCCACATCGGGAGGATCCTGAAATTCACCTGCGGCAGATTTCTGGTTTCCTCTAATATCTTTGTCTGCGTGAATGAAATGCCTTTCATGGGTACATAAGCAGGCATCGTCGAACTGGCAGTATATTCAGTCTCATCGACACCGACAAACAGCTTGTAAGTATGGCCAATATGGCCAATCAGCGAGGTGGATGCATAATACCCTTATCGACAGTTTCCAGGAACCGGTGTAAGGTGTTGTCGGTACTGTCCAGTACATAAACGATCGCGTTAGAAACCGGCGGATAGTATTCTCAGCGTCGAATGACACCGTCCGGTTAATCCTTATATAATGCGGACCTCCTCCATTTGTGATGTTTTCCTGAATAACGATCCGGGAAGGAGCTGATCTGAGCTGTACATCAATGTTTTAGTACAACCAGCCAGCATTGTGATTATCAGCGTCGCTATCAGTATTGTCTTCATACTAAAATGAGAAATTATAGGTGATAGAAGGTACCCAACGGAAAAGCGCTGTTTGCTGCGCAATAGTACGTGTCGGATTTGCCGGATCATTTTTAAATTCTATGATGTATGGATTTTCTTTACCATAAGCATTATACACGGAGAAATTCCAGTTGCTGTTCCAGCCTTTTCCCTTTCTCCATCTATAGTGACGCCTACATCTAACGATGATAAGCCGGCATCCGGTAACCATTTCGCTCTGTATACAGGAAACGGTCTGTCCGTTGATTTCGTATTTTCCACTCGGATAAGTTACCGCATTACCGGTATTGTACACCCAATTGGCGGAAAGCGCCACTTTTTACTCAGCTGATAAATCGACACAATAGCAAGATTATGTGCTGATCCTGATGCGCCGGATACCAGTATCCCTGATTGATCGCGTCTACCTGCCTTTCTGGCGGGATAGGGTATACTGATCATCCTGTCAGACGCCGGCCTTCTTCTTTGCGAAGAGCTCCAGCCATAGCCCTGCCTTTCCCATATAATAGTTGCGACTCAAATTATTGTTGACAGACAATGCCGCACCATCCTTAAAGTCAATTGGTTTTGCAGGTGTTTGTAATAAATTTCAGCTGAGAGTTCATACCGGCCCTCACGTAGATGACGATAATATCCAAAGGAGAGTTGGTCTGCTATTCCGGTTTTACATTCGGACTACTCAGTATCCAAAGGTCTGTCGGACTGGTAGAAGCGGAATTGCTGATCAGATGCACATGCTGGTATTCCGGGCATAAGCAAATTTTAGTGAACTGCTTGAGTCAAGCTGGAAGCTGGCTGCTGCACGTGGCTCCAGATTGACGTAAGTCTTTACCAGTTGTCCCGAAGCATAACTCGTCGAATCGGTAATATCTCCCGCCGTATTGTACGTAGAGAAATTGCCCGGACCAAACACATTAAATACAGAGAGCCGCAGTCCATAATTCATACTCCATTTACCCATGTTTTTTCATGACTCACATAGGCAGCATCTCAAGCGCATATTTCTTATCTAATGTTTTGAATTATAATTGGCGGACGCGCTTGCGTCAATAATGCCGGGATTCAGATTATGATGAGTAGTGGTAAATCCGAAGTTCAATTTATCATTGCCCGACATCACATATTGCAGATCTTCTTTCAATGAAAAATCCCTGATCTTCGAAATGATCTTCGTATTGCTGGAATTGTCGGCTACCTCAATGTTATGATTGTAGTCGCTGTACAACAGCGTTGTATTGGAGAATAGCTGACTGTTGAAGTTGTGGTTCCATCTGAATGTACCGGTTGTATTGCCATAATATAACGCCAGCTGATCTGCTAATTTCAGGTTGTCCTTTCCATTATAATAGAAACAAAGATCCTGTTATGATCATTCAGATTATAATTCGCCTTTGCATTGATATCGTAAAAGTAAAGGTTCGACTTCTTTACATCTTTGTTTGTAGAGAGTTCAGGAAAAGATCCGCATAGGTACGAGGGCGCTGACCATAAAAGAGCCTTTATCTTTTACAATTGGTCTTCGAGATTCAGATGGGAGGCAATAACCCCCAGACCGCGCTGCCATGGAAACGTGATTGTTACCATCTTTGGTTCTGATGTCAACAACAGAAGAAGACGTCCGCCATATTCCGCAGGCATTGCACCTTTATACAGCGTGAGGTCTTTGATCGCGTCAGAATTAAACGTTGAAAAGAAGCCTAGTAAATGGTTGCATTGTAAACAGGTGCATCGTCCAGCAATAACAGGTTCTCATCGATATTACCACCGCGTACATAAAAGCCACCGCTTCCTTCACCTGCGGACTTTATACCCGGCAACAGCTGTATCGTCTTATAATGTCTTTTTCACCAAGGAATACCGGCACATTCGCCATCTCTGCCGTGCTGAGTTTCTGTAATCCCATCTGCGCTTTGGCAAGCGTATTATGCGCGCTTTCCGATGTGATAACTACTTCTGATAGTTGTCCTCTGACAGGCATAAGCGAAACATTCCGGCTAAGGTCTTTGGTTAATGAAACAGGAATTGTATCCGGCTTATAGCCTGTGTAACTGACAATTAAACGATGCGTCCCTTCCGGAACAATAATCGCATAGAATCCATAGTTATTGCTGCTGCTGTTATACCTTGACTGTGACAGAATATATACAGATGCACCGATTAAGGTTTCTCCCGTGCTTTATCACGTACAATACCGCTAATCGTATCTTATGTTGGGCAAGGGCTTGCAGACTACTTATCGTGGAAAAGAATAAAGCCAGTACAGCAATTTTTTTCTGCTAATAATAGGTCTGTTTTGTAGGTATATGTTCGTTGGCTGCCACAATTTAGCATACAGGTTGCATATGTTATGTTAAAATTGAATATTTATACTTTTTTCTTATCCCCTTTATCTGTCGCCCTCAAAAATATTTGAACTTTATTTACCTTTCCTGTGTTAACAAAAATATCTCAGATAATCATCGGTCATCAGTTTTCAGGCAGTACACTGTAGCGCATTACGTTTTAGCACCAAAACCTATTATCAGACGAACCACGTTTTATGAAAAATTTTTAACCCCGCTGTTTTATTAATAGCAGTCCCTTCCTTTGCACAGGATAGTATCATGCCACGTCGATACTACGCACAACTAGAGGAGAAGACAGCAAAAGTCAATTCCCTCATCCGTAAAAGGACCCAAAAGTCTTTACATTGGCTGATCAGCCGTGAGCAACTTATGCGGGCTAAACTTAATAAGTCCGATCCCGCGCTGCTCATCGTATTTTCGACCGGTCTATTGATAGTCTGCAACGGCTCAAAACCTTGTCCGCCGCCAATATTACCGCAAAGGCAAAGATCGGACATCAGTATAACAGTTATCTCGATACCTTACAGGTAGCCGCCGGATTTCTGCCTGCTTCCGCTGATTTACAGGAAAAGGTAGGGTCAGCTACAAGGCGCCATCGGACAATCAGAGCAGATCAGTACCTATATTCAGGAACGACAACGCGCATTAAAGAACCAGCTGGCGCAATACACAATGTTCACCAAAGACCTGCAACGCTTAGGTAAACAAGCCTATTATTACCGGGAACAGTACGGGATATACCAGCATCTTACAGGATAGAGTAAGCTGGAGCAAAGGCCATGGAACTGCTACGGAAATCCGACGCTTTCAGGGCATTTTTCACTAAACACTCCGTGCTGGCAGGCCTCTTTAACGCGAATGGTAGTCTGAATGCAGAACAGGCCCCTCGATGGACTACAAACCCGTCGTCAGGTAGAACAGCTGGTACAACAGCGTATCGGGATGATCCGGGTGCCAGACAAGTTATCACGGAACAGGTCAATCAGGCAAGGGATGAGTTTAATACTTTTAGGAGAAATTTCCCCTGCTCAATAGTAAGGATGAAATGCCCGGTTTTAAGCCCAATCCGATGAGACTAAGAGATTCCTTCAAGAATGGAATTCGGGGAATATACAGTTCCAAAGGGCTAGCAATTGGTATCCGACTATGGAGACATCGCCTTGCAGCCGCATATAAGTTTACGGAAAAGGGGAGTGTCGGTATCGGACTGGCATATAAACTCGGCTTAGGCTCCCTCGACAGGATCGCTATCTCCAATAAAGGAGCCGGCATCAGGTCCTTTATTGACTACCGGATCAAAAACGCATTTTCCCTGAATGGTGGTATGGAAATGACCACTACGCCGCCTTTTCCCATATAGCGCAACTCAGGAACTGGAATGGCTGCAAAGAAGTGCTTTGCTGGGCATGAAATATACCTATAAGGCAAGCCCTAAACTGAAGGCAATATTACTGTGCTGTATGATTTCCTCGCAAGACAACAAGCCCCTTTCTCAGAACCCCTGAAGATCCGCTTCGGCTACTCAAATAAACCTCATTGCTATCACCTAAATAACTCCACTACATGTTGCTGTATCAATCCCTGCCGGAAAAGGCCGCTTACCCGGTTTTATCACCTTATTATCACTGTTACTGCTAACCGCCCTTTCTACTCAGGCCCGCCAGAAAAAGAATACGCTTCCACAGCAGATCCCCGGTCTCAGACGCCATTGCCGTCGATCGTTGCAATCGCATACCCGCCTCAGAAAGTACAGGCATTGCCGATATCAGCATCCCGCTGGCAGATCTGCGTATTGGTTCCTTTGCTTTGCCTGTCACACTCCGCTACCATAAAATGGCTTAAAGGTAAACGAAGTGCCCTCTTCCGTTGGCGATGGCTGGTCATTACACTACGTGGTATGATCAATTTTCAGCAACAGGGACTGCACGATTTTAAGTCGGGAGGTATCTTCGACGGAGGTATCAGTTCGGCCTCCATGAACAGTCTGAATCTTTCTGCGCGGACACATGAAAGCAGCCAACAGAAGACTTATCTGGATAACCTGATCAAGGGTACCACTGACGGTGAATTTGATCAAT
>NZ_VOHS01000094.1 GCF_007896845.1 Chitinophaga pinensis | reverse complement strand
GTAGGGGATAATCCGTAAAAATTAGTTTATGGACCACATTTAATGAGTCGTAGTTTTTTTACCTAAACAAAAATTAATAGCATTTACTTAATATATGAAGGTGATTTAATTCTCTCTCTTCTTTTTGATTTTTGTCTTAGTCGTTTCCTTCTTCGCTTGCTGAACTGGTTTTGTAGAAAGAGGAGTCTTGCCTGACTTTGTAATAGCGCTATTCTTTGGCTGGTAGGCGGTATCTTAACTGGATTTTTGACACTTCAGTAGTGCCTCGTTTTGGTGTGGATAGGCCAGTTTTGTCAACTTTTTTTGGTATACAGGTATAAGCGCTCCGTTTGAATATTCGAATTTGATAATAATCTTATTGGGATCTATTTCGGTCCTTCTTTGACAACTATCTTAGGATTGCTTTCCACACTATTTTTTAACCTGTTAATATCCTCAAGTTCCCGTTCATATATGTAGCTATATATGACTGGATATTGTTTCTTATCGGCCTTTTTTTACTATTCATACTAATACAAATTTGCGGGATTGTGCTCGTTACTCGAGAACACTTTTAATGGAGGGCTGTTTTTTCGACGTCATTACTTATAATACCGTAACTTTTCAAATCGTTCTTTCGCTGCTCAACTATTTTAAAATAAGTGATTGTAGGATGATTCCCGTAGGTGTCAAAAATCAAGCTTAAAGGCACATATCTTTTAGTTGTCATGAATCGGTCTAATGCGCGTTTAGTAGCTTTAACCCTATCCAACTCCAAAAGTGTTAGATTTATTCCGTAATCCACTGTCAATAGCGTATCTATTAACATGTTTATGCCTTTGACGTTACTTCCAATCTTTGGAATAACTATATTAGCATTTAGTTCAATACAGTGGTCAAATAGTGACTTAAATTCTTGCTTATTGCTAGGATCTCCAAATACTATTCTATCTGACTCCTCATGAACTAATGTAGCTCCGAAAGGTAGTGCATTAAATTCTGGTAATTTTCTCTTCGCATAATCTGAATCAAGAATGATTGCACCAAAATCATCTGCTATTTTATTTGAGATACTTGATTTTCCAGATGCAGGTAAACCGATAACAATATAGGCTTCTCCGCCTACTTTAACTCCAGAATTAGGAAATGCTCCACCCTTTTTCAATTTAATACCTTCATCATTTTTCAATCGTTTCATCGATAGTAGTTCTCTAACGATTTGTTCCCACAATTTAATACGTGCATTATCCTTTCTATATTTAAATGCACGATAAGATTTGCTGGTAATACTAATCAAAGATTCATCAAAGTTCTCAATATTAAGTTCTGTTGAGACAATCTTGGGCACCATTGCATAGATTTCATCGCTGTCCAAGTCTAGAGATAGAACATTTTCCAAAAAGTGCTCCACTAATTCCATATTATTAAGCGGTCTATTAGATCTCTTTGCCATAAGTGAATTTACAAAAAAGCTATTATATCAAGTAATGTATAATTAATAGTTTTTATTTTATGTCTAAAATGATCAATTTACAGAACATAAATAATAAGACTTAAATAGATAGGTATGTTATATTTATTTATTAATCAACTCTTACAGTTGCTGGTAAAATTTAATTGGAACTAAGATTATGTGAGCATTCTGATCTTAATTGGTGTTGTAGGAATTTATTGACCATTGATTGATTAGGCATCATGATTTGGAAATAACCAATCATGTATATCCAATTGTGTTATTATGGCTTCCTTAATTCTTGTGATTGCTAATTGTTATCGTAAGGGAAAACGACAACGTATCCAAGCTGTTCCTTCGTAATTATTAGATTGGCTTGTCAGGGACAAAATCTCTTATTGAACATCCAAAGAACTTTGCTATTTCATTTAAATGCTGAAGATTATACTTCTCCCGTCTTTTGGGATTCTCACAATGGCCCACAAACGCATCATTAAATCCAGCCCCCTGCGACAAATCAATCTGACTTACTTTCCTGGCAGTTCTCATTTCCTTTACCTTTTCAATAACATATTGGTCCAACGGGGACTTAATATTCATCTTTTTGCCGGCGAATAAAAATATTCTAAAAATATTTAGCACATGTACTTGTCCATGTATTTTTATTTCTTATCTTACACTCACAATTATCAAATTAACTATATGAAACAGGATATACGTATAACTAATACGGATACAGGATAGTTTTGTACATTTACAGCCTCAAGAATATTTAATTGAAGCTCGCTTCTTACTTAATCCAGCCCGTGGAAAGTCGAAATTCTCAGGTATGCTAGGATGATAAGGAGAGTGCTCACGTTATTGGCGTGGGCCTTCTTGTCTGCATACAGCCCTTCGACTGGCTCCACGGCGGCAAGATGTGCTTACGCCTTTTTTCTTTTAAAAAGGTTCTGCTCTCTTACGCCTATACACTTCCAAAAATCATTCGAAACTTACAGGATTAGCAAAACGGTAGCCAAGATATCCATCTTGGTCCAGGATCCTATTATCTAAAACTGTAAATCTTAAAAATGAAGAAACAAATGACTTACTCTGAAAAGAGTGGGACTAGCCAGTCATTGCTTACTAAAAGCGAAACAGAATATCCATTACAGGTATTCAATAAGGTTTTCGCAAAGTATAGCTTAGAATCTATTCTGCATGGTATCAAGGGCATTTTTACGGCATCATTCAATGTTGATCTTCAAAGAATAATTGAGGCTGGGCATATTCTGGCGTGTTCATCACAAGAGCATCGGACAGGTGAAGAATGTACCAATTGCATATATGCCAAGCTGTTGTTGGTAATAGTAGATATGATTGATGCTCAATTGGGTCTTGCAGAAGTTGCGATGAACAGGCTGATGGAGGAACACGAATTTCATCTATTTGCAACCAGGCCAGAAGTAGCCTGTTACATAAGCACATTTCGCCTGATTGTGACCCGGAGCAGACATTTATTACAGGATATTAATCATAAAGTAAAGTTTGGTAGAGGTGACTTCACGTTAAACCCTAATATGACCAAGTTCAATCTAGCAATCTTTGTTGACGAGCTTACAGCTCCATTTAAATTATACGAAGATTCGACAGGCAGGGTGATTGAAATAAGCAACACAGTTGAATCAAGTCAGAACGCACTAACCGATAAGGTCATGTTGGACATTATTATATCCAGTCTTATACATATTGCATATGCACACAGTAAGAAATCCACGAGGGTATTCATATTGGTCGAAGCGGCGGCTGAACGACTTTCATTTAGCGTCAAAAGTGAAGGAAAGCAAATGTCTAATGCCGAGGTTGAAAACCTATTTAAACCCCTTAATGGTTCGATGACATTGGCCAGCAATTGGGGCGCGAACCTATACATGGCTAAGAAGTGTATTGACTCATTAGGGGGTGTGATACGAGTACTTAGTGAGAAATACGAAACAGTCATTCAAGCAAGCCTGCCATGCCTTTTGAGATAGTCACGTCTGTAATTTGGTGTGCTTGAACGATTAAATGTGTCGCTAAATAGAACTTAATATAGAATACACCCAAACCATTGTTAATAATTCCAAGGTGTCATTTCTTAGTCCAGCCAATGGAATAAAAATCCCACTATGATTCCTGTACGAACTAGAAGGAAGCTATCAATCTGTTTGGTTGATGATGACCTGGTGGCTAGGTGTGGACTGACAAATGTTCTTGATAATATGGACATCTGCATACCAATTGTTTGTTCCAATTTCCATGAGTTGATAGAAGAGTATTTGTGTTATACGTTGAAAGGAGCGCCCAATTTTATTATCTCGGAATGGTATAAGGAATTTTCCGATCCTGATTTCTTATCCATTTTCAGAGATAGTCCCTTGACTGCAATACCGATAATTATCGTGACGGATGCCACAAGAACAAAATCTGTTAAGCCCTCACATGAGATGGTCATTGTAGGCACACTAGAGAAACCGATAAAAGGAAAGATCTAAAAGAAATGTTAACCAGTTATGTAAAACATAAAAAAGCAAAACAGAATGACTGAAATAAAAAACTATTCTAACAATTTTTTAAATGACTTGATGACATCCCTGGAACATGCACCAGATGAATTCACTAGCTCTATCTGTAAGGGGCTTAGATGGAGCAAAACAAGGTTGAAGTCGAATATAAATGCTGATATCCTAGGGAAGACTGATATAATGTCCACCAGAGATGTTGAGCATGTTTTAAGAGTATATCAGCATTCTATTGTTTTTCAGCTGTTGCTGAAACGATCACTAAACTGGAAGAAAAGGCTGAACACGTCACAAAAGCCTATTCAGAATATGTTAAAGTCTTCAGACACATGTGCCAACACAATGATAAAAGATTTGGTCACCGTGTTGGAAAATGTACCGGCCTTGTTCCGCGAATGTGTATGTTCAAATTTGAAGTGGCAACCTAATAAATTCGACTCATATCGTCTGGCTCCTATAGCCACAGATCATGATACATATACTGTTTTTAACAAAAACAGATAAGCATCATCATCCCAATCTATGAATCCCTCGTTATGTGTCAAATACATGATCGGGCGTTCAAATGGGACAAGCACAAGTAACGTAATAACGCTTCCAAGAGGGGATTAAGGTCAAACCCATATTGTAAAAGAATATTGATGCAAATGTTCGTGAATAATCCATCACTGAAAAGCGTAAGGGTTTTATCTTGAAGGAAACACAGGTAATGGATTCTTCCTCCGCAGGCTTCTATTACCAACCATAAAAAATAACTATATCCATATGAGAAATTTACCTGAATGGCACGAGAAGCCATTGGAATTGACAGTTGAAGAGATTTCTGATCCGATGTCGGTCGTTTCAGATTTCTTTCACTCTTATCCATTGCCTGAATTTAGGGAGCATCTGAGATCACTTTTAATAATGGCATGTAGTGATCAGGATTGCAATGCATCATTTAATATTATTCTGTGTGAGGACATTGTTCGATTAGTGGAAGCAGGCAGTGTAATATTAAAACAGAGATATGGAGAACAAAATATATAACGGTTCACTATCCGATTGGTTCGATATCTACCAGTTTCCGACTCTTTTTAACTTGTTTCAATCTTTTTCAACTAAAAGTCAAAAGGATTTCAACTCGCGGTCAAATAGAAATTGACTATTACCCAACTAGGTGTCTATCGCCCGGAAATCGGGTTGCACTGATTTCAACGATCCTGAAATTTAGTTTACGATTGAAACTCGGAAAATAATCTGGACAAATTCGAACAATTTGGTAACGAAACATAACATTCTGTGCGAAAGAGGGAAAGTGAAATTTTGAGCTGTTGTACATTGGCTTCTTATTCAATCATATGAAACATGAAGTCCAACGCCAGTTACCCGCCAAGCCCTCAATTAAGGAAGCAAAACGAATCCTCCAGACAGGTCAATACTCTTATATAGACGAAGAAGTTACCATAATAATAGACTTTATACATCGTCTTGCTGCTATTGATCTGAACATCTATGAACAATCAAATCCACAAATCCATCACATTAAAGACTACAACAATGATCACTCAAAGAAACGCATTCCTATATCCAAGAGTCAGCACAGACGAGCAGGTTGATGGTTATAGTTTGGCTCATCAGGAAGATGTATTAATACGTTATTGTGAGAAGGAGAATATCCAGGTGGTCGGCATTTACAGGGAAGGCCATTCGGCAAAGACGTTTGACAGGACAGAGTTCCAAAGATGTTGCATGTAATTAGTAAGAACAAAGGCATTGCCGACCTGATATTATTTTCTAAATGGGATCGCTTCTCCCGTAATGTCGCTGCTGCTTATGAGATGATTGGGAAACTGAAAAGGCTATCTGTAGAACCTCAGTCCATGGAACAACGCTTGGACATGGATATACCTGAAAGCAAGATTATGTTGGCTATTTATCTTACTAGACCAGAGGTTGAAAATGACCGGCGGGCCCTAAATACGCTCCACGGTATGCGGCGAGCCAAGAAAGAGGGGAGGTATCTGGGCATTGCTCCAATCGGCTATAAGAATGGGCGTGATGCTCAGAACAAGACCTTACTTGTACCTAACGAAAAGGTTGAGATAGTCCGTTGGGCATTTGAAGAATTATCCAGAGGGATATGGGTTATTGATACACTCCGACGTATGGTCAATAGAAAAGGGCTAAAGGTAGGACGTAGTCAATTTTGGAGTCTTGTACGTAACCCTGTTTATTGTGGAATGGTCTCTATAGCTGCCTACAAGAACGAACCCGCTCATTGTGTAAAGGGTTTCCATCAAGCAATTGTTCCTGAAAGTCTATTTGATGATGTTCAGGATGTCCTGAAGGGCAAGAAGCGAAACGTCAGGGTAAATACCTTCACAGAAATTGACCAGCAATTAACCTTACGGGGCTTCCTAATCTGCCCTCGCTGCGGAAGGCTATTAAGTGGGAGTGGATCAAAGGGCAACGGCGGTATCTATTATTACTATCATTGCCAATCCGTAAAACTGTGCAAAGAGCGTTTCCGGGCAGATACAGCCAATGAAGCATTTGTAAGGCAGTTAGGTCAGATAGCAGTCAATGCACCTATCATCGACTATTACTGCCAGCTTATCAGTAATTCATTAAAGAAGGATAACCAAGGGAAGGAGAAGGAGCTGAAAGAAACACAGGCCGAAATAGACAAACTATATATAAGAATACAAAACGCCCGCTCTTTACGCTTAGACGATGAATTTACAGCAGAGGAATTTAAAGAGATCAAGACAGATCTTACCAAGAAAATAGAAGAACTAGAAAAGAAGAAACGAAGCTATTATCCACCAACGACAACTACCAGGAATACCTTTCCCAAGGCGGCGAAATCATGAAGAACATTGCTACTCGCTATGTTTCAGCTTCCCCAATCGGCAAAAAACAAATCATTGCTTCGATCTTCGCAGAAAAGCTGATTTTCTCAGAAAACAAATTTCGAACCACCGAACCGAATGTCATCCTCGAGCTAATAAGCAGGCCCATAGCGGACCTTGACAATATTAAAAAGCAAAGGTCGGAGACAACTCCGACCTTTCCGCTTTTGTGCCCAGAACAGGATTCGAACCTGCACACCTCAAGGGAACTGCATTCTAAGTGCAGCGCGTCTACCAATTCCGCCATTTGGGCATCTCCCACATCAAAACCTTTTCTCTCACATCAATCTTCAATTAAGTTACCCCTTTTTTCCAAAGCAAAAAATCCACCTCCTCCTAAAAACTCACTACAAAACAGCCCAATAAAAACTACTAACCAATACGGACAAACCTCACAAAGGTACACCTGCATTATTAACGCATTTAAATATTGTAGAAGAAAATTTACCACATCAATAAGCCAATAATTGCGTAAAAACCGCATCCGTGAGTTGTCTAATTTTAAGAAAAAACATCACTATGGCAAAAACAAACAACCCCTTATTAACCGGGTATAAGGTTAGTAAAAACGCTACCGGTCAGCGGTTTAGTCTGAAGAGCAGGAAGGGAAGTACGTTCATTACCAAATATCCTGACATGAGCAACGTAATCCCTTCCGCAGCGCAGCTGCAGGAGCAATCGAGATTCGCTGAGGCGGTGAAATATGCAAAGCGCATTGTACAGGATCCTGTATTAAAGGCTGCATATAAGGCACGGCCGGGAAGTACGGTGTATCACAGTGCTATTAAAGATTTTCTGGGTCATTAACATTAAAATCTATGCGCTCCGTCGTCAACATCACTACAGACATTCATTCGATAAAGCTTATCCTACGTTCATCCTACGTTCATGAACGTAAGATGAACGTAGGATAAGCTTTATCGAATGAAATTTTTTTCACAAACTTCGCAGTGAGATGATCACCGGTTTGTATTTTTCCTAAACTTGCAATTGAAATCTTAACCCGTCCGGATCACCGGACAAATAATTAACTACAAAATATCAGTTATGTATTACCCAAACATTTTCACTACCAAAGTAAAAGCTATTGTTAACAATTCAACTGCTCCATTGTCCCTTCGACTTCGACTTCGACTTAGTCTCATGCCTCTCCTTAGACGTATTACGTCTGCCATTTCCCGCCACAATTATTCTATATTATCTAACTTAATCCGACAAGCTTATGCAAGACCCAAAACCTTTTTTGTTTCTTACCAATGATAACACCCGTGAAAAAATAGAAAACGAAGAGA
>NZ_VOHS01000093.1 GCF_007896845.1 Chitinophaga pinensis | reverse complement strand
TGCGGCGGCTGAAGTGGCAGAACGTAAGTTATATGGGCAGATTGAAAAGCAACAGGCTGCTATACGTACATTGCAATTATTAAGTCCGGCGCTGACATTACAGGAGCAGCTGGCAGGTTTTGCCGGTACGCATTGGCACCAGTTTAATCAATTCAGCATAGCAGTTGATTCCTTCAGAAAGAAAACGCAGAGCTTTTATTTCCCAAAGATGGCTACAGAAGCAACTTACAGAACTTTCAACGTAAACGATGCAGCACATATTCCCCGGTTCAGACAACAGATTTATGCTGACTATGGATGGATGGACGTGTACAGTCCGTTACTCATATATGGGATAATAAACAGGTTTATTGATCACCATTGCTTACAGGCGTTTACTACACGTTATTAAATAAAATAAGACGGTCTGGTTAAATACCAGACCGTCTTTAATATAGATACTTCCTATATCTTCTACCGAACAAAAAGAAGTGCAGTTTTATCTGAATTTAGTCTTTTTATTAATAGCTTTGCTTCCGTATAACCATTTATTTCTGCTGATGCGCAAACAACTCATAACGGTCTTGCTGATGATGATCTGGCTCTGCCAGCTCTCCGGCCGTTATTTTGTGATGTTTGAATTCTATCTAAATCAGGAATATATTGCACAGAATCTTTGTGAGAACAAGGATAAGCCTCAATTGCACTGTAATGGCCGATGTCATTGAAGAAGCAATTGAATGAAGAAAAAAAGGGATCAGATAACCCGGAACGCAGGGCAGACAACAAAAGCGAGATTTTCTACGATGCGTCTTTTTATGTTGCAGATCTGACCCCGGCTTACAAAACTTTCCACACAAACTATAATAACCCGGCTTGTATCGGCACTCCTGTTGATCAGGCGTTTACTATCTTCCATCCGCCCGGGGCTTTACTTTCCTGCTAATCAGCTTTTCCATTTCTATTCGTTTTTTAGCATCTGTTAGTGGCTTTCGATGTAAACAGCTGCTATCAGGGCTGCTATTCTTTTATCATTACTGACGATCATCAGTATGATCTACCTTGTTTATTTCCGTAATG
Organism: Chitinophaga pinensis; assembly: GCF_007896845.1. Classification (GTDB taxonomy): domain Bacteria; phylum Bacteroidota; class Bacteroidia; order Chitinophagales; family Chitinophagaceae; genus Chitinophaga; species Chitinophaga pinensis_C. Next base: position 7,020 of record NZ_VOHS01000093.1, on the reverse strand, counting down.
CACGCATATACGGAGATGAATAACTATTGCCCTTATTGACGAATACATGCTGCAGGAGACCTCCTGCAGATGAATATGCCATAACAAAGGCGATAAACTTGTAGTGGCTTCCGTAACGCATGCGTATACGGGACAGAGATAGTATTGCCCATAAGTGACCGGAAATGCTATAGTCACTATCAGTAACAAAAATTATCATCATTGCATCCGCTTCCGTAAAAAACATACCTACGGAAACGGGATACTAGTGCCCTACTGACCGGAACATCATCATCATTCAATCAAATAAATAATACAATGAAACACATCAACAAATGCATTGCGACACTGGCGCTGTTATCCAGCGTATTTACTTCTTGTGGGAAAGACAATGTCGCTCCGGTTATTGATACGAATCAAAAAGCAACACTGTCTATTCAGTTTGACAATATTGTCGGAGACAAAAACCTGCAATTAAATACCGGCACTTATACTAACGCTGCGGGAGAAGATTTCAAGGTATCACTACTTCGTTATTTTATCAGCAATATAAAGTAAAAACAAGCGGCGGACAGGAATACGTTGTTCCGCAGGACAGCAGCTACTTCCTGATAGCAGAAGACAATGCAGCTTCTCAGTTTGTAAAGGTACAGGTGCCTGTGGGAGAATATGCCGCTTAAGTTTGTGTTGGGTGTGGATAGTCTCCGCAGCACGATGGATATCAGCAAGCGGACAGGCGTACTCGACCTACAGGTGGCATGGATGATGGCATGTACTGGGGCTGGAACAGCGGATATATTTTCTTCAAAATGGAGGGTACTTCCAGTGTGGCGCCGCTTGATCCCAGCGGACAACATAAGTTCAGGTACCATATTGGTGGCTTTGGCGGTTATAATGCACCAACACTTAACAACGTAAAAACGATTACAGTGGATCTGACTGCAGGAGGCGTGGCGAAAGTAAGAGCAGACAGGGAGTCAAATGTACATCTGATGGTAGATGTACTGAAAATGTTCAATGGTACGACGAACGTGAGCATTGCCAGTAATCCGACGGTGATGTTCAGTGAATTCAGCATGAAAGTAGCCGGCAATTATGTCAACATGTTTACACATGATCATACTGAAAACTAAGACCTGTTATGCATCGATTACAATTAATACTGATCACGGGATTTGCATTTTTACTACTGGCCTGTAGTAAGAGTGACCAGTTACTGGCTTTCATCGGCTTCAAAAAACCGGCGCATTTTCCTTCGCCTGTATAAGCTGGAAAATAATCCGGTTACGCAGGAAGGTTTTGAATTGGGCAGGAAATTGTTTTATGAATCCCGCCTATCCAGAACAACACGGTGTCCTGTGGCTTCTGTCATTTACAAACAGCTGCATTTACCCATCATGGTCATGATGTGAGTCATGGGATAGACGACCGTTTAGGTAGTCGCAACTCCCCTCCTATTATGAATCTCGCGTGGAACACCCTTTTATGTGGGATGGCGGTGTATTTGATATGGATCTGCAACCGGTAGTACCGATCACTAATCCGGTTGAGATGGATGAAACGGTTGAGAACGTGTTGAATAAGCTAAGAAACACGGCACCTTATCCGGCTATGTTCAAAAAGGCGTTTGGCACGGAAGAGATAACAACTGCGCGGATGATGAAGGCACTTTCGCAATTTATGGTGATGCTGGTCAGCGACCAATCTAAATACGACAGTGTCATGCGCAAACAGGGCGTGACGTTTACGCAGGAGGAGCAGCAGGGATATACGCTCTTTCAGCAGAAATGCAGTAGTTGTCACAAGGAGCCGTTATTTACGGATCAATCGTTCCGGAACAATGGTATTGGTACAGGGCCGAATAATGATGAAGGACGTTATCCGGTTACGCTGAATACCGATGACAAATATAAGTTTAAAGTACCCAGTCTGCGGAACCTCGCTTATACAGCACCTTACATGCATGACGGCCGGATGTATACTTTAAATGCGGTATTTAATCATTACAGTTCGGAGGTACAGGACATGGCTACTTTGGATCCTTTGCTCAGACAGAATGGAGTCTTAGGCATTCCTTTATCTGCGAATGATAAACAATATCTCTTAGCGTTTCTGAATACGCTTAACGACCGGCACTTTATTACGGACAAGCGTTTTTCTGAAGAATCGCAATAAATAAATCACTGATGATGAAAAACTATTGACGCTGATGATATGCCTGCTGGCAGTGTTGTATGAAACCCGTGCCTGTGATATCTGCGGTTGTGGAGTGGGAAGTTATTATATAGGGCTGTTACCTGATTTCAAAAAGAGATTTCTGGGGGTACGCTATCATATAAAACCTTACGCTCGCATCTGGGACCCGGTGGTACTACTTCTTATCTAACAACGGACGAAACCTATCAGACGACGGAGGTCTGGGGTGGCTGGAATATCGGGAAGCGGTTCAGGGTATTGGGATTTGTTCCTTTGAACTTCAACAGCCGGGAGAATCAGGGAATTACGATGAATAAATCCGGTATCGGGGATATTGCTATTGTGGGGTATTATCAGTTGCTGGACACAAAAAATGTCATATTCCACAACAAACTACTCGTACAGTCACTGTGGATCGGTGGTGGCATCAAGGCTCCTACTGGTAAATACGAGCCAGCTGAGCGAAAGGAGAATGAGGATACACCTAACAACTTTCAGCTGGGAACTGCCAGTACAGATTTTACATTCAATGTCATGTATGATGTGCGTCTGATGGACTTTGGTGTGAATGCGAATGTGAGTTATAAGCTGAATACGAATAACAAGTATGATTATCGTTATGGGAATAAGTTCACCGCGAATCTGCTGGCGTATTACAAGTTCAGGCTGGCGGACCAGTTCACCATTGCACCTAATGCGGGTTTCTTACTGGAGACTGCACCAAAGACACGGAAGCCGGCAAGTACAAGGTGGATGTATCCGGCGGACATTCTTTACTGGCGACCGCAGGTATTGAAGTTACGTTCCGGACCTTTTCTGTGGGCGCGAACTATCAACCGGTGATTTCACAGGAGTTAGCTGATCAACGCGTCAAGGCGGGAAACAGGGCGATGGTTCATGTCAGTTATCTGTTCTAGTAGATATTACGGGCGGTCGCCTCGACGGGCGAGTATCCGAAATGTTTTTTGAAGGCAAAGGAAAAGTGTGAGAGATTTTCAAATCCGGCTTCCAGATAGATATCCGCAGGTCTGCGTTTCTTTTCCGTCAGGTGATAATGGGCCAGTTCCAGCCGCTTTTGTGTCAGCCAGCGCTGCGGACTTATCTGGAATGCCTTTTGAAGTCTGTCTTAAAGGTGGTCAGGCTACGGCCGGTGAAGTAGGCAAAGCGCTGCAGGGGCATATTGAACATAAAGTTCTTCTCCATAAAGTCAGCGAGATCGAGTTTACCCGGTTCGGAGAAATTAGCCAACCAGCGATCAATTGTTTTGTCAAGGGTACGGAGTACGGTGATGGCCTCTTCTATTTTGACAGCAACGATGGCAGGTGGTACCCCCTCTTCGAGATCAAATAAGGCAGCAGGGAGCCGAAAAAGCTTTGCAGCAGCGGATGTGTCTCATATTGCCGGATGCCGTGATGCAGATCAGGTACCATGACGGGTTCATGTCGGCTGTAATATTCTTTCAGACGCTCCACCCGGATACAGATCGTTACCGATTTGTAAGGCTGTCCGTCTTTGGAAGATTTGAAAAAGGTGGCCAGTTGATTACGCGGTACGAACCATGTGTCGCCCGGTTTTAAGATATAAGTCTGGTCTCCCACGTTTGCTTTCACTTCTCCGGAAATGAGGTGTCCAAAGCTGTGGTCCCCGGAAATGACTTCGTGCTGGAAGTATTTATCCTGTATACAAGGCAGCATGATCTCCTGTGGTAAAGTCCAATATGATGACATGATCGATCGCTTTTGATAGTACAAAGGAACGCACAAATTCTTATTGAACCCGTGCGTTCCTTTCTTTGATCAGGCTACGGTAAATGTGATACCAGTTAATTGTTCGCTGAGTGTCCAGAGTTGCTGTGCCTTTTCACCGTTTACGGCTTCAGCTGTCACCCCTTTGGTCATTTCAAACTTATCTGATTTGAAGCCCTGCCAGGCCTGATCGATCCGAGCGACTTCTGTATCCTCACAATATACGCCCCCTATATCTGCCAGTTTAGGGCTTGTAGCGCACCACACTGTAGTAGATGCACCTTCACCCAGCGTCTTATATCCATTGTAAGGATCGTGGCGGAAATTGCCCTCCTCGTCATAAACGCCCAGCGCTCTGAAACCTTCCTCAGATATGTCCCTGCCAAGGTCGGTCACCGCAATAGCCCCCGGATGTAAAGAATAGGCCCTTACCCCGTGTGCCTGTGCCCGTTTGTCCAGTTCTACGGCAAATAACACATTCGCCTGTTTCGCCCTTGCATAGGATACCGAAGGATCATACGGCTGATGGTCAAAATTCGGATCATTCAGATCTATTGATGCCATGTGATGTCCCAGGAAGATACGTTTACAATTCTCGCATTCTTTGCGCTTTTTATAGCCGGCCAGAGACGGGCGGTTAACTGGAAATGTCCGAGGTGGTTGGTAGAGAACTGTGATTCATACCCACGGGCATCACGTCTGAGCGGCGTCCACATGACGCCTGCATTATTGATCAGCATATCCAAAGGTCTGTTCAGTGCCAGAAATTGCTCCGCGAAAGCGTCTATTGAAGCAGGATCCATCAGGTCCATTTCCAGTACTGTTACATTGGGGATGCCTGCGAGATTGTTTTCTGCTTTCTCCCTGCTTCGGGCTGGAATGTATACTGCTACACCTGCATTAGCCAGTGTTTTTGCGGCCTCCAGACCAATGCCTGAATAACCACCGGTAATGATCGCTGCTTTTCCATGGAGGTTGAGGCCTTTGATAACGTCAGTTGCTGTTGATGCGGCGTCGAAGCCTGAGTTGACAGGGCGTTGGAGAGCGCCGTTGTAGTTGTTTGAGCTGTTGGTCATTGTTTAGTGGTTTGTTTAGGGCAAAATTCGGGAGAAAGGTGGGTTGGATGTTTTGTTGAGAAGGCGGAATATTGTTTGTTGAGAAGGCGGGGAAATGAAAAACCTTATCAGATGACTGATAAGGTTTGAAATTATTTAGGGGTAAACAGCAGAACCGATGGTCAAAACAAGACCAGTTCACTTTGAGCCTTTTCAATCAGATATTGTTGAATTCTCACATCTTCTAAAAACGACGCATTTCTTATTTTATCATGCAATTTCAACAATCGGCTCTTTGCTCTTTTCATCACAGTGTCATAATCAAGTGCCCATATTAATACGCTTCCGTCTTTATATTCTAACACCGTCTTCTGTCGGATCAATGTCAGATCCAAGCACAAAGCAGGTTACTTTTGAGTAACTCTTTAGAAGGCCTTTTTTAATAACTCTGTTACATATTTCCATGCCTGCGATTTCTGCTCATCATCTATTAATACACCGGGGCGCTTCAATTCTACAATAGTCAGTCTATCAATGCCAATTTCAGCACCTTCCATATCATATTTTGAAAAACTATACATACCTACTGTGCTATCCGGCAAAATGGCAAAGTCTGGTCTGTTTCTTGAGCCTTTGAGCCTGTCAACACCAAATAAATCCTGAATAACCTTTGTCATTCCCTGATTGGAAGTGTATTCAATCGTTTCATATTCTGGTCCGAAAATCCATAGAGCCCGATGAAACAATGGTTGTAAATCCTGCACTTCATCAGTTAATTCACTTAATAGCTTCATCTGCAATTTCTCAAGGAGAATCGTTCTGTACTCTATCTCATCTAAAACAATTTTTGCAAAATCAATTTCCCACTTTGTCAGCATATTGGTCAACCCCTCCAACTGTTCAGTAGAAGACCCGCCAAAGTTGATATCAACTCATATTTGGAATCAGATGTTTCTAATCTGGCAAGTAAACTACCTAATTTTTCACATCAGCAGTAATGCGGACAATCTTCCTGTACATTTTTCATGAATCGCTCCCATTTCTGGCGGGAGACCAGCCCCATTTGTGTCAATGCAGTTCTGTTGGCTGCTTCTATTCTCTGAAAGTCTCTTCCCGCTGGCTCTTCGATAATTCCAGCAGATGTTCTTTTATGCTGTCATGTATAACAGGTAAGGCATTCTTATATCGCTCATTGGAAGGATAGAATCCTGTCCATCAGGTAACACCGCCTCTTCCAGACAATCGGCGTTGATTATGTATATATAACGTTTAGCAAAGGTCTTTCTTCCATCAATAAGATACTCACTACCACTACCTTTCCACGTACATTCTCCCACTATACGATTTTTCACATGCCAGGCAATTCCATGTTGCTGCGTCGTTTATCGCTGGTTTGTACGTCGATAACTTTAATACTGAACTTCCCTACATTCGTCACTTCCACCTCCAGATAATTAATATTCTCCTCAGGTACGTCCCTGAATGTCACGAAAACGCCATTTACACTTACCAATGATGGATCTGTCAGAAAACGCATACCAATTTCCTTGCGGGCGTCCTCACTACTAAGGTTAGGTTTGGCCGCATTCTCAATAAATATCTCCGTACCATGTCCCGACACCTCTCTACTATCAATAGTTTTCTGAAATACAAGTGTATGTTCAATATCGCGATCAACCTGAAAGACATTTGCCCAACCGTCCCTGAAAGTGCTGACTTTAAAATTTTGACCAAATGCAAATGCTGCCAGCCGTCCTTTACCATTTCGCCCAAACGTTTTACGTTTAGATACAATTGCCATGTTTAAAGGAGGTACTTCAGCGTAAGGCCCCTGCTCTCTATACCTGTTATACGCAAGTTTTCTATAGCGTGTTAAAAATTGCTGCTCTGTCATTCCGTGACATTATCAGCAATAGAAAATTTCTGGCCATCACTTTCAGGCCATTCAATATTTACTTCAGTGGCACCTGCATCCCATGCATTGGCGACTAATTCAATAATGGCTGTTTTACAGTCCCTAATAAAGTTTCTCCGGCGAAAGATTC
>NZ_VOHS01000092.1 GCF_007896845.1 Chitinophaga pinensis | reverse complement strand
GATATGAAGATTGATATGGGATAGGTTCCCGGTATTATTATACGCCTTTCTATATTCATCTGGACAAATTCAAGCTTGGAAAATATCCCGGTAGTAATGCACCGTCGTCTTTTTCATCGCAGGTGACTGTCAATGATGCCGGTAGTCTGATACCGTATAATATTTACATGAATCATACACTGGATTATGGTGGGTTCCGGTTTTTCCAAAGCAGTTATGATGCCGATGAAAAGGGAACGATATTATCTGTGAATCATGATGTCACCGGTACAAGCTGACTTATATCGGTTATGTGATGTTGTTTGTTGGCATGTTCTTTACCCTGTTCTGGCGCGGGACAAGGTTTCATATTTTGCGACAACAGTTAAGCGCTGCATCTTCAAAAAAGGGATTGATGATACTCGTTGCCGGTTTGCTATGTGGGGTATCAGGTTATGCGCAACCAGTACCGGAGAATGTACCTGACAAAGCGCACGCCGCTTCTTTTGGCTACCTCGCGGTCCCATATTGATGGCAGGATTGAGCCTGCGAATACGCTGGCATTGGAGATACTCAGAAAACTTTATCGCCATGACAGCTATTATACATTTGATGCTAACCAGTTCCTGCTGGCGGTAACGACGAATCCTGCTGAATGTGAATGTACCGCTGATAAAAGTAAATGAGCGTGGTGGGAAAGCGCTTTTAAGTCGCGTAAAAGCAAATGCAGAGGGATTCACCACTATCATGCAGCTGCTTACGGTGGATACAGCAGGGGAGGCACATTTTTTACTGGAGCAGGAGTATAACACCGCGTTTGCCAGAAGAGCAGCTGATCAGGATAATTATGATAAGGAAGTCATTGAGTTGAACGACAAAATGCAGGTCGTTCAGGCGCTTTTAAGCGGAATGTACCTGCGGATCTTACCTGTTCGCAGTGATAGCAATAACAGCTGGACAGCGGTCAGTCTGATGCAGGTGCCACAGAACAAGGGAGAGGAATTGGTGATGGCCTACTTTCAGGCAGTTCAACATGCGCGGAGAAATGGTGACTGGCACAAAGCTGATCAGGTGTTACAGGCACTCAGCACCTTGCAACGCTCGGCAGGCGCCGCGGTGATGCCTTCACAGACGAAGCTGAACTGGGAGGTCAGGTTCAACTCGTGGAACCTGTTTTTTAAATTGATGTTATTGTACGCAGTAATCGGAACTGTACTGTTGGGGGTATCGTTTGTTGCCATGTTTAAGCGCGGCAAAGTCCTGCATTATTTATCCGGAGTCTGATAACATTGCTGGTAATAGCTGCGCTGTTGCAGATAGCTGGTCTGGTAGTGCAATGGTATATTTCGGGTCATGCTCCGTGGAGTAATGGTTACGAGGCGGTCATGTTTATCAGTCTTATCGGTCTTGTCTCGGGACTACTTTTGTACCGTAATAGTAATTCCTATATTCCGGCTGCCGGAGCATTGATTGCTGTTATTTTAATGGGCTTTGCGCATGGCGGTGCGCAGATGAATCCACAGATCACACCGCTGGTACCCGTTCTGAAGTCTTACTGGCTGATGATCCATGTGGCTATCATTACGGCCAGCTATGGATTTCTGGGACTCAGTGCATTACTGGGCATGTTTGTCTTACTGCTGCATATTGTTAATAATCCGGCGAGAAGGGGCTTTATAGAAAAGTCGTTACGGGAACTGACCATTGTCAATGAGCTGTCGATGATCATTGGAATATTCATGCTCACCTGTGGTACCTTTTTAGGTGGCATGTGGGCAAATGAGAGTTGGGGGCGTTACTGGAGCTGGGATCCCAAAGAAACATGGGCCTTTATATCTGTTATCGTATATGCCTTTGTGCTGCATGCCAGACTTATTCCGGGTATGCAAAGTAAATTTCTGTTTAACTTTTTGTCTGTCGTATCCTTTTCCACCGTCATCATGACTTACTTTGGTGTAAACTATTATCTGTCGGGTTTGCATTCTTATGCGAAAGGTGACCCCATGCCTATACCTGCGTGGATATATACCACCCTGACGGTTGTGGCGATTGTATCGCTAGCAGCTTTGTTCAGGTATAAGCGGCTAAGTAAAGCATTGGGAAGAGCGCAGGCAGCAAGGCGTCCGCAGATATTACCGTAAGGGGTGCCGGAGGATGTTTCGATGTGAAAAAATGGCTAATTTCATAAAAAGCAATCCAATGGGAAGTGTAATCTTTTCAATCAATATGACATTAGATGGCTGTGTTGACCATACTAAGTCAAACAGTGATGAGGAAGTACATGATTACTTTACAAACTTGCTGAAGGGTGTTGATCTGGTTTTCTACGGCCGTAAAACCTATGAATTAATGGTGCCTTTCTGGCCTGATATCGCAAAGAACCATTCCGGCGGAACAAAGTCAATGAATGATTTTGCAACCACCTTTGATGCTATAGATAAAATCGTCGTGTCACGGTCATTGACGCATGTTGATGATCCGAGGACGAGGATTGTCAGGGCAAATCCTGCAGAAGAATTACAAAAATTAAAGCAGGAACCGGGGAAAAAGATTGCGTTGGGTGGAGTCGATCTGGCTTCACAGCTGATTGCACAGGATCTGGTTGATGAGTATTATTTTGTCATTCAGCCGATTATTGTCGGAGAAGGTAGAAGATTGTTAGACATTACCCATTTGCAGCAGCGGCTGCAGTTAAAACTTGTTGCGTCCAAAGTACTTTCATCAGGGACAGTTGCGCTTCATTTTACAAAATAACCAGCTTAGGCGGCATTTTCACTATTTTATAGATTGATGTCACATTGTTGTGACATATTTCCTATTTTTGCGTCATGGACACGAGGCAAAAGATCATTGACGCTGCCATTATCGTCTTAAATGAAGACTTTTCTTCCCCATTAGATAAGATCGCAGAAAGGACAGATTTAAGCCGCCGCACCCTGCACCGGTATTTTACTGACCGGGCGGAGCTGATTGAAGCCTGCCGGGAGGATATGCTACGGACCTGGCAGGCGGCGATGTTACAAGCCTGTGGCAGTACAGAGGATCCCTTACTACAATTAGAGCAAATGTTATATGCCGGGATCGACTGTGGTGTACGGTATATCTTTCTGCATAAGTTGTTAAGTCAGCCAGAGGCCAATAAGGCAACAGGTATTCCGCAAAACACGACCTATGAAACTACCCGGGATAACTGGTTTCAGCTGATTCCTGCACTACAACGCAGGCAACTGATCAGTGAACAGGTAAATGCTGCATGGATAAGACTATTGTTCATTCAAATGATCTCAGTCACTGTACAGGCCTATCAATCGGGCGATATTGCGCAGAATGATATTAAACAACTGGCATGGTATTCTTTCCGTAGAAGCATCGGGATGGAGTAAAACAGCAAAATAAATGATCGCATCTTTTTTATTAATAGGACAATCGAATATGGCGGGTCGTGGTTATCACCATGAAGTACCTGCTATTATCAATGAGGGCATAAAAGTGCTCCGGAACGGCCGATGGCAGTTAATGACGGAACCGGTTCATAATGATCGTTCCAGTGCCGGAATCGGTCTCGCAGGTAGCTTTGGTGCTGCGTGGCGCAAAGATCATCCTGACGAGGAGATCGGATTCATCCCCTGTGCAGACGGTGGTACGAGTCTGGATGACTGGTCACCCGGCGGTGCCTTGTTTGATCATGCCCTCACACAGGCAAAACTGGCGCAACGTAGCAGTACTTTAGCCGGTATACTATGGCATCAGGGAGAAAGTGACTGTTCTCCGGAAAAAGCGTTAGTGTATGAAGACAAGCTAAAGGTAATCGTGGATACCTTGCGACTGGAATTGCATGTCACTGATGTACCATTCATTATTGGCGGATTGGGAGATTTTCTGACCAGTGGTATCTATGGAAACTATTTCGCTGCTTATCCGTTGATCAATGAGGCGTTGTGGCATTATGCCCGGACACAGGCGCTTTGTTATTATGCGACGGCGGCAGGTCTGAGTAGTAATCCTGATGGGTTGCACTTCAATGCGACGTCCTTACGTACCTTAGGTATAAGGTACTATGAGGCATTCCGCACACGGCAACATGTGACGCAGCCTTTAACCGGAGAAGCGGAGATCCTTGCCGCTATTTATAACAGACCACATACGCAGAAAGAGCAGCTCTTTCAACTCGAGCATCGCTTTGCAAGCGGTAAGATTGGGGTGGCGCAGTTTCAAAGTGAACTGACCGGCATACAAAGTGCTTCAACGAAATAGTGTGTCTGTATAGATGGATGCTATCAGTTCAATGGTGAGATCTAATTCTCCGGAATAAAAAACTCTTTTTGGAAGTTTGATTTTTTTTCGCACATTTGCAATCCCAAAACGGGAATGGCTTCGTAGCTCAACTGAATAGAGCATCTGACTACGGATCAGAAGGTTTCTGGTTTGAATCCAGACGAGGTCACAGCAGAGAGGATAGTTACCGGCAGGTAGTTATCCTCTTTCTTATTTTACGGATCATTGCTGTTATTGTGCTACCTTAGTTATAAGTATAAACCCCACCCACCATGAAAAGCACAGCATGGGACCAACAACAATTACCCCAACCAGAAGGTTTTGCCGGGACAGTCCGCACCATTGCAGAACGTATTACAGATCCTATTATTCGCATAGCTGCCATACCGGGCGCATTTATTCCCGGAGTGGGCACTGCGTTGGATAAGCTCAAGGAAGCATTCGGCGTCAATTTATCGGTGTCTACGCCATCCTTTCCTTTAAGTCTGGCGCCACTGGAAGGATCTCCGCCGCCACTCACCGCCCGTGATGGAAAGCGGCCTGTGTTTGTAGATGGCATGAAAGTCTCCTTTACCATTAGTCATAACCGGAAGGGCAATGAACAGATCGTACTGGAGCATGTTGATATTTGTCTCCTTGATATACAGAAAGGACCTGATCCTTTTTTGAGTCTCAGGCAAATGTTGATGCCATTATCGGAGCCGGTATGATGGAGCCACTTCGCTTCTTTGTTGAGCTTACCCACAATGGGCCTATGCCTGCCCGGAGAGCGGTACGTGAAGATGGTAAAACACAATATCTCATTTCGGAAAGCGGTAATTTTTTTCATACTGATCCGGAGATCTACTACACATTTTCATCTTCAGAACCACCACTACAGATAAAGGTGACCGTATCCGCCTCGGAATCCGGTTATTATGAATATTGTTTCCGTTTCTTTTACCGGTTGGATGGAGGAGCGTTACGTCAATGGTGTAGTGACAAGTATTGTATTTACACAAATGTCGGTTAACTATTGTTATGTCAACAAATGAGATGCCCCAAAGAGATGCGCGTAAACGCGACCCCGTATTTGAAGAGAGAGTTGCGCTTATGCGGATGAACTCCATATTCTTCCATGCAGCATCACCCAGACATGCAGCAACTGAAGAAAATCCCCGTCCCTTGCCCGATCATAACCTGATTAATACTTTAAAGCATTTACGTCTGACAGAGGGTTTTAATCTTGTGGATAAGTGGGGGATACGAGACAGTATATGCTTCGCGGCCTGTACCAATCGTTACCGCGCGGATCCGGAGTGGATGCTCACACTCCCTGCAGAAGAATTAAAATGGTTATGCGCGGAGTTTGATATGGTATTAATATCAGACCGGGTGACGCATCACTGGACCAGTCTGAATACGCATGTAAATGTACCGGGCCGTGTTCATTTTCAGGATCTGTGGCCCGAAGATTTTTCTTACTGCCCGGTCGTAATGCATTAGGAATAGCAGCGCAGTCTGATAATGGATTGCATATAGCAGACAAAGAATTTTCGAAAGTGCTGGTTGGTATTACCAGTTTTGATACGCCACAGGTATTTACGCAGCTGATCGCACGATTTCCGCATGAGGCGACAAATGCATGGCTACATTATAGTATTGGCGCAACATTACTGATAAATCGTAATCCAGAATTTTATTCGCTGGCCTTTACTTACTTTAATATAGCTATGAGACAGGCGGCCAGTCAGTCGCTCCCTGATCTGGTCAAAAAAGCTTTTGCAAAGATGTTTTTATCGGCACAGTTGTATGTATACCGGGCAGAAATGTGGAGTCCGAAACTGGAAATTTTCAAGCAACTGATACAGGAAAACTTCCCTGAAGGGGTGATGGATCCTTATCTTATTTGTCTGACGCGGGAGAATTGGGCACAGCTTGGTCATGCAGCGTCACATGCCAAAAACTATGAAATGGCCTTGTTTTGTGGTGTAAGCATTGCAGGATTAGCGCCTGATGATGGATTGGGCGAATACCTGATAGCAGGCAATCTTTTGAGTATGCGTAACCGTAGAGATGCAGACCGGTATGCCAGGCTGAGTATGGAGAAGACGGCAAAAGATCTGGATGTGCAGCAAAAGCAGTTTGACGCTTTGCATGTACAGGACACCCAAAGCAGGTGTTTGCAGATGGAAAAAGTGATGATGGCGGAAAGCCGGATGGAGGAACTGAAGAATATGTTGCTTTGGATAAAAGATAATCAGGGACCGGCAGAGGACTCGCCCTGATTTTGTTGAAAGCAGATAATAGTTGGTTTAATGTGCATCCGCACTGTTGTTTGTCGCCGCAGACCGGTCGTTAATCGACAAAGCGCCTGAAATATCGGCAGATGCATATATTTGATAGTAATATTTCAGGTAATGAAGGCAAAATATCTCCGGCATTTACTTTTTTGGTTTGTTAACATTGCTTTGATCACCGTTATATTTGGTGCGCAGTTGCATGGACATTATCTGATTGCACTGCCTGCAGTACTCATGGTGGTCCCTGTTCATGCTTTTATTTCTACGGATTATCGTACTACATTATTCCCCGGTATTTTTTTCGACACCAGTTTGTCAGATTATTTATAGCCTGTCTGGTCTGTACGATACTGGCCACCTTATTGTTCCGCACAATAGATATTTTGTTGGTAGATCCATTTTTTCAATCCGTGAGTGATGATCCGGCGAATGATTTCAAATGGCGCATTGCCCGGGGCGCATTTGTAGAAAGACTCTTTCAACCTGCTGAAATTGCTTCTGCATTTGTTGGCAGTAATTCGGTCGTCTGGATAGGAGTTTCCATCAAGTTTATTAAAATGTGGTATGAGAAGAGGGATGCGGCCACACAAGCAGAGTTGAATTTCCTTAAGAGTCAGATACATCCGCATTTCCTGTTCAACACACTTAATAATCTCTATGCTTTATCGCTGACACAATCTGCACAGACGCCAGATGTGATATTGGGGCTGTCTAAGATCCTTCGTTATATGTTATATGAGTGCAACACAGCATTCGTGTCATTGGGAAAGATCTTGAAATTCTCAACAGTTATATTGCTTTGGAAAAGATCAGATACGAAGAAAGGTTGGAGCTGAATGTCAATGTTAATCTGGAAGACGGGATGCAGCAAATTGCACCGTTGCTGTTGTTGCCGCTGGTAGAAAACGCATTTAAGCATGGTGTGAGTGAGACCGAAGAGTGTCCTGGATTAATATTGAGCTACGGACAAAGGGAGACAAACTTACCTTTAATGTGTCTAACAGCAAACCGGAGACAGTTCCAGCAAAACCTGCCATACACTATTCAAAGATAGGGCTGGCCAATGTACGTAAACGGCTGGAGCTGTTATACCCGGGCCGCCATACATTGCAGGCCTATGATGAAGAGGATTGTTTCATCTCAATACTGGAAATTGAATTAACTGATTAGTGTATAAGTGATCATGAAGAAGATCAGAACAATTATCGTTGACGACGAACCGCATGCGATAGAAATTATTCAGAAATATGCCGCAGAGTTCTCCGAACTGGAGGTAATAGCCTGTTGCCATTCGGCTTTACAGGCCTTTCGTGTGATGCAGGAAGAGTCAATCGACCTGATTTTTCTGGATGTTAAAATGCCGGTATTAGTGGTATTGATTTTATCAAAAGTCTGTCAAGTCCACCGAGGGTTATATTCACAACGGCTTATCAGGAGTTTGCCGTTGATGGCTTTGATTTAAATGCCGTTGATTACTTATTAAAACCCATCCCCTTTGAACGTTTTTTTAAAGCGATCGGGAAGGTGATTAACGTGTTTAAGGCGCCCGTAGCAGACGAACACAGCATTGCTGAACCATCTGTAGTTAATGCACAGCCTCATTATCTTTATCTGCGCATAGATCGCAGGGTTGTGAAGATTGATACTGCTGATATTATCTGGATTGAAAGCTTTAAAGATTATGTGAAAGTGATATTGAAAAATCAGGTACTTTCTGCAAAGCAAAAGATCAGTGTAGTAGAAAAGTTACTACCTATGGATGATTTTATGAGAATTCACCGCTCCTTTATAGTTCCCCTAAATAAGATAGAAAGTTATAATGCCAATTATTGCAGGTAATGGTAAGGCACTGCCGATCGGCCGTCATTATAAGGCAGATTGCCAGAAGCGCCTCAGGTTATAGGGCTTATCGCTCCTCCAAATAAAATAATGATACCTCCGTCGGACTATCTAAACAGGTCATTTGTCGATATAAGCGGTTATATGCCGACACAGTTTGCGTTTACCGATTTAGGTGCCGAAGTTTGCCTTCGACTTAAAAGTTGATGATGGTCATCAGCTATTCATTCAACCCCCAAAAGGATAATTAAATCGTATGAAGGACACAAACTCCATTGAGCCTGCGGTGGCGACTACGGCTTATCGTGAATATCATGGTGGATATTTTAAGACCCTGGTTTCCCCGGAACAAACAGGCGGAAGTTTTGCTTTGTTGAAATGGTATTGCCTCAGGGATCAGAACCACCTTGCCACGTGCATGAAAACGAGGATGAAACTTTATGTACTGGAAGGCACCGTCAGTTTCGCATTGGCGATAAAACGCATATTGCAGGCCCCGGAGACGTTATTTTTGCGCCCCGCTGGTTGCACACGCATTCAGTATTATCAGTGACAATTGCATTTCATTACACTGCTGACACCCGGAGCTTTCTGGGGGTATTTTATGGAATTTAGTACAGCATCTGCCACTATACCGTTGTCAAAGCCCCGGCCGGACCTCCCCCGGCTGATTTCCTGTTACAGCTGACAAGCAGACTTACCGGCCAATACGCGTAAGGCTTGTTTAAAATTGCCTGCTATAACCGCTACCACATTACTGATATTTTTAAAGGCTTTCATTCACGAACCCCAAAACAAGTTGTCAGCCTCTTTTGCATAAAGCAGAGAGGCTTTTATGTCGTTTTACCAAACCAATTAAGTAGTAGTATTTTGCTACTACTTTTTTTGTAGTTTTGTAGCATTGATTACAATATTGATTGCATGTTTTGTTTCACTATAAAGAGGAGTACGGTATGAAAGCAACACGATGAGATCGGATTGTCCTATCAGCTGTACGCTGGATGTATTGGGGGATAAATGGACTTTACTGATCATGAGAGATCTGTTATTCTTTGAGATTAATTCCTTGGTGAGTTTCTCCTTTCGGATGAAAAGATAGCAAGGACCATCCTTGCAGACAGACTGGATGAACTGGTAAAGAATGGGTTTATTGTCAAGGAGGTTTCAACCGGTGAATAAATCGAAGTTCTTGTATTATCCGACGCAAAAGGGTGTGGATCTGGTGCCGTTGTTGCTACAATTGGCTGCCTGGAGTGAAACGCATAATGCTGCGGTTGTCAATCCTAAAAATGAGGTGGCGGCTTTTAAAAATAGCATGGAAAGGCGATGCGAAATCTCAGAAAGAGGATCAGGAATTGAGTACGTGTATAATTACAATCAAATGGAAGCGCATAAGGAACTAGTAATAAGGATATGCCATCGCCTGTAGTGCGATCAGGATTATTGCCAGTGATACAGGTGTGGTAGCTATATTATGAGAG
>NZ_VOHS01000091.1 GCF_007896845.1 Chitinophaga pinensis | reverse complement strand
TTCATGTACGCCGTAAATCTGTTTGTAGCAATATCCAGCACATTCAGCCCTTTTCCGTGCCTACATATATCTTGTCCGGCGATACCTGACACACGGCCCTTACTATATCATCATTGATGGAATAAGGACTTCCATTATTACGGTAACCTGAAAGTTCCGCTGAACAGGATCCCATTACACAAGCCGCCGTTCATCGTACCGATCCACATAATACCGTCTGTCCTTTATAGATGGTATTGATAAAGTCATTACTCAATCCGCTTGTACCTGTATGCAAATTGGTAAATGATCCTGTTGATGGGTTATAAATGTCTATACCGTTTCCATATGTTCCGATCCAGATATTGCCATCATCATCGTGCCAGCTTCGTCACCTGATCACGGAAAATGAGAATTGCCTGCCTTAAAATTATGTAAATCCTTCTTCAGGGGATCATAGCGGTATAAGACGTTCATGCGTGACGTAAACCATATCATGCCATCTTTATCACGCATAATATCAAAACACTTTTCTCTTTCGGTGAACCGAAATGAGAAAAGTGTTCTTTTTCCAGATCAAGTATATATACCCCACATTCAGTTCCTATCCACAGATGTGTACGTCTACGCGGGTAATACAATGTAAAAAGTTATTGCCGAGAGAGGTAGAGTCATCCTTTTTATACTGAAAGTTTCTGAACTGGTATCCATCAAAACGACTAATCCCGTTCTTTGTTCCAAACCAGAGATAGCCCTGATCATCCTGTGCGATAGTACGCACCGTACTGGAAGGCAGCCCTTCTGCTACAGAGTAGTTCCGGAAACGTATCTGCTGTCCGCTGGCCTGATAGCAAAGGAAAATCAGGCAATAAAAGATAAGCTGCTTCATCGGCTCATATTTGTCCTTATTTATATGGCGGACAACACCTCACATTAACATACACGTATTATTTACACAACTTTTGAATAAAGGCTTCTTCATCTTTACTGAATGGCGTACCATCCTTTTGTAGATATCATGAAACCAAAGCTGTGGTTCTTTACCATCCGGCATCGGCGTATCCCAGGCATAGATCGTATTGGTTTTTCCACTTACGAATCCCCAGTTGATAGCACCTACATTTCATCTTTGAGCAAGGGCAGGATCAGTTGAAAGAGGCTTGCATTTCTTCTGGCCATATACTCCGTACAGATCAAAGGTCTGTCATACTTCCTCAATGTATCAATGGTATGCCGATGATTGTCAATGTACGCATAATTATGATAAGTGATTACATCAGAATTCTCCAGCTGAAACCTGTTGAGTTCTTTAAATGCCGGCCCGTCATTCCATACACCTGCCGATATGGGTTGTGAGGGTCTTACTTCACCGGCCCATTGAAATACCTTTTGCAATAATGGCATGCTTTTACCAAGCTGTTTGTTGTTGCCGGGCTCATTATAGAGGTCCCACAACAGAATGCGATGATCGTTTTTGAAAGTCGTCAGTACATCTTTTACATAGGCCTCCAATACCTTCAATGTATCGGGATGCGTATATATCATCGTTACCGGGATCCCTTACCCAGCCAGAATTATGTACCCTGTTTTAGGTTCCGGTTGTTTTCCTAACCATGCCGTGTCATTCCAGCAATCATCAAAGAATACAAACAGGGTTTTGATATGATGTCTGGAAGAGATCGTCAGATAAGTATCCAGTCTTTTCTTAAATCCGGCCTTATCAGCAGTCCATAACAGATGATGCAGGTATACCCGCATCACGTTGAAGCCGAGGTTTTCTGCCCAGCCGAGTTCGCGATTGATAGTGGCGGTATCAAATGTCTCCGGCTGGAACATTTCCAGCTGATTGATGGCAGTAGAGGGCTGGAAGTTACTTCCCTGAGCCAACCCTGTTGTGCGTACCATTCCTTTGCTTTGGCGGCAGACCATTTACTCTGTGCGGGACTGTAGTGACAGATAACAGGCTACAGGCGATGAATATGACTACGTTTCTGATGAACATACATTTACTTTTGATGGTTTGTTACTTTTTACCCGTTTAGGAAAAACATTGTGTGTGCCGGCCCATAGCCTCCATTGTGCGGCCATACGGAGACTACTTCCGGATGTTGCGCTGCCAGATCATTCAGTTCTGTTTCATCCTGATTTATCTTATACAGGTGCCAGGTAGAATCACCAGATAAGGACACCAGTTTCCAGTCACCCTCACGTACATAACGTGCGTTAAAATGTTCGTTATACAACACATCATCCCTGCCTGCTGCTTTCCTTCGAAGGCTGGCAACAAACTGATACCAGTTGTAGGGGTGATATTATGTCCCTTGTAAGTTTGTGGATAGCTGGCTTTTGCCACGCTCAGGAAAGTAGGCATAAAATCCATTACGTGTCCGAGCTGGTCTGCAAATGCGCCTTTCGCTTTAATGCCTTTTGGCCAGTAAGCGATCATAGGAGTGCGAACGCCTCCCTCATAAGACTGTGCTTTCGCGTATTGATACGGCGTATTTACAACATTGGCCCAACGCTCACCGATGGAAGCAAAAGTCGTCTGCGGACGGGTAATACATCTTTTTTTACCGGATAACTGATCTCTTTCCCATCCCTTGTTTGCCCCGGACGATCGAAGCCGGGTCCGTATCGCATACAGTTCTCCGGACTGGCACCATTATCACTCAAAAAGATGATGATCGTATTATCAAGCTTGCCCGTTTCCCGTAATGTCTGAATAAGCCGGCCAATACCCTGATCCATACGGTCAACCATCGCAGCATGTACTGCCATCGCCCGTGCATCCCACTCTTTATCCGGGTTCTTATCCCAGCTCAGCTGATTATTAATACGGGGAGACATCGGCGTAGTTTTTCGGATCAATAAGCCCCTGTGCAACCATCCTTTTATAACGGGCTTCCCGGATTACATCCCAGCCTCCTTTATAAGTCTGCTCGTATTTTTTGATATCTTCCGGCAATGCCTGCAAAGGCCAATGCGGTGCTGTATGGGCCACATACAGGAAGAAAGGCTTATCCTCTTTACTGAGCGCCCGGACGTAGCTGACAGCGGTATCATTGATCGCGTCAGTATGATAGTAGTCCTTAGGGACGCTTTCAACGGGTGTTGTACCATTCACCAGACTGAAAGGATCAAAGTAATCTACTACGCCAAAATATTACCGTAATACTTTTCAAATCCTCTGTTTACAGGGTATGTTCTACCGGTGAAAAGTAAGGATGTGATGCCTGATGATTCAACCATTTCAATTGTTCAGCAGGTGTAGACTGTTCGACGGTATTAGATACATGCCATTTGCCTGACATGGCGGTATGATAACCGGCATCTTTCAGCACCTCTGCCAGTGTAACCGTATTATCAGTTATATAGCCACGATATCCGGGCTCTGTTCTTGCAGTTGTCATCTCGCCGATGCCTGCCTGCTGATTATACAAACCTGTCAACAGTGAAGCCCTTGAAGGACAACAACGGGAAGTATTGTAAAAATGACGGAATCGTAGTCCATTTGCTGCCAGATAATCGAGATTGGGTGTTTGTATTTCCCCACCGTAACAGCCAAGATCCGAGTAACCAGATCATCTGCCAGTATCAGCACATATTAGGTCTATCGTCCTTGCTGAGCGTTGTCTTGTTGTTCTTACGACTTCCTGTGCAGGAAGACAAAATGATCAATGATGATAATAATACATACCGCGCTTTCATAGTGTCAATTTTTCAGTTCAGCTTTCAATGTCTTTATGATTTCCGGATGCTGGCTGGCGAGGTTGTGTGTCTCGCCCGGGTCCTTTTGCAGATCGTACAGCTGCTCTACAGGGGCCAGTCCGGTTGCTATTTTCTTGTTTTTCATCCAGTCAGGCGTGGGCGTCGTCTGAGTGCGATATACTTCCACCTCTTATCCCGCAGCGCAAGTGTATAAGACTCTTCCAGCAGGTATTTCCTTCCCTGTTTTGATTTACCCAGCCACACGTCCAGTGTATTCTGACTATCCTGTGCAGCACCTGCCGGTAGCTGTTGTCCTGTTAATGCCGCAAAAGAAGCCATCAGATCTACCTGTGAACACAAAGCGGATGAAACACCGGGCTGTATGGTACCGGGCCATGAAATGATTGTTGACATTCGTGTACTGCTTCAAAAGCGCTGTATTTTCCACCGCGGAATATTCCTGCCGGCCGATGATCCTTATTCAGTTTTCCTGCAAGATCCTCATAGCCATCATCCAGCACAGGACCATTATCGCTACTGAATATGATCAATGTTTGCTTCGTAATCCCCAATGAATCCAATAGCTGCGTGATCTCTCCTACCAACCAGTCCATTTCTGCAATAACATCTCCACGGGCACCGAGTGCAGTAGTACCTGCAAATTTTCGATTGGGCGTACGCGGCACATGTATATTGGGAAAAGGATAGTACAGGAAAAACGGTTTGTCTTTATGCTCTGTTATAAAGTCCTTCGCCTTTCCATTCAATACCATCGGTATCTCTTCATCTACCCATCTGGCACGTTTACCGCCAGTCATAAAACCAATCCTGCTGATACCATTGATAATGGTATTGCTATGTTGTGTATCTGCCCTCTGCTTCAACAACTGAGGATCTGACAATCCGGTAGGCTCATCCCCGATCATAGCCGCATAACTTACTGCAATAGGATCATTGGGATCAAGGTCGGGCACCTTCCCATTCTCCACAAAGACAGTGGGTACCCGGTCAGTGGTGGCAGGAATAATAAATGAATAGTCAAACCGATCTCATTCGGTCCGCGTGTTATCGCCTCATTCCAGTTAATGACACCGTTTCCTAAACCTAAATGCCATTTGCCGATTACAGCGGTTGTATATCCTGCCAGCTGTAACATACGTGGTAAAGTATGCGTAGCCGGTGGAATCAGTAAGGGCGCATCACCGGGCAGAATAGCGGCCTTCTTCCGGAAAGCGTAGGTTCCTGTGAGTAATGACAGCCTTGACGGCGTACAGGTTGCCGCCGTACAATGTGCGTCTGTAAATCGCAATCCCTTACCCGCAAGACGATCAATCTCAGGTGTCCTGACAGCCTTTGCCCCATAACAACCCACATCACCATACCCCAGATCATCTGCATACAAAATAATGATGTTGGGTTTCGACTGGGCAACTACACCCGATACTACGAGCGTGAACAGTGCTGACAATAATAGTATGATACGGTATTTATTTCTTTGCTCCATAATTCACAATATCTACAAAATCATTAAACCATAGCGGATTAGGCGTGTAGGATCCGTCAGGCTCCCGTTGCAGGCTTTTCATCGGAAATATCGGATTAACGAACCATATCCCCGTGCCGGGAGTGACTTTTGCCGGTGCAGACTGACTAAGATAGCCGTAAGTGGCCAACGCAACACCATATTCCCGGAAGTACCGGTAATAGGTCTTCATAAAATGTGGCGGAAACCATGAGCGGGAAGCAAACATGCCCTCCCATTCGGCTGCGCTCACCTTCTCTGTATTGGCTTTGCTATACCACTCGTACAACTTCATGTTTGCCGGGTAATTGTATTTACGGGCAAAAGTGATACCAGCGTCGGTACTCCCCAATTCGTCAGACACATGATGATTGTACAAGCGGAAAAGAGAAAACTCGGGAACAATGATCGGTTTATCCGGCATGATAGTGCGGACAAAACGGAAAGCCTTTTCCATATCAAGAGAATCGCTGATATGCAGATGGATTGCCAGTCCTTTGATATGGTTATTCTCCTGAGCCAGCCGGATCAGTCCTGATACACCCGGTTTCTGCTGCTGCTCTTTCTCAAACAGTGCCGGCAATGACCCTGCATAAACATCCGGACGCGTCAATTGCGGATGTTGCTGGTAGTAAGGTTCTACTACTTCATTCAACAGTCTTTCTGTGAATCTGACCAGAGGCACCACTCCCGCTGCATTTACCTGCAAATCCTGCTCCATGGTCTCCAGATTAGGCTCATTCCCTAACTTAAAATATCTATATAAGCGCCCACCCGATCAAGTATGGCACTCACCGTTGCAAAATATTTTTTCTCTTCTACAGAACCCGGCGCAGGTATTGGTAGTTTATACTTCCGGAAGTCCCAGCGAAACCCGAAAGCCACTTTGTAACCCGCTTTTTTTGCATCGATCAGTTGCTGTAAACCCGGTTCAGTCGCAGGATCTTTCTCACCTCTTATATATTCGAAAATATAGGGAGTAGTACGAATCCATTTCACCGGTGTCTTCCGCAAATACGTCAGATCAATGACCTCTGGGTTATGATTGAAATTAGCGCCTATTTCCTGCCCATACATACCGGCCGGAAGCAACATTATCAGCGCTGTAAATATTTTCCTGATCATGTTTAATTTGATTTAAGAGCGTCATAGAATGTAGCCGCACGACCTGCATCCGGTCTTAATTTACCATCTGTCCATTTTACAGGAACCAGTCCCGGTCTGCAGGTTACAGTAAACTTTGTACCCATGATCCCTCTTGGATTAAAGAAGGTTGTTGACCACCAGTAGCCATTAAGATCCTTAAATATATTATTATGACCACCCTGTAAGATAGCTGCGTACCGCGGACCGTAAGGACCATAAATGTTATCTGCTTCGGCTACTACCACGTCATAACTATACAAGGAATCCTGCTTGTTTTTATCATTCCGCAGGTATGAAAAAGTACCGTCTGCTTTTTTAACAGACCAGATGGTTTGCAGCAGTTGATATCTTCCTTCATGTCTGGTAATAAAAACCCCTTCGATATATGGCTCCTGCGGATAGGGCGTTTCTTCCAGTTTACGGAAAGGTTCAGCCACATCACTCAGCTCTTTGTTCATACGGGCAATAAAATGATTGTGACCAATCAGATATACCTCACCGTTGTCATCTTCAAAAAGACTGAGATCAATATTTGGAAAGATAGCCTTGTACATGTTTCCTTTTATATTTCTGTAAGGACCTTCCGGTTTGCCTGAAGTACTTTCCAGCACAAAAGAGCCGATACCACCATTGATACAGGCGATCAGGAGCCATTTCTTTTTACTTTTGATGTAATGCAACTCAGGCGCCCATACAGCACGATAGAATGAATCAAGGAGGTCTTTGTTAGGCGACATGGCGCCCGGCTCCAGCGCTTTTCCCTTTTGCTGCCATGCAGCGGCATCTTTGTCAAAACTCCAGATCCTGCCCATCGGCTCCCATTGCTGCATATTTTTTGATCTCCATAAATACAGTCCGTCGTTATAATCCCAGCAATGTACACGACCCGCCGGGAATGTCCGGCCGGGTGTAGCCGTGGTACCCGTCATGTAATAATACCCATCCGGTCCGGTCATCACGTAGGTATCCCGCATCCACTGATCCATAACAGGAACAACAGCTGCCGGTACTGTTAAAGCAGGGTCACCTACCGGCGCTACCGGGTTACTATACGCAGGGGCTGTCCATAGGAGGCGAATGCAGACAGGCATACAAACCATGTAGTTGCAATACTTCGTTTAATCATAATTGAATACTTCCTTTAGCTTATACTATTGATCAATAATCCGGATTTTGTTTACAGGCCGGGTTCGCATCAATTTCTGCCTGAGGTATCGGGAATAACTTGTGTTTGTCGGCGGCAACAGTGATACCTCTTGCTTTCGCCAGTGAAATGAATTTGTCATGACGAAGCAGATCTTCTCTTCTCAGCCCCTCACTATAGAACTCCCATGCTCTCTCCCGGAGGATCAGGTCTCTGAGCACGTCTTTACCCGTAGCATCTGTCAACGTCAGATTGGCAATACCCGCCCTCTTTCTGACCTGATTGATCAGATCAAGCGCTTCCTGTGTAGGACCGTTCACCTCATTCAATGCCTCCGCACGGCTCAGTAATATATCTGCATAGCGTATAATGGGCACATCGTTTCCACTATGGTTACCTACAGTCGCATTATCCCAATATTTCAGGCTTCTCACGTTGTCAGGTGTGGACAACAGATTCACCCATGCATTGGAAGTATTTACATAGTGACGTAGCAGCAGTATTGATCGTTGGTCATTGATAGTATCAAATGTATTGGTGAATGCAGAGCGCATTCTGTATTGTGTGGCAAAGTTGGCCATTGAAGCTGTCCAGACATAGGCAGGAATCTGAGCCGATGTTTTGAAGCCCGGAGGTAAAGCACCTGCGGAATACCAGTTGCCAAAGCCATCCTGATTCCGGCAGGGATGCACCATGATCATCTCCTTGTTACCTTCGTTCTCTACGGTGAACAGGTTCTGATAAGTGGGGAACAATTGATAGTAACCAAAATTTACTACTTGTTGACAAGCATCCGCCGCCTTCTGCCATTGACGGGTATTGAGATAAAACTTTGCCAATACACTCCATGCGGCACCTTTGTTAGCTCTTGCAAAAGCCTCTTCTTTACCGGGGTCCGGTAAGTCAGTGATGGCAGCTGCCAGTTCGGTTTCTATAAAAGACTTCATCTGTTCATCCGTTGCTCTTGCCATCACGGCTTCAGACGTAGTGGATATACGCAGCGGTACCGGCCCAAACCAGATATAAAGCAGGTAGTAGGCATATGCTCTCAGGAATCTTGCTTCTGCCGCATATCCTTTCCGGCTTGCTTCCGGCGTATTTACATTGCCGATATTTTCGAGTACAATGTTCGCATCACGGATCGTACGATAGGTAGGCGCCCATACATCTGCCTGCAAAGTACCCAGTGAAGCATCCCATGTAAAATTGATCAACTGCACCAATGTCAGGTTTTCAGCGCCGCCGGTATTATAGCCGATATCTGTAGTTACTTCCGCATTGTTGATCAGGTAACGGGTCGGCGTTGGATTTTGTATACCTGCATACGATGAAAACAAAACAGATCTGATCCCTTTTTCGGTTGTTAATACGTTACCGGGGGCGAACTCTCCCGGAGGTGTTACGTCCAGCGCTTTCTCACACGCTGTTTGCATCAGTATTGAAACGATTATTAAAGACAGTATGATAAACTTTTGCATAAAATCATTTTTAGAATTGAACATTTAACCCGAATAAAAAGCTGCGTGTCATCGGGTAAGAGCTATAGTCTATTTTCAGGATATCATCACCGATGGAGTTCACAGCAGGATCAATCCCTGAGTATTTGGTGATGGTGAACAAATTCTGACCGGTCACATAAGCCTGTAGCCCTTTTATTACTTTATTATGCAAATTGAAATCGTAGCTGAGTCTTACAGACTGCAGGCGCAGGTAAGAGGCATCTTCTACTGTTCTTGAATTCACTGTTTGCTGTCCCTGTGATGTAGGATTGACAAATGAAGGATATTCATTGGTTGGATTTTCCGGTGTCCAGCGGTTCAGATATGGTTTCGCCAGTTTGTTCCGTCTGAAACTGATCGGGAAATAGCTGTCAATAGCCGCATTGTTTAATACACTGCTTCCCTTTGAACCTTCCAGAAAGACAGAAAGCGACACCCTTTTGAATCCGAAGGTATTGGTAATACCATAGGTGAAATCAGGCAATGATTTACCCAGAATAACACGGTCATCCGCATTGATCTGTTTATTATTATCAAGGTCTCTGAACTTCAGATCACCTGGCTTCACACCAGCAGGTGCGTTGGAGAAATCATCATGTGTCTGCCATACACCCAACACTTCATATCCATAATAAGATCCAAGGGATTGGCCGGGTTTGATGATACTCGCATTAGTAATGAACCCTGCCCCACCGGTAAAGATCTGAGACAAGGGCCCGAGACTTAACACCTTATTCTTTACAGTAGAGAGCACCGTACCGATGTTCCAGTTGAAACCTTGTTTACTACGGAGTACATCAGCAGAAATATGCAGATCAATACCTGTATTTTTCATGCGGCCGATGTTTTGCGTTTTCACGGCAAAGCCTGTACTCAGGGGTTGCGGCAGATCCAGTAAGAGGTCAGAAGTCCGTCGCTCGTAATATTCAAAGGAACCGGTAATACGGCTATCGAAGAGCGCAAAGTCAATACCGATATCCGCCTGTTTGGCAGCTTCCCATTTCAGATCCGGGTTAGCCACACGGGAGGGCGCTAATGAGGTATAACGGTTACCACCGAATACAGCATCCCCGCCACCGGAGAAAGTAGTGATATAAAGATAGTTGGCAATCGACTGGTTACCGATCACACCATAGCTGACCCTGAATTTGAGTTCGTCAATAAAGCTGACACCTTTCAGGAAAGCTTCCTCATGCATTTTCCAGCCGAGTGCGACAGATGGGAAATACCCAAAACGATTATTAACACCAAATCGGGAAGATCCATCTGCCCGGAAACTGGCAGTCAGCAGGTAACGGTCTTTATAACTATAGTTGACACGGCCAAGGAAGGAAATAATCTTGGTAGATGCCCTGCCACTACCGATCTGGTTCAGGGTACTGTTCCCTGTACCAATGGCGTTGTAGGTAAGATCCGGTAATGCATATCCACGACCGTTACCACCAAAAGAATTGGACCCGAAATGTTCAGATGTGGCACCCGCCACTGCACTTATAACATGGTCTTTACCAATGTCTTTCTTATAGTTCAGCGTTGCCTCTCCCATGTAATAGTTTACATTACCGGTATTGATGGAAGCAATCCCTCCTGTCGGAGCACCAAGTATTGTAGATGGATCCAGCCAGGTATTGCGTTGGGTGATATTCACATCACCGGATCCTTTTACTTTAAGAGAGAGTCCCGGCAGGAAAAAATACTCACCATATATGGTACCGAAAGTCCGGAAACCATCACTGTTGGCATACTGTCCATTTGCGAGAATCAGTGGATGATCGATGGTGGTCATAAATGGAGACCGGTTGTAGCCACCCTCCGCATTAAATATCGGGTAACTGGGATCGTAGTTGATAGCTGCGTACAATGCACTGGCATTTTCATTCACGCCAATCCCTACAGAATTGTAATTATCTCTTATATAAGAGGTATTAAAATTGACCCCAAAAGCATATTTCTGTGCTACGCTGTTTTCCAGATTCAATCTGGCTGTGTATCTTTTTACAGAAGAATTCTGCAATACGCCATCCTGATTGAAATAACCCAGCGATGCATAGAAGCGTGTGTTATCCTTTCCGCCTGACAAAGAAAGATCATGACTCTGCACATTGGCGGATCGGTAGAGTTCCTGTTGCCAGTCTACATTTACCGGGTCATTGGTCACCCTTTCGGAGGCGACACCACCACCATCGTCAATAATGGCATTTAATACATCTTTATATTGCTGGCCCGTCAGCATTTCCAAAGAATTGGAAGCTTTCTGTACGCCATAATAGGTGCTGTAGTTAACACTTAACCTGCCGCTTTTCCCTTTTTTGGTGGTGATCATGACCACGCCATTAGAACCACGGGAACCGTAAATAGCGGTAGCGGAAGCGTCTTTTAATATTTCGACGGACTCAATATCTGCCGGATTCAGACTGTTCAGAGGATTACGGGGATTGGGCGTGGCGACGAAGCCGGCCCCGCTACCTGTTACCGGAGAAAGGTTATTGACAGGCATTCCATCAATGACATACAAAGGATCATTTCCTGCAGTAATTGAACTGGCACCCCTGATCTTTACGCTCATAGCGCTGCCGGGCTCTCCGCTTTTCTGGTATACCTGCACACCAGAAGCGCGTCCCATTAATGTCTGTTCGACGTTAATATTGGCGCCCGGCGTGAGATCTTTTGATTTCAGGGATACGACCGCGCCGGTAACATCCGACTTTTTCACTGTTCCATATCCTACAACTACCACTTCCCCAGATTTTCATTCTTTAATTCCAGAGATACGTCCAGAGTACTTTTGCCTGATACCTGCACTTCTCTGGTCGTATAATCCACTAAGTAGAATAGCAATACGGCCTTATCATCCGGTACCTGTATAGAAAAGTTACCAGTGGCGTCAGTGGTGGTTCTGGTATTCCCCCCTTTTAATAATACGGTTACGTTGGCCAGTGTTGTCCCTTTGTCGGCTGACGTAACTTTCCCCCTGACAATACGGTTCTGGGCATTCGCCAGCAACCCAAAAAATAATAGCAATTTGATCAGCAGCAAACGTGCGGCAAGTGTTGGAATTCTCTTCATTAGATAATTGGTTTTAGCGGGTCTTGGCAAACCAGGATGCAGGAATGACGCTCTGAGGCTCAGTGGTGGAATTGCCCCTCAGTGTTCCTGAAGTAATATAAAATTGCGGCCGTAAGGTGGGTGGGCCAGATAAGAAATGATGCTGTAAGGACATAAGTTGGCCTTGTCAGCGTTTGTAAAAACGTAACGTACTCTTCATGATGGAATTTATATTGGCTGTATAAAGTACCGTTCAATAAGGCACGATAGCTGTAATTTTTGTAGCAAAAAATGAGAAAATGTAGTGACGGTGGAGAAGACGAATTAACAAACAATTGATTTTCAAAAGAATAACAATTTTACACAGCATGACTAAAGCGATGTCATCTAAAGTAGACATAAGAGCGGGTGAAAGAAAAATGCACTCCATAATTTTAAATTAGAAGAGACATTTTATCATCAACCTATCATATAAAATTTGTACTCATGGAAAAGAAATACTGGCAGAGACTCTCTGTTTTGGGGATTATATTAACCGGAGCGTCCGCATTTACTGCATTAGTGCTCCCTTCTAAAGCCCAACCTACAGACACGGTAGGCTCACTTACACAGGCAAATACGCGAGACGGGATAACAGCAGTGTACTCCTGTACTGCATCCAACGTAGATCAGGGCCATGTGTTTTAACTGCCGGTTCCGCAACAACGATGGGTACTGCGGCAAATAGCTATACTGGTATCATTTGGATTACCCAAACAGTACTTAATACCACAACAGTATAACAACTATCAACTTTCTTCAGCAATATCTGGCAGACGCCACGACATTGGCGTCGCCAGATGTTATAGCCAATCTCAATTTTTTCCGCTTTGCGTAAAATCTTTTCCGATTATTAAAGACCTGACCACTCACTGCCTCAACTTTGCGGAAATTACACAACAATCAACCATGAGGCAATTTCTACAGATTTTCCTCTTATGTTACCTTTCGCGGTTTGGCGTCTACGAATGAAGAGAATGATTTTGGTACCATTAAAGGCAAAATAACTACCAATGACAACCGCCCTGCATCCGCGGTCACTATTACTATAAGAGGTGCAAAAGAACCACACTTAGCAATGAAGATGGCACATTTACCATCTCACACGTTCCGACAGGTACTCAGCTGGAAGTATCCCTGATTGGTTATGCACCTTTACAACAGGAAGTAAGTGTGGAAAAAGGGAAGGTTACTGAGATTGATCTCCAGCTTCAGGTATCCAGTACACAGCTGAAGGAAATCTCAATCACCTCCAACCAGAACAAATTCAGCCGCAGGGAAAGTGAGCAGATTGCCCGCCTTCCTATTAAAAATCTGGAAAATCCTCAGGTCTATCAGGTGGCAGGCAAAGAATGATTGAGGAACAGGTCATTACCGAAAGAACTGATCTTTACCGTAATATACCGGGTGCCGTACCCAACTTTGCCGCTGGTGGCTCTCAGGGTTTAACTATTCGTGGCTTCGCAAATGCTACGGGCATGCGTAATGGCATGGTTACCAGCGCCATTGTCCACTAAACCCGATTATTCTGGAAAGAGTGGAGGTTATTAAAGGCCTTCCGGTACTTGTTTGGTAGTAACCGTAATACGATTTGGTGGCGTATTAATTATGTTACCAAAAGACCTTACGACGCCTTCGGTGGTGAAGTCAGCCTTACAGAGGTAGTTTCCAGTTTGGCCGTATAACCGCCGATGTGAATGCTCCCCTCAATAAAGAAAGACGCTCCTGTTCCGCCTGAATGCAGGTGCGCAAACAGAAGGCTCCTTTCAGGATCAGGGGTATGCAAAAAAAACTATACCATTGCACCGACCATCACCTATCAGCTCACTGACCGCCTGAAACTGACACTCGACGTAGAACTGACCCGGGCCTCTTATACCACTACCTTTTGCCATAGACTCTATGAGCAAAGTAACTGCCCGCAGTTTTAAAGACTTACCGATCGGCTACAAACGCTCCTATATTAATAATAGCGTAGATGTATCCAATGGTATTAACAATATTCAGGCACAGGCTGAGTACAAGATTTCCGACAACTGGACCTCTCAAACCAATTACCTCTATTCAGAAGGCTTTTATAAACACCTGTACTGGACCACCCTGTCACTTGTAAGTGACTCCATGATGGCCCGTACAGTCAGAAATCAGACGCCGGAGACATTTGGTAATATCCAGCTTCAACAGAACTTTATCGGTGATTTCTACATTGGTTCCTTCCGGAACAGGGTAGTAATCGGACTCGATTATAACTATAAATACAATCAGCTGTACCGCGCAACGGTATCATATGATAAGGTGAACATCAAAATCCATTGCGGATATCAGTGCGGAGAAGATAAATGCCCTCGCTTACCAGAAAGGATTCGTCGGTACTACCTC
>NZ_VOHS01000090.1 GCF_007896845.1 Chitinophaga pinensis | reverse complement strand
AAGTGATATTCTTTCCTGCAATCAGATAAGTACCGTCATTCAGTTTCACATTCAGCAGTGATACCGGACCGTGACACACCGCACCTACAATTTTACCGCTATCATAGAAGCCTGCAATTACTTTTTTCAACAGCGATCTTCCGGCATATCTACCATCGGCGCCAGACCACCGGGCACAAACACCGCATCATAGCCACTGGTGTCTACATCTGACAATTTACGGTTGTGCTGCATCTTTGCTAATCCGCCATCTTTAATAAACCGCGCATTGGAGGTTTCTTCACTGGCTGTAAGATTATCAACTGCCGGTACGCCACCCGTGATGCTGGCGAAATCTATCTGGTAATGCGCATCATCAAATTCTACATAAGGTGCGCTACTTCATCCAGGAATACACCTGTTTGTCTATTATCAGGGCCAATAAAACTGGCATTAGATACGATGAATAATATTTTCTTTGACATACAATCAGATTTTAAGGTTAATGACTACTGGTTTATACTATTTTTTTAACAATGATGACTTCACGTACTTCGAGATGTGGCACCACTTTCGCCACAACAATCTCCTGATAATGAGCCGAATTCCGGTGTGCTTCTGCCGCTTCTGCATCCACATAACGCTCATGTAAGATCAGTTCATTGGGATCGCTTTCCGACTGATAAATGTGATAGGCTGTATTGCCTGGTTCATGCTTTGACTTTTCAGCCAGTTCCGGCAATAACGCCAGAATTTCACTGGTGGCAGCTGCCTTTATTTTCCATTTAACAATGATCTCTTTTTCCATGGGTAAGTGTTTTTGTGTTAGTAAATGATGTCCTTACGAATGCAAAGATGCATCCGGCACGTCTCAAAAAATTGATGTATGGTAAGTTCCTATTTACCCCGGGCTAATTCCTTTCTTATGCGGCTGAGACTCTCTGTTGTAATGCCTAAGTAAGAGGCAAGGTGATAATTCCTGATATGCTTCTCGATGTTGGGGTAGGTCTTCAAAAAATTGGCGTATTTCTCTTTTGCAGGCAATGCCAGATCAGACAGTATCCTTCGCTGAAAACTGGCGAAGAAACGTTCCATCTTAATCCGATAGAAACTTTCTATCTGGGGCACTTCTTTGTACAGTTGCTCCATGCTGGCTTTTGAGATCTGATGCACCACGGCGTCCTGTACACAATCAATATGTAAAATAGAATGGCCTTCGGCAAAGAAGGCAGTATAATCGCTGATCCACCAGTCCTGAATAGCAAACTGTAAGGTGAACTCCTTCCCGGTATCGGCAATATAATAAGCCCGCAGACACCTTCTGCCACATAGTACTGATAAGGCACCAGTTGTCCTGCACTTAATACAGCATCGCCTTTCTTCAGATGTAGTGTTTTAAACTTCCCTTCCACCAAAGCCGTTTCGGCTGGCGTAAAACTGAATCCTTTAAAAACATCCGCTATACTAAATGCTGCATGAAAAGTATATTTAAAAGCGCATAGGCTGATCCCTGCAAAAGTAGGGAAAAAGAGCACAGGTATAAGAATATACCCGTGATTGCTTAAACCTACAACTGTTACACTTTTAAATCGTTTATCCGCTTACTGCCAACCACCACCCAGCGCATGATAGAGGCTGATAACCGCCATCCATTGCTCCAGTTGATCGTTAGCCTGCTCCAGCTGGGCTGATAATAAGCTCTGTTCGGATGTCAATACGTCAATGTAATTGGTGTTGCTGCTATATTTTAAAAGCGTCTGCGTAAATCAACCGACTTTTCCAGCGCCTGTATCTGTTTACTGCGGAACGTTTTGCGTTCTTCTACCGACGAGTAAGTAAACAGAGCATCAGAGACCTCCTGTCCTGCCGTCAGCAAGGATTGCTGAAAATTATAATACGCCGTCTGCTGTTCCGCTTCGGCAATCTTCAACCTTGATTTATTCAAGCCACGGTTGTAGATCGGCTGGAATACCCCCGCTGCCACATTACCAAACAAACCCGTATTCTTCGTAAACCAATCCCCGAAACTAAAACTACTGAAGCCTCCGGCTGCTGTCAGCGTCAATGAGGGATAGAATGCTGTCCGCGCGATATTGGTGGATTCGAAAGCGCCCCTGAAGGCCAGCTCCGCCTGACGCACATCCGGACGGTTCGCCAGCAGTTGCGCCGGCACACCACTGTTAATCATCGCGGGTATCGACTGCTCTTCCAGCCGGCTCCTTTTTATATCACCCGCCGGCTTTCCCAGTAAAGTGCTGAGTATGTTCTCTGTCTGCCGGATCTGCTTTTTTACTACCGGAATAGCCACCCGTGCCGCATATTCATTTGCCTGACTTTGCACAACGGCAGCTCCGTTCACCACATTCGACCGTTGTAATTCCGTCATCGCTTCCACATCTGCACTTCTTATGGCTGCTGCCTTTTCCAGCAGCAGCAACTGATAGTCCAGTACCAACAGGGTATAATAATAACCGGCAATATCAGAGATCAGGCGGGTGAGTATGGGTCTTTTGCCGCCTCACCGGCAAGCAGAGAAGCATAGGCCGCTTTTTTTGAACTGCGTAATCTGCCCCATATATCCGCTTCCCATGAAGCGCTCAGACTCATATCATACTGAGGTGTTGTGGTGACAAATCCGAATCCCTGCGGATAAGCAAGCCGGGATTGCTTATAACCGGCATTGAAGCCGGTCTGCGGCAGAAAGGCAGCTTTACTTTGCTGATAGGCAGCATTTGCAGCTTCAATACGCGTAATAGCCATCTTCAGATGCAGGTTCCTACTCAATCCCTCTGCGATCAATGTCTGCAGATCTGCATCCTGAAAATAGGTACGCCAGGGTAAGCGGGCGATGTTCATCGTATCGGACAAAGATTGCCCTCTATATTGTGCCACCGTATCTGTTGCGGGGCGCTGGTATGTTTTAGTCACCTTACAGGATGCTACTACCGTTACACAAGGCAGTAACAATAAATATCTTCTTTTCATGTCATTCATGCGTTAAAATCAGATCGGCTGTTTCATGTCCCTTTGTGGTATGCTGACGACCATGCGGCTTCGGTGCTCCACTGATACGCTCATGTAACAACTGAAACAGAATAAATAGAACAGGTATCACAAAGACTCCAAAAAGAGTTCCCACCAGCATACCGCCAATAGCCGCTGTACCTATGGACTTGTTACTGGCTGCACCTGCACCACTGGCCAGCATCAGTGGTACCAGTCCGAAGATAAAAGCAAAGGAAGTCATCAGAATCGGACGCAGACGGGCACTTGCACCGGTGATCGCGGCACGTACCATATCCTCTCCACTCCTGCGGTGCATCAGCGCAAACTCCACAATCAGGATGGCATTCTTTGCCAGCAAGCCAATCAGCATGATCAAACTAATCTGCAAAAAGATATTGTTGTCAACTCCAAATATCTTGCAAAAATGAAAGCGCCTGCCAGTCCTACAGGGAGTGAAAGCAGTACCGCAAAAGGTAGTACGTAACTTTCGTATTGTGCGCAAAGCAGGAAATAGACAAATACAAGACACAGCAAAAAGATGAGCAGCGCCTGACTGCCACTGGAAATCTCCTCTTTCGTGATACCAGAAAATTCATAAGTATATTGTTTAGGCAGAGTCTGCGCCGCTACTTCCTGAATGGCGCGGATCGCGTCTCCGGAACTATAACCGGGCTTAGGGGCGCCGGTAACAGATGCTGCATTAAACAGATTAAAGCGGTTAAGGAACTCCGATCCGTACACTCGTTTCAGGGTAATAAACTCAGAGATGGGAGCCATACGGCCCGCCGTATTTCTTACCATGATCTGGTGAATACTTTCAGGTGTGGCGCGGTTCAATGCATCTCCCTGCACCATCACCCTGTACTGTTTGCCAAAGCGGTTGAAATCGGCCGCATAGATACCGCCAAAGTAACCCTGCATCGTACTCAATACGGTATTGACAGGCACACCGGCTTCCTCACAACGGGCCACGTTCACATCCAGCTGGTATTGCGGGAAACTATTGTTAAAAGAAGTCGCCGCATACTGAATCTCGGACGCTGGTTCAATGCGCCAAGGAATTTATAGATAGCCCCACCAAACTCATTCAGATCACCGGCAGAAAGATCCTGTAAAGAAAATTCAAAGCCATTCGAACTACCAAACCCTTGCAGGGTAGGCGCCGCAAAAAGATCACCTGTGCACCTTTGATATGTGCGTTTCTTCCAAAAAGCTGCCCCACTACACTACTGATATCCTGTCCCTTTTTTGCACGCTGTGCCCAGGGCTTTAAGCGGATAAACAAAGCGGCGTAGGAACCACCGGGACCACTGATCAGGTCCTGCCCTGCCACTCTACATACAGATTCCACCTCCGGAATACTGCCTGCAATACGGGCTACCTCATCTGAGAGCTCCGTAGTACGTTCAAGAGAAGATGACGGTGGCAGGATGATATCTCCGAAGATCGCCCCTCCATCTTCGTTCGGTACAAAGCCGGTAGGAATGGTCTTCACCAGCAACCACAACACCATACTGAATCCAACGATGGCAGCTCCTGCCACCCATTTACGTCTGATCAGGAAATGAACAGACTGACGATATTTACCCGTCATCGCATGGAAAGCTGTATTGAAACCTGTATAAAAACGCTGTAATATCCCTCTTTTTACAGGCGCATGGGCATCATGTGGTTTGAGAAAAATAGCGCAAAGCGCCGGACTTAACGTCAACGCATTCACCGCAGAGATCACAATAGCAATCGCCAGAGTCAGACCAAACTGTTTGTAAAATACACCTGCCGAACCACTGATAAAAGATACCGGCACAAACACCGCCGCCATCACCAGCGTAATAGAAACAATCGCGCTACTGATCTCACTCATCGCATGTAAAGTGGCCTTCTTCGCAGAAGTAGCCCCCTGATCCAGTTTGGCATGTACGGCCTCCACGACCACAATGGCGTCATCCACCACGATACCGATCGCCAGTACCAACGCGAATAATGTCAGCAGATTAATACTGAAACCAAAGACCTTCAGGAAAAAGAAAGTCCCGATAATTGCCACCGGCACCGAAATAGCCGGAATCAATGTAGACCGGAAATCCTGCAGGAAAATAAAAACAACGATAAATACGAGTATAAACGCCTCAATCAATGTATGTACGACCTTCTCAATAGATGCATCCAGAAATTCATTCGCATTCAGGAAAGGTATATGATAAACGCCCTCCGGAAAATCCTTTGCACTTTCTTCCAGTATGCGCTCACATTGATTGATCAGGTCATGTGCATTCGAGCCGGAGGATTGCGACACGGCAATAGCAGTAGCCGCGTATCCATCTGTAATCGTCGAACTGGCATAACTCAAAGAACCCATCTCCACTTTTGCGATATCATTGAGGCGCAGGAATTGTCCATTGCCTGATGAACGGATAATGATATCACCAAACTCCTTCGCGGTCTTTAAACGGCCCTTATATTTGATTACATACTGGAAAGCCTGTGCACCATTCTCACCAAACTTGCCGGGAGCTGCTTCAATATTCTGTTCGGAGAGTTTTGCCATCACATCTGCCGGCATCAGACCATGTACCGCCATCACATCAGGCTTTAACCAGATACGCATGGAATAATCTCTTGCGCCATAAATAAACGCATCCCCTACTCCGTTCACACGCTTTAAACGGGGCATCAGATTAATATTG
Source organism: Chitinophaga pinensis (assembly GCF_007896845.1). Lineage (GTDB taxonomy): Bacteria > Bacteroidota > Bacteroidia > Chitinophagales > Chitinophagaceae > Chitinophaga > Chitinophaga pinensis_C. Next base: position 5,238 of record NZ_VOHS01000090.1, on the reverse strand, counting down.
ACATAGTTCTGCAGAAAAGTTTCATCATAAGACTTATTCTTACTGTACACCTCAAAATGAGTACCTGACTGCTTTGCTTTTTACTGGTGGTGACTCCTGCACGGATCACATCCGCAGGTAATAAACTGGTTGCTTTGGAAACCCTGTTCTGTACATTCACCGCCGCCAGATCAGGATCCGTACCCAGTTTAAAATAAATGGTGATCGTCGCACTGCCATCATTACCGGCTGTAGACGTCATATAACTCATATTCTCCACACCATTGATCTGTTCTTCCAGCGGAACGATCACTGAGTTCATGACCACATCCGCATTCGCTCCCTGAAAAGCAGCTTTTACTTCTACGGTTGGTGGCGCAATCTCCGGATACTGTGAGATCGGCAGTGACAGAAGTCCCAGCAGACCGAGTATCACAATGATCACAGAGATCACTGTTGACAGTACCGGTTTTTCTATAAATTTCTTTAGCATAGTTGATAGATTGAAGACAAAGCGATGCCTGTCCCCCGGGGTGATACCAGATCACCTGAGAGCATACATAAAATTTGCCGATGGACTTATATTATTGCTGTGCGAGCGGTTTTGCAGGAACAGGTTTGATCAGGATGCTATCCTTGAGATTCCCCATGCCTTCAGCGACAACTTTATCGCCTGACTGTAACCCACTTTCGACTACATAACTATCGCCGGTACCGATATCCATAACATGTACCTCCCGGCTTTTTACCATGCCGTCAGCAGCTACGACATACACCATTTTCCTGCCCTGCATCTCAAAAGTAGCTTTCTGTGGCAATAGCAAAGCAGAAGAAAGATTCATCGGAATTTCCAGTGTAGCACTACCGCCACTACGGATGATACCCGTCGGATTAGGGAAGGTAGCCCGGAAACTGATGGCCCCCGTTGCCCTGTCAATCATACCATTTACGGTCTCTACACGGCCCTTTTCCGGATAACTGCTACCATCAGGAAGCACCAGACTTACAGCAGGCATTTGCTGCAGTTTCTCCTGCATGCTCTGCCCTTTGTATCTGGCAGTAAATGCCAGAAATTCTTTTTCGTCAAAGGAAAAGTATGCGTAGATATTGCGGATATCCGACACCATCGTCAAAGCCTGTGGTGCCGCCGGACTAACCAGACTCCCGATCTTATTGGGAATAGTGCCGACAACGCCATCTACCGGACTGACAATACGCGTATACCCGATATTGGTATGTGCATTCGCCAGACTGGCCTTCGCCTGTGAAAGTATCGCTTCCTTTGCTTTCAGATTATATTGCGCTGCCTCCAATGCAGTAGCCGTCACAATTTCCTTCTTCACCAGTGGCGTCAGATTACTCACCTGCAACTTTGCGGCACTCACTTCCGCTTCTGCACTTTGAATGGCCGCCGTAGCGGTTCTGACTTCCTGTTCATATTGTGGTGCATCAATCACAAAAAGTACCTGTCCCTTTTTAACGAAGGCGCCTTCGTCTACCAATATCTCCCGGATATACCCATCGATCTTTGGTCTGATCTCAATGTTCTGCTGTCCTTCAAGAGAAGCCGGATATTGTACTTTCAGGATGGTGGGCGTTTGCCGGATAGTATAGATAGGAAATTCCTGCGGACCGTTATTCGCATATCCACCTTCCTGTTGCCCGCATGATCCGAGCAGCAGTAAAGAAAGCGCAGCAGGAATGATATACCTGACGGATAAGCCGCCTGTCCGGGGCAAAGCGCTGCCAGTACCGGGAGAGGCAGGTCCCCCGGCGTTCACGTAGTTAGTCATTTTCGTAAATGTTTAATAGTTGATCTGATGCCCGTCAAACAGGCATGACAATCCCATGCCGCATCGTTATTTGTGTGCGGCGTTTAAATTTTAACCTGTATATGATGGGAAGAAATAGTACTGATACGAACCGGTCAATACCTGCCGGAAAGATGGGTTATTCTCGCTTTCTGGTAACGCTCATTCGCAACATCCCAATTGACAAGTTTCCAGAAACCTGCAATGTAATCAGGACGTTTGTTCTCGTAATGCAGATAATAAGCGTGTTCCCACACATCTAGTCCCAGTAATGGTTCGCCGGGAATGATCTCAGGTAACTTCATTAATGGATTATCCTGATTCGCAGTAGAAGTGATCTTTAATTTTTTTTCTTCAGCTGACCAGATCAGCCATGCCCATCCGGAGCCAAAACGCGTGGTCGCTGCTTCGGTAAACTTTGCTTTGAATTGCTCAAAAGAGCCGAATTCCTGATTGATCGCGACGGCCAGTTCTCCGACAGGCTGGCTGTCATCCGGCTTCTTTCCCAATATAGCGGGAAAGTCGAGCTCTTTCATCTTCTTCGCCTCTTCCAGTGACAGATCCGGCAAGGTGGGTGGCGTCAATAAAGTCCAGAAAAGACTATGATTATAATGTCCACCCGCATTATTACGGATGGCAACCGGCAGATCTTTGATAATGGTGAACAGTTCTTCCAATGACAAAGGCGCATAAGGCGTATCCGTCAGGGCTTTATTGAGATTGTCAACATACGCCTGATGATGTCTGGAATGATGTATGGTCATGGTCCGGGTATCGAAAACAGGTTCCAGCGCATTATAGGCGTATGGAAGCGATGGTAGTGAATGAATAGCCATGTTTATGATGATTTATAATGCAAAAGTAGACAAAGAAAGTATTAAACCAAATAAACACTTGGTTTATTATGATTATTGGCGCATTGATTTTTTCTATATTTGCATTAACCAAATATTTACTTTGTTTTTTATGAAAATGACACTACCGGATAATGAGAGAGCGGTTTGGATTTTGAAGACAAAAGGTCCTTTGCCATTGATCGAACTGGCCAAAGACCTGAACATCACAACGGAAGGAGCTCGTTTTCAGTTAATTAAACTGGCAAATGAGGGGCTGGTGGAAACGCGTAGCGAGTCTAAAGGGAAGGGCCGGCCGCAACAGGTATGGTCGCTTACTTCATTGGGACATGCCCGTTTCCCGGATGCCCATGCGGATCTGACGGTAAAGCTCATCCTGAAAATGAGAGATACTCTGGGTGAAGATGCTCTGCTGGAAGTCATTGAAGCCAACGGCCGGGATGGAAAGGAGAAATACCTGAAAGAACTGGCGAATGTTTCCGATCTGGAAGGAAGGATCGGCGGACTGGCCCGCATCAGGGATAATGAAGGCTATATGGCCACTTATATAAAAGATGAAGAAGGATATCTGCTGATAGAGAATCACTGTCCGATCTGTGCTGCCGCTACGGCGTGCATGGGTTTCTGTAAATCGGAACTGGATACTTTCAGGGCGGTATTGGGAGATAAGGTATCGGTTGAACGGGTAGATCATATTCTGGCCGGGGCAAGACGCTGTGCCTATAGAATAAAAGACCATGCCTGATATTCTCCTGTAATCTGCTCAGTTTTGTAGTGCCGCGAATCGGAGAATAGTGATTACTATGTTACAACTTCCTTAATTTTACAGCATGGGATTATTCGACTTCTTCTTCAAAAAACCTGTAGTAATCAATGATGAGCTTTTCGGACAGCTACGCTTCGTAAATACCAGCGACACTGCCATGAATTTCTTTGAAGGATACACCTTCTTCAAACCGGCCAATGGTAACATCGAAATACACGTGGAAGGTAATCTGCCAGGTCCGGATGAAGAGCAAAAGCAATTTTACCTTACCCTGCAACAGGACTATGACAAATATGTTCCGCAGATAAAAACTGCGATCGAAACAGAGTTTCGTCACTGGCAGGATATTTCGTGATAAAAAACTTCCGGGAAGAATTTACACCTGTCTTTCTGGAAATTCCCCGCTTCAATCAGGAACGCTCCATCTGGTCTATCTCCTTTGACACCACAAACGATAAAGGTCACGAGATTGTGGTCTACTTCCATGACGGCGAAATTGATGAAGTGGTCATCGACGGATAATCCTTCCGGAACACTGTTAGTATCCGGTCAGTATGCAATTGTCCTGCTATCACCTCAATTTATAGTCACAAAAAGCACAAATAACTACTTTCAGCCCCTTAAAAAGAGCATTTGTACCAAAATTTAATAAATGGCAATTCAAATGAAATGTCATTTATACTTTTGCAGTATGAAGTTGTTGAATAAAAAATTGATACTGGTCATTGCCTCTATGGGCATCTTTGTAGAAGCACTGGATATCGCGATTATCAATCTGGCGCTGCCGAAGATCGAAAAAGACCTGGGATTAACAAATGATTCAAGCTATAAACTTCAGAGTATATATGTTGATTTACGGGTGTTTTCTCATTCTTGGTGGCAAATTATCTGACTATATCGGCCGGAAAACAGTCTTTTTATGGGGAGCCACCATCTTCCTGCTCACCTCTCTCGGCGCAGGCTTGTCACATACTTACCACGCCCTTTTAATCTTCAGAACACTACAGGGATTAGGCGCCGCATTGATCATGCCGTCCGCATTTTCTATCGTCAATTACTATTCACTGACGCGCAGGAACGCAGCCGAGCCATCGGGATCTTTGGTTCCTTTGCAGCAACAGGTTCGGCTGCAGGGCTGTCAGTCGGCGGAATCATTGCCAGTTATCTCGGCTGGTCATGGGTCTTTCTGATCAATGTACCCATCCTGCTGATAATAATAGTCATTGCCTACCTCTATCTGGAAAAAGATATCAAATCCCAAAGCAAATTGCCTGATATCCCTGCAGCAATTGCTTTGGTCATATCTATGCTCTCTCTGACATGGGCGACCGAACTGTTATCAAAACCCTCAGAAAACGGGCTTAAAATCGCCGGTTTGCTGTTCTTACTGGTCGCCGCTACCGGATACCTCTTTAAGCGTCTAAAAACACAGGCTATACCGCTTTTAGATCTGGAAGTACTGTCACTCCCCTCATTAAGAAAAGGAAACACGCTTTTATCCTGCTGGGCGCACTCTTCACCGGCTACCTGTTCATTATGAGCTTCCTCATACAGCAAAACTTCCATCTCCGCTGCTGAATCGGGTTTTATTATGATGCCTTTCAATGTCTATCTATACTGATCGGACGCTTCCGGTCTGCCTGTATTATCCCGGAGAATACCCGCAGGAACTATTGCCTTCTGGCGCGCAGCTAGCTGGCCGGCAGCCTCTCACTGGTGGCCTCGGTACAATATCTAGCCTCTTCTTCTGTTGACAGGCGGTTCATAATTGCAGGTATCGGCATGACCCTTTGCTTACCGGGTACTCCGTTATCGCCATGGACAGGGT
>NZ_VOHS01000089.1 GCF_007896845.1 Chitinophaga pinensis | reverse complement strand
AAAGAGGATACCATACAATAGCTGTACAGAACCCATTGACCTCCCTGAGTGATGATGTGACATTTGTGGAAAGAGCTATTGCAGAGGTGAAAGGAAAGGTAATACTGGTAGGTCATTCATGGGGAGGAGTTGTTATTACTCAGGCCGGAAATAGCGAAAAAGTACAGTCACTCGTGTATATAGCAGCTTATGCGCCAGATGAAGGACAAAGATTGAGAGTCTCAGCAAAGATGCATATGAGGTGAGAAAGATAACTATGTGCCGGGACTGGCAGATCCTATTGTTAGTAGTGATGGTTATATAAGGCTGAAGGAAGAAACGGTGGTCAATCATTTCGCGCAAGATCTTCCTGCGCAGGATGCCAAAGTTATTGCAGCCGGACAAGGCCGTTTTCATTTTAGTACCATAGCGCTAAAGTAACTAACCCGGCGTGGAAGAATAAGCCAAGTTTTTACATTGTTTCAGATAGGGATCATATGATTTCACCTGAACTAGAAAGTGAGATGGCGAAAATATTCATGCAACTACTTATCATCTGTCTGCAAGCCATGTGGCGATGTTGTCACAACCAGAAGCTGTGGCAAAGGTAATCCTCACAGCAGCGGGTGAAAAATAAACTGATCGTAATGAGTATTCTTATGTTTTAATCTTTTTTATGAAAGATCCAATATTTTATAGAACTATTGAGATAGACGGACTAATATTTTTATCGTGAAGCAGGTACTGCAACGCGACCGGTTTTATTATTATTACACGGATTTCCATCCTCGTCGCATATGTACAGGGATCTCATTGCTGATTTATCTGGGTCATATCATATTATTGCGCCGGATTATCCCGGTTTCGGTCAAAGTAGCGCTCCTGATGTGAAGCAGTTTTCTTATACATTTGATAATCTGTCTGTAATTATTGAACGCTTATTGATCATCTGCAACTTCGGGATATAAATCTGTATATTCAGGACTACGGTGGCCCTATTGGATTAAGAATTGCCAGCCGACGCCCCGGATTGATACGTTCGTTTATCATACAAAATGCAATGCCTATACTGAAGGTTTAGGAGAAGCATTAGATCCTCTGGTAACCTATATTCAAATCCGGAGGAGCACAAGAGAAAGCAGCCCGTTTTTTCCTTACATCAGAGGCTACGAGGTGGTTATATCTGACTGGGGCTAGTGATATAACACGGATAAATCCAGATAGCTATATAACCGATCAATACTACCTCGATCGGACTGGAAATGATGAAATACAGCTTGCGCTTTTCCGGGATTATGGAAGTAATATAGCTCTGTATGATGACTGGCAGAAGTATTTCAAAGAACATCAACCCAATACCCTCGTAGTATGGGGTAAAAATGATCCCATGTTTATAGCAGCTGGTGGGGATGCATACAGAAGAGATTACCCAATGCGGAAATAATTCAAATTGAGGGAGGGCATTTCCTGCTTGAGGAATATCATGAATATGTGGCGGATTTAATCAGCCGTTTTATTCAATAAATTGGAAAGACGTGCGATGAATTTTATCAATATCAACCGGTATATACTGATTTATTCATTTCCAGTTACTACATAAACTAATGAATCGGATCATACGGGTAAACGGCGGGATAGACGAACTAATCGTTATCTCGCCGTTTTATGTTTTTAGCGTTTAGCTGGGCTGGTGAGTGATTTTATTTTTTTTTTTGGTGTCTTCAATTGAATGAATAAATGCGGCTACAGCTTCATCTTCGGTAATGTTTGGATCATATCCTACTGACTTATGACGAATAACCATATCCCCATCAATAATAAATCGTGTAGGAATACCAATTGTTCCGAATGCTGTGTAATATTTGTTTGAATGCTATCTTTTCCTTTTTCATCAAACACAACATGAAAGTTATAGTTATCTTCTCCATGTCTTTTGTACAAGATTTTATAGTCAGCTGATTTCTCGCGCGTATCTACAAAAAGAAAGGCTACTGTTGTATCATGGGCATATTGTTTTACTACTCTATTAACCATTGGGAATTCTTTATGGCAATAGTAACACCATGTTGACCAGAAATAGACTACCAGCACTTTATTTTTAAAGTCAGATAGATTTACAGTTTTACCGTTTGTATCCAGCATTTTGAATCTGGGAGCAGGAATATCCAGTAGTGTATCAGCGGCCGTCTGTATATGTTTGCTGTTTGAATAACCTTCTACGGTAATAGCGATGAAAAGGAAAAAAGGTAAAAGAGGTATTTTTTCATGATTGATTTAATTTGATGACAAAAATATCAGGTGAAATGTGGTTGAATGTTAAAAGGAAGGACTTTTCTGTTAACTAATGTTAACTCAGATAATGATAAAAAATTTATACTGTAATTTTAGCGGGTGTTATGAAGGGAAGATTAAAGTTTATATTCTTTATGCAATAGTTACTGTGTCGCTGATCGTATTGTTTCAGCTCTATTGGGTGTATAATAACTTTAAAATCAGTCAGCATAATTTTACAACTTCAGCAAAATACGCATTGCGGAAAAGTATCAGCTCATACCAGCTTCGGCAAAGTGAACTTCCTACTTCTCTAAATATAAAGATCCCACACTCACATTTTTTCTGAGAACAATTCCTAATCGTGATTCCATTGCTTTTGATACCCCCGCGGTTATTAAGCCTTTTCATGCTGAATTTCTGACGGTCAAGATTGATGAGTATAATATGGACGAGGTGAATGCCGTCATGGGGAGATTGATATCCCAGCAGTATCGCCGGCCAATAAATCTCGATACGCTCGGCATGATATATAAGGAAGAGCTACAGAAGGAGAATGTTGCAGCATCATTTAAACTCGGTTGTTGGATAGTACAACGCATCTTGCACAGAATGATATTTCAGTGCCGATAAAGTTTCACGGGGCACCGGTTGTTATTGTCAGGGCGATTCTGAGCATTCATCGCTTGTGTTATGGAAGCAGAATATCCTTCCTGCTGTCATTTCTTTGTGTTGATACTATTGTCTGCAGGAAGTCTTTTTTCATGGGAAGAATGATTATACGCCAGATGCGGATCAACAGTTTTAAAGACGATTTTATTAATAATATTACACATGAATTAAGAACACCACTAACTATATTGAAGTCATCAATCGATGCATTAAGAGCTTTGGTGTTTCAGCAGATCCTCAGAAACTTGACAGATATTTAAGCATAAACTTAAACGTCATTGAGAAGCTGGATAAAGATATAGATCGTATTTTAGAGATCAGCAAATATGAACACGGCATTGTACATGCACAGTTCACGACTGTTAATTTAACAGATCTATCTGCAGAGATAGCTGAACGTTTTGGCCTGCGTGCGCCGGATAAGATTTTTATCCACAATTCTTTGCATAATGAAGTGGCCAATACAGACCGTTTTATTATGGATACGATTTTAAGCAACCTTATAGATAATGCAATTAAATATTCACAGGGAGACCTTGTATAACATTAGTTTTTATCCTGTTGCCAATGGCTGGCAGTTGCAGATACAGGATAACGGCAAAGGAATTGAGCAGTTTTATTTACCTTTTATATTCGATAAGTTTTACCGCGTACAGTCAAAAAATGTGCATGAAGTCAAAGGTTATGGCCTTGGATTAAGCTATGTTAAGTTATTGGTCACAGCGTTAAATGGGCATATTTTCGTCAGTAGTCAGATTGATAAAGGAACAATTTTTACTATTCAATTTCATGAATAATAAGATCAGCGTATTGCTTGTAGAAGATGAGCCGGTATTAGCGGCTATTATAAAAGAATCACTTGAAACACGTGATTTTATTGTGCACGTTGCTGGTAATGGAAACAATGGATGGTCCATGTTCAGAAAATTGAAGCCGGATATTTGCATCATTGATGTTATGTTGCCTGGAAAGGATGGGTTTTCATTGGTTACAGATATTCGCACGGTAGATGAGAAGGTGCCAGTTATTTTCTAACTGCCAGAAAACAACCTGAGGACGTTATATATGGTCTTGAAATAGGGGCAGATGATTACATGAAGAAGCCCTTTTCAATGGAAGAGCTGGTACTAAGATTAAAAGTCATGGTGCGAAGACAGAACCAGTTTTCAGGCTTTAGAAGTAGTACGTCTGATCCAATACGGGTCGGCGGTTTTATGTTTAATGTTCAAAAACAGGAGTTAACGAATGAGGAGAAGGTTATTCAGTTGTCACAGCGTGAAGCGGATTTGTTGCGATTGTTACTAGATGTGAAAAATGAATTGCTGGACAGAAAAACAGCTTTGCTGAAACTATGGGGTGATGATGATCCTTTTGCTGCCCGGAGCATGGATGTCTATATTACAAGGATACGGAGATATTTTCGTGAAGATGCTTCTATAGAAATCATCAACATAAGAGGAAAGGGGTATAGTCTGATAGAATATTCCTAGTTTGCTCAATGAAGTAGTCTCTAAATGATGGGTAGGTTAATTTTATACAATTAGCTTCGACGGTAGACCGCTAAATTTGTATAAACCAAAAAATAACCCGGATGAGACCCTTTAAAATATCAATTCCACAGGATGTATTAAACGATCTGACTATGAGATTAAAACAGACGCGCTGGACTGATGAGCCGGAAAACGCTGGCTGGAATTACGGTACTAACCCGACCTATTTACGAGAACTGGTAGATCATTGGCAGAATAATTACGACTGGAGAACACATGAAGCTTATCTGAATAAATTCCCACAGTTTAAAGTAGAAATAGATGGTATCTCTGTACATTTTATATATATTAAGGGTAAGTCTGATAATGCCAAACCACTAGTCTTAACCCATGGCTGGCCCGATAGCTTCTACAGGTTCCATAAGATAATTCCGATGCTTACTGATCCGGAAAGCTGTAAGGACAATGCAGATGAGGCTTTTGATCTTGTCATCCCTCAATACCGGGTTCGGTTTTTCAGATAAAGTTCCGCAAAGCAGTGACCAAACTGCCCGTTTATGGGCCAGACTGATGACAGAGGTATTGGGATACCAGACGTTCTTTGCCGCGGGAGGGGATATCGGTTCAACCATTAGTAAGTCATTGGCCAATCAGTTTCCCTCGCAGGTATCTGCTATTCATATAACGGATGTGGGCTATCCAAACGGACAGGAAGATTGGTCAACTATGTCGGCGCCAGAGCAGGAGTTTGGCGGCTTTATACAGCAATGGTTTTTTACTGAAGGAGCTTTTAACCTTCTTCAGACAACAAAGCCTCAAACATTGGGTTATGGCCTAAATGATTCCCTGTAGGATTAGCATCGTGGATAATAGAAAAGTTTCATGGTTGGTCTGGTAAACCTGAAAATCTGGACGATTATTACACGAAGGACGAACTGATCACTAATATCATGATATATTGGATTACGCAAACGATCAATACTTCTATCCGTACATATGCGGAGGAAGGTAAGGCCGCATGGACCGGAGGACTGAAATCAGACATGAAGGTTGAAGCTCGTACAGGTGTATCCTTATTTCCGGGAGAAGCATCTTTCCCAATAGAATGGGCCAACAGAAAAGTGAATGTGCAGCGATTTAATATCGTGGAAAAAGGAAGTCATTTTGCTGCGTTAGCTGTGCCAGATCTATATGCAAAGGAACTCAGGGATTTCTTTTATAACAGATCCTGAATAGTTATTTAAGTTGGAAAGTAGGAGTGGTGTTTTCAGGCAAAATCATTTTAACAAAGACCGTGCATCGGTCATCTGCTATAAAAAAAAGCCTTCAGACTTTCATCTGAAGGCTTTTTACTTTCTGCGGAGAAAGAGGGATTCGAACCCCCGGACCTTTGACAGTCAACGGTTTTCAAGACCGCCGCATTCGACCGCTCTGCCATTTCTCCGGGTGCAAAATAATAGTAGTGAAGTCGAATCACCAAATATTTTTCTAAAATGTGTAAATCTTTTTATTGATTCTTTTCCCGGGTACTTGAATAATAGTCATCAAAGTCTTCGGTTTTCTTCTTGTCAGGAGGACCTGATCTGCCTTTATACATGAAGTTTTAGCAATGCCCGATTTCGTGCATTGACACCTTCTGGTTGCTCATTTTTATCATTACAGCAGTGAATATCTGGTAAGGCGCATTCGGTTCTTATATACAACTGTACAGTGTTTGATATAAAATGGATATGCTTTGGAAGCAGGTTTTTTACATCCGGACTCAGGCTGAAGTTGGATGAGATATACCTTACCGCCGGTAATAAAAATCACCCCTGAAATCATTCCGGGAAGGGAAGATGCTTTCTGACTTTAGCAACTAAGATATGCATCACTGTTTGCGTATCTGTTGTAGAAGGAATAACCAATATGGCTTTAATTTCTTCAATTTTCAGCGGATAATAGAAGTCTTAGGGCAGATTATTCTGTATGAATATGCGGTATCAGGCATTAAGGAATCGGATGTAATCACCAAAAGATGCCGTCGTCAAGTTTTTGTCGCCACTTATGATATCGCTAGGTATTTACTCTTTAGCCGGTCTTTTGTGCTTGTATGAGATGAAGATATGATGATACGAAAGGGGGACTATATCAAATATAGAGCAAGTAGAAAGTATCATTATTATAATATCCGGATATTAATCGTCTTATTTTACTGATAGTCATGGACAGTCTAATTTTGCTGCTGTTAATCAATCCGTAGGCAAAAAACAGTGGTATCATGAAAATTTATTTAACAGCTGTCATCAAGGCAAAAGATATATACAGAGAGGAAGTAAGCGCCGTATTACAGAATATGGTCGCGCATACCCGTAATGAAGAAGCTTGTGAATTATACAGTTTACATCAGGGAATAGACGACAAGAACCTGTTTACTTTTTATGAGATATGGAAAAGTAAAGAAGGGCTGGATGCGCATAATCAACAGCCATACATTAAAGCATTCGTCGAAATGGCAGCTGAGAAGTTGCAGGAATCACCAATTGTTTTACTGACGACACTGGTGTAATAAATGCTGGTATCTGCAATCCAATCATAGTATGTGGATAACTGCAATAGATAACTCTAAACATGCAATCATGAAAACAAGACACTTTATAAACATAGCCGGATTAGCCGGTACATTACTGACAAGTGCATCATTACATGCACAAAATACAGTAGCTGATACTGCCTGGTATTCGTCTGCCTATGGTGCAAAAGACGAGATTGGAGCAGTGAATCTTTTAAATCAGGAGATTGTTATGCAGGCAGTTAAACTGGTAAAGACTGGTAAGGCCTATCCTTTGGCGGTACCGGTTGATAAAAACCTGCCTGCATTCAGACATCGTAGTTTTCATTTGTATAATATTCAGCCCGGCGAACAGGGCGGTCAGACGACAGGACCTAATAAGTTCAGTTTTAATGACGAACTGGTAAACGCATGGACAGGTGTCGGTACACAGTTAAATGGTATTGGTCACATAGGTATTGACAATGTTTATTATAATGGAAACAAAGCGGCAGACTTCGTGACTGTCGAAGGTGTGAAAAAGCTTGGTATTGAGAAAGTCCCACCTATTGTCACCCGTGGAGTGGTATTGGATATGGTGGCTTATTATGGAAAAGCAATCGTGCCCGGTGGTACAGAATTTACAGTAGCCGATATACAGAAAGTATTAAAGAAGCAGGGGATAAGCATCCGCAAAGGGGATGTTGTATTGTTTAATACCGGTTGGCTGGAATTGATAGGAAAAGATAACAAGCAATTTCTGGAAGTAGAGCCGGGTATCGGTATGGAAGCTGCTAAATGGCTGGCTGATCAGGGAGTGTTTGCTTTTGGTGGTGATACGTGGGCCTCTGAAGTATATCCTAATCCGAAGAGTAACGAAGAGTTTCCTGTCAATCAGTTTATGTTGGCGAAGCGTGGTATCTATAATCTGGAGTTAATAGACAGCCGTGCACTGGTAAGAGATAACGTATGGGAGTTTTTATTCGTACTGGGACAACCGTTATATGTGGGTTCTACACAGGTGAATATAAATCCTGTTGCGATCCATTAAAGATATCGTTAATTGATAAAAGGGGCGCTTTAGTATGATAAAACGCCCCTTTTTTATGAATGTATAATTAAGCCCCTGAGCCTTTAAACAAAGCAAGACATTTAATGTGAAAAACTATTGTAATTCTCATCTGCTTTTACTATTTTATCTAGTAGATAACCACGTGAAGTTGACCTGTCAGCCCAATAAATTTCCATTACAAATCCAATGAAATACCAGACCCGCCAGCTGTTTTTCATTCTTCATTACATCTTTATTTATGAGAACCAAAGCTTTCAATTTAGCTATTGAAGCAATTACGGCAGTATTGCTTTCACTTTGGATTTACACTGGCCTTAATAAAGTGATTCACTATGATAAATTTAGTTTTGAAACGGGCCGTTCTCCTTTTTTGCAACACATTTCTTCGCTGGTAGCCATATTAGTACCCGCAGGTGAACTCCTCACTGCTATACTGCTCGTCTTTAAACACACGCGCGTAGTGGGGCTATACGCCTCATTATTTTTGATGACACTGTTTACAGGCTATGTGTACATCATGTTGCAGTACGCATATGATCTGCCCTGCAGTTGTGGAGGAATCATCGAATTGCTGGCCTGGGAACAACACCTGCTGGTGAATCTGATCCTGACTTTGCTGACAGCTCTCGCCTTAATACTGCAAAGCAGGCTGAATATTTTACAACAAAGAAGTATATCACTGTCTTAACGCTTTTATTGATCAATAAAACAGGATCCTTTGCTCCTGAATAGGCAAAGGCAGTCTATCCGACTGTGTTAATTTCCTAACAAAATAAACCATACGTCATGAAAAAGATGAAGATCAGCTTTGCTGCAATGGTAGCTTTGGCCGCCGTTGGATTAACCCTCTCCACCAACGCCGGAACTATTGTTAAAAAAGCGCAGGATGTTTGCTACAGAACGGTTACCATTCCCGGACTTCCGACCGATCGTACGGCTACTTACGGTGGCAACCTCATTCTGTCATTTGGAAACACAGTAAAGAATGCAGCAGATCCTAATACAGCTACAAATTGTAGCGGAGATGGTTACTTCTGCTGTGCCACTACTTTCCAGTCATCTGGTAATACATACGTTTGGGAAGTATTTCTGACTGATCTCTGATTAAGGCAGGTGTTGTTCAAAGTAGCAATGCCGATGAACGAAATGCGTCGCAACGATGCCGGGCAGCGATAAGCTGTCTGGTCCACCTATTCATCAACGGAGACTACTGGCGGGTAGTCTCCGTTCAGTTATCTTTTATAATATATGAAACGGACGTTAATACTTATCAGCTGTACGATGCTGGCTGCATTGGTTTGTCTGGTAATACTGATAACAGTTGCCGGTTTACCGAATGATAAAAAGAATGGTTTCAACCGGCAGTGGCTGTCAATAAATGCCCATAAGCAAATGTCATCTGCACTATCATTCAAAGCGGAACGATTATTTGGCACTGCTGATGCATTATATTTATCATCACCTTCACATCAACAGGTTTATCGTCTTGATAGAAAACTGCGTATCAGCGATACGATAACACTCAATATTAATAAACCGCTTAAACCTCCGGTAAACTTTTTCGCTTACGCTGACCATATCTATGTACATGAATATAATAGCGGTATGCTATTTTCAAAAGATGCACATACAAAGAGCGTAGATTCTTTCAAATTATCCTCAGCGCCATTTGTAAAGTCAGCAATGTTATCCGATTCCATCGTCGTGATAAGAGGATTTGAAGCGGGTAGTTCCCGCCCTTTCTTTATACGTATCAATACCAACAGTGGTGAGCGATATAAATCTGACCTCTTATCTGGAAGAGCAGATGCAGGCTTTTCCAGCGACGGTATTTTATGTACTGATGCAAAGAAGACACACCTGTTTTATATACCTTACTTTGAGAATGGTATCTACTGCATAGATAGTCAGATGAAACTAAAATATAAACAGGCTACCATTGATACAGTTTTCAATAACAATATTCAGGTGACACAACGGGGAAGTGGAGAAATGCAGAAAATATATGCATCCGCACCACGTGCAAAGGTGAATAAACGCGCCTTTGCCAATGACCATCTATTGTTTATTGAATCTGACCTGCGGGCAGACAATGAAGACGATAATGCGTTCAGACAATATCCCGTACTGGATACGTACCACCTCGAAACGGGCACTTATGCCGGTAGCTTTTATATTCCTGTGGATAAAAGAAAAGTTTTGTCTTACTACCTCAGTGGCGAACAACTCTATGTGTTGTCAAGCGATGAACTGGCATTGTATGTCCTGAATAAATAAACAAAAGAAGCTGCTTTTGCTATTGCCTGCAGCTTCCTTGTTTGCTATATCACGAACAATAGTTAAAGCTTGTTTAATGCCAGCTGCGCTCTTTTTTTCATACGCCCATTCATCTCTACCAATTCCTTAAACATATGACGCGCCTTTCCCTTCTGTCGTTTAAATTTATAACACATCGCCAGCTGATAATGTGCCAGTTCTCTGTAACGGCTGCTTGAATCTGCCGTCAGCTTTGTAAGCCGGGACATAGCCTCATCAAGATTGCCATCATGATAGTAATCCATCGCTGTTTTATAAAGAGACTTATCTGCATCTGCTGTTTCTTCCGTTATTGTTGGTTTGTCTGTCTCTTTACGCATGGCGCCTTCCTGCTTGTTGGGCAACATAGCAGCATTAGCGGTATTTGCTGAATCGGGATGAGTAGGGACCAGAGCTGCTGTCTGTTCGGGTTGACCAACAGGTGAACTAACTTTCCCTACATTGGCAAAAGAATGCTGTTTGTTTTCTTTTTTTACCTGTTGTTGAACCAGATAACAAAGACCCAGAACGAATACACCCGCTACTGCCCCCCAGAAGTAAGTTAAAAAGCTTTCTGTAATTTCTATTTTCTTTTGGTAACGTTCTGTTTCATGAAGCTGTGGGGCTATATCTGTGCTGTTACGAATATATTGCTGTACCCTTTGACCCATCGACTGATATTGCGTTTTGAACTTGGGCTTCTGGAGTATTTCGACTGCATCACTGCAGAGTTCACAATTGACAAGATGCTGTTCCAGCAGATGTTTTTCGACATGTGTTAAACGTCCATCCACATAACGTGGCAGTTGGTCTTTGTTAAAACAATGAACCCTGCTGAAGATCTTTAATATCTTGTCCTTGTTGTCCAAATTTTGCATATCCCGGAGTTATAACTTGTACTTGTTTTTCAATTTTTGTGTATCCCAGATTTCTATGGTGCGTCCTTTTTCCTAATTTTTCGTATCCCTGAGTAACCACTGGTGGCTGCTCAAGTGTAACATATCCTACATTAGTATGCGGTTCTTCTATTTCAAGTATTGCTCTTTCCTGATTGATCTCTTTTTTCGTCTGGTTGATCTTGCAGGCGCCGTGTCAACAGGCTGTTCCTGTATTTCCAGTGTTGCGCTTTCCCTTGTGATTTCTTTTTTTCGTCTTGCGGATTTCGCCGGCACCGGAATAGCAACGCCATCCTGTATTTCAAGTATTACCGTTTCCGGATTCGTTTCTTTTTTACGCCTTGTAGATTTCGCGCGGCCTGGATTAGCTGCAACTTCTTCTATTTCTAATGTGGCCCCTTCCTTACTGTTCTCTTTTTCCAGCTTTGCAGTTCTTGCATATACTGGTGTTACAGTTTGTTGCGGCTCTACAGTCGTTACAGGTTGTTCCTGTCTTACTTTGGCGGATTCAAGATTCGCCAGTGTAAGAGATGCCAGCTCCTGTTTAGCCCGTTTTACCATTGTCCTGACCTCTTCGATTGTGAGTCCCTGTTCCGCAGCTATTTCTGCGAAAGTTTTCTGTTCAGTATAAAACTCATTTAACAGGTCCCTGTCGGCGTCGTCCAGCTGATCAAATGCACCATTCATGGTGGATGTCAGCTGCTGTTTCTGGAGGAGATTGGTGTTCGCTTTTTCCACTTTATACTCAAGCCGGGTGATATCACTGGAGGCTGAGGAGGGGAAAAAGAAAGTGTTTTTTGTTGTCCTGTTTCCCTGTGACTTTATAAAGAATTGCATCCATTCACCCAGCTTGGGAATGGTTTGCGTTTGCAGGCTGTAAAAAGCCGTCGCAAAAGTGAAGGGAAAAAATCGTCCGGTGTGTTACCGTAACTATTCAAAGAAGGTAAAGAGACT
This sequence comes from Chitinophaga pinensis, assembly GCF_007896845.1. Lineage (GTDB taxonomy): Bacteria > Bacteroidota > Bacteroidia > Chitinophagales > Chitinophagaceae > Chitinophaga > Chitinophaga pinensis_C. The sequence continues at coordinate 1,150 of NZ_VOHS01000089.1, read as the reverse complement.
GCTGCCAGTAAATGACTATATCTTTCGAGCAAAATTCCGGCTGCTTCTTCATCTTTCAGTTTTCTTGCTCTGGCCATCAGTTCATTGTCCGGCAAATTTGTAAGTTGCTGTAGCATAGGTATTACCAAATATTTGCGTAAAAAAATATATAGAAAATAAACGCATTGATGTTTTAGCCAATAAGTATGCCGTAGCTGATGACTGTGGTGCCATCCAGGTGACGAAATTTGTAGATTTCGATATAATTGATTGATTATTAATTATTTTGATTGGCCTGCTGCTTTTATTGGGTGTTGACAGACAACGTCGTGTAGACGTATCAGAATAATTGAAACGCTCAAACACAGGTGTTAACTATTTGATAATCATAACAGAAATTGCGTCATCGTAGTAATCCTTCCACACACATATAGCATAGATATATAAGGTTTAAAATTGATCAACATCAGGTGATTGTCTGTTTTTAATACCTTGCCGTATCATGCAGGAGTCTGTCACATATTGGGGAAAACCACAGTTACAATTTGAGGAAGGATGCAGCACTTAGGAAACAATGTACTCAATTTATAAGAGTGATATCTCTCGTTGTTTGCAATTATGTTACACCGCTTTATGTAAACTACTCAACGAATTTCTTGACTGACTGATGTTAAATCCATTTGCTGATTATATATTGAGCAACCAATCCATAATAACTTATGAAATATCTTTTTAGTCTTCTTTTCCTGTTCTGCACGATGACGACCTTCGGACAGGCATCCTTTCCCCAGGGTTTTAAATTGATAAAAGGTGACAATGGCGCCGGAGATGATGACAGATACTCTAATGGAAAGGATATTTTCCAGACACATCTTTATTTCAGATCCTATGACGACTACACATGGAATGACGATAAGTTTAAACAATACGTAGCAGAGGCTTTGGCTTTCCATTTTACCGGACCACAGATAGTCTCTTGTGGGGTACCGGGAAAATCAATGGCGTTTACTCCTATGTAGTAGTGAACTGGGGTGGCGAAGCGTTTGAACTTTTTTCGGGCCAAAACGATGCAGACTTCTCTAATATTCCAAATGGCTCATTTCTTCGATAGAGAATATCGTAAAAAAGGAAAGGTGTTCATCTTTCCGAGAAGATTCCTTCAATAGAACCA
>NZ_VOHS01000088.1 GCF_007896845.1 Chitinophaga pinensis | reverse complement strand
ACCATTACTTCTTTCAGCTGGGTATTGCTCAGATCCAGTTCGAAGTTTATTGTTTCATTCTGGCCGGCAGTACAGTTACCTGTTTCTCCTGCGAATGATTTTACAGCACTTACGATGAGGTATAAGTGCCGGCGTTGATACGATTGATACGGAAATTACCTTATCAGTGGTTGTTGCACCGTATGATGTCCCCTTGACACTTACGTTTACATAAGCGACAGGTTCACCGCTTTTAGTGGTTACAATACCGCTGATACTGCCGTGTTGCTGTTGTGCATATACACCTGAGGTAAGGAAAAGGAGGAAAAAAAAGGCTAGTCTTCTCATGATTATTAACTTGATGCTGGTTGATCAAAAAGAGACTACAAAGAAATAATAAAATGAAGGGTGTATTTGTTACGGGGTCGTGAATTTCCGGATATCGTAAATCTTTTTCCCGATAGCGTAAGGGTATCGGTAATAGTAACCATCCAGCCTGGGGGCCGGATGGTTACTAAAGTAAAACTTTATTCGACTGTCCCAGCCAGAGATCATAACTGAAAGTAGTAGGTTTTGCGTATACATGTAAGGAGGCAGCGGACGTGGTCCACAACCATTTGAACCCACACCGAGGGTATAGCGGCTGATCATCAGTACAGTACTGTTCACCGAGGAAGATCTATCTTATAAGCGATTGGCTCCATCTCTTCATCTGTGTAAGGTAATGCGGCTATCTGCATGGGCTCACCCACATTGCTTACCCGTAAGACTTTACCCTTACCAGCTCCGAGAGCGGCCCAACGCACATCTTCATGGTTACCAGCTTCCATCGGTTTTTCATATGGCGTCAGCTGCTGTGCAACTGTGCTGTTATAAATACCAAGCTGGAAGCCGCTCTTTCTGTCACTATAGTTTTCCAGCGGACCACGACCATAGTAGGAGAACTGATCCAACGCAGGGTTCAGGAGCATTCTTACGCCCATACGCGCCAGTACAAGTGTGGAATCACTGGATGTAACATTATTCATACACGTATCTGACCATTTTACTGATCATATCAGGGCACGATGATGTATGATAAAATCGTTCTTTCCTTTACCGTGAGATTGACAGTAACGCATAATACATTTGCAGAATCTTTTACAAGCGGAGCACCGTCCACTTCCCATTTCAGGTCTCTGAGACCTGCTTTCTGCCAGCCTTCATCTGCCCACATATCGTCTATTCTGTGTGGCGCGCGCCAGAGATGAAGTCTTGGTCCGCCGTTTCATGCAGCAGTTCTTCCCATTGCTGGTCATCTTAGCGAAAGTACCTGTATGTTATCAAAAGTCAGGGCAAAGCCTGTACCGTTGATCAGGATATTGTGTTTCATGCTTTCCATGCAGGCACTGCGGTAGCTGTCATACCAGATACAGTAGCGGAAGTACCGGCACTCAGCTGTAATTGCTGACTGGCGATTTCGAAATTCTTATCTGACCACAAAGAGGACTGATTGGTAAAGAAGGAGACATTCAATAAATACTCCGCACCTGCCTGTAAAGGTTTCTGGGGCAGTTTAAGTTGTTTTTCAGTACCTGCAGCAATGTTCAGATCTGCTACAAGGCCGCTGTCTACAACAACACCATCTTTCAGCAAAGTCCATTTACCATGGAATGCATCGAGGCTGATGAACTGATAACGGTTACGGATGCTGATCAGGCCATTGGCAGGATCCACGCTTTTTAACAGATATCCATTGATAAGCATGTTTCAGCTCAGGATAGTGTGGCTTAGGCGATCTGTCAGAAGCGATCACTCCTTTATGGATAAAGTATCTGTCGTTGGGATATTCACCAAAACCACCACCATAAGCGGTGATAGGATGTGATCTGTTACGTCGGTTCCATAAGCCCTGATCCTGCCATTCCCAGATACACCACCCAGCAGGGATGGATACTGGTCAAACAGTTCGTTATAAGACTACTGAACCCATGGAATTAAACATCGCATGTGCATATTCACAGAGGTAAAAAGGTTTGGTAAAATCTTTATTTTCTGCGATCTGTTTCACTTCACCTGTTCCGGTGTACATGCGGCTGTCAATATCAGCCGGATTCTCCTTGCCGATACCGAATCCCTCATAATGTACCGGTCTGTCAGGATCTATCTGTTGAACCGCCTGTAGGGCAGCGCGGAAGTTCGTACCACCATTTCCACACTCGTTACCCAGTGACCAGATGATAACGGAAGGATGATTTTTGAAGTTCTCGGCATTTGCTACGTTACGATCTATGATCGCGTCTTTGATAGACGGTTCTTCGTTAAATTCGTTCATCGCACCATGGCATCCAGATTGGCCTCCGCCAATACGTACAGACCATATTTATCACAGAGTTCATACCAAAGCGGATCATCTGAATAATGGCAGGTTCTTACGTGGTTACAATTAGCCTGTTTGATCAATACGAGGTCACGTATCATCTGTTCTTCGTTCAGACTATGGCCTGTTTCCGGAAAGTGTTCGTGACGGTTCACGCCTTCAGTTTTACAGGAACGCCATTCACCAGTAGAGATCTGCCATCGATCTTCACCTCTCTGAAACCGGTAGGCGTCTTAAGAGCTCCTCTCCCAGTGTCAGGACCGTTGTATACAGGTTTGGCGTTTCAGCAGTCCATTTCTGCGGATTGTTTACCGGTATGCTAAGTTGCACTATTTTTTCTTCTCCCGCCTGCAATGCAGGTACGCTGGCATTACCAGTGACTACTACAACACTCTTTCCGGCTTCATATAGTTTTACGTCCAGTTTACGGGCGGCAACAGGTGACTGACTGTAGTTCTTGACTTTTGCAGTCACCAGTAAGGTGGCATTCTTATATCCGGCATCGAATGTGGTCTTGACATTGAAATCACGGATATGTTCCTGCGGAGCATCCATACATACACGCTTCTGAAGATACCGCTGAGGCGCCACATATCCTGATCTTCGGTAACTGCCGACAGTGTACTGGTATACTTCAACGGCAACGGTATTCTTTCCGGGATTCACAAAGTCTGTCACATCAATTCTGCGAGGTTACGGCTGTTCACACTGTAACCTACTTACGACCATTGATCCACAGGAAAAAGCCGGCGTCCACACCTTCAAAGCCGATAAAGACTTTTTTACCTTCCATGTAGCAGGGAGGGTAAAATCCCTGCGATAGCTACCTACGGGATTCCTTTCTGTAAATGCGGTGAAGTTCTTCGGAGGCGTACTCATCACCCTTGGAAGTCCTTCTGAAAAGTGTAATTGTAGTTACTGTAAAAGGGGGTACCATATCCTTTGATGCCAGTTGGAAGGTACTGTGATGGTATCCCAGCCGGATACATTGTAAGCGGGTTTATAAAAATCCACTGGTCTTTCTGTGGCCATGAAGCCCAGTTAAATTTCCACGTGCCATTTAATAAAAGGCAGCGGAAGAAGCCCTTCTATTCCCTTTGAGGGCTTCTGTAAGATTGCTGTAAGGCATGAGCGTTGCATGTGCTGCCTCTTTGTTGATACCTGTAATGCGTGGATTTTCTATTTCCACCGGACATCTCCTGTCTCTTTCGTCTGTGCTGCGGCTGCGAGCCACTGTGACAGCAGGAGCACTCCTAAAAGTCTGATTTTGAAAAACATTGATTGTGTTTTGATATAACTGTTAAACCCTAAAAAGCATTTAATTCCGCCAGATGCGTGTAGCTACCGTTGTAGCTTTCCATATCACGATCTTTAAGTAACGTGCGGCCGGAAAGGTAGTAAGAAATTGTGGCTGGAGGTCTTTTATATTTGCCAGCGAAAAAGCGCCGGCGTCTTCCCAACGTATATTATCCATACTCACCTGTAACTTTGCTTCTTAGGCTTTGCTCCTCCGTCGGATTGGCGGGCCAGATTGCATACTGCCGGACAGACCCGGGTCGTCTGTGTAGTAACAGCGTAACGGGCAACATCTATATCCACTGTTGTAACACTATCCCGGAGGCGCCATGACGATTACAATAGGAATTTCCATACATTTGACACGGACATTCATTACACCATGAAAAGAACTGAATGGTTTAAAAGGAAATTCCCTGTTATTGAAGACAATGGTCTCTTACCTTCTATTATAGAAGACTTTGCGGCACACCTGCCCGCGTGGAGGAGATTATAGGTACACAGGATACAGACCTGCTGACATTGAAAGATGACGGAAAGTGGAGTATTAAAGAAGAGATCGGGCATCTGGGTGATATGGAACCCTTGTGGTCGGGCAGAACAGATGACCTGACCAATGGGAGACAGAGCTGCGTGTAGCTGATCTTACCAATCAGACGACGCATAACGCCGATCATAATGCAACAAAACCATTGTGTTGCTGCAAAGGTTCAGAGAACAAAGAGAAGCATTTGTAAAAAAACTCGCTGCGCTGACGGATGAGGACTTAGAAAAAACGGCCCTGCATCCCAGACTGAAAACACCTATGCGGATTATTGATCTGGCTTATTTTGTGGCAGAGCATGATGATCATCATCTGGCAAGAGTGAGAGTGATCATCGACAATCATATACATCATTTTTAATCACCGACACCAATAAACAACCTGTAACGGTTAACATGACAGCTACGGCAAAAAGATACTGATCATCAATGGTTCCCTGCGCGGTACAGCAGGCAATTCAGCAGCTGTGGTAAACGCAGCCGGCAACATACTGAAGCATGACCTGCAACAGGAAGTCAGACTGATCACGCTTGCGGGGCCGCTGCCATCCATCCGGGAGGTCTATGATCTGTTAGCTGCATGTGATGCCTTTCTGGTGATCAGTGGTGTATACTGGAATAACTGGAGTTCGCCGTTACAGCGTTTTATTGAAGTCACCACTGCTTTTGAAAACACGCCTGCTTTTTCGGCAAGCCGGTAGCCTGTGCAGTCACCATGGATTCTGTGGGTGGTATTGAAGTAGCTGCAAGATTACAGGCCGTCTTTGGTGGATTAGGTTGTTGGAGTCCGCCATGTGCTACACTTGTATTATCACGCACCGGACAGGAAGCGATGGCAGCATCTGCCGGTCAGGAAGATGATCTGAATGAAGATGTCTGGCGGATGGCGGATCTATCTATTGTCTTACAAACCTGATTACTGCCGCTGGTATGCCCCGTGATAAATGGGTTGCGTGGCCGCATAGCGAGTTGACCATTCCGGATGGTCCATGGCCGGGGAACGGAGCGCTTGATATGGGTTCTCCGAAGTTCCTGTAGACATTCCCCTATCCAATACATTATTCAATCAGTAACTATATATATTACCGTTCAATGTCAAAAACCCAAAACCTATCTGCTGAAGACCGTCATCTTATTAAACAATTAAGCCAGTTTAAAATATCAATTCCTTACCGGCCATTTTGATAGGCGCTGCATTTGCGCTTGTCTTTATTGTTATCTTCTGTGTCAGCTTTCCTGCTATTATCCATGAGCAGTTTTCGACAGTGTCAATATTTTATGCTTTTGCCCTTATTGGTATACTTAGTTTTACATGGGGTATGCTACAGCGCAGAAAGGTGATCCGCCTTTTTGATGAGATTATTCAACGTGATGAGAAGCTGGTAGTCAGAGGAGTATTACATAGTGTAGAGATAGTGAATAGCCGTCTGCTACGTTATAACACATCTGCAGGATCGAAAGAAGTACATATCCCACTCGCCTTATCGGAAGGTTTTATGGCATGGTCTTACGAACGCAGACTGGAGCGTATTAATACGTTGACAAACAGACAGGTTGTGCTACATATCGTGACTATCAAGCCGGGTATCGATGTACTACTCCGTGCAGATTACGAAAACCTTGTCTACCGTGAGACGACGGAGACTATCAGCGATGAAGAGCGCGAAAGGCATATACGTAAGTTCTGGTCTGATATGAGTATTGTCGGAATCATACTGGGCGTTGTCTGTGTCCTGTTCTTAATATTTTCCGGCGGGCATGCAGGTGTGTTACTGATCCTTGGTGGCATTATCCTGCTGCTGGTACTCCTGATCGCGGGCTTCTATGTGGTCCCTTCGCTGACAGCGCTCAAAAGGGCAGATGCCAAAAGGTAATTGTTACGGAGATCTCTGAACATCTTGTGGCATGGGCACAAAACGGCAAAAGCGCTGCGCAGCATTCGTGGTATCGGCTGGGGTCTGGTCAGACCCGTTATTATTTTGACGGATTCAGAACCGGCGATGTAATCAGGATCGAACTGATAGGAAAAAACTGGCAGCGTTTGCTGGACGTAAAGAAAGTAAAATAGCAACGGCTTCCATTCAAAAAAAATATTCCATTGTCGATTTTTTTTAACCTATCTTAATCGGTCATGCAAAACGTGTGTATAATCGACAATTATTGCTTCCTCATATGAAAAAACTGCTTGCTTTAAAAGATCCTATTCTGGCATCACTGCTTTTTTCTGCGGCCTGTCTCCCCGCCTGTAAACAAGATTCCGGCCCCGCAGACAAGCGGATTAAACGGATGGATACAACCCTTACTGCTCATCTGGCTGATTCTATTACCAGTATCGTAAAACCCGAACTGGCGGAGGGGCTGTCCCTTAGTCTCTGGGGATTGATTCACTGGTAATATCCCCTATTGGCATCGACATCGACGATCAGGGAAGCGTGTACTATACGACTACAGACCGGCAAAAGCATTCTGAATTTGATATCCGCGGACACCGGGACTGGGAGATACCTTCTATCAGTCTGCAGACCGTAGAAGACCGCCGTGCCTTCCTGCATAAGGAGCTGTCTCCGGAAAACAGCAAACGGAACCAGTGGCTGGAAGATCTTAACGGCGACAGTTCTCATGACTGGCGCGACCTGACCATAGAAAAGGAGCACGTATACCGTGTGGATGATATAACCGGTGATGGAGTGGCTGATCAGTCCCAACTCGTTGTAGATGATTTTCATGATGAGGTGACTGACGTTGCTGGTGGTGTACTGAGTGATGGCGATGATCTGTACCTCGCAGTAGCTCCGGATCTCTGGCGTATAAGAGATAAGAACCATGATGGTATTGCGGACGAAAAGACCTCTATCTCTCATGGTTATGCCGTTCACGTGGGCTTTAGCGGCCATGGTATGTCAGGTGTGGAAATGGGTCCTGACGGGCGCATCTACTGGCAGATCGGTGACATTGGCTTTAACGGCAAAGGTCCTGATGGTAAAGAGTGGTCCTTCCCTAACTGTGGTGTACTGGCCCGTTCAAATCCTGATGGCAGTGATTTTGAAATCTACTCTTATGGCATCCGTAATACCCACGAGTTTGCCTTTGACGAATATGGTAATATCATCAGTGAAGATAATGATGGCGACCATCCCGGTGAAAAGGAACGGCTGGTATACCTCGTAAACGGTGGTGATCAGGGATGGCGTAGCAACTGGCAGTATGGTAAATACAATGACCCGGACAACAACACGTATAAAGTATGGATGGATGAAAAGATGTACCTGCCTCGTTTTGAAGGACAGGCCGCTTACATCACACCCTGTATCAGCAATTTCGTAAGTGGTCCTGCCGGCTTTGTATACAATCCCGGTACGGCATTAGGTCCTGCTTACAAGAATACCTTCTTTGTAGCGGAGTTTGTAGGTAATCCGTCCAACTCCGGTGTGCATGCTTTCAAACTGAATCCGAAAGGCGCCACTTTTGAACTGGGTGAACACAAGAAAGTACTGGGTGGCATACTGGCTACCGGTATTGATTTCGGTCCTGACGGCGCTTTATATGTAGCCGACTGGATTGATGGCTGGGATACCCATAACTATGGCCGTATCTGGAAGCTGGATGATAAAAAAGACGCTGCCAGTGCTGAACGTAAGGCAACCAAGACACTGCTGGCAGAAGATTTCAGCAAGCGTAAGGAAGCTGATCTCGCCGGTCTGCTGAAGAATCCGGATATGCGTGTACGCATGAAAGCACAATTTGAACTGGTAAAACGAAAAGAAAAAGGTGCGCCTTTATTTGAGCAGGCATTAAAACAAACAGACAATCAGCTGGCAAGAGTACATGGCATATGGGGCCTGAGTCAGCTGGCACGTCAGGATAAACAATATGCGAAGGCATTATTACCCTTATTAAAAGATAATGATCCGGAGATCCGTGCACAGGCAGCTAAGTGGCTGGGAGATATCAAATATAAAGAGGCTGGTGCAGCACTGGTTCCATTATTAAAAGATACTGCCAGCCGTGCGCGTTTCTTCGCAGCAGAAGCATTGGGCAGAATCGCTTATGCACCGGCGGTACAACCACTGATTGCCTATCTGGAAGCAAATAATGACGTCGATGCTTATCAGCGTCACGCAGGTGCGCTAGCATTATCCCGTATCGGAGAAGCCGCACCCCTGATTGCATTGGCAAACAGTCCTTCCCGTGCACTGCGTATAGCGGCAGTGGTAACACTCAGAAGAATGAGCCATCCGGGTATTGCTGCATTTCTGAATGATAAAGATGAATTTATCGTGACAGAAACAGCCCGTGCGATCAACGATGACCTGTCTATTAAAGACGCTTTACCCGCACTGGCGAACCTGCTTGTCAGCACCTCCTTTAAAAACGAGCGCTGATTCGTCGTGCCATCAATGCGAATCTGCGGGTAGGCACAGACAGTGCTTTACACAACCTGCTGACTTACGCACAAAAAGCAGGCAGTCCTGCTCCTATGCGTGCAGAAGCCATAGATGCACTGAGTGTATGGGCTAAACATCTGTACTGGACCGCGTAGATGGTCGCCTCAGAGGAGAAATAAAGAGAAATGCAGCACCTGTGGTGAATCTCTCTACTTCTCCGCTTACCACCCTGTTAAAGACAAGGAGCTGCCGGTACGGATCAGTGCTGCCAGAGCTATTGCCAAACTACAGATCAAACAGGCAGGACCCGCTTTACTGGCCAGCTTACAGACAGACCGCGATGCAGATATGCGTGTTGCTGCATTAGAAGCACTGGTAAGCCTGCAGGACGCTGGTATGGAACAGGGTATCACCGTGGCGCTGACCGACAAAGAAAAAGCGGTACGCGTAGCTGGCCTTGACCTCCTGAGTAAATGCATATCTCTGAAAATGTGATGGTAAAACTGCTGATGGGAGTCATTGCCAATAAAACCATGGAGGAAAAACAAGCCGCCCTGCTGACATTAGGTAAACTGCCACAGCAATATGTAGAAAAGCCATTGAGCGAATTGCTGGATAAAATGGCTGCCGGAACACTGGATAAAGACATCTATCTGGAACTGGGCGAAGCCATTGACAGCAGTCGCTCTGCCTCACTGGCCACCCGTTATAAAACGATCAATAGTAAAGTATCACCAGACGATCTGATGGCATCTTACAGCAGCTGTCTGCTGGGAGGTGATCCAAAACGAGGCAGACAGATCTTCTTCCATAATCAGAATTCCCAGTGTATGCGCTGTCATTCTTATGACGACCGTGGAGGTAATGCAGGTCCGAGACTGAACGGCGTTGCCGGACGGATCACAAGAGAACAGATCCTGCAGGCACTCATTACACCGAGCGCCCGACTGGCGCCGGGGTTTGGTATGGTGACACTCGAACTGAAAGATGGTAAAAAACTGACAGGTATCCTGCAGGGAGAAACCAAAACGGCATTAAAAATTAAGGAAGGACAAGAAGAGCGTACTATTGCGGCCGACCAGATCGTCAATAAAAAATACGCACAGTCCAGCATGCCGGATATGAAACTACTGCTATCAAAGAAAGAGATCAGGGATGTCGTTAGTTTCCTCGCCGAACAGAAAACCGACAACTAATAAGCATTTTCATAAATATTGTAATAACAGAGGGTGTATCAAAAGTACGATACACCCTCTTTTTATTCGGGTACCTGATGGGTCAGGTAGTCATTTAAGCAATTCTAAGCGCCTCTTTTACTTTTGAGTTTTCCTCTGTTGATATCTTATGCAATTATTCCGCCTTTAAACTCATTGCCGGATTAGAAAGGGATACTTTGACTGTTATAAATATCACCGACAACAAAGTAATGGGTAATACAGCTCCTAAGGCTATCAGAAAAACATCTACGCCGATATTAACATGATATGCAAACCCCTGTAGCCAGTTATTCATGATCCACCATCCGACAGGCACTGCCAGTCCTGCGGCTAACAATACAAACACGAGATATGATCTGGAAAACAGCCATACAATATTGCTGCCGGTAGCACCCAGCACCTTCCGGATGCTGATCTCTTTACTTCTTTTTTCCAGTGTGAAGCTGTCAGTCCCAATAATCCCAGACAGGATATTAACATGGCCAATCCGGAGAAATATCTGGATAAAGCAGCCACTCTTTTTTCGGCTATATATTGTGCCTGATAATCGTCATCCAGAAATTTATATTCAAATGGAAAATCCGGATTATATACTTTATAAAAAGCACTGAGCTTTGCCAAAGCGGCTTGTTCCATCCCTGCTTTTGTTCTTACCATGATCGTTCCCAACAGCTGATCCAATACGATGTATAAGGGTTTAACTTTTCATGCAATGACTGAAAATGGAAGTTTGGTGACACCTTTTATCTGGAACTTCTTACCGCGGAAATCAATGATCTTTCCTATCGGGTCTGTAATACCCATCGCCTTAATAGCCGCCTCATTGAAGATGATCTTATCTGTTTCCGCACCGAAATGGCGGGAGAATGTTTGTCCGGCGGCCATCTCAATTCCCAAAGTTTCAATCATATCATAAGATACCTGTAAAGAATTAAAAGGAATAATTCCTCCCGTCCGTTTACCTGCCATTTAACAGGCATCCCGGGGCCATTGGCAAGTATATTCGCCACCATAGCAGAAGCATTGACAATGCCGGGGATCTTTTTATTTCCGCAAGGAAACCATCCATGTCGCAGGCACCTTACCCGTTGCATTCCAGTAGAAACATGTTCTTTGTCATAACCCGGCTTTTTATGCTGTATGTAGTCAACTGACGATCACGATGATGACAGCGATCAGAAATACCACAGACATTGTAAACTGAAATATCACAGTCCTTTACGCGCCCACAGCTCACCGGCATCCCCTTCAATAATTGTCCTTTCAGCACATCCAGCGGATGAATCCAGAGGAGATAAAATGCAGGGTAACTGCCTGCGATAAGTCCGGTGACAAAAGTGATACCCAATATGACAGAATCAGATTA
>NZ_VOHS01000087.1 GCF_007896845.1 Chitinophaga pinensis | reverse complement strand
GTGGTATTCCCGGGACAATAAGGAGTCGCTGATATACAGCTGTTTTGCTTTATCAGCCCAGCCGTTGGCGCCGGAGTCGTTTGCAGCTGCCAGCTTTTTGTTCATCGCCACAGCATAATACAGCTGATGAATGATGGTGAATGCTTTTACAGGATGTAGCAGCAATTCGAAGCAGGCATTTGTATGCCGGAGGCATGGTGGCATACACTTTTTCTGTAGCCGCCAGTAAGGCTTCCCATTCGTGTAATACACGCGCAGCTTCGTTATAGGCGTCCAGACTGTAGGTGTTGGCATCCAGTAGCTCCGGTTTTCGTCTGGCGGCGTATTGACCATAAAGGCGCAGTATCTCCCGATCTCTTTGCCTGCGTGTCGCCAAATGTTCTGCTGCCCATTGTGTGTAATAGTCCCTCAGATTATCCTCATTCCAGAGTTTTTGTATCCCATGCATAGTCCAGAAGAAGGAGATGGGGAATTCCATGGGTTTGAGATCACCGACATTGACGATCCATATTTTATCCGCACCATAGGCTTGGCGAGGTACATCTGTTCCCGGACACGGGCGATATTGTTGGTGTTGAGCCATTTGTAGTTACGCGGATCGCCGACATAATCGAAATGATAGTAGATGCCGTAGCCGCCCCCTCTTGGTCTTCTCCGGGATCTGGCAGTTTGCGGATATTACCCCAGTTGTCATCACAGAGCAGTAGTGTGACATCGTCCGGCACACGCATCCCTTTGTCATAGTAGTCCTGTACTTCTTTGTACAAGGCCCATAGCTGGGGCGTGGCGTTTGCCGGCCTGCCTGTGATGTCACTAATGATCTGCCTTTGATCCTTTACGATGCGTTCCAGTAGTGCGGTAGCGGTACCTTGTGTCATAGGTTCATCTCCATCACCCCGCATACCGATCGTTACAATGCTTTCGTGATTACCCATGCGGGTAATGCCTTTGCGCCAGAATCGCGTAAAGTGGAGTCATTCTTTACGTAGTTCCACGGACCTTTGCCGTAGCGGCGCCATTCATCGTGTGCACGTAACATGGGCTCATGATGGGAAGAACCCATCACGATACCCCATTTGTCGGCCATTACCGGATTAAGGCTATCGTCGTCATTGAATGCATTGCCCCACATGGCGGGCCAGAGGTAGTTGGCTTTTAGCCGGAGCAGCAGTTCAAACATCCGTTCGTATACTTTGTGATTGAAACCGCCGAATTGCTCTTTTGTCCAGTTGGCAAAAGCGGGTGCTTCATCGTTGATGAAGATACCCCGGTATTTTACGGAAGGGGTGGCAGACTGATAGCGGCTGTTTTTGACAAAGAGCTTCGCCTGTTTTTTAACAGGTACATCTGCCCACCAGTACCATGGTGAAACACCGGCCTGTCTGGAGAGTTCTAATACACCATATGCGGTACCCCTTTTATCGCTGCCGGTAATGACCAGTGCTTTTTCTACATGTGGGAAGGGGGAGGGAATGTGTGTATACGGAAGGTTTCCCATTTGCCTTTCAGTGAATTATAATCCGCCTTTTTATTGCGTACAAGCGCCTTTATAGCGGCAGCATTGTTATAAGTACCAATGATAACAAGGTGTCTGGGTGCGCTATCGATGTTGTGAATGATAGCAGGCTTTTTACCCGTTACCTGCTCAATGTCTGTCTGTAGCAAGGAGGCTGCTTTATTCACCAGCCAATCATCTGTACTGTCTACGTAAATAGCAGCCGGGTTTATATCTACCAGAGGAAAGTTGCTTTTATCCGTCCGGGTGATCAGCAGTTGCTGCGCATGCAGGCACTGACCGAGGATCAACAATAAGAGAATGTTGCTCAGTTTTTTCATAATGGAATTATTCTATAGTGGGTCCTTATCTGCTACTTAGCGCCTTTCTTCAGGGATGATGCCCTTACAATGAGTTCTGACCGGAGTATGATGGTATTGGTGCTGCTGATAAAAGAGACGTCTCTGACGTGATTGATCAGGTGTCTGGCAGCTACCTGTCCCATCTCATACCCTGAATAATTGATCGTGGTCAGATTGGGCTCAATGACTTTGGTAACAGGGTCGTTATTGAATCCGACAAAAGCAATGTCCTGCGGAATGCGGATACCCTGTTCTTTCAATGCCAGCATACAACCGACTGCACAACTGTCGTTGGCTACAAAATGCCATCAGGCAGGGGCTTCATCTTCAGGATGGTGCGGGCGGCCTGTGCACCTGCTTCCTGACTCAGGTCTGTAATGAGTACATAGTCCTCCCTGAACTTTATTTTATGTTCGCTCAGGGCCTCTTTATAGCCTTTTAACCTGTCTTTATAAACGTTTTGTACTGTTGGTGCCGTGATATGCAAAATTCTGCGGCAGCCCTGATCTATCAGATGGCGTGTGGCATTCCATGCCGCCTGACGGTTATCTATCAGGATATTGACAGAGCTTTCATGTTGTTGTACACGGTCAAAAAGATGACCGGTATATTCTTTCTGAAGAAATTATCAAGTGGCTCAGGTCTGTTGTATCTACTGCCAGAGATACCAGCAGACCGTCTACACGGCTGTCAAACATCGTTCTGGCGCTGGCAGCTTCTTTTATGGATGATTCTGAGGATTGTGCGATGAGCAGTGAGAAATTCTGTTCGTTGGCAGCTGTTTCAATACCGGCGATAACAGAAGACATAAAATGGCTGTTCAGTCTGGGAACGATGATACCGAAAGTGTTTGTTTTCTGGCTCCGCAGACTACGTGCAAAGTGGTTACTGCGATAGCCCATCTGTTCAGCAAGATCGAGGATCTTCTTTTTGTTTTCTTGCTGATGGTAGGATGGTCCTGCAATCCACGGCTGACCGTGGTAGCGGAAATATTCAGTTCCCGGGCGATGTCATATATGGTCACCTCTCTTTCGTTTGCCATAAATGTCGGATGTCTGTGTAAGGTAATGAAAAGGAGCGTTGCTTACCGGCACTCATATCGTGGATACATTTTTCAGCACAATCGCTTGTGTGGTTTAAATGTACAGCTAAAGTAAACTTTTTTAGAAAATAAATTACACAATCGGTTGCAATTTTAGAAATTGTCTTTATTTTAGGAGTGTAGAATGAAGAGAGTTCCCGTTTTGAAAAATGATTACATGAAGAATTACGCGTGACGAAATTCTTTATGATCCGGCATCAGACTCCTGTTGGTATTGATGTTCTACAATTACACAGCTATACATATGAGGATCAGGGTCACCGATTCGTAATCCCTGATTCATAATTCCTAATTAATTCGTTATGCAGATGGAACAAACAATGCGTTGGTTTGGTCCCGGAGATACTGTGCCCCTGCGATATATCAGGCAGGCTGGTTGTACCGGTGTCGTAACAGCATTACATCATATTGCGCCGGGTGAAATATGGCCGATAGCGGCTATTACAGAACGCCGTCAGCTGATAGAAGCGGCGGGCATGAGGTGGACGGTGGTTGAAAGTTTACCGGTGAGTGAAGATATTAAAAGACAATCGGGTGATTATCTCCGGCACATAGCCAATTATCAGGAAAGTCTGCGTAATCTGGCTGCCTGTGGTATTCAGGTAGTTACGTACAACTTTATGCCCGTACTGGATTGGGTACGTACACATATTGACTATCCGATGGAAGATGGGAGTCATGCCTTATATTTTGAACGGGCTGCTTTGTCGCGTTTGACCTGTTTCAGTTGCAACGACCGGATGCAGCCCTTGATTATGATGCGGAAACGATCAAAAGGCCCGTCTCAGATATGAGACAATGCCACAGGAAGAACGGGAAAAGCTTTACAGGAATGCCTTACTAGGCTTGCCGGGAACGGATGGACAGTTCACTGCAGAAGAAGTGTTACATGCGCTGGCAACCTATAGCGATATAGATGCGGATAAGCTCCGTAAACATCTTTGTGATTTTCTTTCCGCAGTCACACCTGTAGCAGAAGAACTGTATATACAGCTGGCTATTCATCCGGATGATCCGCCTTATCCTGTTTTGGGTTTACCCCGGATTGTCAGTACAGAAGCAGATGTACAATATCTGTTTGATGCCGTGCCATCAGCGGCCAATGGGCTGTGTTTCTGTACGGGTTCATTTGGTGCAAGGGCAGATAATGATCTTCCCGGTATGATACAGCGGCTGGGCGATCGTATTTGTTTTCTGCATTTGCGCAATACAAAAAGAGACGCAGCCGGCAATTTTTATGAAGCCGCTCATCTCGCAGGAGATGCAGACATGTATGTGATTGTCAGTGAAATTGCCTTGCTGATGCAAAAGCGGAATGTATCAATACCTATGCGTCCGGATCATGGTCATCAGATGCTGGATGATCTTGACAAAACGACGTATCCGGGATATAGTGCGATCGGCAGACTAAAAGGGCTTGCCGAACTGAGAGGGCTGGAGACCGGCGTATTACGCCACCTGTTCACGTTATTGGTTCTATTATTGGCCGGCTTTTTTAGCGGGTCTCCTGTTGTTGGTATATTGCAGGCAGAGGAAGGCGTTTACACAGATGGAAAATGGATACCCGGCAGAAGATTGAATGGTGATCAGATACATCAGGGTCGTCATATCCGGATTCCTTTGGGAGAATGGGGTATTCAGCGGATAAAACTATATCGTTATAAATAGAAAGGTCTCATCTATATACATTGATCATTCCACGAAAAGATGAATACTACAAAGAAACTGGCAATCGTTACCGGCGGTGGTTCCGGCATTGGATTCGCCATTGCAGCACAGTTTGTTCAACATGATATTTATACCGTTATCGTCGGCAGGGACGAGCAGAAATTGCGGAGTGCCTGTGAGCAGCTTGGTTCTGACAGTGAATGTTACGCCTGTGATCTGAGTGAGCTGGGTGCTATTCCTGTAATGATTGATAAGATCATTGGCCGGTATGGTCATATAGATATATTAGTCAACAATGCCGGCATCAATATGAAGAAATCGTTTACAGAGGTGACAGATGAGGAATTTCAGTCTGTGCTGCAGACGAATGTGACGGCTGTTTTTGCTTTATCCCGTGAGGTGGTAAAGCATCAGCTGGAAAAGAAGATAAGCGGTTGTATCATTAACATCAGCTCCATGGCTTCTCAGTACGGCATTCCGAAGGTGATTGCCTATACGGCGTCAAAATCAGCGATAGAGGGGATGACAAAAGCTATGGCTACGGAGTTGTCACCTTTTGGCATCCGGATTAACTGTATTGCGCCGGGGTTTATTGCTACAGATATGAGTGCGAAAGCATTGGATGCCGATCCTGAGAGAAAATCAAAGGCATTGGGCCGGACGCCGTTGGGGTATCTGGGGCAACCGGCAGATATTGGTGCGGCCGCTTTATTTCTGGCCTCCGAAGCGGCGCAATATATTACTGGCGTGGTATTGCCGGTGGATGGGGGGAATGCGATAGGATTCTGAAGAAAAATGGAAGACGGTCAGGGAGGCGGTTCTTATCATGATAAGAATATAAAAGCTGTTACAATAGTTGCATATTTCAGGCGATTGACTACATTTACAATTGCATTTTCGTAGCGTTGTTCCTATACTGTTTACCTTGTTATGATGAGTTCGGAAGAAATGAGGTCGTCGTTCGATCTCTACAACTACAGTCCTGTTCCTATGTGGCTGTATGATATCAACAGTTTGCAAATACTGGCTGTCAATGATGCCGCCTGTAGAGAATATGGTTACTCCCGGGAAAAATTTCTTTCCCTTAAGGTGGATGTCTTATGGCATGCGCTTTATTCGGGTGAGATGATGGAGCTGATTAATACCACTGCCAGACACAGGTTGCCCTACATCGGGACAGTGAAATTCATTACCAGTAAAGGCGAAATGGTTATTGTCGATTTGCAGGCAACGCCTATGACGGCGTGGCATGAGGATGCGCGTATTGCATCAGCCATAAATGTAACGGAACGGGAGAAGGCAAAGGAAACAGAACGGCAGCTCAGGTTAAGTAATGAGCGCTTCAATTATGTCAGCAGGGCAAGTAATGAGGCGATTTATGACTGGGATCTGGCCGCGGACAATATTTACTGGGCGGATGGTTTCTGCCGTGTATTCGGATATCCCCTCGATGGTAAGCCATATCCGCTTAAAAGCTGGTCCAGAATGGTGCATCCGGATGACTTGCTGAAGACCCGGGAAAGTCTTCGTTGCGCCTTACAGGATATGCACACGATCTACTGGCATGCGCAATACCGGTTCCGGCATTCCATGGGTACCTATCTGTTTGTGGAGGAGACCGGCTACATTATAAGAAACAGAGAAGGAAGGGCCATCAGGATGATCGGCACACTCCGGGATATTACCTCACAGCGGGAGACGGCCGCCGCATTGGAGGCCTCGGAGAAACGCTACAGCGATCTGTTTCACCTGAGTCCTTTGCCAATGTGGGTGTATGATATGCAGACTTATCAGTTTCTGGACGTAAATAAGGCCGCTGTGACGCTTTACGGTTACAGCAGGGAGGAATTCCTGTCAATGACACTCCTGGACATCAGAAGGCCTGAAAACAGGCATGAAGTGGAGGAGATCATCAAGGGACAGATCAAACCACGGGAATATCATTCGGCCATTGTAAAGCACGTGAAGAAGTCGGGTGAAGAGATTGTTGTCAATGTGAGTGGCAATGCTATTGCTTATTGCGATAAGGAAGCCCGGGTGGTGGTCGCCTATGATATTACAGAGAAACGGAAGTATATCAATGCGATAGAGGAGCAAAATACCGGCTGGAAGAAATTACATGGACGCAGGCACATCTTGTACGGGCGCCGCTTGCACGCATCATGGGCATTGTACAGTTACTGAGTGATGCCGGGGTAGACCTTGCGACGAAAGAGACCTTATTATCTTACCTGCAGGTTTCTTCGACAGAGCTGGACGATATTATCCGTAAGATTATCCGGAAGAGTCAGGAGGTAATAGAGAAGCATGATTATTTATCACCCGGACTGACCGGATGTCAAAAATAAATGCCGGACATGCGTGAGACCACTGTTCCGGCACTGCCTATAAAGATGCATGAACATGTAGTTTAATGCAGTAGTGGCAAGAGCTCAATCAGGTCGTTGATAATATAATCAGGTGCCGCAGTTGTCAGTTGTGCGCTGGTATGTGCACCGGTTGTGATACCGATACTTAGTCCGCAGCCGGCATTCTTTCCCTCTTCATATCAATCGTAGAATCTCCCACTTTTACTACTTCATTGCTGTCAGTAATATGAAATTGCTGCATGGCGTGAAAAATCATATCTGGTTCCGGTCTGTTTCGCTGTACGTCGCTGGCAGTGACCAGGGCATTATATTCTTCCCCTTCTTTCCAGCCTATTTTATGCAGAATGCCTGTGGCTGTTTGTCTGTCGTAGCCGGTATTCAGGACCGTCAGGATATTCCTTTCCTTTAGTATCGTAAACAGATTGGTCGCGTTAGGTTGTGCGAGAATAGCTTCCCGTGCATACGCTCGGTGAGCTGTATAATAAAGTTGTTGTATATCGTGTCAGTCAGTTGTGTGTCGGTCACGCCTGCATATTCGGATAGTACAGACCTGATCGCCTGTTTCTTTTCTTTACCTGCGCCTTCCGCCAGTACCTGTACCAGTGTAAAACTGAACCCTGCTTCGTTAATGGCGTTTCTTAATGTTTTGTATACAAGATTGTCTTCGTTGATGGTCGTGCCGGCCATATCAAAAACAACCATTTTTATTTTTTGCATTACTGAGAGCAATTGATGGTGTGAAAGATGGATACCGCTGTGTCTTAAAGCGTACTGACAGGAATCTCTCCGTTGATGATTTCTTCCGCGAGACCGAAGGACAGCGTCATACCATTACCGCCTACACCGTTAATAATGGTGACACCGGTTTCCGGACTTACTACCAGTTCGGTATTACCATTGGTCATCTTTGGATAAAATCCGACCCAGTGCTGGATGATTTGTGAAGATGACAACTGTGTGAATGTTCCGAGGTATCTGATGATCATCTGATCAATAAAGCCACGGCTGAAGGGATCGTGTGTCAGACCGTATTCATGTGAATCGCCGATGGTCAGTTCGCCGTATTGGTTTTGCGACACCATCACATGAATACCCCATTTTAATTCTTCCGCGTATTGTGCTCATAGCGGCTTTTCAGGGCTGGTAATGAGGCGGCGGATTGAAAACCGGGATAGTGTACCATAGAGAGGCCACCACAGAGAGAAGGACCGATACGTTGTCCGTCGGGGAGAGCGGCGGCACGCATCATCTGTAATTTACATTTGGTGAGACTTAGCTGACGGAAAGTATCCGGGTAGAGTGTTTCAAAGTCTACGCCGCTGCATACATAGATCCTGTCGGCTTCCCACTGTTGATTACCCGAACAGACGGTGGGATAGCTGATTTTATGATGGCGGTATGCCAGTGAAAACGGATGTTATATTTCTTTTCGAGAAAGGCGGCTACCTGTCCGATTGCTTCCCGGGCTTCAACGATCATTTCGTCAGGGCTCCAAAGGGCGCCGAGGAGTCCATCAGGGTTAATGGCGGGAGATTTTTCCAATGCTTCGGCAGGTGTCAGCAGTGTACAGTCACGTTCAGCCGCGTTGGCGCTTACATATTCCCGGATGGCTTGTAGTTCGTCTTCATGGTAGGCCAGATGAAGTGATCCTGTGGGATCGTGCCAGATACCGGCTTCTTCACAGATGGATTGCCATATTTCGCGGGAGCGTTTTGCTCTCTTATAAAGTCTTCCTGATGGTTGTCCGATGGCCATATCATCCCGAAATTTCTGATAGAGGCGCCTACAGCGCGTTCATCCCTTTCGAATACTTCCACTTCAAACCCTTTAATGCGAGGGCTCTGGCAGTTGCCATACCGACAATGCCGGCGCCGATAACGATGGCTTTTTGTTGCTGTGTCATAAGCATAACTATAGATAAACAAAGTTTAGCTAAACTAAACTTTGTTTATCTATAGTTTACATGAGCGGTATTAATTTTTTATTAAGCCTCTTTATTTTCAAAGAAGTATATGACGAGCATGATAGCGTTGGTATGGCTGGTATTCTTTGGTGTGTGGGAGATACGCCATCGAACAGGAGGGAATCTCCTTTTGAAAGCTGGTAATCGTCTACGCCGATATGATAGCTGACGTCTCCATTGATCATGTATTTATATTCGAAGGCTTCGGTTTGTACCATGGGCCGGCTGGCTCCGGGTTCGAGTTCCAGCAATACGATATCTACTGTGCCTTTATTGACTGACTGGGTAAAAATGCGTTTGTAGAAAAAGCCGATGGCGTCTTCCTTTTCAAAGGGGTCGTAATCAGCTGGTTTTTTGACCAGTACAAGCGGTTGGTCGTTTGTAGTGCTGATATCTTAAAAAAGACATTCAAGTCAATTTCGAGGGCTTGATAATGTCTATAAGAACGATCAGTGAGGGGATAGTGCGGCTGTTCTCAATCTGTGAGATCAATCCTTTAATGACCTTGGCACGGTCTGCAAGGTCCTGCACGGTAATATTCTTTTCGCGTCGTTTTTCTTTTATTCTGTTACTGATCTGAACTAAAGTGTCTCTTCATTGTGAATTAGATTAAGCCGGAATGACCGGGCTGTAAATAACATATTATAATAACGTGGGGAGGGGCTGGTAGTTTTAACTCGCTGATGGTAAAATAGTATTAATGATAATCAGAGGTGAATATGGAAGAGCTGTTTAATTGCTGGTTTTCATGCTGTTGCGAAATGTCCGTATGGCTACGTGGGTCAAAATTAACCCTATACCCGACGCATACCAGGCGTATACGCGACGTATACCGACGCATCTATGCTTATCTGTAGCGGAAAAGGCAGCTACGAATGATACTTTTTTCGCAGCTGCCTTTTACAGTTATGTTAAGATGTGATGTTGCTATCTGGTCGCCTGTTCCAGCAGGAAGATCACTGATTTGTAGTCCTGTCCTGTGGCGAGGTTCATCCGATTTCGCAGGTCCGGTTGCTGGAAATATACTGATCGAAGTGTTTGTCTTTTATTTCTGCCACT
>NZ_VOHS01000086.1 GCF_007896845.1 Chitinophaga pinensis | reverse complement strand
ATTTCACGGCACCCTGTCTTACCTGCATTGCAGCAGGAATATCTATTCTGCCGTCAGGATAAGTAAAGGGACGATGATTACTCACCGTCATGATATGGGTAAAGAACGGCTTGCCGGCGCTGTTATCTTTATCCAGTACATTCACTGCCAAAGTAAAGAGATCTTCATCCGCTACACCCCAATATTCTCATAATGTATCTTATCCGCAGGAATGGCAGAAGATCGATTACGTAAACCGTTGTTGCTAAAAAACTCCTTCATATTATCGAAGTAACTATAACCACCATAGAGATACTGCGTCGTATACCATGCGCCCGCAATACGCTGCCCATAGAAAGAGGTGCGCATTATCAGGCGTTTTACGATACTTTGTCCGGGAGAAGGAGAATAGACAATGATAGCGCTTCCAATCCACGTACTGTTCTTGTACCCGAAGAGTAGAGCTGTGTAAACAACAGGCTCTTTTTGACAAAGCATCCAATAAGGAGTAATGTTCTCTTTGCTACCAAATGTCTCATGAAATCAGCACTCAGACTCTCCACACTGATCATGACTACATTCAGTTTACGCGCCGGCCCGGATAGGTAATTTCTCTTTCTATGCTATAGGATCCTGACTGATAAAACGACTATTATCAGTAGCCAGTTGCTTCCGTACCATACTAAATGCCGTGGTATCGGGGATGGTCTGATAGAATTTATAGAAGTCCATCTCATTCTGTGTAAAGGCAACTGCAAATTCATAGATACCATTGCCCGCCAGAGAATTGGCGTATTCATTATTACTGAAATGTCGCCATTTTTCGTTAGTAATAGCATAAGTTGTAAAAGCGAATAAAACAAGATAGCGGCGATAAGCGAGCGTCTTAAAAAAGATATGCGGGCTATACGGATGCTCTCGCTTATAGGATGACGTAGTATAAAGACAATCCCAATAGCCATTACGACGAGCGTACTCACTATAGGCACCAGCGGGTATGATTGAGAGATATTCCCCAGCACCTCCGTCGTATACACCAGATAGTCTACTGCTATAAAATTATAACGGGTAGAAAACTCCCGCCAGAAAAACCATTCGCTGACAGCATTCATCAACAGCAAAAAAACGGTCAATGCTGTTACTATATATAAACACCCGTCCGCCACTTCAGACGGAATTGATACGGCATAAAAAACAGGAACAGATAAATCACAAATCGTGCGGTCAGATAATACAGCAAAATGTGATACAGCTCTTTGTTATAATCCTTCGGTATGAGATGCGTAAAAAGCAATA
This sequence comes from Chitinophaga pinensis, assembly GCF_007896845.1. GTDB lineage: Bacteria > Bacteroidota > Bacteroidia > Chitinophagales > Chitinophagaceae > Chitinophaga > Chitinophaga pinensis_C. The sequence continues at coordinate 9,778 of NZ_VOHS01000086.1, read as the reverse complement.
CCCCATTACCAGCAGGAACATACCTGTAACAAAAGGTAATATCTTCTTCCGATAGATAAAATCATTCTGCAGCCAAAGCTGTAATACAAAAGGAATGACAATAAGGCAGGCAACCGAGAGGTCATACACCCCACCAATAAACAAGGCACTCACAAACTGTATAGCGGATACGCCTGCAGCTGGTGTACTAAGCAGTAAGGCGACGCGTGTCAGGAAGGAAGTACAAGCAATAATAGTACAATCAATACAATCAGTGAGAATCTGTTGCGTAACACATTCTTCATTATCCATGCTGTTTTAATCTGCCTGCAAACCTACCAGCGAATTCTGTCGGAATTTGGTGCTAATCGCTTACTAGCCCCCAACACATCAATACTTTCACATACATTAACGCCCGGTAAAATATGTACCTTGAAAACAGCGCGATAAATCTTATCTTCAGAATGTTTTTAGAATTCCTCTATATTTTCACGGATGAAAATTTTGATAATAGAAGACGAAACGGCGCTTTCAAAAAGCATCGGCGCTTATCTCGCGGATGAAATTATCTCTGCGAATATGCCGCCAATTTCGGACAGGCCATCGACAAGATCACAGTGTATGACTATGATTGTATCCTGCTGGACCTCATGCTGCCCGGTGGCGACGGACTGAAAATACTGGAAGAAATCAAAGAACAGAATAAACAGGATGGCGTCATCATCATCTCTGCAAAAAACTCACTGGACGATAAGATCAAAGGCTTACAGATCGGCGCAGATGATTATCTGACCAAACCCTTCCACCTGCCCGAACTGGCTGCCCGTATCTATTCCGTGATCAGACGTAAACAATTTGGAAACGTCAATATCATCGAACTAAATGAATTAAAGATCAATCTGCTGGCCAAAACCGTCACCGTCAATGATAATAACGTCGTCCTGACGAAGAAAGAATTTGACCTCCTCCTCTACTTCATCAGCAATAAAAATAAAGTCATTTCGAAAAGTGCGCTCGCTGAACACCTGTCCGGTGATGTCGCCGACATGTTCGACAACTATGACTTCATTTATGTACACATCAAAAATCTGAAAAAGAAGCTGACAGAAGCAGGTTGTGACAACTACCTGAAAACCCTCTACGGTACAGGTTATAAATGGGAAATATGAGCAAGCTGCTGAACCGCACCATGAAACGTTTTATGGGTATGCCGGACTGGTACTCGTTATCAGTATACCGGTGTATTACTATGTGATCAATATGTTATGGCATCACGAACTCGAACATAAAATAGAACTGACCGCCGCAGCCGGACGCGAAGACCGTTATCTCATTATCCTCTTTGTCACTCTGCTGACAGTACTGTTCTTCCTTCTGCTGATGATCGGATTTATACTGCTGAACCGCAAGATCTCTAAACGCCTCTGGCAACCTTTCTATAACAGCCTCGCACAGATCAAAAGCTTCAACCTCGATCAACAGCAGACCGTCAGCTTTCAGGAAACAGATATCGAAGAATTCTCAGAATTGAATAATAGTCTGAATAAACTCATCGCAGGTAATATCGCGGTATATAATCAACAGAAAGAATTTGCCGATAATGCATCACACGAATTACAAACGCCGCTGGCAATTATACAATCCAAACTGGATCTGTTGCTGCAAACCAAACTCCTGACCGACGAACAATATGATCTTATTGAAGACGCCAATAAAGCACTGGCCCGCGTTACCCGTATTAATAAAAACCTGTTACTGCTCACTAAAATTGAGAACAGTCAGTTCATGGATAAAGAAACGATCAACCTGTCCGAACTGCTGGAAAATGCATTGATCCTGTTCTCTAATTTCTCCGAAAATAAAAATCTGGTATTTGATAAAGATATCACTGATGGCGTAACAATCGAAGGGAATAAAATACTCGTAGAAATACTGTTAAATAACCTGATCACCAATGCCATCCGGTATACCCCTAATGACAATACCATCCAGATCACTTTAAATAATAAAGCGCTATTCATGGCTAATCCCGGCACCCTTAGTCTGCAGCAGGAACAATTGTTCAAACGCTTCGGCACCACCTCTGCCGAAACACCTGGCACAGGACTAGGACTGTCTTTGGTGAAACAGATCTGCAGCCGATATAACTGGAAAACGGATTATACATTCAGTAACATGCAACATATCTTTTCCGTGACCTTCTAGTTTAGATTTCCTTTCGAATCGCGTCTTAACTATGCATAAAATATCAACTGCATGAAAGGCGTCTCGTTATTCTGTATCATCTTATTTTTCTTTGCGCAACACCTACACGCACAGTCCATCAAAGTGACGCTTTCCGGGCAAATAAAAGATGCTGCCAGCAAGCGCCCCTTACCATTTGTAAGTGTGACACTCAAAAAAGCAAAAGACACCAGCTTTATATCCGGTACTATTTCCGGTGATGATGGCCGCTTCAAAATCGCAGACCTCAACAGTGGTAACTATCTGTTGGAATTCTCTTATATCGGATATCAGCCTTTGATACAAACCCTGACCGTCGGACAATTAAGTCCGGTACTGGAACTGGGTAGTATAGAACTGGCCGCTGATCCGAAGTCGCTGAACACAGTGACCATCACCGGTAAACAGGAAGAAATCCGGCTGGATAAAAAACCTTCAGCGTTGCGGATAATATCAGTCAGGCAGGTGGCTCTGTACTGGAAGCTATGAAAAACCTGCCCGGTGTCACCACACAAGATGGAAAGATCCTGCTGAGAGGTAGTGACAGGATAATGGTACTGATGGATGGCAAACAAACGGCCCTGACAGGTTTCGGCGGACAAACCAGTCTCGATAACATTCCGGCATCTGCCATCGAAAAGATAGAGATCATCAATAATCCCTCTTCAAAATATGATGCCAATGGCAATGCCGGCATCATCAATATCATTTACAAAAAGAGAAAAAGAAGGCTTTAATGGTAAGATCGGTCTGAGTGCCGGTGCAGGCGCTTTATGGATAAAAAGACAGAATTATCCTACAATAAGGCCCCAATATCAGGGTACTCCCAAAATCAACCCTTCCCTGTCGCTCAACTATCGGAAAAACAAAGTCAACCTCTTCCTGCAGGCAGATGATCTGTATACCAAAACACTGAATAAAAATGAATTCGTAGACAGGTATTACGATAATGGTGATGTTGTCAGACAACAGACCAAACGTAACCGGAATACCAATTTCTCCAACGTAAAAGCAGGTATGGACTGGGCAATTGACGGTAGCAATACTATCACCGTTTCCGGCATGTACGGTACGGAGAAAATACTGGATCATGGAGATGAACCTTTCTTTAATGGTAGTCTCACCGAAAGACAACGTCTCTGGCAATTTCTGGAAGACGAACTGAAAACCACCGTAGTAGGATCTGCTATCTGGCAGCACAATTTCCATGAACCGGGCAGAACCCTGAATGTGAGCTTAAGCAGCACTTTCCACCGCGAAGACGAAAAGTACTTCTTTACGAATAGCATGCCCGAATATACCGGCATCGATTCATTCAAGGTCCTGTCAGACGAGCACGTTACCGACATTAATGTTGATTATGTACAACCCCTGCGCCACGGACGTTTCGAAGGCGGTGTGAAGTTCAGGTACCGCTATATTCCGGTGAACATGGACTTCAAGCCGGGTGTACATTCTGTATTAGATGCCCGTGCCGGCGGATTCACCCGCTACAAGGAGAATATCCCGGCCATCTACGGTAACTACGTCTATGAGAATAAACACTTCGAACTGGAAGCCGGTCTGCGACTGGAATATGTACACCTCGCCTATGACGTCAATCCCAATCACCCGGTGTACAAAAGTGACGGCTACAACTATACACAGCCATTTCCAAACCTACGACTGGCTTATAAACTGACGGACAACAACAAGGTATCCTTCTTCTACAACCGGCGTGTAGACAGACCGAATGAAGGCGATATCCGCATCTTCCCGAAATATGATGATGCTGAGATCATTAAAGTCGGTAATCCTGCACTTCGTCCGCAGTATACCAATCTCTTCGAACTGGGAGATAAAACCAGCTGGAATAAAGGATACCTGTTCTCCTCCGTCTATCACAAACGTATGGATGCCACAATTACCCGTATTGGCAGCACCGTACCGGGCAGCAATATCATCTATAACATCTTCCAGAACGCCGGGAAAAGTTATATGACAGGTATCGAACTGGTCTTCTCCCAACAAGTGGCAAAATGGGCGACCTTTAACCTGAACCTGAACGGATATAATAATATCATTGACTCCTTTACTGTGGTTAATAAATACCCGGTTGAAAATGTATTCAGCGCCGCCCGGGAAGACATCTTTTCCGGTAATATCAAACTGAACGGTCAGTTCCATTTCCCAAAACAAATAGATGCGCAATTAAGTGCCATTTATCAGGCGCCTGACCTCATACCGCAGGGAAAAACCTTTTACCGTTTTTCCGTAGATTTGGGCGTCAAAAAAACTATTCAGCAGGGAAAAGGAGAGATATTTGTCAACGCAACCGATGTGGCCAATACTCTGCGTAATAAAAGAGAGATCAGAGGAAATGGATTCCATTATCTGGCTACTGACTACAATGAGACGCAGGTGATCCGTGCCGGATATAGTTATAAATTCTGATCTTTTGATTCCGGCTTGAAGTTCTTTAGATATTACTTATCCTACGTTAATCCTACGTTTATGAACGTAGGATTAACGTAGGATAAGTAATATCTAAGCATTAAACAGAGCACAGACTACCCCGGACTAATCCCTGATTCCTGATTGATAATTCCTAATACCTATGCCCCTGTCTCTCAGGTGAAAAAGCCCCTTCCCCCCTGCGGAAAATACCTGATTTTCACACATTCCCCTTTCCTTTTCTGGCTTAACCACTCAGGTAATTTATCTTTGTAAAAAAGAGTGGATGAAAATATTGCATACTGCGGACTGGCATATCGGACAAACCTTTTATCAGTATGACAGAACGTATGAGCATCAGCAGTTTTTAGACTGGCTGGTAGATACCATTAAAGCAAAAGATATAGAACTGTTGATCATCAGCGGAGATGTGTTTGATATAGCCAATCCCTCCGCTGTTGCTATAAAAATGTTTTACGCATTTCTCAATAGTGCCGTAAAGGCACAACCCGGATTGCAGATCATCGTGACCGCCGGTAACCATGACTCTGCCGCCAGATTGGAAGCACCGAAACCTTTACTTGAATCATCCGACATCCATATTGTCGGATTGATAGAACGGAAGGAAGACGGCAGTATCGACTATGAGAAAATGCTGATCCCTGTGAGAGACAGGAGTAGCGAAACAGTGCTGTGGTGTATGGCGATTCCATTTCTGCGGATGGGGGATTATCCGGCGGTAACCGAAAGCGAAACCCTCTATGCAGATGGTGTAAGCGCACTGTATAAAGAAGCCTATGAACATGCACTGACAAAAAAACAAGGAGGACAGGGCATCATCGCAATGGCACACCTGCATACATTGGATGCTGAACTGTCTGATCACGATAAATCGGAGAGAGTGATTATGGGGGGCATTGAATTCGTTCCTGCGAAAGCGTTTCACGAAGATTTGCTGTACGTAGCGCTGGGACATATTCATAAAGCACAGAAAATAGGCGGCAAAGAACATATCCGCTATAGCGGTAGTCCGCTGCCCATGTCATTCTCAGAAATGAACTATAAACATCAGGTGGTGAGCTTTGATATCAGTAATGGCATCATGAGCGGACTGGAAATGCTGGAAATACCGGTAACGACGGAGTTACTCCGTGTACCGGCAAAACCACAACCTATCGACACTGTACTGGAAGCCTTACTGCAATTGCCAGAGGCGACAGCTACCATACATACCGCTCCTTATCTGGAAGTACGCGTACTGCTGGAAGGACCGGAACCCGCCCTCCGGCATAAAATAGAAACAGCCCTTACCGGTAAACATGTGCGGCTGGCAAAAATAGACGTCCGCTATCCATCCTCCGAAGCAGAAGGAACAGCAGAACGGATCGCCAGTACCGCACAACTGCAGGAATTAAGTCCTCTGGATATCTTTAAAAAGATCTACCGGGAGGACTATGAACGCGAAACACCGGATGAACTGGTAGACCTGTTTCAGCAGGTATTGCAGGAGATTAACACAAAAGAGGAGTAACAACGCATGAAGATATTAGCCATTCGTTTCAAGAATCTGGCATCACTGGAAGATACGAACGAGATAGATTTTACGAAAGCACCATTAAGCAAAGCAGGGATCTTTGCCATTACCGGTCCGACAGGCGCTGGTAAATCTACCTTACTGGATGCCCTTTGTCTGGCACTGTATGCAAAAACGCCCCGTTATCTGCAGGCCAAAGAAACGGGTATAGAGATACAGGATCAGGGCGGTAATAAGATGAGTCAGGGAGATGTCAGAGGCATTCTGCGTGATGGCACTGCGGAAGGTTTTGCAGAGGTTGAATTTGCAGGCGTTGATGGAAATAACTATAAAGCGAAGTGGTCGGTCAAACGTGCCCGTAACAGGATTGACGGGAACCTGCAGGCGGATACGGTGGAATTGTTCAATCTGAGCACCAACAGCACCTTCCCGGCAAAGAAAACGGAAACTCTGAAGGAAATAGAAAGAGTGGTAGGATTGAACTTCGAACAGTTTACCCGTTCTGTATTGCTGGCACAGGGAGATTTCACCGCCTTCCTGAAAGCAGATAAAGATGCCAAAGCATCCTTATTGGAAAAACTGACCGGTACCAATATCTATTCTGAAATATCCATCGGTATCTATGAGAAGTTCAAACAGGCGGATACAGAACTGAAAAACCTGAAACAACAGGTGGCAGGTATTGAGCGACTGACAGAAGAAGAACGGATGGCCCTGCACGCACAACAGGAAGAGCTGAGTGCAAAAATCAGCAGTCAGCAGATCACTATCTCAGAATTAGGCGCAGCTATCAGCTGGTATCAATTGCTCGATACCCTTGAAAAAAGCAGGGAACAGGCGGCCGGTCAATACCAACAGGCCACACTGGCCATAGAAAATGCAGGCGAAAGAATCCGTACACTTACGCAGGTAGAACACGTACAGGCTGCGAGAGGTCCGGTGGAAGCCAAAAGATCGCATGAAAAGCAACTCGCGGAAAAAGAAACCGCTTTGCAGGAGATAGAGGCCCGTATAGTACGTACGACGGAAACGCAGCAACTATCAGCAGCAGCACTGGAAACGGCAAATGCCGCCTTATTACATGCACAGCAGGAAGCCGCCAGACACCAGCCTGATATTGCCCGGGCCAGAGAATTAGATACGCTGACAGGAGAAAAAGACCGGCAACTGCAACAGGCCAACATAGAGGCCAACAACGCACAAAAGCAACAGGACGCCCATCTGAAAGCATTTGAAGATAAGGAAAAAGAGATCCAGACACTGGCACAGGCTATCAGTAAACTGGAAGACTGGCAGCGGGAACACCTGAGCAGAAAAGATATCGCGGAAAATATAATAGAAATCAGCGCGCAACTGGGACATACGGCTAAATTGTTACCCGTACAGGAGGAAACGCTGAAAGAACAGCAGGAGAATATCAGCTTTATCCGGAAAGCACAGGAGCAGATCAGCGATTTACAGGAAAAAGCAGATAACGAACAAACTGCGATCAATCAGCTACAGGCAGCATTTGATACTGCGAATCAGCTATTACAAACCGTGCCACTGGAAACATTGAAGGAAAAAGACACGGCGCTAGGTCAGCAGATAAGAGATGGTGAGGCAGCCAAAATACATTGGGAAAGACTGTTTGCTAATCTGCAGGAAAAAGAGAGAACTGCCCGCCAGCTGGAAAATTGTGAACAGGAACTGCGGGAAAAGAGCCATTCTCTTCAGGAAAAACAGGCGGAATTACACATCGCACAGGCAAAGAAAGAGCAATCTGACAAACTGCTGCATCAGGCGCGGTTACAGGTAGCAGAAAATGTAGAGTGCGTGCCCAGCTGATACAGGATGAACCTTGTCCGGTATGCGGCAGCAAAGAGCATCCTTTTGTGACTGATAATCCGCTGGCACATGCGATGCTGAAAACCCTTGAAGAGGCCTACAATGCTGCTTTAAAGTATCATAACACCCTATCAGGCGATATTACCAGTCTGGAACAGTTCTGTAAAAAACTCCGGCTGGACAGTGAAACATTCGGCAAATCTCTGCAGGAAAGAACCACTCAGATAGCAATGCTGGAAGAGAAATGGACGGGGTTCAGTCTGGCCACTGCCAGTGCAGCTGTTTCAGATGAAAACAGGGCACAATGGCTGGAACAACAGGTACAGCAATTACAGGCCGCCCAAAGAGAAGTAGCAGAACAGCTAAATGCGTACGAAACGAAACGGCAGGCTGCTGAGGTGCTGAAAAAACAGTTGGATACGAAGTTACAGGCACTGTCTGCGAACAAAGAGCAGCTGAAAGACAGACAACGTGAAAAGACCAGTAAGGAAGAAGCACAGGAACGTATTGCCAGACAACTGGAGCATATTACGCAGACTTTGCAGACCATGACCGAACAACTGGCACCTCATTTCAGTAATCCTGACTGGGTAGATAATTGGAAAAAAGATCCGCAGGGATTCAATGATAAAATAGTGGCCTTCGCCCGGCAATGGAAACAACAGGCAGAAGCGATCATCGCGAATAATCAGCAATTGCGTGAACACCAATCTGCCCTGCAGGAAATGAGTAAACAGGGACGGCATTGCTGCTGCATTAAGCGAAAAGATCAATGCCCTTAAACAGCAACAACAAGCGTTTAATGCGTTGCAGCAGGAACGGCAGGCATTATTGAACGGAGTGTCCGTCAGCAGCTTTGAACAAGCGTTAAAACAGGGCATTGAGCAGGCGGCTCTTACACAACAGACAGCTGCTGAAGCATTTAATGCAGGGAAAGAAGACCTGCGCGCGTTTACGGCAAGTAAGGACATACCAGCGCAGACATCAGTAACATACGTGGTCATATCGAAAGAGAACAGAGGGCTATCACCGAATGGTTAAACAACTATACTGCAACGTATGGCACGATACTCACACAGGAAACACTGATTCAGCTCTCTCCCACACAACAGTCTGGTAGAGACGGAGAGAAAAGCCATCAGCTCTGCGGGATGCGGTCAATACCACAGGCAACCTTGACAGAAAGGTCCTTACAGTTGAGTAATCACAAGGAAAAACAGGTAAGCGATCAGTCACTGGAGGCCTTGACAGCATCTTCCAATGAAGGAAACAGCTGCTGGAGGATCTGGGACGGGAGAAGAATAATCTTGCCTACAGACTACGATGGATGAAGAGAATAAACTGAAGTCGGCGACTTACAATACACCATCGATGCCAAAACAACCGTACACGAAACTGGAGCAAACTGAATGAGCTGATTGGCTCCGCAGATGGTAAGAAGTTCCGGCAGATCGCACAGGAATATACACTGGATATGTTATGGAGCATGCCAATATGCATTTATCCATGCTGACCAGCGTTATAAGCTGTTGAGAATACCCGGTAATCTGGCTTACAGGTACTCGATAAAGATATGGGAGATGAACTGAGGACCGTCTTCTCCCTTTCCGGCGGAGAATCTTTCCTTGTGTCACTGGCACTGGCCTTAGGACTGGCTTCTTTATCATCCAGCAAGATGAAAGTAGAATCGCTCTTATTGATGAGGTTTTGGCGCACTGGATCCTGATACATTGAATATTGCCATGGACGCACTGGAACGCTTGCACAATCAGGGGCGTAAGG
>NZ_VOHS01000085.1 GCF_007896845.1 Chitinophaga pinensis | reverse complement strand
TTACCACCGTATACACCGGAAGTTGGTCTGCCTTTCAGATCCACATCGCGGTACATGGAATAAGAGCACTGTAATACATCATATTGTTTACCAGAGAAGGTCAAGGTTGCTTTGAAGGCCATAACTGTAATTTTTTAAATGTTTATGTTTTATGGTTTGTTTGTTATTGTTGCGCGTATTCTGACGCCCAGGTGGTAGCTTCGTCTTCTCCTTTGTAGCCATCGAGTTTTACCACAAAACTCTTTGCAGGGAAATAAGGAGTGATATGAATGTCGAGATGAATGGTATCTTTCTGCACTTCATCTCTTTCAAAACGCATGATCTTGAAATGTTCTATCAGGCGGTCCGGACCTTGTATCCTGTCAAGGAATTTGACGATCTGACCACGCAGGTCTTTCTCCGTTTTAGAGGTCCAGTTTTCAAACGCGCGTCTGTTGAGGAAGTCGAAGAGTACTTTGGTGATATAGTCGAATACTCTTACTACTGAATAGGTCTGTAAACCAATGTTATCACCGTTAAAGAGCGTTTTGGCAGAGAAGGCCATTACTTTACCATATTCATTCACCATCGGTACCAGACCGAGTCTTTCCAGATGAGAGATCTCGCTCTTCTTCAGTTCGAAGCGTACGCCATCCACATCATTCATGGAACCATGCTTCTTACCGGCGGTCACCTGTGACATGAGCGTGTGGTACATCTTACCAGCCAGCGCAGCCGAACCGGGTACCGTGAGGTCATCATTTTCTCCTACTTCCTGTACTTTACCACGGCCGATCAGCCAGTTGCAGGTCATAATCACATTGGATCTGTAAGCGTCTCCACCAGTGAGGTTTGCTTCGGTGAACAGGTCGATCACGTCATCAGGGTGATCCAGATCAGCGAAATCCGTGATCAGCATTGCTTTGTGTTTATAGGCAATAGCCGCCCATTTCTCCACTACTTTATTGGAACCCATATAACCGGGGACTACCAACAGAGAATAGTTCTCCCGCAAATCCAGCCGGTCATATTTCTGTTTCAGTTCATCATTTACATATTCGATAAAGCGGGGATTATCGAGATCCTGTATCTGTTCCTGAGAAGCATTCAGCAGCACCACATTCTTGAGTTTATCTGCTTCTGTGTTCTGGTAGAAGAGGTTGACTGCACGATAAGACTGTTCCAGTTCACGGGTTGCTTTCAGTGCAATACCGATGTTCTTATTAATGTTTTCTTCGGCTACCTGCAGACGTTCATTACTACGTTCTATCATCGTGGCCACGGAGTCTGCATTTTCCAGTATATCTATCCAGAGACGGATTTTCTTTTTCAGTTCTTCCCGCTCTTTGCGCTTTTCGTTACCAGTCAGAAAGATCTGTTTGCGGGCCTTTCTGTCAGGATTCAGGTTCTGTAAACCGTCTATTGCTGTTTCCAGCAGATCGATGCCACCTACACGGGCCAGTTTTTCGAGACTATCTGCAAGGGACAGTTCTGCTTTCACTGTCTTTTCCGCGGTTTGAACACCGGCCGCCTGTTGTTTTTCGGTACTTGCCATATCAGATTATTTTTATAGCACAATGTGCCGGTTATTTATTCTCTTCCAGTTCAGTGATGAAATTCTTGAGTGCACTGATGAATGCGTTCTTTGTCTCTTCATTGTCCAGCGTTGTCTTTAAGGTCTTGTTAGACTTCAGTTGTTTGATCACGCTCATGGACATTTCCTTTTCAATGCTCACATTATTGAGATGCTGGCTTTGTCCGACGATGCTCTTAATAGAAAAATCACCCAGATTATTAAACTGCAGGTTCTCATTTGCAAAAGAGCCGTCATATCTTTCAAATTCTACATTCACATTGGGTTTATAGTGATTGAACACCTCCTGTACGGTCTTCAGACCTTCCACTTTTTCCGGTCTGACCGGATCGTTATCCGTCAGCTTCTGTACAAAGAGGGTTTTATTGTAGGCAATGTCAGCAAATGCCTCCGAGGTGTCGATCTTTCTTTCGTTGCCGCCTATTTCGTAGTTAAACATGGTATTATTATTTACAAGTGATGATTACGTTGTTATTGTATGCTCCATTCCAGTTTCTCTTCCACCGCATTTCTATCCACCCGGATTTCCTGTCCTTTCTTTACATCGCCGGCGATGATAAAGCGCGAGATTGGTCTGCGCAGTTCATTACGGATGACACCCGATAGTTGTCTTGCGCCGTACTTAGGATTGAATCCTCCCAATGCCAGCATGCGTGCTGCTTCCTCTTCCACACGCAGACGGATCCCTTGTTGCTGTAATGCGACTGTCAGACTATTCAGTTGCATTTCGAAAATGCGTACTACATTTTGTTCACTGATAGGTGCGAAGGGCACGATCTCCGACAAGCGGGCCAGAAATTCTGGCCGGAAATAAGGAGACATGATTTCCAGTAGTTGTTGTGAAGGCGGTATCTCGCCACGGCTGATCTGTGTTGCTATCTGTTCGCTGCCGATATTCGAAGTGAACAGTATCAGACTGTTGGAGAAGTCGCCCTCTTTACCAAGCCGGTCGTGCATATGGCCTTCATCGAGGATCTGCAGGAAAGTGTCAAATACAGAAGGATGAGCCTTTTCTATTTCGTCAAACAACAACACTGTATATGGCTGTTGTCTGATCTTATTGACCAGCAGTCCGCCTTCCTCATAACCTACATATCCCGGAGGAGCGCCATACAGCAATGCTGCGGAATGTTCTTCCTTGAACTCAGACATATCAAAGCGGATCATGGCTTTCTCGTCATTGAATAAAATTCCGCGATAGACTTTGCCAGTTCTGTTTTACCGGTACCAGTAGGTCCCAGCAGGAAGAAAGAGCCGATGGGCTGACCTTTTTTATTCAGTCCGCTCCGGGATTCGAGGATGGCATCTGCCACCACTTTGAGCGCATGGTCCTGTCCTACCACCCTATTCTTCAGGAAAGGCACCATATTGAGCAGTTTTTCCCTTTCCTGTGACTGGATCTTACCCAATGGGATACCGGTCTTATAAGAGACGATAGCCGCTATTTCATGTCCGCTGACTTCCAGTATCGGTACGGTAGCGAGTTGTTGCAAGGCAAGCAGTGTCCTGCTCAGGTATTCCTGATATTGTTCATTGGTTTCGAAACCGGCGACGGCTGTTTCGTCTTGTAGTTGTCCCAGCAGCACCGGACTAACTTTATCCTTCAATTGTGTATATAACCACTGATAGTCACTGAGTGAGGCCGGTGTTTCTGCCGACAGCAATGCCTGTAAGGCTATCTGCAGATCATCTAATATTTTGGTGCTGGTGTCATTCATCAGTCTGATGGCAGCCAGTGTACGATCCAGCAGGTCGAAAGCAGCATCCGGTAAACGGCGGTCTTTCATATAGCGTTTTGCAAGGTGTACACAGTCCGCCAATGCAGCGGGTTGTATCTGTAAGTGGTGATGAGCGGCATAGCGTCCGCTTAGTTTCTCCAGCATGCGGATCGCTGCAGCTGCTGTAGGTTCTCCTATTTGCAACACTTCAAATCGTCTGCTGAATGCCTGCTCAGGTTCTATGTATTTACGGTACTCTTCGAGTGTTGTCGCGCCTATCACGGTGATCTCACCTCTGGCCAGCTCCGGCTTGAGCAGATTACCGATACCAGCTCCCAAAGGGCCTTTACTATCCAGGGTATGTATTTCGTCAATGAAGAGCACTGCTTTGTCGAACTGTTTGATTTCCTTCAGGATGTTCTTCAGACGATCCTCTGTTTCTCCTTTATAGGAGGCACCTGCAATCAGTGCACCGAGGTCCAGTTCGAAGAGCTGTGTATGTTTCAATTGTTCAGGTACTTCACCTGCTACGATGTCTGCTGCAAATCCATCTACCAGTGCTGTCTTACCCACACCGGCATCACCGGTAATGATGACATTGGGTTTGGTACGGCGACACAGTATTTCCATCATCATGCGTAATTCTTTATCCCTCCCTATGATCGGATCGGTTTTCCCTTCACGTGCCGGCGCCAGACGGTCAATACAGTACTTATACAATGCGGTAGTGGCTATGACGCCGGTGCCGGGTTTCGTACTTGTCTGATCAGATGGTGCTATGACCTGTCTGAGTACTTCATCCTGCATAAAACCATCCAGTACGTCCCGCTCTTTCAAAGGGAACGACTTCAATTGTTCTACTGTGAAACCGACAGTTGGTTTACAAAGGGCTGCCAATACACATACCGGATTAATGAGGTCAGCACCGATCTTTAGTCTGATGTGGTCAGCTTCTTCAAAGACACGGGCAATTTCCTTACTGCCCTTCACCTCATCTGCCACCTGTGCTGTTTTCTCCAGTGACTCAATTCTCACTTCTGCCCATTCTGCGATATATGTAGCATCCTTATTGATGGCAGTCAGGAAGCTGTAAAGACTCACTTCTTTATGCATCAGTGCTTTCAGCAGATGCGCGGGGGTAAATTCACTATTATGATATTCCTTTGCCAGGGACTGTGCGATCCTGATGGCAATCTTCACCGATTCATTACTATTCGAAATGTTCATACTGCTATTTACTTTGTGTTGTCAGTAGTGAAATTGTCTCTTGTGATGTAGTAGTAGATCTTTCCGTTGGAAATAAACTGCTGTCCTACCTGTGTGGCGATCTTGATCTGTTCTCCTGAACGGATCAGGAAGCGGATATAATTTTCAAAATCGGCTTTGGGCATCCGGTTGTCTTTTTGAGATCGCCTACGGTAAAGCGATCGAAAGGCATTTGTTGCAGGGGGAAGCCTGTTACAGTCCTGAAGTATTCAGTCAGGGACATGGACCTGATGGCATTCTTTGACAGACCGAGATCAAGGAGCTTACGGGGAATGCTGATGTAGTTAGTCACCAGTTTCTTTCTGAAAGATGCCTGATCCGGTACCAGATTCTGACCAGCCATAAAGGCAATAATGTCATTCATCTGTTTATACTCTGCTGCATTCAGCACCAGTGTATATTGTAGCAATCCGGGATGCGTGGTTATTACATCCGAAGGGACATCTGTTGTCATAAAATATTTGAATCCGTTATGCGGCATTCTGTCTGCCACATCTTCTCCTACGGGTGCCGGCAATTGCGCTTTTACAGTTTCAGAAAGATGCGCATTGGCGATACCACGCAATCTGAAGGCGCTATCCAGTGAGGTGATCTGTGTGCGTATATCGTAGTCAGTTTCCCGCAGGAATCTTCTCGTGGCTTCTGTGATATACTTTTTGGAATTCACTGCTCCTTTTGTCGGGAATACCACTCCACCTTGTACCAGACTATTTTCCGGATAGTCAAGGAAATAAGATACTGAGTCTTGTTGACTGATATTGTACGCATGACGTTCATCCAGTCCTTCGCCATTAATCAGGAATTTCTTTTTTACTTCGGAGGCATAGACCGCGGATTCAGATACCAGCTTCTTTGCATTCAACACGAAGTTGTTGTACCACTCATTATAATCGCTGTACATCTGCATAGTGAGCAGGCGAACATTCTGTTTACCTAACTGTTCACTGAGTTGCCGGAAATGTTCAGTAGAGTCACCAACGCTTCCTATCAGCATAATCAGGTTAGTTTCATTATGATGGGTACTGAAGAGATCTAAGGCAGCACGTACCCCATCATACATGGGTTCAGCCGTGACATTGTTATTGCATTGTGCAGTCTTCTCTGCTTGTGTACCCAGAAAGGTCATCAGTTTGCGGTAATCCGGATAAATTCCTCCGGTGGTTTCGATACCACGTGCCACACAGTTTTGATTATCCCGGTATACCACAGCACCGAAGCTCAGTTGATGTTGTTTGTCATATTCACCGAAAACATTTTCCAGAGACTGAATCGTGTTGGTTAATCCCGGATAGTATTTCTTCATGGCACTGCTGGCATCAATCACAAATACGACATTCAACCGATGGATATGTTTTCGCAGATCGAGGTAGTCGTTATATTGTAAGGCAGATCCATCTATGGTGATGAGTGTGTTATGCGATTTATCGTATACATCGACTGTTTTGCCTACTGTATATCCTGTTGTTGTATTATTCAGTACCGGTGCGCTTTTAAGGATAAAGTCCTCGTCACGCAACAACGGATCTGCGTGTTCCTGATGTAATACCAGAGAGGCGGAATCTACCACAGACTCATCAGCAGGAGAAGCAGGTGATATGTATAAACGATCTCCCCAGTTGTGTAGAGCATCTGCCGCTATCCATCCACAGATCCCCTTATCAGCGCTATCAGCGACCAGTTGTGTTTCATTACCGATCAGGAATTTCCTGCCGTCTTCAGAACGTTTATAGATATAACTGATCTGGTGTAATCTGATTTTAGCTACAGCGCGTTTCAGTTCCGGGGAACTATATACAAAGGCAGAGTCGGTACGGTCATAGTAAGTTTGTGCAGACGTCAGAGGCATCTTATCACTGATTACGGCGATGGCCTTTTCCGGAAAACCAGTCCTGTTATCAGACCAAGATCTGTTCCACATCAATAGTTTCCAGCGGGAGATCCAACCATAGCTGACTGCGCTTTTTTGTTATTGATCTTTCTGCCGTTGAGTAATCCGGGGTTGTATTTTACGAGTTTAACGTAACCACCTTTTTCTTCTGTCACATAAAAAGCTTCCATGAAAGTCAGCTTTTTCATCACCAGACTACCACCCGGTGTAGTGGTTGTATAGTTGTCGTCTCTGTCGGAGAATACGACCCATGGTGCGGCAGTTGTAGGTTTCTGTGTACTGAGTCTTGTATCTTCGGCAGGCTTTACAAAAGCGTCTGGTAAGGCCTTTACTTTCTGATGAAAGGGCAGAGTTATCTGCGCACTTACCCAGACCGCCTGAGTAAGCAGTATAAAAAGAGAAAATATGTGTTTCATGATTCCTTATTTATTCGCTGTGCGGGCGGAATGTTGTTTAATGTTTAACAATGTGGCGCAGGATGCTTTAGGACTAATGGTTAACTGTGCCTGATCGACAGATATCTCTCCACCGAATGTGAGTCCCATACAGTAGGTATAGAAATCGCTACTCTTTTTGGTGCTGTCCATATCAATGGCAACTGTGATCTTTTCGTTACCGCACAGGTATTTGTTGATGAGGTAGTAGTAATTACTGTTAAAGTCTTCTCCGTCGGCAATGGCCTGCAGGCGCGCACGGATATCGTCGATGATTTTACGTTCTCCTTCTCCGGGTACAACCAGTACGGTATCCAGACTCGGGTCGGTGATATACATCATATGAGTGACCGGATGACTTTTATCGCTGATCAGCCTTACCATATAGGTGCCCGGCTTACGGAAAGTATACAAGGCTGTACGACCGTTAACATCTACGCGGCCTGTTTCTCCGAAGGACCATTCAAACTGTGTACCTTTTCCTTCTGCTTCCAGTCGGACTTCTTCATTGACTACACCGGAGGTGGGTCCGTTGATGATGAGTGTTGTGTCTGTCAGCTGTATTACTGTGTCTTTCACCGTTACGGGAAACTGTACCTGCATATCTCCATCTATCGTAAGACGTACGATATAGGAACCGGCTTTTCCGTAGTGATAAGTACCACTCTGTGTGTTAGCGCTATTGCCGTCGCCAAATTCCCAGCGCCAGTTTTTTGCGCCGCTGGTGTTATCTGCATAGACGAGTTCTTCGTTCATATACAGTTCATTTTTCAGGATGCTGGCGTCACTGCTGCGTTTATCGGCGAAGACGTTTTTAAAAAGAAAGATGAATGCTGTCAGTGCCATGATAACAATAATGACATAAATAAAAATGGATCGTCTCGAATTGCTGTTCACTGACTTTGCATCGTCTATGATTGGGTCGAACATGTTGTGTTGTGTTTACTTAAAAAGAATAATGGTTACTTTGAGGGCTTAATGGTTACCCTGCGTCCCGATACTTTCTTTCAGTTGTCGGGTTGATAATTTACAATCTTCCAGTGTCTTTCTGAGGTTGTCAATATCATTGCTATTCCCTTTCAGTTCCCGTCTGTTAAAGAAAAAAGTATTGTATAACAGGGATACCTGCAGAAAGGTCTTATATCTTGGGTCAAAGGCCTGTCTGTCGTAATTGGATCTGATAGATCCGAGTGAATACCGGATATCATTTTCCAGGAATACGGCTTTCACGCTGGGGTCGAAGTTGACGATCTGTTTATAGGCGGTGTCAATGGTGGCACGTTGTACTTTTACCAGTTCTTCAAACTCCGCATCGCGGGAAATTTTATCTGTGAGGTCCTCTTTTGATATGGTTTTGCTATCTCCAAAATCATGAAACAATCCAAATCCGAGGAGGCTAACGGTGAACAAAAATATTCCGCCAAGGAATAAAAATTGTTCCCTTCGTTCTTTTACGCTAAGTTTTATCATCGTTCGTTCTTGTGTATCTGTCACAATTATTTCACGACTCAAAATTGAGGATAAATCAATTCATGGGATATCCCCAAATGTGGGAGTATCGGTCACCGGTAGCGGTGTGAATGAATATTTTATGATATATGATGGGGTTGGTGGAGATATTTTCAGAAATGTTTAACAAAAAAAACGCCCCGCAATTGCGGAGCGTTTCGAAATATTTAATATGCGATATTTACTTCGGTGCATTTAGTTCCTTTGGCAATCCAAATTGTTC
Organism: Chitinophaga pinensis; assembly: GCF_007896845.1. GTDB lineage: Bacteria > Bacteroidota > Bacteroidia > Chitinophagales > Chitinophagaceae > Chitinophaga > Chitinophaga pinensis_C. The sequence goes on along the minus strand of NZ_VOHS01000085.1, from coordinate 4,649 downwards.
AAGCGTACGTTTAGCTTCTTCTACCTTTTTGGCAAAAAACGCACTGTCACTGCAATCCTTTTTGGATGAGCTAACTTTAGCTTTTACAGTTTTAGACTTTTCGTCTTTCTTTTTAGAAAAATTTAATGCCATACGATTTATTTCTCTTTATCGCAAATGTAAATTATTTTCTTGTAAAAAAAAACGCTTTATAACTACTGCCTTTCTTAAAACATTCCCATTCGAAAGCCGTTAATCCAAATACGTTGAAGTCTTTCTCTATCTGTGTTAATTGCATACTGATAGCCATCTGATATAGCCTGTTACGAGCAGATGTACTTCCCTGTCCAAACACAGCAACATTCATGCTTTCAGTAACTTCCTTGATAGTGGCAGCAATGGTATATAAAACTTTCATTGTGTCAGCGTTATTAGAAACCTTTAATTCGTTAAAGTCCTGTTTTTCTTCATCCCAGTCCCCAAAGGAAATGGCTAACACAGGAGTCCCATCCTTCAGCTGATTAATCTCATCATATTGTACAATTTTTCTGATCTGTCCATTCGGCCCCTCACTCTGGAATTCAAAAGCGATACAAAAATGATCGGTTTGATACGGATATATGTCAGCATTCATAAGATTGCATAAAGAGTGGTAATTAAATATTTCAAACACATATTGATGCCAGGCAAACTGACAACAACAGGGAGGATAATTGCCTCCTGTTTGATGAATACCTAACATCAATAAACAGATCAATGAACAGCTGGCCAGGTAGGCTCACCGCGTTTCATCTTCTCAAAATTCACCTTTATATCATTATTACCCGGATCCGCCGCAAATGCTTTCTCCTGCCAATGTAATGCTTCTTCTTTTTACCAAGTTTATACAACAGATTGGCGTATGTATCTATTAAAGCAGACATTTCATTTTCTTTCAAACCATGGGAAGCCATTTTTGCTGCAGCTTCTAATGCATCTTTATTATCCGTATGTTCGAATGCTGCCCATGCAACATTATTAATCAGACCAGCGTTAATCCAGAATCGTTTATAACCATATTTATCAAACCAGGGTTTTAACGACTCACCAAATCCTTTCCAATCCTGATGGTTAATTGAATAAAATACTCTAGTTTGCCAAACAATCTCCTCGCCAAGATCTCCATACTTACTAGTTGCACTTTTTTCCATTGCCTTCCAATCCGGCGTCATTCCTGCTTTTGTAAATGGCGTAATTTCATCTATTTCGATAGCCCTTGTTAAATTAGATTCTGCTATATCCTTTCCCAAAATGCTATTCACTTTCTCTCGGTTATCCATTAATATTTTAAAGCCAGACGATTTTGTATTTACCGTAAATTGTGTAATAAATCTAAGATTACTTTCTACTAACGGGTCACGTAACGAGGCTATATATTCATCCGCCGCTCTTGTTGCAGTTTGCAGATCGCTATTTTTTGTGCCATTAAAGCCACCTTTCGAAGAAATGCTGAATCCTTACGTCCTTTATTAAACTCTTCTAACACGACAGCATAAGACTTATTAATGGTATCTGCCACAACAGCAGAGAATCCCTTGGTAGCTACAACATAATTCGCCGTTGTCGGCCATAATTTCTGATGAATATTTCTGATAACAGCTACAGGCAGCTTAATGATACTCCGATCATATGTCATTATTCCATTCTGTTCTGACTCCACATCAAAAGGTTGCGTATAAATAGACGCACTCAGTCCAAGTTCCTCAAGCACTTTCAATGAATCAACCATTGCGGTATACTGCTTTTGCATCATTAACGGTGTAACTACACCATCATAGCCCCAGCCAGCTACCAGATCATTCCACAAATGCCCTTCAACCGGCACACCAATACCTCCAAATTCACCTAAAACCATCGCTTTACCAGCCTGATGCTCCGGATTACGCGGTAAAGGGTAAGAATGCACATCTGTCATATCTGCCCCTACCCATGCATCAGGAGAAGGACTACGTAACTGATCATTTACAAATAACATTTCACCTGAATGCCCATTCACCAGTCGTGTGGATCATATCCTTTCATCCATTTAGTCAGTCGTTCCTGATCATACTGTCCCCATTTCTCATTAAACAACACCCAGGTCACAATAGAAGGATGATTATACAATTGTGCAATATTTACCTTATTCTCCTTTTCAAACTGAATTTGGGCCTCTTTACTGTCATTACCGGGATTTACCATATCCTGCCATACAAGCATCCCCAATTTATCTGCATGAAAATACCAACGATCCGGCTCTATCTTAATATGCTTTCGAATCGTATTAAAACCCATCGATTTTGCTGCTTCTATATCAAATTTCAATGCTTCGTCAGTAGGTGCTGTATATAAACCATCCGGCCAGAACCCCTGATCAAGTGTCCCTAAATTATAAGTATATTTATTATTCAGAAAAATACGTTCTACTCCCTTTTCATCTTTCTGAATCGCAATTTTACGCATCCCAAAATAACTGCCCACTTTATCAACCTGCTTACCATTCTCCATCAGTAACACCTCAACATCATACAAAAACGGATCATCCGGACTCCACAATCTTGGTGTAGGCACCTTCAATGTTATATCTTTGCCAACTTGCGATACTAACTCTTTTATTACAGCATTACCCTTTTTAATACTAACTTTTGCTGTATACCCTGACAAATCCTTCCCTGAATAAAAATCATTACTCAAATCATCTATGGAAACGTTGAATTATTTGCCACATTAACCCCTACTCTGATTTCCTGTTTATCTATATCCGGTGTAAATCTCAACGAGGCTATATAAGATTGCGGGACGACCTCCAACCAGACCGTTTGCCAGATGCCACTACTAGGCGTGTACATAATACCCTCCGGATTCAATACTTGTTTGCCATGCGGATTCGGTCCGAGATCCGAAGGATCGTATACTTTAACCGACAATTCATTATCTCCACCTTTCAATACATCTGTAATATCAACTGAAAATCTCTGATAACCTCCTGTATGCTTTGTTATTTCCTTGCCGTTCACAAAAACCGTTGCCTCGTAATCCACGGCCCCAAAATGCAATAAAACCCGTTCACCTGCGCGGCATGTGGTTTTGCAAATTTTCGTCTATACCACAACGACTCATCAGGTTGTAAAGCTTTTTTCACGCCGGATAAAGCTGATTCTAAAGGAAAAGGCACTAAAATCTTACCATCATACGCTGCGGGAGCCGTCCCGTCTTTCTGTGTAATAGCATAGTCCCATAAACCATTAAGGTTAGACCATTCACTACGGACCATCTGAGGACGCGGTACTCAGGCAATGTCACCTGGGGATTAACATCTCTTGCCCAACGCGTCTGAATGTTCGCAGGCTTCATTTCCCAACTAATGTTCGTCTGGGCAGTAGCACCTGTAGCCAGACGCAGTAACAATAGTAACGTTGCTAAACGTTTTAATCTTTGCATCACTTTGTGTTTTGTTTGACAATCGTAAATGCTGACAGCATGACCCAATACGGATATTTAAAAGTCATCCGATCATGCTGATATAGTGAAAAAATATGGTCACCAATTATTTATCCGGACAACTTCCAGTCCAGGCCAGTTGTCCTTCAGGCCACGCAGTAACAATGTAACATGCCGAATCTTGCAATATTGCTGTAGGTATAACTTGCTATAATATCGCCACTCACTTTATCACGAAATTCAAATGTGTATACAAGGTCATTGGATCTGGCAGTATATTTCTAAAGTCAGTTGCCTGTCGGTAATTTAACTGAGTAACTTCTGATCCGTTGGGTTTACCAGCGATGGTTTATGGTTACGAACTTATATCCTGAGACATATTGACAAACCTGACAGCGGTACTACTGTCTTTCATTTCAAGCAATGAGTCCTTTACAATAAAGCCCGTACTTTCAATTTTGCCACCTATAAAAAGAGAATAGGACTCTCCAGGTTTAGCATTGACTGTCTGATTGAATACCAATTTAGTCGTGTCTTTTGCCAAAGCAACGATCAAGGGCACTGCCTTGTCTGTAGGATTCCAAACGTGAGTAAGCCATTAGAATTCATTCCATCCCAGGCCCAATAAGTCAATTTTAAACTCGTTGCATGAATTATATTCTGACCTGTGAAATTCATACTCAAATCCGTATTATCATCTGCCGCTATTGCATTAACCAGATTAATCGCGGCTGCCGCACCCCGAACATCTGCGTCCTCTTTCTTACAAGCCCATATCAAACGCACCCATCAATGCAAGTGCAAGTGTCTTTATATTCATTAGAGTTAATTAAAAAGTTATTAAATTAAATAATCGGTCTATGGCTGTTCTGTGTAGCCAGTATTCTGGTGACCTCTTAAAGCCGGATTGTATTTAAATTCATTATAAGGAATTGGGAAAAGTGCTTTATAAGGTTGCCATGTTCCTCCTTTCAATGGCGTAACCTTTGACATCACATCATTATTTTTCCTGTGCGCTTAAGATTAAACCATCTGTCTCCCCATTCTAAAACAACTCGACTTGTCTTTCTTTTGCAATAGCATCCAGCACTGTCTGTTGATTGTTGGCTTTTGTGTCAGGAAGTCCTGCACGACTTCGTATTTTATTCAAATCCGTTTCAGCACTATTGGCTCCCAATATCTTATTCTGCCGGGCGCGAGCTTCTGCTCTG
>NZ_VOHS01000084.1 GCF_007896845.1 Chitinophaga pinensis | reverse complement strand
CCAGCGGTATTTACCGTTAACAAAAGCACCCGCAAGGGATTTCTGCATAAAAATGACTGGGACATTCGTTTTGATAACGGGGAATTGTTCCGGGTGGGGTGAAAACGTCGCATGGGAATCACGCTCATTTGAGGATGATAAATGGACCTATGATTACCTGCTGCCTTCTCTCGCTAACAATGGCGCTAACTTCTCCGTACATGGATGTGTTACTGGAATCTGCCGCTTGAATGGAAACAGCCACGCAGTACAAAACGATATCAACCCTCAACGGAGTATTTCCATCCCGGCGCTATCCGGCGTATGGATCAGCTGGTAGATATGTGTGATTCACTCGGCCTCTATTTTATGCTGACGCTCGACTGGCATGGCCACCTCATGGAACATGGCGGATGGAAACACAGCAGCTATAACAAGTAAATGGCGGTCCGGCGGAGAACCCCACTGCTTCTTTACCAGTCAACAGGCACAGGAAAAGTATAAGAACAAACTACGTATATCATTGCCCGCTGGGGTTATAGTTCAAGTATCGCAGTGTGGGAATTTTTTAACGAGGTAGATAATGCCGCTTTCACACAACAGGATAGCATATTGATACCACTGCTGTCATTGCGCAATGGCATCTGGAAATGAGCCGTTATCTGAAAGACATCGATCCTTACCATCATCTTGTCAGTACCAGCGTCTCACACCGGGATATTATCGGAATGAATGCGATTCCCTACATCGACTTCAATCAAAAACACATCTACAAGCATACAGAAAAGATTCCCGGTATCTATCCTGATTACATTCAGACCTTCGGTAAACCCTATGTAGTAGGAGAATTTGGCTACCGCTGGGAAGATCAGGATCCAAAGTATGCGACAGCAGCCAACTATGACTATCGCCGTGGATTGTGGTATGGTATGTTCAGTCCGACGCCTGTTCTGCCTATGTCATGGTGGTGGGAATTGTTTGATGATCAGCATATGACACCCTATCTGCAAAGTGTAAGCACCATCAACAAATGATGCTACAGGCAGGTAATGGGCATTTGAACAGTTACCCGTACATGCTGACCTGCTGGAATCTTATGCGGTAAAATGTGGCAATACCATCTTTGTTTATGCACTGAATAACACAACGAACCAGCAATCAGCGGATATCCACGTAAACATTCCTGCTGGTTATACGCTACAATGTTTTCATCCCTTAAAAACAGCTGGAATAAAAGTACCTATAAACGTACTGCCGACGGAGACATTCAGGTCAGCAATACGGTGTTGCCCGCAAAAGAAGAGATCATACTGGTATTTAAGCCCTGACAAAATAACTGAACGCCCCGATCCACCCTAATAATTGATCATTCCACTTAAAAAAATGTTATGAAACACCTTTCAATTGTACTCCTTGCACTCTCTTTGTGTGCGACTATCAGCTGTAGAAAAGATGTTGCTGCTGATGGTGGTAAAGACAAAACAGTTCCCCGTGCCGCGCTTCCACAGAATGCCTTCAATTTGTGGGGTACCTGTAATGGACATCCCTATCTGATCTCAGGTACGAATGGTATTTGTGTACCTGTAGGTAACTGTAGCACTGATATTAATGCAGCACAGCAAAACGGCGGACAAAACGCTACCGGTCTTCAATTCTATGGTTGTTTTAAAGGCGGCAGCAGTGCCAATAGCAGCGCCAGCGAACAGGCCGTTTTTGTATGCGACAATGTGACCCAATGGAACGGTAATGAGATGGGATTTGTAAAGACACTCAACGATAATGTACTAAAAGGCTACCTGCAAGGTGGTGGTCAGTATATCTACCAGACCATCTCCGTGAATGATAATGGTTATCATACTTTCAAATGTCAGGCGAAGAGTAATAATACACATCAGGTTGATTTTTATGTAGACGGCACCTATAAGTTTACATTGACAAACAACAGTGGTAACTACTATAACAACTGGTATTACTTCGTAGGTACGAATCACTGGTATGGAGGGAATAATCCTACAGGTCAGCAGATTGAAATGTACAACATGACTACATTCTAAACACTATTTATTACTGGGGCGTTGAGGGATGTATCTTCGGATACGTCCCTTTTTTATTGCAGGAGGGTAAAAGGAACACCTATACAAAGGCTCCATCCATTGCTTTTCACATTATTCAGACGCGTTACTGCCAGCCCCCCATTACGCAGGTACAACTGCTCAGCACCATGTCCGGTAATACGATCATCATATGCCAGTTCGAGATATAGCGATGTACTCCCCAAAAGCCTTCTCTCCATCGCTACAGCTGGCCGCAGTCCGTATCCTTTTGCCGTATGCAGAAAACTCAGGGGATGCTGAAAGCTGGGAATAAGATTCCAGTCAGCTTCCGCACGGTACCACAACTGACTATAAGCCAGTGTTGCCCTTAATAAGGTATTTTCCGATAGCTGCCATTGCATAGCCGTATTGAGCAGTATGCCCCTCCATCTGCTGAAATAGGTAGTCCGGAGATCCTGTGGCGTAAAGGCATCTGCAGCCAACAGGTAGTTCAGCTGACGCTGCTCTGTATAACCAGCCTTTATATTCCAGCTGATTCGCCGGGAAGCATATAACTCAAACCCTACCACTCCATTCAACTCCTGTACCCTACCCTTATCCGCACGGAACTTACCCGCAAAAGCCGGATACTGCCTGTCATCTTCCTGATAGTCATTATCAGTAGCATGACCGCTGACGTACCCCGCCCTGCTAAAAGAGATTGTTGTAAACCATCTGCGCAGTGGCTGATATGTCAGGCTTCCCTTCATACCGATACCTGATTGCGCATACCAGTGCAGCTCTGACATGATATTGGGAGCAGTACCCTGACTATTCCCCGCTACTGACCATGTCAGGTTATTACGAACGCCTGTTGCAGCAATATTTACGCGTAGTGTCGGCGTAAAAGGAGTAGCCTGTTGTGCTACTACAGATGTAAAGCATCCGCCATATGCACAACAGGCTAAAAGTGTTTTCGCCAGCTGGTGTTTTATTTCCATCCGGGCATTTTTTCCAGCGTAATGACGTTATCGGCGTTATATAATTGTTGCAGATCAGCATTGTTATTCTTCTCATAAGTCAGTTCAGACCAGCTCATAAAGAATATCCAGCTGCTTTGATTCCTGAGCTCAGCAACAGTAGGAAGCTTATCACACTCCCCTATGGCAATCGGCTTCCCCTTAGCTACCCGCAACATGATCTCGTATTTAGCTTGTGTATACCCGGAACCATCGTACACATCCAGAGCGGCGATATCATAGTAGTCCTCACCCGGATGATAGCTGACTGCGTCACCCGCCAGAGAACCGAAATCCTGTATATCCCATACCCATATAAGATTGCTCAGGCCTTTTGTTTTGGACATATAGTCATGCAGCATGCGGTACAATTTAATCGTTCCTTCTGCCCCCGGACGACCGCCCCACCAGAATTTACCCTGATTCATTTCATGCATGGGACGCCAAAGCACTTCCACACCCTTATCCTGCAATTGCTTCAGATAAATGCAGATTTCATCTACCCTTCCTTTCCATTTCAGATTGAGCGCTGTACCATCAGTACACAATTCTTTCCATTGTGCATCGGTCAGTTTACTTAATACACCTTTGCCATCATCCCATGCGCAAGGCTCATCATTTGCCGGATTACAGGCATGCCACATCAGGTTGATGACCGCTCCTTTCTCCCATTGTTTCACGGCTTCATCGATCATCTTTTGCCTGTTATCTATGTTATCCTGCTGGAAGAGAAAGTCACCACTCCATAGTGCCGGATAGCGGCCGGTGGTTGTAAAGATCTCATTGGTCCATTTCGCAGGCGTACTGTTGGGTTCGCGGTTATGAATACCTGACAATGTTTTCTTACCCGCCATGCTGTACAGGTATTTCACCGTGCGAAAATTGCTTTGCACAGTATCCTGTTCAGGACGGGTACTTGTCTCTTCGTTCGCATTTCTGGAACAGGCTCCAAAGGCCATCCATATAGAAAGTATAATAATATGCAGACTCATAGTTTTCATATCTGTGGCTGTTACTGGTTCTTTTTAATATCAATCCAGAATCGACGTGGACGTTTCACAAATTTGTCAAGATCGGAATAGATATTTCCCCAGTCATCGGTGCCGCTGAGTGTAAAATCAAGGGAGTTGTCGGTAATTGTTTTATTCAGGCCATTGCCCAGATCAATGCTCGTTGCGCTCAGGAAAGCGCCGCTGGTTCTTTTACCTTCTTTGCTGATAAAGGTAACGGTATTGTTCACATAATCCCGTTCCCATGTACTTTCTCCGGTTGGCACCAGCCGATACACATTATTCAGATCCATCGCAGGATTACTATATAAAAAACTGGCGTAGGCGCCGTCTGGTCCTGCGTTATTCGTCACCTTGCCGGTAGTTTTACCATCTGCAGTCACCCCGCCAAATTCAAACGTGATCGTGTTATCCAATTCCTTGTCGGGCGTATTCGCACCAGTCCAGACCCATGGTTTGTCTTTCAGATTGATCACACCGCCACCGCCATATTCCGGTCCGGTACCTCCATAAAGTACCAGAGACTGTATAGAGTAAGTCCCCAGTAAGGTTTCAGTAAATGGAATAATCTCCACTGTCCATTCGCGGGTACTGCCTGATTCCGAAGTAATGGTAAACTTAGCCTGATTGTTATTATCCGTAAAGTTAACAGGTACACCATTCGCAGGAGAAATACCTGCCTTATAAGAAGTCTGGATCTGTGCGACCACTTTACTCAGATCGGTACCGGCCTGCACCAATACTTTTACCGTAGCTTTAGCATCTGTTCTGTTGATGGCAGCTGGTCCCACCTGTACAAGGCCCCCACCTAAAGTGATGGCTTCAATAGATCGTTCGTTGCTGCTGACGCCATCAAAAGGATCTTTGGTACAGGCGCTACAGCAGATAATCAGTAGCAGAGATATATAAAAAGACAATTGTTTCATAACGATTAATTATTTCATTAAAGGATTTGTATCCAGTTCCCTTTGTGGAATGGGAAAGAAGTAGGCACCACTGGTGATGACTTTGCCATATTGCTGTACCAGTACTTTTTCCATTGTATTCGTTCTGCGCAGATCGAACAAACGGTTACCTTCAAAAGCAAGTTCCCATGCACGTTCCTGTATGACTGCATTCCGGAAGGTGACAATATTCAGTCCGGGTTGTAAATCGCCGATACCGGCACGGCCACGTATTTTATTAACAGCCGCATATCCATCTGCTGTAGGTCCGCATGCTTCTGCGTAAGTCAGCAGTATATCGCTATACCTGATGATGGGAGAATTAGCGCTGGTGGCATCCCCTATACGTGCCGGATCGATAAACTTACGGGTGAAAGGACGGGAACTACTGCTGATATCCAACTGATAGGTTTGTCCGTTATTGGTATAAGACGAGACAATCAGTTGCGTTTTCCGGCGGTCATTATCCGCATAACTAAAATAAACACCTGATTCTGTGCGAAAATGCCCCCAGCCTTGTCCGATATCCATTTTAGCACTGTCTGGCTTTAACTGGTTGTAGGCAATCGTCATGGGACGGTCTGCAGGCAGGAACATGTTCGGTAGTTTTGAAAAGCTACCTTCTCTGTCGCCACTTCTGTCCACAGCAGCATCAAAAATATGTTCTGTTACGGCTGCTTTTTTGTAAATATCAATATTGAAGATATCTGGTAATGCGGGTGTCAATGCGAATGTCGATTGACCGGCAATTACTTTCTCCGCATATGATTTTGCCTGTGCATACAACTCATCAGGATTAGGTACAAAATCATACCCCGGAGAACCGGATACTTTTGAGGATGCCAGATGCAGATATACCTTTGCGAGCAATCCTTCTGCCGCAGGTTGATTGGCACGGCCTTCACTGATACGCGGTTGTGTAATCAACGAATCAGCCGCCTGCAGGTCACTGATGATCTGTGTATAGATATCTTTGATAGGAGATTTTGCGATAGGTATCTGCGAAGCATCATCAATGGTGTTGTGCGTAAAGGCACTTCTCCAAACATCCTTACCAGATTAAAAAAATGTAAGGCCCGCAGGAAATGTCCTTCTCCTGTAATCTGGTTACGTTCTGCGTCTGTCATACCGGGGATCTTCGGCACATTGGCAATTACTGCATTCGCTCTGGCAATACCCCGGTACATATACGTCCAGATATTGTCCAGATCAGGATTGGTGGAGGTGGTACGTAATTCGTCCAGTTCGAAGTTACCAACACCCGCATCTCCTTTTTGCGTAAGGTTTTCCGTAGGCAATTCGGTAATGATATAATATCCTCTGGAGTAATAACCTACCTCCGGCAGAATGGAATAAGCATAGATAATCGCGGCACGTGCATCGTCGGCTGTCTTATAATATGTCTGCGAATTGATCATGCCGTAAGGCTGTTCTTCCAATTTGGAACAACCCGCCAGAGTAGTACCGGTCAACATGGCGGAGAGTATGTATCTGTAAGCGATTTTTTTCATGTCTGTGATTTTAGCGGATTAGAATACTACATTGGCACCAAGGGATACAGCACGAGGACGGGGATAGGCGCCGTTATTGATACCACTCTCTCCTACTTCGGGATCGAAACCTTTATTAAAGCCGGTGAATGTATAGAGGTTATTGCCTGACAGATAGACCCGGAGACTTTTTACAAATTTCACTGCATCCGTTTTCAGATTATAGCCAAATGTTACATTCTGTATCCGCAGGAAAGAGCCGTCAGTCAGGTAGAAATCAGATGCTCTCCATCCACGCGTGCCATTCGCCCTTGGATATTCCATACTGGGGTTCTCCGGCGTCCAACGTTGTAACCAGCGGCTGGCAGTCATTTTTTGAAAATCCCAGACATCTCCGCCTTGTACACCGTAGAGTTGCATAGACAGATCGAACTGTTTATAGCGCACATTGGTATTCAGACTATATATAAAATCAGGATTAGGGTTGCCGATGATAGTACGGTCGTAAGAGTCTACGATTCCATCCGGTTTACCACCCGGACCAGAGATATCAAGATATTTAATCTCTCCCGGTTGTGCATCGACACCGGTCAGACCAGCTTTGATACCTTCGTCGAGACTTTGGATAATACCGGCAGTTTTGTAACCATAAAAGAGAACATCGGCTGACCAACCGTATAGGTACTGATCTGCTGACGAACGGATTCATACAGGGAACCAATAAACACCTGATTGCTTTCTCCCATGGAGACCACTTTGTTGGTATTTTTGGTGAACATGCCTCCTACACTCCAGGTAAAATCTGCTTTATTAATCACGTTTGCATTCAAGCCGATTTCTATACCACGGTTTTCAATTTCTCCATCATTAATCCATTGCTGGTCATAGCCGGCGCTGGGCGCAATTGTCTTCAGCCGCAGCAGATCGCTGGTACGTTTAATATAGTAATCGGCACTGATGGTGATCCGCTGATCCATGAAGCCCATATCTACACCCAGATCGAGCGAGCGGGTAGTTTCCCATTTCAGGCTGTTGTTTCCCAATCCGCCTACGATTGTACGACCTTGTTCGTCATTGGCACCTGCCAGTCCCGGCCCGAATCCGGTTTCAAATACGGAACCGGTGAAGTATTTATTAGAGCCATAACGATCCAGCGTCTGATAAGGACTGATACCCTGATTACCTGTTAATCCGTAGCTACCTCTTACTTTCAATTCGGAGAAAAGACCCAGCTCCCTGATAAAGGGTTCTTCTCCTGCTTTCCATGCCAATGCGGCGGAGGGGAAAAAGGCCCATTTGTTATTCGCACCAAATTTGGTGGAACCATCTGCTCTGGCGGTGAGTGTCAACAGATACTTATCGTTGAAAGTATAATTACCACGACCATACCACGAAGCAAGATTAAAGCGTTGCAGGGAGTTAGAGATCAACATCGTACCGGCGGTTGCCAGATTCTCGTTCTGCATCACATCATTGACAAAATTCTGACCGGTGAGGGAGCTAAACCTGTTCTCTGTTTTCTGATAGGAAAAACCTGCAACGAGGGTCGTTTTATGTCGTTTGCCGAAGTCTTTGCTGATAGTAAAATAGTTTTCATTCAGCAGATCAAAGTAGCTCCCGTTGGCGATACTGCCGTAGCTGCCTTTATTATCCAAAGCCCGCTGTGTACTGTTTTTCGGATCATACAGGTCCTGTATGCTATTGCCTGATTTCGCATTGATGGAGGTACGGAACTGTAACCAGCTGTTGATCCTGAAATTGACATACAGATTGCCGAGGAAGTCTGTTGTTTTGGTGGTATTCAGCAACTGATTGGCCAATGCGATCGGATTACCGAAATCGGTATTACTGGTACGGAAATAATTACCCGTGGAGTCATATACCGGCCATATTCTGGATCTGCCTACACCGAGTTGTTGTCCGGAAGCCTTTGTATACGCCAGAATCACGTTTGTACCTGCGGTTACGGCGTTGGTCAGTTTCTGCTCCAGATTCAGCCGGGAGGTATATTTATCATAACCATTTTTGATAACCATCCCTTGTTCATTGTAATAGTTACCCGATATGGCGTATTTCGTTTTCTCACTACCACCATCAGCGGTGAGTGTGTAGTTCTGCGAATAAGGATGACGGTATACCAGATCAACCCAGTCCGTATTAACCGGCCATTGCGGTTTATCAGGGTCTAAGCCGCGTAATTCTGCTATCGAGGGGAAATATACCATCCCTGTACCTACAGGTCTGTAAATGCCAATATAAGGGACGTCAGTAGCAATTGCGCCTCCATTGATGGCGGCCTCATTGGCAAAAGTGGCGTCTTCCACAGGATCCCGCCATACATCTGGCTTATTGGCGAGGAACGACATGGTCTGTAACGTGTTAAATGAAATACGGTGCTGGCCTTGTTTCCCTTTACGCGTCGTTACCACGATCACACCATTAGCACCACGGGAGCCATAGATAGCGGCGCTGGAGGCATCTTTCAGCACCTCTATGGATTCAATATCTTCAGGGTTAATCTGTTTCAGGTTACCCGCATCTCCCCATGGATAACCATCTACTACTACTAAAGGGTCTTTGGAGCCATTAAGGGAGCTCGCACCACGGATACGAATAGTAGCGCCTGCGCCGGGAGCACCACCACCTGTTGTGACCTGTACACCGGCGATCTTTCCCTGTAGGAGCTGATCTACAGAAGCGGAAGGAGTCCTGTTCAGATCACCACCCTTCAATGTGGCAACTGCACCTGTCAGGTCGCTCTTTTTGACAGCGCCATAACCGACAACTACCACATCGTTCAGACTACCGGGGGCCAGTTGCATGTTGACAGTAAAATCGGTTTGTGTACCTAAGGGGATCTCTTTTGTCTGCATCCCTATATAAGTTACCTGCATTGTCTTTCCCGCCCCGGAACATCCATGACAAATCTGCCGTCACCGTCGCTGACGGTGGCCGTCTTTGTTTCCTTTACGACTACTGTAGCGCCCGGGAGTGGTCTCGACTGATCATCAAAAACCTTTCCTGTAATCTTTCGCTGCTGCGCATTTACGATGATGGTTGGCAGGCATAGGAAAAAAGCGATACTACAGCGTGCAATGAAATTTTTCATAACGCATTCAGTTTTTAAACGTAGAAATAATGAAACAAAAGTAATGGCCATTACAAGGCCTTTTTGGTGCTATTCTATCAGATCATGATCCTTAAACGATATATGAAAGGAAGCAGTTGAGCATAGGAAATAGTCATTTCAGCATTACCTGTCTGGCGGAATATGCAACTAGTTTTACGGGTAATAAATTCCATATGTCAAATTTTAACGAAAGACTGCAGGCATTGCGACTTGCACACAAGCAACTGATACAGGCAAGCAACGATGCGATTTTCCCCGGTAATGGTATTTTTCTGAGATACAAGAATCCGGTACTCACGGCGGCACATGCTCCTATAGCATGGTGTTATGATTTAAATCCTGCCTCTAATCCTTACCTCATGACACGCTTCGGAATTAATGCCGTATTTAATGCAGGCGCTATCAAATGGGAAGGAAATATATGGTGATCGCCCGTGTTGAGGGCTGGGATAGAAAATCATTTTTTGCGGTGGCAGAGAGTGACAATGGTATTGACGGATTTCGTTTCCGGGATTATCCGATACAGATTCCTGAAACAGAGGTACCAGATACGAATGTTTATGATATGCGGGTGGTACAGCATGAAGATGGTTATATCTATGGTTTATTCTGTACAGAGCGTCGCGATCCTTCGGCTCCGGCGGGTGATCAATCAGCAGCTGTAGCACAATGTGGCATTGTCCGTACGAAAGACCTTGACACATGGGAGCGCTTACCAGATCTTGTCACTGCCTCTGCGCAACAACGGAATGTCGTATTACATCCGGAGTTTGTCAACGGAAAGTATATGTTGTATACACGTCCGCAGGATGGCTTTATTGAAGCGGGCAAAGGCGGTGGTATCGGTGTAGGTTACTGTGATACGATGGAAGAGGCTGTGATCAGTACAGAGGCTGTTATTGACAACAAGGTATATCATACAATTGCGGAAGCCAAGAATGGTCAGGGACCAGCTCCTATCCGCACACCTCATGGCTGGCTACATCTGGCACATGGTGTGAGAAATACAGCTGCGGGACTACGCTATACACTCTATCTGTTTATGACGTCTCTGGATCATCCGGAAACTGTCATCTACAAACCGGCAGGCTATTTTATGGCACCTGAAGGCGACGAACGTATAGGTGATGTATCCAATGTACTTTTCTCCAATGGCTGGATCGCTGATGAAGATGGAAAAGTATTTATCTATTATGCGAGTAGTGATACGCGTCTGCATGTGGCTACCAGTTCCATCGGACAGTTAACAGACTATTGTATGCATACGGCACCTGACGGGTTCCGTTCCTTTACTGCTGTTGCCACACTGCAAGCCATCATAGAAAAAACAAAGCGCTGGTACCATCTGAAATATAAAACTATGTCCGCACTAATAAGTCTGAAAGAAAAAGTAGGATATGGCTTTGGTGACATGGCTTCTTCCATGTTCTGGAAGTTGTTTGGCATGTACCTGCTGTTTTTCTATACTGATGTAATGAAACTGGATGCGGTGGCGATCGGTACCATGTTTCTGATCACCCGTATCTGGGATACTTTATTTGATCCGTTTGTGGGTGTCATTACAGACAGGACACATACCAGATGGGGCAAATTCCGTCCTTATCTGCTGATAATGGCACTGCCTTTTGCCATTGCCGGCACATTGACATTCTATACACCTTCATTTACAGGAGGCGGCAGACTTGTCTATGCTTATGTCACCTATTCCCTGATCATGATGATCTATTCGCTGATAAATGTGCCTTATGCATCCTTATTAGGCGTCATCAGCAATGACGGCCGGGAACGGAATACACTGGCTTCTTTCAGAATGTCTTTTGCATTTGCAGGGAGCTTTATGGCATTAGGATTACTGGAACCGCTTGTTCAGTATTTTACACCTTATGGTCTGACATATAGCTGGGTATTGGCAGTAGGGATTATCGCAGGAATTTGTCTGTTGCTGTTCCTGCTATGTTTTGCATGGGTGAAAGAAAGAGTGCAGCCCGTACAGCAACAATCCGGCAGACTGAAAGACGATTTTTCTGACCTGCTGCACAATCGTCCATGGTGGATCTTATTGGGTGCAGGTATTGCGGCACTGATATTCAATTCCATCAGGGATGGTGCGACTGTGTATTATTTCAAATACTACATCATGCAGCAGCAGGCATTTACAGTCGCCGGTATTCCGTTTACCTATTGCACACTTTATCTGCTCACCGGACAACTGGCCAATATCGTTGGTGTTATACTGGCATCACCTATCGCCAACCGTCTTGGTAAAAAACGTACTTATCTGCTGGCAATGGTTATGGCTACAGCAGGCAGCTGTTGTTTTTATTTTCTGCAGAAAGAGCAACTGACAGGCATATTCATATTACAGGTACTCATCAGTATATGTGCCGGTATTATCTTTCCGTTGTTGTGGAGTATGTATGCAGATATTGCTGATTACTCCGAATGGAAGACCGGCAGAAGAGCTACCGGATTGGTATTCTCCTCCTCTTCCATGTCCCAGAAATTTGGCTGGACAATAGGTGGCGCACTGACCGGCTGGTTATTAGGTGCTTTCCATTTTCAGGCAGATACGACGCCCGATACGGTAGCGCAGACGGGCATTATCAGCATGCTGAGTATTATTCCCGCTATGGGTTCCTTATTAAGCGTCGTATGCATTGCTACCTATCCTTTATCAGAAAACAAAATGAATGAGATATCCCGTGAACTCGACATCAGAAGAACACACACATGCTGACAAACACGCTGCAACAGGAGCTGTTACAGGAGCTTAGACGTATACTTGATTACTGGGCTACGGAGACTGTTGATGAGACAAATGGTGGCTTTATTGGCCGCATTTCTCATCACAATATAAAAGACCCTTATGCAGTCAAAGGAAGTGTGCTGAATGCCCGTATTCTCTGGACATTCTCCGCTGCCTATAATTTGCTCGGCACAGCACAATACCGTGAACTGGCCACCCGTGCCTGGGATTACCTCCGCTCCTGCTTTGCCGACAAAGTGCATGGAGGTTTATACTGGACGGTGGACTATACCGGCAAGGTGGTTGATAACAAAAACAGGTTTATGCCATCGCATTTGGGGTATATGCCTGCAGTGAATATTTCAAAGCAAGCGGCAATGAAGCAGCGAAGGAAATGGCTATAGGATGGTATCGCGATATTCGTCGGCATGCATATGACAATGTATATGGTGGGTATATAGAGGCCTGTACAGAAGACTGGCAGCCATTATCTGATCTCCGGCTGAGTCTGAAAGATGCCAATGAGCGGAAATCAATGAACACGCACCTCCATGTATTAGAGGCCTGGACTACTTTATATGAGATCTGGCCGGACGAGCACCTGAAAGCGGATATACTGGAATTGCTGAAGATCTTTGATGAGAAAATCATTCATCCTGCGACACATCATTTACAGTTATTTTTTGCCGACGACTGGACCGTGAAAAGCACCTTGATTTCATACGGACATGATATAGAAGCTGCATGGCTTTTATTGGAAGCTGCGATTATAATTGGTGAGGAACAGGAGATCATCGCTTTCGTATCCGGGCGATTCATCTGGTACGGGCGGCACTGAAAGGTATGGATAAAGATGGTGGTCTATGGTATGAATACGATGCTGCGGAGCAACATCTGATAGCGGAGAAACACTGGTGGCCGCAGGCGGAAGCATTAGTAGGTCTGATCAATGCGTGGAGCTGAGTGGTGACCAATATTATCTGGATAAAGTACTTGCAAACTGGCAGTTTATACAACATTCATACTGGATAAAAAAGAAGGCGAATGGTATTGGGGAGTGGGCGTTGACGGTCTGCCGATGAATGAAGTAAAAGTAGGATTATGGAAATGCCCTTATCATAACGCCAGAGCATGTATGGAAGTGGTGAAGAGATTAGTGTGATGTTCCGGAAAATCCTCCGGAACATCACGCTGATATTACGACGCTTTATCAAAAAATACGCCAGTATCTTCCCTTCTGTAAGTCCTTCACCAATTGCCCATTCAGTATATCCGTCAGACCCTTTTGCGCCAGGCGCATATATTGTCAGGGCTTCATCTATCGGTTTATAGTCTGCATAGTCATAGCTATAAAAATGCTTGTAATCTCCTTAAAATATCTGTTGATCAGTGCCGTTGCGTCTTCATCATCATCACGTCCGATAGCGCCGTATTCAGGACATAAGCCGTCCACAGATATACCTTTGCTTTTTCTTGCTGTTTATGCGCTTCACGGATCAGATACCTTCTTCTATCAGGGCTTCAATTTGCCACATTGACATGGTTAAATACTTTTTGGGTTTAATGATGGAACAATATAATACTTTATCCTAATACTTATCCGCTTAGCTATTCTCATGGTGCGTCCAAATATGCTTTCACAATGGAACAGCTGTTTTATATAGACATGGTATCCGGATCAGACAGGAGATACCCACTCCTGTTTTGGGTATAACACCGTTTACCATGATTGTTTCTACAAATTAAGACGATAATTTTCCCGATTTCTGACAATGTCCACAGGACGCAAAAACGTGTGCATAGGACGCCAGAATATGGGTATGAGAGTGCTTATGTTTTTATTAATATTAGTTATCCTACGTTAATCCTACGTTTATGAACGTAGGATTAACGTAGGATAACTAATATTAAAAGGATATCTGACAAATAAAATATTTTAACTTCGGGGCGCTTAAATAGCTCTATCATGAAGAATAATACTCCTGACTGGTATCATCGGCTGAAAGAGAAGTATCCTATTGTATCGGATACAGAATGGGCATTACTGGATAAAAGACGAAGGTAAAAACCATTAAAAAGGGCGATAGCTTTTTACGTTATGGTAAAATTGCCCGTTATGCTGCCTTTGTGGTATCCGGCCAGTTTGCATTTACCATTATTGATGATGAAGGTAATGAAAGATTATCCGGTTTGGTTTTTCAGATGATTTTCTGGCCAATTGTGAGAGTTATTACCGCATGGCTGCATCGGCAGTGGCTATTACTGCATTGGAAGATTCGGTGATCAGAAGGATCATATCAAACAGTTACAGCCCTTATATGATCTGCATATGAGCTTATCGGCTGTGAATCTGCAGATTTATCAGGAGTTAGCCGAACAAACCTTTGAGCATCAATATATTTTATCATTAAAAAGCCCGGTGAAAAGGTATCAGTTTTTACTGAACACAGACCTGCTATTATCAAAAAGATCTCTCTTACGAACATTGCAAGATACCTGTATGTAAGCCGGGAAGCGCTTAGCAGAGCCAGATTATTGTTGCTGAACAAGGGTCAGGGTTTTTGTGATTGAAATCACGGATTGGCAGTTGGCAGCTTTCTAGCTTTGTCAGAAAAACATGAAACAACCCTTGGTTTTGCTGCACGGACTTTTTGGAGGTTTAAGTAACTGGAATGAGGTCATCGTACATTTTGGAGAAAAGTATGACATACATGTTCCTCCCCTACCTATCTATGATGAACATAAGCAGGATATTTTAGATTATCTGGTTGCTTCGCTTCGTGATTATATGTTACAAATAATTTGAAAGATATTGTATTGGTTGGCAATCACTGGTGGCCATGTAGGCATTTTATATGCACACAGATATGCAGCTAACGTAAAAAGTATGCTCCTTACCGGTAGTTCCGGACTATATGAAAATAATACCCTTGGCACGTTTCCAAAGCGACATAGCCGTACCTATATACAGGAACGTGTTGAATATACGTTTTATGATGCAAAGACGGCAACACCTGCTTTAGTGGATGAGGTGTTTGCCATTGTACAGGATAACAGGAAGTGTTTCCGTATAGTAAAAACAGCGAAGACGGCACAAAGGAATTATGTCACAAAAGAACTGCCGGAGATAAACATGCCGGTATTACTGATATGGGGAGCGGATGATAATATAACGCCACCAGCTGTAGCGGAAGAATTTGAAAAGATGTTGCCCAACGTAAAACTGGTGTATTTAAAGGAATGTGGTCATGCACCGATGATGGAGAAGCCGAGGAATTTAATACGCTGATGGAAGCATTTCTCGAAAGAGGTTTATAAGTAATACAAACAGGAGCATGTTCTATAATGAGCACGCTCCTGTTTGGGTTTGTCAGCGTTCTTTTATTTTACAGCAGTGGCTTCGAGTTCCACTTTTAAGTTTCAAACAGACTTACTACTTCCATTAAAGTCACGGCCTGCTTA
>NZ_VOHS01000083.1 GCF_007896845.1 Chitinophaga pinensis | reverse complement strand
CGGTTTGCCTGCAAAGGCCAGTGTGCAGCCGTGTAAGCAGATACATAAAGAACGGTTTCGCCGGATCGCTTTCTTTAATAAAACGGATGGCTTCACGCGTTACTGCATCGGTATAGAAATAGTTTCCGGTTTATATTCAGGATCTGTCGCAGGTGTGATCAGCTGATTGCCCGGCATAAGGTAGCAGGATCATAATAGCTGCCAGCACCCCTGTATTGTACCATAGAATTTATCAAATCGCACGTTGTAAAGGCCAGTTGTCCAATGGACCATCCTGCCGGATCCCTGACTGACATGCCATTTACCCACCATCAATGTGGTATAAACCTGCTGGCTTTACCACCTCTGCCATCGTTACGGCATGTTACTCAGTCCGCCTGATATCCTTCCAATCCGGCATCTTTATCTCTCATCCAGCCCATTCCTGCCTGATGCGGATATAATCCCGTAAGCAGGGAAGCCCTTGACGGGCAACAACGGGCAGTATTATAAAACTGTGTAAAACGCAAACCGTTTTTATGCAACTTATCAAGATTGGGAGTATGGATCTCGCTGCCATACAACCCAGATTCTGAAATATCCCATATCATCACTTAATATCACGATAATATTCGGCCGCTTAGCCGCCTGCTGTGCAGACACTTCGAACCATACACTCAGGCAGGTAACAGGAAGAATACCTTTTTCATACGATAGAATTTATCACCAGAAGGCCAAATTAGTAAAACACTTTGTCAAATGCTAACATATCAATTTGTTACCCCACGCCTCTGATACTAAGGATCTGAATACCCGGTTCATCTTTCAGTAATTTACGTATATGCGTCATGAACGTCCATACTACGGGTATTGTAATAGCTATCGTCATCCAGATCTTAAACAGTGCTTCCTGTCTTTCCAGAATATCGTTTTTACGCGGATTAGCATTTCCAGTAAAGCAGATTCTTTAAAAGATAAAGTATGCTTGCCTCCGGAGGTCACTAATGTCTCGTACGGTATCCAGTGTACAGCTACCAAATGATACAGTGTTTCCTTCTCTGCTGCTTTCTGCTGTGGCGCACCGGAAAAACGGTACAATAAAGCCTCTATACGCACCAGCAACTCCTCCATACTAAAAGGCTTCTTTAGATAGTCATTTCCACCGGTCTTAAAACCTTTCACCACATCTTCCGTCAGAGACTTGGCACTCAGGAAAATGATAGGTACCTGATGATCCAGCATTCTGATCTCTTCAGCAATGGTATAACCATCTTTGGAAGGCAGCATGATATCCAGCACACAGATATCGGGCTGAAAGGTTTCAAATGCGGATAATGCCTTCTTTCCATCCGTGATCAGGTGTACTTCATAACCACTTGCTTTCAGGCCATCGCTGACAATGCGTGACAGAAATGGCTCGTCTTCTACATATAATAGTTTATAACTCATGTTGCTGCCGGTAAACTGATCATAAAATCACTTCCCTTTCCGGGTTCGCTTTTCACCGTAATCGTACCATTCAGACGGGTGATGATACTTTTGACGTAGTTCAATCCCAGTCCGGATCCCTTTACATCGTGGATATCTCCTTTCACAGGAACCCGGAAGAAGCGGTCAAATATTTTATCATGATAGATCTTATCAATGCCGGGGCCATTATCCCTGAAATGCACCACTACCCGATCATGCACCACTGCACAGCTGATCTCCAGTTCAAGCGGCGCTATGGCATACTTAATCGCATTTTCGATCAGGTTATACAGACATTGGTCAGGTGTACCGGATCTCCATATACAAAACAGGGTTCAGGTGACAGGTCGAGTTTACACACCGCGCCTGCATTGGTCAGTTGTAATTCCATCGAACGGACTACATCCTGCAGACCGGTCTGCACATCATACAGCACCATATTCAAAGGATAATCAGCATCCTGCTCCCTGCTGAGATTCAATACCTTTTCAATCATGAGATTCAGGCGTTGCAGTTCCTGCCGGCCAATAGACAGATATTCTTCGAGCTTCTGCGGCTGTTGTACCAGATCATACCGGGTGATAGATTCCAATGCGAGGGCGACTGTCGCAATAGGCGTTTTCAGTTCGTGGGTCTATTACTCGTAAAGGCCACTCTGGCCTCTGCATATAAGCGTTGATTGCGCATCAGTCGTATGATAAAATAAAAGGCAGTACAGGTCAGGACGACCATCAGCAGGAAGAGAGCAAATAATAACGCATCTGATACCACACATATCCGGTAATAGATTCTACCTGTATCTGACAACGTCGCCTGTATTCAAGATTATACGTATACAGCTCACTGACATAACCCGGGCTTTCAGGGTCTCTCATTACCCCAATTTTATCCCCTAAGTCGCTCAATATGATATGAAACTTACTGTTCAGACCAATCTGCTGCAATCGCACCCTGACAGTGCTATCCATCATGCGTAATATCATCGAATCCAGACCGGGTAACTCCGGCGAAGAATAATACCTTCCGGACTTACGCCTTTTGCTGGCTTCGCTGCCTGGGCGGAAGAAAACAAATTTAAAAATGATATAGGTGGTGTCCTTACTATCATCTGACATATCGAAGGCTTTATACATGTTAGGCGCTCCGAGTCCGTCAATCCTTGTCGCAACTGTATCCACTCAGGTGACAATAAAAACGCCGGTAAAGTGTATCCTTTAGACCAAGATACCGCGCACTTTCGTAGGAAACCTCCTTTGCCGAATTATTAACAATCTGCTCTATCTGCTCACGGATATGCGACCGCTGTTCGGTAAACAATTGTCTTAACCACGCGATTTGCAGCACTATGCTGACAAGCACCGAGATGATCACAAGTGGATAAGCGTATTTTGCAGAAAGCCATTTCATAACCCGAAAATAGCCTTTTTATCACGTGCTTATGCAGATCAGGAGCGGATTTAACTTTATTTAACCGAACTTAACTTTCATTTACAGGCCGTCGGAATACGTTTGCATCACAAAATCACCAATGATGAAAACGATTCTATACATACTCATACTGACCGGCTTTACGATTTCGGCTATAGCACAGCAAACCCGCCCGGATACCATGAAAGTACAGCAGCTGAAAGATATTGTGGTGACCAGCCGTCCGCCACAAGTGGAACACAGGAGCGATAAAGTCATCTTCAACGTACAAAACAGTATCCTCGCCAGCGGCAGCACTGTCTGGGATGCATTGCGAAAAGCCCCCGGTATACAAACCAACGATAACGGACAGGTAACACAGGGGACAAAGAGTATGACTGTTTACATAGATGGGAAACAGGTACAGATGACCGGAGAAGATCTTACCGCCTATCTCAGCGGATTACCGGCTGATAATATCTCCAAAATAGAGATCATGCGCACTCCTTCCGCCAAATATGATATACAAGGTGGTGGTATTGTGAATATCATCACCAAAAAGTCAAAGGCGCAGGGTTTCAACGGGACTATCAATGGCGCCTATACACAAGCTACATTGGGTAGCCAGACCGCCGGTGGTACCTTCAACTACAAACAAAATAAATTGAATATCTACGGCAATTACGGCTTTACCAATAAAAGTATCAGACGCCTGATGAATGCCTATACTATTTACGAAACACCTGATTCCTATTCTGACTGGCGAAGTAAACGTACCATCGATCCGGTGAATAAAAGTCATAGTTACCAGCTGGGACTTGACTATGATATCAACCCTCGTCAGGTGTTTGGTTTCCGGGTAACCGGCTTTAATTCCAACCGCGAAACCAACTCAAAGATTATCACCAATGTATTCAATGACCATGTATCTTCAGCTGATTCTACGCTCTATACCAACGGCCGTTCAAACGGCACCAGCAACAATTACAGCTTCAACCTGAACTACAAATAAAACTTGACAGTGCAGGCAAAAGCCTTAATATTGATGTTGACTATGTACCTTACTCCAACAATAGCCGGCAGTATGTCAATGCCCTGACTTATATACAGGACAAGAACGTCAATAACAATTTTAACATATTCACACCATCCACACAACGTGTCAATATATGGTCGGGAAAAGCAGACCTGACTTATAAAATTGCCGGAAAATGGGATATGGAATCAGGGGTAAAATACACCAGTATTGCCTCAGACAACCTGTTCCTGTACAACAATGTGCTGGAAGGCGGCTTATCCCCGGACGACAGTAAAAGTAATAACTTCAAATACACTGAAAATACAGCTGCCGCATACACCAGTATCAGCG
Organism: Chitinophaga pinensis; assembly: GCF_007896845.1. Classification (GTDB taxonomy): domain Bacteria; phylum Bacteroidota; class Bacteroidia; order Chitinophagales; family Chitinophagaceae; genus Chitinophaga; species Chitinophaga pinensis_C. The sequence continues at coordinate 6,723 of NZ_VOHS01000083.1, read as the reverse complement.
GTACCCTTGGCAAGTGGGACCTGCAGGCAGGATTAAGAGGAGAACAAACCCGTACCACCGGTAATTCCATTACACAACAACTTATCACCCGTAAAACTACCTCCGCTTATTCCCTACCCTGTTCATTACCTATAAGGCATCAGAGGATCATGTATTCAGTTTCAATTACAACAGCCGCATGGAACGTCCGGCCTATATGCAGCTGAACCCTGCCAGATCGTACAGTAGTCCTTACAGTTTCCAGCAGGGTAATCCGGCTCTGCGACCTGCTATATTTACAAGCGGTACATTGAGTTACACCTTTAAACAAAACTATACGCTGACTGCTTCCTATTCAAAACTGAAAGACCTGGTCAGTAACGTAACTGTACAGGATAATATCAGCAAAACATTTTACGACACACAGCAGAACCTTGATAATATCGAAGACTTTACCATTGGCTTTATGACGAGCCTCCGGCCAACCGACTGGTGGGATATGAATGTAACAGTTGAGGGAGCTTACCGCAGACAGCACTCCATGTTTTCGGATGGTTATTTTGGTTCCGACAACTATATCGCTTATCTGAATACCACCCAGTCTTTTGTTCTCAGCAAAAACAAGGCATAAAAGCAGAACTCTCCGGCAGATATGAATCGCCTGTTTATCAGGGTGTATATCATGTAGACAGGACTTCGGATATCAGCTTGGGATTCAGTAAATCTATATTAAAGCAACAGGGCACCATCAAACTCGCTTTTGCAGACATCTTCTACAAGAACCCGTACATACTGGATATTGCCTACCTGCAACAACGTAATGGTATGATACAGAAGAATGACACCAGAAACGTATCGGTAGCTTTCTCTTATAAGTTTGGGAAGAACACCTTCTCTTCGCGTAAAAGGCAGACGGCAAGTGAGGAAGAAAGAAAAAGAGTCAACTAAAAAATTAAGACTTAAGCATTGGAGAACAATTTTCTTCAATGCTTAAGTCTTAATTTTTAATGCTTATTTACTTATTCTATACAAGCAATAATCATCAGAAGATATATCTCGCACCTACCTGTAGCTGCCATCTTGAAATCAGGTCAGGGTTGGTAATAAAAGTACTTCTTTGTGAAGGATCGAACTGATAGATTGCTTTACCATTCGTTTCTCTTCCGGCAAAGCCCAGCGGCTGATAATAACCACTGTTACTCGCATATTTACGGAGTCCCCATTTACTGCTGATCAGATTACCCAGATTCACCACATCAAGACTGAGCTGTATAGTGCTGGTCTTCTCTTTACCTTTGAAATTGAAGTCCTGTAATATGCGCATATCGATCTGACTGAACCATGGTGTTTCACCTGCATATTTACCTGTATACTGACCACGATGGCTGCTCAGGTATTTATCCTGACTAATGAATGATTCCAGTGCAGCGCCTTGTGCGGCTGCATTCTGTGTATTACCATCTGCATCTGTCAGTGTGGCAAAACTCATATTCCTGATCTCTGCGGCAGTAGGCACATACATCAGGTCATTCGCAGCAGAACCATCATTATTCAGATCACCGCCGTATACATAAGAGAAGCGGTTACCGCTGGTCCAGTTGGCAAAGAAGGATACAGTCGTTGCATATTTGCCTTTACCATATTCAAACTTCTTGATACCTGCCAGAGTGAAACGATGTTTGTTACCATACAGGGAAGTTGACTCCACTGCTCTGTTGGCATTGCCTAACACCGGATTACGATCGAAAGCATCTCCGGAGATCTCTGCTGAAATAGAACTTGCATCTTTTGCAATCAGGAAGTTATAACCAAACATGAAAAAGTAGCCTTTACCAAATGTCTGTTGTGCCTGAAAAGTAGCATTATAAGAGTAGCCTGCTTTTACATTGGTAAATACATAAGTAGCGGTACTTCCTTTATCCGCAGCCTGATAGATTTCGCGGTTATCGCCGGTACCAGAGTTCAGGTACCGGTTGGTGTACCCAGACCAAAATCACGTACCATCATGGAATTGATATCTTTTGAATAGGCGAAATCTCCGGTCAGTACTGTTCCCGTAGGCAGTTTATAATCCAGACCGATATTGGAACGCCAGATCTGCGGCCATTTAAAGTTATGCGCCGTTACGTTGTAATAACCGGTGAAAGGGTTACCGATGGCATTACCCACCCATACAAATGGGAAGCGGCCTGTAAACAGCCCCGTACCACCGCGCAATTGCACGGTTTTATCTCCTTTGATATCCCAGTTAAAACCTAAACGCGGAGAAACGAGGATCTTACCGCTTGGTGTGCTGGTATTGTCGATTGTCTGTCCCGGACCATTCTTTACCGGATTACCATTTTCATCAAACAGTGTCAGGTTATCTGCATTCGGTACAGTGGGAGAACCCGTTACGAAACTACCTGCAAATGTGCCGTCCTGATTCACGTTCGGACTACTATAACTGGCTTTAGACGGGAAGTACAGCGCTTTGTCGAAACGCACGCCATAAGTCAGTTTAAAATTGCTTGCTACGCTGAATTCATCCTGCAGATAAGCAGATGCCTGTCCTACGGTCAGGTAATACCACGTCCATTGGTCAGCCGCTACACGATTCTTTGCATAAGTGACATTTGCATCGTATTGTCCGGTCTGCACATTATTCAGGAAAGTAGCAATATCTACTCCTGAGAACACAGTGAAACCAAAGCCTGTCAGATTAAAAGAGTTACCAAACTTAAACTGTTCATAAGAAGCGCCTATGGTCAGCGTATGTTTCGGCAGGATGATGTTGAAGTTGTCCGTCAGCTGCAAGGCATCCTGATTCAGGCGGTTGTTGATAGAGAACGGTTCATATCCTGCAACAATGTATGGGACGTTATATTTCGTGATATTCAGCACCGGGAATGGTGAGGAGAACGGATCACGTTTATCTCTGAAGCTGGTGAATACAGCCCTGAATTTATTCGAATAGGTATCATTAAAGTTAGACTTCAATTCCAGTCCGAAGGAATGCAGTTTATTGATCATCTTATAACCGGAATTACGGAATTGCAGGGTAATAGCGTCCGGTCCGCGGCGGTTGATCGCATTCGGGTGTGCACCTTTTTCCTGCGATGCATCCAGTCCGTTATAAGTAAATGACAGCGTATGTTTGCTGTTGATCACCCAGTCCAGTTTTGCCAGCCACTTATAATTCTTCCGTTTATATTCATAGTCCTGATAAGGTCCTGTCACGTATCCAAAGCGGTCACTCAGTGCATCGCTCACTGCCACCAGATCAGATTCCAGCACACGGGATGTGGTTACATCTCCGGCGTTACTGTTATTTCTCGCCACATAAGCGCTCGCACCATCTGTACGTTGTTCTGTTTCGAAGTTCACGAAATAGAACAGTTTATCTTTTTTGATCGCGCCACCCAGTGAGAAGCCACCCTGAAAGTGATCAAGGGTCGGTACCTTAAGTTTTTGTCCGTCGATCTTATCACCGGAGATCGCATCATTTCTGTAAAATGCGTATACGGTTCCGGCAAACTTATTACTACCACTCTTTGTCACGGTGTTAACACCAGCACCGGTAAATCCGGATTGTGTCACGTCATAAGGCGCGATATTGATCTGTATCTGATCGATCGCATCCAGCGAAATAGGTTGCGCGTTTGTTTGTCCGCCGGGAGCTGGTGCATCCAGTCCGAACGGATTATTAAACACGGCCCCATCCAACGAAAAGTTATTATACTGTCCGTTTCTGCCGGCAAAGGAAATACCGTTATACGTCGGTGATGCAGATGGTGTGATACGCAGGTAGTCATCTGCCGAACGTGATATTGTAGGCAGCTGCCGGATCTGTTGTGCACTGATATTGGTAGAAGCGCCGGTACGCTGGTCATTGAAAATAGTGGAGCGGCCGCTGATCACTACTTCATTTAACTTACCCGTCGATTCGGAGAGACGGAGATCGAGTGCGGTGTTTTGTCCGAGTGTGAGGAATACACCCGTGGCAGTTTCTGTGGCGAAACCGGTATATGAGGCAGTAACGGTATATGGTCCGCCTACACGAAGATTGGGTACAACGAAGCTGCCGTCTGATTTTGTGACCAGTCCTTTGTTGATACCCGCGTCGGCGAAGGTCACCCTTATAGTCGCACCGGGTAATGGCTGGCCTGCTTCGTTTTTGACGATACCGCTGAGAGTAGCGGTCGTTACCTGGGCTTGCGCCTTCAGTAGCAGAAAACAGGCAATGAATAAGCTTCCTAATAGCTTAGTTAGATTTGGTTGATGCATCTTATATAAATTGGGTGGATAAAAAGCTGTTACAAATAAAACCGCAAACGCCCTCCCACAAGCCCAAACAACCTATACAAGTTACTTCAAATTTTGCGTATTGGGGTCAGTATATCTACTGAAATTTCAGTTTTAGAGGGGTTGTTTGGATATATAGTGAAAATCATCAGGTGTGTTACTGGCTTGAGTAGTTTCAGATGGATGGTTTTTGAGGTTTTGCTCAAGGCTTGCATCATGGGAAATGTGGTATTACGAGACTATTAATCTCTTTGGGGTGTGGAGTTGGGCTGACGACGGTGGTCCAGTGTGGGAGCCCTGGCTGACGCGCTCCGAAGCGGATGGCTATGGGGCGGGGGGTTGTCGGGTTGGGCAGTGGGGGTTGATTAGGTTTTGGGGGCGGGGGCTCAGCTTTGCTTCTAAGCGCTAAGGCCAGGTCTCTCCACCTGGAACCACCTGGGCTTGTACACTGACTGACTGTTTTAGGGGAGGGTTGTTTTATTGTGTTTCTTTGTTTGTTGTTTGATATTGGCTTATTTGTGTTAAAATTGTATCAGTTTGTTTTGGATGGATGTTTACTGGATGCCGGTTTGATAATACTCATCTTACGTTAATCCTACGTTTATGAACGTAGGATTAACGTAAGATGAGTATTATCAAACTAATATCTGAACAGGATATAAGCAGGCATGTCGATGAATCCTTTTCACAACCTTGAGAGGTAATGACTCATTGGCTTATACTTTTTTAACACTTTTAATTGGTAGTTTGTAATTCATCATTAATCCCCTATTTCCTCCAACACACATTATTTTATCTGGCACGTCTGTCCTGTTTCACTTAACTCTTAGTTCCTCCCTATTAGTTCCTTCCTATAGGTAGCCAGACGCTCATGTCACTCTGGCCCCTGTTTGCCCACGCGTAGTAGGGTATTAAGGTGATGGTGTGAGGGCGGGAATCGTTATTTAGAGGCTGATAGAGCCCCTTATTCCAGTTAGTGGGATGCAGGAGGCGGGCTTCGCCTTCGAGGGCCATAATGCGCCCGTTTGCGATTTGCATGGGGCGGGGCCGGAAATGGATGTCGGAGGGGATCAGGATGTTGCTCAGGGACTGGTCTTTTAAATCGGGGGATTCAAGACAGTATACGACGGGGCCTCTCTTGATGGCGACCTGATTGCGGGTCTCCTCTATGAGGGGATTCGCAGTGAGCAGGGTGGCCGGCATGTCGAGGGTGAGGGTGATCCGGTCGCCGGACTTCCATTGGCGCGTGAGCTTGTGGTAAGAGGCGGGGGTGATGGATGAGGTGGATGATGTAGACGAAGCAGATGAGGATGAGGGGGATGAGGTGGATGAAGCAGATGAGGGGATGACCGGGCGGCAGATTGATTGATAGCCGGTGTGACAGTTTTACCGTTGATGGTAATGCCTGCCTGCCGGCACCAGCCGGGTATCCGGAGGGCAATGTCAAAGGGCTGCGCCGGTGCTTCTTTGATCGTGATTGATAGTGCCATCCCAGGGATAGTCCGTCTGTTGCTCCAGACTGAAGGCACTGCCGTCCTGTAGGGTGGTTTTTAGCAGATTGCCGCCATATAGGTCGATGTAGATACCTGTATCGTCCATGCTATAAAAGTAGTTGCTGACCTCGGCGATGGTGCGGACCGTATTAGGCGGACAACAATTTGACAAGGCAATGTAAGGTTGCCGGCCACCATCCAGCGGAGCTGGTAGGGAAAGTCACGGGAAGCTGCCAGCGGATTCGTATAGAAAAAATCCTCTCCGTCATACTCACACCACTCAGGATACTATTGTACAGAGTCAGTTCTACGATATCAGCATACTTTGCCTCTCCGGTCAGTTCCAGCATCCGACGGTTCCATAACAGGTTGCCGATATTGGCACAGGTTTCATTGTGGGCGGATAAGTTGGGTAGCTGATAGTTTCTGCCATATGACTGATGCACTTTCTGTACCGTATCAGGATTATAAGAAATACCATCCACAGATACCCCATCGTACAAAGCGCCACAACCACCGGTCACATACATCTTCTTATTAATAACGTCATCCCAGAGCAGGTTTAATGTACGTAACAGTGAGGTATCGCCGGTTCGGCATATACATCTGCCACACCGGCCAACAGATAATGGCTCTTACAGCATGTCCTGCTATTCTTTTCATGTCACGGAAAGGGACACGGTCAGAGTTATCGTCCGTACCTTCTGTTAGTCCGCGGATATCAATAAGTTTACGGGCAAGTGCAAGGTACTTTTGTCCTTCGTCGTTCTGTAAAGCTCTGTGATACCCATGTAATGAGAAGGACAGATGGCATTACGGGCCTGTTCCGGATGGCACTATTATAAAAGTCTATCAGGAAATCAGTGGCTTTCTTTGCCACTTCCAGCAGATTGATTTTACGGTAGCCCTGTAGTGAACGCAGGCGGCTGTCATCAGGTGACCAAAATTATAGGCCTCAAACTAAGCT
>NZ_VOHS01000082.1 GCF_007896845.1 Chitinophaga pinensis | reverse complement strand
TTACCCCTTTTTAAACACTGCTGACATAAGGCTGTCACTTCTACCTTTTAAATTTGTTGCAAACAACAAAAAAAACAAATAATGGATATTCAACAGTTTCATGTTATAGGCATCAGTATTGTAACCACGAATGAAAATGGGCAGTCAGCACAAGACATTCCTGCGCTATGGCAGCGTTCTTTTCAGAAAAATATATCAGCATTGATTCCCAATAAGATAGACGATACGATATATAGTATTTATACTGATTACGAAAAAGATCATACCAAACCTATACAACTATATGGTTGCCGTGTATCTACTCTTGATGTAATACCAGAGGGCATGACAGGAAAAACCATCAACAGTGGAAAATATCTCTGCAGGTAGCAAAAGGGAATGTTTCACAGGGTGCCGTTTACAATGAGTGGTTAAGATCTGGAACTCCGACCTGAAAAGGATTTTTACGGCTGATTTCGAAGTATATGGAGAGCGGGCACAGCACCCTGAATTGGCGGAAGTAGATATCTTTATGCTGTCGAATAATACAGCTTAACATCAGCAAAAATAAAACAGCGGCGAATACCCGGCTGCACAAAAAACACAACTACTAAAACCAACGTTGTTAGTCTCTTCTGTGAATTGGATAGCTTACTTTACCCCGTATCACTTTCGTAAAGTGAATATTATCGGCCGCTGCACCTATCTGTAATTCAAATCTCCGGGCTCTACGACATATTTCATCCTTTCATTGTAAAGTCCCAGTTCTGTAACCGGTATTTCCAACTGCACCGTCCGGGTCTGTCCTTTCCTGATCAATTCCTTCCTGAATGCCTTTAACTGTTGTACAGGTGTTGCTACCGAACTAACCTTGTCACGTACATACACCTGCACCACTTCCTTTCCATCCCTGTTTCGGTTTTTACATCGACAGCAATACGGATAATTCTTTCTCCGTCAGCACTGTATCAGTCACTCTGCAGTCAGATATTGAAAAGTGGTAAAAACTCATTCCGGTACCAAAAGCCACAATGGATCCGGACGATCGAAAAGTAATGTCCTTTTGGATCTTCCGGACTACCGGCCTGTCAAAGGGCTCATTACGGTCTGTTACAAGTGATTGTAGTAATAGGTGTTTGCCGGTACTCCGCGGAAAAGAGACATTCAGTCTTCCGGAGGATTAACTGCACCGGTCAATATATCAGCCAATGTATTACCCTGCTTTTCTCCCCCATACCATTGTACCAACAAGGCATTTGCATTCTCTTTCACCCACGGCATTGCCAGTGGTTTACCGGCAATAAACACGACGATAAATGGTTTGCCGGTTGCTTTAATGGCCTTCAGTAATTCCTGCTGCTATACACCAGGTAATTCCAGAGAACTGAGATCAAAGCCTTCTCCTGTGGTAGTATTGCGGACTGCGGCCAAGAAAAGTACTGCGCGTACCTATAAGCCACAATCGCCAATCACTGGATGCTACATTCTTCACTGCTTCAGCGATACCGGCTGTATCGCGGCTCCACCAGTCACACCCCTGTGCGTAGTGCAGCTTTACTTTATTGCCGATCGCTTCTTTCAGTCCCTGCAATAAGGTGGTGCCCTTTGGAATCGCGGCGTGTCCATGAATAATCTCCAAAACAGTCTGATCTGCATTAGGCCCTACCACGGCAATAGATTTATACTTTGCGATATCCACGGAAGAATATTATTATCATTCTCAGCAGGACAGCACTTTCATCTGCCACCATTTTTGCTATTTCCACATGAGCGGCACTACGTACGATCTTGCTTACCCGCGCAGGATCACCAAAGGGATTATCAAATAACCCAATTCAAACTTAACAGTAAGTACATGACGCACTGCCGCATCAATGTAGGCCATGTCAATTAAACCACTTTCTATGATTTTTCCAGCGTTCCTTCATGCTCCACGTCCAGATCAATACCTGCGATCAAAGATCTGATAGCAGCCTGTTCACGGGAATCTACTGCATGATGAAAAGTCTGCAGCCGCTCAACAGATCCCCAGTCAGAATAAACGTAGCCTTTAATCCTAACTTCCCCGCAATATATCTGTCATATAATAACGCGGACCCGCTCACAGCCACTCCGTCATAAGCACTATAACAAGACATCAGGGATAAGGGATTCGTATTGGCTACACTTTGTGCAAAAGGATACAGATAAGGCTTCTCATATCCGCTCCCCCCACTCACGTTAGCACAGTTCAATCCTCCGGAAGGCGAACCCATGGGCTACGAAATGCTTAGGAGTAAGGAATATTAAACGCCTGATAACCCTTTATAAAGCGGTGCCCATTCAGCAATCAGGAAAGGATCTTCTCCAAATGTTTCTTCTACACGCCCCAACGTAGTTCTCTCGCGATATCCAATACGGGCGATAATATCTGATGAATGCCATTACCTGTGCTTCTTCTCCGGCGGCTGTGGTCATTTTCCTGATCAGCTCCGGATTGAATGTACTGCCTTGCGCAAGCGCATCGGAAAGATGGTACAATTGTTCTGCAGAATACCTTCGATTCCCTCCACAGCCGTCAATACCGGAATACCCAGCCTTGTTTTCGGAAGCATATAGGTTTGCAGTTGCTGATACATATCGGCACAATCCTGCGCTTCATGTCATTTCATGTGTACAACAAAACTCTCGCCTTTAAAATATTGGCTATTTCGTCGGTTCTGCCTGCACCCCTGTTTTGCAATTGCTACCTTTTCCCGCAAAGTCATCCGTCTTAGCAAATCTTCTACACGGGCGGATACAGGCGCTTTTTTATTCTTATATAGCGAAGTATCCAGCTGTTGACTTACGGCAGCTGATATGCCGTAAGTCAACAGCAAAGTGGTGATAATTATTATCTTTTCATTTACGTACGATATGTTGTTAAACGGTTCTGCCGTAAGTTTAACCCATCTTTACCTACAGCATTGCTATCAAACTCAATCGTCACCGTTTTCGTCTCCCCATTCATCAGAGAGAAGTAATTATCACTGAAGATAGCTGGAAGTATCTGCTTACCATCAGCGGCGCCTGTCAACAACAATCTGATTCCAAAAAGCGGCACTTGCCGATGACCGGATTACTGATTGTAGCGGTAACATAGGTTTTTCCATCTGTTTTGGTCGTCTTATATTGTAGTTTCAACTCAGTCTTGCCGAGTGTATTTAAAGCGGTATAATCTTTACGTTATTACCACGCCAGTAAAAGTTTTCGGATATAGGCTGACCTTCTTTATCAGAGAGTTTCAGTCTGATAAAATGTACATCACTCAATCCTGCACTGGCTACATCTCCCTGATACACTTCAAAGTCATACAATGAATATCCCCACCAGCTGCCACGTTCGATACCATGCATTCTTACATAACGTGCAGACACTTCAGGGAAAACGATTTTCTGCTGACCAACACGTCCTTCATCTGTACGATATACCTGATGCCATCTTGTATTGTCATCAGATACTTCTATTTAAAGGACTTCGCATAAGCTTCCTCCCAGTTAAGGCCTACACCATTTACTACTTCTGTTTTGCCAAGATCCACAGCGATCCATTCATCATCATTATACCTGCTGGCCCAACGTGTCTGTGCATTACCATCATTGGTAGCGGCAGGATCACCATCCTGAGAAGAAGAAGCAAACATCTTTTTACCTCTTGCCAGATCCGTCTGATCAGGTGTCAAGTCAAGTCTGAATGCCTCACCTGCGCTGTAAGCAGGGGAAGAAACAGAGGCAGATTTACTGTATTGTTTAACAATACGTCCATCCAGATTATAGATATCGGCACTGGCAGTAAGATCCCCGACATCACTACGGGTGGTATTACGACCTTGATCGCATTGGTAACAGGGTTCCATTGAATATGTAATGGCTCGCAGGCTTTTTTAGCACCAAAATAAGCACCGGTGAGGTCATAGTAATAATCGTAGGTCTGCCATACCATAGATGGATAGGCGGACTGGCTCATCCAGGTCATGACACCGGCAGCATCTTCTCCGATATGATCCAGCCAGCCTTCATACATTGCTTTATTGCTTTCCAGATTTACAAACTGTGCTTTACGGCAATAGTCTTCAATCCCTTCCGGCTTACCGTATCCGCGGGAAATCATCTGGTCATATTCGTCCGGACCAGCATTAAATGCATTCGGACCAAAAAAGTGTTGGTTCCACATCTCATTACGTGGCCACCATTTATCTTCCGGCATGAATTTCTTAAAGCTCTCCATGTTCACAAAGACAGCGGTACCGATCTCGCTACGCATACCCCAGCCTTTGTTACCACCAAGACCTGTCGGATAAGCCGTAAAGTAATATCTCGGATCTTTTGCCATCCATGGACCACTACCTGTCAGTCCTTCTGCATGAGAATTGGGCTGATAAAAGCGGTCTCCCTTATCAAAAACACGTACATCTTCCCTTAACCAGTTATTCAGTGGTGGTTCCGGCCAACCTTCATTGTCCGCACACCAGATTGCAACAGCAGGGTGATTTCTGACACGTTTTATCTTCTCAATAGCGTTTGCATTGAAAGCCTGCAGATCAGCAGGCAGATTCGGATTTGAATTCAGCCAGAATTCATCCCACACCATGATACCATACTTATCACAGGCCTCATAAAACTCTTCGTCTGTTGTTAAACCGATCCAGTTACGGATCATGTTAAAGTTCATTTCCTTATGCAGGCGAACCTTTGTATCATATTCGGCACCACGGCAGCGCAACATGTATTCAGACATCCCCCAGTTACCACCTTTGATAAACACCGGCGTACCATTGATCGCGATATGCAGCACGTCACCAGTCGTATCATAGCTATAGCGTTTCACTCCAAACTTAACATGCTTTTCATCAGAGATGTTATCCCCGACCAGCAGCTTCAGGTTCAGTTCATAAAGATTAGGCTCACCATAGCCATTGGGCCACCATAACTTAGGATTGTTCAATATCAGTTGCTCGAAATCACGTTTGGTGAGGCTGATATCTCTCGTGCTGTTACGACCAACACGTACTTTCTGCGAAAATTGAATATTACCGGGCATGATAGTGCCTTGCAGGGTACCATCCACGTCATTTGAAGCACTGTTTTTTACCTGCATAGATAAGGATACATAGGCCTTTGCATTTGTAGGCAGATCTGTGCGCACCCATGGATCCTGTATAGAAAGATCGCCGCTACAGCTAAGGAACACTTTATCTGTAATACCCGAATTTAAACCGGTACATAAGGGATCCAGTCCCATCCTGCACTGGCTACGTAGTTAGGGCTACCCACATTTGCGAGTGGTTGTATGGGAATACTGACGAGGACTGCCAATACATTATTTCCGTCAGCGCCGACATCATTGGTAATATCAAAATGACCACGGTCCATAAATCCATCAAGGTGACCGATCAGTTTTCCGTTAAGATAAACAGACGCTTTTCTGTTTACACCGTTAAAATTGAGCCAGACTCTTTTCTTTGCATAGGTAGCAGGAACTTTAAAAGTAGTTCTATACCAGAAATCCCTGTCGTATTTACTGCGATCTACTTTATAAATATTATCGCCGAAATTAGGATCCGCTTCCTTACCGGCAGCAACAAAAGAGGAAAAGGTAGTGCCTGGCACGATCGCTTTAATCCAATCTGATATTTGTAGCTGAGGATCTTTTGCTTTTGTACCTATTTCGGCATCTGACTGTACATACCAGATCTGTTGATCCGAGCTACCGAGGCTGACAGTGTTGACCTGTGCAGCTACTACTGTTGGAAATCCGAGGGCGGCCATTACAACCAGCGCCCTGCCTAATAAATGGTTCATTCCCGTCATTAGAAAATTGAGCTTTAAAAAATATATTCCTGTAACAAAATCCCGGTACTGCAAGACCGGCAACAAAGCAGCCATGTAACAACACATCACACGACTGCCTGTTAAGTTTTATCTTATTCTGAGTGCTACTTTTTGAACTGCAGATAGGTATAGACTGATCCGTTTACCACCCATCCAAAGGTGACAGTGGTTTGTTGTGACAATGTGAATGTAAGTGTATGTGTACCGCCTATAGAACCGCCATCTCCGTGGAATAATGCCAGCACAGAACTATTCCCGCTCAGATTGTCAATATCAGGAAGCGTTGTACCTGTAGCGACTACTTCGTTGGCATCGATATTACCACCATTGCCCGCTGTGACAACATCGAGATCATAAGTACCAGCAGGTAATGTAAATGACTGATAGACCTTACCATTCACCAATGGTGCATCCCCCCAGTTTTTTGATTCAAAGTGAATACAACCACCATTATCTGTGGACCATCCACCGCCCTGATCATTATCCTGATTTCTGGCATTGGCATTCACCTGCCAGTCTCTCGGAAGGCCCCATTTTCCTGTTCCATTATCACTTCTGTAAAAAGGATCGCCCGGATTTTTGATAAACACCGCTGTTACATCACCGGCGCGTGTGATCTGCGCAAAATTGCTGACATCAGCTACTTTAAACGTATCCAGCGCATTGCGTTGAGGAATATAGCTGGATTGGTAGGTCACGGCCGTACCGAACTTAAAATCAGTCAACGTGATGGCACTGCTGTCCGGAGATAACTCCACCGTCTTCAACACATCACTATTGTTCGTGTATTGCAACGTTGTCGTGGTGTTGATGGAGTCAGGTGTATTGAACTGTACCCTGACACTACCGTTGAGCAGATCCAGCAGATAGGGCGTAGCCGCATTATAAGGCCGGTTAAAGAGGCCGCTCTGATATTTGGTACCGTACACCCTTACACCGTTTAAATTCACGGCTATAGAGGTCCGTTCCTGTCCATCGATAGAATAGATATTAAAGTTATACGTACCCTCACTCAGACCGGTACGATCACGCTTGCGGTATCATTCGGGTCATGACTATCCGCCGGAAGCGTCAGTGAGTCCTGTTTATTATTCCAGAAAATTTTATAGTGGGTGATCTTTGGATCCGGACTGGGATTCCAGTAAAGCATCGTACGCAGATTACCGGCCCGATATCCGGCATTCTGGATAATACCGGGATAATAGATCTCACCATCTTTTATCAGGTCTCTGTAGGCTTCGTTCTTCTTGGAACAGGACACCACGGTCGCTGCCAATAGCAGCCAGCTGATATTTTTTATGTTCAGTTTCATTGCTTTGCGCGTTGTTGTGGTTATTGCGGAATACCGGAAAAGGTGACTTCTCTGATAATCGTGTAATCAAGTCCGAACCATGTATCTTTCACTACGATCCGGATATACTTTACGGGCGGAATCCCTGCAGGCATGCTAAAATCAATACCGTTATTCACATAAGCTCTGTCAGCTGCATTCGTTTGTCCCTGTGGCAGACCAGAAGGAGGATCCGGAACACGGAAGTTTCCGAGACAGATCCAGTCACCGCTCTGCGTGCCCTGCGGTACTCCACCGGGAGTAGTGGCGTCTGCAGGATTGTCTACATTAGCACCGTAGATGGTAAAGTTCTTTGGATTGTTGGCCCCATAGTCTCTGAAATACATCATGAAGTGAGTCAGAGTATAACTTCTGCCAATACCAAACGAGCATTGCATCAGTCGCTGGCTGGTACCAATGGTGGTCTGCCATGCATTGGCACTGTTATCTTCTGTGATATTGCCATCCCACATATTCTGTACGACACCGCCATAACCAATTACAGCATCGCTGGGCATGAGGTAAGGGAAGAAGTTCCTTTTATTCAATACTTCTTCATAACCCGGTGTGACCGTCACAACCATTGTATCAGAAATATTGCCGTATCGGTCGGATATGTAGACACCAAATTTTGTAGGTTCCGGACGATAGCCCCTTAAGGAATAATTGATGGCAGCCAGATTGGTATAGTTTTCATTTGCTATCGCAAAATTACCTGTTACCGGATCTATTGTGAGTGTGTTGATCGCGATAGCATTTTTGGCAATATTTGTTGCCTGTATATTGATCCCACCATAGTCGCTTCCTATCTTAAGCGATTTTCTTATCAATGCGTAATAAGGCGTATCAGGATGCACTACGACCGTTACAGGATCAGAAGCGATATTAGAACGCGTCACCGCTTTTAGCGTGACTGTATATTCTTTGCTGTCATGAAATCCTTCCAGACGCAGTGTATCAAAGAAATAACTTGATTTGATCTCTCTGGAAGCACCATCACGAATATTATAGTTGGCGACTACATAAAGCAGGTCCTGATCGGTGGGCAGGTCATATTTTACCACTGCTGCGCCATTGTAATTTGTCACTTTTACATTGGTGACAGGCCCCGGCTTATTCTTACCGGAAGCATCCGGCTGCCGGTAAATATCGTCTTTATTACAGGCGCTCAATGTAACTGCTGTCAGGGTTATCAGCAGCATGGTGATTATATTATATTTTCTTTTGTTCCAGTTCATAAAATAACGTGTAATTGGTTTATCAAAGACATATTACCAGGCCGGGTTCTGAATGAGATTACTGTTCACAACAAGACTGTTTGTTGAAATTGGCCACAGGTAATCACGGGTACCAAACACTGGTATCTCCACATTCTTAGCCCGGTAATAGTTGATCGCCTGATCTTCATAGACACTCCATCCTTTTAACGGAGCGCTTAAAACCATTTGTAACTCTTTCCATCTTCTCAGATCCCATCCGCTCTGGCCTTCAAACATAACTCTATACGGCGTTCCTGATGGATGATATCTCTTAAACCATCTTTACTGGCAGGCTTATTGGGGTCTTTTGCATAGCGGGTCCAGGATTCAGTTACTCCCAGCAAGCCGACACGCGCTCTTACTCTGTCTATATATGACAATGCTTCCGTTGTTGGTCCATTTACTTCGTTGAGTGCCTCCGCATACAACAGATAAAGACCGGACATACGCATTACCGGCATAGAGAAGTCTGTCCAGTTAAAACCGTTATCATATACCGTCAGATAGTTAGCCAGTTTCTTTGGCCAGTAACCTGTGATATTGGTTTTCTGCAATGTTTTAGGACCTGCGAGTGAAGACTGACCACGCGCCTCTACGTAATGCGGGTTGGCGCCATCCAGTATTCCGTTTCCGAACCAGATACCACCATCAAACCCGATACTGGCATAAAACCTTGTTTCCCGGTTAAATGGCTTTAATGGTCGTATATCCTTGTTTGATGTAAGGGGCATGGTCCGCATCCCCCATCTGTAACTGGTTACGACCACCATAATCCCAGTTCTTATCCTGTTCTATCGGTACCCCATTATTGGTGTAAAACAGATCAGTAGTGGAGATAGGCACCGCATAGTAAGCCGGGTTATCATTATCATTCTGGTTAGCCCGTTGCGTCATACGCGGTATACAATATTCCTGTCCATGCCATATCGCATTTAAAGACCAGATCAACTCTGTATTGATATCCCAGCGTTGTGTGAGCGAGGTTTGGAAAACGAGCTCCTGTCTGATCTTATCAGGTAAGTTAGCGACACCCGGTGCAGGGATAAAAGTGTTGTTCAGACGTAAGCCTACGCCTTCGCATAAATCGATGGCAGCTTTACAGGCAGTAGCTGCCTTTTGCCATTTGGCAGCATCATAAGGGGAGAAAAGTGCATTCCCTTCTTTGTCTTTAAAATTGGTATAGTCAGGATTTCCATTGAACAAAGGACTTGCTGCTGTCATGAGCAGTTCGGCTTTAATCGCCATCGCTGCGGCTTTCGTAACTCTACCCAACTCTTTCGCAGGATTGTCAATAGTAGCCGGTAAATCCGGGATGGCCTCATCCAGTAGTGCGTCGATGTAATTTACTACAACGTCTACCGGCTGGCGTTTTACTTTCACTTCCTCCGGACTGGCTTCAACTGGCAGATTCTTATCTACGATCGGTATCGGACCGTAAGGCGCAACAGATAGTAATGATAATATGCCTTTAAAAATTTGGTTTCAGCGATCCATCTTATCTTTTCTTCTGCGGGAAGGTCTGCTGGTTTATCAATATTTTCCAGCATGGTATTACATTTCCGGATGGCCTTATACATGGCAATACCATTACCGCTGCCATCCCAATAGTTTAACCCCGGATTGCCGGCATTCTGTGTTCCGGTAATCAATGCAAAACCCGTTATATCAATTGGGTTACCCGGCAGGTTCATCGGAAATATAATCTCTGAAGACATGGTGAAGCCGGGCTTCTGTTAAGGTCATTGAGATTCTGGATGGCATTGTAACATGCAACAGATAGTTTTCCGCTTCATTTCTGCTTCTGAATGCGTAATCCAGTGTACCTACATCCGGAGGTACCACATCGAGGTATTTTTTACAGGCGTTGCCGGAAAACAACAAACCGATCAGGCATAAATATTTATATAATGATTTCATATTACTTGCGCTTGTTTTAGAGATTGACATTGAGGCCTGCATTAAATACTTTCTGTATAGGGTATGCGAAACCGCTACCACCCAATTCCGGATCCCAGAGTTTAAATGAACTCCAGGTGAGCAGGTTCATACCGTTACATAAAACCGGCATTTCTGGATCCCGATCCGTTTGATAACAGATGCCGGCAGCGAGTAGCCTATTTCTGCGGATTTTAAACGCAGATATGAGCCATCTCTCAACCACACGTACTTGGCTGCAGGTTATTCTCTATATCGTTACGATTGATCCCTAAACGAGGATAGAGCGCGTAAATGTTTTGATTATCTTCTGACCAGTGACTATCAGCAAACTGTTTGAGCAGTTGTGTATTGCCATATACATAGGCATCCGGACTCTGTACAAAAGGGCTGACTTTTCTGGGATCGATGAAGAAAGATACCCTTGCCTGTCCCTGAAAAAATGTGGATAGATCCCAGTTTTTATACTGTACTGAAAAGCCGCCACCGTATATAATTTCAGGCACCTGCGGAAACCGACGAAGGTCTGGTCACGCTCATTAATTACACCATCACCGTTGAGGTCATAGTATTTGATATCACCTCCTCTCGGTGCTTTACCTGTAGAAGAAAAGATCTGTGAAGGCGAACTTTGCGCTTCTGCATCGTCAACGAAAAGGCGTTCAGCAATATAGCCATAACCTGAGCGGATAGGATGCCCTACTGTACGACGCCATGGCTCCGGATAATCCGGTTCTTCATAATAGGTGTATTTACTGGTGGCGAGTGTGAAGTTACCACGACCGGATACCAGCAGGTTTTTTCCCAGCTGACTTCTGTAATCCGCAGAAAGGTCAATACCTTTTGAGCGGGCTTTACCAAGATTCGCATATATATCAGCTTCCGTCCGTTGGTGGTAGGGATATAAGAGCGCCTCTGCAGAATATTATAACGATTGTAATTGTAGTATTCTGCTGTAATGTTCAGGTTTCGGAGTGTTGTAAGCTCCAGTGCCAGATTGAGTTGTTTAGATGTCTCCCAGGTAACTTCCGGATCCGGATAGTTGTTGATCGCAACACCAGGTCGGCTATAGCCACGGTTGATACCGAATTCAGCACCACCTCCTCCAGCAAGGTTGACATTGGAACTATAAAAGAACCTTCTGTCGCTGATTGCATCGTTACCCACCAGACCATAGCTTCCCCGGATTTTTAACCTGTCAAAAATGTTATGTAATGGTTGGAAGAATTTTTCTTCTGAAAGAATCCAGCCACCACCGATAGTCGGAAGAATCCATAACGGTGTTCTTCTGAAAATCTTTCAGAACCGTTGTAACCAAAGTTAAACTCGGCGAAATACTTCCCTTTGTAGTTATAGGCGGCGCGACCAGCCAGTCCCATATTACGGTGCGGCAATGCGTCTACCAGTTTGGTAGCATTGGAATAAACGATCTGCTGTCTTGTGAGTACCAGTGTACCGGAAACATTGTGATCTTTGAACTGTCTGCTATAATCGAGGTTACCCTGTATGTATACATTCGTATTGATCGTTGAGCCACCGGGGAAATACTCGAGGTATTCAATTGCATCTCCCGGGTTCTGGTTTAGCCAGCTAAGCGAATAATTATTCTTTGCTCTGTCATAGGATGCAACGTTATAATAAAAGGTTTGTACCCCAGATTGGCGTCAAAATATGCATATCTGTTGGTTTCGAACAAACCATGGAAATGAAGCCCTTTCGTCAGAAAATCCAGTTTCTGGTTCAGTTCCAGTTGTGCCAGTACCCGTGATTCAGAAGAGGTCTTATGTCCTCTTAACAATAGCGCATAGGGGTTATTAAACGGAATACTGTTAAAGGTACCCTGTGGTGCGCCAAAGAGAATATGTTGCGTTGTAAGGTTTGCGGAATCAGCCGGGAAATAAGCAGGGAATAAAACGGGACTGGTGTGTAATGCCAGATTGTAGATATCTGAATTGAATGAGCCGTCCGTCGTTAATGGCCCCTGATAAGAACTAAAGGTACCACTGAATCTTAAGATCACCTCCGTTGTTTTGGTAAGGTTCAGATTCACATTGGAACGTAACTGATAGTTCTGGAATTTGATATTGTTGTTATTGTTGTTGTTTCTATCCTCTGCGAGATTACCATGATCGAGGTTATAGGAACCGGCGACATAATACCTTGCCAGAGGACTACCACCACTGATGCTCATATTACCACGCTGGGTACTTGTACGCTTCTTTAACAGTACGCTTAACCAGTCAACAGCAGGATACACATATGGGTTATAACCCGGTGCTTTGTTGATGGTATTGATCGTGTTGTTGATCTTATCCTGATTAAAAGGCAGTGGTTGCGTCGGATCACGGGTCAGTGTACCTTCATTAAACAGTTTCATATAGGTCACCGGATCTGCGATCTTAAGAGACTGTGTATTTTGTGAAATCGCATTTTCCACCCTTACATTGATCGCCAGTTTGCCCATCTTACCCTCTTTGTATTGACCATATCACGCCATTAGCACCACGGGCACCATACAAGGCGGTCGCACTGGCATCTTTCAGGATAGAAAAGCTGGCGATATCATCCACATTCAACCGGGCCAGATCATTGGTACTGAGCTCGATGTTGTCGATCAATATCAACGGATCCACTTTATAGCCAAATGTGGTAACACCACGGATAAAGAACTGGGCATTATCCTGACCCGGTTGTCCGGTAGGCTGATAAGCGATGATACCAGCTGCCTGTCCCCCAGAGCCATCGTCAGATTACTCGCAGGAATTTTCAGATCAGCAGGCCTCACGGATGTCACAGATCCTACCACTGCCTCTTTTCGTTCCTTTTTACCAAAAGCCGTGATCACCACCTCTTCTGCCCGTCTGATATCATCCTGTAATACCACTTTCAGGGCTTTATTGGTATTTGTGACAGTAAAATTCTGACTGACAAATCCCACATAGGAAATTCTCAATACAGTACCTTCTTTGACGGTCAACACGAAGTTTCCGTTGGCGTCTGTAACAGTACCTATTCTGGGATTATCCACGACGGTGACAGTAACACCCGGCATTGTCTGTCCTTTGGAATCCGAGACATTACCCGTGACGGTAATGTCTGCGGCAGGCGCTTCTATGTTTTTTTTTTAACAGCGCCGCTTTCATGCGCCATCCCGATGCTGATGTTTTTATCCTGAATGGTATAATTCAGTGAGGTATTTTTCAATGCCTCTTTCAGTGCGGTTTCAAGTGGCGTATTATCAAAGTCGGCATTGAATCGTGGTGCGTCTTTGATCATTTTGGCAGACCAGACCACATTGTATCCGGTTTGCTTATTACTTCCACAAAAAACTGCTTTAGGAAATATCCCTTTCATGCAGCGTCATTTTTTGGGCGAATACCGATGCATTCGCATGTAACAATGAAAAGAAGAGCAGTACTGTTGTGATCTTCATAAATCGCAGAATTTTTCCTGCCAGACCGGGAGGCCTGCAGGTGTTGACGATAAAAAACTGTGGCATCTGATTAAAGACGGTTTAAATAAATAACGTGTTGAGTCGCCCAAAGATGCAACTGGACGGCCTCTCCAGAAAGCTTCTCTTCAGCATAGTTGGTATAAATGATACTTTCTTTGGTTGTTTATTTTCTACTGATAATAATGGTGGTTCCTTCCTGCCGGAAGCGCGCGGCCCGGTATTTTCAAGGAGATTAAGCAGTACAGAGATATTACCCTGACGGGTAGCTACCACGCCAAAGGTTTCACTACGCAGACTTTCATCTTCGAAATATAACTGACATTGTACCAGCGGGACATTGCTTTCATAATCACTTCCAATGATTGGTCATCAAATCTGAAATAACCATCCTTCCATGCTATCACATCATCAATATTCACTTTGGAAACTTTCATTGCGTTATGATAGTTAGCCTGTTCTCCCGGTTTGAGTGAAGCCTGTTGTGTGCCGGCTATGACTCTTGCCGCACCACTGACAGCGTCGTACTGACACCCGGTTCATCCCCGTAAGCCTTGATATTAAATTCCGTTCCCAGATCTTCTGTAATAACCGATCCGTCACCACTCTGAAAGGCATTTTTTCATCATGGGTTACCTGAAAATTGCCTCCCCTGTTAATGTGATACGTCGCTCGGCAGCATTTAAAAATGTAACAGGAAACTTCAGGCTGGACATGGCATTCAGCCATACAGTGGTTTTATCCGGCAGCACGACCATAAACTGGCTGCCAGCAGGCGTGCTGATGACGTTGTAGGCGATAGCACATTTGCTGTTGCTTGTTGCTCCCCTTCCTTAATATATATCAACTGAACCATTCGCAGCTTTCGTAACAGTCACATTACCCTGTCTGGCGATATCGCCGTTTTCGGCGTCAGAAAGCAGCACCTGACTTCCGTTTGATAGAGTCAGAATCGCCCCCCTGCACCTGTTTATCAGGTGTATGCAGTTCTTTTTGTGCCATCTGCCGGCTGGACCTGTATTTTAAAAGGTATAGACTTGTACCTGTAACAGCCACCAATGCGACAGCTGCTGCCACCGCCCATTTTCTTCCAACTGCGTGCAGTAGTGGTCAGACCGGTAGCCTCATTGATGTGGGACAAATCTCGTGTAGATCTCGTCCTCCTTTTCATAGGATACAGCGTCATGGTATGACTTTTCTCTATACCAACTGTTCAGCTCTTCTTCTTCGGCCTCAGTAGCTGTGCCATCGGTATACTTTTATTAACTCATTAATTCTCTGTAAATCCATATGTTAGTTTGCAGTGGAATTATAGAAATCAGCCTACAGTTAAATAACCTGTATTCAACCTGATCGTATGTTGCAACGAAGGCTGCGTTCATAACGTACGTTTATATATAGTGACATGAAAAGGGTGCTACACCCTACGGGAAGAAAAATTTTTCGGAGCAATAAGATCTGGGCGATAGTTAATAGTGGGATACCATGGTTTCTCAGTTTACCACGGATAATACGCAAAGCCCTGTTAAGCGTGTTTTCTACTGTTTTTTTGGTAATACCGGTCCGTGCGGCAATTTCTTCATTTTTAAGCCCGAGGTTCCGGCTATAATGGAATACGAGACGGCATTTATCCGGTAATTCTTCTACGATCCCGTCAATCATATCTTTTAAAAAACGGGCCTCTAACTTTCCCTCTTCTTCATGGCGA
>NZ_VOHS01000081.1 GCF_007896845.1 Chitinophaga pinensis | reverse complement strand
CTTTCACATCACCACTGGTCACGATGTTGACATAGGCGGAATGCTTGGAAGATGGCATCAGGGAGTCTGTTTTGGCTTGTCTCCGGAAAGAGAAGACATCGTATGTTCAGCAGCTTTTGCATTTAATGCCTCTTCTTTGCTTTCGCCATAGTTAAGGTAACGTTGCCTGTTCCCTGTACACCATGCAGGCGGATGAACCCGAAAGTTTCCTTACCGAAATCAACGAGTGTAGCACCATTGCTTTTATTGGCACTGCTTGCATGTTGTGGGTGTAAGGGGGTTTGCAGGCAGCAGGCAATGCCTGCGGATGGTCGAAGTTCCAGCTACCGGCATTCACCATTTTTGTGCAGAAACATCAGAAGCCTTACCTGTTTCATCATCCATTCTTTTCTTCAAAAGTCACCAGCCAGCTGCTATCAGACACATCGTCTTTCCCGCCACATACCAGCCGGCACATTTGCCTGATTAAATACTTTGATATTGATGCGGTGATGACCGGCAGGTACGGTGATCTGTTGCGGCGTCCCTTCTATTGCCCGCCATCTATCTTCACATTATAAGCACCTTCCGTAAAGATCTTCACTTCTTCTGCGGTAGTCAGGTCGAAGTCCTTATGAAATCTATCAGTGGATAATGACTGTCATATTTCCAGAATACAGGATAGAAAGTATTTCTTTCTGTACGACGGTTCTGCATATTGTTACTCAGCCAGATTTCAAAGTCGCCGGGATACCATATCACGTAGACTGGGATTGCGCGAGCACATCCTGACAAATACAAATACGATAAAGAGCAGCGGGCAGGCTTTCAGCATGTTGTTTTTCATAATCCGTGTCCGTTATTGATGATATTGATTGATCGCTTGTGTTGCATGTGTTGCTGCCTTTTCAGACAACAGCTGATGGTAAGCAGGTTCCAGTCCGCGCTTTGTCTCACACTATCGCTTACCTGCGGACCGTTATCCCCCATATATTCCCGGGACCATTCGCATTCTGCAGAAACTTCTCCGCCGGACACCAGTTATGTCTGACGGTATAATAAGCGGTCCCTTCATCGTATACAGATAAAACCAGTGATTGGGAATGTGTGCGTATGGTGCTTTGTAGATACTGTCGATATAGTTATAACTGATCTCCGATCCGGGTTTGTGCAGATAGGTATAGATACCGGCGACATCGTACATATGTCTGCATAGTGATGGATCTTATTGGCGATGATCCTGTTATTGTTCATGACATTCACAGTCTTTGTCCATCCATCACCAACACTGATGCCCGTATAAGATACCTCATTCACTTCGTTATGGGCGATGGTACATTGCTGACATAACCTGCGCTGATACAAGCGTGCCCCAGTCATCATTGTGACGTCTGTTATCAGATTATTGGTTACCTGTATATGGCTACAGACGGCTCTCTTGTCTTGCGGGTTATAAGGCAGGTGTGTTTCCATGGCTTCATCTGAATACTGCCCACTGATACCTGTTCCACGATATCCCTTGAACAGATTCCCATAAATGCTATCATAGTGACAAGCGACGCGGTAATCAAGACCAGTGGATGCCAGATGTTCGAAACGACAGGCATTGAAGGTGACTGATGCCTAGAGACATCTACGGCTGCCGGAGGACGACCGATCCATGCCTGATTCTCCAGTCCTTTTTATCCGTGTACCGGGTATTTCCAGTTTATAAGCATCCAGCAGTATATCCGGCTTGTAATGGCACATGTCCTTTTTCTGAGGGCGCAGCCATGTGGTATGTTGAAAGGAAATGTTTTTGAAAGTGATATATGATACAGGGTGATCGATGGTCCCCTGCATACGATCAAAGATTCCAGTACAGGAGCGATGACAACAGCCCGGTACATATCTTCCTGCGGGCGGGGCATATAGTAGCTGTTGTGCTTTTACATCGAGATACCATTCTCCCGGTTCGTCGAGGAAGGCGAAGGCGTTTGTCAGCCAGAAGGCGGAGTTGCTGATTCCTTCGTATCCACGGTGCAGGCCATGGATGCGCGGATTGTATTTTGACTCCGATCATGGAAAGTCAGCAGGGTACTATCCCCATGTACCGTCATACTTTTAATACGCAGATGAGCAATGGCCCACCATTGGTGGATGAACATTTCCAATCCGGAGGAGTTGTTCAATCCACGATATTGGAAGAGGTATCCCGCAGGTGCCTGTCTGATGATCCCATGAAAGGATGCGTCGCATACTATCGCCATTTGTATCCTTTGCGCGAACAGCTTTTACATTGTTCACCAGAGCTGGCGGAAGTTTAACAGTTCATTTCCGATGGCGGGTACATCTGTCACCCATATTTTAGATTGCCGTTCAATGGACGCCAACCGGAGAGGCGGATGCCACCACTGAATACAGGATGTTCACCATCCGCCGCTTCAATGATAGTAGGAGATTCCTTTGTACCTGCATCTTCGGGACGGATGAATACAGGTTCATACAGGGCATAGGTGCCCTCTTTTATAATAATGTGTATACCACCTTGTATGGAGGCATCATTCAGTCTTCTTAATTCTCTTGCTTGTTGTAAGGCTGCGCCCAATGTTGCTTTTGGTTGGGTGATGGTACCGGGGTATTGGTCTTTACCAGTGACAGCGACATAGATATCCGCGGCATCGGCACTGAGTGCATACAGACAAAACAGCTGATCATCCACCATTTCCTCATTGTGCAGTAGTTATTGCTGATGCCATACTTTTTCCAGTTGTGCGAAACCATGGATTGCGTCTGCCGGCAGGCGTTCTCCTTTTTCTCCGAATACACTACATGCAGGAGGCTGCTCAATAGTAATCTTTGATTCGTCGGCGGCAGCGCGGTTTAGTCCGAGGTATTTTGCCATGAAGTCATAGATCGCGGTTCTTTTACTGATACCGAAATCATGTCCTTCAGCGGGCAGGTGTACATTGCTGACGTTAGCTGTCTTACCGTAGTAGCCATAGATCTTTTGCAGATAAGGATAATCGTGTTCAGGTGTTTTATCTGTCCAGTCACCACCATCACTCACCAACAGTTGTGGATGCGGTGCTGCCATGGCTGCAATTTCAACATTATCGGTGCGATTACCACATGCATGTACCGGCATACCACTTTCGCAGGGACAACCACCACCTAGAAATAGGAGCTGATCGCCACAACGGGCGCACTTACTTGATCCGGTCATCTACAGCAGATAGCAGCACGGTATGACTACCGGCGCCGGAACCACCCGTGATACCCACACGCGAAGTATCTGCATCTTTTAGTGAAAGCAGATAGTCCAGTATACGTACAGATCCTAAAGCCTGTATAGACATGGACAGGCTTTTCCGTGGTCAGCTTCTTCAAATTGCAGCTGGGATTCTCCCCATGCGAAGAGGTCATAACTGAAAGCCATAGCGCCCATGCGGGCGAGTGCGGCACAACGGTATTGGCAATCGGGACGATAGCGTTGTTGTTGCCAGTGACCATCAGGATTAAGGATCACAGGTATCTTCCCTTTGTATTTTGCCGGTTTGTATAAAGAGCCATTGATGTATACACCCGGTAAGATCTCAATGGCAATATTACGTACGGTATAACCGTCATATTTTCTTTCTGCAGTGATGATGGGAGAAGACGCGGGCGCTGCAGGCAGATGCGCTAATTGCAGGGCTTCCAGCAGACAAGGTCTGAGCTGTGCTTTGCGTTGTTCCCACTCCTGCTGATTATTATACTGGCAGCTATCCTATCGAGTTCGGCCCATCCGTCAGCTACTGCCCAACGATAGTATTCGTATTCACTCAGTTTATAGATACCTTTGTTTCTTCACTTTCAGGTCGAGCGGCGACAGTATGTTTTCCAATGTGGCTTCTAATGTCGGACGGTAGCGCCAATCGGCGTAAGCGACGTATTTATTGGCTACCAGTTTTTCATTGTAGCGGATTTGTACACCAAACTTCTTTTCCACATCTGCCAGTACGGTTTTCAGCGGGCGACGGTAAGCGCTGTCGGAAGTCTGCTGTGCCTGCAGACGGGTAAAAACAAAGAAGAAGCAGCCCATAAAGAGCAGCAGGAATCGGATCGTTTTTTTCATAACATGGCATTATGCGAAATGGAATCTAAAGTAAAATCACAGACAGATCATCCTATGCTGTCTACTTATCGGAGAAGTCGAAGTATAGTGTGAGCTGTAATGCTCTTTCCGGTTCTTTCTCATAATCATAGAATATGTTTGCTGTCCCATCGGACCAGTTGTTTCATTTCGCTGGGTTTTGGTACGATGCTGCTGATCCCTTGCATAAAAGAGATGTCGCCTGCCGGAAAGAGAGGTTCATAGTTATGCCACTGGTCTGTTTTCCATGCAGGTGTGAATAGTCTGAGAAAAAGGCTTTCATTCTCTGTATACACCCTGAAGGACTGCTGACTGGTGTTGAAATCGCACCAGTACATGTTAGCGTAGTATCCTTTGAATTCCGGGTAGTTCCAGCTCCCCTGTTTCTGTATTGTTATAGTCTTTGTGCCAGACACCAAAACGAGTGCCTTTTAAACGGTTTTTCCAGACCCTGTAAGGCCCGTCTCCCATATAATCAACAGTTACCATGTCCGATTCAGGAAAAGAGAAATTAACGCCGGCAAACGTGGTAAAATAAGCAGCAGGGAAATAATGGACTGTCATTTTCACAATACCGGACGGATAGATGATCCATTGAAGCGTGTTATAGCTTTGTTTGCGGTCGAAAGCGGAGCTGATAATCAGGTTCTTTCCTTCGTAGTGATGACTAAAACCGGCAAAGTTGTTTTCTCCTTCCTGCAATATGGGACCGTTATTGAAAGGGATGGTACGGCCCTTATTGCTGACATTTTTCAGCAGGCCCTTGTATTTGTTAAATGTCAGTTGCATATTATTTACACTGACTATCCACAGTGAATCTGCTTCTTTAAAGAATACCTCACTTTTGCCCACCGTATCGATGTTTCTTTGCGTCACCTGAACAGGACGTACAACAGGGAAGCTCCACGTGAACAACTCCCGTTTATCTTTATCGCTGGCAGTGACATACAGCACATCATAGGAGTTCCAGTTGGCAGGCAGTTGCAGTTGTAAGCGGCCTTTTTCAAATGGAGCAATGTCAGGAGCTGTAATGGCGAATGAATCTGTACGGTTAGTAGCCGGCCCGGCTAATCTGGCGGAGAAGGTACACTGATTCAGATTAGTGAATGCGTAACGGTTTTCAATATGCAGGATGCCATCAAAGGCCGGAGTGATTTCTCTTCTTTCCATATGCACAGGGCTCCAGATTTCTTTAATGGTAAAGAAACTGCCTTCTTTTTCGTGGTGTGGTCCGACGATACCATCTGCCCCCCTGTGATGATCTGTATCCAGAGAGTCATGCAGGTCTTTTCTCACAATCCCCTGATCTGCAAAATCCCACAGGAAGCCGCCTGCACTCAATGGATTGTGCCACATCTTTTCCAGTAGTCTTCCAGACCGGCACCATGACCACCGTCAAACTGTCCGTGGAGGAATTCTGTCGGCATAACGATTTCCTTTCCATTTTCATAGTTAGCGATGCCATAGTTGTATTCGCGGTAATGTTGTGTTTCTATACCGTTAAATAATTGCCACGGATGGACTACAGGACGTTGTTGGGGATCCAGCTCCGGGAAGAGGTGGTCCAATGCTTTGTTATGTCCGCCTTCATTCCCGTTTGCCCACATAATGACAGATGGATGGTTTACATCATGTGTGATCATTTCCTTTACCAGCCCTGTACCTGTTTCCGTATCATAGTTTCCGTGCCAGCCTGCGAGTTCGTCCATAACATATAATCCGAGGGAGTCGCATACATCCAGAAAATGTCCATCAGGCGGGTAATGAGACATCCTGACAGCATTCATATTCATTTCTTTGATCAACAAAACGTCTTCTATACTGATCGTCCTGCTGGTGGTTCTTCCGCTTTCCGGACGGAAGGAATGGCGGTTTACGCCCTTGAATTTCATCTGCACACCATTTACATAAATACCATCACGCTGTTTAAGTGTGATGGTGCGGAAACCTACACGCTGACGGATGGTGTGGATGACTTTATTATTATCGCGCAAAGAGAATTCGGCGGTATATAAGGTTGGAGACTCGGCAGACCATAACCGGAGACCTTCATATTTTGCCTTGAGTTGCAGGGAAGCGCCATGAACGGGTGTTGTCTGTAATCCGCCCACTTTATGCAAATCCTTATCATATAGCTGCATTGTTATCTGTGTAGCGGAGGAGGTATTTAACTGCATGTCTGCGTGTAATACACCGTCTGCCCCTGCATTTACCTTCAGCATTTCAATGTGTTGTTGCGGCAAGGCTTCCAGCAATACGGGGCGGAAAATACCACCAAAGAGCCAGAAGTCGGCCCTGCGTTCAGCTGCGTTAACAGACTCATTCGCGGAGTGCTTTGCTACGGTGACTTCCAGCAGGTTTTTAGATGAACCGTATTGCAGTAATGCCGAGATATCATATTTAAACGCATAAAAAGCCCCCCGATGTGTGGGACCAGCGGAAACGCCGTTCACTTTAACGGTAGCATCCGTCATTACGCCTTCAAAACGATGTTCACTTTTTTCCTTTCCATGCAGCAGGTACCTGAAAACTATATTTATACAGACCGCGCTCTTTTCCACGGATACTATCTTTTGCGAACCCGTAGTCATATTTACCAAAGCTTTGTAATTCCCAGCAGGAGGGCACGGGGATCGTCGTCCATTTACCGGCATTACTGCCGGAGGTACAGAAAACTGCCAGTTGACTGTATCATCACTCCCTGTACCGGAGAGGTATTGTATTTCAGCAGATTGCGCCATGGCGTGTAGTGCCATGACGAGTAAAGTCAAACATATCAGTGGAATTCGTTTCATCATCCGTGCTTTATTTAAGGGTAGCAGGCGAATGACAAGATAGTAAAAAATCCTTTGTAGAAATAGAAAGC
This sequence comes from Chitinophaga pinensis, assembly GCF_007896845.1. Taxonomy (GTDB): domain Bacteria; phylum Bacteroidota; class Bacteroidia; order Chitinophagales; family Chitinophagaceae; genus Chitinophaga; species Chitinophaga pinensis_C. The sequence goes on along the minus strand of NZ_VOHS01000081.1, from coordinate 15,117 downwards.
AGGTATTTTAAATGTAAAAAAGACACCAAATTGAAAACTGATGGACTTAATAATTAAGAGCCGGTGGCTTCAGCATCCTTATTTCTCAAAGGTCCAGGTTCTGAATTCGAGCGGTGCATGCAGCAGTGCCTCTTTAAACTCTGCGGCGCTTTTATAGGCCAATGCGGGCAGCAATCTCTTTTCATATTGTACCTGAAACTGATCCGGCTTGAAAGGCCAGGGGCTTACTGTCAGTGTATCTGCATCTTTCTGGATAAGCTGGTAATTCTTTTTATCAGGTCCCCGGCTGATATCCACCGCTCTGTGTTCCGGTTGGTTCTCCCGTTGGCACAGCAGCAGGGAAAGTGCGTCACACCATTCCAGCAAGGCATAGTCTCTGTCGGCCTCAGCGGATGTCATTTTCAACTGATGCCTCCATTTTACACGTGCCTTTTGTTGTTCTTTCAGGAAAGCTGTTACGTGTTTACCACAGTTTTTTCCACATACAAATTCAAGGTGCATAGAGCAAAGTAAGGCAATGTAGGTACTCTTGCTAAGGGCGAGATTGATTGTATTTATACAGTGATCGATTGTAATATCGCGCATCTTAAAGTCCACAGGACCACCTGAGCTGGTCAGCAGATCCGCTCCATTGAGCTCTGTTTGTCCGTCGTCATGTTCTGCTATTGCCATCAATGTTTCCAGCCATCGCTGTGTCTTTACGCTATCATTCCAGTTATATGCTATTGCTGCTGACAGCATGCCATGGGCGCGTTGCGTAATAATCTCCCAGCCTTCACTTGTATAGTTAACTATCATCTGCTGATCACTTATATCTTATGCAATTAAAAATGTTCTACATGTATTTCGTCGACGTCGCTATTGTCAACAGGCGTAAGACGGATCCGATAATAAATAGCTTTCGCGGATGATCTGCTGCCAGTTGTATGTCGATAAATATTGTAAATGGAGCAATACAATTGTCAGACCATTCATCACATTCTCTATTTATATGGTCATATTTTTTATCTATGCCCTTGGATAACCGGGCATATGGCTTACTTTTGCCGCTGTGAGAAAAGTATGCCTTTACATACTGGTAATATTTATGACAGTGGAAAACACTTCCCTGGAACAGTTTCTGAAGCTGCCGGTGCTATTTGAGCACTTTAAGGAGCATCAGGAGCGTGATCCAAAGGTGAGTCTGCTGGATTTTCTCGCCATGCACTACTGGGGGCAGGATCTGGACGACAACGACAACGCCAGAGACAATCAGCTCCCTTTCAAAAAGTGAATATCAATATTCATCAGGTACTGATCGTACGTTTCTCTACTGTACCGCAGATCATTGCTGCAGAACAGATCATACCCCATACATTTATAGCTTATAAGGACCAATATCACCCCGATCCTAATCTTACTTCTCCTTTCAGACCGCCCTGCGCCTGATTTGTCCACATTTATTTATTCAATGCGTTGACCTGATACAGCGGGATTATCTCCGTTAGTGTCCTGCATTGGTTTTCCAGCAATTTATTCAACAGCAAATCATGCTCGATAAGATCATTCAATTCTCAGTTAAAAACAAACTGGTAATTGGGTTATTCATGCTGCTATGGATTATCTATGGCATTTTTGAAGTCACCCGTCTGCCAATTGACGCCGTACCTGATATTACCAACAATCAGGTACAGATTATTACTACTGCTCCCGCATTAGGGGCACAAGATGTGGAAAGGCAGATCACCTTTCCTATAGAACAGGCTATCAGCAACATTCCGCATCTCAAAGAGAGCCGCAGTATGTCCAGATTCGGGCTGTCCCTGATCAGTGTTGTGTTTGAGGACGATGCAGACATCTACTGGGCCCGACAGCAGGTGACGGAGCGACTGCAGCAGGTGGAGATGACGGAGAATGCCCGTAAACCGGAGCTGGCGCCTGTTTCTACTGGTCTGGGAGAAATATACCAGTATGTATTACGTCCGGAGCCCGGTTATGAGGGCAGATACAATCTTGCCGACCTGCGCACTATACAGGACTGGATGGTAAGAAGACAGTTGCTGGGCACAAAAGGGGTAGCAGATGTATCTACCTTTGGCGGAGAATTAAAACAATATGAGGTCGCTATTAATCCCTATCAGTTAAAGTCGCTGGGCCTGACCATCAATGATATCTTCACTGCATTACAGACCAATAACCAGAACACCGGCGGTGCTTATATAGAAAAGGGGCCGACTGTGATGTATATCCGTAGTGAGGGGCTGGCAGGCAGTATCTCAGATATTGAAAATATCGTTGTTAAGAATACTTCGGCGGGCGTACCTGTTCTGATCAGGCATGTGGCCAGTGTCAGAATGGGCGCTGCTACCCGTTACGGGGCGCTGACCTACAATAATACCGGTGAAGTGACCGGGGCCATTGTAATGATGCTGAAAGGGGAAAATTCCTCCGAAGTGATCCAAAATGTGAAACAACGTATTGCAGAGATCCAGCAGACATTACCGGAAGGGCTGCGTATAGAGCCTTTTCTGGATCGTACGAAAATGGTGAACAATGCGATCGGCACTGTAGAGCATAACCTGCTGGAGGGTGCGCTGATTGTCATCTTTGTACTGGTAATATTTCTGGGTAACCTGCGGGCAGGGTTGATCGTAGCATCTGTTATCCCCTTATCCATGCTGTTTGCCATCATTATGATGAACACCTTTGGCGTGAGTGGTAATCTCATGAGCCTTGGTGCACTGGACTTCGGATTGATTGTAGATGGCGCGGTGATCATTGTGGAGGCCATCCTTCACCACCTGCATTTCTCTAAAAAGTATCAGCATGTCAACCTGCTGTCGCAGGATGAGATGAATGCGGAGGTTGCAGGATCGTCCTCCCGTATGATGAATGCAGCTGTATTCGGACAGATCATCATCCTGATAGTATACCTGCCTATTCTTTCGCTACAGGGTATTGAGGGTAAGATGTTCAAACCAATGGCACAAACCGTCGCGTTTGCCATTATGGGGGCATTTATCCTGTCGCTGACCTATGTGCCGATGGTGAGTGCTTTATTTATCAGTAAGAAGCTTACGCATAAACCGAATTTCTCTGACCGTGTAATGGATAAACTGGAGCGTATTTATCAGCAGGTGCTCAGCAGGGCATTACGTGTACGCAAAACACTGGTGGCTTTTGCATTTGGCTTATTCGCACTGGCGATACTTATATTCAGCAGAATGGGGGGTGAATTTATTCCACAACTGGAAGAAGGTGATTTTGCGGTAGAGACGAGGTTACTGATTGGTACAAACCTGAGTACGACGATTACTACTTTCCGGCAGATCTCCGGTTTGCTGAAATCTAAATTCCCGGAAGTAGAAAAAATCGTGTCCCGTATTGGCAGTGCGGAGATACCGACAGACCCGATGCCGATCGAAGGTGGTGATATGATCATTGTATTAAAAGACAAATCTGAATGGACGAGCGCGAAAAGCTTTCAGGAGATGGCGGATAAGATGTCGGCTGTTGTACAGAATGCGATTCCCGGTGTGACTATGGGTTTCCAGTTCCCCGTACAGATGCGTTTCAACGAGTTGATGACAGGCGCCAAACAGGACGTGGTGTGTAAGGTATTCGGAGAAGATCTGGACCAGCTGGCGAAATATGCGGAACAGATCGGGAATATCAGTAAGACGGTAAAAGGGACTGCGGACTGGTATGTGGAGAAAGTAACCGGTATGCCACAGGTGGTGATCCGTTATAACAGGAATGAGATTGCGAAATACGGTCTGAATATCGATGAAATAAACCGCACGGTGAATGCGGCCTTTGCAGGTGCTGCGGCCGGACAGGTATATGAAGGTGAAAAAAGATTTGATCTGGTAGTGAGAGTGGGTAACGAAGGCCGCCGAAACATAGAGGATGTGCGAAACCTGATGATAGCCACCGGTACCGGCAATCAGATCCCGTTATATCAGGTAGCTGCTATTGATGAAATAGAAGGCCCCAACCAGATACAGCGCGAGAATGCGAAGCGCAGAATCACGATCGGGTTTAATGTGAGAGGAAGAGATGTGCAGTCCATCGTTGAAGAATTACAACATAAGGTCAACAGCAAAATAAAACTGGCGCCCGGTTATACCATGACCTATGGCGGCGCTTTTGAGAACCTGCAACAGGCGAAAAAACGACTGAGTATAGCGGTACCGGTATCGTTGCTGCTCATCTTTGCGATGTTATACTTTGCTTTTTCTTCTGTAAAAGAAGGAGCACTGATCTATACAGCGATCCCCTTATCTGCTATCGGGGGTGTATTTGCACTGGCGCTGCGAGGCATGCCTTTCAGTATTTCTGCCGGTGTCGGATTTATTGCATTATTCGGCGTAGCCGTACTAAATGGTATTGTGTTGATCTCTGAATTTAATCGTATCAAAAAAGAAGGGCGTATCACAGATACACTGGAACTGGTGATGCAGGGTACCCGTAACCGTTTGCGGCCGGTATTAATGACAGCTGCGGTAGCCTCACTGGGCTTTCTGCCAATGGCATTGAGTGATGGTGCAGGTGCTGAGGTACAGAGACCATTGGCAACAGTTGTTATCGGCGGACTGCTGACAGCCACTCTGCTGACATTATTTGTGTTGCCGGCATTGTATCTCTTATTTGAAGGAAAGAAGAAGGTGACTGTGCATAAAGCGGTGATCATTGCGGGGATCTTGTTGCTGTGTATTCCTGCTGCAAAGGCACAGGAGCGTCCGGTGGGCTTGCAGGAGGCGATCAATATTGCGATGAGTCATAACCTGCAGACAGCCAATGCCCGTCTGAACGAAAGAGCAGAAGGTCTGCGACAAAAGACAGGCGTGGATCTTCCGAAAACGCAGCTGAATGCCGACTATGGAAAGATCAACAGTATCAATAATGATAACCGCTTTGGTATTACACAGGCATTGAGTTTTCCGACAGTGTATGGTCATCAGAAGAAGGCGTTAAAAGAAAACTATCTCGCTGCGCAGGCGCAGACACAATTGGCGGAGCAGGATGTACGGGCGAATGTCCGGAAGGTGTTTTACGACTGGGTATGGTTGTACGAAAAGCAGCAGTTGTTACAGTATGCGGATAGCATCTATCGTTTATTCGAAGAAAAGGCCACTCTGCGTTTCAAAACGGGTGAGACGAATATACTGGAACAGACGACGGCGGTGTCTCACAGACAGCAGATTGCCAATCAGCTGGAGATGTTGCTTTCAGACATACAGGTAACGACCAGACAGTTCAATCTGCTGCTGGGTGATAGTATTGTGTATCAGCCTTCCCCTGACAGTATCCGTCTGGCGTTTAATACTGCAGCGGATACCACTTTTAGTCAGCTGCCACAGATAAAATCACTGGAACATGCATCTGCGGCTGCGCAATGGCGCTGGCGGGCGGAGCAATCGAAATTACTACCTGATTTCTTTGTGGGGTATAATAATCAGAGTATTAATGGTCTGCAGAATGTAAATGGTCAGGAGGTATTTTATGATAACAGCAAACGTTTCAGTTATGTGAATGCGGGTATCAATATTCCGTTGTTCTTTGGCACACAGCGTTCCAGAGCAGCAGCTGCACGTGTAGACTGGCAGCTGGCGCGTCAGCGGACTGACTATGCGCTTTTACAGACACAAACGGAATGGCAGAATGCGCAGACGGAGCTGCGCAAGTATGCGGCGAGTCTGCAATATTATCAGACAAAAGGTCTGGAAAATGCGGCAGCCATCATTACGACAGCCGATAAACAATTTGTGGGCGGAGAGATTGATTATCTGCAATGGGTGATCCTCGTGGATCAGGCCATTGGTATCCGGAATGAATATCTCGATATGCTGAACAACTATAACCAGTCTGTCATACAGGTACTGAAACTACAAAATAGCTAATTCAACAAGACATGCACAAATATCTCTTTTTATATGTCCTTTTCCTGACCGCGTGTGGCAGTCAGGAAGCGTCCAAAGAACCGGCAGCTACCGAAGCTGCAGCAGCAATGACAGATAGCAGCGCTGTCAGTCTGACGCCGGACCAGATCAAAAATGCCGGTATCGAAACCGGACATGCATCCACAACGGCGGTCAACGGTACCCTACGTTTACAGGGTACGATCGATGTACCCCCACAAAGTACGGTGAGCGTCAGTTTTCCGCTGGGTGGTTATTTGAAAAGAACAGACCTGTTACCGGGTACGCATGTCCGCAAGGGACAGGTACTGGGTGTACTGGAAGATATGCAGTTTATTCAGTTACAGCAGGATTATCTGCTGGCGAAGGAGAAATTCAGTTTTGCGGAGACGGAATATAAGCGTCAACAGGAGCTGAATGCCAGTAAGGCCAGCAGTGATAAGGTATTTCAATTAGCGAAAGCGGAGATGGAGAGTCAGCGTATTGCCATGCAGGCGCTTGGACGTAAGCTGGAGTTGATCGGGATCGATCCTTCACATTTACATGCGGGGAATATCTCCAAAAGTGTGAATATCTACTCTCCTATCAACGGGTTTGTGGCAAAAGTGAATGTCAATATAGGGAAATACACCTCTCCGACCGATGTACTTTTTGAGCTGGTGGATCCCAGTGACATCCATCTGTCCCTCACAGTATTCGAAAAGGACGTAAATCAGCTCTCTATTGGCCAGAAAGTGATTGCCTATACCAATGAGCATCCTGACAAGAAATATGAGGCAGAAATCCTGCTGATCAGCAAAAATCTGGATGCGGAGCGTATGGCGACCATTCATTGCCATTTTAAGCAGTTTGACGCTTCTTTATTGCCGGGTATGTTCATGAATGCGGAAGTGGTGGTTAACAATGTAACAGCACTTACGGTAAGTGAGGCGGCCATTGTGCGCTGGGAGAATAAATTCTATGTTTTTGAGGATAAGGGCAACAATCTGTTCAAAATGGTCCCTGTAATACCGGGTAATGTATATGAGGGGCAGGAGCAGTTTTCGGCACCGGGTATTACTGAAGCGACAAAAATTGTTACTAAAAATGCATATGCACTGCTGATGAAGATGAAAAACAGTGCGGAAGAAGAATAGTTGAACCTACACCAGTACACGTAAACAAAGCACAAAGGCCCGCCATCCGGCGAGGCCTTTGTTGTTTTTATCTTATAAACGCCAGTCCACCGGTTCAATACCGGCTTTCAAAAGCAGTTCATTGGTTTTCGAGAAGTGTTTACATCCGAAAAAGCCTTTATCTGCACTAAAAGGAGACGGATGGGCTGCTTTCAGGATATGATGTTTGGTGGCGTCTATCAGGACCTGTTTATCCTGTGCAAAACGTCCCCAAAGGATAAACACCACGTTTTCTTTCAAATCAGACACTTTCCGGATCACGGAGTCCGTGAAGCTCTCCCAACCTATTTTACTGTGAGAAGCGGGCTCGTTTGCCCTTACAGTCAGCATAGCGTTGAGCATCAGTACACCATGGTCTGCCCATTTGGTCAGGTTACCTCCCTGTGGAATCGGCAGGCCGAGATCTTCTTTCATCTCCTTATAAATGTTGACAAGGGATGGAGGAGGCTTAATACCATCCTGTACCGAAAAACATAATCCGTGGGCCTGATTGGGACCATGATAGGGGTCCTGACCAAGCAGTACGACCTTTACCTTGTCAAAGGGGGTTCTTTCGAATGCATTGAAAATCAGGTTTCCAGGAGGGTAAACAGTACTTCCTACGGCTTTTTCATGCTTGAGTGCCATGACGATTTGTTCGAAATAGGCTTTGTGAAATTCGTCTTTGAGGACCTCCTTCCAGCTGGGTTCAATTTTGACCTCCATATTTTTTTTAAAATTTATTTTGAATTAATGGATTTTTACATAGATTTGCACTCCCAAATGAAACGCTAATGTATGGCAAAAATTTGGAAAACGGACCGGTAGCTCAGTTGGATAGAGCAACTGCCTTCTAAGCAGTAGGTCAATGGTTCGAATCCATTCCGGTTCACAAAAGCGCGACTTATGTTGCGCTTTTTTTATGCAAAAAACTTTGACTGGTGCGGGCTTCGGGAATTTTTACGCGGCAAAATGATATGCTTGTAGTGGGTTTGAAGAGCGAATTTTCTAACGCTTAAATGTGACAAAATGAACGTAAAGCAGAATTTGTCGGTATTAGTCTACCGCAAGAAGAAGAATCCCACAAGCGGTATGGTATTAAAGAACATTTCCCCTTCTTCAATTTATAGCACACCATGACAACGGCCGCATAGGCACAATGTTTCTGCTAAAGACCTGTAGAGGCCGAAAGTGCACTATAACGCTGCGCTTTTTTTCACGCTAATAATCGTATAATTTCGAAGAGTTCTCCAAATATAAATTTAAAAAACCTGAGAGGCTATCTGTAATTGGCACAAAAGAGTCCTTATCTGGGATAATCCCTATCCTATATCTTTCATCGTCGATTAGTTCAAATCCATACCACCAGCTTCTATGCATATATTCGGAAAAAATATAAATATTTTGTTTGTTCGACAGTTTAGATAGAACAAATTCTTTTTCAACAGACACCACTTTTTCAAGAGGATAGAACAAAAAACCTTCTTCGTCGGTCTCGTTCGGATATAGCTCTTCCATGCCATTTACATGAAAATAAAAAACCTTAAAATCATCTGGAATCTTAAGATTTTTGTATATCTGGATACGATCTACTTCATCAACCGACTTTGGAGTAATTTTAATTCCTTGCGTCTTCCAGTAGTTTATAACTAAATCTATTACGTTCTCTATTTCCATAGTTTTAATATTTTCTCCATTAACTCCTTTCTATGAATGAGTTGGGCATTTTTCAACTTATCGCCTCCCAGAGCAAGCGACTTACTATATTTTGCTAATTGGTCTTTAACCCACGATTTCGAAAGCCCTCGCCTTGCCCATTCTTTAACCTGAGATCTCGACAACTTTTTTATCACATCGATAGTTTGTTGTACAGCCTCAGCGCTTTGTCCTTCACCCCAGCCAATAATCTTTCCATATTGACCGGACGTGAGTGTTGGTTTAGTAACATTAACGGCAACAGTTACTGGTTTAAGGTAGACAGAAGGTAAAATGGTTGTAACTCCCAAATTAAGCGCATTCTGGCCAGCATCTTCCGGTAATAAATTCGGATCCCAAATTCCCTTTCTTGTCCATTCATCTTCCAGCTGTTGGTCTTCAGACCAAGGGGCGCTACACCATGGTTATTAAGGCAATAAGCAGGCAGACATACCCGATTTATCCCTTGCATGCACAGTATTTGCAATACGAAAGCTATGAACTTTGGCCAGGAAGACCACTCGCGCCCATATTATCTGCCTTACTCCCATCGCGCAACACGCATCGATGAAGCCAAGTTGGTTTCTCCCTTTTTCATTCGGACAGGATTTTTGTCAAAGCAACAAATATGATTTGAGACAAACTGTGCATACTACCTACCGATTTTGTGTACCGGCATCTACGTTAACTTCCTGAAAAAACAACGAATTCCCAAAAAAATACTGACGCTGCCAGCACCATTGCGTTACCATTAAATCAAGCAACAGATTAGCACAACTGTGGGTTCAGCAGATGTATTGCGTGATAGCTATGTTTTAAAATTGCAAGGTAACAGCAGACCTGCGTAACCGGTATACTATTTGAGACCCGAATATTACCACTGTCACTGTGCAATTCCCAGCTTTAAGTGTTCAGAGTTGATTAACATTCCATTTGTTGTCTTCTTGCCGGGTGTCAACTGGTATATGTTTCAATCAACAAATGATGGTGCCTGAGAAATACTTATTGCCTGATCAGGAATGCAGCATGTATTAATGAAACCCCGCGCAGTACTGCGTAACACATAAGAAGTAACCTATCGATACAGATTTAAAAACCTTAAACATATACAATGGAAGATCAACCAAAGTTTCCAGATTTAACAGATGAAGAAAGGAGTGCTCTTGAGGAATTGATGCCGGATGAAGTCAGTGAAATCATCACTTCCGGAATCAAGAGACGCCATTTCCTGAAGTTGTTAACATTCACCGGGACAGGTTTACTGGCAACACATCTTCTCGGTATTGAGCAACTAATGGCCAGAAGCGCAACTGGTACTCCACTCCCACCCACCGGCATTGAAAATGGCGTCAATATTTCATTCAAAGTAAATGGCAATACCCAAAACCTGCTGTTAGATTCGCGCATGACGTTACTGGACGCTTTACGTGAGCGAATGGAACTGACGGGATCAAAAAAGGGTTGCGATCATGGTCAGTGTGGCGCCTGTACAGTAATCGTTGATGGCCGGCGTGTGCTGTCATGCCTCACGCTTGCGGCCACCTGCGAGGATAAGGAGGTTACTACCATAGAAGGTCTGGCAGATGGCAATAAGCTGCATCCCATGCAGGAAGCGTTCATCAAACATGACGGGTTTCAGTGTGGTTATTGTACGCCGGGTCAGATCTGTTCAGCAGTAGCGCTGATCAATGAGGCAAAAGACGGAGAGGCCAGCTATGTCACAAGTAATGTACGGAAAACCGGGAAATCCCTTGAACTTTCTGATGAGGAAATACGTGAGCGGATGTCGGGAAATATCTGCCGTTGCGGGGCGTACCCGAATATTGTTAATGCCATCCGTGAAGTACACGGGGATAAGGCCGTAGCCCAGGTATGGCAATTTGCCGACGGTACTATTTGATCATATCAAGCAATCATCAACCATGAGACCATTCAAATTTTCGACTGCCGGTGATCCTGATACTGCGATCACTGCTCTTTCTGCGAATACCAATGCAAAATTTCTCGGCGGTGGAACCAACCTCTTAGATCTGATGAAAGAAGATGTGATGCATCCTTCTGAGCTCGTGAATATCACCCGTCTGAAATATAGCGGAATTGACAAGACCGATAAGGGTGTAATGATTGGTGGCATGGCTACCAATTCATTTACCGCCAATCATGAGCATATCCGCAAAAACTACCCACTGCTTACGATGGCCATTCTTGCGGCAGGAATATGGCCACCAACGCGGGCAATCTGAATCAGCGCACACGCTGCACATATTTCTATGATGTTCATATGCCCTGCAACAAACGCCAGCCGGGATCCGGCTGCGGAGCACTGAAAGGCATCAATCGCAATCATGCAATTTTCGGGTGGTCCGAAAAATGTGTGGCGGTTTATCCATCTGACATGGCTGTTGCGCTATCCGCACTTGATGCCATCGTTCATGTGCAGGGCACAAATAAAGAAGCGCGTGTCATCAGGTTCGCAGATTTTCATCGCTTGCCAGACAATAATCCGGAAATAGACAACAATCTGAAGCATGGAGAATTAATCACGTCGATCGAATTGCCGGAAAATGACCTTGCTGAACATTCTTATTATCTGAAAATCCGGGAACGATCATCGTATGCATTTGCGCTGGTCTCCGTTGCTGCTGCCATGTCTCTGGATGGCAACAGGATTAAAGATGTCCGGATCGCTCTTGGAGGAGTTGCGCATAAGCCCTGGCGAGCTACTGTTGCGAGAAGATACTAAAGAACAAAGAAGCCACGGAAGCAAACTTTGAGGCGGCGGCTACAGCAGAACTAAGTAATGCCAAAACTTTGGAAATACTACACAAGTAAGATGGCCGAGACGCTATCGTGCGGGCACTTTCTTATGCACTGAACGGTGCTGGTTATGGTATAGAGGCAGGCCTGTAAGGCAATCAGTATAGTAAAACAGATTTTCAACAGACAAACTCTTTCAGATCATGAGTGAAACCGGTAAACCAATCAGCCGTATAGATGGCCGCTTAAAAGTCACTGGAAAGGCTACATACTCTGCAGAATTCAATCAGCCCGGTATGGCATATGCGTTTCCTGTACGTGCTACAATTGCAAAAGGACAAATTGCATCTATCGATGATGCTGCCATAAAAAAGGAACCAGGGGTAATCAATGTAATCAGTTATAAAAATGCGGTGAAGCTACAACCGCTGGACATGCAGGCACAGATGAAAGCGGGTGCAGCGTTTCTGGAGAAAGCCTTCCACCGCTTCAGGATAAAAAGATACATTACCTCGGACAGTTCATTGCTGTAGTGGTAGCTGAAACCTACGAACAGGCGCGTGCTCCGCCTACAAATTGAAGGTACGATACACTGAAGAGAAGGCGGCTACCGATCTCAAAACAGAGCTTCCGAAGGCAAAAAAGCCAAAGATGTTATGGGTGAAGAGGCGCAGGTAAACGAGGGCAAAACTGCCACTCCGCTTGCTACTTCTGCGCACCGGGTAGATCACACCTATTCAAACCAGCTGAACATCATCATCCCATGGAACACATGCTACTGTGGCGGTCTGGAATGGAAACGATAAACTCACACTATATGATGCCACGCAGGGCGTAGGCATTACCAGCGCTATTGCTGCCTCTTCTTCGCCTCAAACCGGAGAATGTGCAGGTAATAGCGCTTTTGTAGGCGGTGGTTTTGGAAGTAAAGGATTATGGCTGCATACACTGCTGGTTGCTATGGCAGCAAAAGCTGCCAGCCGGCCGGTGAAACTGGCACTCACCAGACAAATGAGCAGCCAATGTGGGGCATCGTGCAGCGACTATACAACAAGTGGCAATAGGAACAGACAGCGATGGAAAATTGAGTGCCTTACGTCACCATACAGATTCATACAATAACCTCACAGAATTTTTGAGCCAAGCGGAAAACAGTCACTCGTTTTGTACAAGGCGCCGCTGCGCGAGGTTACCTATAATGTGACTACACTAACTAGGGGTACGCCTACTTTCATGCGGGCACCCGGCGAAACACCAGGCACATTTGCACTGGAATCTGCCATGGACGAGATCGCGTATAAATTAAAAATGGATCCTGTTGAATTTAGAATTGCGAATCACACAAGCAGCGATCCAATGAAAGGCCACGAATTCTCCAGTGATTTTCTGGTTGATTGTTATCGCATCGGTGCAGAAGATTTGGCTGGTCGTCCCGCAGTATGGAACCACGGCAGCACCGGAATGGTAAATATCTTGTGGGATATGGAATGGCCACAGCCACTTATCCCGCGGGCAGAAGCGCAGCATCCGTTAAAGTTACAATGAATGCAAAGGAGACGTGACTGTCATGACGGCATCCATGACATCGGCACAGGAACTTTACCGTATTGGCTCAAACAGTTGCAGATGCTGGGAATACCTGTAGACAGGATAACCGTAAAAATTGGTGATTCGAGTCTTCCGGCGGCACCGCTGGCAGGAGGTTCGCAAACGACAGCGAGCATTCACCGGCGGCAATGGAAGCCTGCGTTCTGCTGAGAAAGGAACTGGCAGCATTGGCGATTGCAGATCCATCATCAAACTCAACAATAGCAACCCTGCAGAGCTCGTTATAGCAAGGGGAAACTTTTTATAAATGGCGATGAGAAAAAATCTGATGCTTATACAGATCATCAGCCGCGCCAAACGAAGTGAAATAGAAGTCTGCGCTACTACACAGCCAGTTTCAGGTGCAGGTATGACCGTACCCAGCGCACTTTGTACACCGAGAGATTACTCCGGCAGAGCAAAACAGCGATATTAAACAACTGCTTTTCATTCTTTTGGTGCTCAGTTTGCCGAAGTATGGGTGGATGAGGATTTCGGGACTATTCGTGTAAAACGTTTCCAGTGTACACGATGTAGGCCGTATCATGAAGGAAAAGACCGCCCGTCACAAATTATCGGCGGCGTGATCTTCGGTATCGGCGCTGCCCTGATGGAGGCAACTGAATACGATAAACGCTGGGGTAATCCGGTAACACGAACTTTGGCTGATTACCATGTACCTGTTCATCTGGATGTACCTCCGATCGATGTGCATTTATTGGAAAACCGGATCCACACATTTCGCCTATCGGCGCCGCGGTATCGGAGAGATCGGGATTACCGGCGTTTCGGCCGCGATTGCCAATGCGGTGTTTAATGTACCGGCAAACGGCTAAGAGATCTTCCGCTGACGCCGGATAAGCTGATATGAAGGAGGTATGAAGAAGATAAGAAATGGTTACCGCTAAACTTATAAAGAGAGGGTGCCTCAATTTGAGGCACCCAATTGTTTTTTATATTCCAGTGGTGATAAATTAGTCTTTGCCTTGAACAGGCGGCTCAGAGACTGCGGATGTTCAAAACCCAGCACATAAGCGATCTCACTTACGGAGCGTTCAGTGGTTGACAACTGTTCTTTAACATGCTCTATGATCCTGTCCTGAATATAATGCTGTGTACTTTTCCCTTAATAATTTCAGTAAACTACTCAGGTAGCCCGGCGAGACATTCAGAGATGAGGCAATATACTGCACAGTCGGGATGCCGCTGGTTGACAGATGTTCCTGATTGAAATACTCGTCCAGCAAACTTTCCAGTCGCTCAAGGATAAATGACCTGACTTTTTACGGGTGATGAATTGACGCTGGTAAAACCTGTCAGCATAGGTCAGCAGTAATTCAAGTTGTGCGAGGATTACCGCTCACTAAATTTGTCAATATTGTTTTTATATTCCTGCGCCATGGTTTCCATAATGCCCAGAATGGATTTCTGTTCTTTATCAGACAGGAATAATGCCTCATTGACTGCGTAACCAAAATATCGTATTGGCGGATGACTTAGACAGTGGCGTTTTCCAGAGAAAATCAGGATGAATGAGCAGTATCCAGCCGGAACGGTTGATGGCATCATCATACAGCAATTCGACTTCGAATACCTGTCCCGCGCCATAAAAAACAGGACACCTTCTTCAAAGTCGCCGGACTGCTGACCATACTTCATATTACCCTTAAAATCTTTGTCCAGCAGGATCGTGTAAAAATCAAAAACAAAGCTCATGCGGCTTTACAAGGCAAGGTGACAGACTCGTAGTCAACCACGCTGATCAGTGGATGTTCCGGTTTGGGAAGCCCCATTACTTTATGGTATTCACTGATTGTTTGATAATGGACACCTTTTTTTCCATACCCTAAGTTAGTGATTATTGCTGCGTGATTTCTTCAGCTTTTTAACCAGATTTTCAGGCTGTTCACGCATAGCGTAGTGCCCACCTTCAAGAGAATAAATCTTCCATCTTCTTGCCTTTGCTCTTAAAAGTCCATTTTATCATGGGCAGGACTTCCTTTCCCGTCTTTGGTCATCTGCAG
>NZ_VOHS01000080.1 GCF_007896845.1 Chitinophaga pinensis | reverse complement strand
TCTGCCTGCCGTGGATTGAGATACAAAAAACAGTAAGGGGAACATGCATCCCCGGCGCCTTTATGAACTTCGTATCGTTAAATTTTACTAGCGATGAAGACAGTTAATTTAGGTAGTCAGGGATTAGTAGTCCCCGCAATAGGATTGGGCTGTATGAGCCTGGCAGGAAGTGATACACATTATCTATATGGGAAATCAGCAGAGAAAGATGGTCTTGCAGTGGTAGAACGCGCCCTTGAACTCGGCTGTAATTTCTCGACACAGCAGATGCTTATGGTCCTCTGATAACGAGCGTTTAATTGCCAACGTGATCAAAGGCAGACGCGATAAGGTAATTATTGCTACCAAGTTTGGATTTGAAATCAACGAACAGGAGCAATTCACCGGCAGGATCACGGTACAAAAACTATATCAGAAAGGCCGTAGAACGTTCTCTGAAAAACCTCGGAACAGACTACATCGATCTCTATTATATGCACCGCCCTGATCCGGTAACACCGATCGAAGAAAGTATGGAGGCCATGGCAGCATTGGTGAAAGAAGGCAAGATCCGTTACATCGTTTGTCAGAAGTACCTGCTGATACCATTCGCAGCGCTCATGCTGTTCATCCGCTGACCGCTATCGAAACTGAATACTCTTTATTCGAACGTACACTGGA
The DNA here is from genome assembly GCF_007896845.1 of Chitinophaga pinensis. Lineage (GTDB taxonomy): Bacteria > Bacteroidota > Bacteroidia > Chitinophagales > Chitinophagaceae > Chitinophaga > Chitinophaga pinensis_C. The sequence goes on along the minus strand of NZ_VOHS01000080.1, from coordinate 17,490 downwards.
TGAAGATGGTACCACTGCTGTGATGAAAGAACTGGGTATTGGCCTGGTGCCTTATTTCCATTGGGTCGCGGCTTCTTGTCAGGTGAATTAAAAAGCCCGGATGATTTCGATGAGAATGATGTGCGCAGACATTTTGAAAGATTTCAGGGTGAGAATTTCTATAAGAACCTCGAACTCGTTAAAGCCTGCAGACGCTCGCTGCACAGAAACAGGTAACAGCTGCACAGCTGGCACTGGCATGGATCGTAGCTAAAGGTCATGTGCCTATTCCGGGTACGAGAAAAGTGAAATATGCAGAACAGAATATCGGCGCTGCGGATATCATATGAGTACACAGGAAGTAGCTGCGTTGGAGGCAATACTGCCTTTAGGCACTCAGCAGTCAGGTTCCCGCAGTGATGCAAAAACCACTCCTAAGAAGGACTAAGTGAGACCTTAAATATAAGGATACCGGGAAAGGTATCCTTATATTTGTATAGCGCATACAGTAGTATACATGAGATGAAAGCGAAAGCACCTTACATAGTAAAAACGATCAGTGAACTGCATCAGCTGCTGGGTTTACCCAAGCCTAAACATCCGCTGATCAGTATTTACCGCTTTAGCCAGATCACCCAAAAAGAAGGTAAACTACTGGATTATTTTTGTCCGCAGTTCTATAGTATCGCGATCAAAAACAATTATAAAGGTAAAGTGCGCTACGGCCATAGTCACTATGATTTCGATGAAGGCACAATGTGTTTCATCGGCATAGGACAATTGCTGGCGCAGACAGCAGGAAGTAACACGCCGGAAGATGGTTTCTGCCTTATGATCCATCCCGATTTTCTGGCAGGTTATCCATTGGCCACTAAAATCAAAACATATGGTTTCTTCTCTTATGAACTGAACGAGGCACTGCATCTGTCAGATGAGGAGAACACACGGATCGAACAGATCATCACTGAGATCGAAACAGAATATGAATCCCGCATAGATATCCTGAGTCAGGATGTAATGATCTCTCACATAGAATTGTTGCTGCACTATGCACAGCGCTTTTACAACCGGCAGTTTATTACCCGTAAATCTGTCAATACTGACCTGTTGAAGAAATTAGATGAAGTATTGGAAAATTATCTCCGGGATGAAGCTACCACAAAAGGATTGCCCACCGTACAGCAGATCGCTGCCCGTTTAAATGTATCCCCCAATTACCTCAGCGATATGCTCCGCACCACTACTGGTTACAGCACGCAGCAACATATTCAGAATAAGCTGATAGAAAAAAGTAAGGAATTATTATTATCGGGGGATGCATCCGTAGGAGAGATCGCATACCAATTAGGTTTTGAACGACCTCAATCATTGAGTAAACTATTCCGGAATCTGACTGGTCTGACGCCCTCTGATTTTCGTAAACAGATGAATTGATCCGTATTATCTCACCAGTTCCGTTGGCGCATAGCCAAACTGCTTCTTGAATGCAAAAGAGAAGTGAGACAGATCTTCGAAGCCCAGATCAAGGTATATATCCGATGACTTTTGTTGTTTCTTTGCAATCAGGAAATGTGCTTCCTGCAAGCGTTTATATACCAGCCATCGGTTTGGCGTTTCGTGAAAGATCGCTCTGAAATCCCGCTTGAAAGCAGAAAGACTTCGTCCGGTGAGATATGCGAAACGCTCTATACTGACATTGAACCGGTAATTTGGTTCATGAACTCTTCCAGATTGATCTTCTCCGGTACGCCGAAATCAAAGAATATACCTGCCAGTTCTGGTTGTGATTGTAAGAGGATCAGCATTAACTCCTCCCGCTTCACATCGACAAAAGTTTCCATTATTCTGCCTTGTCCGTCGTAATAAGGGATCAGCGAATGCACAAAATTAGGGATCAGCTTATTCTCCTTCAGTCTGACAAAGACATCGGAGGGAGGTGCTGTATCCTGATGTGGTTTATACTTTTCCAGAAATCTTTTCAGAAAATCCTCATCAAAAACAATGACTACTTTTTCAAACTCATTGTTTTCCTTCTCTTTGTTATACCGGACCAGACAGTTCTTACGCATCACACAGTATTCCCCCGGTTTGAGTGTATGCTGGGCATTACCATCAAAACCTGTGATCGCACCCTTACCAATATATATAAAGGTATGCTCACTGATATACTGCTCCGGAGAAATGGCCGGTCCGATAAAACAGGATTTTATTTCAGTAAATCTCATTTTATAAGATTAAGATCTATGAGGCTGTTAGCTGTTGCTAAGATAGCTTCTTCTGTGCTTCTCGGTTGCCAGTTGAGCAGATTTTTTGCTTTCTGACTGCTGGCGCCTTTCACCATTCCTAAAAGGGGGACTACCATCTTTACCTTGGGATTGAACAGGGCGGCGAATTTTATCAGCCAGTTCGGAATTTCCTTTTTAGGAACCTGTGCCGCTTTTTCGCCCAGATTTTCTCTCAACACATTGGCAATTTCCAGCATAGAATAAGCCCGGCCGGCAGATGCGATGAACCGTTGTCCGTTGGCCGCCGGAGAGATCATCGCTTTCAGGTGCAGATCGGCTACGTCACGGACGTCTACATAACTAAAAGACATCTTCGGACAACCATTTTTCATGCTGCCATTCAGCATTTGTATGATACTTTGTACAGAGTGAGACATATCACCTGATAAAACCGGACCATATACGCCGGTCGGATTGACGGTTGCCAGTTCCATACCAGCGCCTTCTTTTTCAATATATTCCCATGCAGCCCTTTCGGAAACCGTCTTTGAATGCTGATAAGGTGCTACGGTATCATCGATAACAGTCCAGTCTTCTTCTGTATAGGGCGTGGTCTTATGCGTACCCATACCAACTGCCCCGAATGCGGAAGTCAATACTACGCGCTTTACGCCCGCTTTCTTAGCTGCACGCATCACGAACAGTACGCCATTCCGTGCAGGGACTACAAAGTCTTCCAATGTTTTTGCAGCTGTATTAGGTGTGGGAGAAGCCACATGAATGACATAAGTACAATCCTTCACGGCTGCATCCCAGGATTGCTCGTCCTGCAGATCAGCAGTAACAAAAGACAGCGCATCAAAGATTGGATGCCACCCTGACGAAGCATTCCCTTTACTTCATCTGCCTTACTGAGCGCGCGCAGAGATGCGCGGACTTTAAAACCTGCACGTAGCAATGCGATCATACAATAAGAGGCGATGAATCCGGAACCTCCGGTAACCAGTACCAGTTTGTTGTTGTTAGAATTTTCCATTAATTTTCATTTACGCAATACAAAATTCGGGAGAAAGCCGGTGTCTCCATTTTGTTGAAAAGTCCAATTTTGTTTTGTTGAAAGGGCCATGAAAAAAAGGCCTGATAGTGCTTGATATTTATTATCCTACGTTAATCCTACGTTTATAAACGTAGGATTAACGTAGGATAATAAAGGAATAAACAAGATCTCTCCATACAGGAAGGGGCGAAAATCAGTATTTCCCGCATCCCTTTTCTTTGCCTTTTGGCGTAAATTTGTATCGTAATCGCAAGGACAGCTACTGTCTCATTATTCACGTATAAGTCTGTGTAACATTGTTTGAAGGGCGCTCTATGGGTGCGTCAGGATAGCTATGTAATTACAGGCGGGAGACTTTGCAGGATTCGTCAGAGAGGATATTGGATTGTTGAACCTATTAAACAGCACATTATGATGGAATGGACATACATTAAAAAAGGCTATCCACGTCTGGTGGATAGCCTGATACTATACTTAGAACAATTTTCCATAGGAGGTTTTACACCGGCCAGCCGCAGGTAAACGGTCGTTTGTCCGCGGTGGTGTGTCTGGTGTTCGAATGCTTTTCAAAACCCTGTTCTTTGGTTATTTCAAAGCGGTCCATCAGTTTGAACTTTTCGTTCAGCTGTTCCGGCGTCAGCTTTTTGATACAGTTGATGGCAAAGTCATAGCTTTCCATCACAATTTTGGTAACCGCTTCTTTGGATTTGTCAGCCGTTTTTTCGGCCTCTCCAAAACCGAAAGGAGGTTTTTCACCAGTGGCTGCCGAAGAGAAGCCATAATTGGCGTCGGCAATGTGCAACATCTGTTCTGCAAAGGAGCGCATCTCAGGTGTTGGTTTCAGCGAATAGTCCTTGTCCGGCATCGCGTCCAGATATTCTTTGGTATACGCTTTTGCGCGTTCCCATTCTTCTACGATATCCGCAGAGGAAGTTTGTGCCCTGACGATACCGCTTATACCCAAAACGAGTAGCAGGGTCTGAATAAAAGTAACAGTTTTCATTACGTGTATTTTTATTGGTGGCGAAATGCACTGGCATAAATTTAACACTGTTAAGTCAAATTTGGTTTAGCAAGGATCAGCAGTCTGATCTTTTCACGCAGGGGAAAATGAACACTCCCAGAGAATTGTATCTTTGGCACAAGGCTTTATCCAAATTTCACATGACTCTGGCTGAACCACTGATCAGATATTTCAAAAACTACTTTCCACTGACTGCAAAGGAGAAAGAGGAATTATCCGTCCATTTCAGTGAGCGCAAAATTAAACGACGTGGTTTGTCCTGCAGGCAGGAGATGTATGCCGGCATTTTACCTTCGTAGTGACCGGCTGCCTGAAAATGTATGCTGTTGATGCTTCCGGTAAAGAGCATAACCTCCAGTTTGTTGCGGAAAATGACTGGATCACCGATCTGGCCAGTTTCTACGCGGAAAAACCGGGGCAGGTGTATATCGAAGCCGTCGAACCTACCACCGTGCTGCAGATTAAACACGACGACCTGCTCTATCTCTATACGAACTACCATAAGTTTGACCGCAACTTCCGCATCATTATCGAACAGAAGTATATCGAACTGCAGCAGCGCGTGCTCATGAACATCAGCGCAACAGCAGAAGAACGCTATCTGTATTTCATGGAACAATATCCCCATCTGGCAAACCGCCTCCCAAATACACAGATTGCATCCTATATCGGGATTACTCCTGAGTTTCTCAGTAAGATCAGAAAGGAGCGGAGCCTGAGTTAGAAAGAACCTTATAAGCTGATATTAAAAAGAGATACCAAACTGGAAACCGATACCCACGGTAGAAGGCCTGTCATTGCCAAATCTGGCAGGTATCGGCAGGGCAATGAAATAACTGTGTGTCTTATTCTTCCGGATAATTTTATTCAGTACAGGTGTCAGACCATATCGTCCGGATGTTTCAAAAGCCGCTCTTGTTGCGAGTGTAAAACCATGTCCGAGTGATACGAGTAAACCCGGATGAAATAGCAGATTATTCATTTTGCTGCTACCTTCTGCGGCCCTTATAAAGGGCACAATCTCCATAGAAAATCCGATAGCAGAAGACTTCCATATATTGATACCAGTGGGCAGACCTCCTACATAGGCTCCGTCAAAGTTGTAGTGAGCGCCGCCATCACCAAAAGTTACTATCGGGTGAAGCACCCCCACATAACCGGTTATTCTCGGATAGGAGTGTTGCTGTACCTGACAGTTGGCAGACAGGCCAATTCCGGTCAATAAAAAAAGGACAATGGCATAACGCCAAAAGGAGGTAGAATCATGAAAATCATCGCATCATTGGTTATAATGCAATGCTACCATTTGCATAATCCTGAAATAGAACGGAATTAACTTTTAGAACCGTTTTTACCTTTGAACAGGTTTTTTCTATGCTGTGAAGGTGTTTCTCCCTCTAATTTCCTGAATATGCGGGTAAAATGGCTTTGATCAGAAAAGCCGGTTAAATAAGCTATTTCGGTCAGGCTATACGTTTTATCTTTCAGTAGTTCCTTCGCCTTGTCAATCCTGATCTTTCTTATATAATCTCCATAAGACAGGTTGTCGAAATATTTTGAGAACTCCCGGGAATATAGGCAGGATTCAGGTCAAGGTCTTTAGAGATGTCTTTCAGACTAAGACTCATATTCGTATCTGTCATGTCTTGCAGCATATGCCGTATGTCTTCCACCCATGCGGGCATCTTTTGTGCGTTACCTTCCTTCAGATAACTGTTGAAAATCTCGAGCAGGAGGCGTTCAGCGGGACCGGCCTGTGTATGCTTCAACTGGTATAAATGCTTCGCCCAGCTATAAAGTCCGTCATAGATGGTTGTCCCTAATTCAAGTAGCTGCTGATCATCTTTTATATTATACGCCAATCCGGAAAAAATGGCCTCCAGTCCGGCAGATTGTGGAGCAAAATCATGTCTGTCAGTATCGGCACCGCGTACGATAGCGGCAATTCTGTCCAAAGCCGGATCACGCAACCCGTGCTTCTTCAGAAAATAATCAAACGTACACTGATTTTCATAGTGTGTATACTCAACTCCCGGAATGTCAAAAGGAATAGCGCCCACACCTCCGCTTGTCCGGGCACCTCAGGAAAGGGTGCATATATGATTTCTGCGTCCGGATCTATAAACGTCTGATCAGCCAGGGACAGCTATACGATCTATCTTCGGACGTTCGCGGGTAATCCATTTCATAAATAAACGTCATTACTCAGTCCCAAGTTAAACTATTCAAAGCATATCAACTCAAGCAAAAAATGCGCACTGCCGGATAAACAGCCGGGTATTGTTATCCGGCAATGGTAGACGCCGGTACTTGTATTTAAATAGATTTAATGCCCAAAGCATTGCTTACAAACCTGTTTTTACCTATCTTTGCCGCCTGATGAACAGTCTGATCACATCATCTCCGCTTACTCCACCTTGATAGTTGATATATCACTATCGGTCATGCCTGCCTGTTTCGGGTAAGCATACTGTTCTATTCATACCTCCGTAAACACTTATTCGTCTTACTTTTTAAACTTTCATTTTCGTGAAGGCTTACCTGAATTTATTTGACTTTAAACAAAAGGTTAATTACAAAACTGAAATATTGGCCGGACTCACCGTGGCAATGACCATGATCCCCGAGTCACTATCTTTTGCTATCCTTGCCGGATTGTCTCCTCTGACTGGTTTATACGCCGCCTTTTTAATGGGCCTGATCACTGCTGTTCTTGGAGGCAGACCGGGCATGGTATCAGGAGGGGCAGGTGCAACGGTAGTCGTATTGATAGCCCTGATGCAGTCGCATGGTGTGGAATATGTATTCGCAGCAGTAGCATTAGCCGGTATTTTTCAGCTCAGCGTGGGCATTTTCAGATTAGGGAAGTTTATCCGTCTCGTACCACAACCGGTGATGTATGGATTTGTAAATGGACTGGCCGTCATCATCTTTATGGCACAGATCCAGCAATTCAGGATAAGCACCAGCACGGGGACGGAGTGGTTGTCAGGTACTGCCTTGTGGACCATGTTGGGACTGGTCGCAGTGACCATCGTCATTGTGCTGTTATTCCCAAAACTGACTAAAGCCGTACCCGCCTCACTGGTAGCGATCATTGTAGTCTTTTTACTGGTATTGGGGTTTGGTATCGAAACAAAGACCGTAAAAGATATCGCTTCTATCAGTGGTGGTTTTCCGCCATTCCACATTCCCTCAGTGCCTTTTAGTATTGACACCCTGAAGGTTATTTTCCCTTATTCACTGGTGATGGCAGTGTGGGACTGATAGAAAGTCTGCTCACGCTGAACGTAGTAGACGAAATCACCGGTACCAAAGGAAAAGGGAATAAAGAAGCGGTGGCACAGGGAACAGCCAACATCGTCAATGGCTTTTTTACCGGTATGGGTGGATGTGCGATGATCGCACAGTCTTTTGTAAATCTCTCCGCAGGTTCCCGGGCAAGACTCTCAGGTATCATCGCCGCACTGACTATTCTGATGATCATTCTCTTTGGTGCACCGCTGATAGAAAGAGTGCCGATGGCAGCACTGGTAGGTGTGATGATCATGGTGGCAATCGGAACATTCGAATGGATCAGTTTACGCATTATCAACAAGATGCCCCGGCATGATGTAGCAGTTGGGATATTGGTGGCATTGATAACTATATGGTTACATAACCTCGCATTGGCAGTATTGATCGGTGTGATTATCTCCGCACTGGTGTTTGCGTGGGAAAGCGCCAAAAGGATCCGGGCCAGAAAATATACTGACGAACAAGGGTCAGACACTATGAGATTTATGGCCCTCTATTCTTTGGTTCCGTTGCTGCTTTTATGGACAAATTTGACGTACAGAATGATCCGGAGGAAGTGATCATTGATTTCCGCGAAAGCCGTGTTTCTGATATGAGTGCGATCGAAGCATTAAGTAAACTGACGGAACGATATCAGCAACTCAACAAAAAACTGCACCTGCGACACCTAAGTGAAGATTGTCGTTTGTTGCTGAAGAATGCAGCAGGTGTGATAGAGGTAAATGTGCTGGAAGATCCTGATTACAGAGTTGCGACAGAACCCAAATAAAACAGTCGTATATATATATATAACAGAAAGACCGGCAGAGGACATCATCCTTTCTGCCGGTCTTTGTTTTTATCATACCATTATATCTGAATGATCTTTGCCGGATGTCTGGCATATTCCGGGAAGCTATTCACCACCCACTGTGTATCTATCTTCATATAACTGGTTGTTGTGCCATCACTGCAGCCGTACCATTCTTCTTTAAGTACGTCACTATCAATGACTAACTGTACCTTGTTTTCCGTATCCAATAAGACGCCGAATATCGTGGTCGCACCTACAGCAGTACCCAGCATACTTAGCAGCAAGTCCGCCGGCGCAAAGGATACACGGGAGATACCGAGCGCACTGCTCAGGTCTTTGGTCACGAAAGGTTTATCCGCAGTTGTCACAAAAAGATAAAAATTGGTCTGCTGACGATTACACAAAAAGAGTGTTTTGACTGTTTTCATCTGCAACCGTTCATTGATCTGTATACAGTCTTCCATTGTAATCGCCTCATCATTCTCTACCCGTTCAAATCCGATATCCAGCTGCTCCAATGTTGTATATACCAGTTGCTGTAATGGTGTTTTAAACTCCGCCGGAGCCGTCTTCATCACTTCACTTACATTGATCATAATTATATTTCCTTACTGGTTTTTAATGATTTATAATAGTTCATCGCAGCTATCGCTGCAAGCATCAACACAATACCGCCTATTTGTAACGGACTGACAGATTCTCCTAAGACCATATGCGCACAGATCACTGCTACAGGAAATTCAATCGTCATGAGAATGGAACTGGTCCCTGCGCCGATATGCGGAATACCTGCTGCGAATAGCGCTGTTGGTATCGTCGTACCTACCACTGCCAGAAAAATAGCCCATCCTAAAAACGCATATCCGAAGTGATTGGCCGTCAGAATAGTGGGGGCATTGACAATGAAAATAGTCAGTGCCGAACCAACCATAATGAGTGTACTTTTTGACTGCCATTTCACGCCCTTCGGCATCCTGCTGTTAGAGACAATATAAACAGCATAGGTCAGAGACGATGCCAGCGCCAGTACAATACCCTGCCAGGAGACAGACAATCCCTTCGCATGCAACAGGTCACCGGCCATCACCGTACCAATCAGGATAAAGATAACAGTTATAAGTTCAGCTTTACCCGGCCGTTGACCAAAAACAGCCCATTCAAGTAATAAACTGAACCACGTAAACTGCATCAGGATGACGATAGCCAGAGAGGCAGAGATATAACTAACCGACTGATAATAAAGGAAATTGGTAATACCAATGATGCCACCGGTTACCAGTAGTGATAGCAGATCCTTGCGGGATAAGGGCTGCTGCGCTCCCCGGAACCGGCTGAGAAATAATAATATGCCTAAGAACACGGCAGCTAATAACGCCTGCGAAAAGGCTATTTCAGCCGCGTTATAACCATGCGCGTAGAGTAAGCGGACAAATGACGACATCGTTCCGTACATCGCTCCTCCGAGAAGAACCATGAATGGATATCTGAAATTTTTCATTGCAAGATTGTGTAAATAGATATTAAATGATCAGTACCTGCCTTGTGGCGGCTAAACAACCTTGAATGAGACAATAAATTGTAGAAGACATCCTGCCCGTTGTAGTAGCGGGCATCGGATAATCCGGTTATTCAGCCTTTAGGCTACCGGAGGAGGTGTGTTAGAAGCGAAGAAAGCGTATGTCATACCATTGAATATGAATACGAAGATAAAAAGAAAATAACAGCTTGTATATCTTCTTTTTATAAACGCTGCCAATATCTACCCTTAAACCAGATTAAGACTATTTATTAAAGTGGTTTATTGTAGCAGACAGGCCGGATGGGCCACCTTTGGATGCTGTATTTATGCCGGATGGTTTTAAGGTCCTGAGAGTAGCAGATATGCAACATACCGGTAATGGGTATTTGCAACGCGCTCATTTTCAGATCGGATATAAGATAAAGGAACTGGAAATCGGTTTGCCCTATGCATTCGTCCGCGCAACAGCTGAGGCAAAGTTACTGGATGATGATACACATCAACTGATAACACAACAAAGCCGGGACTTCTTTGTGTTCCGGAAAGACAATAATGACTGGAAGATCTTCCGGTATATGTTTAACCACGTGAAAGTAAAATAATAAAACAGATCAGTATGAAAGCAGCAGTTATATATCAACCGGGTGGTCCGGAACAATTGGTGATTGAAGAAAGAGCGATTCCTGTAGCACCAGCCGGATGGGTATTGGTGAAAGTAAAAGCATTTGGGCTGAACAGATCGGAGTTGATGACGCGCAAAGGGATGTCTCCGGGTGTTAGCTTTCCAAGGGTGCTAGGTATTGAATGTGTCGGCGAAGTGGAACAGGATCCTTCGGGAGAATGGAAGACCGGACAAAAAGTAGCCGCCTTTATGGGGAATATGGGCAGGGCATTCGATGGCGGCTACGCCGAATATGCCGTACTGCCCAAAGAGATCCTTTACGCATTTGAGAGTCACCTGAGCTGGGATCTGCTGGGTGCGATACCCGAAATGTTTCAGACGGTTTACGGCTCCTTACACCTTGCGCTGAAGATAGCAAAAGGTGAATCTTTACTGATAAGAGGTGGTACATCTTCTATCGGCATGCTCGCCATACAGCTGGCGAAAAGACAGGGTCTAACTGTTACGGCTACGACAAGGAAAGAAGAGAAAAGAGCTGCTTTATTAAAGCACGGCGCTGATAATGTGTTGATTGATGACGGTCAATTGGCAGCACAGGCGAAGTCAGTACAGGCATCCGGATTTGATAAAGTCCTTGAACTCGTAGGGACGGCTACACTAAAAGACTCCTTACAATGTGCAGTGCCGGAGGCATCGTCTGTATGACGGGCATACTTTCAGAACAATGGTCCGTGACAGATTTTGCCCCAATGGACTTCATCCCATCCACTGTCAGTCTCACTGTTTATAGCAGCGGACAAATCAGAATTGACGCCAATAGCTTTCAGCAATTCATCCGTGATGTGGAAGCGGGTCATATACATTTGGGTATCGGCGGCATCTTTACACTCGAAGAAATCGTGGCAGCACACCAGTTGATGGACAGCAATATTGCCAACGGAAAAATAGTAGTAATTCCACAACATTAACCCGAATGAGGATGAATGTGAGAGTAGTTTGCAGATGTATGCCGGGAAGTGATGTGATTTGTAAGATACTGATTTTAAGCAGGAAAGAGCTGCTTGTTAAATACGATACTATAAGACAAAGGCCCGCTATACAGCGGGCCTTTTACTATCTATCTAAGCCATTCATTTAAGTCGTTCAGTACATCCGGATTGATCTGATGTGCCATATTATTGTATTCGTGATAACTTAATTGTACCCCTAAAGGCTGCAGATAAGTTTTTGCTTCCCTTGCATAATGGATGGGTAAGGTGCCGTCCTGAACACCGTGTGAGATGAAAACTTTGAGGTGTCCCAATGCGTCATTTTTTGTCACGCCCGGTCTGATCTCTTCCAATATTCTGCCACTTAACGCGATAATACCCTTTACTTCACCGGGATGGGTGAGTCCTATGGTAAAACTCATGATAGCCCCCTGACTGAATCCACCAAGATAGACTTCATCAAAGTGATATTGCTGTTTCATCTGCTGAACGAACTGCAGAATGGTATTCCGGCTGGAAACCTCCTGTTTTGCATCAAAAACGGGCTTGCCGGTAGAAAAATCTACATTATACCACGCATATCTGCCGTGACCTAACGTAAATGGTCCGCGGGCGGAGAGTATATAATAACCAGCCGGCAGGTGCTCTGCCAGTCCGAAAAGGTCTTGTTCATTACTGCCAACACCGTGTAGAAGAATAATTGCTTTTTTCTTTGCGGCAGCTGTTTTCGGTTCCCGTATCAGGTAATGCAGGACCGGTTTGTCTGTCGTCAGAGTATCCGAAAGATGCGTACTCATAAATAAGTTTAAGAAAGTCAGGAGTAAAAGCATCGATGATCGTTTAAGTCCGTTAACCGATCTTCACCGAGGTCATCGTCAATGAACCTGCTACCGCTTTATCATTAAAGAAAGCGATATTGTCTTTACTGCTTTTTAGTCCCAGTGTATATATCAGAGGGAGATAGTGATCGGGTGTCGGAATTGCCATTAGGGCTTCCTTACCTAACTTGTCGTAGTTAATCAAAGCTTTATGATCACCCTGTTGGATCAGTTCTTTGAACTGGTCATTGATCTTGCCCGCCCAGTCATAGGCAAACTGTTCATTCAGTCTGTCCCATGCCGCCATTCTCAGGTTATGCACCATATTACCACTACCGATGATCAGCACACCTTTTTTACGGAGTGCTAACAGCTCTTTGGCCAGATCGTAATGATACTGAGGATGTTTGGTGTAATCGATACTCAGCTGTAGTACCGGAATGTTTGCCTGTGGATACATATGGCGCACAACTGTCCATGTACCGTGGTCCAGTCCCCAGTCATGATCGAGTTCCACCTGTGTGGAATGGATCAGTTTTGCCGTCTCTTTGGCAAATAAAGGATCGCCGGGGGCGGGATACTGTACTGCAAAGAGTTCTTTTGGGAAGCCTCCGAAGTCATGTATGGTCTTTGGGAAGTCCATAGCGGTGATCTTTGTCCCTCTGCTCAGCCAGTGAGCGGAAACTACCAATACCGCCTTGGGTGTAGGGATTTCCTTTGCCATCTGCGTCCAGCGACGGCTGAATTCTGTATCCTCAATACCGTTCATGGTGATCCGTGCCCTATGAAGAGCACAGGCATCATATGTTCTTCTTCCTGTAAGTTATCTGTGAAGTGCTTAAATGCGGATAATGTTGTCATACTTAAAGCTCCTACTGCTATCGATTTAATAAAATTTTTCCTTTCCATCTGAAACAGTCGTTTTGGGCCGTAAGGGAGCTGAGAATCACGATGATTGTTATCACAGGCGCCCTGTCCGGCCGATTGGATATACAAATTAACCGGAAACCGGGGCTTATCCATTGCTTTGAAGCAAGAAATTGGGAGAGGAAGGTGGCGGCGGCTTCAAAAATACAAACTGGTTGGTATTTTCTGGCCTGTAGTAATGTTATAATATTGCTGACAGCCCCAACAGTCCCAAACCCCTTGATTATGAAAAGATTCCTGTTACTCTGTACTATTTGTTTGCTTTCCCTGACTTCTTTTGGCCAGACATTGAATGTAGGGAGCGATGTTTCCTTTACAAAAGGGAATATTAATACTGAAGTGCTGCTGCGGATATTAGAGAAAAAACAGCAGCAGCTGAAAGAGCGGATTGTGCATGACCTTGTGATTAAGGCCTTTAATACCACGCCGGTAAGGCAGCGATCAATTGCTACCTATCAATTCTTATATGAGTTGCTGGATGTCATTATAAATGAGAAGAATCCTACAGTAGCGACAAAAAAGTCCTGCAGAATACGATCAGGTTTGCCATCATTTATGAAATAGAACAGTCGTATTGGGATGCTTTTAATACAAGAAGTGAGAGCAGTGAGAACTATAGAGCTATCGGACAGAACGCATATTTAGAAAAGGCAGTGTCCGAGGCAAACCTGAATCTTACCGAGGTGCCGGCAGCCATAGACCAACAAGTGGCATTATTACCAGAAGAGTATTACCAGTCCATGTATCTTATGCTGGATATTGTGTATGATATACTGATCCAGAAAGGAGATGATTCTTTCTTAGGTAAGTTAAAGGCGCAATATCCCAAAGCTGCCGCTGGTATTAATGCTCTGATTGCTATTCCGGCAGCAGATAAGTCCTTTCAGGTATGGTATAACAATGACAACCTCTACCAGCGTTACAAGGATACTTCATTAGGTGAACTGAAATCCGCTTCGATTCAGGCTTTACATAAGAATATCAAAGGATACATGGACGCAGAACTGGGCGCTTTATTCAGTAAGGATAGCTTATTGGGCAAATTATTGCAGGATTCAATAATGGGTCAGCTACAAATGAGCACGATCGATAAAAAACAGGTACTGGCACTCTTCGATATATTAGACTACATTATCAGCAAGTTTCAGTCAACTACCAGAAATCTTACCCTGCTTTCGACAATTACAAAGATGGTAAAAGAACAATTAGTGCTGAATGAAGTCAGTACAGATGACGGTAAAACAGTTATAAAAAGTGTCTCACTGAATTTTGAATCACTGATTCTCGCTCTGAATAATGCTTATAATAACCCCAATAGAAAACCATGGTCAATTCCGACATGGACGTGGGGGAATTTTATTAAACCAAGGTTTTTCCTAAAAATGGGTGTCAATTCAGGTCGCTTCCTCGCATCCAATACCCTGACAAAAGATTCCGCCAATCGTGCCGTTCGCCTATCGAGGTGTATTACGCCAGCGAGAAAATCGGATTGCAGTTCAATTTTATGGATAGGGGGTATACGCATTCATTTAAGCATGGAGAGCCTTTTCTCTATCATGGTAATTATGTCAGATGGAAACGTCCTCAGTCCGATCCAACCATTCACCGGGTCCACCTTGAAGTCTATGCTTCCGGCCTCCTGTACAACCTCGCTAATCTAAAACCTCAAAGGATTTTAACTATATGGTCGTCGGAACCAATTTCGGGCTGACCCTGTTCAATGGTATGAGTGCGTCTATCGGCGTCGCTACTCCCTTGAATGTCAAGAACTCAAAGCATAATCAGTTCCTGAATTTCAGTCTGGATATTCCGATTGTTGAATATCTGAATGAACTGACGAACAGTAGTATAGAAGATAATAATTAAAGACAAAGCCCGGGATAAGTAGTCCCGGGCTTTGTCTTTATTATCTTTCTGACAGGCAGTACAAATTCCACTACGCTAATGCTTTATCTTCCAGATCTTATCAGATGCCGGCAGATATTCCGGCAGGGCAGCAGATCCATACCAGTTATACAGTTCTACCTCGAAGATACCCGCTTTCACAGCAGGATCTGTCTGCAATAGCTCTTTGGCAGCGTCAATCGTTGCGATATCTTTGAGAATAAAGATCCCCCGGTAAGTCTTGTCATTCTTACCTAACGGACCAGCCACTACCAGCTTGCCTTCTGCTACAAGGCGGTTGATATTATTCATATGTCCGCGGAAAAGTTCCTGCAGTTCGGTTTTATCCGTGGTGGGGTTGGTCCCCGTTTTCAGTATCGCGAGGATATAGGCCTTCATACCATAATCATCGGATCCTAATTTCTGCGCCAGCTCCTTATCATATTGGGATTCGCAGTACTGGTATCTTTAGTGCCGCTTTCTCCCTGTTTATACATCTTAAAAGTCTCTCCCTTGCCTTTTCCATCAGCAACTGTTACTTCTATTTCGCTATGCTGATCCTTTTATATACCAGTTTCTTTGGAAAATCATGCGTTGGATTCTCAAACACCAATTCATCCCCAATTTTAGTCTGTTTAAATGACACACTTTTGCCACCGTTCTGTCTGACTACCGTGGCCGTGTAAGTCAGCAGGTTATTCCTGCTGCTCAGGTCCAGATATTCAGCAACCTTCATCGTCCATCTTTTAAAATATAGGAAAAGCCCTTCAATGTCTGCGGATTGAGACTGTCCCAGTGTTCGTACAAGGAAGTGTTCTCCTGTTTCCAGGTACCTTTCAGAAAGGAGGGAAAGGGGGTTGGGAAAAGTCTGGTGTACCAGCAGGAGGAGGAGACTGGTGAGGATGTATTTCATGGTTGTTGCTTTTGCGGTAACGTATCGGATGCCTGTGTACAGTTGTCTGAATGTGGCCGGCTATACACCAGCTAATTTAGTAAACTTTTACCTATTGCCATTTACACGGTACCATCCATATCCATAACCCTTCAGGCGTATGTTATATACTCCCTGCTCCGGAAGGTATGATTGTCTGGTGCCTGTTAATTCCTGCAGACTATCTTGCGGTGCTGCCTTGATGGCAATGTGCTCTCTTTATCGGTAAAATTGTGCAGCATGACCAGCACCTTATTATCCTTTTGATACTGAAACATCAGGACGGATGGTTTAATGGCCTGCACTTGCCATTCACCAAGACCAATCTCAGGACACTGATGCCGCAACATGATCATCTCCTTTATAAAGTGAAGCAGTGAATTTGCATCCCGCTCCTGTGTGGCGACATTGATCTGCGCATAACCATATTCGCCACTACTGATGACAGGGCGGAAGAGTGTATCTGCTGTACTGAAACCGGCCTGTCTGGCGGCAGACCATTGCATAGGCGTTCTGACCGCCAGCCGCTCCTGCAGACGAAGATCATCTCCATACCAATCTCGTCGCCATAGCGTATGACAGGTGTGCCCGGCATAGCAACAGCAAACTGTAAGACATTTCCAGCAGCTTCCTGTTATTACCAAACATCGGCGCCAGTCTGCGGCGGATACCCGGTCATATAGCTGCATAGACGTATCCGGACCGAATACTTTGTAGACCTCATTACGTTGTTCTTTACTCAGCCGCCCCAGATCTATTTCGTCATGATTGCGCAGGAAATAAGCCCATTGAAAAGGAGCCGGTTTTTCCCGTGTATCCTGTAATGCTTTTACAAAAGGGGAGATTTTGCCGGTAGCAAAGGCATAAAAGAGATATTGATTGACGTAGAAATTGAACATCATCTGCAGCCCTTCGCCGTTCTTCCCGAAGTATTTAACATTGTCCTTCGGAGGTACGTTCGCTTCACCCAGTATAATGGCATCTCCACTATGCCATTGTACGAAACGCTGCAACTCAGGGATGATTTCATATTGCTGAGGAGGGGTATTGTTTCCAGGCGTCGCTACTTCTATCATAAAAGGAACGGCGTCCAGCCGAAAGCCCGCCACTCCCTGTTGCAACCAGTACCCCAGAATGCGCTTTATTTCTGCCAGCAGATAAGGGTTACGCAGATTGAGATCCGGTTGAAACGGTAGAAACGGTGATAATACCAGGAATGGGCAATCGAATCAATCATGTCCACCTCCCGCTGCACACCGGGAATGCCATACCCTGATCATAGTTGGAAGGGCGGTTACCGACGCATACCAGTCGTGATACGGAAGCCCGTATCTTTCCGTGCCTCCAGAAACCATGGATGCTGGTCGGAAGTGTGATTGAGCACCATGTCCATCATCACCCTTATTCCACGCATTTTAGCCTGAT
>NZ_VOHS01000079.1 GCF_007896845.1 Chitinophaga pinensis | reverse complement strand
CGCAATGTATTATCTATCAGGGTACGCTGATGGGATTAATCTGGTGCAATGCGCTGATCAATCCCGGTGATGTAATAGTATCCGGTGTTCCCGGATGGAAAAGGGCGCAGCATAATTTTGAGCATAGCGGTGCCACGCATATCGGGATACCGATAGATGAACATGGGTTGGTGGTAGACGAACTGCGGAAGATCTGTATGCAACGGAAGGTCAGAATGGTGTATGTAACACTCATCATCATTATCCGACCACTGTAGCCCTGCGTATTGACAGAAGACTGGAATTGCTCAGCCTTGCTGATTACGGTTTATCATCTTCGAAGACGATTACGATTTCGATTTTCACTTTAAGCACCGGCCGCTTTTACCAGTAGCCAGTGCAGATGAAAACGGGATGGTGATCTACTGCGGATCTTTCAGTAAAAGCTTCTCTCCTGCTTTCCGCATGGGTTATCTTGTTGCGCCTGAGAATGTGATTACCTTATTATCAAGAGCACGTATATTACTGGACCGGCAGGGAGATCATATATTGGATAATGCGATGGCTGCATTATAAATGATGGTACGATACACGTTATCTGAGAAGAACATTACCGGTGTATGAAGAACGACGTAATCATTTCTGCGGATTACTACAGGGGGAGTTGAAAGGCGTGGTAAGTTTTGGTATTCCTGAAGGAGGCATGTCTGTCTGGACGATCTTTGATCCGGCTGTCAATCTTACGCTGCTGGCTGAAAAGCTTTCAAAAAAGGGCTGACTATTTCTAATGGTAAAACGCATGTTTATCCATCCTTTGATGCCAATGCTTTAAGGCTTGGTTTTGCGTCTGCTTCTACAGAAGAATTGACGAAGAGTGTGGAGATATTGAAAGATATCCTGTTGCAATAAAAGCAAATAGCCGCTGTTCGTCTGAGCGTTAACAGCGGCTTACGATATACTATATTCCTGTTAGTGGAATGTTACGCCTGATTTTACGCGGGATGCCTGTGGAACCGGCATATCTGCCTGTCTTTGATCAGTATGACGGCGAAAAGTACGCCACCAGCGCCATCAGGGTACCCACCAGTACCGGAGAGTTATAACCATAACCGGCAACAATGGGCAGTCCACCGAGTAATGCGCCGAGGGAATTACCGATATTGAAAGCGGCCTGTGTTACACCAGCGCCGAGCATTTCAGCACCTTTTGCTGTTCCGATCATCAATATCTGAATAGGTGCTGCCAGTGCGATAGACAGTGCTCCTGCGATAAAGGTGAGCACTAAAGATACCGGCTGGATAGCAGAGAAGAAATAGATACAGGTCAGGGTGATGGCCATTGCAATCAATAAACCTGCACAGGTTTAGCAGGATCAAATGTATCAGCCATGCGACCACCGATAAAATTTCCTACCACCATACCGAATCCTGCCAGTACCATGATACCGGATACGCTATCAGCCGGGAAGCGGGAGAGATAGTCATCAAAGGTGCGATGTAGCTGATCCATGCGAATAGTCCACCGGTACCAATTGCGGTAATAAGAATGATCAGCCATGTTTCAGGATTTCTGAATATCTGAAAGTGAGAACGGGTGTCTCCTTCCTGTTCAACCGGTAAAGCGGGCAACCATGCCTTCAGGAAGACCAATGTGATCAATCCGATCAGGCAACGATACCGAAAGTATAACGCCATAGGAAGTGGTGACCGACCCAGGTTCCTATTGGTACGAGTAAGAGATTAGCGATCGTAAGGCCTGCAAACATCATGGAAATAGCCTGTGCCTGTTTCCCTTTATCTGCCAGACGACTGGCTACAACTGAACCTACGCCAAAGAAAGCGCCATGTGGCAGTCCTGAAAAGAAACGTGCGAGCAATAAAGTAAATGGTGAAGGTGCGAAGGCGGATAAGCCATTGAAAGCAGTGAAAACGATCATCAGTCCGATCAGAATCTTCTTTGGCGGATAGCTGCCACTCATCAGTACCAGCAGAGGTGCGCCGATTACGACACCGAGGGCATAGGAGGAAATCATATGACCTGCCTCGGGTATGCTGATCTTCATGCCCGATGCGATATCAGGCAACAAGCCCATCATGACAAATTCTGTTGTTCCAATTCCCAATCCGCCCAACATCAGGGGGAATAAACTCTTCTTCATTCCGGTTTATTATTTTTAATTGTGCTGACGACAATCATCCCAGCAGTAAATTGTAAAATTAAGTATAACAGGGTACCTCGTTCAGCTATTTAACGAATGAGTTACTGTACTATCGTTGACATAACGTTACCAAACCAGCTGTGTAAAATGACATGTAGCAGGAGGGAATTTATAAAGGGGATGGTGCAAAGTTAAGACTTTGGCAGCAGCATTTGTTGCTGTTGTTTACGGTATTGGGCGGGACTGACACCATTATATTTCTTAAACAGCCTGTTCAGGTGGCTTTTATCTGTAAAACCAAGACCGTCGGCTATTTCATTCATACGCATATTACTGTGCAGCAATCTGCTTTCGACCATGCGTAATTATAATGCATGATGTACTCCTGAAGGGTTTCATTGGTATGTTTCTTAAAATAGCGGCCAAGGTAATGTTCGGAGATACCGAATTGCTGACTGAGCGCTTTTGCCCTTATTTTTTCCGGAGCGGCAATATTCGCCTGTACATATTGCAGAATCTCAAGGGCTTTTTCTTCTGTATGCTCATTTACCTTATCCGGCAGCAGGGTGGTGATATTGCGAACGATCAGCATGAGTACGGTATCAATAAATTGCAATAGTAGTTCCTGATGATAGAAACCCCGCTCCTGATGCTCTCTTATAACTGCTTCCATGATGGACATTGCAACTACCCGATCACTTTCATATCGCAGCAGACAGCCCGGTGCATGATTGGCATTCTTTAGTATATAGGCGATGCTTTGCCGGGAGCGTTCCTGTACTTTGGATGAGCCGATATAGGACTCATTAAAGCGAACAAAGAGCAGGGTCGTTTGTTCCTGTATATCGAAATGGTGCGTATCGTCAGGGGCGATCAGAAACAGGTTGCCCGGCGCATAGTCCAGTCCCGATTCATTTACAAAGTGTTTACCTGTGCCGGAAACCACATATATCAGTTCGAAAAAGCTATGGGAATGGATGGGCCTTGGACATTCCTCCATGGGCTCAGAAATGGCAATTTCGAAAGGTTCGTATAGATGCGACTTAACCATAGTACAAAAATACACTTTTATAGCAAAATTATACCCGAATTAAACCTTAAAAGAGGTACATCTTTGCTATGCAATTCACAGAAAGGTCACTTGTATGACCAACATTATCATAGATAAATTTCAAACAATGACAACAACTACACAGATCAACGATAGCATGAAGGCGCTTGTACTGGAGAATTATGGAGAGGCTTTCAAAGTAAAAGCATTGCCGGTGCCTGTTCCGGCGAAAGGACAGGTATTGGTGAAAATCATGGCCAGTGGAGTCAATCCACTGGATACAAAGATCAAAAGAGGCGAAGGCAAACATGCCAGACAGGCGGTACCAGCAGTACTGGGACTGGATCTGGCAGGCGTTGTTGTGGCAATCGGAGAAGGCGTTACGACCTTTAAACCCGGCGACGAGGTATATGGTATGGCGGGAGGTATTGGCGGCAGACAGGGAACGTTGGCGGAATATGCGGCAGTAGATGCCGCATTGCTGGCACCGAAAGCAGCCAATATCAGTATGCGGGAAGCGGCAGCTTTGCCACTGGTATTTATTACTGCCTGGGAGGGCTTAGTGGACCGCGCTCAGGTAAAGGAAGGTCAGCGGGTATTGGTTCATGGCGGCGCAGGCGGTATCGGACATGTAGCGATACAACTGGCGCGTTCCTATGGTGCGACCGTATTCGCCACAGGCAGCAGTCATTCCTTAGCGGTAATCGAACAGCTGGGCGCTACGGCAATCGACTATAAAAATATGAGCGTAAAAGAATATGTGGACAAATACACCGATGGAGAAGGATTTGATATTGTTTTTGATACCGTAGGCGGTGAAACATTGAGTCAGTCCTTTGAGGCTGTACGCACCTATACCGGGCATGTGGTAAGCGCATTGGGTTGGGGTAGTCATAGTCTGGCGCCGTTGTCATTCAGGGGAGCTACCTATTCCGGTGTATTTACTTTATTACCGATGCTGACAGGAAAGGGGATGCAGCACCATGGAGATATATTAAAAGCAGCGACCCAACTGGCAGAAAACGGACAATTGAAGCCTTTACTGGATAGCAGGACTTTGTCACTGGAAGATGCAGGTATCGCATATGAAGCCATAGAAAGTGGCAGTGCCCGTGGAAAACTGGTGATCAATATCTGATTGGTAAAAAGGCGGCACTCTATAAAAGTGCCGCCTTTTTTATCAGATAGTTGGAATCGTACCACCATCTATGATATATTCAGTGCCTGTCAGATAAGCGGCTCTTGGAGATACCAGAAAGCCAACCAGTTCTGCTACTTCTTCGGGCATGGCTGCCCTGCCGAAAGGAATGCCACCCAGAGCATCCATTACACTTTGTTTTGCCTGTTCGACGGTGATCGCTGCGCTTTCAGCTATTCTTTCAGCCATCCGTTCCGAAGCTTCAGTCATGATCCAGCCCGGAGAGACGGTTAGTACGCGTACACCTTTCGGAGATACTTCTCTGGATAAGCTTTTACTATAATTCAGCAAGCCCGCTTTGGCTGCCGCATATGGTAAAGTAGAATCGTATAAAGGCAACCTTGCCTGAATAGATGCGATGTGAATAATTACACCCGCTCCCCTTTCGATCATACCGGGCAGGAAACCTCTATCCAACCGGACAGGCGCCAATAGATTGGTGTGTAAAGTGGACTCCCAGTCATCATCTGTTAATACGGCAAATCCACCACCACTGGTCTCGGAACCACCGAGGTTATTGACGAGAATGTCTAATCTGCCTTCCTTCTCCAATATCCCGCTGATGACTTTCGCAGTACCCTGTGGGGAGCTCAGATCCGCGGCAATAAAACGCCTGTCGGTACTGGCTGTCTGCGGTTCATTTCTGGCTGTAACAATCACGTTTGCACCTGCCTGTACGAGTCTGTCAGCAATCGCTTTACCCGCACCCTTTGTACCACCGGTGACCAAAGCGATCTTACCGGATAATTCGTTATTAAAATTGAATTGTTGTTCCATCTGATTCATTTTTCTGTAGCAAAATTGAATCATCTGGCGACGGCAGACAAGTACGGATCAGGGATTCGCATAGGGCGAAATTTATCCGTATTGCCATATTCGCCCAATGGGAGTAAATTTACTTTATGTATGAAAAGAAGATTCCTATCAATCTGAATTGCGGTCTTGATCTCATTGGAGAAGTGTTGTATGGCAAATGGAAGATCCGTTTGTTATGGTTTATCCATGCAGGATTTCAACGGCCGAGTGAATTACAGAGAAAGATACCTGATGCCTCCAGACGGGTGCTGAATGTACAGTTGAATGAACTGGAAGCAGCAGAGCTGGTAACAAAAGTGGTTTATCCTCAGGCGCCACCGAAAGTGGAGTATAGTCTGACGGAATTTGGTAAGACACTCATACCGGTGATCACTGCTTTGGGGCAGTGGGGAGATGCACATGAAGAGCGTTTACGATCGGTTATATTAAAACGGCATGTGCCACAGGCGTAGCGGTGTTATTTACTTTCCAGTAATACCCATGGACTGCTATCTTCTGAGAGCAGGTCACAATGTCCGCCGTGGAGTTCATCCAGTTGTTCGATATCTCCGGTCCACATGGCGAAGCCTATGAGGTAGTTTTCTCCGAGGTTGGCCCAGCTGGTATAGTTATGTAGTAATTCCTTTCCGAATTTACGGATATAGCGCATAGATTCTTCTCTGGAGAGGAAACCGGCATCATAGCCCCAGCGGCAGAGGTTAATAGCGCGGCCCAGATCCCATGTAAGGGCATCCAGTTTACACTTTTTGCCTTCGAAGCAATCAGATACTTCGCGGAGGTGTTTGTAGCATTCGGAAATGTTGGCGGCATATTGTTCTATTGGTGCATCGTCTCCTTTTGCCGCAAAATCCTGCTGTAATTTATCCAGAGCTTCTGCACGTTCACGTACCGGCAGGGTAGTCAGTATCTGCCAGATGGGTTTAAAATAGATACGATGACCTTTTGTAGCCAATCCATCGATGGTACTCAGCAGTTTATCTCTTGTATTGATATGCCAGTCTCTTCTGAGCATATGCCTGATTTCATCCTGTTCGGTATCGGTTTCCAGTGTATCCAGCCTTTCTCCCCGGAGGTAGATCAGATTGGCGCCACAGGCGATATACTGACGGTCATGCAGGGACAAGACGCCGTCCTCGCTTACCAGAGGTTCGTCTTCGACCACTTTCTCCCGCTGTTGCTCACGTTCTTTCATTGCCTTGGCAGCGATTTCCTTTGCCCGGCTATTGAGCTTCATTAATTTTATGATAACGAATACAATGTAGACTGCGGCTAATACTCCGATGATAATAAACGTTTTCATGTGGAATCTGTTATATGGCGCCCCGGGTATCGATGCGGGACCTCCCCATTGTTACTAAAAGCTGTTTTCTCTCCTGACCTGTAATAGTAATTGAAGTGTCTGAATAGTGCTGTTTCCCTTTCAATAAGGGACGTTTTTCATACTCTATGCAATATCGCATTTTTAGAGGGAATATTCGTCAGCAGTAAAAGTTAACTTAAAACATGGATAAAAATGAATAAGAAGAGAATTATCTTTGCGCACCAACATTTAAGAATGTAATACAATCTATTATGAAAAAAGGCTTTTTTGCATGTATTATTGCTGCCACACTTGTTCTAACCAGCACTGGTTGTGAAAGCTCCCAGCAGATACTCAATAACCTGCCCTCCTACGGACAACTCAGCTCTACCCAGATAGCTGCTGGTCTGAAAGAAGCATTGACGATCGGCACACAGAACAGCGCTAACAAACTCTCCTCTCCAAATGGCTTTTTTGCAAATGCAGCCCTTAAAATCCTGATGCCACCGGAAGCACAGAAGGTAGAAAGTACCTTACGCAGCATGGGCATGGGCAGTGTTGTAGATAAAGCTATCCAGTCTATGAACAAGGGTGCGGAAGAAGCTGCGAAATCGGCTGCGCCTATTTTCGTAAATGCGATCAAACAAATGACGATCACCGATGCATTGGGCATCCTGAAGGGTGGAAACAATGCTGCTACCAACTATTTCAAAGACAAAACTACGGCATCTCTGACAGCGGCTTTCCGTCCTGCTATCAGCGAAGCGCTGAAAAAAGTGGATGCAACCAAATACTGGTCAGACGTTTTCTCTGTATATAACAAATTCTCTTCTACCCCTGTAAACACCGACCTTACTGCTTATGTTACTGAAAAAGCAGTTGCCGGTATCTTCTCAGAAGTAGCTGCAGAAGAGCAGAAAATCAGACAGGATCCTGCTGCCCGTGTGACAGACCTGCTGAAAACAGTATTCGGCAGTGCACAGGCACAGCAGAAATAAGTTACCTGTTTAGCATAAAAAAGAAGATCCCGTACACCTTACAGGCTGTACGGGATTTTTTTTATTATTTTACGCCTTTATCCCTGATTCCTGCCGCTACCGGCCTCTATACACTTATGATCCAAAAATCTCTTGGCATTGCCCGGATAGTGACGCACGTCATTGTTTTTATTATCCTGACCATGCTTACGCAGCTGGGAGGAGTTATCTATCTGATTTCCAGACGTACCCATCCTCTGATCATGCAGAAAGTGACCCGGCCTGTGCTTCAGCCACTGGTTAAGATTGCCGCATTCCTGTTGATCTACCTGTTCAGCATGTTGCTGATTATTCCCTTGCTGGCCAAACCGTTTGGCAGGGTTCCTTTACCCATCTTCCGTAAAGATGGTCTGCAGCCCTTAAGGCTAAGCACCTGTCTGTTAAACAGGCATTATGTAAGACCTGACATGCGGCATGCGGCACTGGATATTGCGATGAAAATGAACCGTTTCCATCCCGGAACGGTAGTGAATTATCTGGATGGCGGCTTTCCTTTCTTCAACAGTTTTCCGATGTTACCCCATCTGAGTCATAATGATGGGAAAAAGCTGGATCTGGCATTTCTGTACATAGACAAAGCAAGCGGTAGTCCATCTGATAATGCGCCTTCTGTAATTGGTTATGGCGTTTGTGAGACACCACGGCCGGGAGAGATCAATACGGCTGAAAGTTGCCGGGAACAAGGTTATCGCTGGTATAATATGCTGCAACAGATTGCCCCGCAGGGGAATAAGGAGAGATATGTGTTTGACAGTCTGCGGATGCGGGCTTTAATGACAGTCATTATCTACCACCCTGCCATCCATAAGATATTTATTGAGCCACATCTGCAGACACGCCTGCAGCTGGAAAGTGATAAAATCCGGTTTCATGGTTGTTATGCGGTACGGCATGACGACCATATTCATATTCAGCTATAAGAGCGAACTTTCTCTTTCACCAGTTTCTGATCCAGATACTGGATGAGTAGTATGAGGGCGAGTCCACCAGGCAGTATAGGTCCGTAATGAGACAGCAGCTGCATGACCGGCGTATTGCCGCTAAAAACGATCAGGGCGGCAATTGCTCCGCCGCCTAACAGGAGGCAGACGGCTGCTATTAACAGGTTAAAGCGGAACTCTGTTTTTCTATCTTTCTCCAGCCGTATGCGGGCCGTTACATTCGCAGCAAAACGAGGTGACAACCCGGGTACGACCGGCTGTTCCAATGCCTCCCATAAGACAGAGTAGCGTTCCAGTTCCTGCTCCTCTCCGGCAGATAATGCCTCATCCGGGAGGGATAAACCCTGTTCCAGCAATTGCTGTAATTTTTGTTCATCTATCTCTTTCATGACACCTCATTTTTAAGATAAATACCTAGTTTATCTTTCAACAGTTTACGTCCGCGGAAAAGATAACTTTTTACCGTTCCTTCCGGCATACCGGTTATTTCTTCTATCTCCTGATAGGAGAACTCATTCAGATGATATAACGTTAATACCGTCCTGTATTGTTCAGGCATCTGGGCAATCAGGCGGTTAATATATGCCGTTACGTCTTTTTTATCCAGCAGGCGGCCGGGATGTTCATCCGTAAAGCTATAGTTTTCAATGTCCTCCGGATGAGACACCATCATACCAGCACTATATTTTTTGCTATAGTTAATAGCTGTCAGATAGGCGATACGGGCGATCCATGTGGACAGGCGGGACTTATACTCAAAGCGTCGCAGGTGCTGGTGCACCTTCATAAACACCTCCTGACAGATATCTTCTTTATCTTCCTGCATATTGATGATCCTGTTCACCACATGGAATACCAGCCCCTGATATTGTGTTACCAATACCTCGAAAGCTTTCATATCTCCATGTAAGATGCGGGGAATTAGCTCCTTTTCATCAATCATGCCAGAGTAGACAACAGTTTATTATTAAATGTTGCAAAAAATCTGCTCATTTTGCAACATTTTTGGAAATACGCCTGTCTACTGAAAAAAACAATCGCATATGTTCAACATTATTGAAACACTCGGCAGCTTTATCATGATCATCAGCGTTTTTGCCATTACAGCCTCCCTGATCGTTTCTTTCCTGAATTACAGATTAAGAAGACGTATGCTGGATGCGGGACCTATAGATGACAATGCCCTTAAACTGTTGCCGACCATCCCAAAAACCAGCAGCGACATGCTGAAATGGGGGATTATTCTGTTTTTCGCAGGTTTAGGACTGATCGTACTGGAGTTTATACCTTTCAATGTAGAAAGTTCTCCGCTTCCTTATGGTGTTGAGACTGTATTTATTGCCACCGGCTTCCTCGTTTACTATTTCCTGATCAGCAGAACCAATAAGTAAGCCCCTTCATTTCAGACCAACTTATCTCCCACTCCCACCGGACAATTCCATTTTTTTATCAGCGATACCCGTTTTTTAAAAGCGCTTCCGCTTTGAAAGGGAATTGCCATGCCTAAAAAGACCGCTCATGTATAAACTGTTATTATACCTGGCCTGTAGTATGCCTTTACTGACAGTGCATCTGAGAAGCCAGGCCCAGACAGCTGACAGTCTGCGTAGCAAGGGACTTAAAACGGTGACCGTCACCGGACAAAAACCGCTGATCCGGCAGGAGGTAGACCGTCTCATATATGACCTGCAGGCAGACCTGACAGTAAGGGTAGTAATGTGCTGGAAATAATGCGAAAGGTGCCTTTTCTGTCTGTAGATGCTGCCGGTAATCTGCTGCTCAAAGGGAACAGCAGTTATAAGGTGCTCATCAACGGGAGAGAATCAGGGATGTTTGAAAGAGATCCGGCTATGATACTGCGAACGATTCCCGCCTCTACTATTCAGCACATAGAGGTGATCACCACACCACCGTCGAAGTATGATGGAGAAGGTTTGACGGGTATCATCAATATTGTCACTATCAAACGAAAAGCAGATGGTTATAATGGCACTATTAACATCAGTGAACGCTTTCCTGCCAATGGCCCGGGAATGGGTGCTTCATTTGCGATGAAAGAGGGCGCTTTCGGTATCTCCGCTTACGGTGGAGCGGGGTATGATCATCGTCCGCATGCCCGCAATGATATGCAACGTACGGCTTATGCCAAATACCCATTACTCTGTTGCAGGAAGGAGACCGGATAACCATCGCAGCAATGGGTATTTCGGTACTGAGTTGAGTTATGCTATAGATAGTCTGCATCTGTTGACAGCACAATTCAACTTTAACGCTTATGGTGGAACAGGAGCAGAACAGTTGCTTTCCCGTATGGTGAGTGCCGGCAATGTTCATCAACAATACCTCATGCGCAGTAATAATGACAACCATGGTAATGGCATGGATGCAGGATCAACTATCAGATCACTTCTCCGAAACATAAAAACAACCTGCTCACCTTTTCCTGGCGCTATGCCACCAATGGCAGGCAGCAGGGTTTCCGGCAGCAATTTACAGATACGATCAACTATGATATTCCCGGTTACCGGCAGGACAATAGCGAACGGTTCAAAGAACATACGGTACAGGCAGATTATGTACGTACTTTCTCCCATTTTAATATGGAAGCCGGTGTAAAAGGAATATGGCGCAGTAACTACAGTGATTATCTGAATGCTTATGTATCGGCGGATGATATTACCAACGGATTTGACGGACAACAACGTGTGTTTAGCGTGTATAACGCTTATACCTTCACTTCAAAGCACTGGGATCTGAAGGCGGGCGTACGCGCAGAACAACCTTTATGGAAGCCAGTTGGCAGGATGATACGGTGCGACTACACAAACAGTTCCTGAACCTTATTCTCTCTGTGTTGATCAACAGAAAATTCGGTAATAACAGTTCATTGAATCTAGGCGTTGCTCCGCGGTTGAAGCGGCCGAATATCTACAAGCTGAATCCATTTAAAGACCGTTCCAATCCTTCGCAGGAATCTTCGGGAAATCCGGCATTACGCCCTGTACTCACTACAAATGTGCAGCTGGGGTACAGCCGGTCAGGGAAATTGTCTTTTAATGCGGCCGTCAGTTATGCGTTTGTCAGAAATATGTTTATGGATATCGCGTCCTATGATACGGCCCGTAATATTATCACAACAACGATTGAAAATAATATACGGGGTGGCGGCTTAAGCTTTGACTACAACATTAATTATCCGCTCACAAAATGGTTCAACCTGAATATTAACGGTAATGCGGTGTATCTTTCACTGGATGGGGCCAGCAATGCCGCGCCAATTACGCTGAACAGGTGGAACTATTCTGTGAATGGGAATATGGCTATCCGCCTGCCTAAAAGCTGGAAGATGAATACCGCCATCAATATAAACGGCCGTAATCAGGTATCGCTACAGACGACGAGTAATGCAGTCACATCCATTTCATTGGGAGGAAGTAAAGAGCTGATAAAAGATAAACTGACCTGTTCTGCTACTATTAACAATCCTTTTCAGTCTATCAGACAGAACCGTACGGATCTGTCTGATAGACTATTTACGCAGTATAACAATACACAGGAATATTTCCGGACTGTCAACATGAGCATCAATTACAACTTCGGGCGACTGAAGCAAGCTATTCAAAAGAATAGGCGCGGTATCAGGAACGATGACGGTAACTAAGCGGGGTTCTTTGTATATTTAGTATACAATATTGAATGACCCATATACAAACGATGATCTCATGAAATACAGGAAACTAGGAAACACAGATGTCTCTCTCTCCGCTATCGGTTTGGGATGCATGGGTATGAACCATGCTTATGGAGAAGCGAATGATGCTGAATCCATCGCTACACTGGAACGTGCCATAGCGCTGGGCGTTACTTTCTGGGATACGGCCGATATTTATGCCAATGGCAGAAATGAAGAGCTGGTGGCAAAGGTGTTGAAGCCGAACCGTTCTAAAATATTCCTTGCTACCAAGTTCGGATTTACTTTCACAGATGGGCAACCCGGAGGATTTGATGGCTCGCCGGCATATATGCGAAAAGCAGTTACGGATAGCCTGAAAAGACTACAAACAGACGTGATCGATCTTTACTATGTACATCGTGTAGATCCTAAGATACCGATCGAGGAGACTGTCGGTGCGATGGCGGAACTGGTGAAAGAAGGAAAGGTACGTTATCTGGGATTGTCAGAAGCGGGTGTCAATTCTATCCGTAAGGCGCATGCAGTACATCCCATTTCAGCATTACAAAGTGAATACTCTTTATTGACGAGAGATGTGGAAAAAGAGATTATTCCGGTGTGTAATGAACTGAAGATTACTTTTGTTCCTTTCAGTCCGCTGGCCCGTGGTCTAGTGACCAATACATTGGATCTGGGGGCGTTAAAGGACAATGATTTCAGAAAGTCGCTTCCCCGTTATCAGGCGGAGCATGCGGACAATAATCAACAACTGGCAGCTGCATTTGCTGAGCTGGCGGCCACTAAAAATTGCACAGCAGCACAACTGGCGCTGGCGTGGGTACTCAATCAGGATGAACACCTGATACCTATCCCCGGCACCAAACGAAGGAAATATCTCGAAGAGAATGCGGCAGCAGTAGACATTACTTTATCTGATGCAGAAAAAAAAGAGATTGACGCTTTACTGGCGAAGTATCCGGATACAGGAGAAAGGTATAGCGCTGCACAGCAACAGCTGGTGGATAAGAGTTAAGACGCATAGATTGTATACAGTTATAAAAGTAAAGTGAAAGAGACGGGTGTATGCCCGTCTCTTTCACTTTTATAACTGATCAAACAAGTAATCCAGTTGTGCTTCTTCCAACACGATACGGTTGACGTTCTTTCCCTGCAGATCCCATTTCACGAGACGTATCACCCCTTCAGTAATTTCTATACCGGTGATATCTCCATCACTGAAACAACAACAGCCGGTGTTAAAGTAACTGGGGCTGACCATTGTTTTTACAAACTCCTTGCCTGCATATTCTGCCCTGCGCTTTTCGAGGGCTTCCTGCAAAGCTTTGGCTCTTTCCTGATCTCCCGTCTGCATCGCTTTCTCCAATGCTTTTGTAAGCCGGTCTATGTGATCCATGGAGGCGAATACAGGCTTATGTGTATGCCCGGAGATCAGTAATGTCTTCTTATACTGCTGGCTCCATTCATACATGATGATGTTATGTTTATCCACGAGGTCGAAACTATCGGATACGGTGTCAAGTCTGATGTTCAGCCAACGTTGTATGGGTGTCCATATGGCGGCAACAAACCATTTGCTGAAGGCATTACCATCTGCTCTTTTATCTCCCTGATGTCCGTGCGCGAGGAAAATGGTTTCATCAGCATCTTTATATTTCATCTTTAATACTAGTCCTTCGTATACCTTTAACTCCTTTCCAAAGATCGGTTTCAGAAACTGATCTCTTGGAATCTGGTAGTTCCATTCCAGATCGTGGTTACCAATACGCGATAGTACCGTTGTTGTTGCAGGAATAGTGCTTCTTCCAGTAATGCGGTTGTATTCTTTTCCAGCACAATGGAAGGTTTACTTTCCCAGAGTTCTTCACAGTCACCCAGATTGATCAGTGTAAAGCCTTTTTCGTAGTAATAACGCAAAGCGGTAAGATAGGCCGTCTCAGCCAGCATGAAATCATCAGAGCCATCTCTTCCACCTTTATGCTGATCGGAAAATATGATGATAGAGGCCTGTTGATAATCGTAGGTCAGGACAAGTCCTTTGTCTTTTTTCCCGTCCTCTATCTGTTTATAAAGTTGGCTGAGTGACTCGAATATGAGCTTCTTGTCGGGACTGGAAGAGAAGCGCCGGGATAGACGTATAATGAGGTTACGCAATAAATTCTTCATATCTGAAAAGCTAAGGTTGCTGATGTTCTGGCATAATATTTCAGGAAGATAAGTAAAATGTAAATGTATGAAACGGAAAACTATTTACATCAACTATCATGAGGAAGACATCAAGGTAGATATCGACGAAAGCAAGGGGATACGATCCTTTCTGGTATACCTGCCCGGAGAAGACGGGCATCTGGACATCTCGATAAAGACAGACGCGGAAGGCAATGAAAACTGGTATGAAGGGGAACAGGCCACTCCCCGCGCCAAAGAGATCGGAGAATTGATTGAACTTGCCACCATGTAGTTATATACGCTGAAAGTCGGCAGGTCCGACGAGATACCATTCTCCATCCAGTTCCAGCACATCTCCCGGTGCTACAGAGCGGGTACCATCTGCCACAAGTGGATCTGGTGTTACCTCTGCCCTGCTAACCCATGGAAGGTCTTCATTCTGACATATTTCAAATGCTTCTCTCAGATCAGAGGCATCTACATCTGCGATATGCTGCAGGTTCTCAATTTTCACTTCTTCTCCTGTCAGAGGAAAACCTAACGTATAATCAGGATTAAAGTATACTCTTATCATAAAGTCAATTTACCCCTTTTCTGATTCACAAAAAAGGTTCCAATTCTTTAACATTTCGTTAAGGGGTTACCTTTTGCGGTTTATTGGTATAAAATGTAAACAACTTTCTTATGCGTGTCCCCCTATATTACATGGCGCCAGTGGTGCTGCTGACTGCTGCATGCTCTTCCGGTTCGAATCATCGCTACAGTACTGCTGATGATTCAGCCGTTGTATCAACGAACGAGTGGCGCAGGCCGCTGATTCAACAGGTTTCACCAACGATATCACCTCTGTCAATTCTGCTTCCCGAAAACGCGTCCGGACTGCGGACGTACGCTGTCGCGTGGGCAGTGTATTCAATGCCGTATCTACACTGGAACACGTCGTAAGAGTGTTGATGGTATGGTATCAGAAAGTGTGATGCAGAATGAATCAGTTGTGATCAAAGACGTGCCCTATTCTGCTGATTCACTGAAACGCATTGAACTGTATACACCAGTTGCCAATCTCACCCTACGTGTACCTACGGCCAGTCTGGACTCGGTTGTACATACCCTTACGGCAATGGCTACCTTCATTGATTATCGTACCTTGAAAGATGAGGATAAGACCCTTACTTATCTATCCAATGCCATGAAGACAATGGGCCTGTACCTGCAGTTGTTAAACCAACGGCGAAAGGTACTACGCTCGACGTGGCACACTATAAAGATCAAAAGTATGAGACAGAAACGGACAGACGGATTGCAAATCTGGCGATACTGGATGATGTACATTATGCCACATTCACTGTGCAATTATTTCAACCTCAACTGGCCGACGAACAAATCATTGTAAACCCTGAAAGAGTGGTACGTGCAGAATTTGGCACACAGTTCCTGCTGGCTGTACGTACTGGTTTTGAAAGCTTTGGTGCATTGTTTATATTCCTTATCAGCTGCTGGCCTTATCTCATCTTATTGGTGTTGGGAGTATTGGTTTATCGCAAAGTGTCACGTAAAAAACTAAGCGTTTAATCGTTTATTACTACTCTTTTGCCCGATATGACATCTGTCATATTCTGTACTGTCGTCCCATCATAAATTACATCACTGTAAACTTTTACTATGAACAAGTTATTCCGTACCTGTTGCGGCATGGTATTGCTATACCTGTTAGCAAGCTGCAATCCTTACCACGTTCCATCTTTTTCAAACCCGATAATCTGCCTTCCCAGCTGCTGGAAATCAACACCGAAAGGGACACTACCTTAACACTCAACGGTGGAATGATCATAACAATTCCTGCACATGCTATCAAGACTGCCGGTAGTACGACTGTCCGCCTGCAGGTAAAGAAGCCATTACTGTTGAGCAGATGTTAATTGGCGGTCTTCGCACTGCAAGTAGTGAAGGGCCACTAAGCAGTGGAGGTATGTTCTATTTTGCCAGTGCAGATACGACTGAAATAAGTTTCGTACATCCGATCAACATTCAGTACCTGCTGAGCAGATTATAGACGGCATGCAGCTATACAAGGGAGTGGATAGCGTATCCGCATTGAATGGGTTGACCCATGGGTACCTTTACTGCGCTTCTTGTCATCATGCTACCAGACAGGTAACAGGCCCCTCGCATTAGCAGATGTTTTCCACAACTGGAATTATGACACGGCCAGCGTATATGCTTTTT
This sequence comes from Chitinophaga pinensis, assembly GCF_007896845.1. GTDB lineage: Bacteria > Bacteroidota > Bacteroidia > Chitinophagales > Chitinophagaceae > Chitinophaga > Chitinophaga pinensis_C. The sequence continues at coordinate 344 of NZ_VOHS01000079.1, read as the reverse complement.
ACAAAGAATAGTTCAGCGATAATTGCCAGTGGGCATTGTTATGCTGTCAATTTGTTTAACCAGTACAACAAAACAGCAAATGCCTGCATTTCCTGCTGTTTCCAAACGCTGGCTGATGTGTATGCCTATATAGACAATGGGCGAATAAAACTGCGAAGTACAGGATCGGTCTTCAGGATCTGTATTTGACAGTTGCGCCTATTATCAGCAAATTGTACAACTTGCCAGTTACAGTTATAAGGATCTGACCAGTGTAAACTATAAGTCTGATAGCCTCAACTACATGCCTGACGTACACTGAAATACGAAACATCTCCGGACAATACTACAGATACCTCTATATT
>NZ_VOHS01000078.1 GCF_007896845.1 Chitinophaga pinensis | reverse complement strand
AACTGACGAGGGTAGACTTGCCTACGCCGAATGCGGTGCCGAGGTATAGCATAGTCAGGGTAATAAAGATGTAAAAGGCGATCTGTCCAACAATACGATTATTGAGAAAATGGACCTGCGCCTTTTTACTCTGATCTGCCACACCATCTAAGCCTGATGAACATGGATATCTGCGATATCTCTTCCTTTTGCAGGTTCCAATACAATTTCCCGGAAACCATTCAGTACTTCATTAAGGTGATGTACGAACTGTCGTTATGTTTCATGGCAGCACGGAACAGTTGATTACCTTATTGACACTCAACAGGTAAAGTGTAACAGTAAATACCAGCAATAAGCTCATAGATACCAGTAACTTCCACGACAACATTCCCATGTACACAAAGCAGATAACGATCAGCGCCGCATTGGTTCGCATATCACAATATTAATTGACGCCACTACTATATTTTCCACGTCTTTCGTCAGGCCCACATAGATGCGGTTCTTCCGCTTTGCCAGCTGGCTGTAGGAAGAGCGCAATACCTACCTAGTACATCTCTGCGGGTTTTGTATAACATATCCTGTGTGAAATTGATGACGCCTCTGGCGACGATCCACCTGCAACTGATCAACAGTATCATGGATGCGACAAAGTAGTGAAGTATAGTTTCGTTGTCAATGGGTGATCAGCGAAAAGGTCTTGTACAATCCTGTTAATCATATACACTACACCTGTATTGCCAAGTGCAGCCAGGATACTCAAGGGCACAAAAAGGCCATAAGCATGCAAATATGCTCTGTTAAGTTTCATCCGTAAAAAGTTAGAAATAGAGGTTGTAGTTCGCTAAAGGGAGACTGCTTGAAGGGACAGGTCAACTAAAATTTCTGTTCAGCAGTTGTACGCGGACGAGCGCCTTTTGCGCTCCTTTGAAATCGATCAGCTCACAGTCAAATCCGGAGAGTGGACCTTCTGTGATGACCAGGTGTTGTCCGGGCTGAAAGGTGGTATCAGTTACTTCCATAGGAAGTGCGGTATTCATGGCCAGTCTGATATTATCAATGACTGTGTTTTCAACAGTGGCAATGCGGCTTCCGAATCTGACATACTTCACAACACCATCCAGTCCGAGCCCTTTATTCAGCTCGGCAACGTTGTGCAGATTAACAAAAACATAGGAGGGGAATAAAGGTGTTTCTATCACTTTTACCCTGTCATGCCATTGATGTCTGGCTTTGGTTAATGGAAGGAATGCATCGACATTCAAGTCATGAAGTCGGGCCGAAACACGTTTCTCCTGATTGGGCCTGGTGTAAATTACACGCCATCCCGGCACGAAGTTACTCATAGGTCTAAATAGATGTGGTTGTGTAAGATTAGCTGGTTAACTATACTGAAAAAGACAGAGCTGTCGCTACAACAAGTAACATCTACTTATCTTTTCAAATATTACATCGAATAAAACCTGTGTATTGATTCTGCATTCAGATAAGTGTGGTCGCTTATCCGCCGGCAATGTTACCGATATAGCCTTAATAAATCTCTAACGTCGGGTTCCGTGGGTTAAAGTAGGGCCTGTACATTTTTTTCCTACGGTCACAATGATACAATTAATTTTTCTGTCAAGCAAAAATCTATCTGCGGATCATCTTCGTTTCATAATGAAAAAACGCCGCATTATTATTTCTATTGTGTAAAGCAAAGCAGTGTATGTACTTCTTTTTTGTGAGAAGAATCTTTAGCCATTTAAAATCTTGTACTTATAATTTGTGCATTGTGTTACACATACACTAAAAACCATGGCAGACACAACGGACAACGCCTGATTCATAAAAATTGTTAACGTTCTTTTCATCTTATAACAAAGAAAACGCCCCGCAGCATGTATGCACTACGGGGCGTATAATAATATTATGATGGCGTTAATTCACGATCAGTTTCTGTGTTGCATTTACTGTGGAATTCGAAATCTTCACCAGATAGATACCCGGATGTAATGATTTACCTTCCACTGTTAATTGCTCAGCAGTGGAGATTCGCTGCAATACGACCTTACCTGATAGCGTATACACCGTAACTAAACTTTTCTCTCCTTTCGGATTTTTAAAGCGCACCTGCACCCCCTCACCTGTAGTCACAGGATTAGGAAACAACTGGAAGGATGGCTGCGTCGTGATCACTTTGTACTCCTCATGTCGTGGCTGTCCGGTAAATGGCTGACTGCAATAGGTTGACCAGTCAATACCTGTTTGTACAGCCGCAGTATTGGTTACTTCGCTTGTTCTGGCTGATGATAGCAATGCAGCGCTATACCATTTGGTATTTACGCTGGCAGCACCGGAAATACCAGCTACCAGCTGTAGTCTGTAGTCATATTTTGTCTTTCTTGTCGTTTCACCCTGATAGAGGTAATTGGTATTGGTAATAACTGCAATCACTACGTTGTTGGCTGCCGGAGCAGTCAGATTCAGTGTGACGTTCCCTGAGGAAACATATTGGCTATATACCGGCTGACCGGTGGTCGTCCAATATACCAGCTGGCAGGTCATATTTGCTCCGATGGGCTGGAAATTCACCGTTACTGTACTTCCATTTACTGTCAGCGGAATCTGGTTCGCACCCGACCATCCCGGTAAGGTGGTTGTATCAGGCGTCAGTACGCCATTGTTGTTGGTGGTCTTCGCGTAAGGTGTTGCGATCCATGGCGCAGGATTCAACCACGAAGGCTGCCATTCGGCTCCGATGGAGTTACCGAATACATTATTGAGCAATGCCACGCAGGCGCTCTTCCATTTACCAAAATCTACCAGTGCCTGTTTTGACCTGTATTCTGTAATCAGCCGACGCGTTTGTGCTTCACCTATACCACCGGCGATGCCTTCCAATACGCGGGACGAAGCATATCTCCATATCCATGGAACTGCATTATCGCCCAATGTATTGCCCAGAAAGGTCGGGAATGAAGAACTGTACTGGTGACCACCCAGATATGTTTTCCACGTACATATCTGCTGACCGCCATTGAACATGTTCACCCTTCTGCTGCCGGACCACCAAAACTGCCATCCTGCAACCAACCGGAATAACATTCTATCGGCATAAATGGCGCGATGAAATCAGTACCGTTCAGGAAGCCCAGCGAACTAAAGTTTCCGGAGCGTTTCGCATCGGCTGTCTGCTGGAACCAGACATTACCTCCCTCATGGAACCAGGCAGCATTTTTCACACCCGGCAGATCGGCCAACATAGCATGGATACCTTCGTGCGTCATGGCACTCTGCTGATAAGCAGCATCGCTGCCGGTATAAGCAGGGTCAAACGCATAAACAGGATAGTAGGAAGCGAGAATGATAGGCCAGTTCTGACCATTGTAATAAACAGCACTCTGCCAGCCACCCAGTGCAGTACTGTCAGCATTGTCGGTACAGAGACCAGAACCATAGAGATATACCGCACTCTTATAGCCATTCCTTGCTCTTATATCTGCAGGCCATCCCATTGTATCACGGAAATACCGGAAATCTTTATTAAGACGGGCCAGCATCGGTGTAATGGCAGCAGCTGTAACAACAGATTTTTTCTTTGGGCCCCAACGGAATGTCCACCAATCGGAGGACTGTGTACCCACTACCTGCGGACAATCATTCAATATCTGTGATGGTGTAGGCAGATTGGGGTACTCGCTCCTGAAATCATAGCTGATGGTCGGAGAATAAACCGTCCATGTATATGCATAGCCATTTCCACCGGTGGAAACGGGAATTCCTGTCACCCGCCATTCCAGCAGACCGGTAGATTGTGAGGTATTACGCATGGATACGCGTAATCTTGACGTGGAAGTAGCAGTAAAATTCAGCGTATTGAACGCATCCTTCTGCAATGGTATGTTACCGAGGTTCACCCAGGCAGTACCATTCCATGATTCAAGATAGGCAGTGGTAGGAGTAAGTACACCTCCGGCATCGTCAAACCAGTAGATCTGGACGGACGTCACAGAAAATGCCTGTGACCAGTCATACTGTACCCATTGAATGGAATTGGGATTATTCCAGTTACCATACGCCCCATGACTCTTGTCATTAGAGTTGGCCGGCGTATAGTTGTCATTAAGGGCTGTAATCGTTTCCCATGAGGAAACATAAGAAGTACTTGCTGTCGCCTGTGGCGCTATGTTCGTTTGTGCGAAAGCAGTAAACGCAGCGAACAAGGACAGGACGGATGTCCATGTAAATTTGAGCATACGGTTATGGGTTTGATTATTTGAGAGAATAAGAAAAAAGATTAAGGGGTGGAATCAATTCAGTTCTCACATAATGATATAGGATATTAAATGTATTTATAGTGTCAGATTAACACACAAAACTTTCGCTACAATTGTAAATGTAGGATGTCCCCTCTGAAAGCACTGTCAGGATTTTAACCGTTTCGGATAGCATTTTATCTTAAACGTACTTTTGAAAAGCAGAGCGATATAATATTTTATTGTATGTTTTCGGAATCTTCTGCTGTTTATATATTTTAGCAGCAGAAAGTGGGAAACTTTGAGAGGTAACAGCAATAATACTTATAGTGACCTGGAGCTGATAACGATGCTCAAGAGAGGTGATATGGATGCTTTTGACATACTATATACCCGACACTGGTCAGCTATGTATCAGGCAGCTTATTATCTTTTACGCGATCAAAGTGCATGTATGGACATAGTACAGGACATTTTTGCCTGGCTATGGGAGAAGCGTGATCAACTGGATATACAGACGGTCCCTTCCTATCTGCGCACGGCAGTGAGGTTTAAAGTGGCCAATTATATTAAATCCGGGAACATCAGGGAAGATTTTTATCAGGAATTATCCAAACTCACAATAGTCACGCCTTCTGGTCCTCAGGAGTTGCTGGAACTGACTGATCTCAAGACCATCATCCAGCATGCGGTAAACGGTTTACCTGACAAATGCAGGGAAATATTCCTGCTCAGCCGCGACGGTCAGTTAAGTAACCAGCAGATAGCCGAACTGCTCAATATTTCCGTTAAAACGGTCGAAGCACAGAAAACCATCGCGTTAAAGCGTATCCGCGCAGCAGTAGAGCCACATTTGCTGGCCCTCCTGATCATCCCCTTTGTAACCTGTTATCATTAAGGGACAGCTTTAAAAAAATATTTCCCCTGCTTTAGGGGTAAGGGCATTTTCAATTGCCTAGTTATGTGAATGCATTTGTCATGACCAAAGAGGAACTCTTATTGCTGACGGAAAAAATCGTATCAGGTACCGCTACGGACGAGGAACTGATACAATATAACCGTCTGTTTAACGCCTTCCGGGCACCAACGGAATGGGATGAGACCGTACTTGGTAATCGTCAGATGCTTGGTGATACGATCCGCGAAAGGATACAGGCTGTTATAGACAGGCCGGCAGCCCGTGTTGTACCGTTCAGATGGCGAAGATGGGCGATTGCCGCCAGCATGGCCATATTATTGAGCGGGGGGTATTATTATTACCGTACGCTACAGCATCCTGTACTGGCCCCTCAGGCCGAAAGGTTTAAAAATGATGTAGCGGCCCCTGCGGGCAATCATGCTGTATTAACGCTGAGCAATGGCACTAAAATACTACTGGACAGTACCGGTAATGGCCCCCTTGCCATGCAGGGCAATGTCAATATCAGTATGAACGCCAACGGACAGGTTGTATATAATGGTGCCGACAATACAAGCACCACCAATACCATAGAAGTGCCACCCGGCAGTCAGCCAGTGGCCATCGTATTGGCAGATGATACTAAAGTATGGATAGATGCAGCGTCAGCCCTGACCTATCCCACCGCATTCAGTGGCAATGAGCGGACAGTTACTATTACCGGTCAGGCATATTTTGAAGTAGCAGCCAATAGCAGGAAACCCTTCAAAGTAAAGAATGGCATAGATCAATCGACTATAGAGGTACTTGGTACCAGTTTTAACGTAAAAGCCTTCGGGCCAGATAAGAAAACAGCAACAACCCTGTTCAGCGGAGCTATTGCCATCTCCACCACCAATGCAAGGCAATTGCTCCATCCGGGTGAACAGGCAGTCGTGAACAATGAGCGTACTATACAAATTACGACTGGAGCAGACATAAGAGAAGTACTGGCATGGAAGGAAGGCCTTTTCTATTTCAATGGGAAAGATATTCCGACTATCATGACTGAACTGCAACGCTATTATAACATAGAAGTTGAGTATCAGACAAACGTAAACGATGAATTCATTGCCAGAATTCCCAGAGATGTCCCGGTGTCTCAACTACTGAATCTGCTGGAGATGACAAATCTCGTGCACTTCAGAATCGAAGGCCGAAAGGTTATCGTGATCAGGTAGGATCATGCACCACTGCGATATTTATCCTTATAAAATCTATGAGATTTTATGAGCAGGGAAAGATTTGTCTATTATCAACCACCCGGACGGTGGCTTTATTCATCAACAATCAACCAGAGTCTATGCCTGAAAAGAAGTCATGGAAACAGCTTTGTCTGCGCTCGTCAGACGTCAGACATGTTCGTAAAAAATGTTTACACCTTTGCATCCTGTTGGGATGCCTGTTACTCGTGGGACAATCCTATGCACAGAAAGTCAGTATGACTATTAAATCCGGTACACTGGAACAAACTTTCCGGCAGATCGAAAAACAGACCGGACAGAGTTTTATCTACACGAAGAGTCAGCTGAAACAAGCGGCGCCCGTGAATATCAGTACCCAGAACCAGGATCTCGATCAGGTTTTAAAACAATTATTCAATAACCAACCATTCACTTATTCCCGCTCCGGCAATTTTATTGCCGTGCGGGCCAAAGAAAAACAGACGGAAGCCAATGCAGCTCCTGTCGATGACATTACCGTCAGCGGTGTTGTAAGAGATGTGTCCGGCCGGCCGCTTCCGTCTGTTTCCGTAGTCGTACCGGGAACTCCTTTTGGTGCTATGACCAATGAAAAAGGAGAATATTCCATTCCCCGTGTGCCGGCGAATGCTTATCTCGTATTTTCTTATTTATCCTATCAGCCACAACAGGTTGCTGTGAAAGGCAGAACCACGATCGACGCTGTGCTGCTTGAACAGGTGAGAGCATTGGATGAAGCGGTCATTATTGGTTACGGTACAACTACCAAAAGAATGAATACCGGTGCAGTGAGCAGTATCACTGCCAAAGAAATAGGTATACAGCCGGTAGCAAATCCACTGGCGGCACTGCCGGGCCGTATTCCCGGTGTGCAGATCACACAACAGAACGGTTTACCGGGTAGCGCAGCGGTCGTACAGATCCGCGGTCAGGGCTCCCTCAGCTATGGTAACCTACCTCTCTATGTCATAGACGGTGTACCATTCACCAATTTCAGCGGCGCACAACCCGTTAATGATAACCTGAATGCCTGGGGCACCAGCGGTGCTAACGGAGGTATTAGTCCGTTCAGTATGATCAATCCGGACGACATCGAACGTATGGACATCCTGAAAGATGCCGATGCTACAGCTATTTATGGTGCACGTGGTGCGAATGGCGTCATCCTGATCACTACTAAAAAAGGGAAAGCAGGTAAAACAAGATTCAATGCCAATGTTTATACAGGTACGGGAAAGGTCGGCCGCTTCATTCCGATGATGAATACGCAGGAATATCTCGATCTGCGTAAAGAAGCATTCAAAAATGATGGCCTTACGCCTAATACGGCCAATGCGCCGGAACTGACTGTATGGGATCAGAATGCTTATACCGACTGGCAGAAATTCCTGTTGGGTGGTACGGCACGTAGTACCAATGCAGAAGCTTCCGTTTCCGGTGGAGATGCAAAAACACATTTTCTGTTTAGTGGCGGTTATCACAAAGAAACTACTGTCTACGACGGAGATTTTAATAACACCCGTATGACCGGCAGACTTTCTGCTGACCACACCTCTGCGGATAATAAATTCTATGCAGCGATTACGGGTAACTACTCTTATGATAAGACCTTCTTACCCGGTACAGACCTGACCTCCCTGTATAATCTGCCACCTAATATGCCGTTGTATGACAATCAGGGCAAACTGGCATGGTCACAGGGCTTTAACAATCCACTGGCATTACTCAAAAGAGAATACAATGGCAATACGACCAATTTCATTGCCAATGCCAATCTGCGCTATACTGTCATCAAAGACCTGAACGTGAAAGTGAACCTCGGTTACACGACCACACAACTTGAGCAGAATACTACGTTGCCTGCATCCAGTCAGAATCCGGCGAACAACCCAACCAGTTCGGCCAACTTTACGACCAATAAAACGCAGAACTATATCGTAGAACCCACTATAGACTATACCCGCGATCTGGCGCAGGGCAAGCTGAATGTCATGGTAGGCGGAACAATACAGAGAAGCCTGTCCAACGGCAACTACATAGCCGGCACCAACTACAGCAGTGAAGCACTGCTCCACACACTTATCGGCGCCGGTCTTACAACTGTCAGCTATAACAACTACTTCGATTATAAATACGCCTCTCTCTTCGGCCGTATTAATTACGACTATCAGAAGAAGTACCTGCTCAATGTCACCTTCCGTCGCGATGCCTCTTCCAGATTCGGTCCGGATAATGCAATCGCCAATTTCGGCGCTATCGGTGCAGGGTGGTTGTTTACACAGGAAAACTTTGTTGCTGACAATATCGGCTGGCTGAGTTATGGTAAACTGAGAGCCAGCTATGGCACAACCGGTAACGACCAGATCGTCAACTATATCTATCTGCCTCTCCTGTCTTCTGCAGGGACTTATCAGGGGCAGACAGCTCTGGCGCGTGCTACCTTGCCGAATCCGGGTGTGAAATGGGAGACCAACCGCAAGCTGGATCTGGCATTAGAATTAGGCTTCCTGAAAGACAGGATTATGCTGGTTGCTGATTATTATCGTAACCGTTCCAGCGATCAACTGTTATCAGCCGCGTTGCCAACACAGGCAGGTTATAACAGCTATACCGTAAACCTACCGGCGGTAGTACAGAACAGCGGTCTTGAACTGGAGCTGAACACGACTAATTTCAAACGTAACCATTTCAGCTGGACGACCTCTTTCAATGTGACTTTCCCAAAGAATAAGCTGATCTCATTCCCGGGTATTGAAAAGTCATTCTATGCGACCAGTTATCTTATAGGCGAACCGATTGATCTGATCAGAAGGTATGTGTATACGGGTTATGATCCGGCAACGGGTACACCGCAGTATGCGGACCTGAACAAGGACGGCGCGGTCGACTTTAATAACGACCGACAAATCATCCATCCGGGTACACCGTTCTTTGGAGGATTGAACAACACCTTTACGATCCACCAGTTTGATTTCTCTTTCTTCTTCCAGTTCAATCACAGAAACGGATCTACCAACAGTTTCAGTACGCCGGTTGGCAGCAGCAGAAGTAATCAGAATACATCCCTGCTGGACAGATGGAGAAACCCCGGAGATGCAGCGACCTACCCTGCCGCTACCTCTACATCCGGCACACCTGTTTATCTGGCGTATACGCAATACAGCAGCTCTACAGCAATGTGGGGGGACGCCAGTTACCTGAAACTGCGTTCTGCCAGTCTGGCCTACAATCTGCCATCTGCATGGCTGAGAAAGATAAAAGCCAGCAATTTCAAGGTGTATGCAGAAGCACAGAACCTGTTCACCTGGTCGAAGAACAAGTACATTTTCGATCCTGAAACGAGCGTATCCGGCGGTGCACCCGGACTCGGAACCGGCGCTATTGCGTTGCCTCCGCTGAGAACGATCGTACTGGGTGTTAACTGTTCATTTTAAACTGAATTTTCATGTTAAATCTTTCTATACATAAGAAAATCATTGCCGGTTTGTTATTAACCGGCTGCACATTCACGGGTTGCCGTAAACTGGTGGAGATTGGTCCGCCGGTGAATCAGGTAGGTCTTGATCAAAGCTTTGAATCGGATGCTACTGCCAGCAGTGCAGTGCTGGGATCTACAATGCAAGCAATACGCGTTCCTTCATTTTTCCGGCGACAGTATTGCCCGGACTCTCTGCCAACGAGATCCAGAATAACGTGTCTTCTCCCAACTATGACGAGTTCAGGCAGAATGCTATTACCATCACCAACAGCAATATCGCGAATCTACTTTGGTACTATCCTTACTATACCCTCTCGCAGATCAATGCAATGATGGCAGGTATAGAAAGGAGCGGTTCCCTCTCCCGGCTGTAAAAAACCAGCTATTGGGAGAAACCAAAACCTGGAGAGCCTTTGTCCTGTTTCACCTTGTGAACTATTACGGAGCAGTCCCGCTGCCACTGACAGATGATCCTATCGGTAACGCTACTCTCGCCAGAACGCCTGCTACACAGGTATGGCAACGTATCATCACAGACCTGAAGGACGCTGTTGCGCTTTGAGCGATACTTATCCGAGTATACTGAGGGCCCGTGTAAACCGCCAGACAGCCAATGCCCTACTCGCCAGAGCTTACCTGTATACGAAAGACTGGCAGAATGCCGAAGCGACCGCCAGTGCAGTGATCGGTTCGGGTATTTATAGCCTGAGCCCTGATGTGAACACGGCATTTGTCAATACAAGTAATGAGATCATCTGGCAGATGGCCACCCTGACGGGCCTCTCTATTTATACGAGCAATACAGATGCCGCCGGGGGAAGTTTTGCCGCTGCCAGTGGTACCGTGCCATCCTTTAGCGTGACAGATACTCTGTACAACAGTCTGGAGGAAGGCGATCTGCGTAAAACCAACTGGATAGCACCGACCGTGATCGGAGGTACTAACTATAAAGTGATGACCAAATATAAGCTGCGTGTATTGCCATCCGGCACAACCACCGGCAATGAGTTTAACGTCGTGCTCCGTCTTGCTGAGCAATACCTGATCAGATCAGAAGCACGTGCACAACTCAGCAACCTTAGCGGAGCCATTGCAGATGCAGACACCATCCGTAGAAGGGCTGGGCTGCCGATGCTGGACAATAACCTTACCCAACGACAGGTGCTGCTGGCTATCGAACAGGAAAGAAAAGCAGAACTCTTCGGAGAATGGGGACACAGGTGGTTTGACCTCAAACGTACACCGAGTATTGTCAGTCCGGCGGATAAAACCCGTGCAGACGATATAATCGGTGGTATGCGGCCAGCTACCTGGAATGTGACAGACATTCTGTACCCGATTCCGGATGCACAACGCACTGCAAACCCGGCTCTGACACAAAACTCAGGATACTAAACCTAAACCCGACCCTTAAAAACAGATGTATATGAGAAAAACAATTCCCGTATTACTCAGTGCTGTACTGGCCACAGGCATCCAAACCGCCCATGCCCAGAAAAAACCCGCAGCAGACACACTGACAAAACATTATCAGACATTGCTGAAGGTAGTGATACTGACCGCTCCAGACTGGAGCAGGAAATGTACGCCCTCCTGAAACAAAAAAAGAAGAAAACTGGATTACAGCCTCAAATTTCATCTATCAGCTGAAAAAGGCAAATGTATCAGACTCTATCCGTAAAGCGGCTGAAAAACGCTTCCCAGGGGGTATTATTGAGCGTAATAATGCAGTGCAGACCATTTATGATGAAAAAGACCCTGTGAAAAAAGAACAGCTCTTATTCGCATGGCTCAAAAAATACCCGCCAAAGAAGTTCGGTCCGGACAGGATCGTTTATGACTACGCCCGCAATGCGGTGGGTATGGCTTACACGGAAGCGGGCAATGTTCCAAAGGCACTGGAATATGCTAACAGCATCGAATCCCCATTCTGGAAGGGACAGGGATGGGCAGGCACCGCCGAAAGACTGATCAAACAGGGTCATTATGCGGAAGCTAAACCACTGCTGAAAAAAGCGGTGGATGACGCCTGGGAGTTCAAAACCACCCGTAAAGACGAAAATGGCGCCAGATTTGCCGCCACGGGCTATGCTGGTTATCTCAGCTCCTATGTTGCCTGTCTGTATGAAGAAAAACAATATGACTCGCTCTGATCTACATCCGTCGTGCTGAAACAGCAGAAGATCCGGTGAGACCTTCAGTGACAGAAATGTACGCGAAGATCCTGCTAAGCAAAGGCGATTATGACACCGCTTATGCAAAACTGAGCAAACTGGCGGGGCGTGGTCTCCTGAACCCAACTACCAGAAAACAACTGGAAGAGGCCTATACCAAAGTAAGAGGCGGCAGTGGCTTCCAGACATATCTGGATTCCCTGAAAGGGCATCTGGACAGTAATGTGGAAGAAGAAATGGCGAACAGATCATTAAACAGCCAGCACCCAACTTCACGTTGAAAGATGTGGATGGTAATACCGTTTCTCTGGCCGACCTAAAAGGTAAAACCGTTGTGCTGGATTTCTGGGCTACGTGGTGCGGTCCTTGTAAAGCCTCCTTCCCTTCCATGAAAAAAGCCATGGAGAAATACAAGGATGATCCGAATGTAAAATTCCTCTTTGTGCATACCTGGGAGAAGGAAGAGAATGCGGCTGCCAGCGCGAAGAAATTTATTACCAGAATAATTATCCATTCGAGGTACTCATGGACCTGAAAGATCCCAATACGGTGAAAATAAGGTGGTGAGCAGTTACGAGGTAAAGGGATCCCCACCAAGTTTGTGATTGATAAAAACGGGAATATCCGTTTCCGCTTTACGGTTTTACGGCCGGAGAAGATGCGGCAGTAAGTGAAGTGTCTGCGATGATTTCACTGGCGAATAAGCAATAATCAAAGTTGATTTAAATACAAAAGGCGTCCGCTGGTAGCGAGACGCCTTTTGTATTTAAATATGCAGTTCTTATTTCAAATTTCTCTTTTCTATCTCTGCTATAGTTTCGTAAATCTCCGCGAGAAGATGGACATCGTTAAGCTCTTCAATAAGATATCTTCATATAAATAGACTGAAAAATGTATGTTCTGCCCGCGTATTCTCAAATGAGGCGTCCATGTTATACCATCGTGATCGCTTAATTCCATAAACCACTCCGCGGCATGTGTTTGTATACAGCCTCTCCGACAATCGCCAGCACCGAAATAAAATGTTCCTTTCTGAAAGAGCGGCTATCCGCTAACGAATATATCTTCTTATCAAATTCACGCAGCAAAAGCAGATAGTTACCGAATAGCTAACACCTAAGATGGAGGCCAGTTGTTCAATCAGAGATTTGTTGCAGCAGGAAACTTTTCGCCATACGGATTCTTATTAAGCATTATTTCAAAGCTATTGCTGCCTGACGTTGATTCCGCCAGTACCATATTCAGATCTCCTAAAGAAAAGTAAAGTGTATAATAGTCATCTTCACGAACAACGATCTGATTATTCGCTAAC
>NZ_VOHS01000077.1 GCF_007896845.1 Chitinophaga pinensis | reverse complement strand
GCTGCTTTATACTCTTCCATGTTAGGAATTCTTCCCAGAATAGCAGAAAGCACAACTACTGGTGTAGAGGCCAACAGAGATTCACCTTTTTTACGGTCAGAATCTTCAACCACCCTTCCCTGGAAGAGACGGGTAGAAGTAGCCATTACGGTGTCGCCTTTAGCTGCTTTCTCCTGATTACCCATACACAGGTTACAACCCGGCGCTCGAGATACATCATATTTTCGTATTCGGTACGTGCTGCGCCTTTTGGAGCATTATCGTTGAATTCGAAGCCAGAATATTCTGCAAGATCTCCCAATCTCCCTCTACCTGCAATTCATCAATGATATTGTAAGTTGGCGCTGCCACTACAAGTGGTGCGTGGAACTCGACTTTACCATTCTGTTTTTCCAGGTTTTTGAGCATCTGGGAAACAATTTTCAGATCTCCTTTGTGTACCATGCAGGATCCAACGAAACCAAGATCTACCTTCTTCTCTCCGCCATAGTATGAAAGTGCACGGATAGTATCGTGGGTATATCTTTTTGCAACGTCATCGTTATTAACATCCGGATCAGCAATCATCGGTTCAGCGATGGCATCCAGGTCAATTACAACTTCAGCATAGTATTTTGCATTCTCGTCTGGTGTTAAAGCTGGTTTTTCACCTGACTTGATTTCTGCAATTCTCTTATCAGCTCTATTGATCAGTCCCTGAAGAACCTGTCTGCTGTTATCCATACCCTTATCGATCATGATCTGGATTCTGCCTTTGGCAATTTCCAGTGACTGGATCAGGGTATCATCTTCAGAGATACAGATAGAAGCTTTTGCTTTCATTTCTGCTGTCCAGTCAGTGAAAGTGAAGGCCTGGTCAGCAGGGAGTGTTCCGATGTGTACTTCGATGATTCTGCCCTGGAAAACGTTCTCTCCGGCAAATTTCTGCAGCATCTGTGCCTGTGTAGCATGTACCACATCACGGAAGTCCATGTGATCCTTCATTTCTCCTTTGAAGGTTACTTTCACTGATTCCGGAATTGGCATGGAAGCCTCACCTGTAGCCAGTGCCAGTGCAACAGTACCTGAGTCGGCGCCGAATGCAACACCTTTTGACATTCTTGTGTGAGAGTCACCACCGATGATGATAGCCCACTCGTCCACTGTAATATCGTTGAGTACTTTGTGGATTACGTCAGTCATGGAATGATATTCGCCTTTCGGGTCACGAGCAGTGATCAGACCAAATTCATTCATGAACTTCATGAGTTTTGGAATGTTTGCCTGTGCTTTCTTGTCCCATACAGATGCAGTGTGACAACCTGATTGGTAGGCACCATCTACAATTGGCGAAATCACAGTAGCTGCCATAGATTCCAGTTCCTGCGCAGTCATCAGACCGGTGGTATCCTGAGAACCTACGATATTTACTTCTACACGAACATCTGAACCAGCGTGTAATATTTTACCTGGAGTAGTACCAACAGCATTTCTGTTAAAGATCTTTTCAACTGCTGTCAGACCCTGACCCTCGTGAGAAATTTCTTTCGGCTGAGCAAATACAGGAGGAAGATCGATGTTGAGGAGTTTAGCGGCGATAGTCTGGATCTTTTTACCGAATACGATAGCATATGATCCGCCAGCCTTGATAAATTCCATTTTCTGCGGCGTAAGTGCCTTAGAGATATCGATCAGTTCCTTATCGCCATTATACAGTTTCTTCTTCTTAGTGTTGATAGTAAGCACTGTACCGGTAGCAACGGAGTATACTTCCTCGAGAATGTGCTCACCAGCTTCATTGCGAACCAGTTTACCATTTTCATCTACCTTTTTCACCCAGTTTTTGAGGTCGATACCGATACCACCGGTAACGTCAACAGTTGTGAGGAAGATAGGGGAGATACCGTTTGTACCACCTACAATAGGCGCAATGTTTACAAATGGAACAAAAGGACTTGCCTGTTTACCCGTCCAGAGGGCCACGTTATTTACACCGGACATTCTGGATGAACCTACACCCATGGTACCTTTATCAGCGATCAACATCACGCTCTTGTCAGGATGTTGTTCCTGCAGCTTTCTGATTTCAACCTGAGCTTCAGGAGTGATCATGCATTTACCATGCAGTTCACGGTCAGATCTGGAGTGTGCCTGATTGCCCGGAGAGAGCAGGTCAGTCGAAATATCACCTTCACCAGCGATAAAAGTTACTACCTTAATTTCTTCAGGTACATCAGGCAGTTTTGTGAAGAACTCAGCCTGCGCGTAACTTTCGATTATTTCTTTAGCTATTGGATTTTCGTTTTTGAATGCCTCTTTCAGACGGTCGGTATCCGCATCATAGAGGAAAACCTGTGTTTTAAGCACTTTTGCAGCTTCTTTTGCGATAGCTACGTCGTTACCCAGGGCCAGATCCAGCAATACTTCAATGGAAGGACCGCCTTTCATGTGAGATAACAGCTCAAAAGCAAAAGCAGGAGTAATTTCTTCCACCTTGGTTGTACCAAGAATGATTTCTTTTAAAAACTTAGCTTTTACGCCAGCAGCACTGGTGGTTCCCGGTAACACATTATAAATGAAGAAATTAAGAGAATCTTTCCGGTGCACATTTGTGAGATCTCTAATTTGTCCGATGATTTCATTTAGCAATTCTGCACCATCAATCGGCTTTGGATGAAGTTCCAGACCTTTTCTTTCTTCTATTTCCTTAAGATATTCATTATAACGGCTCATACAATTTTCTTTTTGAATGCGAGTCCGCAAAGGTAACTAATGTCTATAATATTACACAGTGATCTAAATAAGATCCCACTTTAATGGGGTATAAAAGACAGTTTTTCAAAAAGAGACAGGCATTATTACATTGCATTTCAAGATTATATGAATGCTGCTCCTCAAATTCACTCCCGATATCACCAATTCGTCAAAAGCTGATATTTAGCTGATTGCTCCGATTGGATAAGCGCTCACCAATAATCAATACATACGTTTTAAGGGAATGGAGTGTGGTTTAAGTAATTGAAATTGAGTAGTATGTATGGTTTATTTGCCTCAAAAATGTGTTTTACAAAGGAAAATAGAAGATATTGCTGATGACAGGCTCTGACTGCAAGCGTATACATCAGGTAAAGATTTATACAGACAGATCGGAGTTTTTCGATCTGTTTGGAGAAATTCAGTTTTATGAATTGTTTAACATAGGTGAGTGGAAATTAGCGCAATCTATAAAACAGCACTCCGGGAGTAAGAATGTTACAGCGGAAATGGATCGAAGAAAATTTTGATATGCGATTTTTGGAAATAACAATCCCGGAATAGGACAATTTCTTCTATTGAGATCATAGGACTTTTGTTGTAAATTATTTTACAGATGTCAGTAGAAAAACAAAAGATCTTAATTAAAGGCGCAACTATTCTGTCTATGGACAGTAAAACCAGCAATTTTCCTGTAGGTGATGTGTTAATAGAAGGAACAAAAATAACAGCAGTTGCAAAAGAGATTACAATAACAGATGCTGAAATGATCGATGCGGCAGGAATGATACTGATGCCAGGATTTACAGATGCACACAGACATGCATGGCAAGGTACACTAAGGAGGCTGATGCCTGATGTAAGTGATCTGATGAGTTATGTGAATGATGTCCATTTTGATATAGCCAGATATTACAGGCCTGAAGATATTTATATTGCTAACCTGCTTACTGCTTTGAGTGCAATAGATCATGGTATTACCACCATCATTGATGCTTCACATAACACCCGCAGTTATTCGCATGCTGTCGCTGCTGTTGATGCTTTGCAGGAGTCAGGTATCAGAGCCCTTTATGCTCCCGGCTTTCCACTCGGAGGAGAATGGGAACAGTCTTTCTGGACAGCTGGTCTGGAGCGCCTGCAAAAGAGAAGTTTTCCTCAGATGGACTGATACATCTGGGGGTATTTACACATATGGGAGTAGCAAATTGGGAAGTAGGCCGTCGGTTAAACGTTCCCATTATTACAGAGTTTTTGGGCAAAGAGCTTTCAGAGCTTTTAAAAGAACTACAGGCAAAAGGAGTGCTTGGACCGGATAATATTTTAATCACTGCACAGGGTTAACGGATGAGGCATGGCAGATCATGAGCGATTGCGGTGTAAAAGTGACGGTTGATCCCCGATCTGATGCTCAATATGGTTTGGAGGAAGGCGTATTCGCTTATCAACATGCCATTGATCACGGGATGAAGCCCGGTATTGGCACAGATCTGGAAACAGCATACGGTGGTGATATGTTTACAGAGATGCGTGTCGCTTTTTCTTTGCAAAGGGCTTTTGCACAAAATAAAAATATCATGGTGCGGAGAATTTTCCCAAACCTGTGAATTCCTTTGAAATACTCGAAGCGGCAACGATCAATGGAACAAAAATAGCCGGTTTTGGAAATGTTTCAGGAAGTATCTCGCCGGGAAAATCTGCGGATCTTATTTTAATTGATACGAATGCTGTTAATCTTTTTCCATCTAATGATGCAATAGGAACAGTTGTTCACGCTGCGGACAGAAGTAACATTGATACTGTAATGGTTGCGGGTAAAATCTTGAAATCAAAAGGTAAGCTGACCGGATATAATATCGGACGGATAAAGCAAGATGCGGAAAATTCTGTGGCTTATTTGTTAGAAAGGGCAGCCTATAAACGAGCATTGTAACCACAGCTTTGCTGGAAATATATATGGAGATGAAAAAAGAGCAAACGCCATACGTAATAACATCTATTGCTGAAATGCACCGGTATATGGGCTTGCCTAAACCTAAACATCCGTTGATAAGTGTATTCCGGTATGAGGATATAACCAACTACCAATTGACTTCAATGAAGCAGTTTGTAATGGCTTTCTTTTGTATCGCTATCAAAAGTAATTATACGGGAAAGATGAAATACGGTCAGCGTCATTATGATTATGATGAAGGCGTAATGGCCTTCATTTCTCCTTATCAGGTGCTTTCCCATATAAAAGATTCAGATGTTCCGATTAAAGGCGTTTGTCTCCTTATTCATCCCGATTTTCTGGCAGGATACCCCTTAGCCCGGCATATTAAAAATTATGGTTTCTTTTCTTATGAATTGGATGAAGCATTACATCTATCAGAAGATGAAGAGAAGGTTTTGAATGAAATTTTCAAAAACATAGAGCGGGAGTATCTTTTTAATATCGACAAGTTTAGTCAGGATGTGAGTATCGCACAGATTGAATTGCTTTTGCAATATAGTAACCGTTTTTACAATCGGCAGTTTATTACGCGAAAAGTAGCAAATGATGAAATTTTAATCCGTCTTGAGAATGTTTTAAATAATTATTTCGATCATGAAATTGCGTTGTTAAACAGTTTGCCGACGGTACAGTACATTGCAAAACAACTTAACGTTTCACCTGATTACCTTAGTGATATGCTAAAGAGCATAACCGGACAAACCACACAACAACATATTCATAATAAGGTGATTGAAAAAGCCAAAGAATTTCTTTCAGTAACTTCGTTGTCTGTGAGTGAAATCGCTTACCAATTAGGATTTGAGCATCCATCATCGCTTAATAAATTATTTAAGAGTAAAACGAACATAACTCCTTTGGAATTCCGGCGAAAGTTTAACTGAATGTTTATACCTTTCGGGTATTCAGATAGCTGCCATGGAAGGTAAAACCTGCTTTTACAAAACAATTACAGTGTTTAAAAAAATAAATGTAGAAACAGGCGTAAGAAAGGGAATCTGTGCTAATATCCATGAATAAAATTCTCCCGCATTAAATATTTAGAAATGAAATCAGCTTTTATACTTCAACATGCTTATGAGTTGGATGGCTGCGAAGAAATAAAATTTATAGGCGTGTATACTTCCAGTGAAGAGGCGCAGAAGACAGTTGAACGTTTAAGGGCACAACCCGGCTTTAAAAACTATCCCGATGATTTTCATATCACAGAATATGAATTTAATAAAGACCATTGGACAGGGGGTTTCTCAACCCTGATTACAATAATGGTAAAAGACACAAATGGAAACTGGCATCCAACAACCGCTGCCCGGGAGCCTGACAATACCTGTCAGATTATTGAAAAGTATGAGGACGACTCATTATGGGAGTTTAAAGACGGTGATATTGTGCGTTGTGAGCTATTGGATAATGAGTTACGCGCTGTTGAAAAGGTAGGGGCTGGTGAACAGGCGTAACAGATGTTCTAATTTTATTATTTGTCTGACTGTTGAAAGATGTAACAAAAGGTTTGGTATCTACCTCCGCAAATTTGTACATTTATACGCATTATTTTATTTCACATTGTCGAGTGCACAGTCATACGAGGAAAAAGAGTTGCTTGCCGCCATCGCCAAAGGGGATACCAAAGCCTTTGCCGCTGTATTTAAAAAATACAGAATGCCTGTATTTATGCACACACTCAGTATTATTAAATCTCCTGAAAGGGCAGAGGAGATCACACAAGATGTTTTTTTGAAAATATGGCATTATCGCGAGGGCTTAGATCAGCTGACTTCCTTCGAGAATTATCTATTCATTGTAACCCGCAACTATACCATCTCAGAACTACGCAAAAAATTCATTCCCACAGATCCGGAGGTAGATCAGGCCTATAGCTGGACACCGGAAAAACAACTTCAGTTTAAAGAGCTCAGCAGCCGCCTCCATGAAATTATTAACCGGCTTCCTCCCCGCAGGAAACAGGTGTTTGTCATGAGCCGCTTTGAAAATAAAACGCATCAGCAGATAGCTGATGAGCTGAAAATTTCGTCTGGGACAGTCAATCAGCAGCTGATGGCGGCTTTGAGCTTCATCAGGGCAGAACTGGCGGGTTTTCCGGAGCTCTGTCTACTACTGGTATCGTTGGGTTTCATCTTTTTTTAAAAAAAAGTGAATTCCGGATCTATGTACTTAAAAAAAATTGCGTCTTTATAGCTGAATAGGGCGCGCTAAAGGATAACATTATGAATGATGCTGCTATAAAGGAGCTATTGGATAAGTATCTGACAGAGACATTAACTGCAGATGAAGTGCTGCAGTTCCGGCAATTGCTGGAAGATGAAGCGCAGATGCAAGTCCTTGATGCTCAGCTGAAAGAGCTGTTTGATTTTCAGCTGCAGCAGGAATATTCACTTCCGGAAATAGATCAGCGGATTGAACAACATGTTATGTCCGCCATTCATCATGAATTACCTAAGCCGCTTTATCGCAGAATGCCAGTCCGGCAATGGATGGCAGCCAGTGCCGTAATATTATTACTCATACTGGCTGGTGGCGGATATTATCTGTCCACGCGTCAGCTACCTACACAAAATGTAAAGGTGCTGGCAGATATACAACCGGGGAGGAACGGTGCAATGCTGACCCTGGCAGATGGAAAAACCATAGTACTGGATTCACTCCGGAATGGTACAGTGGCATTGCAAGGGGGACAGGTCGTACAAGTACAAAATGGCGCACTCTTATATAATGGTGAAGGGAATGAAGTGGTGTACAACACAGTCTCTACTCCTAATGGCCGTCAATACCGGCTTGTTTTGCCTGATGGAACAAAGGTCTGGTTGAATGCAGGTAGTAGTATTCATTATCCGCTGTTGTTCCGTGGTGATAAGAGGAGTGTGGAAATTAGCGGGGAAGCATATTTTGAAGTAGCAGCAGATGCTGCCATGCCTTTCGTCGTAACAATAGATAAAAAAGAACTGATAGAAGTATTAGGGACCAGTTTTAATATAAAGGCATATAAAGAGGAAAACGGCATAGCCGCTACTTTACTGGAAGGCCGTATACGGGTTGCGAAAAATATGTTGCTGCAACCCGGTCAACAAGCCGTTCTCCGGGATGGTACAACAATGGTAAACAATCCTGATCCTGAAAAAGTAATAGCATGGAAAAATAATCTTTTTGACTTTGATGACAGTGATCTGAATGAAGTGATGCATCAGATCGCACGCTGGTATGATATAGAAGTGGTGTATGCGGGCTACCAACCGAATATACAGTTTACCGGTAAGATCAGCCGGAATATGACATTAAAAAACTTATTGAATACACTGGCAGTCTCAGGTGTGAAATGCCAACTGGAAGACAGAAAATTGATCGTCTTCCCCTGACTTAGCCAATAATATAAAAGACAAACAACCAATATTGCCGGGTAGTTGACGAACTGCCTGAGATGGGGTCTTTATTTTCAGAATCAACCAATTTCTAACAACTAAACATCACGAGAAGTGTATGCAAAAACATCGTTTTGCGTTCAGAATGTTCCGTAGTGGTCCTTTTCTAAATTTTGCTCCGGCAAGGCGGCTGACAGCATTGTTCTTTACTTTGTTATTACTGCAGACAGGTGCCGCCACTCAGGCCCAAACCGTTACACTAAAAGGGAATGCCCTCACTTTAAACAGGTATTTAAAGCTATTGAACAACAGACCGGGTATGTTGTGTTTGCTAACAAAAGTTATCTGAATGACACAAAAGGTGTCGCGATAGAAGCGAATGCAATGCCACTGAGGCAATTTATGGAAGCATGTACCAAAGACCAGCCGTTTGGTTTTACAATTGCTGATAATACAATCACGTTAACCCCCAAGGCAAAGTCTAAGTCCGGCGATAATGTTGTTCCTGTAAAAGATATCGTGGAAGGAAAAGTAGCTGGTGCCGACGGACAAGCACTGGAAGGTGCTTCTATCCGGATAAAAGGCAATACCAATGGTACATACACCGATAAAGAAGGCAAATTTTCCATAGACGCTTATGAGGGAGATGTCCTTATTGTGTCATTCGTCGGATTTGAATCGAGGGAATATAAAATAGGAACCAACCATTATTTTAATATTGTTCTGAACCGAACCAGCATCACCGCAGGAGAGGTCGTTATCTCCACCGGTTACCAGCAAAAGAAAGTCAGTGAAATTACGGGCGCTTTACAGACAATTAAAGGTGATGAGTTGCGTAAAGGGGTATCTACCCTCAATGCATTGGCAATGCTGAAAGGGAAGGCCAGCGGACTTTACATTGTTGAAAACGGAGGTAGCGTAGCTACAAGGGGACAGGTAGTTATGCGCGGACAGGCATCTATGCCCGATCAGTCCAATACTAATTTCGGCCCCTTACTGGTCATAGACGGTGTTATCAGCAATGTACCAAACCTGCAGGATATCGTTAATCCGAATGATATTGAAAGTATCACCATTCTGAAAGACGCCGCTTCTACCGCTATCTACGGATCCCGCGCAGCACAGGGTGTTATTGTTGTGGTTACCCGCCGTGGTGCTAACGGTAAGATGAAAATAGGATTGAACACAAGTTATGGTAAAGTGAAAAATAACAGATTGGTAAATTATATGAATACCAGTCAGCTGACTTCCCACATTCATAACTACATGACGTCATTATATGCGGCATCTCCGTCTTTAAATAGTATCTACGGTAGTTTTGATAACTATTTTAATACAACCCGCATTTATACGGAAGAAGATCTGCAGCAAAATTATGACTGGAGTAATAAAACATTTTACCCGGATGGTAATCAGAGTGATATCAATCTTTCCATGTCCGGAGGACATGAAAAAACGAAAGTCTACACTGCACTGGACTGGGCAAGACAAGACGGAACAATACTGGGGGATAACCTTGACAGGAAAGCTTTCCGATTGAACCTTGATCAGCGTATCAATAATAAACTTACGCTTAGTATCAATACCAATGTACTGATCGATAAGTATACCGCCTCCACTTCAGAGACACAGAATTACCTTTTCCTTCCATGGGTCACCCCTTACTATTCTAATGGTGCGTTGGCTGATTCTGTACCTAACTACATATACAATTCTTCAGGAAAAAGAGGCACTGTTTATTACGACAATCCCTTGTATTCCTATACTTATAATACTGCTATTACCAAAAGACAAAGTTATCTGCTCACGGGTAAGCTGAAGTATGATATCCTGCCTTGGTTGTCTATACAAACAACCAATACATTCCAGTATATCAATAACAACTTAAATTCCTATAAAGATCCACGGACCTACCGGGGGCGTTATGATGGTCCGGCAAATAACAGGATAGCTGTAAATGGCGCTTTGACAGTGTCAGATGACAGAACGAATTATTTCCTGACATCGAACTTAATTACTGCCAGCAAACAGTTTGGAGAGCATACTTTGACTGCTTGGCAGGCCAGGAATACGGAAAGACCAGTACAAGTTCCTTCGCGGTATCAGTATATAGTTCCCTATCCCGGAGAACGTACGTTAGGCGCTTTTCAGAATTATGGAACTTATATCAACAAGCTGTTCGGAACGATTGCAACTCCTTATGCGCCAGCTCCTGTTGAAAAGGCTCTTTCTCTGTATTTGGTGAACTGAATGATAGTTATAAAGAAAGAGACTTTGCATCAGCTTCATTGAGAAGGGATGCCTCTACCAATTTCGGTCGTAATAACAGATATGGTACTTTTTACTCGCTGAGTGCAGGATGGCTCCTTAGTAAGGAAACGTTATGAAATCTGTAAAACCAATCACTAATCTGAAACTAAGAGACGGCTTATGGAACCTCCGGCCGGAAGCTGGTGTGATTATCTCAATTTTACCACCTATGCAGATATATTCCGTTATAATGATGCAAATACTTATGGTTCCACTATTCAACGTTTAGGTAATGATCAGATTACATGGGAGACGACTTATACGACCAACATCGGGATGGATCTGGAACTTTGGAAGCGTGTGAACCTGAGTACAGATCTGTATAATCGCCGTAGCTACGGTTTGTTGCAGTCAGTACAGTTGCCCAACCTATATCGGTTTTGCTACACAGATCCGGAATATCGGTGAACTCACCAATAAAGGAATAGATATTAATCTGTCTACCATCAACATACAGACAAAGGACTTTAATGGATCACCGAATGAATATCAGCTTTATAAGAACAGACTGACTAAAAATATATGGTGACTCGCTGATCGATGGTTTTACAGGTAACTACTATCGATACAAAGGAGAAGACATTAACACCTTGAAAGCAATACCTTATCTGGGAGTGAATCCTGATAACGGAAGACCCTTATTCCAGCGGATGAATGCAGATAAAAGTATAGCCATTGTAGACTCCCTGCCATTGGCAAAAGCCGCAGGATTGCCAGAACTATATCTATATGGGATCTGCAACACCGAAATTCTTCGGTGCTTTACCAATACTTTTGT
>NZ_VOHS01000076.1 GCF_007896845.1 Chitinophaga pinensis | reverse complement strand
GGCTGCATATAAAAGACACAGCCTGACTGAAGTCGCCGTTATTACCTCCATGCACATAGCGGTTGCTGTTCTTGTCTTCTGGATACCGATACCCAATCCCACGCACCGGTTCCTCATTGGCGTTAAACTCGTGTTTCCGGGGCACGCTGACCTGCTTCTTCAATAGCTCATTATAGCTCTCAGCAGTCAGGACCTTGTGCTGCATCATACCAGTCAGAAAACGGCATAACTAATAGCCTCTGTATGTAATTTACCAGCGGAGCCAAATGTGGAAGAATCCTCATCCGGAAAAGAAACCGGCCATTTCTTCATGATACTTTTCCCCCTTTATGACCAGACACTTTGTGCGTTTTCAGAAAGTCATTCCACGAGAACCACGCATGTTCCATTCCCAAAGGAGCTGCTATCTGCACCTGAAAAAGAGAATCGAGGTTCTTCAGGGAAGACCGTGTATGTGTGCTATTACTTTCGCCAGATAATGATATCCTTCTCCTGAATAGCCAAAGTACCCGGATTCGCTTTGATGTAATATCCCTCTTTGATCTTCGATGCAGAGAGGTATCGATAGGATCAAACCAACGCCAGTTGGGAAAACCGGTCGTATGATCTAATACCATTCTGGCGGTGACCCATTTTAGCGCCGGTCGTACTCAAGCTCGGGGAAAGACAGATATCTATACAAAGGCTTGTCGAGATCCAGCAGGCCTTCTTCTACGGACTTCATCACAAAGAAGGCAAAAAGAGGTTTGGAGAGAGAAGCGGCTTCAAAAATAGATTGATCGTCCACGGCGTACGCGTATCCATATTGGTAACACCTATTGCCTTATGATAGACAACCTTTCCGTTATTGATAAAGGCGATGGACAGTCCGGGCATTCCGAGAGTATCATCCGGCTGACAAGAAAGCTATCCATTTCCCGGAAAGAGATCACTTACCTTCAGGTGTGGTAAACTTTTGTGCATAAGACGGATAGACAATTCCCGACAGGGAAAGAAGGAAGAATAAAGATATATGCCACAGATGGCCTTTAGCAATAGATTTCATATCAGGGATGCTTACTACTAAAAAAGACAATCAAGCGGATAATAGTTTGCACGTAACAGGCTGATTTTTAGACAAAACTGCATCTGGCGCTATATTTTGCCTGCGAATAACAAAGGAAGTTTAAACCCACTTATATGCGCACTAAAAGATTGTCAGATTGCTTACACTGTTATGTTGTCTATGGCTGACCGTAGCCATGAACGCCTGTACATACAAGGCGGCTCCGCAGGGAATCCGCATGGATTACCAACCGGGGCAGGCAAAGAAGATCACGGGTCAAAATCGGCCAGACCGTATGCTCCCGGTCAGCAGAAAAAACACTAGATTAAAAAGGTTGTACCGGGGTAACCGGTACAACCTCACACTTTATCTGGGTTTTTCAATTGCATCGTACACCAATCCAGCGGCAATAGCGTAGACGGCGTGATGCAATACGTCAATACCAATGTTTTAGGGTCTTCTTCAGAACAGGCGGCGCTACTTTAATCCGGGTAACATCACAAGCGATGCACCCCATATACTGGCAAAATGTGCGAGTGTAGCAGTCCTCCCTTCAGGCCGGTGAGCCCAAGTAAACCTCTGGCAACGCCCCAGCTGGTACCATACGCCCAGTGTATTTCCTGAGAAACCTTCTGCTCTTTTCCTCAGAAACAGCGTCCACATCCAATACCTTTGAAGCAGCCTCCACGGGTGTTTTACTGGGTTGCCGTTTAGTTATTTTCATTTCTATCATCTGTGAAACCGTAATGGCTGCAGTTCCTGCAAGCCCAGCCAACAGCCCTACTCCGATAGCAGTACCTAATGCCGCAAATGCTGACTCCTGCTTTCTGTGCGAACAACGCTCATGACATATTCTTTTTAGGGTGATGAAATATACAGACAGATAGAGTACGGCAACGTGCGGTACTGTATCATGCCGTATATCGGCGGACTAAAAACATGCCGGGATAAATAGTGGAAGGGGATATGTTGTTGGCAATAGAAAGGATGCACCATAATTGGTACATAATGACGAATGATAGAAACGAATGATGTTGGCTTAGCCTCTCTGCTCGTACACACTCATGATATTGCCACCGGGGTCACGGAATTTTGCCGTAAGCTCACCCGGATGTGCACCGACGCCAACGGTAATGACACCTCCATTGGCTGTGATTTTCTCCAATATGCGGTCCATATTATCAACCATGATATGAATAGTAAGACCTTCACCCGTATGTGGTGGAAGTCCGGTAATAAAAGTACCGCTGACTTCCATTACGCCGTCATCAAAGGCGACAGATCCATCTCCTCTCGTTCTGATTGTCCATCCGAATGTTTTCTCATAAAAGGCAGCCGAAGCACTCACATCAGTAGCTGGCATTTCAATATAACAGATCTTTCCGTGGCCCAGGGTGGGGTGCTCAGTATTTGCCATGGTTGTACGGATTGTAATTGTTACCCGAAAGTAGGATTGTTTCGTGGCATTTGTGCGGGCCACACAATTTTTTTTGGGATATTTGAATAGTAATTGCAGTACATGGTAAAAAAACAATATTGTTTGCTATCCTGCTATCCGGCTTTAGTGCGGCTGCCCAGACCAGAAAACCACTGACCGAACGCCAACGGCTTGAAATAGTAAAAAAGAGATAGTAACAGAAGGAACCTTACTATACAGAAACGAAATGGCCGCCCTGATAAGCGCACAGATCTTCTGGGGCACCACCTATAAAGATCAGTCATTTGTAGGTGGCTATATTACTTACACAAAAAACGACTCCACACGTTGTGTCTTTTATTCTTCCGGCGCGAACCCCGCGTTATCGGCACCTTTATCCTCGATAAACAATTATCTTCTGAAACGGTGGTGAGTTCAATGGCAGAGCGGGAACTGTCTCCCACAGAAAAAGAACTGTATACATTGCGTAAACTGACGGAGACGGCGATGCACACAGATACGATCTTCAGCTACTATTCCAATGTAGAATACCATCTGATACCGCTTATTGCGGGCAATAAGACGGGTGTACATGCTGACCAAACCAAGGGATGGCGGTACTATGATGCTGGGAAATGATTACCTGCTTACCTATAATGCAAAGCATCAGATAACAGACCGGAAGCAGTTGCACAAACATATTAATACAATGAAATTCGCCAAAGGAAATATGCTGGATACTACCTTTACCGGAGGCGCCCATTCTCATATAGATGAACAGGATCAGTTTATAACAGCCACGGATATCTGTACATTAATGATGTATAGTATAGATCCTTTCTGGAAACAGCATTATGTGATATCCGCACATTATGTGAACGTATGGAACTTTGAAAAGAAGGAACTGCTGATATATACCCGTGAGGAATGGGAACAAATGTATGGTAACTAAAATCCTCATTACCTGTCCAGCCATTGTTTAAACAACGGCACCTTCTCTCTGCTGATAAGAATCTCCCTCTCCGGATCACGTTTCAAAACCACCCGGAGTTTACTGGTAGAATAGGTTTGTATTTTATCAATACTGTCGGCATGAATAATATGCTGCCGGTTGACGCGGAAGAATACCTGCGGATCCAGCTGCTCTTCCAGCTCCTCCAGTGTGAGGCCTACAGGCAATTGTGTACGATCTTTCAATACAAGATGAGTACCAGCCGGACTGTAGTAGATGAAATCTATATCTGTCACGTGGATGGTCCTGTATTCATCGCGGAATGGAATCATAAAACGTGTTCTGTAGGTCACTTCCTTTTTACTAAGCAGGTCCAGCAGGTGTTTCATAAGATCTTCCGTATCGGGTGCCTGTTTTACCACTTTTACTTTATTCAGAGCCTGTTCCAGATCATCTCTTTCTACAGGCTTGAGCAGATAATCAAGACTATTCACTTTAAAAGCACGTACGGCGTATTCATCATAAGCGGTAACAAAGATCACCGGGCAGGATAATTTTACTTTAGGGAAGATATCGAAGCTCAGTCCGTCGGAAATACGGATATCCATCAGTACCACATCCGGGTGTGGATGCCCTTCAAACCATGCCACACTTTCTGTGATGGTATCAAGTACGGCGATGACTTCAATGTCAGGGTTGACATCTGTCAACATTTTCTTCAGACGTGTGATATTTGGTTTTTCATCTTCTATAATGACGACCCTCATAAATAAACTTTTTAAAAATCAACCAAAGGCAGGCGTACCAGAAATGCAGACTTTGTATCATCGATCTCCACTTCTTTTTCAAAGAGCAACGCATAACGTTTCCGGATATTTTCGAGTCCGAGTCCTGTGGATGGCAGCGTGTGTTGTATCAGCTGAATATTATTTTTAACGATCAGATCATCTCCTTCATCGTAGATGGTGATATGTAATGGTTGTTGTGCAGATGCGATATTGTGTTTGATCGCATTTTCGATCAGCAATTGTAAGGTGATGGGTGGAATGCCTTTGTCTTTGTTAGCATCAGATACCTTCACATTGATATTAACATTGCTGCCATGCCGGATATCAATCAGAAATATATAGGAGGCAATAAAGTTCAGTTCCTGACTGAGGCTGATCACATCACTGTTCAGGTTTGCAATCATATAGCGATACACTCTGGAAAGCTTTTCCAGAAAAGAGGTAGCCAGCGCCGGATCTTCTTCTATTAACGCAGAAAGCGTACTGAAGTTATTGAAAAGAAAGTGCGGATCCAGTTGCAATTTAAGCGACTGCAGCTGGGCCTGCATAGCGGTTTCTTTTAACTGGGCAGCATCCAGTTGTAACTGAGCGGCTTCCAGCATGGAGTTTTTCCAGCGTTTTAAAAAATAGTTTCCTGTATGCACAGCACTGATTAAGATAGATACAAGGCTACACACTACGAAGAACTGCCATGCGTCCACTTTGTCAAAATTGTCTTTCACTTCCTCTGGGGGCGGACAAAGCTTAAACAGTGTGTAGTCGAATATGTTCAATACAATAACGACCGCTAACAGTACCACGACTGTCTGAATGATACTACGTTTCAGGGGTTGTTCTTCCCACTGTAACCATCGGTCCATCCAGCGGGCAGTAGCCAGACTTATTTCCGCTATCACCCATGAGATGATCAACGCGATGAAGAGTTCTATCAACTGCCGGAATGCAGAGAGGCGGGACACGTATTCCCAATACCTGCTAAACGGATTGATCACGTATGACACAAATACGTATAGCAGGAATCCGAGCGGGATGACGAATGCCCGGTAGTATTTGTTGAAGAATTTGTCCTTGTCTGTTTTGGTGCCTGCCATTTAGTTCGTTTGAAATTAAGCATCAGGATCAGGAATTAAGCATAAAAGCTGTTGATAAGCCCTCATTCTTAATTCCCGATTGTTGATTCCCAATGGTAAGATAGCCATTTTCAGCACAAGCCTGCTATTTCCATCCACCTCCAAGTGCGCGGTAGAGGTCGATTGTAGCATTGAGCTGGTCGCGTTTTACTGCTGCCAGATCCAGTTCACTTTGCAGGGCATTGCTTTGTGCCGTGATCACTTCAAGATAATTGGCCATACCGTTTTGAAACAGCAGGCTGGCATCGTGCGTAGCAATTTCCAATCTATCAACACGTTGCTGTGTAAAAGTGTACTGCTCTTTCAGCTTGTCCATTTTTGCCAGCGCATCACTCACCTCCTGTACAGCCGTTGTTACCGAGCGCCTAAACTCAATTGCGCTCTTCTCCCATTCGATTTTAGCTGTTTCCCATTCTGTTCTTAATTGCCTGCGTCTGAATACAGGTTGTGTGATGCTGCCGCCTACTGTTTCAAAAAGGCTGCCCGGAATATTTAACCAGTTATCGATCTTAAATGAATTCACGCCCACGCCGGCAGTAATGTTAAGAGCAGGGTACATGGCTGCTTCTGCCACGCCTGCACGTGCGTTGGCTACTTTTACGGCCATTTCTGCGGCACGGACATCTGGTCTGCGAGACAGCAGGTCAGCCGGTACACCGGCGGAAAGGGCGGTATCTGCTGCAAGGTCCTGTAGTCTGTTTCTGACGATACTACCCGGCATCTCGCCTGTCAGTGTTTTCAGGGCGTTCTCCTGAAGAGCAATCTGCTGTTCTATCTGCGGCATTAATGCCAGCGCTACCCGGAGCTGGGCTTCAATCTGCTCAACAGCGAGGTTGGTGGCCATACCCGAACGGTATTGCAGCTTTACGATACGCAGTGTACTATCGGTCAGCAGCATGTTCCTGTAAGCAACTTCTTTTTGTGTATCCAGCATCAGAAGATTATAATATGCCTGTGCCACATCGCTGATCACCCTTGTCCTTACTGCTCTTGAAGCTTCCGTAGATTGCAGATAGGTAGCCAGCGCGGCTTCTTTCAAACGGCTGATCTTTCCCCAGGCTACTACTTCCCAGCTCAGGTTGAGACCCGCGTTATAGTCATCCATGTAACGGGTGCCAATAAATTGTTCTGACAGCGAGCCATTCAAGCTATTTTTAGAGGGCCAGTTGCGCGTACCCTGAACGGATAGGTTCAGGTCCGGCAGTCTGCCCAGACGGGCAGATTTAAGAGATGCACCAGCTGATTCGATGTTCTTCAGTGCTACCTGCACATCAAAATTCTTTGCGACAGCACTGTCGATCAATCTCAGCAAGGCGGTGTCCCTGATGAAAGACTGTACGGGCAGCGCTGCAATACTGTTGGTATCAGCAGATGCCTGTCCGCGGAACTGTGCCGGCATATCTACTGAAGGTCTTGCAAACTCCTTCCCTACTTTACAGGAGGCTATTGTAGCGATACCCGCAAAACCTATGATATATAAATACTTGTTCATTGTTGACGATTAGTGTTGCATTTGAGTATGGTGCAATAACTTCACCTGATCTGCTGAATGATCTGCAGGCGGTTTACGGGATACCTTCTCCTGCAGATACTGGAATACCACAAAGAGCACCGGAATAATAAATACACCCAGTATAACGCCTGTCAGCATACCTCCTGCAGTACTGATACTGATGGAGTGGTTACCTTCTGCGGAGGGGCCCTTTACGGTCATCAGCGGCAAGAGACCCGCCACAAATGCCAAGGAGGTCATGATAATAGGTCGTAACCTCAGTTTAGCAGCTTCTATAGCGGCAGCTACCAGTGTCTTACCCGCCTTTCTGCGTTGCACGGCAAACTCGACGATCAGAATCGCATTCTTCGCAAGGAGACCGATCAGCATGACCAATCCCACCTGTACGTAGATGTTATTGTCAATACCGACTGCACGGATAGCAAGAAACACCCCAAGGATACCGGTCGGAATAGACAAAAGTACCGCCAGTGGAAGAATATAGCTTTCATATTGAGCAGCCAGCAGGAAGTATACGAAAACCAGCGCCAATGCGAAGATGATGACCATCTGATTACCGGAGAGTTTCTCTTCCCGGCTCAAGCCAGTCCACTCGAAACTATAACCGGCCGGTAGTCTGGAAGCCGCCAGTTTCTCTACAGCATTGATCGCATCACCGGTACTGTAACCGGGTTTAGGGATCGCATTCACAGCAATAGAATTATAGAGATTGTAACGGTTCATTGTTTCCGGACCGTATACTCTTTTCAGTTTGATGATACTATTGACCGGTACCATTGCTCCCTGATCATTCTTTACGTACATCCCTTCCAGACTTTCAGGAGCACTGCGGGTCTCCGGACTGGCCTGTACCATCACACGGTAATATTTCCCGAAGAGATTAAAATCGGATGCCTGACGACTACCATAGTTGGTCTGCAGATTGCTCAGCAGATCGCTGATGCTTACGCCCAGCTGTTTTGCCTTTACGGCATCCACTTCCAGCTGGTATTGCGGGAAGTCGGAACGGAACATAGTGAATGCCACCGCAATCTCCGGTTGCTGCATCATTTCTCCGATAAACTTATTGGCGGTTTCACTAAATTTATCCACTGATCCGCCGGTACGATCCTGCAACATCAGTTCCAGACCATTGAAAGTACCGAAGCCCGGTACTGTCGGGAAAGTAAAGATGTTGAAAGTACCTTCCTTGATACTGGCCAGTTTCTCGTTAATGACACCTACCAGCATGTTAATATCCTGAATCTCTCCACGTTCCTGAATAGGTTTCAGTTTCATAAAGCCTAATGCATAAGCAGGGCTTGAACTGTTACTCAGCAGATTGAATCCGGAGATAGTTGTCGCCGATTCTACTGCCGGAATAGTACGTAAGAGACTATCCGCACGTTTGAGCACATCGGTAGTACGATCCAGACCAGCACCTGCAGGCAGGGAAAGAGACATCGCGACAAAACTGGCGTCTTCATTTGGGATAAAGCCTTTCGGCGTGGTATTCATCAGCCATACGGAAACACCCGTGATGACTGCAAGCCCAGTCAGTCCGATCCATTTAAAGCGAACCAATGATTTTACGCCACGCGTATATTTATTCGTTACCGCATTGAAACCCGTATTAAAGGCAGCAAAGAAACGCTTTCCGAAACCTTTCTTTTCCTGATGACCATTGGTATGATTGTTCTTCAGAATAAGCGCACACAATGCAGGACTCAGCGTAAGCGCGTTGAATGCGGAGATCAGGATCGCGATGGCCAGTGTAAAGGCAAACTGACGATAGAATACGCCTGTAGGACCTTCCATAAAGCCGACTGGCAGGAATACGGCCGTCATCACAAGTGTAATGGATACAATGGCACCCGATATCTCACTCAAGGCAGAAACAGTAGCTGCACGGGGATTCAGGTGTGAACGTTCCATTTTACCATGCACTGCCTCCACGACGACGATGGCATCATCCACCACGATACCGATGGCCAGTACAAGTGCAAAGAGCGTGAGCATGTTAATGGAGAAGCCCAGCATCTGCAAAAAGAAAAAAGTACCCACCAGCGATACCGGTACCGCGATAGCCGGTATAAGGGTGGAGCGGAAATCCTGTAAGAAAATGAACACAATCACGAATACCAGTATGAAGGCCTCTATCAGGGTATGTTTTACCTGTTCGATAGAGACATCCAGCTGCTCTTTGGTACTCATGGTAACATGGTACTTAATACCTTTCGGGAAGCTGGCGGAAGCCTTTTGCATCACCTCTTCCACCGCCAGCTGAATCGCATTGGCGTTGGAACCGTTGGTCTGGAATACCGCCATAGTTACAGCGTCTTTTCCATTCAGTTTGTTGTCGGTGGTATAGTTGGCAGCGCCTAATTCAATACGGGCCAGGTCTTTCAGATACAGCACAGAACCGTCTGTACCGGCGCGGACAACGATGTTTTCAAACTGCTCCTGTTTATTGAATTTACCGGTATAATTGATCACGTATGACAAAGGTTCGTGACTGCCTTCACCGAACTTACCCGGTGCTGCTTCCAGACTCTGGTCCTGAATAGCGTTGAGCACTTCAGTGGAAGTCACGTTATGTGCAGACAGTTGCGCAGGGTCCAGCCAGATACGCATGGAATAGTCTTTGGCGCCAAAGATCTGTACCTGTCCCACTCCCGGAATACGTTTCAATTCGGGCACCACATTGATCTTTGTATAGTTCTGCAGGAAGGTCTCATTATAAGTGGCCTTGTCTTCACTGAACAGATCGAGTACCATGATCATACCATTCTGTTGTTTGGTAGTAGCAACACCCGCCTGTACAACCTCTGCCGGCAGCTGACTGGTCACCTGAGCCACACGATTCTGTACGTTTACCGCTGCCTGATCAGGATCAGTATCCAGTTTGAAGAATACAGAAATGGTAGCTGTACCGTCATTACTGGCAGTAGATTGTATATACGTCATGTTTTCCACACCGTTCACTGCTTCCTCGATAGGCGTTACTACAGAACGTAATACGGTAGCGGCGTTACCACCCGGAAAGGTAGCAGTTACCACTACGCTGGGCGGCGCGATATCGGGGAACTGTGTTACCGGCAGACGGCTCAGTCCTACCAGTCCTAATATTACGAGGATGACCGACAATACTGTAGCCAGTACGGGTCGTTGAATAATTTTATTAAGCATAGATGATTAGGCTTATGGCTTGTTATTTCTTTGCAGCAGGTTTGATCACAGCACCTTCCGTGATAGTTTCCATACCTGCGATTACGATCCTGTCTCCTGTTTTCACACCGTCTGTCACAATGAAATGATCTTTACTGGTACCGGCGGTAACGATAGCTTGTCTTTTCACTGTATTGCTGTCAGTCAGCTGGTATACAAACAATTTATCCTGCATTTCCATGGTAGCAGATTGAGGTACCAGTACAACACCGGTGTTGAGTTGCTCTATACGCACCTTACCCGTATTACCCGATCTCAGTACACTGGCGGGATTAGGGAAGGTGGCACGGAGGCTGATAGCAGCGGTTGTTTTGTTAAACTGTCCATCGACCATTTCAATACGACCTTTCTCAGAGAAATCATCTCCGTTAGATAATACTAAAGTCACCGGACGCATACGCAGTAGCTGTTGTTGTAAAGTAGACCCGGCAGCACCTTTGCTGAAGCGGATGAAATCATTCTCACTCATGGAGAAGTAAGCATAGATCTTACTGATATCAGATAAGGTGGTCAAAGGGGCCGCATCTGAGCTATTCACCAGATTCCCTACCCTTTTAGGTATTCTGCCGATATACCCGCTTACAGGTGCTTTAATAAGTGTAAAACCCATATTTACCTGTGCAGCTGCAACAGCAGCTTTGGCCTGTGCAGCGTTGGCACTGGCGGTCTGCAGATTGGTCTGTGCAGTCTTCAGTTGTATATCAGACACCACTTTATTCTCCGCCAGCGGTTTCATTTTCTCCACTTCTAATGCGGCATTTGCTTCTGCGGACTGCATCGCACGCAGAGAGGCCTGGTCTCTTTCCAGTTGTGCCTGATATGGTCTGTCGTTGATCTTAAACAGTGGCTGACCTGCTGTCACGAAACTTCCTTCTTCTACATACACTTTTTCGAGATATCCTTCTACTTGTGTGCGTACGTCTACATTTTCCCTTCCTTCCATAGTAGCGGCATATTCGCGGGAGGTGAGCGCCGTTGTGGTATCGAGTGTCAATACCGGCAATTCGGGAACGGGCATTGATTGAGCTGCGCCTTCATTTGCTTTACCGGACTGACAGGCATTCAGGACGATCCATGTCATGAAAGAGGCCAGTAGTGCCGGCATTCTATTGTTACTCATGTTCTTGATTAAGGCAGTTTTTTCAGGTTGCCGGAGCGAAGGTCGGGGGGATATAGGGGGTGGCAGGGGATGAAGTGAATGAAGTGGAAAAAAAGGGGATGAACCGGAAAACAAAAAAGAGCATTTCAATAATAGAAATGCTCTTTCGTATAATTCTTAATTGAATTGACTAGTATCCTATGGTGAAACGGGTTCTATGGTGTGCCGGCGTTTCCAGTTCATTGATCATTGCTACTGCGTAATCTTCCACAGATATATTGCTTTCGCCTTTTGCATCAGTGATCAGATCGTCTTTACCTAATCTGTAATTAGCCGTACGCTGACCGGGAGCAATATTACCTGCCGGAGAGAAGAATACCCAATCCAGCGATGTTTCAGCTTTTAACTGATTGTGATATACTTCAGCGAGGCCTTTTACACCCGGCATAATTGCTTCAGGCAATACACCTGTATCTATAACGGTTACACCCGGTTTCACAAAAAGGGAACCGGCTCCGCCTACTACCAGCAGACGTTGTACGCCGGCATTCTTTACGGCACCGATGATGGCCTTATAACCGTTTAAAGTATCATTGTAAATATCAGGGTTTGCCCAGCCCGGATTGTAGGAACTGATTACTGCATCTGCCCCTTTGATAATATCTGTCAGTGCGGCGGCGTTCTGTACATCTGCTGCTACTACTTCCAGTTTATCATTCTTCACAGTTACTTTTTCGGGGTGGCGCACCACTGCTTTCACCTGATGGCCTCTTGAGAGGGCTTCATTCAATATAGCTGAGCCTACAAATCCACTGGCTCCGATTAATATGATATTTGCCATTGCTAAGTTTTTTGTAATACAAAGGTCCTGATACTCCGGCATTTGGGAAAGGTAAATTTAAGCCTTTCGATGATACTTTTCTGACCAGACATAAACAGCAGAGGCAGGTGACTTATTAGCCGGTCAGCTTTTCCCTGAACTCAACAGGGGTATGGTGACTGTGTTTGCGGAAGTACTTGATGAATTAGTCGGTTCGAGAAATCCCAGTTGATAAGCGATCTCCTTGATTGTATCTGTTGAATGTACGAGTAGTCTTTTTGCTTCCAGCAGGATACGGTCATCGATCATCTGTTTGGAAGTCTTGCCCAATATCCGGGAAGTGGCCTGATTAAGACGTTTCTCTGTTACGCTGAGTTCTCCCGCATAAAAACTCACCTGTTTGTGTACCCGGAAGTGTGTTTCCAGCAGATCACGGAATAGTAGTATATAATCCAGATCAGGGCCTTTTTTTATCTCTTTAAAATCCTGCGTACGTCTTTCTCTTTCGGCATGTAAGAGAAAGTTGTGCAGGAGGTTTTTGAGGATCTTTCCCTGATAGGGATCTGCAGCTTTTTTTGCTTCGGCTTCCATCAGCGCAAACATGGAAGTAAAGACAGAAGGATCAGCAGGGAGTCTGATGGCGGACACCCCAAACAGATCATTAAAGAGGATAGATTCCTTTAGAAGGCGGACATCGGCTTCGGTAGAACCAAAGAAAGCGTCCGTAAAAAGAATGCCTTTACCTTTTACGTCTGCATCATTGTCATAAAAGTGAACGATATCTTTATTCAGAAAGAGCAGCATATTATCCTCAACAGGCACCGGTTCAAAATCCACCATATGATCAAATCCACCTTTCTTATACCAGAGGATGTGATAGAAGGATGCGCGGTGCGGGGTTGTCAGAACTATTTTATTCTTCTGATAAAGATCTCCGAGGGAGATCAGTTCAAACTCCACTGGTAATCCTTCTTTGAACTGGTAACTGGCAATATCTGTGTTGACGTGACGACTCATGCGGCGCTATTGTAAGGGCAATCTCGGTTGTTTTAGGGATATAACAAGTAAGGGAGCTGGCTGGACCAGCCCTTTTTGTATGATCTGTACCAGCAAGGTTGATGCGTCGCTGGTTAGTTTTGCAGATCGCTTATCTGAAATATCAACAACATGCATATACATTTTGTCATCCATGAAGTATTTGAAGGGCCGGGGGCTTTTATAGACTGGGCAAAGAACAGAGGGCATTCGATCGCTTATTCCTGTGTATATGCCGGAGAAGCTTTGCCTGTCACAACAGACAGAATTGATCTGTTGATAGTAATGGGCGGACCGCAAAGCCCACATACAACTACATTAGAGTGTCCTTATTTTGATGCGGAAGCTGAGATGGCATTGATCAGGGATTGTATCAATGCAGTAAAGCAGTAGTGGGTGTTGTCGGGTGCTCAGTTAATCGGGCAGGCATTGGGCGCCGATGTTGAGCAAAGCCCGCAGAAAGAAATCGGAGTCTTTCCTATTCAGCTGACAGCAGCAGGTAAACGTAGCAGCAAGTTTACCCATATGGCGGAAGCCCGTGAAGTGGGACATTGGCACAATGATATGCCGGGCTTGACGGCTGACAGTAAAGTACTGGCATATAGCGATGGTTGTCCGCGACAGATAGTGGAATATACGGATCTCGTATATGGCTTACAGTGTCACATGGAATTTAATCCCGCACTGATAGAATTGCTGATCAGACATTCCGGAGAAGAGCTGCTGAATATGGCCGGCATCTCTTCGTACAGGACGCGGATACCTTAAGGCGTTATGATTATGCAGAGATGAATAAGCAATTATTCCTATTTCTGGATGCGTTAGCAGGTGTATATACCAATCAACAATAGTTCTTCTCACGACAGCCGGCCTTGTTCCGGCTGTTTATTTTTCTGCCTCACTTTCATTCCAGATCTCCTTCCCGACTACCCTGTTACCAAAGATAGCATACCCACACGAACATATCAGATCCTTCTGCGATGGCCATTTCCAGATCCTGAGACATACCCATTGATAATTTAAAGTCATGACTGTTTTCCACACCGGCTGTGATAAGCTGGTCTCTGGTCTGGCGGAGTAATGTCAAAGACGGTCGCATTTTTCTATCTACATCAAGGAGACCGATGGTCATAAGACCTTTTATCTTTAGTGTATCCAGTGTGCTGAGTTGTTTGATAAAGCCAGCTACATCAGCAGGCTGAAGACCAAATTTACTTTCTTCATAAGAGGTATTCACCTGAATGAAAACGTCAAGGCTTCTTCCCTCCTGCTGCAGACGTTTATCCAGTTCCTGCGCGATGGAGAGCCTGTCGAGGATTGTATACAGGACACATATTCAGCACGTCTTTTACTTTGTTATGTTGCAGGTGTCCGATAAAGTGTCTTTCAACGGAAGGTCAGCCAGTGCTTCGTGTTTACGCGGAACTCCTGTACTTTATTTTCTCCTATCAGGTGTTCACCAGTTTCTATAGCGATGCGGCGTATTCAGCCGGAACTGTTTTAGTAGCGAGTAAAAGGCGGACATCTGCGGGATGCCTTCCGGATTGTTTCACAGGCGAGTCTGATACGATTGTGAACGGCGCGGAGATGATTTGATGATGTTTCTTCATGGCAGTTTACTTTTGAATCAAAGATCAAAAGTAAACTGCGCAGGAAAGTACTGGCTGTCCAGGTTGGAGATTTATGGATGGTCCAGAGAGTCTGAAGATTTAAAATTATTTTCCTGAAAGGTTGGTATTCTGATTAAT
>NZ_VOHS01000075.1 GCF_007896845.1 Chitinophaga pinensis | reverse complement strand
CCTGACACACACGCAGTCTTACTGGATAGATTTCTGTAAGAATACCCTCGGACAGGACATTCACCACTACCCCTCACTGGGTGGTACCAGGAGACTATAAACACCTCCACTGGTATAAGACCACCAAACGATTATACCACCAGACTTTGGAACAGCAGCTCCGGAAGATGTATGGCCAACGCCGAAAGAATTTGTTCCGGTACCGGATGATCCTATCATCAGATGGACCCCGGCGTTGATAGGCTGGTTTATTGCCTTGTGCGCGCTGCCATTTATCTTCTCCGGACTAATATTCGGCAAGTTCTCTCCATTCGATCTGAAAGGTCCCAATTCCTCGTATTCTTCTTTGTATATGCCAGCTGCTTGCTGACCGTCCTTTGCATCTATCTCGAAAAAAGTAAACACAGGCGGTCGATGTCCTGAAAAAAGTACTTCCGGATGATATATCCCCTTTCCAGATAGCAGCATTCGTGTATGGGAGAGCCAGAGCGGTACAAACCGGTATTGTAGATCTTGTTAAACGTGGATGCTTGTTCCGGAAGGTGATCACGGATTCGTTTTAAACAAGCGAGGTTATACACCACGGTTAAACGAACAGAATCCATTAATACCCGGTTTTGAAGCAGAAAACGATGACGCAGATGTCATCTACAATGAAATATCCTCCCGCTGGTACAATGCAGATGAAGTCCGCCATTCCTTAATGGTTGCACTGGACAAATTTGGTGCACAACACCGCCGCTCATCAGCATTATAAACGTCGCCTTATATGGCATGGCAGTAATAGAATGCTACAGGGTTTAATAAACGGAAAATCTGTAGGATACCTTGTTCTTGAAATCGGGGTGCTATTCATTATCAACAAACTGGTGGTCGCCGCAGGACGGAGAGACGTCGCCATGTACAAAGCTGCGAAAGACATTTTCCTTGCTAAGTCCGGCGAAAACCCGGATAGAACGGCAAACATTGTACCCGAATTCGCTATGAATGGATTATCTGCTGTAAACGGTTTCGCAGAAATCGGATTTCTCACCGCCATGTTTGCAGCATATTCCAGTACTACATTCAGGAATGGATTCGGTGAGCCTACAAACAAAGATTGGGGTGGGGCATCCGGTTGCAGTAGTGGTGGTTCCGGTTGTAGTAGCAGTAGTTGCAGCAGTGGAGGAAGCAGCTGCGGAGGAAGTAGTTGTGGTGGCGGATGCGGTGGTTGCGGCGGAGGTGGTGACTAAATAAAGACCTCCCGGCAATCACTTTGCCAGGAAGTCTTTATCTCCTTATCTTTTACTTCGATACCTCTACATTATCTCCTACCAGGCCCATGCAGGGATAACTCACTACCCTCCCGTTTCGACTTAAAAATCGGCCACAGGAATTGTGAGTACCACTCTTCTTCTTTATAATGTTTAATACCATAGCCACTGGGATATTGTCTTGTAATGATCCCTGTACCAAATATAATATCCCATATAAAGAACATGTTCCCAAAATTACCTTTATAATACCTACGCCGTCATCACTCGTGTCCGCATGAGTGCATGATGCGTAGCCGGCGTGGATATCAGCCGCTCCATCACCCAGCCTATCGGTTTCAGCCACTTCACCGTATAAAAAGGCTTATCCCATTTTATACTGGAATGTGCTGCTGTAGTGATCAGCGATTTCACGCCGGTCACAAATAACACCGGATATCCCAATCCGAGATATACCAGGGTTGTGGTCAGGTATATCTGCGAAAAGAAGATGGTATAAATAATATTCTGACGGCTGGCCATTGCCATACCCATATAAGGTGCCGAATGATGCGTACGATGGAAGCGCCACAACCAGGGTACCTGATGATGTAAACGATGATACCAGTATTGTGTCAGGTCATCCGCTACCGCAATAATAGCGAAGCCCCACCAGAAAGGCACCCATGCAAAAGCGCCTTTTGCGCCCGGCAACAACTTCGGTAATAATAACAACCCACATAAGCTACAAAGGGTCTTACGACTATCTTAGGCACAACAAAGCAGACAATATCCAATACACGCTCATTACGCGTCCAGCGCTGCTCATACAGCCCAAAAGAAAATTCAGCAATACCCACGATCAACATGATCACTGGTAGGCCCCAGGTGCTCAGATGTGTGAAGATGGATTCAATATAGTGTAACATAACATCGTTGTTTTAAGTGCCTCAACGGCATGGTTAAATACAATTCTTACCTGCTTACCTTCGTTGTTGCTGTCTGCTGTTGCCATGGCCGTTGTCCCGAGATCTTAAACGACAGCAACATCAGCAATACCGGCAACGCAAACAGAAAGATGCTGATCAGTGCATCTCTGGTGATTTTGTTTCGGGTGACTTTATCCAGTTTCATAAAAATCTGTTTAAGCAAAAAACCAGTGTTGTATCAGCCATAATACACCACCAATTACAAATAAGGGTATCAGAAAACGATAATACCTACAATGATCTTCTTAATCAATAACAGTATATCCTGTACAATCATAACTTTATCATTTAACAGCGGCACTGAATGCCTTCTTGAATTAATCAGTCTTGCGCGGAATACATCTTCCCAATCAATAAACGGATAGATATTGTACTTCTTCGCATTGGCTTCAAACAATCGTTTCAGCTCCGCCAGTTTCTCCGGATACTTATCTGCCAGATTTACCTGTTCATTAAAATCTTCATTCAGATTATACAGCTCCCATACGTCTTTATCAAAGTCCTTTGCAGGTACCTGCTTAACACTACCGGCAAAATCATTCAGTTCCGGCATGTTGGGATGATGTGCTGCTCCGGCCTTCCATCCGTCTTTATAGATCGCGCGGGAACCGAATATGTAGTAGTATTGCTCTGTATGACGGGAAGGTGCACCGGCATTCTCAAAGGAATACACGAGTGAAGTGCCATGCAGACTATCCTGCTTAACTCCTTTAATCTCCTGTGGAACTGGTATTTTCAGGAATTCCAGTGTCGTTGGCAGCAGATCTGACACATACCCATATTGCGTACGGATCCCTTTTTCTTTGATGCCTTTGGGATAAAAGACAATCAGCGGATTACGTGTACCTCCCTCAGCATTAGCATCCTGTTTCCAGTATTTAAACGGCGTATTGGAAGCCTGTGCCCATCCTAAGGGGTAGTTAGCGTCAGAAGCAGGTGTACCGATCTCACTGATATGCGCCTCATTAAACAATCTGGCTGAATCGCGGGTCAGCCCTTTGTTTCTTCTTGGTGTATAAGCCTTTGAGACGGTTCCTTCCTGTGTGCCTTCTTTACTGCCACCATTATCTCCCAGCACCACAAAAATGAGTGTGTTATCCAGCTGGTTGATAGAACGCAGGTAATTAATCACGCGGCTCACCTCATAATCTGTATAGGTCAGGTACCCCGCATATACCTCCATAAAGCGGGCATACAACTTCTGCTGATCCGGTTGCAGGCTATTCCATGCCTGTATATCTCCATTTCGTTCGGGTAATTTTGCATTCGCAGGAATAATTCCTTGTTTCTGCTGATTAGCAAATACCTGTTCCCTGAAAACATCCCATCCTTTATCAAATTTCCCTTTATAACGATCGCTCCATTCCGGTGTCACCTGATGAGGTGCATGTGTGGCGCCGGGCGCATAATACAGGAAGAATGGTTTATCCGGCGCCGCTTTCTTCTGACGGGCGATATAACTGATTGCCTTATCTGTGATCTGCTCACTCAGGTGCCTGCCGTCAGGCCTGATATTCACATTGTCTTCCACCAGCGCAGGTTTATACTGGTCTGTCTCGGATCCAAGGAAACCAAAGAAGTGTTCGAATCCCTTGCCGGAAGGCCAACGGTCGAATGGTCCTGCGTCTGAGGTATCTTCATCGGGTGTCAGCCCATATTTACCCACCGCAAAAGTGTTGTACCCATTCTCTTTCAGGATCTCTGCAATAGTCCCTGAACTGGACGGGATGCGACCATCATAACCGGGGAAACCCGCAGAAGAGAAGTAATGCGCAAATCCGCCCATATGTACTGCATGGTGTTCCGGCCGGTCATTAAAGCCGCTCTGGTAGGCGCACAGATCGCTGCTGTATGGAAATTGGTATAACGCAGGCCATTATTCGCCAGACTATCAAATGTCGGTGTACTGATTACACCGCCAAATGTGCTGGTAGCCCCGAATCCTACATCATCCAGCAGTATCCAGATCACATTCGGTGATCCCGCGGGTGGTTTAACCGGTGCCGGCCACCATTCTTTTGATTCTGCCAGCGTACGGCCTACCGTACCCTGATAAGGTTGCTGGGCCTTCAGTGCAAGCCCGCTTACAAGTATCACTGTGCTTAAAGTGAGGAATTTCATGTCGTGTAATTATATTTATGTTGTTGTGATTACCATCCAGGGTTATTGGTCAGTTCATTATTGATATCTATCTCAGCCTGCGGTATAGGATAAAGCGTATCCTTTAATGCAGCGCCCGTCTTTGCCGGTAACTTTTTCAATGCATCATACAGATAACTGCCTCCTCTTCTCGACAGATCAAACCAGCGGTTACCCTCCTGTATAAACTCTTTCCTTCTTTCGAGGAAGACAGAATCACGAAAATCAGCCTGATTCAGCCCTTGTGTGAGCTCACCGACATTCGCCCTTGCTCTCACCGTATTGATAGCCGTATAAGCCTCCGCAGTAGGGTTACCTGCGATTTCATTCAACACCTCCGCTTTCAGCAACAGGATATCCGCATACCGGATCACCGGATAATTAATACCACTCTGCGCCTGATTGGTCAATGGTGTGATGGAATAGTCTATGAATTTGGCAAAACGGGCCGGACTGAAGGTGACATAGTTACCTGTAGCGGCATTATAAATACGGGTGAGAAAGGTTACATCCCTTCTTGTGTCTGTTGCTGAAAATAATTGGAAGAGGCTTGTATCAGCTGGCTGATCTCCGGGATAAACAGCCGTATTAAATGAAGAGAAATTACTGCTGCTTAATGACTGGGAACTATTCTTCGCACCCAGGTTTGTCCCGAACTG
Organism: Chitinophaga pinensis; assembly: GCF_007896845.1. Taxonomy (GTDB): domain Bacteria; phylum Bacteroidota; class Bacteroidia; order Chitinophagales; family Chitinophagaceae; genus Chitinophaga; species Chitinophaga pinensis_C. Next base: position 15,372 of record NZ_VOHS01000075.1, on the reverse strand, counting down.
TACAGAGAAAATATGCTCCTTCCCGTTTTTCGTTGCCTGTTGAAACGCATCCGCATACTTCTCAAATAAGGCATACCCATATCCTCCGTTTATCACTTCATTAATCTCTGTCAATGCCTTACTCCATTCCCTGCGGTTCACGTAAACCTTCGCCATCAGTGCATGCGCAGCGCCACTGGTAGCCCTGCCGATATCAGCGCCTGTATAGGTCTTTGGCAAAAGCGTTGCCGCTGTCAGATCTCTGATGATCTGTGCATATAGACTGTCTTTGGGTGCCCGCTTAATTTTCTGGGCTTTTACATCGATACTGGTAGGATCATGTAGTATCAATGGTGCATCCCCCCAGAGACGTACAATATTGAAATAAAGCAACGCCCTCAGAAACTTCGCTTCTCTTACCAGTCGCGCCCTCAATGTTGTATCAAAATCAATGTTGGGAATTGTCAATAGCCACATTCGCCCTGCTTATACCGAAGTAATGCTGTTGCCAGTTCTTCTTCACCCGGTCGTTGGAGGACACATAAGTAGCCGTACCCAGTGCGCGTACATCCGGATTTGTATTTGACGGACTGAATATCTGATCATCACTGCCATTGCCGGTCAGGAGATTCAGGTTTCTTCCGTATATAGGAAAATCTCCGGCTGCATCCGTATTAGTCGTACTGTATATTGCAGATACAGCAGCAATGGCGTCCGCCTTCGTTTTGTAGAACTGCGTAGCAGTGATCAGGGAGGATGGCGATTCATCCAGCTTATTGCAGGACACGCCGATAATACCTGTTAAGAGTAATATAATCGCTAATCTTTTCATTGTGTTATTTTGTAAGGAAACAGGATTATCAGAAAGTAAGACCCAATCCCACGAGATAGCTTTTAGATGCCGGATAAGCGCCATAATCAATCCCCTGTTTTGTATTGTCATTGTCAAAGAAGTTCACTTCAGGATCCAGACCGCTGTAATCTGTCCACGTCAGGATATTCTGCGCCGTTACATAAATGCGTAACTGACTCACATGAATGCTCTCCAATAACGCTTTTGGCAGATTATAACCGAGGGAAAGATTTTTTAATTTTACAAAGGAGCCCGACTCTATATATCTGTCTGTTACCTGTGCTACCGGCGCGTTTGTCGCTCTGGCCACTTTTCCGTCGGGATTACTTTCACTATAGCGGTCCAGCAAAGTGGCAGAGGCATTCAGTGACAACGTTGGTATCTCCAGCTTCTGCTGCAGGAAGTTGAATATCTTATTACCATAACTTCCCTGGAAAACGAAAGAAAGATCAAATGCTTTATAATTGAGGGTATTGGTAAAGCCAAAGGTCAGTTTAGGTTGTGCACTGCCAAGATTATGCTTGTCTGCAGTAGTAATAACACCATCACCATTAGTGTCTGCATACTTCGTATCGCCCACCTGCTGCGACACCCCGGATAATACCGGAATACCTTTACAAGATCTTCTTTGGTAATCAGACCATTCGTATTATATCCCCAGAAAGTACCTACCGGCAGCCCCACCTTTACAATCACAGGAGACACATATCCTGTTGGTGCCAATGGAAAATAGTAGTCTGTACCATCACCCAGTCTCAGGACCTTGTTCCTATTGGCACCAAGTACCAAAGTGGACTTCCAGCTGAAGTCTGCACGCTTAATATTATCTGAAGAAATACTTAGTTCAATTCCTTTGTTCTCTACACTGCCCACATTCTGTAACACACTGGAATAACCTGTATATAGCGGGAATGGTACATTCAACAGCAGGTCTGTCGTCTTCTTGTAATAAGCATCTACAGATACATTCACTCTTTTATGCAGGATACCAAAGTCTAATCCGGCGTTATATTGTGTAGTTGTCTCCCATTTCAGATCCGGGTTTTCTATCTGTACAGGCGCAATACCTGTTACCAGTGCTCCATTGAAATAGTAATTGGTAGGAGACAATGCTGCCAGTGAACTATAAGGTGGAACTTCCGAGTTACCTGTCCGGCCTGCAGACAGTCTCACTTTCAGATCACTCACTGTCGGTTCCCAGCGCTGTGCAAATGTTTCTTTGCTGGCATTCCACGACAAACCTATGGAAGGGAAATAACCCCAGCGATTGTTTCTTCCAAGTCTCGAAGAACCATCCGAACGAAGGGAAAGCGTCACATTATACTTATGCTGATAAGAATAATTCACCCTTGCGAGATAGGAGTTCAGCGACGACTCATGTCCATCAGAAACGGATAATACAGGGGTACTTGCGAAGTTCAGGTTATTGAATGAGGTCAGATCATTCGGAAACTTCTGTGCACTCGCTACCGCTGACTCATCTTTCTGATGTTGCATGGTATACCCTGCCAGCACGTTCAGGAAATGTTCTTCATTGAATGCATGATCATAAGTCAGTGTATTCTCATTGATCCAGGTGGTGGCACTCAGATTACCCACAGATGCATATCCTCCCGCAGCATAACCACTGGCACTGCCTCCCGGTGAACCCGCATAACTGGGTGAATAATAGTTCTGCTTTGTATTGATCAGGTCTGCCCCGCCTGTGACCTTCAGGGTCAGCTCCCTGAATATTTTATATTCCAATGAAGTATTTGCCAATATCCTTCTCAGGTAAGTTTTATTGATGGTAGATTGAAAATCCTGTATGGGATTAGTCGGATTCGCAGAATAGGGGCTGTTGATATTATAAGAACCATCTTCATTCCAGATCTTTGCTACCGGCGATACCTGCAACAGATTAGCAAAAGCCGTGCTCTGGAAATTCAGGCTGTTGTAGCCGTTACCAAACAGTTTGTCTTCTATCGACTGACTGCCAAATATATTGGTAGCGATCTTCAGTTTATCACCAACGGAACGTTCATAGTTGACACGTCCGGAATAGCGTTTAAAACCTGTATTGACAATAATACCTCCCTGATCAAAATAGTTGGCAGAGATGAGGTATCTCGACTTCTCATCACCACCGGAGAAAGACAGTTCATGATTCTGCAGGGCTTTTTTACGCAACGCCGCGGACTGCCAGTCGGAGCCTTCACCAAGTGCGGCCAGTTGCTCTGCTGTATATGTTTTAGGACTGTTTGTACTGACATTGATATCATTGATCAGCTCACCCCATTGTGAGGCGTTGAGCAGATCCAGTTTCTTTCTTACCTGTTGTGTGCCAACGTAAGTATTATAGCTGATTTCGTCATGCCCCCTGCGGCCTCTTTTTGTGGTAATAATAATGACACCATTGGCGCCACGTGACCCATAGATAGCTGTAGCAGAAGCATCTTTCAACACTTCTACAGAAGCGATATCGCTTGGGTTGATAGTAGATAATGCATTAACCCCTGTACCATTGGACGCGCCTGTATTGGCGTAATCGTTATTATTATAAATAATAAATCCGTCTATGACATATAAAGGTGCATTCCCGAAACTAATAGAGTTGCCGCCCCTGATACGGATCGTTGCAGTACTTCCCGGTTGTCCGGAACTTTGTGTGACAGCCACCCCCGGTACACTACCCTGCAACAGATTATCAAACGCAGCGGCTGGCTGTGCCAGCAGTACTTTAGATACACTGGCTACAGAACCGGTGATATCACTTTTACGTTGCGTACCATATCCTACAACAACCACCTCATTCAACTGACTCTCCGTTTCCTGCAATACAATCTGCAGGGGTGATCTTTCCGCTTTGATTTCCAGCTTTTTATACCCGATGAAGGCCGCTTCAAGGATATAAGGCAGCTTTTGTCCCGTTTTAAAAGAGAAATTTCCTTTGGCATCCGTCAATACCTGATTGGTGGTTCCTTTGATGCGTACCAGTGCGCCAATAATGGGCGTCAGCGTTTTGCTGTCTACGACAGTGCCGGTGAGTGTAGAATTAATTACAGGGTCTGAGACGGTTTGTTGTGCGTATAAGGTTACAGGTGCCATCCCTGAAAGCCAGGTAATGAGCAAGAGAACTTTTTTCATTAAATTTGTGATTAGTGATTAGACAATAAAGTGCCGCTCCGCGATTTTTCGCAGAGAAGTACGCCCAAAGCATTTGTTTAGTCGGGCCTGTGCTGTTCCCGCAGTACAGGCCAACTTTTTTATACTATCGCGGGATGCCGCGGATCTTTACAAGGATTTCTGCTGACGACATAAGTTAGTGTTTATGGTAAGGCATCTCCTTCCACAGGAAATACGATTGTTCAATGATTAGTCTGATAAGCGGGTAAGATGCAGGCGAAGAATAATGCCAGGTGTAACTTCAATTAACAGCGACAACAACAACAGCTGTCAGCTTCGTGACTACAGTTGTTGCTTGTTTGATATCTGGTTGATCCCTTTTGTGTCATTGGTAATAAATTACAGGGGAATACGCTGGTTATGGAACCAAAAATAGAAAGTATTTATTAGTCCACCAAATTAATGTACTAATAATTTATACGCCTACTTGACTTAGTAAATCACTCTGAATAACTATGTGCTACGCATTTCTTTTCTCCCTGAATTCCTTCGGAGAAACACCTGCATGTTTTTTGAAAAACCGGGCGAAGTAATTAGGATATTCAAAGTTGAGCAGATACGCAATTTCAGAAACTGTATAGGAAGTATACGTCAGATACTTCTTTGCTTCTTCCAGCAGATGATCCTGTACAAGCTGACCGGCTGATTTACCAATCACTTCCCGGCATATACGGTTAAGATGGACCGTCGTAATACCTAATTCTTCCGCAAATTGTGCAATCGTATACCGGCCCCCTTCTTCGCGGATGCGTTGCTGAAACTTTCTGAAATAACCCAGTGAATGATTATCGGGTAAAGTATTGATCGTCTGCTGATCCTGCCACAAACGATAAACTGCCAGAAACAATTTCTGCAGACAGATACGCAACATCATCTTCTTCTCCGGCAGGTCACCAAACAATTCCTTATCTACCTCTTTTATGAATGTTAATATATCTTCTGCTGTATAAGGACCATTGAAATCCGTAAAACAACGTATTGTTGTCAACATCGGAGTCAGTATTGCCGAATCAGGAAACAGGGTATCCAACATAGCAGCTGACAAGGTTAATATTCTGCCGCCGGCAACAGTTTCATACCTGAACCCGTGTAGTGCCATAGGAGGTATCAATACCATACAGGGCGGCTTTAGTTCCAGCTGCTTACCTGCCTCAAAAAAGTCAGCTTCCCCTCTTCAAAGAAAAACAGCTGATATATTGACGGATGTATATGGGGTTCAATATTCCAGTCAAATTTCCAGCTCCTCGTACCGAGCAGTTCGGAAAAAATATACCCGGCATCCGGTCTGGCATCCCGGTCGCCATATAGCCCCTCATATTTATCTATGCGCTTCATACTAACCGGTGTTAATGTTTGAAAAATATCCCTTTCTACACAAATATACCCCCTTTTTCAGGGCTTCCCTGTCAGATCATGTTCGGTTTGTATCCAAAATATAAGCAAAAGTCTCCTTGTCCCCCTTTCCAAAGACTCAACTTTGCATTAGTAATCTGACACTATGCAAAAGAAACAACAGACTGTCATTATCCTTATTCTGGGACTGCTTATCGCATTGAGCCCGTTTTCCATAGACATGTACCTGCCGGCTTTCCCGGCTATTGCCTCTTCCCTGAAGACGGATATTGCGCATGTCGGATATTCACTTACCAGCTATTATGCCGGCCTTTGCGCCGGACAACTCATCTATGGTATCCTGATCGATCGTTTTGGCCGTAAAAAGCCCTTATATGGCGGTCTGCTGATATATCTGGCTGCAGCATTAGCCTGCGCCTTTTCATTAAATATTCATATGCTGGTGGCTGTACGCCTGTTGATGGCCCTCGGTGGCTGCGTGGGTATGGTAGCAGCCCGTGCGATCGTAAGAGACCTGTTTCCTCCAAAAGACACCGCCAGCATCTTATCACTACTCGTACTGGTCATGGGCATTGCACCGATCATCGCACCCACTATTGGTGGTATGGTTAATACCATTGCCGGCTGGAGATGGGTATTTGGTGTCATGGCACTGATCGCATGCGGATTACTGATCGCCACCTATACATTATTACCCGAAACTAAAACACCAGATCCGGCAGTTTCGCTCCGTCTTAAAGATGTATTGCCGGAATACCTTTCCGTACTGAAAAACCCGGCTTTCCTTGTGTATACGCTGGCAGGCGGCATCAGTTACGCCGGCCTCTATGCCTATATCGCCGGATCTCCCTTTGTATTTATGACTAAATTCGGTTTCAGCGATACTGCTTATAGCTGGGCATTTGCATTGAATGCCTGCGGATTGATATCCGGTAGTCAGATTAATCGCATGTTGCTACACAAATATGCCAGTACACACATCTCTTTTTATGCCGCTATCATGCTGTTTATAACAGGACTATTATTACTGATCACCACCAGCATGGGTATCGCAGGTGCATCAATGACCCTCTGTTTTACCTTTCTCTTCCTCTTCTGTCTGGGCTTCCTCAATCCCAATACCACGGCGCTGGCCCTCCGTCCCTTTACCATGGCAGCAGGAAGAGCCTCCGCCGTATTGGGATCTATACAGATGATCGCCGGTGTGATCGCCTCATGGACTGTCAATTTCTTTTTTAATGGGACGGCTGTTGTAATGGCTGCTGTGATGTTTGGCTGTACGGTATTGACCCTGTTTTTATTGGTATCTTTTACCCGGCGTATACAGACAAAACAAGATTTACAGACAGCATAGCATTTACAGGAAATACGGCATATTTTCTGTAGTTTAGAATGCGTCTGATCATTCATTTCATCCATGAGAAAAATACTTTATTGCCTTCCTGTCATCTGCCTTTTTGCCTGTTCCCCCAGACTGCAGACACCCGTTTTCACTGCTTCACCTGCTCTTGCTGATACTGCCGTTGTCTCCTGGCATGCCGAACGTCCACTCAGTTGGGAAGACTATAAAGGCAACCCCTCTACGATACGCGAAGCCAATGTAGGCGCCAGAACCTCCTGCCGTTTCGGTATGAAGATCGATACAGTCAATACTCCCGGTAAAGCCAGAGTGATCGTCACCAGCGAATTTATCTGCTATCAGAGCAGTGTAAGAGCGAATCAACAAACACCCTCCCTGCTCGCACACGAACAACTACATTTTGACCTGTGTGAGGCATACGCGAGAAGTTTGCGGAAGACACTTGCCCTTGCCAATCTCACACCTGCTAACGTCACAAGCATCTCCAAAGACGCTTTCCTGCAAACCTATCAGCTCTATAGAGAACAACAGGCATTGTATGACGCAGAAACAGCACACGGTTTAAATCCGGATGCACAGTTACGCTGGAAGCAAAAGATCACCGATGCGCTCAACGGACTAAAAGCCTATCAACAATAGAACACGGCATTCAATAACTACAATAAAATATTTTCTTATTTATTTTTTGCAACATTGTTACATTTGTATATCTTTATGCCATGCGTGAAACCCAAAATACATTTATGCGACAACTGACAGCCTTCCTGTTGCTGTTCGTTCTCATGTATGTACAGGGGTTAAAAACCTTTCATCGCCATGATGTCAGCACCATTAAATACCACGCAGACGCCTCCACTCCTTTTTTCAAAAGCAACCATGAATGCGCGATCTGTGATTACCATCTTTGTAAAGATGCCGTACTGCCCTTAATACCGGCAATACAACAGACGCCATTGTATTATATAGTTGAAGACCTTTGTTACACTGATGACCAGCCGGTCAATCTATCCCATACATCATCTGGTCGGGGTCCCCCAGCCCTTTCTATATAGCTCCCACACACTTTTCTAAGACATCTTTATCACCGTATTTTCCTTCATTTTATGTTGCAAGCTATTGCTCTGACCAAACAATTTGGCCGGCATACAGCGCTGCATGCGCTTGACCTTACCGTACAAAAAGGTGAGATCTTCTGTTTGCTTGGTCCTAATGGCGCAGGTAAAACCACTACTGTAAATTGTTTCCTCGGCTTTATTACACCCACCAGTGGCCGTGCACTGGTTAACGGAATTGATGTGGCACAACAACTGTCACAGGCCAGACAACACATCGCTTATATACCCGAAACCGTAATGCTCTATGCACATATGACAGGACTCGAGAATCTGGTCTTTTTTGATTCTCTGACAGGGAACCATCATACACGGGAACATTATACAACGCTATTAATAAGTGCTGGTCTGCAGGAAAATGCGATCAACAGAAGAGTGAAGACCTATTCCAAAGGAATGCGTCAGAAAGTAGGCATCGCCATCGCTACTGCCAAGCATGCACAAGTGCTGTTGCTTGACGAACCCACCTCAGGCCTCGATCCACATGCCAGTAATGAATTCTCAGATCTGCTGCGCCGTTTTAGTGAAGAAGGAAGAGCTGTACTGATGGCTACCCACGACTTATACCGTGCACGGGAAGTAGCATCCCGGATAGGCATCATGAAAAACGGACGACTTATTACCGAGATGGAAGCCGACACCGTAGATCATTACACGCTTGAAAATATCTACATGGAACACATGCGTACCGTCTGATCAATCATCCATATTTCACAACATGTATCTACTACTCACGACCAAAGAGTGGCTGGGAGGACTGCGTACCTATGCCCTGCCTGCTGTATTACTGTCCTTACTGCTATTGCTCGGTATCGCCTTTGCCGGTACACACAGCCGTTCAGCACAAGTAAAAAAGAACAGGTTAGCGGCAAATGCGCATTTCCGGCAACAATGGGAACAACTCAAAACCGGCGATCCTCATAGTGCAGCACACTTCGGTACCTATATATTTAAACCTGTAATGCTATTGAGCAATTTCGACAGCGGACTTGAACCCGTAACTGGTACCTCCATGCGTATTGAAGCTCATGTACAACATAGCATGGCCGCTCCTGCATTAAGACCAGTTGACATCTATACGCGTTTCGGAGGACTCACCATCGCCAGTATACTGCAATTGTTCTTTCCCCTCTTTATCATTTTCGGCTGCTACGACAGCTATACACAGGAAAAAACAAGTGGTACCTTAGGTCTGCTGCTGATACAGGGGGCTTCGCAAAACATCATCCTGAAAAGTAAAGCCAGATACTATCTGACAGCTGTTAATATTATACTGCTGATTAGCCTGCTGATCTATATGCCTGCATTACTCTTTTCCGGCACTTCATCAACAGATAATACAACCCTTATCTCTATTTTATGCTTAACCGTCGCCTACAGCATTTATTGCAGCATCTTTGTGCTGCTCGCGATTGTGGTATCTGCCATCGCTAAAAACGGCAGACAATCACTGCTTATACTTACAGGCTGCTGGTTGGTATGGAACATTCTTATACCAAGACTGGGTGCAGGTATCGCAGCAGAACTACATCCTCTCCCCTCTCAGTACCAGCAACAGGAAAAGATAGAAAAAGCTATCAAGATGGGGATCAATGGCCATTCTCCCAAAGAAGAAAGACAGCAACAGCTGATCGACGCCACTTTAAAACAATACCATGTTGAGCGTACAGACCAGTTGCCCATCAACTTAAATGCAATTCTTCTGCAAGCATCTGAGGATTATGCCCAAATGGTCTACGATATTTACAACGCAAAAACAGATAGCATTATAAGCATCCAAAACAGGTATAACAACTATCTGGCACTGGCAGATCCCTATCTCGCAATACGGCATTTATCAATGGCATTATGTGGTACCGGTTATATCCAGCAACAACAGCTGGACAATGCCGCCAGACAATACCGCAATGACTTCATACGCCGGCTGAATAACGAACTGGCATACGGCGGAAGCAAAACTGATGATAGCCATTGGAAAGTAAACGCCGCTTTTTATCAGAGTATTCCCCCTTTTCATTATCAGACACCTGCCCTCAGTCAGGTATTGAAAAGCCAATGGGTCATGATCGCGTCTCTTCTATTATGGTTGATCATCAGTATCTGTTTACTACAAATCATTGCACAATATGCAGGTATTGAATAAGAACATTAACAGCTGGAAACAGATCATTTATTTCGAGCTGCAAACACTGCTTCGCACAGGTATACTCCCTGCCCTACTGCTGATCATATTGGCAACAGGAACTGCTGCAGTATTGTTTGGTCATCATATCAGAGTACGACAACTCAATACCCTTGACAGCATCTGGAAAGACTACAGTACACAATATGACAAGCTATATAAAGGTCTTTCTGCAGACACTACTACTCCGGAAGGAAAAGCAGCCTATATATCAGCTTCACACCCTGCCGTAGTGGACTATCGGCTGCATAAAACCGTCATACACCAGCCGGCTGCCTTTTCCGGTCTTTCAATAGGCATGAGCGACATGACCAGATATTATGTACCTGTCACGGTCAAAGAAACGTTCGTCCCTGTAGAAGAAAAATCAACAACCCACTACATCTGCTGACCGGTAATTTTGATGTATCCTTTCTCATCATCTACCTGCTGCCACTTGCGTTGATCTGTACAAGCTACAATCTGCTGGCACAGGAAAAAGAACAGGGTACGCTTCCCCTGCTGATCATTCAGAAAGGCGGCATCGCCGATCTGTTATTGCTACGCCTGCTGATCAGATATGCCATCATCCTCGGCTGCGTACTACTGATCACGCTATTGAGCATACTATTAAACCGGACAGTTTCTCTTGCGGATACACTCAGCTGGTTGGTGATAAGCGCCGCCTATCTCGCAGTATGGACAGGCATTATCTGGCTACTCCTTGCCTTGGATAAGGGACTGCTATCAGCCTGATCATAATGCTTTGCACATGGATGTTCCTGCTGATCGTCCTGCCTGCGTTGTTCAACTTTAGCTTCAGTCGTGCGGATACAGATGAAAACACAGCAACTTATGCATCCCGGCAACGGGAGACCGAATGGGAAACCTGGGACCTGCCCCAAAAGCAGGTACTGGATAGCTTTTATACCCTCTATCCCATCTATCGTAATAGTCACGCTTACGATACCAGTGCTCCCAGTACACGCAGGATGATGGCCTACTATGAACTTGTATCACAGCGTATGCAACGATTTGCTGCACAAACAGCTGCCAGCCGGGCACAGGATATACAACTGATCAGGCAATCATACCGGTACAATCCGGCCATATATACACAGTCACTACTGAACAGTGTCGCGCATACTGATATTGCCGACTACGCATACTTCCAACAACAAACAGCGCTGTTCCGGAAACATTGGAAGTCATTCCTCTACTCCTATCATTTCAATGATAAAAAATTCGGCGCAGATGATTACAGATCACTACCCGTCTATCATCCATCTTATGATCCGGATAGCCGGCAGCAACAGATAAAGGGCATCTGTTACCTGCTGTTGCTAGCTACGGGCTATTACTGACAGGTACAGTTATACTACGAAGCAACCATACAAGACACAGTATTTAAATCAATCATTCAAATTTTCAGGCTGATGAAAAAAACACTACCCATACCTTTTAGTCTATGCTTACTGGTACTGAATGCACAGGCGCAACAAAAGACCGACAGTCTGCGAAAGCAGCACCTGAAGGAAATAGAGATTATGGAAAAAAAAAAAGCATGCGTACAGACAGTATGTCTCCGGTACTCCGGATGGAAGGACGCATGCTGGAAATACCACAGAATATTATCGGTGTTACCGCCGACCTTATACGCGAACAGGGTGGACTGGAATTAAAGGATATGATACGTAATGCCAGCGGTGTCAAAATAGGCTATAACAGTTCTGTTTTCGATGCTTCTGCCACTGTCTGATGCGTGGCTTTTACGCTGAGACATATGTAAACGGTATGCCCCAGCGTAGTACAATGGGGGCGCTGACTGACGATGCCGCCTTTATTGAACGGGTTGACTTTGTCAAAGGACCAGCTGGTTTTCTCATCTCCTCCGGCGATCCGGGTGGCAGTATTAATATCACCACCAAAACACCCCGGCAGCAACGTGTCCGTCAACTGGAACTATCTGGTGGTAGTTTCGGCTTCTTACGGGGATCGCTTGATCTGGGCAGCGCCGTAAAAGAAAAAGGCTTTTCCTATCGCCTGAATGGCGCCTATCAGCAACAACAAAGTTTTCAGGACTTCCTGAAGACAAGAAAATATGTCGCTTCACCGGTTATACAATACAACTTCAGTCGCCGTACATCGCTACTTGCCGAATACAACTTCATCAATATGCAATCAGACGGAGGCAGTAGTATCACAAAAATCGGCACCGAATCCGAAGTACTGAAAGACCGCATTGGCAACAACTACGCTGGTGATCCTAACCTGCCGCAATCAGGTTCAAAATCACAAAGTGTAAGACTGGCGTTTGAACACCGCTTTAATGATCATCTGCGGCTGACGGTACAATCCAAATACACAGTCAACTCGACTACCGTATGGTATCTCATATCAGACAACTACTCCTGATCATTTTGACAGTACCAATATTACCCGCCGTCTGCCTGTAACAATAGTATTACCGGCCGTGTGGCTGCCGTACAGGCCTATATCAGTGGTAACTTCAAAACAGGACAACAGATCACACACAACTTCGTCGCTGGTCTTGATTATAACTACAGCAAACAACTATGCCAACGCATATGGACAATTGCCTTGCTTCGACAGAACGAAGCCGCAATATGGCCTGCATCAGGATAGTGTAAAATGCTGGGCAAGCCCGCACTCATTTTCAGAGAAAACAACTGGACTTCTGCCTTTCTGTATAATACAACCCGTATTCATAGTAACTGGTTTTCAACTACGGCGGACGTTTTACCATCAATACACCGTCACGACAAATCCAAGACAACCGCAAAAGGATGAAACAGCTTTTCTCCCAGATTCGGACTTACCCTCTGCTGAGTAATAACCTTGCTGTTTATGCTTTATACGATCAGTCTTTCATACCGCAGTCAGGTGTAGATGCCATCGGACAACGATTCGATCCCCAACGTGGTAACAGCCTCGAAGCCGGTGCTAAAAAGAATGGTTTCAACATAAACTCATGACCAGCATCGCCGCTTTACAGATCATAAGATAATCTGCTTGTATCTGATCTTGAACATCCGGGCTTCAGAAGACAGATCGTCAGGTGACCAGCACCGGCGCTGAACTCGATATCACCGGCCGCATTTCCAACAGACTGTCGGTATCGGCCAACTATTCCTATACACATGCTATTGTCAGCAAAGACAGCCGCAAGAAAACGAAGGGAATAAACTGGCATTCACTCCTGAACAGGTGATCAACAGCTGGATACAATATGCCATTCCTCTGACAGATGCATCCCGCTTAATCTGAGTCTCGGACATAGTACTGTAACCAAAACAGCTACCTATACGCCAGACTTCGATCTCAAAGGGTATACAAAATTGATGGTGGTATTGCATATACACACGGTAAGTGTATTTGCGTGTCATAGCCGACAATCTGACTAACAAACGTTTATTTCGCCAGTGGAGATATGCTGGTAGGATCCGTCTACGAAGGCGTGAGAACATACTACTACATAGAGGGAGCACCTATCTCATTCAAAGCATTCGCAGGTATCAGACTATAACATTATTGCGCAATAGGGGATATGCCGAAACCCCATAACAGTAGGCATCACACACTTAAATACTATTTTATGAAAGACAATCAGGTAACCCAGATTAAACTGAGCATCGATGATCTCAAAATTGACAGTTTTAACCAGTATCGACAGCGAAATGAACATGCGTCTGGCAGGTGGTCTCGCAGGCCAAAGTCACCCAACGCATACCGTCGCTACAGATGACGAAGGACATCTGTGCACAACCATTATCTGTGCATAATTTGCAGGATATGAAAAGGGGAGATACGATTGTATCTCCCCTTCTATTTTTTAGTGATCATACATTGTCGTAACAAGACCCGCACCTGTGACAAGACAAGCTCCTGCAAAGACATCATTCCAACATCTACCTGCGGATAGATAATGTCCGTTATCAATTGCAGCAAGGACATCTCTGCTGCCAAAGCTCCTAACAAAATAGCAGTGAAATGATTAACAGGAATGTACTCACCCCTTCCACATGTGCAACATGTACATAATAATAGCCGCTGCTATGTTGTTGAGCCCCAACAGCGGCATGATGCCAGGCGCGTTCGGTGGCACATACTGTCAATGCCGGTACTGTCATAAAAATGTGTTGTAGCAGTACACTATCACTTTCCTGCAACAAATAGCCATTCTTCTTTCCAGCAACTGATTGCGTTGGTGATAACACAACCATCCTCTATGAAACTTCCAGACTTCGTCAGACTCCTTTCATAAATAAACAATCCTGATCAGGCATCTTAGCAGCGAACAACCGCTCCAGTTCATTTATATCTTTGGCGAGAACTGCCGCAGGATAAGCCTGTAATGACTTATCATAGTAACGGTTAAACAACTGTTGCCGGACTACCCCATGCCCATATAAGGGGCGATCCTTTGTCTCCATATTGATCAGGGGTGCTATCACCGTATCCTCCTTATAAGGTACAATACATTCACAAACAGATACCCTACGCCTGCCAGTCCTGAAAATAATCCCGGTCGTGTTGCGCATCCTTAATGTAACTATTGTATGTACCATGTGCCTCATAACTGATAGCGGCCAATGCGACCTGTTGCGCTGCCTGCCGCAAAGCCGGTCTTTCAAATACAGCGCCCGCCTGTAATAAAAACATACCCATTCCCGCATAACCACTGCATAAGGTAAAATCTCCACGGTTCAAGGTAGCAGCTTCCTGTAAGCAACGCGTCAATGCCCACTCACATTCAGTAGCAAATGTGCTTCCGTGCTCAATTTCCACGCATACATGCGGGCTAATCCGATACCAGTTGCACCATGTGCCCATGCATTCACGTCACTGATAGCTGCGAAAATCAGCTATCTGCCAGTCCATAATAACCTCTTCCTCTAAGTTGGTGCTTGTTAGTCGCAGGTCCAGCCAGTTCTTCAACTCCGGGTCATAATATTTCATCTCATACTCCCATGCCTGCATTGCCAGATAACGTAGCCCTTCATCCCAAAATAACAGGCAACCTGCAGTAAAGCATGCCCTATTCCGGAGGCGCCATGAGATAGTCCGGTCAGACAGTCATACGACCGCTTCAGATGCCCCCAGCGTAGTCCCTGAGAGGCGATCCTTGCATGTGCTACCAGTTTGTCCGCCAGTTGCCTGATCACCAAACGCAACGATTCATCCTTTGTATAGCATGCAACTGTGTCAGCACAAATAAATTACCTGCATGTCCGCTGATAAAATCATCCTGCACGACCTGCTGTAAAATACCCTCCTGATAATATTCCACCAATACAAGGCCTCTTTCCAGATATCGCCGCTTGCCCGTGGCCTCATACATCTGTATACACAAATACACCAGACTCGT
>NZ_VOHS01000074.1 GCF_007896845.1 Chitinophaga pinensis | reverse complement strand
CTGCGCAATAAATTGCCCCGCTATATGCACCCTTCATATAACATTACAGTACAAAGCCTGCCACTCACCGCTAACGGCAAAGTAGACCGTAAAAAATTGCCTGATCCGGATATTGCTGCTACCACGGTATATGAAGCACCTCGTACAGCGACAGAAAGAGAACTGACTGTTATATGGGAGGAATTGCTGCAACGTAGCCCGATCGGTATCCATGACAATTTCTTCGCATTGGGTGGCCATTCCTTAAAAGGAATACGTCTGATGGTAAGAGTCGCAAAGGCCTTTAATCGCCGGGCAAGCATAAGAACTATATGAATATCCTGATATAGCATCATTGGCCACATTCCTCGAAAAAACCGGAAGAAACAGCTGAAACCTGCTGTTCCCGCTAAACAATTCACAGGAAACAGAAACGCCTCCGCTGATCTTCATTCCGCCTGTTATCGGTTCTGCCACTATCTATAAACAACTGGCTGAACAACTGGAAGAACAGTATGCCTGCTACGGCATGCAATACAAAGGTTTCGATGGTGGTGAATTCGCTGCTTCTGTTGAGGAAATGGCAGACACTTTCGTACAGCAACTGCTTGAAAAAGTGCCGGCGGAAGAATACATGCTGATGGGCTATTCGATGGGCGCACTAATCGCTTATGAAACAGCCCGTCAGCTGGAAACAGCAGGTAAGATCGTAACACTCCTCTTGCTGGATAAAGAAGCACCGGCACATACAACGGGAATAAAAATCCTGCCCGCAGATGATATATTGGAACAACGCTTCGTCCGCGAACTACGCAGCTGGGGGCTATCAGATGGTGAACTGCCACAGGAAGCACACCTGAAGAAAATGTACCGGTCATCCTGCAATATCATGTATGCCTATCAGCCCGCTGGTAAGATAAAAGGTGATATCGTCGCTTTTGAGGCAGACGGTCGGGATGCTCCACTGATGGAGAACTGGCAACTGTTCACAACGGGTAGCTTCGATTATCATCGCCTGCAAGGTGACCATTACAGTATAATAAAAGATACCCGCTTACCCGCATATTTATTTCAACTGGGATATTCCAGAAGTTTCATTCATTAACCGTGTTTATCATGAACCTTATTAGATTACTGAAGTACAAGTCAGGCAGCTTTTTTGTTATGATCGCCTTGCTGGGAATTGTAAATAGCCTGGTATATGGTAGTATCATGGTGTTCATCAACAATGTTATCGCCGGCGTGGGGCTGCCTTTTATAGTAGCCCCGCAAAGCTGGGTGTACGCCGGATTACTGGTAGTGTCCTTCCTGCTGAATAAAACCTTTCAGACTTATATTGCGAGATTGACAAACAGTATCGTGTTTGAGTATGAATCCGGGGTAATCGATAAGCTCAGGGTATCCACCTTTGAATCTTTTGAAAAGCTGGGCGCACAAAGAGTGTACACCGCCATACAGGATACCCGCCTGCTGGCACAGGTACCTTCCAACTTTGTCAACGCAGTCAATTCTATCGTCATTATTCTCTGCGGACTTTCCTACATGTTCTGGCTATCGTGGAAAGCTGGCGCAATGGTTCTCTTCTTTATGGGGTTGCTGCTCGCTTTTTATCTGTTGCGCAACAATTCGATAGAAAAACAACTCAATGAAGTCCGGGACCTGCAGAATGATTATCACCGCTATCTGCGCGACTTTCTGAATGGCTTCCGGGAAATAAAAATGAGTCTGAACAGAAACAACAGCATTTACGAACGGTATATCAAACGCACCCTGCTGGGTAGTAAAGAACTCAATGACCGCACCTCAGTACGTTATCTTGTAAACGAACTCACAGGCAACTATAGCTGGTATGTAGTAATTGGATTGATACTGTTTGTGATGCCCCAGGTACTGAATATACCCTCCGCACGTATTACCGCTTTTGTATTCACTATCCTGTATATCATGGGGCCTCTGGCTACTCTGATCTCGTCGGTGCCCTTCTTTACCCGCCTGAAAATAGCGGTTGAAAGAATTGACGGATTGGAAAAAGAAATAGACACCTATCCGCAGTATGATCTCGAAGAGCAACCGGTAGAATTGTCCCGCAGTTTCACTGGGCTTGAATTCAAAAACGCGGCCTACGAATACAAAGATGCCGCCGGTAACAAATTGTTTGCTGCTGGTCCTTTTAATATCTCCATCAAAAAGGGAGAAGTTATATTCATAACGGGAGGCAACGGCAGCGGTAAAAGTACCTTCATTAATCTGCTGACAGGTATCTATATGCCAACTCAAGGTTCACTGCTCTATAACGGACAAGCCCTTGTCATGAACAGCTACCCGCATTACAGCGACCGTCTGTCGGCAATATTTACCGGTGTTTACCTGTTCAATGAAAACTACGATGGTTTTGACCTGGACGAAAACAACCCCGTACTACAGAAATATCTCACGATGATGGAACTTGAAGATGTCGTACGCTTCGACCATCAGAAGAAATCGATAGACAATAAACTGTCCATGGGGCAGCGCAAACGCCTCGCCCTGATCTACGCCCTGATGGAAAAAAGGGATGTCATGGTATTGGATGAATGGGCAGCCGAACAAGACCCGCATTTCAGAGCCTACTTCTACGAACAGATCATTCCGGTATTAAAACAAATGAATAAAACAGTCATCGCCGTAACCCATGATGACAAATACTACGGACAGGCAGACCGCATCCTGCACTTCGATTTTGGTAAAGTAGCAAGAGATGTGAAACTGCAGCATGCAAAACAACCTGAACTCGTAAAATAAATCCCATGAATATTTTTTCGATTCCCTTTGCAGGAGGCAGCGTCTACTCTCTGAAACCCTTCGAAATCTATATGAATGAAGGCGTACGATGGATTCCGCTTGAGCCGCCCGGCAGGGGAAGGCGGATAAGAGAACCTCTCATAAAAGACCTGCACCAGATGGCCGCAGATATTTTTAATCAGATCCGCTCCGGCCTGAATGAGCCCTACGCTTTCTACGGTCATAGTATGGGCGCTATGCTGGCCTATCTGGTTACTCGCATGGCCTTGGACGCCGATCTGCCACCTCCGGCAAGATTGTTCCTGTCAGGTTGTGGCGCTCCCGCCAGTAAGTCTAAACTGCCGGGCAGACATAAACTACCTAAAAACGAGTTCTGGAGTGCACTGAAAGACCTTGGTGGTAGTCCGGATGAAATATTGCAGAACGAAGAACTGCAACATTATTTTGAACCCATTCTCCGCGCCGATTTCGAGGCCATTGAAAAATATAACTACGAAGAAACCACACCCTTCGACATACCTGTTACCGTAATCATCGGATATGATGAATTTGTCACCCGCGAAGAAGCAGAACAGTGGCAAATGGAAACAGTGGCGCCGATTGATGTTATATCCTATCCGGGTAACCACTTCTTCATCTTCGACCGTGCATTCGATATTGCACGTCTCATTAAACAAACGCTAAACGTCTAATAAATTAATTATGAATAACAGGCCGTTATACCTCAAGCCTAATGTAGTGTTGGAGCCACTTTATTTTCAGTGGTACGCCTGGTCGCACCTGATATCTCCGGCAACAGGCGCCATGAATATCGTAGGCAGACACCTGAAGATTATGGACTCCTACGTACAGGCGCCTGCCATCCATGCAGCAGCAGCAAAGAACCCGAAACTGTTGGGAGGCCCCTTTATGGATTATGCGACTAACCGCGTGGAAGAAATTAAACAACTACGGGAGGGTACAAAGCAGAAAGGCGCTTCGCAGCTGGAATTTACTGCAGCCATCAAAGAACTGGACGCCTTACTGAAACAATATGATAAAGGCACCTCTCTGGAACCTTTATACGAAAAAGTACCCGACATTCTCAAAGGATATGTCGAACTGGTATATGACCTGAATAATAACCCTTCTTTCCGCCTGATAGAAGCATTACTCTACAAAAGCCCTATATATGACGAAAGCCTCCAAAGTATTTCCATGTGGATCACGGAAAATGATGAAAGACCCTTTGTTCTCAGTACACCCCGATTAGAAGAACCCAACGTACTGAACCTCGGAATCCCGTTCCGTCACCCCTTTATTGATGCGGTGTCCCGCATGAAAAGAGAACCTTCTACCATGGAAGAACTGATGGAAACGGTCGATTTTGATATCAGTGATCCTGCATTGTTCGCATCTTTTTTTACCGAAGAAGCCCCGGTTCCCTACGAGCCTTATGATGGAGACAGAATCAGGATGCGTTACTTCGGTCATGCCTGTATCCTGTTAGAAACTAAAAACACTTCCATTCTGGTTGACCCTCTGGTTGCCTATTATGGATACCAGCATGAAGTAGACAGGTTTTCTGATGTGGATCTGCCCGATGAAATCGACTACGTGCTGATCACACACAACCATCAGGATCACATCCTCTTCGAAACATTATTGCCCTTAAGGCATAAGATTAAACACCTTGTGATCCCCAAAACAACTTCAGGATCACTGCAGGATCCCTGTCTCAAACTGATGTTTAAAGAAATCGGATTTAAAAACGTCATTGAGATCGGTAACCTTGACGATATCACACTGGGCGATTGTACCATCACCGGCATTCCTTTCATTGGAGAACATTGCGATCTGAACATCAACACCAAGAGCTGCTATCACGTAAAAACAGATGGTTTCTCCGTGCTTTTCTGTGCAGACTCCTGCAATGTAGAACCCCGCTTGTATCAGCACGTACAAAAAGTGATCGGAGACGTCGATGTACTCTTCCTCGGAATGGAATGCGATGGTGCCCCTCTGACCTGGTTGTATGGACCTTTGCTGACAGAAGAACTGTCGCGGGAGAAAGATTTCTCCCGACGATTGGCAGGGTCTGATTACCAACGTGGAATAGATCTGGTAAAAGCCCTCTCGCCGGCTGAAGTATATGTTTACGCAATGGGGCTGGAGCCATGGCTTGAATTTATCAGCAGTATCCGTTACGATGAGCGGGCTAACCCTATCGTAGCATCCAACAGATTGGTCGCTGAATGCCGTAAAGAAGGTATTGTAGCCGAGCGCCTGTTCGGAGAAAAAGAACTGCTCTATGAATCTGTATTGGTTTAACCTGAATCTTTTTTTATGGTGTACGTTTATTACTGTGAAAACAGCCCGCTGCCCGAAGCCATCTATAAGGCCTGGTTGCGTTTGATGCCCGGTCAGTTTGTGAACCGGTTGAGCAGGCTGGTGCACCGGCACGATGCACAGGCCAGTCTCCTCGGTCGCATGCTGCTGCTGTACGCGTTACGGCAGTTAGGGTACGGACATTTGTCGCTGAATGACATCAAGTTCTCCGCTTATCAGCGACCCTTTTTTGAAAATACAAACCTCGACTTCAATATCTCCCACTCCGGTGATTATGTGATCTGCGCCATCGCAGAACATAACAGGATCGGAATCGATATCGAAGCCGTAAAACCGGTATGTCTGGAAGACTTTGAAAGCATGTTCTCTGAAAAGGAACTGGAAGAGATCTACCGCTATCCCGGACTGGAACAGGACGCTTTCTATAACCTCTGGACACAGAAAGAAGCGCTGGTAAAAGCAGAAGGCTCAGGCCTCAACTTTCCGGTCAAAGACATTCTTGTCCAGAATGGTTGTGCCAACCTCGCCGGACATACCTGGCACCTTTATGACCTCGTTCTGATGGACGGCTATAAAGTGCATCTGGCGATGCAAGTGCCGGAAAGTGAAACAATTAGAGTCAAACCCTTATGTACGGAGGATATCATCGAATCCTGACCACCGGTTTTGGTACTTAAAAAATCCCGGTTGGTGTAACAGTTTTTAACCCATCTTTTCTGCAAATTAAGTTTGGGAAACAATCATTACCTCAAATAACAATTGTTATGCAGATTTTCTATAATGTAAAGACGCCGTACTGGTTGCTGTCATTCCTGCTACTGATCTTCTCAGGTAGCATGTATGCACAGCAACCGGCCGCCGGAAACGGGCTGAAAGGACGTTTATCCGGTACTGGTGGTACAGCATTAGAGTTTGCCACCGTCAGCCTGCTCAGGGCCTCTGATACGAGTCTGGTAAAGACAGTGGTGAGCGATGCCAGCGGCGTTTTCGACCTGGGTACTATTCCCGACGGCAGCTACGTACTGCATGTTTCCCTTGTAGGATACAAGACGATCCGGAAGCCCCTGACACTAAATGCAGCTGCCAGCCCGCCGGACCTCGGTAGCCTCTCAATGGAACAGAATGTCAGCAATATCAAAGAAGTCGTTGTTGCCGGCAAAAAACCACTGATAGAACGTAAACTGGATAAAACAGTCATGAACATTGAAAACAGCCTGCTGGCGACCGGTAGTACCGCTCTGGAACTACTGCAACTGGCGCCGGGTGTGACAATCTCCAACAATGACAAAGTCCAGCTATACGGAAAAAGTAGTCCCCTGATCATGATAGATGGTAAGCCAACTTATCTGTCTGCCGCACAGGTCAGCAACCTGCTGAAAAGCATGCCCTCCAACACAATCGCTACAATAGAGATTATCTCTCAGCCGGGCGCTAAATACGACGCCGCAGGTACTGGTGGAGTGATCAATATCAGAACAAAGCAAAACGGTAGCGCAGGCTTCAATGGTACCGTTACCGGTGGCTTCGGTTACGGCCGGAGAGAAAAATATAGAGGTGGCATTACCCTGAACTACAAAAAGAATAAAGTCAACCTCACAGGCGACTACACTTATTCCTTCAATCACTCTGTCAAATACCTCGATATTGACAGAGACGTCAGAAATGATGTCAGCAGTACCTTCTTTGGCCGCTCCGGTGAAACCCACAATGAACTGGGTACTCACAACTATAAAGCCGGTATCGTCTACAACATCAACCCCTCTCATGCTATTGGCTTGCAGGTAATGGGGTACGCCAATGATCAACGCACAAAAGTTGACAACACTACGAATATCCGCACAGAAAAACTGAAAGTGGATTCCATGATGACTGCTAACGCCCGTGAGAAATCAGGCTTTAATAACATCGGCGGTAACTTTAATTACCGCGGCAAACTGGATACACTGGGAAGAGAGTTAGGCGTAGACGTCGATTACTCGCGTTTCCGCAACAACATCAACAGAAACTTCGTCAATACCCTATACGACAGTCAGGGTGTTAATATCGGAGAACCTGATTATGTACGCAACTACTTTCCCACGATCGTAAAAGTCTTCGCCGCTAAAACCGATCTGGTATATCCACTGGCCAGACAGGCGAAGATCGAAGCTGGTCTCAAAACAAGCTTCGTATCTACAGATAATGATGCCCGCTTTGACTCTTTGCTTAGTGGTGAATGGATCATTTCCAAATCTCAGACGAACCATTTCATCTACAAGGAGAATATCAATGCAGGGTACCTGAACTTCAGTAAAAAATGGAGCAAAACAAGTCTGCAGGCAGGCTTACGTGTAGAACAAACCAATTCTGACGGTAATTCAGTGACCCTGAATACCCGTACAGAACGTTCCTACACCAATCTGTTCCCCAGCTTGTTCCTGAGCCGTAAACTGGCGAAAGATCATGAACTGATGGTCTCTTATAGTAAACGCATCGAAAGACCCAGCTATCAGGATCTGAACCCCTTCCGGTTTTATGATGACCGTTATACTTTCCGCGAAGGTAATCCTTACTTAAAACCCGCTTATACACATTCATTTGAAGCTACGTACTCATGGAGAAACGAAGTTACATTTGTCGCACGCTACGGTCTTACAAAAGACGTGATAGCAGAAGACATTCAGCAGGAAGCAGGTACCAATGCCACCAAATCTTTCCTGCGTAATCTTGAGAAATTACATACGGTGTCAGCCAGCGTTTCCTATTCAAAAGACATCACAGACTGGTGGTCAACCGACAACACAGTGACCTTCAATCGTAGCCAGTACATAGACGATAACGCCGGCAGCTATCGCAACTTTGATAACTATGACGTTAACATCAACATCTATCAATCCTTTAAACTCACCAAAAACCTGTTCCTGGATGTAGGAGGTTTCTATCTCTCCCCATGGCTGTATGGCTTCATAAAAGCAGAAGCACAGTACAAACTGGATGTAGGACTGAAACAGAATGTCCTGAACAAAAAAGGTAGTATACGTTTGAGAGTAAGCGACGTATTCAACACAAATCGTTTCAAAGGAAGAGCCGTTTACAACAACGTGGACGTAGCCATCCTCAACCGGTTTGAAACACGTGTCGCCTGGCTGACCTTTACTTACATGTTTGGTAACACAAAACTGAAAGTAGCAAAACGTGGAGATAGTACAAAAGATGAAAAAGATCGCGTAAAGAAAGAAAACTAATCACAGGTAAGTAAGCCAATAAGTTGTTACCCCGCCTTTTTCTAATAATCCCGGAAGTACCCCGACAGGCTTCCGGGATCCCCCTTTCTCTTTATTAAAACATCTTTTTATGGGTCTGTTAACTAATGTATGCCGTAGCGCAGTACTTGCTGCATGCCTACAGGTATACCGGCTGTCTGCTGTCGCATTTCCGGCAGACGCCCCTCCGGAGTATGCCCGTCTGGTGCATACACGACTGGATATATCGTTTGATTATCCGCAGCACCTCGTACATGGGAAAGCCTGGATCACTTTGCAGGCAGCCCTGCCCCGGCAGGATTCCCTGATACTGGATGCGAAAAGCATGGACGTGACAACCGTCACCCTGCAAAAAGGTAAAGCAAGTCTGCCTTTGCCGTATAAATCAACCGGCACACAATTGCTGATAAAGCTGGACAGATCATACGGTAAAGACGAACAGTACACGGTACATATCGCATACACCGCCAAACCCGATGCATTAACGGGTGGTGTAGCCGGGCCGGTACAAACCACAAAAGGGATTTACTTTATTCCCGCAGGAAACGACAAGGATGGTCCTCTGTTTCAGGTATGGACACAGGGTGAAACCTCCGGTGCTTCCTCATGGTTTCCGACGATCGACAAGCCGGATCAACGCAGTACATCCGAGATCAGTATCACTGTACCTGCAAAATATCGCTCCCTGTCAAACGGCGTCTTAAAAGACCAACAGGAACAAGCGGACGGTACCCGCACCGATATCTGGTCAATGACTTCGCCTCACGCACCTTATCTGTTTATGCTGGCTGTAGGAAAATTCGATGTTGTCCACGACAACTGGAATGGTGTCCCGGTCGATTATTACATGGAACCGGAATACAGCACCTATGCAAAACAGATCTTTGGTGCTACCCCGAAGATGCTCAGCTTCTTCTCTGAAAAACTGGGCTACAAATACCCCTGGCCGGGGTACGCACAGATCGTCGTAAAGGATTATTTCTCCGGTGGTATGGAAAATACAACCGCCACCCTTTTCGGCGATCTGCTGCGCAGAAATCCAAGAGCCCTGCTGGGAGATGAAGACGCAAAATGGATCATTCCACATGAGCTTTTTCATCAATGGTTTGGTGATCTCGTTACCTGCGAAGAATGGTCACAACTCGCCCTGAACGAATCCTTCGCCAATTTCGGAGAAGTACTCTGGGGTGAATATGCCTACGGCAAAGACGCAGCACATCACCATTCCTATGAATCCATGCTGAAGTATTTCCAGCAGCAAAAAGAAGGACACGATCATCCGTTGATATATAAAACATACAAAGATGAAACAGAGCTGTTTGACGCTGTCACCTATGAAAAAGGAGGCAACATACTTAGTATGCTACGTGACCTCGTTGGAGAAGATAAATTTTTTGCCGCCCTGCGGAGCTACCTGTCTGAAAATGCTTTCAAAGCCGTGGATGCAGAAGACCTGCGGACAGCATTCGAAAAAGCCAGCGGCAACGACCTGAAATGGTTTTGGGATCAATGGTTCTACCGTGACGGATTTCCTGTACTGGATATCTCCTACGAATACAACGATGTCGCAGGTACAGTAGCCATCAAAATCGATCAGCAACAAAAAGGCGACATCTTTACGCTCCCCCTGAAAGTGGACCTTTATACAAATGGTAAACGCACCACACAAGACATAAAAGTAAACAGCCGTTCACAGGTATTCACCCTTTCTTATCCTGATAAAAACACCAGACCCGCACTGGTAAATGTAGATGCTGGTAAACACCTGATCTGTAAGAAGACAGACAGAAAATCACTCGAAGCCTTTCTTTATCAGTATAAATATGCCGGCAATTACCTCGATAGAAGAGAAGCCCTCAAAGCCTGCGTACAAGCGCAGGATACCAGTGCACTGGCCCGCGCATTTTTGCGGACAGCCCTGCATGATGCCAATGACGGACTCCGGAAAATTGCCGTTCAGTATACGGACCTCGAAAATACAGACACCCGTAAAGCATATGCCGGTACCATAGACAGCCTCGCACGCTATGATGCAGAACCTCTGGTGAGACAGGCCGCCGTCAAAGCATTACGCAGCCTGAAAGATCCTGCTTACAAACAACTGTTCGTACAGTCACTGAAAGATTCATCCTATAACGTAGTCGCCTCCGCACTGATAGGATTGAATAAGCTGGATAAACAACTGGCCGCACAACAGCTGACGCCCTTCCTCGAAGACAACGAAATGGCCAGCACAATACTGGATATCTATCTGGGCAATGAAGACCCAAAAGATAATCAGGCATTTCTATCCATCGTATCCAGACAGCGTGACCGCCAGAAACAAGATTATCTGGTGAAATACCTGCGCTATCTGTCTACACTGAATGACGTAGAAGCAATTGACTACGGACTGAAACAATTTCAACAGATCGCCGCCTCTATTGATGATCAGCTGATGGATAAAAAAGGCATGCTCGGTAACCTCGAACTACTGGCCGGATTCAAAATGGATCTGCTGAAAAAAACAGCCAGTAAAAAAGAACGCTCCTCACTGGAAAAACAGGTAGCCAGCATACAACAAACCATTCATGACTTTTCCATAAATATGGATTGACCCTTTTAAAACTATTACAAATTCTAGTCTTATGGCATTGAATATAATCGGCATTTCAGCCCTCTATCATGATTCTGCTTGTTGCCTCGTACAGGATGGCAAGTTGAAATACGCAGCAGAAGAAGAAAGATTTTCAAGACTCAAGGCAGATGACGCAATTCCACGGATGGCGCTGAAATACTGCCTCAAAGAAGCAGGTATTGGTATCAATGATGTTGATTGTATCGCGTTTTATGAAGATCCTGCCAAGAAACTGGGCCGCCAGTTATGGAGTGGTATCTGGAATCGCTCAGATGTATTACGTAAGAAATTCCGCCCGGGTTGGGTAGAACAGGAGATCCGCGACATACTCGGTTATGAAGGACGGATCGAATTTTTTGACCATCACCTGTCACACGCCGCCAGCAGCTATCACTACTCCGGTTTTGACAATGCAGCCATCCTCACAGTAGATGGAGTAGGAGAGTGGGCCACAACAACCTATGGCACAGGTAACGGCGCAGATATTGACCTCTGGGAAGAAGTAAGCTATCCGCATTCCCTCGGTTTATTATATAGCACAATCACCAACTTCCTCGGCTTCGAAGTGAACGAAGGAGAATACAAGGTAATGGGTCTTGCCCCTTATGGCAAACCCACTTACGTGAATCAGGTCCGCCAGCTGATTAAAATACTCGATGACGGAAAATATGAACTGAATCTGGAATACTTCGACTTCCTCGAAGAAAGCCGCATGTTCACAGACCGTTTCGCCGGTTTATTCGGCAAACCTGCCCGGGTACGTGGTGTATCAGTTGATCAGGAACACATGGATATTGCCCGCAGTCTGCAGGTAGTACTCGAAGAAATACTGATCGACAAAGCAGCATATCTCTACCGCAAAACAGGTAGCGAAAACCTTTGTATGGCAGGTGGTGTTGCACTCAATTGCGTGGCAAATGGTAAAATCATAAAAAATACACCCTTTAAAAATCTATTCGTACAACCTGCCGCCAATGACGCGGGTGGTGCATTAGGTGCCGCCAGTCTGGCTTATACAAAGCTCAGCGGAGAACCTATGAAACCCGGCAAACTGGGTCATGTCTATCTCGGCCCCCGCTATGAAGCAAATCACGTCCGTAAAGTACTGGAATCTACTTCGCTTCGCTACCACAGCTTCGAAGGTGATCAGGATACACTGGTAAAAGAAACCGCAGCCCGTATCGCAGAAGGTAAAGTGATCGGCTGGTTCCATGGCAGAATGGAATTCGGTCCGCGCTCACTGGGCGCCAGGTCTATCCTCGCTGATCCAAGAGATACAGAAATGCGCGATAAGATCAATGCCATGGTGAAGAAAAGAGAAGGATTCAGACCTTTCGCTCCTGCTGCACTCGACAGCGAATACCGCAAACACTTCGATATTGATCATGAATCTCCTTTCATGTTGGAAACCTGTCAGGTGATATCTCCGCTGGAACTGCCAGCCATCACACACGTAGATGGTTCTGCAAGATTACAGACGGTCACCCGCAACAGCAATCCGCGTTTCCACAACCTGCTGGAAGCCTTCAACGAGCTGACCGGTTGTCCGATCCTCCTGAACACTTCGTTCAACGTAAAAGGTGAACCAATCGTCTGCTCACCGGAAGACGCCATCAACTGCTTCATCAGCACCAATATAGATGTACTGGTAGTAGAAGACTTTATCATTGATCGTGAAGACAATGAGCTGGGAATACTGGAATGGATTTCCGGCGTCATGACCACCAAATATGCATCACAGCGTAACACTTATACTTTCATCTAAGCAACTACAGTTTATGAGCAATACAATAGCAATCCAGCAAGAACAGGCAAACCAGCTTGCCTCTCTGTTATATAAAAATGCAGGTTCCGCGTTTTCCGGCGAAATCAATTCACTGGCAACAGCTTTAGGTGTTGAGCAATTGCCCGGTACACAGGACCTCCCTGCTGCAACAACTGTAGCTGCACAGGAAAATAACCCTATCAGCTCCTCATTACCTGAACGTGTCGGTATCTGGACCCTGGGTAAAGAAGAGGGAGAAGAGTTATATACGCGTGATGTAAACGCACGCATGGACTGGTGGTTGTGGGCAAAGAACCATCAGTTCTCTCCGCAGCCACCAGCCGGTAAGAAACGCGTGATCCTCCTCGGTGAATCTGTTGCAAGAGGATACCTGTACGATCCGTTTTATACAGTTGCACAAGAACTGGAAGCACTGCTGAATCAGGCTGCGCCCGGTACACTCGACACCGAAGTACTTGACCTCGCCAGAACAGATCTTTCGCTGCCCATATTAAGAGGTTTACTACCAGAAGCCCTCGCCCTGAAACCAGCAGCTGTAGTGATCTTTGCAGGTAATAACTGGCTGCACACAATGAAAGAAAGCGTTTCGCCTGCTGATTATCAGGAACTGTGTCGCCTGCAGAACAGCGGACTGCTGACCGACGTACGCGCATTGCTGGAAACCCGTTTCCGTGATATGATATCCGGCTTCCTGCAATATGTAAATACATTGTCAGCGCAATCCGGCATTCCGGTTACCTTCGTTATTCCGGAGTTTAACCTGGGGGACTGGAATAGTAATCCACAAGAGAAAAATGCAACCCGTCTGACCGGCTCCGGTGCTGCCAAATGGGCTGCACTGGTAGAAAACGGAGAAGAAGCATTACGGGCAAATAACTATGACCTGCTGGAAAATATCTCTTCCCGCATGACTGCCCTGGATATGACACATCCGCTGGGTTATGAGTGGAAAGCCATCTGCCGCAAAGAAGCCGGCGACTGGCAGGCCGCACGCAGCCTGATGGAAAGTGCCCGCGATACATCTATGTACGGTCGCGCAGAAAGCAAACCACGCTGCTTCCGTGTCATAAGAGAAACCATCCTGAAAGAAGCACCTTCCTTAGGCATTACCGTGGTAGATCTTCCTGCTGTGTTCAGTAAAGCGATTCCTGATTCCCTGCCGGGACGTGAATATTTCCTTGACTATTGTCACCTGACAGTACAGGGGATTAAATTGTCTATGCATCCTACTGCAGAAGCAGTAGCCGGTGTACTATTAGGTACACCTGTGAGCATCAGTGCTGACAGCGGACTGTATCCTGATGATGAAGTACGCGCAGTAGCACATGTGGCCGCAGCTGTACATAACGCACACTACGGACAGGCAGCGCCAGTCCTGCAATATCATTGTCAGGAGGCCGCTGATGCGACCGATCAGGCAAAAGAAGTGATGCGCAACTTTATCGATTTCTCTTCCCGCAGATTACAGAACACCCTCTGCAAAACGCATGAAGAAGTGGTCGAAAGCGGCATCTTTACGCAGTATGAAGGTGGTCTCGGATTTATTCATGAACGCCGTCGGAAACTGCTGGATATTGCATTGGTGGATGCTATGGCGCCATTGGCATCTACACCGGGTGAAAGTCTGGCCGATGATATTCTGGCACTGCGTATCGCAGAACACGTACCTGCTCCCGGTAAATCCATCGATCTGCTGGAAACCTGTTATTCAGCCACCAGCTACGATGTTTTCAACGTAGAATTGCCCGAACTCAACTACTATCAGGCTCGTAACCATCGCTCTGATTTCACATTCATCGCAGATGCAAGCATCGGCTTCTCCGCAAAACTGATTGCCAGAGCGCCCGGTACAAATCAGGAAATACGGGTACTGCTGAACGGTGAGCCATTATCAACATTGCAGCTGGAAGAAAAATGGACAACAGTAAATCTGGATATCCCGGATATCTCCCTGCTCAGAAAAGGAGCTAATACCCTGTCCATCCGCTGGCCTGCACCGGAATGGTATCGCAAAACAGATCCTGATACCGTGCAGACACCAAAGGAATTTTTAGACTTCATGTATCCTGTATGGGGTGAAATATATGTATTCGAACTACTCAGCAATAAAGAAAAGGGGCAATTGTCAGACCATAGCGTGCCCGGACGGGTGGAGGCGTCATTATTGTCGGTATGATGCTTTCCCTTTAAACACCCCGGCACTTTTATTTTGACCGGTTTTTGAAATGCAAAGGCTTTATGAAGAAATTCATAAAGCCTTTTTTGTTTATAGCCAGTACTGCATTTATTAATGTTGTGTAGCCGGCAGCAGTATGACTATGTTGCCGCCGTTGTGTCACTCCCTTGTACGTAGGGCGCGCTATTCCCCTTGCGGATGACAGATATCATAGGGTGACCTATGTCAATTCATATTCCTGAATTCCACAGGTGTCCGGCCAGTTTTGTTTTTAAAAAGCCGGTTAAAATAACCGGGGTACTCGAAGCCAAGCTGATAGGCAATTTCACTAATAGAAAGACCTGTCGTGAGCAAAACTTTTGCTCTGTCTATAATAAACGCATGAATATGCTGCTGTGTGCTCATGCCGGTAATATTGCGCAGTAGTTCACTCAGATAGTTGGTTGACAGGCAGCTTATGATGAGATAAAAAAGGAATCTGGTAGTGATAAAATAGACATGTTTATAGCAGACTTCCTTTCTTTGCCGAAGTGAAAGCCTTCGCAGAAAAGATCAGACAAAATATGATCATATCGATGTACTCGTAAACAATGCAGGTGCACAGTTTACAGAGAAAGAGAAATGACTGCTGAAGGCTTGGAGAAACAATGGTAAAATCTGTTTGCACCACTGTTATTAACAACCTTATTACTCAGCGTATTGAAAAAAAGCAAATCTGCACGGGTCGTAACAGTATCTTCTGCATCCCACGCAATGGAAGGTAAACCTGCTATCAATGACATTGAATTAACGCAGAATTATTCAATGTCCAAGGCTTACGCTTTTTCTAAGTTGTACGTCATCTGGATAATGCGTCGCCTCGTTACCGAAGTGCCGAAACAAGGAATCAGTAATATCACATTTAATACCGTACATCCCGGATCAACACAAACAAGTCCCGGACGTGAAGCAGTAAAATCCCTGAAATGGAAAATTATCTATTTCCTTTGGCGCCCCATGATGATATCCATTGAGAAGGCGGCCGGCAGTAGTATTTTAGCGGCTGTTTCGCCCGGACTGCAAGGCGTCACCGGAAATATTTTGGCCCTAAAGGTGAAGAAAAAGCGAACGATAAATACTATTCGCCAGCGAATGAAAAGACAGTCTGGGATTATTGTCAGCAGGTGATCAAACCATATTTGGATTAAACTGTTGTGACATAAGGATTGCAGTAAGCACCATCGCTTTTAAGCAGTTGGATTTATCCGGCTGGCTTTACTTTAATGCAGCACTGTTCAGACAAATGTCCGTCCTCCGTTTTAAACAGAGCAGGGGCAATAAAATCGCTGCTGAACCTTTTCATGTCAACTCAAATGAACGATGGTAAATAATAGAGGAATTCTGAGGGCTGGTTAACTTATACTACTGGTTCGACCTCTTTATAATTGCGTGATAGTATATTTGCTTTTTTTTGTTATTTGCATAATGACAGGTTCCGGAACCAGATATAATAGAAATAAAGCTTGTACTATTAGAGAAGGAAAAACTAATCTACGGTTAGCCTACCAATTAGAATTAGCTCAACTGCAGTGTCAATGGAGTACGAATCTGAATCAACCAACCGTTGGAACTTTATTTAAGATGGCCGAAATATGAACATTGGGGTTTGTGAACTATTGGCGACAAGATAAATGTTTACTACCTTTTATTTAAACAGTTCTTCTAGCGTAATATCATTTTGAACTAATCCAGGCTTATACATATTCTGTTTAGTCCCAAACGTAGTAATCATAACAAGAAATAAAGCCTTCTTTGTTTTAGTCTTTTCCTGAAAT
>NZ_VOHS01000073.1 GCF_007896845.1 Chitinophaga pinensis | reverse complement strand
TGACAAAATGTTCAACATCAGAGGTTAACAGGTCGTGCACCGTAAGGTGCAGTTCAAATGGGATATTGTTCACGAACAAACATTATTTAGGTATAGCATCTATGTATAGCCGTGAAATTAAGCAATTCGTTGAAATACCTGTCAGTGTTTCGTGTAGACAGGACATGGGTGCCTTGCTGATGATCTCAGAGCGATGATAAAGAATGGATTAGGAAGTAGTCGTATGGGGTGATCAGGCTTTTAAGAGATTCAGTTTTCTTCCAGACGGCTGTTTCCCAACCTTCCGGTTTCTCCGGGACAGAGTTACTAAAGCGGATATTATCTGTAAGATCTCCGGAGATATTCACCACGATTTATTCGCAGGATTGATAATACGCACTTTGTCAAAAGTGATATTCCTTGTGTCGGTAAGTGTTAATGCAGGATCTGTTGTATATATGCTGGCGTTGGAGATGCTGATGTTATTGGCGTCTATACTCTGCACAAACTTGTACAATTGCTTCTACATTTTCCAGATGGAAACCTGTCATTGGTGATCCGGAATACCATCACTCTGACCAGTGCTCTGGCGCTGTCTACCACAATGTTTTTGGCGTAAATATTTCTGTAGACGGGTGTCAGCTTATTGACCGGCGTGCAGGCAGGCGGTCGCCAATGCTCCTACATACATTCTTGAACCAAGCATATCCCATCTGAAAGCATCTAAACGCAGCCGCATACGGATCCGCTCGTAATGCAGGTTTTCTCACCACCCCCACGCGGACGGCGGGTTTTAAAGCGGAGACCTACTTCTGTATCATCGAATACCACATCATGGACGTACAGGTTCCGGATCATCGCAGCGGTCTCACTGCCGACGGTAATACCACCATGTCCCTGACGCGCCAGAGAGTAGCGGATGACTACATTTTCTGTTGGCCTGCCGATCCGTAAGCCATCCTCTCCACGACCTGCTTTTAATGTAAAGCAGTCGTCGCCGCAGTTGAGGTACAATATTCAATCAACACATTTTTGCTGGATTCTATGTCGATACCATCTCCACTGGGAATACCCACAGAATTGACTGTTATACCCCGTATAATGACGTTATCGCAATAGATCGGTACAATATTCCAGAAAGGGGTATTTCCAGCTGCAGGCCCTCTAAATAGACATTTTTACAATTAACAGCAGAAACGAACATCG
Source organism: Chitinophaga pinensis (assembly GCF_007896845.1). Classification (GTDB taxonomy): domain Bacteria; phylum Bacteroidota; class Bacteroidia; order Chitinophagales; family Chitinophagaceae; genus Chitinophaga; species Chitinophaga pinensis_C. The sequence goes on along the minus strand of NZ_VOHS01000073.1, from coordinate 13,473 downwards.
GCAGATACACCGGACCACCATCATGACCATCATATATCCGCTGAGCGACGGGTTTATTGGCTGCTACCACATTCTCTATCACATCCTGCCGCATGACCTGCTTCCTGACAGGACAATCAGCCGGTGGACCGACCAGTTTTCCTTTCCGGTTACGGCGATATTGTGCTGTCCGTTTGCATAGATACAGGCGCCCAGTGACATGACTTCGACACCTTCAGTACGGGTGAAGACCACCGGCAGATAATCGCTTATTTCTCCGCCGAATGTTAATATGGCGTTTTCTTCCAGATGAAGATTAACATTGGATTTCAAAGTAATACGTCCTGAGTGCCAGTTGCCGGCAGGTATAATGACCATTCCGCCGCCCCGTTTACTGACAGCATCTATGGCCTGTTGTATCTCTTTTGTTTGTGAAGTTCCCTGTCCTTTGACCGTCACTGTGTACTTTGGAAAAACAGGCTTTTTAAAAGCCGGTATTGAAAAAGGAGCATGCACGGGAGCAATGTCAGCTGGCAGTCTGGTGGCGCCTACTTCATCGATAGTGGGTACATGGACATTTAACTGGGCAGCGGCGGACAGGCTGATGCATAGCAGGGAGGCAGTCAGTAACTTTTTCATAACCGGAATTTGGGAGTAAGATAGGAAATTATTATTGTTTATTTGACACTTGATTTTGGAGCTGGTGTTTGCTGACGAATCAATAGAATAAGTAACAAAACAAAAAAGTACGACTTACTGCGCGCAGTAAGTCGTACTTCAATTATATCAGATCTGTTAAACAGGCTAATTTATAATCTCGCGCCTATTCTTTTTTCAGATAATCTTCGAGAAATAATTATTCTTCGCAATGTATTCTTCCAGCCCCTGATCATATACCTTGAGATTATCAATCAGATTCGCTACTGACCATTTAGCCGGATTCGCTGCTGCATATTTTTCATTCAACGGCATCCATGTGTTGATAATATAAGCGGCTATTTTGCGCTTCTGTTCCTTATCCCAATAGGTATTGGGATTGTTCTTCAGGGTGCGGTTAGCATCATTGGTATACAAAGAAGTAGCATAGTCGTAATAGCCAGCGCCATTCTGTTCTCATTCGCGTCTGAATGATCCGTGATCCATTGCAGTAATCCTTCCCGGATTTGCAATTGTCCTTTACAGTCTTTTACGAATATATATTCACAAACCTTTGCGATTTCCTCATCATTTGATCTTCCGACATCATTCATTGCGACATCATTCAGTTTCTGGTCAGCTGTGTATCCAAAGCGGAGCACCAAATTTTTGATGAAGAGTGTATCCTCGGCCAGCAGGTAAGCCAGATCGGCTTTACTGTCATTCAGCAGATAACGGTTCCTGGCTACCTGTACAGGGGAGAGGTTGTATTTATAATGCGTACTGTCAGTGAACGTGATAAAGTCCCCCAGAAATGGCATAGAAAAAAGGAAATTGCTTTCTTTGGAGACCATGATATTATCTTCCGTATAATCAAACTCATCTCCATGTTCCTTTGCCAGTAATGTATAGAATTTATCATGTTGTTTCACCCCGCAATAGTTAGCCTGTAAGACCTGCTCACCAAAAATACTACGGATCTTTTGCTGGAATGCCTCGTTGGAAGGTTGTACAAACTTCTTTTCCTTCAAGGCTTCCGCCAGCAGGGGAATGGCAATGTCTACATCGGCATCTGTATAGTTGGTCCTATTGTTTTCATCTTCAAGGTGCTTCTGCAGCTCCATGTGTTTTTTGATTGCCGCCACATTCATGTCGTATAATTTTTCTTCTGGCTTTATCGTGTCCACTAAATGAGTATTAGCCGTACTGTCAGTTTCAGCGCCGGTCCCGGCGGACTGACAACTTACACAGTATACTAAGCTCATCATGATTAACAATTGTTTCATATATCGTTATTGATCATTTATCTGCTATCTCAATCCAATATGGAAGTGGTTCTGATGTACGCTATGTGCTGCATCCTTTGTGTTTTTGATGCCGGATTTGTAAGCGTAATTGGTATTAAAGCCCCACTTCGAGGCAATACTAAGGATATTTTCCAGTGCTTCCACAAATTTTTCTTCACTTGGGTAGCTATCCTTTGCTTTCGACCATAATACTTCTCCGGCTTCGTCCGTGCTTCCCGGGTAACGGATGTCAATATCGTCCCCGTGTATGTGCCCTTTATGCCCGAGGTTACGCTGGTTACTGGCAGACATGTCATTAAAATACAATTTGCCGGTATAGCCATTCTTAGGTAGTGAGTAAAAGAACCCCAGCGCAGCCGCAGCTACTTTTGGATCAGAGTAGTTGTCATCTCCACCGTCTCTTCCTCCGAAACGGCCCCAGTTTGGTCCGCTGTCGGGGAAAGGTAGCAGCTTCTTGTCATTGATGTTCTTCAGGACGGTAGCCGTTAGTTTTCCGCCTATATAGATATCAAACTGGTACTGTTTGGAAGCATCGTTTTTCTTGACTAGTTCATATTTGAAAGCATCCACATCAATCTTGTAGAGATTATTATCTCCTTCTGGTACCAGACCGTATGTACATTGTTTTATTTTGAATAATACAGAGGTGTTTTTGTCAAATGCCTCTTTCTTTTCAGTATAAGCATCCGTACCATCAGGCCGTACCACATTCTTCCCCACTTTTGTACTGATAGGTTTGACCTCCGTTTTGCCATTGGCAAGTTGCTGTAGTCCTTTCCATTTCCAGAATGCCATAGATGAGAGTACTGCAATCTTTACATCAGATACCACCAGATCCGGATTGGCCACAATATCTGCATTCTCCTTTTTTGTATAGGTATTGGCATACTCATAGGCCGTACGACCTGTCAGTTGTATCAATCCTTTTCCTCTGAAATCCCAGCCGTCATTGGCGCCTGTATTACCCAGTTCCTTGCCTTTGGCAGCGTCAGGACCATAGGCGTAATTGGCGATGTTTTTTTCATTGTCTTTTGTTACGCCCGGAATAGCAGGTTTTCTTACTGCACGGCCCCAGAGTTGCGCTTTTTCCTTTCCGGCAGTCGTTCTGAACGGAGGGAAAAGACCGTCAAGGTCTTCCCAGTAGTAGTTAAAGCTTTCACCACTCTTCAGATGCAGTGATGGTCCGGATTCAACAAATGTCTGGGCAAAGAAATGCGCCTTGTTCCAGCAGGTGTTCATACCGATCTCCCGCATGTATTTATTGTAGGTGTCTGCTACAGATTTAAGGGTAGCATCATCTGCCTGCTTGAAAACCTGTTTCAGCATAGCAGGTGTGATATCTTCATTACAACGCGGACACCCCGTTTTGTTTTCCTCTTTTTCCAGTGCTTCACCCAATACAGTAGGGGCGATATCTTTGGCCAGTTTATTCAGTGTGTCTGCTGATGCATTGGATAATTTAATATGTTGGTAAAAGCTGACGTTTCTGGGATCGAAAGTATTGGCATCTGCTACCTCTTTCGGGAATTTGAACGTATCACCGTTTTTCTCTTTGATGAGGGCGAAGTAACTACGCAGACCATCATCAATTTGCTTGTTACCACTTTTCAGTTTATTGGTATCCAGTTCTACTTCCCATATTTCCTTGTCATCCGGCTTACCCTGGAATTCCATAACCATCTTATCTTCCTGTTTATAACCATTGTGCCAGATCTGTAGTGTCAGATCCTGCGCAGCAAGGTTTCGGGTCTGTACGCGGATCTTTATTTTTTCTCCGTATTTGTAGACCTTATAGGCGGGGTAATTGGTACTGTCGAAGAAATTAACACTGACAACTTCTTTCTCCGAATTGATATAAACATATTTACCCAGTTCATTACCACGCTGGTTACTCTGTTTTTGAGGGAAGAGGAAGGATTTGCCATCTGCTTCCACTGTTTTCATGCCGGCGAATTGTATCCCGTTTGGTTTTGACTGGATAGCAAACAGGACATCATACTCCTTGCCTTCAAAGTAGAGTTTATTCAGCATGGGTTTGATGTCGTTGGTATTCAGATCTGCTTTGAGTTCGCCGTTGGCATCAAACTTACAGTTCGGTATTTCTTTGATATAATTGAAGCTGGATCTGTCAGCTTCCAGTATGTGTACGCTGACCGTTTCTCCCGCTGCTGCAGGACAATTGATGATGATTTTCAGTGTTTCATTCCAGCCGGCGCGTGGTTTATATACGCCATCTTTATCGCCAAAATACCATTTGATGATTTCTGCTGTGTCAGCGTCTGCTTCCAGACTTTTGGTTTTGCCGTTAAGCGTAGCAGTTACCGCTACCTTGCCCTTATGTGTTGCATAGATACCTGTGGCCTTATTCGTGTGGCTACCGGCAGGAGACCAGGTAATGGGACCATCCTGCGCTGCCTGATAAGGCATCAGTGTCAATGCTTCCAGATTATAACGTTTACCGACCACCCATTTGGCGCCACCGTTTTCCACTTTGATGGCGGTGACTTCATTCTTCTTTACAGCGAAGCGGCAATCATCCTTCTGGTGGCGGGAAGAGGGCGCACCTTTCTTTGCATCCCAGCCATCTGCTTTCATCACATATGCTTCCACAACATAGTTACCTTCCCGCGTGAAGTGCTCGCCACCGAGACTGATGGATTGTCCTGTACCAACGTCTTTACCATTCAGCTGCCATTTGATACCTGTGGTTTCAAATTCCTGTAGCTGTGTGAAATAGGTCATTTCCGTTACCTGAAAGCTCATTGCGGTACCGGGTCTGACAACTTCTGCGGCCGGATTACTTTTAATTGCCACTACACCATTTCCTTCAGAGGTCAGTTCTCTTGTAATGATCTGTCCATCCATACTGATGGTCACCTTGTAGGTCGCAGCGCCGTTGGCAGGAGTGAAGGTAATGGTATCTTCGCCTTGTTCTCCGGCGGCCAGAATGGTACCATTCATGTCTGTTACCTGCATACTGACCAGCTGTTTTTCTTCTGCTAAGGCAGGTTCTATTTCATATTTGGCGGCGATATTGACAGGTACCCCTCTTCTTACACGATAATCTTTTCCCACAATACGGCCCATCCCTGCGCCGAGTTCAATATCTCCTTTAAGTCTGTTGACCGTTACAGAAACATCTATTGTACAGCGGACATCCGTCCCATCTGTACCATAGGCCATTACCCGGTAATTGCCCACTGCATCGAAGTTCATCTGTAGTTCAGGACCAACTTCTTCAAAAGACATGGCTTCTGCTTCGAAATTGTGTCCTTTGTATATTTTCCAGCTGACTTTATCCTTATCAGCTTTGGCCGTATTGTAATAGTCCTTTACGGTGAATTTTAATTGCTCATTAACACGGGCTGTCATCATGGGTACTACCTTGCTACTACCAAGCTCCAATGCAGGCCTGCGTGTTTCAATTTTACCGGTGATGGATTTTACTTTAGGTATCTCCTTACCACTGGCTGGTTTGGGTGCCATGGGATTGAGTGCGGCCATTGTCTGCACCTCTACGTTATCAAAGTGAGTACTGGTGACGGCAGCTGTTTGTCCGTGAAAGGTAATCGATATACAGGGAGATCCTGAGACAGAGCAGATCGCTTTACTTTCTTCCGTCAGAATCTTACCGCCGTTGGTCAGGGTTACTTTTTCGTAGACACCCTGCCATTGGGTGATGGCCGGACTACAGGAACTTCTGGTGATGGAACAGTTACCAAAGGTTTTTGCCTCCAGAGGTTGTCCCAGATCTTTATTACTGGCAATGGGTTTGGCGCTGCCATCTCCATCATTGATATAATCGCGGTCGTTGGTGGATATTTTCAGTTTATCCGGGGAACCACCGAAGTTGCATTTACATGCGGCTCCCTGTACAACAAAGTGTTTTTCGGCCATACTACAATTAGTTTATACGATGATCGTCGCTGTTGATACAGGAAGCTGTCAATGTTATCTGTGCAACCCGTTTATCTCTGGCTGCGTCTAATTGCGCCTGCAATGACTGTATCAGACCATGTATTTTGTGAAAAGTGTATTTTATTTCGAGGGCACCACTTCCTTTTTCTTCCCTACCGGTTTGCCGGAGATTATTCATCATCCTGTTACCCGTAGGGATCACATCATATACAACAGGTACTTCAAAAGGAAACAGTACATAAGAAGTTTTAAAATGATCCCGGTTGCCGGCACATTGTACCTGAAAAAAAGCAGAGAGGAAGATATCCTGTCTGATGGCATTCAGCAAAGAGCTTTCCTGTCCGAGCGTGTCGCCGGTAGCATCAATATAGCTATGTGCTTCCGGCCCGGTGAAGTATTGTTTTAACCGGCTTTTCTTTTCTTCCCAGCGTTGCAATATTGCCGGGTGATTCAGGATAGACTGTATACTTCCATGTTGTCCGATTTGTAGCTGCAAAGGATAAAGTACATTACCACATTGCGCAGCGAGATCTGAAGCGAGGTAATCGGAAGTATCTTCGTCATTGATTCTCACATCAGATCGGGTGATCTGGAAATATTGGGTTGTATCGTAATCTACCGTCATCCGGCTGATCTCCGTATTGAATTTTAAGCGTGTATCGGCATCTCCGTGATAGGTTAACGTAACAGTATATATGTATGGGTCATGTACCGTTACTTTCTTCTCTGTCTTGCCGGTAAACATTTTTCTGACAGAAAACAGGGACATATCGGGTTAATTTTTGCAGTTATTGTGTAAGGTATCCCGTCTGAATACATCGCCGGATTTTACTTCCACGCTCCATACGCCTTTCAGTGTATCTGTCTGGCAGGCTTCATAGCGGTATTCTCCCCTGTAGTCTTCCATTTCCTGTGAAATGTCGTTATGCAGGTCAAAGAAGTCGTCCTTTCCCTGCATATAGCTTTTCGTTTTATCGGAATAGTTAAAGAACTGAATGAAGTAGCGGGCGTAATGTCCTTCTATAGCCGATTTATGCACGACGCTATCGCAGTAGCGGACAATCACTTTTTTGAGACTATCAATATTTTCAGGCGGATTTTCCAACAGGGCATACTGGTACCATACAGGTTTCAGTTGCAGATCGATATCGGCAATGCCTTTGTGGTCCAGTTTTTCCAGATAGATGACTTTTGTATCGTTATTATTGTTTGTGCAGCTGCACCATAGCAAGGTGCAGCATAATATGATAAGACTGATTCTCATTTTGTTCTTTTATTTTTCCTCTCCTGTGCGCCTTCGGTGATATTACCGGTGAATTCTTTTTCAAATCTTACTTTGGTCAGAAAAGGTTTGTATCCTCTCAGATGTTGCAGGAGGAACCATGCTCTGAAGCCTGCGCCATAAGAATAAAACTTTTCCATATCAGGCAGATCGAGACCGAAATGATCCCAGAGCTGTACTTCATATTTTGCTTTATAGTTATTGCCGGTGATCTTAAAGTAAGTCATCGTGACCTTATAACACCAGACGTCGTTGATGGCGATGGTCAGGCCTTTTACCAGATTATAATCACGGCTGTATGGAAAAGAGGGATGGCCATAAGGATGCTTTTTATTGTAATCAGCTTCTTTACCATAGTAGATCTTCTTATCCTCCATCGTGATCAGTTCACCACCAGCATTTTTGATACGGTCAGCCATCTCATCTTCGATGCCTGTACAAAACCGGATGGTGGATGGATTGGCCATCACAGCTGCAGTCAGTTTTGCATTTTCATAAATACCGCCTTCGTTCCTTTCGAACTTGTCGATCATGTTATGAATGTTATCATTCAGGTCACTTCTTGCCATGAGGTCCACCATATCCCTGAACTGCCGGAACAGGCTATTGTTATCGGAGTAGGCATTGGAGAATTGCATTAGCCGGCCGGTAGCAAGGATTTGTTTTTCGTTGTAGATACTTTTATTACCAGCATCACTGTTGGCATATTTCGCATCCCGGGTAATGTCGAATCCCTTATCCAGATAATTGGTTTTGTAGGATGTCAGTTCGCCGCCGTTATATACTGGTTTGGCGGACGCTCCTTTTCCATACGCCATATCATTGGCAATATCCGAGCCATCTTCATTCAGACCCGGTACGCGATAGGCGTCTACCACTAAAGGGAGATAGATGACTTTCGATGTGACTTTGATATTGGTATCTGGCTTGCGGAAATAGGCATATACCGTGACTTCTTTATCTACGGTATTGCCATCAACGGTGATCAGTTTATAGGCGATTCCTTTTTCTGCACGAGTGGTGCCGGTTTTAAAAGGCTCTATTGTTTTACCGCCATCAAAAGAATAGGCCCAGTGTACCAGCATAAGCTGATTATCGGGTACTTTTTCACTGAAGGCGGTGGCGCTGAATTCGTAGGTATTATGATTTACTACGCTTTTTGGACCTGTTACCTGTAACACTTTGATGGGTGTAGCAGCATTCAGGTTGACCGGATCGTTTTTATGGAAGGTGACACCGTCCTGTTTACCGGCCATCCTGATACGTTTACCAGATTGCAGGCTTGTTTCACCCGCGCTGTTCCAGCGGATGTTTTCACCGTTTTCAGTATAATTTTTACTGATGATAACGAGGTTACCAACATTATTTTCGCTCATAGGACAAGATTGGATCAGAACAATTTAGATTTCTCTGCGCTCTTGATGGCGACGGACTTGCCGGAGTTGATAGTCATCTCTTCTTTGGAGCTGTCTACCTTCATTTGTTCGGCGGTCTTTTCTATTTTCTTTGCCTGTACATCCATGTTCTCCATGGCGATTTTTGTAATGTTGGTGGCACTCAGCCGATAGTCATTTACGGAGTACTGGCTCATGCTGTCGCCTGCATTGTGCAGTATATTCATACCTGCGGAGTGGGTCATATTCATACCGGCTGCATTGGTGATATGCATACCTGCATTGACATCGATACTTTCCGTTGCCTGAAAAGTGATATTGCGGGCATTGATACTGATATGTTCCTGTGCGGAGATAGAGATGTTTTGTCCATTGGTATCCATGACAATGGTATTGCCACCTTTATCAGCAATGGTGATAAATTCTTGTCCGCTGGAATCATCGAGTTTAATGGTATGTCCGCTACGCGTACTGATCACTTTTACGTTATTCATTGTATCACCGAAGTTGGTCTTCGCTGTACCATTATAAGCAGCGCCGGTGGCAAAAGGTGCTTCCGGATTACCACCTTCAAAATCAACCCACACTTCTTCGCCTACTTCGGGAATAAAGTAAAAACCTTTATCACCACCACCATGGGGTTGCATTAACCGGATCCATGGGGAGGTACCATTTTGCCAGCTGAATCTGACGCGTATACGGCCCAATCCTTTAGGATCGAAGTTTTCTACGACTGTGGCACTCTGGGCTTCCGCAAAAGGATAGTTGTCAAGGTCCAGCGGAGGCACAGCTGCGGCTACCGGTGTTCCTTCAAAAAGGTTATGGTATTCGCCGTTACCATCGCAATAGTGTTCCAGAGAAGTGATCATATATTCTCCATGATCTTCATTGGAGAATATATTTTCCTGTATGCTGATAGTATCGCCTAAACGCAGGGCAGTACTCTTGCTTTTTCCCGTTACCACGACCATTTGTGACATCTGGGCCTGTTTCTGCCGTTTAGCCAGCAGTTCCAGTTCTTCTTTGGCGTTGCTGCTGAATGCGTAGGGGAGTTTATACTGAGATGGTTTGGTATATAATTTATCGCTTTGGGTCTGGGCGTGTTGGGTCAGACTGTCTACACCGCCTTCGGCTATACTGCCGGTATTGTTTTCCATAAAGGAATACTGGCGGTATTCCATCCCTTTCAGGGCGATCTTGTTGGGAAGGGTGCGTAGGGTCAGGCTGAAATCGACGAGATTCACCTGATGGTAGAGGATCGTTTTCTGCGGACTATATTTTCCGAAGATGATCTGCTGACCGTTATAGAAGAACCATTCGCCGTAACGCTGTGCGAGGCGTTGCAGGAATTGGTAACCGGTTTCCCGGTACTGTACGATATACTTCAGTTTGCCGCTGTAGGAGGGGTTGATTTCCAGTCCGCCGGGAGAGGCGCTACTGGATTTTGCCACGGTACCGGCAATGGCGGCGAGGTCCTGCTGTTCATACGACTGTATATGCGGATTACCATCCAGCAAAACGGTCGGACTGGTGGCGATAACGGTACAGTGTCCATTGATGCCATTGCTGGCTTTACCAAAGGTAACAGCACTGACTATACCATTGAAGAAGAGCGGTTTAAGGTCACTACTACCTTCTATCGCCTGAACGGACATACGTAATTCCTTGCCTAAGAAGGACTTACCGGAGGATACAGGGTCTTTACCTGTTCTTAACAGCCAGTCGTAGCCAATACTGAGTTTGAGTTCATGGTGTCCATCCATGGATTGTTTAAGAGACATTGCATGGAATTGCTTGAATTCTTCATCCCCAATTGACACGGCGGTTTGAGTGTACAAGGCCATCGGTTTACTAATTGATATGGTATGCGGTTAACTAAATAGGTAATTAATACAAACAGGGGATGAAGATATAAAATTATCGGGAAATGGGTGTTGGAACTTTTACTACGTACAGGAGAGGTAAATACCTGCTGAAATTTATTAATATTACATGTATTGTTTAATCCTTATACACTCAGCCTATGATTTTTGGTACAATGTTTCCTGGAAGCGTTAAGCATTATAAAGATCAGAAAATTCAGACTAAATTTTTATTGATCGGTATTCCGATTGCGCCCGTTGAGGGAGACTCTATGTTGGTTACTAAGGTGGTTCCCGGTGGTCGTCAGGGGATACCTTTGAAACTGAATACACAGAGTGTGGTGGCAGGTTATACCCGTGTGTTGACGTTAGTAGGCGCTTTTATGCTGATCATGCTTGGGTTGAATAATCACGTGCCTGTAATGACGGTGGTGGGTGGGGCGCTGGCGGGCTGGCGGTGTATCTCTATCTCTTTTTTGGTAAAAATACAGAGCAGGATAATGCAGCATTTTTACCAATGCTATTAAGTGTGTTTAGAGGCTATTGCGTTCTCAAGATATTTAAACTTTGGAAAGCCCTCATTCCAGTCATAATAGAGCAAGCTAATACCATGATTTTTAACTCAGCTTCCACTCTTTCCTTTATTTTACAGGGTAATACTAGTGTTAGGAGAGGTTTATTTTCAATAGGGATGGAGTAGATAATAAGTTGTCCGATAGCTGTATACAAGTCATATGCAGTAGTGCTTCTTTTGATTTCGAATATTTGCCTTATTTTCTTTTTTGAATGAATAAATAAGTCTCTATTGCTGTCAGATCCGACAGTAACACCCATACCGGTTAGAGCTTTAGCTAGACTATTAACAACGATTCCATGAGTCCTTTTAACTTCGATAGATTCTGATTTTTTGATAGATTTTGTTCCAAAGGATTCTTTAGTAAAGGAAAAGCTATTTAGCTTTTGTGTATCAAAGTAGGAAGCTGGTGAATGATTTTTGATTCGATCAACTTCCATAATAAAGTTTTTCAATTGGATAGAAAAGAATTTTGAGTGTAGATCTCCAACTAGACATAATCTCTCTAATGTTCTGTTGTAACGTACATTAATTAGATCAGATCTTGAATTGGAAAGGAATGTTTGTTTTCCAATACCTTTTTGACCGCCGCCTATGTTACCCCTATGTAGAAGCAGTAAGTGTCCATTCAGGTCATACGCAAATGCACCGGCAGTGCGACGACTTGTTTTCACAAAGTTTAGGTTTATTTCAACTGTTATCGCATTGCCCTTTTCTTTAGGTTTCCCTATACCAAATGCATTCCAGTATTTATTGTCTCCGGTTTCAGTACTAAACCAAATATTTAATTGTGGAGAGTAATGAAGTGTCACGTATTTACTACCACCTTGATAACCAACAGAGCCTTCGCTTTCTACAGGACAAATTCGTTTAACTAGTTTTTCTAGATTCTTTTGTAGCTTTTCTAATACATGGAAATCTTCAACTACCTCAACAACTTTATTCATTGTGTGTTATTTTAAGCATTGCTTAATAATAAGGCGGAATTTTTAGTAATACATTATTTTTAGCATATCAAATGATCAGCTGAAGGTTAAAATAGTTTAGCAAACAGGATGTTATTTTATTTCATCTGATCTGGAAACGTGAGTTGGAACCGCGACTTTTCGCAATGAACGAATCAAAGAATATTTATTTTCGGGAAATAATATTTTCGTAGATGCTTTTTATTTTTAATTCAGAGGAAAGCAAAACGACTATATCTAAGTTGAATGATTTTGCTTTGGTATTGTCCAATCTCTCAATATTGTAATCCATATTATAGTTAACTATATAGCAATCGTTCGCTAAACAGCTTACTTTAAATGTATCCCAATTGATTTTGATTTCTAGACTTAAAATTTTGAACTTATCCCAATAGTTGGAGGCGTTAGTGATAGCTTCATCAGGAGTTATATTAAAGTCAGTATAATATCTATCTATGTTTGGTGCATAAAGTCTCTTAGGGTGGCGTAATTCCTATTTAACAACATGTCGTAATATGAATCAATGATGTTTTTAATAGATTCGATGGGAATTTCCTTAGCGGGTAATTCTGAGGTTTTTTTTGTTAGTAAAGGAACTACAGCCGCTTTTTTTGCTGGAGTTATTGAGGATGTCTGGTTGTCTGAGGTGCTTGAAACTATAGAAGAACTTGTCAATTATCAATGTTTGATATACATGCGGCAATTATGGTACCTGTAACTGTAATTAAAGCTACTATGATCGCTGTTCTTGCATTACTTGTTTCGGTTTGGGACATATTATGACATATTGATGGAATGGGATTGCACTACAACATACTAAATGGTGCTTTGAAATTTGTTAACACCGTGTTAATAAGTAAAGATTCGTTATTGTTGTTTTAAGAAAACGAATGCACTATTGTTTTGTCTTTAATGAAGATTCATCTGAGCGGGAAACGGGACTCGGACCCGCGGCCTTTAGTTTGGGAAACTAATGCTCTACCAACTGAGCTATTCCCGCTTGTTTGCCAAAGCTTTACCGGCTATGTTAAACATAGCTATTATTTACGCGAAAATCTACTAAAAGAAAAGCCACCTGATGTGAACCAGATGGCTTCATGATATTTATGACGGGTAATTTAATCTGGAAACTTCACGCCTTTTAAAGCTTCATTAATTATTGCCAATTTTAAAGGGGCCATCTTCCTAAGGTCGATACCCGTTTTCTTTCATCTACAGTCAGCTTTATCACTTGATTAGAAAAGCTGCTTTTGTATTTGACAATTTTCTTTTTCATATTGCAATTTATAATTTTCTTTTTATTAGAAATCCTTTTGTGTGTATATTTTTTCTCAAATGGAACAAACCATATCTGTTGAGAATATATGTTCCATTTTTGGGAAAGTTCTTTAAGATTTAATGTGATTACGATCCTATAACCTGGTTCTTCCTGGCGTATTACCCGTGAAATAGATCGATCGTTCTGGAACTTATTCAGATGAATGCCTATAATATAATTACAGTGGCTAATATCTTATTTCTATCTCCATTATCACTAACATTATATTCGTCTATTT
>NZ_VOHS01000072.1 GCF_007896845.1 Chitinophaga pinensis | reverse complement strand
TGCCTGTGTATCTACTTTCAGATTCAGGGTAGCACTTGGTGCACTGGTATTACCTGCTGCATCAGTTGATGTTGCGGTTACCGCGTGGGTACCATCTGCCTGTGCTGGTAAGTGACGTATAGTTACCGCTGGCATCAGCAGTAGTTGTACCTACTGATGTACCATCCACGATGATAGTTACGGTGCTGTTTGCTTCCGCTGTACCACTTACATCTGGTGTGTTATCATTAGTAGGATGCTTAGCAGTAGTAATACTCGGAGCAGCTGGAGCCTGGTATCCACTGTGAAGTTCATCACAGCACCCATACCGCTGGTATTACCCCGCCGCGTCAGTCGCTGTAACAGCCACCGTATGAGGACCATCTGCTCTTGATGTAAGTGTAGTATAGTTACCAGCACCATCAGCTGTAGTGTACCTACTGAAGCACCATCTACATAGATGGTAACAGTGCTTCCTGCTTCTGCGGTGCCTTTAATATCAGGAGTAGCGTCGTTAGTCAGACCCTGCTCTGCCATCTGCATATGTTGGGCGCAGCTGGTGTTGCTGGCGGTGTGGGTCTATTACCATAGACATTGTACCACTCATGCGCTGGTATTACCCCCGCGTCAGTCGCTGTAACCCCACCGTATGAGGACCATCTGCCCTGATGGTAAGGTGTAAGTATAGTTACCAGCACCATCAGCTGTAGTGGTACCTACTGAAGCACCATCCACATAAATAGTAACAGTGCTACCTGCTTCCGCAGTGCCTTTAATATCCGGTGTAGCGTCATTAGTCAGACCACCTGCTCTGCCATCTGCGTATGTCGGTGCAGCTGGAGTTGCTGTGCCTGCGTATCGATCATGATATTCAGTGCAGCACTTACAGGACCCGTATTGCCCGCTGCATCCGTCGCTGTTGCTGTAATAGCCCGCAGTCCGTCTGCCAGTGTACCTGTAAGGTGAATGTAAACGCACCTGAAGCATTGGCTGTTGTCGTACCAGCGATAGCACCATCCGAGTAGATTGTCACTATGCTGTTGGCTTCAGCAGTTCCGATCACAGTAGGTGTATTGTCATTCGCAGGTGTTGTTCTGGAACTGACAACCGGCGCAGGTGGCGCCTGTGTATCTACCGTAATATTTAATATGTTACTATATGGACTTACATTGCCAACTGCATCTTTTGCTGTAGCAGATACGGCATAAGTGCCATCAGCCAGTGTGGTAAAAGTATAGGTAAAGTTACCGGAAGCATTTACGCTGACTGTACCGACAGCTGTAGCTCCTCTGTAAATGGTTACCGTGCTGTTAGCTTCAGCGGTTCCATTAATAACAGGTGTATTGATATTGGTAATCAGCTTGCTGGTAGTAATCACCGGTGCAGCAGGCGCCGTTGCGTCTACTGTCAGATTCAGCGGCGTACTTACATTGCTTACATTGCTACATTGCCTATTGCATTTTGCAGTGGCAGTGAGGGCATAAGTACCGTCAGCCAGTGCCGGACTAAAGGTATACGTATAATCGCCGCTACCATTAGAAGTAACTGTTGTAACGGCTGTACCGTCTTTATATATCGTTACGCTGGTATTAGGATCCGTCTTTCCGGTAACTGTCGGCGTATTGTTACTGGTTGGATTAACAGCCGTCGTCAGTGTTGGCACTGCTGGCGCCTGTGTGTCAACTGTAAAAGTCAACGCCGGACTTTTCGCACTGGTATTGCCAGCAGCGTCAGTAGCCGTAACACGGATCGTATAAGAACCATCCGCGAGTGTCGGGAAAGTGAAGGTATAATTACCAGTGGCATTCGCATTGGTAGTTCCTACAACCGTAGTACCACTATATATAGTTACTATGCTGTTATTCTCCGCGGTACCCTGAATGTCAGGGGTATTGTCATTGGTCACATTACCAATACCACCTACCAGTGTCGGTGCCGGAGGCGTTGCAGGTGCTGTAACGTCTACCGTCAGCGGGAATGGATCACTGGCAACACTTGTATTACCAGCAACATCTGTTGCCGTTACTGTAATATGTGTAGTGATGCAGTCATCGTAGGCGCGGTCATTGTCCATTGACCGGTAGCATCTGTTGTTGCCGTACCGATCTGTGTAGCGCCGTCATATACTTTTACCTGTGAACCCGGTTCTGCGGAACCTGTCAGATCAGGTGTTACATCATTTGTAGCATTACCGCTACCGGATGCTGGTGCTAATGCAGGTCTTCCCGGTTTGGCAGGTGCAGTCAGATCGACTGTTACCTTAAATACAGGGCTTGCAGCACTGGTATTACCTCCCGTTGTCGCCGTTGCGGTAAAGGAATAGGTACCGTCTGTCAGTGTTGTACCTGTATAATCGAATGTCCAGTCACCAGATGCATTAACACTGGCTGTGCCTAATGAGGTGGATCCGAGATCCGCTCTATATACATTAATTGTCGCAGACGCCTGACCTTTACCGTTCAACTTCAATGTAGCATCATTGGTAATGGTATCAGTTGCGCTGAGACCTGTATCATCAGTGATAGAAATAATATTTGGTGCAGATGGTGCGTTAGTCACGACTCTGCTATAATCAATATTCAATACCGGATCAGATGCATATCCACCATATTCCACCACATAACCCAGATTGTTTGAGTTATTCAGGTCATTCCATCTACCCTGATTGGTAGAATAGAGCTGCATGTAACGCTCGTCTGTATTCTGATAGTTATTCGGTTCTCCACCATTCCATTTCATGTATGCGCCACCTACTGCCACCGGATTATTCAGACCGGTAGATATCGGTGTGCCTTTTTCAGGTCCTGTTACCCAATAATAAGCTCCATAAGCAGATGCCTGATCGTTATAGGCCGTACGTCCGAGTGTTGTATTTACAATCTGGTAGTCACAGGTACCGCCCACCCATCCATCACTGGACAGCTTAGACGTAATGAAATCATTTTCAATCTGTGCGGTGCTGGTAGCGAGGTATCCCTGCAAACCATACAGTGTGCGGGCTTCTGCAGCTGCTTTCGCCGCTGTCCAGCTCATTGGGGTTGTAATGTACTCGTAGTAGTGTGGTTTTGTACCTACGGTATAACTCACCACGTTACCCAGTACAAAACGTATGGTTCTATTACCTGTGTTACCGCTTGTCGTATTAAACTTCACGGTACGGTAAAATGCCTGCCATGCAGTTGCCGCAGCGGAACCGGTAAAAGTAGCAACACCAGTTGTGGCATTATAGGTAGCTGTCACACCGGAAGGTAATGTTTCCCACGAGATCACATCACCAGCAACAAATCCGGTATCTATATATACACGTCCATCGGTTACGTTGGAAGCTCCCTTTACCAGAATCTGGTCATCAATCACCGAAGCGACAGTAAACAGTGATTTCTGTTGAATGCCTTCATTTGCAGAAGTGATCTCTGAAGCAACACTGGTAGCAGCTCTTGTAGCCAGCGTGAAGTAATCGCCCTTGGTCAGACTTACACCAGATATACATACCCTGTTTACCAGAATAGTGATACCTGTGCTAATAGCTGTAGCGTTACTGAAATCTCCATCTTTGTCGATCAGCAGGGCGAAGTTACCTGAGTTGGATACATCGATACCTAATCCTGTCAGTTCGAAGCAAACATCCACCGTACCGATATTACCATTCAGATCAGCTCTCCATACCTGTTGCAGACGGGAAAGATGAGAAGAAGGGGTTTGAGTAGACTGTCCATATCCTGCACGGTCATTTGCAAAACTCAGCACTACATTTGTATTGGTCTGAGAAGGGTTGGTTACTGACAGGATACCACTGAATGAGGCACTCATATTATAAGTACCCGAACAGGCGGAGGTACGGATACCTACACCATTAATATCATTATTGTACGGAATACCCAGCGTATAGTTAGACGCCATATCGGTAAAATCCGTCGCATATTTATTGGCAAGATAAATATTGATCTTTTCTATATCACATGCATTCAGTTTTCTGTTATAAACAATCAGTTCACTGATATCACCATTATAATAGTTATTATCTCCATCCAGACCGATCCTCATATCAGTCCTGCCGGTGGCATCGGCCGTATTGTCCGTAAATGCAGAAATCAGCTTACCGTTCAGGTAAACTGCAGATGCATTACTTGTTCCTTTACTATAGACGGCCGTGACCAATCTTGTCTCCCCGGATTTTGCGCCTCCGGGTATGACGACCGCGGTGCCTCCTGTATTCAGACTGGCATCCGTTGTGCCGGTAGCAGCCTTGTTGTTGAAGTAACGTTGCTGGGTGGCCCCGACGTCTGCTCCCCAGACTGCCTGGGCATTACCATCATTCGTCCCTGGCCGGTATACCGCGAAGATGGTAACATCGGCAAGTGTACCTGCCCGTATATCCAATCCATTGATAGTCATCCCTGAACCTGCACTTGCAGACGTCCGGTTAAAATGAACAACTGGACGGTCATTGGCACCGCCACTATTGTAAATCACGGGGTTAGCTCCTGAGCTGACAGCATTATGCCCACTACCTGACTTATCATACCAGGTAGAAAGCGTACTGCCATAAGCGGGTGCAGTCGCTCCTGCCAGTACATCATTTGCGTCCAGCCACAACACGATACCGTTGTTAACGGCCGCAGGTCCTGTCTGTGCAAATAAAGAAATACTGAAAAGGCAACACAAAAGAATGCAGCCCAAGCATTTACGTAGAAATAATTTCATCTGAAAATAATTGGTGAAGATGTATAGGGACGGGATACGTTGCCAGGGTTTCCCGGATCACTCATAGGTATATGCTAATTTGATGTCAAAAGACGGTTTTCATATGTTACAAATTTATATACTTGTTTGATTTAATTATTTAGAATAACTTGTATTAATATGTAGTAGTTTTACTACAAAATCTGGTACGGTATATTACACACGTTGTTTATTTAAACGTTGTAACGTACTTTTACACAATTACTTACTATGCCTAATATACTTGTTGTAGATGATCAGGAGGTAGTTCGTTACGGCACTACGCTTATCCTGCAGAAGTCAATCGATGATGCGCAGGTCAGTGAAGCAGGCAGTTTTGAAGACACCCTGAAGATATTATCTACTAAAAAATTTGATCTTGTCATCCTGGACATCGATATGCCGGGAGGAAATAATCACCAGATGCTGGACGTGATTCGTTTACGCCATCCAGATATCAGGATCCTTATTTTCTCCAGCTATGATGAACAGATCTTTGGATGGAGGTACCTCGAAGCAGGTGCTGATGGCTTTTTGTCTAAGAAAACAGGTATAGAAGAAATTAAGAATGCCGCTAAAACCCTGCTCAGAGATGAAAAATACCTTAGCCCTACCCTTAAACAGACATTATTAAATAATTTCACTAATAAAAAAAGCGCTACAAATCCAATTCAACGTTTATCCAGCCGTGAAAATAATATCATGCAGCTGTTAATAAAAGGCTCCAGCGTGGCCGAAATAGCCGATAAACTCAGTCTGCAGATATCGACCGTAAGTACCTACAAGAAAAGGATCTTCGAAAAATTGCAGGTCTCCAATGTCATAGAAATGATAGAGAAAGTACAGCTCTACTCATAGTCCCCTATTTCTTTTATTAAAAAAGTTTTTATATTCAGCCCCTGATTACAACTGAAATCTTTTACGTAAGCATTAATCATTATTCCGACCACGACCCTATGAAACGACTACTTGTTATCGTTACAGGCATTGCTGTAACCACGCATTCTATGGCCCAGGAAAAAAAGGGACCTTTCCAGTTAGATGGCACAATCACTGGAAAAAACAGCGGATATGTTCACCTGCGTTACGGCAACGGCTTTTATATGGAGGACAGTTGCGCTATTAAAGATGGCAACTTCTCCTTTAAAGGTATGCTAAGTGAACCCGTTATGGCAACCATCAGCGGCGATGGTGAAGATGGATTTGATTTTTACCTTGATCCGGGTCAGATGACGATCAATGTAAAATCTCCCGCCTTCAAAGAAGCTGCTGTTACCGGTTCCACCTCTCAGACTGAGTATCTGGAACTACAGACAGCCAGAGCAGATGTCCAAAGGGAAATCGCTCCTCTGGCCAAAACACTGGAGGATGCCAATAAACAGTACCTGAGCGCCATCCAGTCAAGGAAATCCGACGCAGAGCTGACCGCCCTGAAAGCAAAAGCTGATGTAGCTAAAGGCAGTCTCGCTCCCCTTGAGGAAAGGGCGCGTGAAGTCAGCTATGATTTCTTCCGCTCCCACCCGGCTTCTTATGTAACGGCAGCAGAACTACGCTACTTTGCCGCTTATATGAAAGCAGGAGACCTGAAATCCTACATCAGTAAACTGGCACCCTTCCTGCAAACCAGTATTTACGGACAAGAACTTTCCGACATTCTGACCAAAATTCAGAATGGTGCACCGGGAAGTCAGGCGCAGCTATTCAGCCAGCGGGATGTTAGCGGTAAGAGCATTACACCTCTGGATTTCAAAGGTAAATACCTGCTGCTGGACTTCTGGGGCAGCTGGTGCCTGCCCTGCCGTAAAAACAATGTCCATCTGAAAGAGCTTTATGCCCGCTATAAAGACAAGGGCTTCGCGATCATTGGTATCGCTGATAATGACAGCAAACCAGAAGAGTGGAAGAAAGCAATCGACAAAGATGGCATTGGTATCTGGAGCAATATTCTCCGTGGACTTGACGCCAACAAATTCAAGGAAGATGGTAAGCCCCAACCGGGTGATATCTACAATATGTACGGCGTACACGCCGTTCCGACGCAGATATTAATCAATCCGGAAGGCATGATTATAGCCCGCTTTGGCAGCGGTGGCGAAAACTACGAATTGCTGGACACAAAACTGGCTGAAATCTTATAAGTATTTGTTACATCGCTTATCCAATACTTAACCTACGTTAATGCTACCTTTATAACGTAGCATTAACGTAGGTTAAGTATTGGATAAGTACTATAATACAAGTATTTACAACGGGTACTACTGTAGAAATTGGCATGATTAAGGTATAGGGATCAATACAAGCTGATCCAAAATATATCATATGCAAGCTAACGTAAACAGGCAGTACCCGTTTCTTATAAAAGCGCCCCTGATCCTTATTGGCCTTTACCTCTTCTTTTATTTCCTTTTCCTGCTGAAGGATATACTCGTCCCCTTTGCATTTGCAGGATTAATAGCCATCCTGTTAAATCCATTATGTAACAGACTGGAGCGATTCCGGATTCCCAAAGTGTGGGCGATTTCCCTCAGCTTGCTGATTGCAGCAATAGTGCTGGCAGGCCTCTTCTATTTTCTGTCCTCTCAGATCAGTCAGTTCGGAGAACTGATCCCCACATTGAAAACCCGCTCACAGGAACTCATGGGCGAATTACAGCAATGGGCTGCGCTGAAACTGGGTATTTCTATGGAAAAACAGACCGATATGTTGCACAAACTGTCGGACAACAGCCAGCAATATCTCGGACATACACTGGGCTCTATTCTCGGTGTAATGGGCGTGTTCTTCCTGCTGCCAGTTTATACATTTCTACTGCTGCTTTACAAAGATCAGCTGGTCAATTTTATATATGAAAGCTTCGGCACTGAGCACAAAGAACATGTGCAGGATGTACTGCAGTCAACCAAAGGCGCGATTCAAAGTTATATCGCCGGACTGCTCATTGAAACCGCTATTATCGCAGTGCTTAATTCTGTGGCGTTGCTGATTTTAGGGGTAAAGTATGCCATATTGCTGGGTACAATCGGCGCTATTCTCAACCTGATCCCCTACATCGGTGGAGTGATCGCAATTGCATTACCTGTAATGATCGCTACAGTTACCAACGATAACTTTACTACTCCATTACTCATAATAGGCGTTTACCTGCTGATACAGTTCATCGATAATCACCTGATTGTACCAAAAGTTGTCGCTTCAAAAGTATCGATCAACGCACTTATATCTATTGTCGTTGTGCTCATGGGAGGCGCATTGTGGGGCGTTAGTGGCATGTTCCTGTCAATCCCCTTTGTAGCTATTCTTAAGATCATTTTTGATCATATCGACGGACTGAAACCATGGGGTAAATTATTGGGTGATAATAACCCGGCAACCTCATCAGATCAAATCATAAAAAAGAGTAAAAATTATTTTTTGCGGGTATTCGTCCGGACCGAAATTGGTAAATTTATGGTGAGTTTTGTTAATGGCCTAAATGACTTATCGTATGGAAACAACCTTTCACATTTTGTTACACCTGAAGACATCTGACGGACATGAAAACATCGGCAGATTTTTCCTCGGAGGAGACAGAACGATGGCAGACAAACTTTTCAGCCAGTTAAAAGGAAATCCTGATGTCACCGATCAGTGTGGTTTGTGTATTGAGTTCATAGAGATGCGGGACAATCTTCCATACAATATGGAAATACTGAGTTGCACATTGGACCAGCTTGCCGAAAACTGCAAGATCATTACTAAAGCGATCTTCAAGCGATTTGCTGTATAAATTTATCGTATTGAAGTGACCTGAAATTTGCCGATTTTCTGTCCAGACCAGGTGGGACGGAAGCCGAAATAGCTTTGGTGCTTCGAATTGAGCGGAGATCAAAACGTAGCTCCTACGTTGCGCATGCACAAGCGTTATTGCAGATAGCAGCAACGGCATTATTGTCATTATCCGTTTTTTCATTTAACAGGATATTCTTCATTTATATAATCCAATAGTGCCATGGCTGTTAATCCCCACTGCGCCACTGCATTCGTGGAAATGTTATCCGCTTCTGTAATGGTATTTAACACCCGTGGACCACTCAGCGTACGTTCCTCTCTGGACAATTTACGTATGCCGGCCTCCCCTCCCAGAAATTCTTCCCACGCTCTCTGTGCAAGTTGTTTATCATTTTTTCTGATGGCAGCGAAGGCAGTCAGTCGTGCATGTCCCTGTTTTAAATTTAGCTTCCCCAATGATCTTCCCAAAACAGCTTTTTGCTCTTCTTCTGTTGCATTGTATAATGTACAATATTGCAACCATGCTTTTTCAAACGCAGGCATATCAACCAGCGCAATGAGTTCTGCTGCTATTTCCGGTAATCCGAATACAGCACTGAGATGAGACACGGAAAACTGCTCTTTGGACGCCGTTTGAAACTTACCGGTAGCCAGTTCCATTTGGGCACTGCCGGTAAAAAATCCATGGGGCTGCGCAGCGATGGTCTGCATGCTATTCAACAAACGTTCTTTTGCTGTTTTATTGCCACTACGCTCCCACGCTGTTAACCACGCAGCAGCGAGTGAACCCCAATCAGTACCAAATGAAACACCTGCATATTTGCCTTCAGGATCGCCCTGCTGCTGACCAATTTTACGACCGGGTACAATAGTACGTAATGTATCTGCTGCATCTATTTCCGCGTGCATGAGATCTCCGACTCTTTCATCCGCAGTCAGATAATAATAGAATCTTCTGTTCGCCACAGTAGATATCCGTAGTTGCTTTGCACTACATCCCCAGTGCTGTACATTATGTCTTGAACCTAATGGCGCGAAACGTCCGACATGATGTACATCTACTTCCCCCGTATGACGTGTCATGGCTTCAGCCATCCGGAACACATCTTTACGGCCGGTATGCAGGTAGTAATACCACAGCCAGAGATCTGTTGACAGTTCTGAATTGTCCCATGCGAAACCGCCTACATCATAACGCCAGACGTGTCTGTCTGCGTCATAAGAATGCATGACGTCACCATAGTTCCAGAAGCCATACCAATGCTGCTCATCTATCTGACGGCGATAGTAATCGAAATAAAAATCCAGTTGCCGGTGTATGTTTTCTTTTTCTGCGGATGTAGTCTGCCGACCTACCCAGCCTCCACCAAAAACACCTGCCTTCTGCCATTGAGAGACATCAAAGGTAATGCCCGCCGGATCCTGTATATAGGCGGCGATCTCGCTCAGGCTCTCATTCGAAGGAGTAGCTGCCAGTGCCCAGATCTGTGCCTCTGAAGTGCGGGCCACGCCATATGGGGTACCGAATCCGGGTTCATAGTCTTCATAGGTAATTTCAAGCCCTTCCAGTTGTTTTTCGAAGGTATCCTGCCCCATACCATCGTGATAGAAACGGAGGTCCATAGGAGCCGCTTTAGGCCCCCAAAACCACATGGTAACAGTTGCTTCGTCTGTATGTGCGTTGCGGATATCAAGTTGTGCAGGATGGCTTTGCCAGAAATTACGGATGCCAAATGCGAGTCCGCCGGCAGGTGTACCCAGATAAGCTGTTCCCGCTGATCTTTTGCCGTAAGCTGACTGAATCCAGCCAAAGCCTTCCTTTGTGCGCTTCTGTATATCAAATGAATCTGGTGTCGGCTGAAACAAGGTATAATCTCCGAAGGCGGGAATATATTGTAATCTGTCACCGACAGCCGGAGGTAGCGTACCTGTTACTGCTTGTCCATTTACCTGTGCTGATCTTGTAGCAGCACCCGGATCACGACGTAAGCCCGTTAAACCTTTCACCGCTTCCGCAAATATACCTTTCCCGTCAGCGGTAAAGCGGATATGTCTGTTATATGCTTCCTCTTTCAGGGGGACTGCAAAACGGATTCCCAACCCACGGATAAAATCTTTCTGCTCGTCGCCGTCAAATATAATAGTATGTATAATACGAATCGATGCGGCGCCTTCATAAAAGTACAGTCGTATTGTAAAAGGTAACCAGCTCCGTTGTTTCGCATTCATGTGATTTCCTTCGATCTTTACAACGGCTCGTACCGGTCCACCCTGTTCCAATATTACACTGGTGATATTACTCTCAAAAACATCTTGCTGAGGGGATGTTCCATCTCCTTCATCGGGCTGATCCTGCGTCAATAACACGAGTTTTCCTTCCCGGGATATAATCTGGTCTTTTCGTTTTAGTGTACGCACCAATATAGCGCCGGATTTCGCAATTTCACATTGGATAACGCCTGTATCTATTAACAGATGATCAGGATGATCACTGGTTTTCAGATCACCTTTGACAGTTGGTTTACTGGTAACAGATAAAGTTAGTTTATCTGTATTACGTCCGCTATCAGCCCCTATTGCATGAGCACTCCATTTGATGGAGCCATCCGGCCATGTTGCGAGTGACCATGATTGCATATTCACTGTTTCTCCACCTGCAGCAGCCAATGTGAATCCGGCATCCTTTTTTACCACTCCTCTGGGCCATGGTACACCCCATGTGCTGCCAGCAGATATCGCGGGTGCGATACCTCCCAGCCATTGCAGTGCAGCAACTGTCTTGTCATTGTGAGCATCCTGTTTCGTTGCGAAAGCAGGTAATGAAGATATAACAGGCCATCCGGCGCCTAATACTCCTGCATGCTTTACAAATGCACGTCTTGAGAGATTTATTTTGTGCTGCATATAGTGCTGGATAAATTAAATGAGTTGGGTTGTAGGGTTACATAATATCCTGTCGGCAGGACAATTAATAGTAAAATAACAAAAAATGGTATCTGTTTGACATTTTTAATGAAAATCTGACTCATGATTATAAGTTTACAGCCTGGGTAAATAAATATAGACTGTAGCTGATGTATATCAAAGTATGTTTTAAAAAGCGTGTGATATCGCAACACAATTTTACCGTACATCGGCACATTTCTGGTTTTCATCTATAATTTGTTATTCGTTGGCCGTAAAGGGACTATATTAGCATCACTGTCATACGAGCACTGTATGTACCCCACCATTATCCTATAGCTGCACACGAGCAAAGAGCACCAGCATACAATTAATCCTGCCATTCGCCTATAATATCTGTCCATTTACCCTGATACTGCTGTCAGCTGTTCAACCTGTAAATCAATATGCGATGATTATACAACTATGTGGCCTATCCGGCGCAGGAAAAACAACTATTGCCAGAAGCGTACAACAGAAAGCTTCCACATGCGGAATTCCTATCGAAATAATTGATGGTGATGCTTATCGCGAATCCCTTTGCAGAGATCTGAGTTTTTCAAAAGAAGACCGCTGCGAAAATATCCGCCGTCTTGGTTTTGTAGCCAGCCGCTTATCCAGCTATGGTATTATCTGTATTATCAGCGCCATCAATCCCTACGAGGTAGTACGCCGCGAACTTTCTATGAAGTATGCGCAGGTAAAAACCGTGTATATTGATTGCACACTCAATGAACTAATAGCGAGAGATACGAAAGGTTTATATAAAAGAGCTCTGTTACCCGAAAATCATCCTGATAAGCTCAATAATCTGACAGGCGTCAATGATCCATTTGAAGCGCCTGAGCATCCTGATCTGCATCTGCAAACAGACAGGAATAGCATCCAGACATGCACTAATACACTTTTTCAATTCATTCAGCAATCTGTAAAAAAACAGGAAACTAAGTACAGACACGCGGCTTCCATTTAATAGAACAGACATATGAACAATAACGTTTTGGTAATAACGGGCATGCACCGTTCGGGCACCTCATTGCTTACACAATGGCTTTATAAGTGCGGGCTGCACGTGGGGGACAGATTTCTCGGAGCTGGTATCGGCAATAATGATGGGCACTACGAAGACATCGATTTTTATAATTATCATCAACAGATACTGATAGAGCACGAGCTTCCCTCCGACGGACTCGCACCTGCATCTCCACAGGCACTCACAACAGCGCAACGTACCTCACTCAAAGCCTTGCTGCATCGTAAAGCAGCCGGCAATACACAATGGGGCTGGAAAGATCCGCGCACCTGCCTGTTCCTGCCCTTTTACAGGGAGGCTTTACCAAATGCACGATATCTGGTCATTCTGCGTGATTATAAGACGGTGGTGAGCTCTCTTGTACAGCGTTTATATACCTTGCATGCGTGGAAGTATGAACAAAGTGACCTGATCACAAAACTGATCTGGCGATATTTTAAAAAACCTTACCGGAAGAAAAAACTGTTAAAGCAATATTGTGATGAACATCTGGCAGTCTGGATTACTTATAATGAAGCGATTCTTAAACACCTCCGGCAATTGCCTGCAGCAGCTTATATAGTAGTGGATCATACGAAATTGAAAACCAGTCATAAAGAGATATTCAATCATCTTTCAGATAACTGGAATTTTGAATTACAATACCATGATTTCAATACACTCTACAAGGAGAAACTGGTCAGTGAACAGCTGGATATTATTCATTATGTAAAAGATCCATCCCTCCTGCAGAAAGCGGCCGAAATTCAATGTCGCCTGCAGACAATGGCAATATAGGCAGCTGATCCGCAGAAATTTATGGAAAATCGGCGACGGAGCATCTATAGCAATAGTACGTACCCTTAAATATACTCCCGTTATGTTGCGCAACTATTGTCGTATTTCGCTCCGGCGCCTCTGGAACAACCGCCGGTCTACTGTCATCAATGTGATTGGTCTGACCGTGGGACTATCCTGCGGTATCCTGATCTTTCTGCTGGTCAGTTATTTGTTCAGCTTCGATCGTTATCATCATAAAGCAGACAGGACCTTTTGGATCGTTACAGATATTCAACGGGAAAACGCCCTACATACAGATGCTACTCCCCGTCCTCTGGGAAGATTTTACGGGAGGATTTCACAACAGTGGAAACCGCTGTACGGCTGGAAACACTTTTCGGACAAATTATTTCCCTGCCGGGAACTACGCGTAAATTTGAAGAATCCCGCAATATCTGTTTTACAGAATCACAGTTCTTTCAGGTGTTCGACGTCGACTGGAAAGCAGGTGATAAGCACAAGGCATTGGATGCAGAGGATGGTGTTGTGCTGT
The DNA here is from genome assembly GCF_007896845.1 of Chitinophaga pinensis. Taxonomy (GTDB): domain Bacteria; phylum Bacteroidota; class Bacteroidia; order Chitinophagales; family Chitinophagaceae; genus Chitinophaga; species Chitinophaga pinensis_C. The sequence goes on along the minus strand of NZ_VOHS01000072.1, from coordinate 1,741 downwards.
CTGAACGATATGCGCTCAAATACTTCGGAACAACTGATGTAATTGGTCGCACCTTACGCATTAATAACCAGCAGGAACTAACTGTAAATGGTCTGATCGGAGATCCTCCCTCCAATACAAGACTGGGCTATGATATCATGGTATCCTATAACCTGATTGCACAGGGAAATAAGGCCGACTGGAATAATACTTCTTCGCTTTGTTTTGTTGCCATGAAGCCGCAACAAACAATGGGACAACTGCAACAGGCATTGCAGAAAATCAATCAGCAATACCTTTCTGCCGAACAGACAAGCTTACTGCATTTTCAGGCGCTTCCCTTGAGCGAGCTTAGTCATAATACACAGTATGGAGGTACAGTACCCCGGCCTTTACTATATGTATTGACTGTAATCGGTATACTATTGGTGGCAGCGGCTTGCATCAACTTCATTAATATGGCTACTGCGCAGTCGATCAAACGTTCAAAGGAAACAGGGATCCGGAAAGCGGTAGGCAGTACAAGGTCACAGCTTGTTATTGAGTTTTTGACAGAGACGGCAATGGTCACTTTAGTAGCCGTGATGATGTCGGTTATTATTGTACAATTATGTCTTCCATGGTTAAATAATGCCTTATCTGTCTTACGCGCAGATATGTCTGTTCTGTGGCTTTTCAGACCACATTTCCTCAGCTGGTTTCTTGTCCTGATCGTCGGTGTTATATTGCTTTCCGGATTATATCCTGCACTTGTACTCAGCCGCTTTACTCCTATAGCAGTATTACAGGGGCGTGTAAACAGTATACGGACGAGAGGAGCCTCTCTACGAAAAGTATTGGTGGTGACACAATTTTTATCACCCAATTCTTTATCATAGCAGTCGTCGTTATGAGTGCACAGGTTAGGTATATCCGTCAGACTAATCTGGGTTTTAATAAAGCGGCCATACTTACAATACCTGTTACTGCGGTAGTGGCAGACAGGAAACACTGCGTCAATTACTCGAAAAGACTCCGGGAGTTGAACAGGTGTCACTGGCTGCTGAAATCCCCTCTTCTTTCCGCAACGATCCCGTTCCTTTTAGCTATGAAAACCGTAAGTCCGGGTTCCCTGTCAATGTGAAAATCGCAGATACCGCTTACACCCGCATATTCGGCCTGCCATTGCTTGCAGGTGCTAACTTTAGTAATAATGACACACTCAATGACGAGGCCATCTTATCAATGATGGCAATAAAACAACTAGGACTTGTATCTCCACAGGATGCTATTGGTAAAAGGATTAATATATGGGGCAGAGATAAGCGGATTGTCGGTGTAGTAGCGGATTTCCATTCACAGGATCTTCATCATGCGATGCGACCGGTTATTTTATTAAACTTTCCGTCTGAATACAGCATTGCTGCATTAAAGATAAGTACTGTTGATGCTATTCCTGCAATAGAAAAAACGTGGAGTACAATCTATCCTGATCAGGTATTCAGGGTGAACTTTGTAGATGATATGCTCGCCCGGTTTTATCTGACAGAAAATATATTATTGGGACCAATACAGTTATTTGCTTTAGTAGCAGTATTACTGGGGTGTCTCGGACTATACGGACTTACATTGTTTATAGCAGCGGCCAGGAATAAAGAAATCAGTATCAGGAAAGTGTTTGGTGCTTCTGTCATCAGTATGGTCACTATGCTGGCGAAAGATTTATCCGTCTGGTTGTAATCGGGTTGTTTATTGCCACGCCCTTAGCTTATATGGCAATGAA
>NZ_VOHS01000071.1 GCF_007896845.1 Chitinophaga pinensis | reverse complement strand
TTTCGTTATTATGAAGCATTTGCGTATCATGAATAACCAGCACCTGTTCACGTTGAAACCAATTTTCTGCGCTTTCATGTAACGTAGTTGTCGATCTGCGGTAACGGTGGCAATAATCATCGAAATGGTAAATGAAAAATTGAAACGCTACCAAACCGCTTCGCAGGTTAAAGCTTCCGCGTCCGGCGGTAATCCGCCCTTTTAATACCACAACAGGCTCAAATGAAGACAGGTAAAGCCGGATAACTACCTGCCAGCAGGCCTACTAACACGGTCCCCACTACTAAACCAGTGGCTACGAATGCATTGGTCAGTAAACTCAACGTAAGTGTCTTGCTGTCAACTGATTAAGAAAGGCAAGGATAGACCTACAATCAGCAATCCGACTATCAGTGCGGCAATTGCCAGCAGCACCGATTCCATCAAAAATTGTTGCTGCAATTGCCTTTTTACCGCCCCAATACTTTACGTACTCCTATCTCGCGTGGAACGCCTTACTGCCGTAGCTGTTGATAGGTTCATGAGTTCACACAGGCAATCGCAACATAAAAGCAGCATGGCCATAAGTACGTATACGATATAGAATATTTCCCCCTGGAGTTACTCGGTTCCGCCGAATGTAGAATATAAATGAATCTTAGTGAGTGGCTGAAGAAAAAATCCCAAAATCATCCCCCTTCTCACGAAACTGTTTGGGACTAAGATGTAGAAATTCCTGCATTCAGCTCCAATTTGTCTTTCAGCGAGCCGCGCAACTTTAGCCTCTAACTGTTTGTAATTGTATTTCTCAGGCGAACTATGTAGGTGTAAAGTTTATGCGATACATCCATCCGATATGCTGCTCGTCATCATCAGGTGAGGAAACCAGCATGTCAAACCTAAAATGAGCGTTCGCAGGTACATTTTTGACCACGCCTGTAATTCGATGAGGGATCTTTTCACGGCTGAATAATAAGACCTTCCCAACCGGGTCCTGATTGCCAAAGTATTTCCGTGCAGTTTCTTCTGTCAATACCACTGTTTTGGCTCTGTCAGCGCGTGCTTCGGATCTCCTTTCAGAAATGGAACGGTGAACACCGCGCAAAAGGTTGAATCGGCATATAACAGATTATCTTCTTTAAATGAACTGGTCCCGTTGCTGACAAACTCACCTCCCTTAGAATACGCGTTGCTTTTAATATTCCGGAATTTCCTGTCGTAAGTCCCGGGCAGCATTCGGGCCTAACATGGGACCACCAACGTCCTCACCGTTTAACCGCGCCATGAGTCCGACCCGGAAGATCCGATCTGCTTTCTCATTATAGCGATCATAGGACAATTCATCCTGAACATAAAGCATGATCAATATGCAGGTAGCCAATCCGATAGCTAAACCAATTATATTAATGCTGGTTGAAACTTTTGTCGTTTCAAACTCCGGAATGCAATTTTCAGATAATTCTGGATCATGGTGGATTTTAAGCTGAAAGTGGCCCGGTAGTCCGGTTGGTGATAATATGTTTATCTGTGTTTCTTCTGCGTACAAATGGTGGTACTACCGACACTACATTCAGAAGATAACGTAGTGTGGCCTGCGTTTTACCTGAACGCTTATACCAGTACGTATATAACTCATCCAGATCACCTGTTACTTCCTCCAGCGTGTTGTCAGGATGTAGTTTGCTGAGTAGCCATCGGGCCCAGCGGGGTGGTTGAACGGGAGATTTCATACGTTGCCAGGTTGAAGCATGTCAGGCGGTAATAATACCAGAGATTTTGGCGTAGCTGCTGGATTTCTGAAGCGCCCGATTTCCCAAAGCAGTAATCCGGAATAACCGTTTACGTCGTCCCCGCGTTCGGCCGTGGCCCACCCAGTTCCGATGTCACAAACCCTTTCTCTTCCAGACGGATCAGCGTATTATGCACTGTACCAAACGTGACGATGCGTCCTGTATGCTCTGCCAGCGCCTCGCTTATCGTCACACCATACCCTTCTCCATAAAGGATGGCAACCATCAGTAAAACCATTTCCTCAAATTCCCCCAAATATGTTCTGCGCATATGTTCAGGTTATTAGTTTCTATTTTATCGAACAAAGGCGGTGCCAACTCAGCAAACAGGCTGTTTCTCAATACAGCGGCCTGTTTATGTGTAGGGACAAGCTTGTAACTGTCCGCAAATGGTCACTTCTTGTCCGGCGCCGGACGAGAAACGATGACATACAATTGTCTGTTCTTGCAATTCATTGGAGCATGATCAGGGCAGCACTGAAAATATGGAATAGAGAAGAATGTATTCGAGAAGAATAACAGTCAAAATCATTCAATACAGAACCACGCATCGGTCACCAAAAACAAAAAAGTCTTCAGACTTACATCTGAATGCTTTACTTTCTGCGGGCTATCGGGCGACAACTTTCGAACTTATTTATATCAGATCTGGAAAAATAACTACGTTTCATAAAGAGTATATTTAAACTTATAAATATATCTTTGATTTACATGTATTTGTGTTGATTTAAATGGCGTATTCGCGTGTTTTCTTATTTTTTGGTAATTTTACTTCAAATGAATATTAATGATACCAGAAATAAACTTAAAAATATCATTGACGGAGTTATCATTGAGGGGGCAACAGATAATTGCACAGCAACCAGAAATATCCTATGCTCAAGCTTTAGCACAAGTACAACGGTTAAGAGAGACTTCGAAAGTAAATCAATCTCAAAAAAAGAGCAGGTCGAATTCTTAAAGAAGTATGCCTTAGAAAACGCTCTATAATAGAACAAGCCCAAGCGAATCCCAATTTCTTGCCAGAGGAGGTGAAGCAAAAGTATATTTTGAAGCAGAAACAAAAAGTGTCATTAAAATTAATGATGGAATTTACTACGCTACCTGGCTGGAGTTCTTTAACAGCATAGTGATTCACAATCTCCTTTTCCCAATACAGCTTATAGTTTTCTTGGATTTATTGGAATTGAAGATGGCTTCTTTGCCGTCTTAAAACAACCATTTGTGACAGCAGACGAGGTAGTTGACTTATCCGATGTGAAGAAACTATTGGCATACAATGGTTTTGAAAATACATTAAGAAAAGGATTTCCTACCAATAATTATTATAACAAGGAACTGGGTTTGATTCTTGAAGATATACACGACGAAAATGTTATAGTCAAATCTAATACGCTTTTCTTTATTGATACTGTATTCTATACAGCTTTTCAAGATCAATAATTATTGCTGATTTTTCAAATGCTGAGGGCTTACTTTGCATTTTTTAGGTTTATCGTCGGATAAGGAACAAACTGAAACTAAAATTGAAACTGCGTTTAAACGTTTCAGTCAAATCAGTGTGTTCTATTTTTAAAAGGCTAATAGAACGTATGCAAGATCGAAATCGTTTCAGACAGGCGGATATAAATATTCTGGCAAAAAGGGCAGCTAACATTTGTTCTAATCCCGATTGCGGAGCATTGACGATTGGACCAACTGACGAAATGGCAAAATCTGTATCTGTTGGTTAAGTTGCCCATATTTACGGAGCATAACCGGGATCGGCACGTTGCGACCTCTCAATTGTTTTGCATATGCACATAACTATTCCTGAAAAACTTATATCATTACTAGATGAAGATGCAACTGGGCAGCATCATATATCAGTTACCTTAACATTACCCGAAGGATGTGAAGAAAAAGTAAATAGGGAAATTGAAAGATTAGCTTATGTAATATAAAAGTCTTCAGGTTATTGGACTTGAAGGCTTTTAATCTTTGCGAAAAAAGGGAATTCTGTTCCCAGACCTTTAACAGTCAAAATCATTCAATACAAAACCACGCATCAGTCACCAAAAACAAAAAAGCCTTCAGACTTACATCTGAAGGCTTCTACTTTCTGCGGACCAGACGGGACTCGAACCCGCGACCTCCGCCGTGACAGGGCGGCATTCTAACCAACTGAACTACTGATCCTTTTTTCCGATTTCCCTTTCGTTCGATCGGGGTGCAAATATTGGATAAATATTTTAATTCAACAAATAAAAAGTAAAAATATTTTTAAATCCGCTACTGGTAAAGGTTTGATGGGATTTATTTTTGCCGGAAAAATAATAACAGTCCTTTTCCTACAATCCTTAATCATTTATTAATAAACACTTTTCTATAGAATTTGCAAACTTTGCCCCTGCCGAAAATGCCAGTTCGTGGAAGATATACTTGCATTAAAGGAAGGGGATACATTGATCTTTGAGCAGGTGTATAATGCTTATAACGAAAAACTGTACTTCTACTTCCTGAAACATACGGGGTCTCAACTTTGGTCCGAAGAGTTATTACAGACAACCTTCGTCAAGCTTTGGCGATACAGAAAAGGCTTGTCTGTAGAGTATACTTTATCGGCGCAGATCTTCCGTATTGCAAAAACTTCCCTCATTGACGGGATGAGAAAAGAACGACAACACAAGGCTTTTATGCAATCCTACACTGCGGAAGTATTGAACGGAGAAACCTATGCCGCGCCCGCAAATAAAGAAGCCGTACAACAACTACACCTCGAAATAGATAAACTGCCCCCTGTACGTAAGAAAGTTTTCATGCTCAGTCGTATCGATGGGTTTTCTCACAAAGAAATATCCGATATGCTGTCCATCTCCCCGAAAACGGTGGAAGTCCACATCTCCAAAGCCCTTAAACAACTAAGACGCGCACTGTTCCTCTTCACGATCATGTAACCCTTATCCAGGTAATGTGAACAAATTGTTACCAGTAAGGGATCGGCTCCCCGCTAAACGTAGTATTAGCAAATGAGCAGCTGCCATGGCATTATCACCAGACCTATACGCAAGATTTATCAAAGGAGAGTGTACGGAAGAAGAACACCGTGCAGTCATGGCGTACTTACGTGAACACCCGGAGGAAATGGAAGTACTGCTGATAGAGTCAGACTGGGAAAGTTTCCGTCCCGATGTTAAACTGCATCCGGCCGTTTTACAGCGGGTATTCACTAATGTACAACAGGATGTGGATAAGTACGAGCGTAACAGGAGGGTATGGAAGAGAATGGCAGTGGCAGCTGTGCTGACCGGCATGATCGTACTGACGGGTGCCTTATTCCTCCAAAAGGATAAACCACAGTCGCCACTTGCTATGGAAGGTACACCTGCTATTATCTGGAAGGAATACACGAACGGCAGCAAACAGACAAAACAGCTGGTACTGGAGGATAGTTCGCATATCGAACTGGGAGCAGGAAGTAGTCTGCGCTGTAAAACAGGTTTCGAAAAAGATAAACGCGAACTGTGGCTAAAAGGAAAGGCAAAGTTTGACGTCGCCAAAGACAAGGACAGACCCTTTACCGTATATGCCGGCAATACCGCTGTAACCGCATTAGGTACCGTCTTTGGTGTGAATGAACGGGGCACAAAGGTGACTGTAAAACTATACAGTGGAAAGGTGCTGGTACATCCGCAGCCGGGCCTCGCCAGCTTTAGCAAGGTATATCTGCAGCCCGGAGAGTCTTTGGTGTATGATATCAGTAGTAAAAGACAACCACTGGTGAATAAACCGGCAGTATTGGGACGTGAACCTGTCTCCGGACAAGAAGTGGCCTCTAATAGCCTCGTATTCCATCAGCAGCCATTGCCAAAGATCTTACAACAACTGGAACAACATTTCAATATAAAGATTACATGCGACGCAAAACGTCTGCAACATATCAGGGTAACAGCGGAATTCACAACATCGGATACACCAGCAGAAATATTGGAAAACATAGCATTATTGAATGATCTGACTTTAGAGCGTACGGCTGAAGGAGGATTCCTCTTAAAGAAATAAAAACGATCACATTCTACTACCAACTAAAAACAGGCTGCTACCGCGGCCAGGGATTGTATTGTCTTAAAACTGACCTTTATGACGAAAACATTTTACCAGCATTTTTCATTTTTACGCCTGCTGATATGGCTGTTGCTGCTGATGGCGCCAGCCCTGTCATATGCGCAGGCGAAGCCAGATATAACGGGTATCGTGCTCGATCCGCAGGGAGAAAAAATACCCGGTGTGACCGTAAGAGCCCTGCAGGCAAACGGTGGTAAACCAATCTTCCAGATGACGGATGAAAAAGGTTGTTTTCACTTTGATAACCTGAATGCAGGGGAACGCTATAACTTCAGTTTTAGCTCCGTCGGGTATAAACCTCAGCAACTGGATGGCTATACCATCAAAAAAGGAGAAACCATTAACCTGATTGTAAGAATGCGTCAGAAAGATGACTCACTTGCACAGGTGGTGGTAGTCGGATATGGTACACAAAAGAAGTCGGAAGTAACAGGGGCTATCTCACAGGTCGGACAGGAAGTATTTGAAAACAGACCAGTCACCAGTATCGGTCAGGCCCTGCAGGGGGCTATTCCCAACCTGAATATTACTTTTGGTGATGGTCAGCCGGGTAGAGCAGCCACCTTCAACGTGCGGGGTTTTACTTCCATTAATACCGGTAGTCCGCTGATCCTTATAGACGGTACGCCGGGCGATATCAATCTGGTAAACCCTGAAGATGTAGCCAGTGTAACCGTCCTGAAAGATGCCGCTTCCGCTGCCATCTATGGCGCCCGTGCCGCCTATGGTGTGATCCTCGTAACTACGCGTAAAGCAAAAAGCGGACAGTTACAGGTGCGCTACTCCGGTAACTTTGGATGGGGTACACCCACCCGCCTGCCACAGGTGATCAAAGATCCGCTGGAAGCAGCCACTATCCAGAATGAAGCCTATAAAGGTTATGCTGGTTCTGATGCACCGGGTATGCTCGCGGTGATCGAATACCTGCAGAAAAGAAAAGCAGATCCCTCACTGCCTGAACTGGGGGTAGATGCGACCGGCAACTTTATCCGTGGTGCCAATACAGACTGGTACGATCTGTTTTATAATAAACAACAGGCTTTCTCTAAACACTTTGTCAGTCTCGCTGGTGGTAAAGGCAATACCAACTATTATCTCTCAGCCGGCTATCTCAAACAGCAAGGCTCCTTCAAAGTGGCAACGGATGATTACAAACGTTATAACCTCCGGCTGAAACTGGATAATCAGGTGACAGACTGGTTGAAGATATATGACAATGTTGAAATGGCACAAGGTGTTTATGATGCGCCCAACAAGTTTGTCTCCGGTGGATACAATATTTACCGCTACCTCTCCCTCTTCGCCAATCCTTACGAGGCGATCCGTACCCCCAATGGTTATTATACACAGGCAGGTGCGGTTACTTTCGGTCAACTGGAAAAAGGCGGACGTACCAATGTGAAAGACAGACAACTGAAAAATACGATCGGTTTCTCCTCCAACTTTCTTGATAATACATTACGTGTGAATGGTGATTATACCGTGCTGGCTACGCAAGACCGTAACGATATACAAACTAATAGCGTGTATTATGAAGTAAGACCGGGTACCGTGTCTCCATTTACAGCGACAGACTATTATCAGTCTGCTTATACCGAAAACTTTGATCAGATAGTAAACCTCTATGCAGAATATGAACGTAGACTAGAACAACATCATCTGAAAGCATTACTGGGTTTCAATCAGGAAATGAATAAATATGAAACCTTCTCCGCCAGAAGAGATGGTAATATCACACCTGATAAAGGCGCGCTGAACCTTGCCAGTGGCATTGCCACAGTAGGGGATACAAAAGAAGAATGGGCTATCCGTGGATTGTTCTACCGCCTGAATTATGATTTTAAAGACCGTTATTTACTCGAATTCAACGGTCGTTACGATGGTTCTTCCCGCTTCCCTGATTCCAGTCGTTATGGCTTTTTCCCTTCCGTATCTGCAGGCTGGATTGTATCGCGTGAGCCTTTCTTTGCACCTGCAAAAAAGGTCTTTAATAACCTGAAACTCCGTGCATCTTACGGCTCTCTGGGAAATCAACAGGTAGCTGCATATGCGTTTACCAATCCGATGAGTGTGTATAAAATCACAGATATTCTCGATGGTGCACAACCTTTAGGGATTAATGCACCGGGACTATTGCCGCTGAACTTTACATGGGAGACAGCGACTACGCTCGACTTCGGAATAGACTTCTCTACACTGAACAGCAGAATGGATATCGGGTTTGACTGGTACAACCGCAAAACAACAAAGATGCTGACACAGGGTAAGACTTTACCCGCTGTACTCGGTGCCTCTGCACCCAAAGAAAATGCAGCAGATCTATCTACTAAAGGATGGGAATTTTCGGCAAAATGGCATGATCAGTTTAAGTTAGGTAACAAACCGTTCTCTTATAATTTCTCCTTCGTATTATCTGATAGCAGGTCTTTCATCACAAAGTTCGACAACCCCAACAAGTCACTGATCAACCATTATATTGGCGAAGAGATCGGAGAGATCTGGGGATATAAAACATTGGGCTTTTTTCAGTCAGATGATGAATACCTGAAGTATGACGTGAATCAACAACGTGTACAAAGCACCTCTTACAGCCTGAATGGTCATCCTCTGGCTGGTGATCTGAAATTCGCTGACCTCAATGGGGATAAGAAAATTGATAATGGTAAGAATACTGTGAATGATCCGGGAGATATGTATAAGATCGGCAATAGCATGCCGCGTTATGCTTTCGGTTTTGGCGCAGGTGCCAGCTGGAATGGTGTATCACTCGATGTATTCCTGCAGGGTATCGGTAAAATGGATTTCTGGCCGGGTGTGGAAGCCGGGAACTTCTGGGGATTTTACAATCGTTGGAATCAGCCGGTATATGACCATATCAATAACGATTACTGGACGCCAGAAAACAGAAATGCCTATTTCCCAAGACTCAGGGCATATGATGCTTTGAATAATACTCGTCAGTTAGGTGTGGCGCAGACAAGATACCTGCAGAATGCCGCTTATCTGAGAGTGAAGAATGTATCTCTGGGATATATCTTACCGGTTAACTGGACACGAAAAGCTGGTATCAGCACCGCAAAAGTATTCTTCTCCGGTCAGAACCTGTTTGAATTCACGCACCTGTCTAAAGTCTTTGATCCGGAAGCAATCAGTGATAAAGTAGATACAAATACCGCCAATGGTAACGGATTCCTTTATCCGGTGCAACGTACCTACACCTTCGGACTTGAAGTTAATTTCTAATTGCAGACGAATCGTTTAAAAATATTTTCATGAAAAGGATATTATTTGCGTTGTCTATATTGACGTTGGCCGCCTGTAAGAAGGACTTCCTTGATAGACAGCCTATCAGTGATATAGATCCCGGTTCTTTTTCAATAACGAGAAAGACCTTACACTTTATACCAATAGCTTCTATGCGATGTTACCCGGTACCGATATCTATTCCGCCGATATTACCAGCGATAATGTGGAGCCGGCTGTAATAGGAGATGTAGTGGCAGGACGTACCATTGTACAGACAGATGCATCCGCCGCTCAGTGGACATGGTCTGATCTGCGCAATGTCAATTATTTTCTCGTACATTACCGCAAAGCAGCTGTAAGCGATTCTATCAAGGCACATTATGCCGGTATCGCGCGCTTCTTCCGGGCGATGTTTTATTTCACGAAGCTGCAACGTTTCGGTGATGTACCCTGGTATAGCGATCCTCTGGAAGCTAACAGTGCGGAACTCTATAAAGGACGTGATCCGCGTAAGCTGATAGTAGATAGTATCATTGCAGATCTTAACTACGCGGCAGCGAGTATCAAAACCGCTAAAAATACGTCCCGCATTACAAAATGGGCTGCACTGGCATTGAAGTCAAGAGTATGCCTCTTTGAAGGAACCTATCGCATTTATCATACGGAAAATAATCAGGGAGGCGCAACAGAACTGTTACAACAAAGCGTGGATGCTGCACAACAGGTCATGCAGAGTGGTTTATATAAGTTGTACACAACGAATAGCCCGAATGTGGATTATGCGAATCTTTTTACTGCGGATGTAGCGAACGCAGATGAATATATCCTCGCAAGGGTATATGATCGCACCTTGTCTAAAACCCACGGTGCTAACGGACAATTCCTTACGTCTACTCTGAGTGCGCCGGGATTGACGAAAACCCTGATTAATAGTTACCTGATGAGTGATGGAACAGCCTTCTCCGCTCAAACTGGTTATGCAACAACACCTTTTTGGGAAGAAATAAAAATAGAGATCCGCGGCTGACTCAGACGATCCGTACACCCGGATACAAACGTATCAATACAACAGCAACATTGGTACCTGATTATTCCAATGCGATGACCGGTTATCAGTGTATCAAATTTGTAACAGGTACTGATCAGGATGGTAATAATACCAATACAAATGACCTGCCTGTGTTCAGATATGCGGAAGTATTATTAAATTATGCAGAAGCAAAAGCAGAGTTAAAACAATTCGCACAGGCTGAAGCTGACGCCTCTGTTAACCTGATCCGTAAACGCGCAGGTATGCCGGCTATGCAGGTTGCTACATTGAAAGCAGACCCTTTATTACAAACAGAATATAATATCAGCGATCCAATTATACTCGAAGTACGCCGGGAAAGACGGGTAGAGCTGGCCATGGAAGGTTTCCGTTATCAGGACCTGATGCGCTGGAAAAGAGGGCCTTTATTGGCACAGGATTTTAAAGGTGCATGGTTCCCGGGTGTAGGTATATATGATCTGGATCAGGATGGAAAGAACGATCTGGCTATTGTACAGACCAAACCCGCTTCTCCGGATAAAGCATTGCAGTATTTTGTGCTGCAGCCGGACAGAGGACTGAGTGATGGCGATAAAGGCAATCTGATTGTTCATCCGGGCGCCAATAACATTTTGATGATCCGAAACATTATCTGTTTCCTTTGCCACTGACGGAATTATTATTGAATACTAATCTGCAGCAGAATCCGGGCTGGGAACAATAAACTGAAATTGTATATGAAGAAACTGATTTATATCCTGATAACCTTACTGGTTACAATGCGTGTAACAGCGCAGGATTCACTGTTCCGTTTTGCATTGGTATCCGATACACACATTGGTAATAAGAGCGGTGCAGAAGATCTGGAACGTACTGTCAATGATATCAACAGCAATCCGGGTATTGCCTTTGTACTATTCTCCGGAGATATCACTGAGTTTGGATCTGATGAAGAAATACAACTGGCGAAAAGTATTATCAGCAAGCTGAATAAGCCGTGGTATATCGTTCCCGGTAATCATGATTCCAATTGGTCAGAAAGTGGCTGTAATACCTTTTTAAACGTGTTTGGCGGCGAAACATTCAGCTTCCGCTATAAAGGGTACTGGTTCCTCGGTACCAGTTGTGGTCCGAATATGCGTATGGGCCCCGGACAGGTACCGCGTGAAGACCTGACATGGCTGAAAGAACAATTGCGTAAAGAGAAAGATAAAAAGTACCGATCATATTTGTCAATCATTATCCACAGGATTCTGCATTGAACAATTGGTATGAACAACTGGAAATGCTGAAAGACAGAAACCTGAAAGCGATTCTTTGTGGTCATGGACATGCAAACAGGAATATGACTTTGAAGGCATACCGGGTATTATGTGCCGTTCTAATCTCCGGGCAAAAGCAGATACCGGTGCTTATAATATCATTTCCCTTGTGCGTGATTCACTCGTATTCAATGAGCGCCTACCCGGTGGTGCCACACTGCCGGCATGGCATGCAGTAAGTATTCCTGTAACAGCGACACCACAATGGGCCGCAAACCCTCACAGACCTTCTTATGCGGTGAATAGTCAATATACGCAGGTAAAGGAAAGATGGAGTGTGCAGGAACCCGGTGATATCGGTGGTGGGATAGCCATTGCAGATGGAAAGGTGATCTATTCCAATACCACCGGACAGATAAAAGCAGTGCAGCTCGCATCTGGTAAAGCCATCTGGCAGTTTAAGGCAAAAGGAAAGATCTATTCAACGCCATTGATCTATGACAACAAAGTAATCATACCGGGTACGGATGCACAGGTCTATTGCCTTAATCTGAATACGGGAAAGTTACTCTGGCAGCAATCAGCTGATAAGGCAATTGTTGCTTCCGCTGCCTTGTACAAGGGACTGGCGATCGTCGCCGCATCAGATGGTCATTGCAGAGCTTATAATATTGCAGATGGGAAATTGCAGTGGGACTTTGATAGTGTGCATAACTTCGTACAAACCCGTCCTTTGATCTATCAGGATAAAGTATACTTCGGCTCCTGGGGAAATGACTTCTACGCACTTGATGCCGCTACCGGTAAACGTGTGTGGACATGGAACAGCGGCGCTACCAACAGGATGTTCTCTGCGGCCGCCTGCTGGCCTGTAGCAACCGGCGGAAGGGTTTTCATCGCAGCACCTGACCAGTATCTTACGGCATTGGATGCAGCTACGGGCAAAGTACTGTGGCGTAAACACGACAAACAGGAATGGGTACGTGAGTCTATGGGCCTGTCTGCTGACAGCAATAAAGTATATGTAAAACAATGCAGGGGCATATACTCGGACTGGATACACACGCTGCTGATCAGGAAGTCATATGGCGCTCACCACTGGAGATGGGCTATGAGATCTGTCCGACGGCCATCAGCCAATACCAAGACGTTGTGTACATCCCTTCTCAGTCGGGTATTATTTCAGCGTTGGCGGCAAAAGACGGTGCCGTATTATGGCGACATAAAATCTCTAATTGTCTGCTGAATAATATTACAGCAGTAGACGCGCATACCGTTATTACCTGTTCTGCGGATGGACGGCTGGTTTGTCTGACTTATTGATATTTTCATCCTGTCATGCATATCAGGAGGTACCAGCGATGGTATCTCCTTTTTTTACAGGGACATTTGTCCCGTTTGCTCACAGATTAATCCCGAAATTTGTCAGATGAAAAGTATAGCTATCTTTTGTGGGTCTAATTTTGGTAACAATCCTATCTACAAGGAAGTCACTATTGAACTGGCCCGTTGTATCGTAAAAAATAATCTGCGACTGGTATATGGCGGAGCCGCCGTTGGTTTAATGGGGCTTATTGCGGATGAGGTATTGGCGCTTGGCGGACAGGTAATCGGTGTATTACCGGAGAAACTCAAAGACAGGGAAGTAGGGCATAAAAACCTCACGGAACTGCACATTGTGAGCACCATGCATGAGCGTAAGGCAATGATGGCCAATTTATCAGACTATTTCGTCGCGATCCCCGGCGGAATCGGTACCTTAGAGGAAATTGTGGAAGTATTTACCTGGGCACAGCTGGGATTACACGCAAAACCTTGCGGTATGTTGAATATCAATGGTTTCTACGATAAGTTCCGTGACCTGCTGGCTTCCATGTCACAGGAAGGTTTTTTATCTGAACACCAATTCAATTCACTTATCTTCGATAATGAACCAGAAAGACTGCTGGAGAAAGTGATAAATCAGCAGGTAACATATCATTCAAAATGGTTAAATAGTCTCCTGTAACCCGTTCTTACTTTTATTAGATATTAGTCATCCTTCGTTCATCCTTCGTTCATGAACGAAGGATGAACGAAGGATGACTAATATCTAAGTAATATCTGAAGAACCCCTTTCCCTCATTTCCCCATATTTTTTACAAATGCCATTCTCCTGTACCGGACTTATGTGTAATATATTCCCCTGATACACACTGTATAATCTGGTTTAAAATTTGTACCCTGATCCCAGCAACAGTGACTCACAAGCATAAAACCATATTTAGTATTGTTACATCTCAGCAAAGCAAACAGCCCGGGGCGCCCCGAACACAGGTGGATAACTATCCTGTTATGCGCCTTATTTATTTGTCTGTATGGACAGACCTACGGACAAACCCCCACACCCGTTGACACCCTGAAAACGGATTCTACTGCCTCTGATCGTATGAAGGCTGAAAAGCAAGGCGAGGATCTGTCTTCCCAATACGATCTGGGTGACCTTTTAAGGGGTATTTTACACAAAAAGACCGACCTGACGGGGAAAACCCGCTCAGGGGTCATCGTCATCCCTAATGTGGCTGCAAATCCCAGTATTGGGCACAGATAGGGATCAAGGCGGTCGCCGGTAAGAAGTTTGGCAGCGATCCCAATACACTCATGTCTGTAGGGGCGACATCCGCTTCAATACCACCAAAGGGATCATCTATTTCTATATTAGCCATAATATTTATACATCAGGAATAAGTGGAACTTTCAGGGAAGTCTGGTGGCAGCAAAAACAGTGACACCCGACTACGGACTGGGTATAGGCAGGCGACAGAAGGTACTGCTCTGGAACATGTCCTGAATAACCCTGACCGTAAACCCAGAGGCCTGCATGCACAGTTTTATAACTTCCGTGAAAAGGTATACAAAGAAGTGAGCAAAGGCCTCTTTTTAGGAGGGGGGGTATCCTTTGATATCCGTAGGAAAATTGATGAAAGGGATACGACGAACGGTCTGACGCCTTACAATATTTACAGCGACAGACACGGTTTCAAAAGAGAACATTATATGGCAAACGGCCTGCTGTTTAATGTGCAGTATACTACTCGTGATAATCAGAACAGAGCTTATAAAGGCATGTACTTAGACGCCGGTTTCAGAGCCAATCAGACATGGTTGGGTAGTACCCGAATGCTTTGCAGTTTTCCACAGATTTCAGGAAATATGTGAGTCTGTCAACTCATTTCTGCTGGCTGGTAACGTGCCTTATCTTGAACTACCGGGTACCGGTAAAGATCCGAACTTTCGTAGGCGGAAGGGGCTATACAGTCGGATACTCAAAGGCACACAGTATAGTTATGCAGAAATGGAATATAGATTTCCGATACTCCGTAACAACTTAATCAGCGGGGTTGCTTTCTTTCATCTGCAGACGACCAACGACGAATCAGGCACTAAAATATATCAGGTATTACACCCTGGTGGCGGCGGATTACGTATTCTGTTCAATAAGTTCACGCGTACCAATTTATGTCTCGACTACATGGGGTAAATTTGGTGCAAAAGGCTTCTTCCTTGGTCTGATGAAGCGTTTTAACAGCTCCCTGTTTAACAACACACCTGAAGAAATACCTACATATCCTGTATAATCGCATCTTTAAGCTTTTTTGCAGGCAACATATTTACAAGAGAAAGGTCCGCCATATAGCGGACCTTTCTCTTGTAAATATGTTGCCTGTTTCTCAGGAATGTTGCCGCTCAACTTTGGTGTCTGCGTAACCACTGCAACAGCAGGCACTGCTCTTCTGTTCTTCAGCCATTTACGTATCGGTGTATCAATTACTGCAATACCGCATATGCCATTGCTTCAATATCACCGTACCGGCAATCGTGATCCATGCATTGTCGGTAAAGAAGGTTTATACTTTTCAACATAACTCATAAACAGCCAGATGAAAGGATAATGGATCATATAAACGGATCGGAGATATCCCTGAAAATTTACAGATCTTATGGCTGAAATTATTTGTCTGTGCACCCGCTCCCAGCAAGACAAGGAAAGGGAAAAAGAAGATCACCACCAGCGGATCTGCATACCAGTTGTACTTTTCAGAAAAGGGAATCATAAAAGTAGCCAGCAGTAGTACTCCTATCGGAATGAATCCGATTTTAGAGCGGATGATCTTACCGGAACGGTATGCCAGTATACCGGCAAGAAAGAGAAACTTACCCGGGCCGCTCCGGCAGAAACATTGTCACCACCCCATCCTACGGCAAGGAAATTAGCTTGTTGGGATGCAAGAATAATGCACCTGCTGCAATAATAGTCAGCGCCCAAAGTATCTTATTGTTCTTTATTCTCACCAACACCATGCATAGATATTCGCGATGTACTCCCAGAACAGCGACCAGGTGGGAGGGTTTAGATGGAATAGATAAAGTACCGCTCTTTTACCAGCGGATAGGGAATCATCAGACTGGCAGACAAAACACCAGCAGCGTTTTGCTCGCATAAGTCTGATAGAGATTGCTGAACGGATCGAATATAAATATGATCAGACCAATCAATGCGCCGATGAATACCAGCGGATGCAGACGTATGAGCCTGAGCTTCATAAATTCAACAAGACCGATTTGCGAGATTTTAGTGTCATAGGCATACGCAATGACAAATCCGGATAGACAGAAAGAAATCAACAGCCAGATAAGCATGTGAAATAAAACTGTTGTGATAGTCGGGAACAGCAATCTCATAAAATGAAAAATGACTACTGCAATGGCAGCAAGCCCCCTGAGACCGTCTAAGATTTCGAAATGTGGTTTGGTAATTACATGAGGATCCTGCGTCCTGTTTACGTGCATGACTTTCTTTTAATTGTGGAATATTGAGACCTGGCAGCAAATATGCGGCATCATCCGCTA
>NZ_VOHS01000070.1 GCF_007896845.1 Chitinophaga pinensis | reverse complement strand
GATAACCCAGTAAGAGTAACAATACAAGCATAAAGTAAGGCCATACTTTTTATGCAACAGAAAGCGGGGATCAGCCAGTGAATATTCAGCCAGGCCAGCCCAATCAGTAATGACACCCGTACAAGGGCACAGATAAAGAAATTGGGTAGACCGGCTTTCTGTATCAGATAAGTGCGGTCATAGAGAAAGATAAGGGTGACCATCACCCAATAGGCGGCGTAAAAATAACGTTGCCGGAAGGGATGGCTATTGTTAGTCGTGGAAGACATCGTCTGATTTTTCACTATATACGATATTGGTCAGGAAATGAAAAATCCGGTAGAGGAACAGCAATAATAGTAGGAAAGGTACAAAGAAAAGTAAACCGGATTGATAGAAGAGCTGTTTAAATGTTTTACAGCTATTAAGGCATCCCCCCGTGAAATCAATGAATTACACCAGATCAGCATAGAACGACGTAAGTATTCTTCTTAAAAAGTTGTCCTGTTTTTTACCGCGCGAAATGTCTGATTCACGCCTGATCTTGTCCGCTTAGCCTTATTCCTCCTTTACCTGTACCTCTTCCGGGTGATATCTTTACATCATCAACACAAGAGAGATCCCCGCAAACGGTAAACGTCACCCATTATAGCCAATCCGGATAGCGGGAAAGTGAAGTAAACAAAACCTGATCTGAAGATCAGGATTTTTAAACGCTTAAAAAACCGACAAGATGAAAATTTTACTTACTGCTATTGCCGTGATGAGTATTGGTGCATTTGTTTTTGCAAAACAGGCGCCCAGTCAGCAACCGGGTACTAAACGCACAGAACTGCAAAGACATGATCTGGATATTCCCGGTAAAGAAACGATTCAGGCGCGTATTGATTTTGATCCGGGAGCTGCATTTGGCATGCATACACATCCGGGAGAAGAAATTATCTATGTACTGGATGGTACACTGGAATACGAAGTAGAGGGTAAGAAACCAGTACAACTGAAAGCAGGCGATGTATTGTTTATACCTACCGGCGTAAAACACGCTGCCAGAAATGTAGGGAAAGTAAAGGGGGCTGAACTGGCTACTTATGTGGTGGAAAAAGGCAAGCCATTGGTTGTATTGGCAAAGTAAAGTGTAGTGTGTGATGTTTAATATGAAAAGATCGGGGTTATGATAACTCCGATCTTTGTTTTTTCAGATAATCAGTCGCTATCGCCGGGATCAACAGCGTTCACCTTAAAAGCAGTATCACGTAGATTATATGCCAGTACGATGGTAGTCTAAAGCTATGACATAAAACGGCTAGTTACGCCTTTGTCTGCTTCGGTTGCGGTATAAAATAAGCAGTTGGTTTAATTCCGCTGTGGTGATATCGAGATCGTCGATGTTAAACAGCTCACGTCCGCCGGGAAAGTCATAGGAGAGAAAACGGGTGCTGTTGTTGCCACCGGTTCTGATAATGGCTTCTTCATTGCTGATGGATGCCCATGGGTGGAAAGGCGTTGAAGTCCGCTTGTGAAAATCTGTGCTGTAATGATTCCCATTTTGCCTGCTGGGCAGCTGAGCGGATCTCAGTTTTTTCGAAGAAGTGTTTATTCGGCCAGATTAGCTTTTCCTGTATTGCTCTTTTCTTCAGTTCATGTACGTTGCGGACATTTTCAAAGGCCCAGAGTCTCCATTTCGTGATCATCACACTCCAGTAAAGCCAGGCCAATACAAATGACACCAGTATACCTACTCCGATTCCCCAGCCCGGTATGATATTCATGACAGCAAGAACAATGCAGAGCACCGTTGTCAGGACCATGATGGCTATTGCCGGAAGATTGACCATTTTATGGCCCTTTGTAATGGCTTCTTCTACTGAGATTGTTTCGCTTGTTGGGATGATGCTCATAAAGTATCAGGATAATGCTATTTTCTATGTTAGTGGCGGATCGGCATAATAAGCCGTGAAATTAGTGTAATGGGTCCAATTTAAATGAAAAACCTCTAAAGCACCTTCTCAGGCACTTCAGAGGTTTAATTTATCACGGTTAAATCTTACTATTTGGCGAGATCAAATCTGTCCAGATTCATCACTTTGTTCCATGCAGCTACGAAATCTTTTATGAACAGTTCCTGACCATCTCCGGCACCATATACTTCCGCGATCGCTCTGAGTTCGGCGTTAGAGCCAAATACCAGATCGGCACGGGTGGCGGTCCATTTAACTTCACCACTTGTGCGATCAGTGCCTTCAAAGAGTTCTTTATCGGCAGATACTGCTTTCCATGCGGTATTCATATCCAGCAGATTTACAAAGAAATCGTTGGTCAGTACACCCGGACGTTTAGTGAATACACCATCGGCAGAGCCATTATAGTTGGTATTCAATACACGGAGCCCTCCAGTTAACGCTGTTAATTCGGGAGCCGTAAGCGTCAGTAATTGGGCCTTATCAATCAGTAGTCCTTCTGTGGATGCGTGTACTTTTGTGGTACGATAGTTACGGAAGCCGTCAGCAAAAGGCTCGAGGAAGCCTACAGATTCAACATCTGTCTGATCCTGCGTAGCATCTCCACGACCGGGTGTAAATGGCACTGTAACGGTCTGTCCTGCGTCTTTGGCTGCTTTCTCTACACCCGCTGCACCTGCCAGTACGATAAGGTCTGCAATGGATACCTGCTTACCGCCGGCTTGTGCGCCATTAAATTCTTTCTGAATACCTTCCAGCACGTCCAGTACTTTCTGTAACTGAGAGGGGTTGTTCACCTTCCAGTATCTCTGTGGTGCGAGGCGGATACGTGCCCCATTGGCGCCACCGCGTTTATCGGAACCACGGAAAGTAGAAGCAGAGGCCCATGCAGTAGATACGAGTTCTGATACGCTTAATCCTGATCCCAGCACTTTGGCCTTGAGGGCAGCAATATCATTTCATCAATCAGGGGATGGTCTACAGCCGGAATAGGATCCTGCCACAGCAATACTTCTTCCGGTACATCTGGTCCGAGATAACGGACACGCGGGCCCATATCACGGTGAGTCAGTTTGAACCATGCGCGGGCAAATGCATCTGCAAATGCGTCTGCATCTTCGAGGAAGCGTCTGGATATTTTCTCATATACCGGATCAAATCTCAGAGACAGATCGGTAGTGAGCATGGTAGGTCTGTGTTTTTTTGCGTTGTCGTATGCATCAGGGATGATATCGTCCGCATTTTTTGCTACCCATTGGTGAGCACCTGCCGGGCTTTTGGTCAGTTCCCATTCAAAGCCGAAAAGGTTTTCGAAGAAATTATTACTCCATTGGGTAGGCGTAGTGGTCCATATTACTTCGAGTCCGCTGGTGATCGTGTCAGCGCCTTTACCGGAACCATAGCTATTATTCCAGCCGAGGCCCTGTGATTCCAGACCTGCTGCTTCCGGCTCTTTACCCACATGACTGGACGGAGCCGCGCCATGGGTTTTACCGAAGCTGTGCCCGCCTGCTATCAGGGCAACTGTTTCTTCATCATTCATTGCCATACGGCCGAATGTATCACGGATATCTTTAGCAGCTGCGATAGGGTCAGGATTGCCATCCGGACCTTCCGGATTTACGTAGATCAATCCCATCTGTACGGCTGCAAGTGGTCTTTCAAGGTTGCGGGAGTGGATATCACCATCCGCATTATCATCAGAAGAAACTACACCATGCTCTTTAGGTACGCCTTCCGAACCGTGGGCATAGCGTATATCACCACCCAGCCAGGTGGTTTCTGCACCCCAGTATACATCTTCTTCTGATTCCCATTTATCTTCACGTCCACCGGCAAAACCGAAGGTTTTAAAGCCCATGGATTCCAACGCTACATTACCAGTGAGGATCAGTAAGTCTGCCCATGAAAGGTTGCGGCCGTACTTTTGTTTAATCGGCCAGAGCAGGCGGCGTGCTTTGTCAAGGCTGACGTTATCGGGCCAGCTGTTCAGAGGCGCGAAACGTTGTTGTCCTGATCCTGCACCCCCACGGCCATCATTCACACGATAGGTGCCAGCACTATGCCAGGCCATACGGATAAATAAGGGACCATAATGCCCAAAGTCTGCCGGCCACCAGTCCTGTGAGTCGGTCATGAGTGCATGAAGGTCTTTTTTCACCGCTTCCAGATCCAGACTTTTGAAGGCCTCCGCATAGTTAAAATCTCCTCCGAGGGGATTCGACGAGGGAGCGTGCTGACGCAGAATGTTCAATTTTAACTGGTTTGGCCACCAATCGCGGTTCCTGGTGCCACCGCCGCCAGTGTTGTGCTTCAAAGTGCCATTGTGGAACGGGCATTTACTGATGTCGTTTAATTCTTTTTCCATTTGTAATAGTAGTTTATGGTATTGAACAAACACTTGCTTGCACGGGGTATTTGTGCAGGTTTCTAAAGTTATGATATTGGAGATAATAATGGGAATTAATTAATTCTATGTTTCAATAGTTTATGTCTATTTCTCCCTGATAGAGCAATGCTTAAAGCCTTGATAATCTTTACATAAAAGATCCTGTTGGTTTCAGTGGCGTTCCGGGATGCCGGCGGAATATTAAGTTTAAATGAATTCTCCCTGCGGGCAGAAGGCTGGTGGCATACTCTCATCAGAATGGGATAAGCGGCAAGTAGTTTATATGATCATTTTGATATATTTGTTCTTTCAAACCAATAGCATATACCTATGACCACTAGAATTGTTGTCCTGATGATGGGCCTTATCTCCCTATCCTCCATCTCATCAGGTCAGGTAAAAAAATCAATTATTCCCGTATTGAATCCAGGGGAACAGTACATTTTCAGAAACACAGCCATTTCAGACATTCATGAAGACGGAGTTCGCGCCATCAATCAGACTGCTTCCACCAGCTGGTTCCTGCGTGTAATAGGAAAGACAACTTCAGGTAAATTAATGTTAAGAGGGACTTATCTTAAAATCAACCAGCGGACGGAACATCTTTTTACGCATGATCTGACAGGTTTCAATTCAGATGATTTCAATGAGTTTGTAGTGAAAAGCACGTCGGAGGACCTGCATCTGCAAAATGATCGTTTGCGTAAACTGGGCGAAGGTATGCTGGGAAAATCATTCACCATTTACATTACTCCTGACTGGCACGTAGATCAGGTAACCGGCGTGGATACACTGGTTAATAACGCACTTGCCGGTATGGAGGAAGATGATGCTTCTATTGCACAGGGTTTTGGGAAAACAATGCGGGGCACAATCAGTAATGAAGAGCTCAGAAAGGTATTCGACGATGCATTGGCCTATATTCCTGATGCAGAAGTAGGTGTCGGTGATAAATGGAGCAAAGAGGGGAACCATCAGATTGGCGCATTGCAGGTAGATTATGCCGTGAAATCAGATGATGGTAACCATATGGAAATCGCGGTGTCTTCAGGTACTGCCATTAACAGTGATATTCAGGCATCTTATTCCAGAAAAGGAACGATCACTGTTGATGTTAAAACAGGATTGGTGACACAGTCTGCCGTGAAGGATGATATGAAGCCAAGAGCAGGTAATATTACCAGACTGGTGATCAAGACAGTGAAGAACGAAATGCAGAAGAAATAATTACCGTGCGCTCCGGATGTTGAACCGGAGCGCTATTTCTTTTGAACAATAGCGGCTGATTAAAACTGTTTAGGTTTTAATTGTTGCGCGGCAAGTACGGCAATCTCTATTATTCTTTTTTGTCTGGTTTCGGGGCGTTTGGCCAATACCAGCCATTGTAACATACCTTTCCGGACGGTCTTGCTTAGTCCCGTAAAAAAGGCTTTTGAACCGGGATATAGTTTGAATGCGGCCGTCAGATCCTTCGGAATCTTCAACATTTCCACCTCATCTAAAATTGACCACGAACCATTCTTTTTAGCAATCTCAATACATTTGGCCCCTGCAGGCATCATTAATCCACCTGCCACCAACCGTTTCACTTTTTCTTTGTTGATCGCTGACCATACACTATTTGGCTTCCTGCGGGTAAAAAGCTGCATGAATTTCTCATCATCAATAGGTCTTGCAGTACTATCTATCCAGCCAAAACAGAGCGCTTCATCTATTCCTTCACTACGGCTCATCGTATTGATTCCCGCTTGTTTTTTATAATAGATCAGCCAGATGGATTGTTTTTGCTGATGGTTTTTCAGCAACCATGCTCTCCATTGGGACCGGTCAACCGGACAAAAAGTCTCGCTGTCTTTTTCCTGCATAAAAGATATTATTTCATTGTAATGACACAAAGCTAAAGGATGGAAGTGACAGCCCTATGTCAGGAGCTCCGGAAGAATTTTAACCGTTTATCCGTGTGCCCGGAACAAAATAAGCTTACCATATGTTAGTATATCGATCTGAAACACAGCATTCAGCTGTCTGATAAGCGGCATTCCTCCTGTCTGGCTTTTTTACAACATACACCACTGAACCTGTAATTATTTAATTTAAAACACTCATCAATGAACCAGCTAAGATTCATAAGCGTATTCGCTTATGTAAGTGTCGCAGTATCCCTGATCTCCTGCGGCGGACAGCATCAGGAAAAGAATGCGACAGATACCACGATTATTGTAGACAGTACAGTCGTTGTTAAGACAGACCCCGGCACCACATCTCCCATTGTTACGACGCCTCAGCAAATGATGGTGGTAAGACATAAGGTGGCTAACTTCTCAAAATGGCTGCCTTCGTACGAAGAGCATGATTCCATGCGACAGGCCAATCAATTGCACAGTTACGTGATAGGGCGTGGAATGCAGGACAGTAATGTCGTTGTTGTGGCCGTGAAAGTAGATGACATGGAGAAGGCGAAGGCTTTCAGTAAAGATGCGGGCCTGAAGAAGGCAATGCAGAAAGGAGGCGTAACGGGTACACCTTTGTTTGCCTTTGTGACAATGACTTATCAGGACACTGTCAGTATCGCGTCTGACGTACGTTCATGGACAACTTTTACAGTAAAAGACTGGGATGCGTGGCAGAAGGCATTTACAGAAGGGCAACAGGAACGGCTGGATAATGGTCTGGCAGTAAGGGCATATGGACATGATGCAGACAACGATAAGAAAATAGTCCTGGTAGTGGCAGTGACCGATAGCGCCAAAGCGAACGCCTACTGGAAGTCAGACATGCTGAAACAAAGGAGGATGGCATCTGGTGTAACAGATGAACCACAAAGGTTTATATTCCGGGTGGTAAAGCGGTATAAATGAGGACAGACTACCTTCTTTACAGATACATTTCAAACAAAAGCCTTGCGACCTTGCAAGGCTTTTGTTTTATACCCTTTGATCAAGGTTGTGAAAGTACTGTGCTACTGCATGTACCGTTAGACTCCAATTGGAGCAGCTGTACAGTGCCTACACCAGACAGCGTTACCCGGCAGGTATTAAAACCTCCGCCACAGGAGCCCCGGTATACACAGGGCGATCCCTGGCTGGGGACCTGCTGCAGATTGGTATATCCAGATCCGGGTGATTGGGCATTGGTGGCAAAAGCGCCGGCAATGGCCAAAGCAAATGCGCTTACTGATAATCCAATTTTTCTAAAGTTCATGACAGTGAAAATTTTGAATTCGGATGTATGCCTACTATTTTCTACAGGTTTTCGGCGACGCCTGTTCTATTGCAATAGAAATATTATTAGCGCGTGGGAATAGCGTATGCGTGTAGTGTGTGGTCGTGTAAAGTAAACAGCTGATTGCCTTTTACAATAAAGTCTGTGATACGATCTTCGGTGGGAAGAGGCACGTATAGTGTATAGAGGTACTTGCCGTTATCCAATGCATATACATCGATGATTTCCTGCTCTCGTCTCACCTGTTTGTTTTCATTATCAGCAATCAGGGTTGATAATATATAGATCCTGTTGTCAGTGGTTCTGACCCTGCTGTTGACATAGACCGGAGGTGCGGAAAATTTACTGGTACCGGTTGACATACTGGCCACCTGTATCTTTGCTCTTGTGTTTGTATCCAATGTATTTCCCGTGTATTGTCGCTGAAGATTGGAATCCAGTACTACAAACTCATTACGGTAATGATAGGCATATACCAGCCTGCCTGTTTGTTTGTCATAATCATATGTGCCGTCAGTACAGAATATGCCATCTACCTGTTTCGTGATACTGCCCGGACTTAATGTTACATAAGGGGAGTCCGTTTTAATCTTAGCCAATATATTTTGCTGGTTGCCCAGAGCATCAACATGGATACTACGGGAAATAAAAGAGGTAGGGGAGATGTTCTGCAGCATATTAAAGAAGCAACTTTGTGGCAGGAATTTTTGCAGACCTAAGCTATTAAGATCCCCGCTGTAGAGGGCAGGAGTATTCCCTTCCGCCATATAAACAGCAGGAGAATCGACCATGATTCTGGCCAGTTTCCATGCGTAACGTTCTTCTGCTGCGAGTCTGAAAGTCAATTGTTGTGTGTCTTTCAGCATCTGATCGACCGTCAACAGGTGTAAAGAAGCTGAATAGTTCCCCAGATAAAGATGTTGATCCGTTGCTCCTGCGATATAATAAGCAGGGTACTTCAGTTCGAGCGTACGTTCCAATACAGCCTTTACGGCAGGTATACTACGTGAGAACCCATTTTTACGTTCGTTGGGTTTATCTGCAAATGCGTAGAGTATAAGCACAAGCAGGAGGCAGGCCGCCGTACAGGCAGCTGCAAAATGAAAGGGCTTTTGCATCATGTTGTGTTCAGTTATGCGTGAACAAGTCGTCTGGATGGATGGTCATTATCGGCTGGTCTGGTATATAGCCACATACCCAGCAGCGCAAGCAGCACAAAGAAAATATTGAAATAAAGGTGTTGTGTCCATGTCATACGGGAGATGACACCGCCGCAGGAGCAGGGGATCTTTTCTGCCAGTGTCATGAGCACAATTATATATGTAGTAAACAGCATCATTATAGCAAATGATGCATACAGACCGGCACGCCGGTATTTTGGGAGAACCAGCATCAGCGCAATGACGATTTCGGCCACAGGTACTACTATGGCTAATACTGGTGCGAATCTGGTTAATAAAGGAGATTGTCCTATTACGGCACGGAAGTTTTCATAATCGAGGAATTTGCTGACGGCTGTGTAAACGAACAATAGAATGAACAAGAGACGGATGGTCTCTAGAACAGTTCTTCTTAACATGGAATATGGGTTTACAGGTTAAAGTGTAATCTCATTTAATTCGGGCATGTAAGTAAATATAATTGGAGATTTGAGACAGTTTAAGGATCGTCTCCCCGGTTCTCACGTGTTTCGCTGGCTATCTTGAATCCGAATTTAAGGAAATATTCTGAACATTAGCATCCTGCGATATTTTTTATTGCATTCATGCGCTTCCATTCGAGTGCTGGCTGTGTCGTCAATAGTGCGTTGTCAGACTGAATACTGTCTTTGGGGAATAGGGCTTTATTTTCATGAAGATGTAGAAACACAAAAGACGTTCGTTAAGAACGTCTTTTGTGTCTATGAAAAAACCGTCAATAATCTACTACCATAATGCGCCGGTGTTGATCCATCTGTTGGTATCAACATCGCCGTTGAAGTAGGAAGTAATAGTACCGTTTAATTCAATTTCCCAGTTATTATTGGTGAGTGTACCGATACCGTTATAAGAGGCCAGAGGTACATCCCAGTTTTCGCGTGTCACTTTTTGTGTGCTGATAGAGAAGTTAGGACCCGCCATGTAGTTACCGAAGTTATTGCTGATACCCAGTAGCGTAGCGGTACCGTTAATGTTTATGATTTCTGTTCTTTCTTCACTGGCGTTTGGATTCCAGTCGCAACAGCCTTGCCATTCCATTTTCAAACGGAGTACAATATAAGCTTTGTAACCTTTGATACCGGGAAGCGCATCATAATAACCATCAAATGTACCGTAGATCTCATGAACGAATTTTCTTGCGCTACCAGTCAGCGGAGCACCTGTAAAACGATCGGTAGGCTGGAAGGCATACTGATGACGTGCATTCAGTCCTCTGATGTCCAGTTGTGTTCTTGCACCTAACAAAGATACTTTAGTCGGAATGAATTTTTTGATACGCTCAGGCTTTTGTTTGGTTGTCTCCAGACTGGCTTCATCAGTAACAGGAATAAAGTATTTGTTACCATTGTGGTACCAGATGATTTCGTCACCTACTTTTACTTCACCTTTTTCATTCAGGGTGGCGAGGAATGCGGTAGGGAAGTTAAATGCCTCGAGATCAGTCAGCGTAGCTGATAATACAGGTTTCTTGTCTTTACCCGGTTCACCATATGCTTCTTTCAGGGCTGCATACAGGGTGTGGAAACCGGCAGGAGCTGCATCCGGAGTGGCAGCATCGATGTGCTCATAGAAGTCTTTAGTTGTCTTAAATGCCAGACGACCGTTTTCTACAGTAACAGTTGTTTTGTCTTCTGGTGTTGTTGTCTGAACAGGTGCGGCTGTTTCTTTCTTACATGCGTTGAAAGTAAAGAGCACACCAACGAGGAGAAACGATACTAGCGTCGTTCTTTTCATGGGTTTTCTATTTTGAGTTAAACAATAAGCATGGGATAGAATTACCGGTATGATGGTAATGATACCTCATAAAACAGGAATTGGGTTAAGTACTTTATCGGGTTAAAAAAAGGGTTTATATAATGTTGTGCTATCTGGTATATTTAATACGGGTTGACATGTATGTTTTCTTTAGTTGTAATTAATTGCGCCGTAAACTTAGCTTAAAAAAAATGAGCTGCAAGTTTTCTGTTTATTATTTTTTTGCTCACTGATTGCTAAAATAATGGATGAAATGCTTTGTTGTACACTGTTTGACAATAATGGCTGCACTGATGGTACAGCAACCCATCAACTTAATCTATTTCCTAATGCTTTTTTGCAGCTATTACAGACAAATTACCGGGATGCCCGAAGTTTGTTTATTTTTATGCCCGCGAAATGAACCGCTCACTGACATATAATCCATTTGAGGTAGTGACGCCTGCATTCATAGAGATGCTATTGCAGCATGCACATTGTTATATCGTGCTGCAAAAGTTTCAGTATCCGGGTGTAGCGATGAACAAAGGTTTTATGGCTACGGCTTATACGACACTTGCGCAGGCATTGTCTCATCTGGGGGAGTTACATCAGGGAGAGGGGAAAATGCTTCATCTGGCAGATAAGGCCGATCAGGAGAAGTTGCTATCATTACTGGATCCTTCAACCGGATATCAGTTCTTTTATAGTACGACGCCTGATGTGACGGCTTGTAAAAAACTGACGCAACTGTATAAACTGAAGGTGAGCAATTACATCAGAAGTCAGTTACGGATGAAAAATGATGGTGGGTATGATGTCACACTGAAAGTGATATCAGGAAGGTTTATGGCAGTTATCACTTCCGGTCAACAGAGAAAGGAAGTATTGTTTTATGAAATGATCAGATAATAATATGTGCAGAAGTATCTCTATGCATTGTGAAATAGAATTGACCATTGATGCTTTTCCGGAATTGGAAAATGACAAGCGGGTTGTATTTGATGAAGAGGGCTTGATTTATATAGATTCTACAGCATTTCCGCTTACAGATGTGATTTCCCGGCAACAGGACCGGATGGTACTTTCTGAGATGTCGTGGGGAGTGGTTCCCTTGTTTGAAAAAGACAGAGATAAGATCGTATCGCGAAGACTGGATATGGTGAATGCCCGTGCGGAAAGAATATTGGATGAAAACTCTTTCTGGTATAAATCCGGATTGGTCAGACAGCCTGTATTGATACCAGTTACCAGTATTTTCGAGTACCGTCATATTCATGGATGGAGTAATAAAGTGCCGTATGCGGTCCGCACCAATCATCAGCCGGAGCTGCATCCTTTTTATGTGCCTGGCATGTATCAGTTACATCACGAGCATGATGCAAAAGGACAGTTGGTGCAGGTGGGTAGTTTTACGATGGTTACGACGGAGGCCAATGAAGTGATGCGACAGATTCATAATGGAGGAAATAATCCGCACCGGATGCCTTTGTTTTTGCCATTGGATATGGGAAAGCAATGGATCTCTGCCAGCAGAACCAAAGGAGATGTAAAAGAGATTTTACAGTATCGGCTGCCGCCGGACCAGTTAAGTTATCATACTGTTTTTACCCTGAGCGGTAAGAAAAGTCGTCCTGATGGCAAGGCAAAGGATGCTTACTGGGAATGGCCCAATCTGCCGGAACTGGGGAATGATTATCCGAAAGGAAGCGCTACACAGACGTCTTTGTTTTAAACGATATTTCAGTGATAATATTACAGGCCACATGTTGCAAATTTTAGCAGCGTGTGGCCTGTCTGTTTTTATGCCTTCTTAAGCCCTCAAAAAGCCACAGTAATGTCAGATAAATCATTTACTACTTATATGAGTAATGCTTGCCAAGGCGCCAACAGATTGTATTTCAGGGCAAAAGATTTTACTGAGTAGACTCATTAGAAAATATATATATAAACATTTCTTCTATTTAATTATTTTAATATATTTGTTCATTGGTTGTAGGACTGGTAATCATCATTTTTCACATAGGACAGATTATCGGAAATTTTTCTACCCCTGTTTCCTTCGCAATGTGTTGTAATGTACAGAAAAACCTTTCCCTATACATATGAATCAGCGGTTACATGAGGTAGCCCATCACTATATCTATGAAAACACGTATCGTAAACGTTTTATCAAGCCTGGTCTTGATATTCTGTTCAATGGTGACGTTCGGCCAGATGCCGTACAGCCCCTGTAACCCCAGTGGGGGAAAAAAGGGGGACATTCTGGGAATTGAGACCAGGTACAGAGCGCCCGGAGGGGCAGCACCCGTATTTAACATCCCTGCAGGTACAAGGTCAATTACAGTGTATATCTCTTCTGAGACGGGAATCACTACCCTGTTGGATAACCCACAGGGCGATGAGGATTTCATGACTGTCAATGCAATCATTGACCTGACTTCCAATACATCTTCCGGTTACGTGAACTTTGCAAAGAACACCTTTGTGGATGGTTCAGGTACTAACCTGTATGGCTGGCAGAAAGTGCCTCTTGGCGCATACATCCCTAATGCAAGTAAGCTGGGGGATGCTACTCCCAATCTGAACAACGTAAACTTTACGGTAAGTGGTAGTACGTTGACGATCACAGAAAGTGCGAATACGATTCATTCGTCATACTATGTGGAGTATGTGTCGCCATATAACAACTCCATTAACCCGCTTGATCCGCAGGTAAGGGCATTGTTGCATGGTACAGGTACGGCGAATACGGATCTGACGATTCCTATTCCGACAGGAGCAAACCTTATCTGTATATCAGGAAAGGGTACCAACTCAAGTGCTGTGGATCTCAATACATCTGCAGGTACAGAGGAAGGTTACTCTAATCTCCGTGTTACTATAGACATGGATGCCGGTTTTACAGATGGTTTCGTTACACTGGCGAATGGTGGTTCTGTTGACAGACGTTCTACATATGTTATCAATAACCTAGCGAGTTCTTCGACGATGAACTTCCTTTCATCGGCCGCGATCACAGGTGATTATACCTCCAAACTGACCAGCGCAGGCGCAGTAGGGGTGTATAATCCGCAGATATATGTCAGCGGTACCAATCTGGTGATCAGGCGTGACGCGAACTATGCGAGAGACTTCGATGATGCCTATGTGGTGGAGTTCTATCATAGAGTAGGACAGGGAATGAGTGCTGAGTTCATCAATTCTGATATTCAGCCGATCCCTAAAGGTGTCAGTTCTACAACAGGTATCAGCAGAACTTTTAATATACCTCCCGGTACCAACGCTATTTACTTTAATGAGACAGGTAATGCGTGTAATACCGATAGAGAAAGTAATGAAAACTCGATTGCAGCATATGCTTATATCGATCTGACCACTGAGACTGCTACCGGTTATTTCTATCAGCAGGTAGGTCTCGATGGTACGAACAGACGAGATGACAACTTTGCATTCAAAGGCGTCGCTTTAAATGGCAGCAGTGCCCGTGCTCATGCGAATACGGTCGGTTTTAAGGGGCCCAATTCTTATGATATCGTCTTTACGTTATCAGCAGATAAGACGCAGCTAACCGTTACCAACAGAACAGGATTGGCGAACCCGGATTACCAGTTCCTCCTGTCAATGGATTACTACGGTGCGAGACCAGATGTTGCTTTTGATGCTTCCAGTGTGGCTTTGGCGAAAGGTCCGTCCTGTAATGTGATCAGAGCGACTTTCAACGTATGTAACCCCGGTGCGGGTAATAGTAGTGGTGGGATGCCGGTATCTTTTTACCACGGTGATCCTACAACAGATCCTGCTGCTGTATTATTATATACCGGTGCATTTGGTAGTGGCTTACTGGAAGGAGAGTGTAAGGTATTTACTTATGATATTCCAATGAACGGTTTTGATGACCTCAATGTACCGATGACCATTGTTATAAATGACAATGGCAGTTTTGTTACAGGAGTGTAGGAACAGCCGTGGGTACACCATTTACACTGGCGTCATTGGTGAACCAGAACTCCGGTTATAAGGAGTGTAACTATGACAACAACCTCATTACAAGAGTCTTAAATGTAAATAACTGTCCGGTTCCGAACCTCGATGCTGATAACAGTTCCGGAGCAGTGGGAAGATATAATTATCTGAACTACTCAATGCAGGTACTGTTGGAGGTGTGAAGATCAATGATGCAGATCTTGCTGTAGTGGATCCGGGTGGTACAACGATCGCTTCTGCTACAATTACATTAACCAACAGACTGGATGGAGCTGCTGAATCAATTTTCATCAATGGTACATTGCCGGCAGGTATTACTGCAACGGCAGTGGAACAGGGACGATCGTATTATCTGGCGTTGCATCACAGGCGGCTTATGTTGCTGCACTGAGAATGATTGAATACCAGAAAGCAATCCTTCTCCCAATCCGGCCAACCGTATTATTACCACTGTACTGAATGACGGACTGGAGACGGTCCGGCATCTACCACTACGATTGTTATACTGACAGATCCGCGTATCAATGTATCAGGTAATGGTACTACGATCGCAGACAACAGTATAACCGTAAATGCACAGACTGGACGGATTTTGGCAATACTATTTCGGCTGCCGTAACACGTACTTTCACTGTCAGCAACGTTGGTACAGGGTTATTAATTTAACAGGTACACCAGCGGTAAGTGTTGCCTCCGGAGATGCAGGGTTTACCATTTCAACACAACGGGAGTTACCTCGCTTCCTGCTGCGCAGAATACCAGCTTTGTGGTGAACTTTAATCCGGCAGCACATGCTGTTGGTGTTTATACCGCTGTTATACGTATTGTAAATAATGATACCAATACAGACAGAGCTGACTTTACTTTTACAGTATCAATTACTGTGAATGCTTTACCGACGGTAACAAACTTTACTGTAAATGGTACAGAAGATAATACGCTGGCATTTACTGCTGCAAACTTTACTGCTAATTATAATGATCGGATGGTGCACACTGATAGTATTAGAATTACGAGTCTGCCGCTGAACGGTAGTTTCCGTCTGAATGGTACTGTGATAGTAGTTGGTCAGATATTCCGGCCGCACAGCTGGGTAATATCACCTTTATACCTACTGCTAACTGGTCTGGTACTACAGGGTTTGATTGGAGAGCGTACGATGGTACTTCCTTCTCGGCAGGTACTTCCCGTGTGACCATCAATATCCAGCAGTAAATGACGCTCCGCAGATCACTACGCCAACCAGTATTGCGGTAACGGAAGATATTCCTGCATCGTTGAAAGATTCTCTTTCTCAGATATGATGCTGGTACAGTATCGTAACAGTTACTTTTCTCGGTACCTAACGGAAATTGAATGCGACGAGCGGAATGGGTGTGACAGTGAGTGGAACGCCATCAGCATTAGTAAGTGGTACAATCGCTGATATCAATGCGTTTCTGGTAGCGAACGAGTTAACTATTCATCTACGCAGAATCCGCCGCCGACAGTATTACTGACGGTGGTTATTTCGATAATGGTAATACAGGTGCAGGTGGTGCAAACAGGCAACAGCTACAGTACCATTAGGTATTACTGCTGTGAATGATGCGCCGACCGGTACGGGAGATACACGTACAAC
>NZ_VOHS01000069.1 GCF_007896845.1 Chitinophaga pinensis | reverse complement strand
TTCCCGGACAGGCAAGTATACGCAGGGACCGATCTGGCGAAAGTGTCAGCTGGCGCAAACCTATATGCAGAAACATGCCTGTACCTTCAGTAGCAAAACCAAAAGCCTGATAACAGGCAGGCGCGTTCGTATAGAAGCTACGGATCAGTTTATTACTTCATCTGTGTACTATGATCATAAAGGCCGTGTTATTCAGACTATAGCCAATAATATGGCCGGTGGAAGGGATATAATAAATACTTGTATGATTTTAGTGGCAAAGTCCTCAGTACTTATCTGCGCCATACAAATCCACGTAGTGTATTGACACCGCAAACGACGATATGACAATGTTTGACTATGATGCGAGGGTAGATTGGATTCAATAAAGAAACGCATTAACGTAACACAGCCAATCAACGTACGATCTCGGTTAATACCTATGATGAGTTGGGCCGGCTGCGCACCAAAAGACTGGACGTAACAGGTGTAAATACGCAATTAGAGACCTTACAATATGAATATAACATAAGAGGATGGCTGAAGTCAATCAATGGCAAATTTGTGAATACCCCCAGTTCGACGGTAACTGGTTCGGACAGGAGTATTGTTATGAATACGGCTTTGATAGCGCTGCATATACTGGTAATATAGCTGGCATTAAATGGAAAAGTGGAGCTGATGGTATTGCCCGAGCTTATGGTATGAGCTATGACCGCATCGATCGCCTGACGTCTGCCAGCTTCACCCAACAGCAAGCCAACAGTAAGCTGTGGACAAATGACAAGGTTGATTTTTCTGTTAGCGGTCTGACATACGATATAGCAGGCAATATACTGTCTATGAACCAAAAGGGCTTGAATGGGCTATCTGTCAGGACCATCGACAGTCTGAAGTACGGATATTTTAGCAACAGCAACCGCCTGAGTTATGTCACCGACAAAACGAATGATCCCCTCAGCCAATTGGGAGATTTCCGGGAGCAGGACAACCGGGAGGTACAGGATTATTGGTATGATCCCAATGGGAATGTGGCAAAGGACAGGAATAAGTCCGTTGACACCGTGTTGTAACTACCAGCAATTACCCGCCATACTGCTGGCGAAAAACCGGAAAGCATCCATCCATTACCTGTATGCCGCAGGACAACGCGACCTTCTTGCAAAAATGGTATCCGATACCAGCATAGTGCCGCATCAGTTCCGTGTGACACACTATATTAGTGGTTGCCAGTATGAACAGGATACCCTGCAGTTCATCTCCCATGAAGAAGGACGTATAAGGCCCATATATCAACCCGGTCAGCCGGTTCAGTATACAATGGACTATTTCATAAAGGACAATCTGGGAAATGTCCGGATAGTACTTGGCACCCGGAGGGACAGAACGATTTACCGGGCCAGCATGGAAACAGCATTGGGTGCGAAGGAAAATGCCCTTTTCAGCAACATCGAAGCGACACGGGTCGTCAAACCTACTGGCTATCCGGAGGATAAGACGACAGCTGTCAATTCGTATGTCGCCAGATTAAATGCAGTAAACGGACAAAAGATTGGCCCGGCACTGGTATTACGTGTAATGGCCGGTGATAGCATTCAGATAGGTGTAAAAGCATTTCTGAAGGATCCGGGTGCTTCGGAGAGCAGTGTAAATGCCGGGGCGATGGCGGCTGCTTTATTGAACACGCTGAGTAGCAGCAGCGGAAAGGAGACAAAGTATAATCTCTTAGGTGATTATCCGGACCATATTGCGCTCAATGGAGATATCTATACGCAACTGAAAGAAAAAGACCCGGATGAAAATCTGACAGATCATCCGAAGGCATATCTCTGTTTTGCTGCATTTGATGAACAGTTCAATCTCGTAAATCAGAACGCGGGAGTAAAACAGGTTCAACGTGCGACAGATGTATTACAAACGTTGGTCTCACCCTCCATGCGAATACAAAAGAGCGGATATGTCTATATTTATACCAGCAATGAAAGTGCACAGGATGTGTACTTTGATAATCTGACAGTTACACAGATCAGTGGTCCGCTGTTGGAAGAGACTCATTACTATCCTTTCGGGCTGATAATGGCAGGTATCAGCTCTTCCGCATTGAAGAACGACGCGTATCCGGTAAATAAGAAACGGTATAACGGAATTGAGTTTAATACAGATCTTGAGCTGAACGAATATGATGCTTTTTATAGAACATTAGATCCACAGACAGGCCGATGGAAGCAGATTGACCCAAAGATTGAAAAGATGGAGGCATGGTCGCCTTATGCATCTAATTTCAATAACCCATTTCGTTATAGCGATATGTTGGGAGATGAACCCGTCCCAATAAAGGGCTTTTTTCAGGGATTAGGAGCGCTATTCAATGTGGTAGTAAATAATATTTCCAAAGTGGCTGCTCAGAACCGAAGTCAGAATATGACGGCCATCCGGAATACGGTGAACAAAGGCGTAGAGAACTTCAAAGGCCGGATAGCTACGGGAACGACTACGCCGCAATTGATTTATAAAGAACTGAGAGAGAATCCCCTCGGCGTGATTACTGGCATGGGAGGTTTAGAGTTGAAAGGTGTGGCATTTGCAGCGGAGGAGTTTGTGGCAACGTCGAAAGTGGTGGCGGGAGGGAAGGTGGGAGAGGGAGGAGAAATAGGGGTGAAGATGACGGGGAAGTTGGATGGGGCCGGGAGAGCGGAGAAATATGGAGCAGGCTGGGAGAATGCAAGTTTGAAAGAAACTATTGAGAAGTTTGCCCCGGGAGCGGAAGGCATAGCTAGCGAAACCGGAGGAAAAACACTTTTCCTTAATAAAGAAACAGGATTACAGATAGTGTATGATAATAGCGGAAACTATTTTCGCATAAAAGATACGAGGATAAAAGGACAAAGAGTTTATCTTGATCTGAAAGGGACGCTGCCAAATAACAAAGTTGTTAATGGAAAGCAAAAAGGAAGATCAAAAGGAGAATATAATCAAGCGACACACTTCAAAAACATTGATTAATTAGAAAATATGAGAAGCATAATAGTACCCAAGGATAAGGAAGCTGATATCTTATTAGATACCGATGAAGCAACTCCGGAACAACTAATTACTCTTTCATTTGACAATACCGAATTTAAGGAGTTATGGGATGCCGGCATTTTTCAACTAATTAATGAACTAACAGAATCTTTAATAGATGTTTACGAGGATGATGCTATTACTGAGAAACAGAAACTTCAATTAGTTCTTAGCAGTGACATTTTTGAAATATCCGTGACCACCGATAAACTAAAACAAATAAAAACTCTCTTCCAAGAAGCTCTCCAACGCGGTACAGGAGTCTACTTCTATTTCTAACAACCAGCAACGGTTGACCAAACAATTAACAAACTAATCCGCAATAAATTCTCTTCGACGAGAAGTGAAATGGCTTCTCGTCGAAGTATACCACCCTACCACCTAAACGAAAACATCCCTCATTTAAGCACCCTCCACCTCCTCCTATAAGTTTGATTTTTACAACCCACTACACACCCGTTATTTCTTTAGAAACATAACGAACACACTGTTATCAATCACATTCATACTCCCTAAACTTTGAAATTTATAGTTATCTGTTTGAATATTACAATTCTCATAAGCACTCTTCGAACTAAATTTGCTTTTAAACGTTAACGATTCAGGAAGCAAAGGTCAAGTTTGATAAGGATTACCCGTAAGGAAGCCTGCGGTACTATACGCCGTATGCGGGTTTTCTCCAGTATCAATCCCCCTGCCGCAAGTCAACCTATTTAGATCTATTATTTACAGAAAAGCAATTCTTTATGGTTAAGCTTAAAATCAACCAGAAAGAGTATTCAGTGGACGCCAGCCCTGACATGCCATTATTATGGGCATTAAGGGATGTACTGGGATTGACTGGTACCAAATTCGGTTGCGGGATGGCGCAATGTGGCGCCTGTACCGTTCATTTGGATGGAGAAGCAGTACGTTCTTGTGTGACACTGGTGTCAAGAGCCGTAGGGAAAGAAGTCACTACTATCGAAGGACTGTCTGCAGATCCGACCAACTACCTGCAGAAAGCATGGCTGGAAATCGATGTACCGCAATGCGGTTATTGCCAGTCCGGACAAATCATGTCTGCAGCAGTATTGTTGAGAGAAAATCCGAATCCTACAGATGAAGACATTGACAACGCAATGTCCGGGAATATCTGCCGCTGCGGCACCTATCCCCGTATAAGAAGGGCTATTCACTTAGCCGCACAAATGCAGCGGGAAGGAGGTAACGGAAAATGAGTGAAACAATGAATACGAGCAGGCGTAATTTCCTGAAAACCGGCGCCGTATTAGGTAGTGGTCTCCTGATCTCATTTACCATTCCCGGTGCTAAAAAGGCTGCCGCCGCCAGCACAGCTTCTATGCTGGGTCCTCAGAGCGGAGCCGCATTTGCCCCTAACGCGTATCTGCATATCACAGCTGATAACCAGATCCTCGTATACCTCGCCCACGCTGAAATGGGACAAGGTATCTGGACGACCTTATCGATGCTGATCGCAGAAGAACTGGATGTAGATGTCAACAAAATGGTGGTACAACACGGTGACGCATGGAAACCGTATAATCATACCTTGTTTGGCATTCAGATCACTGGTGGTTCGAGTACGACCTATTCTGAGTTCGATCGATACCGTAAAGCCGGTGCAACTGCCAGAGTACTGCTGGTTGAAGCAGCTGCGAAGAAATTCGGGGTAAGTCCTTCAGAATGTAAAACGGAAAACGGCGTAGTAACTGCTGGTGGTAAAAGCGCGACTTACGGTGAACTCGCTACTGAAGCGGGTACACTGACTGCTCCTGCTGACGTACCACTGCGCGACGCAAAAGAATGGAAATACATCGGTAAAGGGGTAAAACGCCTCGATACACCGGCTAAAATAAACGGTACTGCGAAATTCGGTATGGATGTGCAGTTCCCCGGACTGCTTACAGCAGTTGTTTTACACGGACCCGTTTTCGGAGCGAAAGTGAAGTCCGTGGATGCGACTAAGACAAAAGCGATTCCGGGCGTGAAACAAGTCGTACAGATCCCTACAGGGGTGGCTGTATTGGCGGACAACTACTGGGCTGCCAAGAAAGGTCGCGCGGCATTGAAAGTTGAATGGGACCTCGGACCGGGTGCACAGGTTGACTCCAAAGCCATGCTCGCAGCATACAAAAAACTGGCACAAACACCCGGTGCACCTGCCAGCAAGGCGGGCAACGCAGATACTGGAATGTCCAAAGCGGCTAAAACAGTCGAAGCGGAATATAGCTTCCCTTATCTGGCACATGCTCCTATGGAACCACTGAACGTGACCATCGAACTGAAAAACGGTCAGTGCCAGATCTGGTGTGGTACCCAGATGCCGGGTATGGATCAGGTGGCGGCAGCAAAAGTACTCGGACTGCAACCCGAACAGGTAAGGGTGAATACCACTTTCCTCGGTGGAGGCTTTGGCCGTAGGGCTACGCCGGCGTCCGACTTTGTCATCGAAGCCGCTCAGATCATTAAAGCAAGTGGTAAACCACTCGTGAAAATGGTATGGGCACGTGAAGATGATGTAAGAGGTGGTTTCTACCGTCCGGCCTTCGTACACAATGTAAAAGTTGGTCTGGATGCCAATGGTATGCCCATCGCGTGGAAACATAACATCGTCGGTCAGTCCATCATGGAAGGCACCCTCTTCGCCGCTATGATCAAAGATGGTATCGATGCCGCCTCGGTAGAAGGAGTGGCTGACTCTCCTTATGTGGAAGCAGTACCCGACAGACTCGTCACCCTGCACTCGCCTAAAAACGAAGTACCTGTACTCTGGTGGCGTTCTGTAGGTCATACCCACACCGGTATGGTCATGGAAACCATCATCGACGAACTGGCGCATACTGCTGGTAAAGACCCTCTGGCGTACCGTCAGGAACTCCTGAAAGAACACCCGAGACACCTTGCCGCTCTGAATCTGGCTGCTGAAAAAGCCGGATGGGGTAAGCCAGTGGCTGCCGGACGTTTCCGAGGTATTGCCGTACATGAGTCCTTCCAGAGTTATGTAGCACATGTGGTGGAGATTTCCCTGAACAGTGACGGAACCATCAAGGTTCATAAGGTGGTAAGTGCGATTGACTGCGGACTGGCAGTAAATCCTGATGGTGTAAAAGCACAGATAGAAAGTGGTATCAATTTCGGGGTATCCGGTGCATTGCTCGGTGAGATTACCCTCGAAAACGGCCGCGTACAACAAGGCAACTTTAACGATTACGTGGTATCAAGGATGTTTGATACGCCGGCGGAAATAGAAGTGCATATCGTGAACAGTACAGGTAAAATGGGCGGCGTCGGTGAACCCGGTGTGCCTCCTGTAGCTCCTGCTATCGCAAATGCATACTTCGTTGCCACCGGCAAGCGCCTGAGAGATCTGCCTTTCAATAAGACGATCCTGCATGCTTAGGCATTCGTCCTGATTATTTACACGTAAAGCGATGTTATGGCACAATCAACTAAAAACCAGAACTTTAATACAAAGAAGGCCATTTACCTGCTGTTCGCTGTAACGGCAATTTCTTCGGTTGTAGTATCTTTCCGTACGGATGCGTTCAACAGAATCCCCGGTGGGGAGAAAATAACGCCTCCTGTAGCGGAAGCCGCAGAGCCGGACAGCGTGATCTCTAAAAAGGCCTTCCTGCAGGCATATAAAGTGCTGATGCACCCGCGCTGTATGAACTGTCACCCTAATGGCGACAGACCATTACAAGGGGACGACAGCCATATACATACCATGAACGTACAGCGTGGTACAGACGGTAAAGGGCTTTACGCAATGAAATGCTCCAACTGTCACCAGCCACAGAATACACCGGGCTTACATATGCCACCGGGTAATCCGAACTGGCACCTGCCGCCGGCTGATATGAAAATGGTATTCCAGGGTAAATCGCCAAGAGAACTGGCACAGACGATGCTGGATAAAAATCAGAACGGTCACAAGGACTTTAAAGATCTTATTGAGCACGTATCCAAAGATTCTCTTGTAGGTAGCGGATGGAATCCGGCTGAAGGCCTGGCCCACCTGCCAATGACCCGCGCAGAATTTGTGAAACATTTCAAAACATGGCTGGATAAGGGTGCTTATCTGCCGGAGAAATAAAGAAT
The DNA here is from genome assembly GCF_007896845.1 of Chitinophaga pinensis. Lineage (GTDB taxonomy): Bacteria > Bacteroidota > Bacteroidia > Chitinophagales > Chitinophagaceae > Chitinophaga > Chitinophaga pinensis_C. Next base: position 12,295 of record NZ_VOHS01000069.1, on the reverse strand, counting down.
GAAGGAAATCGAGGATATCATACGGGCGTATAAAGTATCCCGACAGTCGGGAAAGAAGGTAGCATTAGCTACCGTTGTACACGTGGAAGGTTCTTCCTATCGTCGTCCGGGCGCGAGAATGCTCGTAACCGAGGACGGAGAAATGACCGGTGCTATCAGTGGCGGATGTCTGGAAGGGGATGCCCTAAGAAGGGCATTACTGGCCATCATCCAGCAGCAGAACAAGCTCGTAACCTACGATACAACAGATGAGGATGACGCAAAGATCGGCGTACAACTGGGTTGCAACGGGATCGTGCATATACTGTTCGAACCCATTGATCCGGAGTCGCCACACAATGCCATCCGACTGCTCGAACAGGTGCTGGAGAAACGTGAGGACGCCGTATTAGTAACTCTTTTCAGGTTAAACCAGGCTGCTCAGCAGCCTGGTACCTGTCTGCGCTACTCAGGTAATACCTTCGCAGGCAGTCTGGAAGAAGGTGAACTGAAGACGACCCTCATGAACGATGTACTGGAAGTATTCAGTACCAGACAAGGAATGGTAAAACAATACGGTGACGAAAAACCGGCACTCCACGGTTTCGTGGAACTGCTGAAGCCACCTGTTTCCCTGATCATTGCCGGCGCCGGAAACGATGCCATGCCACTGGTAGAAATAGCCCGCATACAAGGCTGGCATACCACCGTGGTAGACGGAAGACCCCTCTATGCCACCCCGGCCAGATTCCCGGGAGCAGGCAGAGTCATCGTCAGTAAGGCAAAAGAAGTGCTGGATAAAGTGACGATTGACGAAAGAACGGTGTTTGTGCTGATGACGCATAATTACAATTATGACCTCGCACTGCTGGAATTACTGCTGCAAAAAGAAGTAACTTACATCGGTACGCTGGGGCCAAAGACAAAGCTGGAACGCATGCTGGATGAACTGGCAGCCAAAGGCATCACCGTAAGTGAAGAGGATAGGGCCAGAATTCACGGTCCCGTGGGACTGGATATAGGCGCAGAAACAGCTGAAGAAATTGCATTGTCTGTAACGGCTGAAATAAAAAGCGTACTTTCAGAGAGGACTGGCATTCCTCTCCGGGATAAAAGCGGGCCGATACATACTTTGTAAATCGTATGGATATGGAAAAATACGGTGTAATCATTCTGGGGGCGGGTAATTCCTCCCGCCTTGGACAACCGAAACAATTACTGATGTACAGGGGTAAAACCCTGATCTGTCAGATGGCAGAAGAGGCGATAGCCGCAGTAGGAAGTCCGGTCGTATTAGTGACAGGTGCAAATGCACCCCAGATATTGGAGAAATTGTGCGGATTCGCCATAGAAATAGTAGAGAATGAACACTGGTCGGAAGGTATGGGCTCTTCCATCAGCACCGGAATGAAAGCCATCGCCAAACATTCCGGCCTTGCAGGTGTCATCATTATGGTATGTGATCAGCCCTTTGTGAACGCAGCCTTGCTGCAACAACTGATCGATCAGCAGACGATCGCCGGAAAAGGCATCATCGCCAGCACATACGATAATACAGCCGGCACCCCCGTTCTTTTCAGCAATACTTATTTTGACGCGCTCACCGCTCTCGAAGGACAGCAGGGCGCTAAAAAGATATTACAGCAGTCTACCGATGACCTGGCACTCGTGCCATTCCCGCTAGGCGCGCTGGATATAGATACCGCTGAAGATTATCAGCGATTACTAACAGGGCAAGTTGCAAACTGATGATAATTGATTCGTATAACCGTGTGCATGATTACCTGCGGATTTCCCTGACAGATAATTGTAACCTGCGGTGTTTTTACTGCATGCCGGAAGAAGAGTATGACTTTACACCAGCTTCCCGTTTAATGCAGGCCGACGAAATAGCCACTTTAGCAGGTATTTTTGCTGCCAATGGTGTCCGCAAGATCAGACTCACCGGTGGTGAGCCGCTGGTAAGAAAGGATGCTGCAAAGATCATTCTTTCCCTTTCCCGCCTGCCGGTGGAACTGACCATGACCACCAACGGCGCAAGATTGCATGAATTTACCGACGTACTGAAAGAAGCAGACATCCGCTCTCTGAATATCAGTCTCGATACACTACAGGCAGATAAATTTATGCTGATCACCCGCCGTGACCTGTTTCATCAGGTGAAAAGCAATATCGATCTGCTGCTCAACATGGGCATCCGGGTGAAAGTCAATGTAGTCATGATGAAAGGCCTGAACGATAACGAAATCAACGATTTCGTGGCCTGGACCAGACATACACCTGTACACGTACGTTTTATTGAGTTCATGCCTTTCAGCGGCAACCGCTGGACCAGCAATAAAGTGATGTCCCTGCAGGAAATTCTGCATACCATCAGTGCCGCATACGATTTCTTACCTTTGAAAGGTGGCGCACATGACACCGCTAAAGGATTTATCGTACCCGGACACGCCGGTACTTTCTCCGTGATCAGCACCATGACCGAACCTTTCTGTGGTACTTGCAACAGGATGCGACTGACAGCAGACGGCAAACTGAAAAACTGCCTCTTCTCCAAAGGAGAAACAGACCTGCTCACAGCCCTGCGGAATAAGGAAGAAATACTGCCACTGATACAAGGGAATATCCTCAGTAAAGCAAAAGAACTCGGTGGACAATTCACCGGTAAACTCGAAGATGTACATGCAGAACTGATCGAAAACAGAAGTATGATCACCATCGGCGGATAAATCATAACCATCATCTGATATACGTGTAGCCCGGACAGTGAGCATCGCTGCACAAAATGATATATAGCATTAAAAAGCACAACCGGCATCTGAATCATGGAAAAGGCAATCAAAGACATCCTCTCTAACGGCGTACTAAAAGTCAATGGCAGCTTATGGCTGGAAGGTAACGGTAAACGTTTCTTCGGTCCGGGACCAGTACAATTACTCGAACTGATACAGGAAACCGGCTCTATCAATCAGGCCGCCAAACGCATGAAGATGTCTTATAAAAAAGCCTGGGAACTCATTAATAATCTGAATAGTATGGCAGCCAAGCCACTGGTCATCACCAGTACCGGCGGTGATAATGGCGGCGGTTCTGCTATTTCGGAAGAAGCCCTTCAGCTCATTGCCTATCATCGCGAATTGAGAGTCCGGTTCAGCAAATTTCTTGAAGAAGAGACGCAACGCTTAAAATAACAACACGTACACAGCACATCCTCCATATGTGCTTTTTTTACCTGCCCGTTATATCCATAAGGATACAACGAAACAAATAACTATTATGACCAAATATCTATTCATCATCTCCAGCTTTGTCAGTGTAGGCGTGTATGGACAAGAAACCTCCAACATACAGAAAGATACCGCTGTAAAGATATTGTCTGAGGTAACCGTATCTGCATCCCGTACAAAGGAAAGCCTGCTCCGTTCTCCCGTGAGTATCCAGAAAGCAGGTGAACAATACTTTCGCATGTCTGCCGCCCCTTCCTTTTATGACGCACTCGAACACCTGCAGGGTGTACAGCTGATCACCCCAAGTCTGGGTTTTAAAGTGCTGAATGCGCGTGGTTTCGCCAATACTACCAACGTACGTTTTGCACAACTCGTAGACGGAATGGACGTGGCCTCCCCGCATATCGGAGGCCCTATTGCCAACGCGCTCGGACCTTCCGATCTGGATGTCACCAACGTAGAAATATTACCGGGTGTAGCGTCAGCTCTTTACGGTATGAATACTGTTAACGGTCTGGCGAATATCTCGACTAAAAACCCTTTTACCTCAGAAGGTTTAAGTATACAACAAAAGACGGCCCTCACACATCTGGGCGACGCTAACAGCGCCGTAAAAGCCTATACTGAAACCAGTATCAGATGGGCAAAGGTGATCAGTCCGAAACTGGCTTTTAAGATCAATGGTACCTTTAATCAGGGGTATGACTGGGTAGCCAATGATCACCGGGAATTGAACGGTCAGGCGAATGCCAGCACAGGCTTACTGGGAAAAGACAATCCGGCACAAGACCCTTTAAGCAGTTATGGTAACGAATCTTCCGACAGAAGAACGATCAGCCTCGGTGGCCGCAACTACGTTGTAGCCCGTACAGGTTATGATGAGAAAGACGTCGTTGATTATGACCTGCGTAATATCAAGGCAGATGCGGGTATCTATTACCAGCTGAAACCGGGTATGACATTGACATACCTCTACCATATGGCCCTGCTGGACAACGTATACCAGCGTGCCAACCGCTTCCGTCTGGAAGATTATCTGGTACAGCAACACGGACTGCAGTTCCAGTCTAATAGCGTACAGCTGAAAGTTTATCTGAACAGAGAAAATACCGGAAATTCCTATAACCTCCGTTCTATGGCAGAAAACATTGACCGTAACTATAAGCCGGACAATCAATGGTATGCTGAATATACCACCGCATTTAATGCCGCTACCAATGCCGGCGCCACCATTGCAGATGCACACAGACAGGGTAGGGTAGCGGCTGATGCCGGCCGCCCTTTACCGGGGACGGAAGCTTTTTCCAACAGCCTGACCAGACTCGCACAGATCAATAACTGGGATATCGGCGCAGCTCTGAAAGTAAAAGCCAGTTTCATTCACGCCGAAGGACAGCTAGATCTCACGCAAGACCTGCTGAGCAGTCTGAAAGAAAAGGCGGGGCTCCAGATACTGGTAGGTGCTGATCATCGTACCTACGTCATTGAACCGGATGGAAACTATTTCATCAATCCGAAGGCAGGAAAAGAATACACCAATATCCACTATGCTAAAACAGGCGGATTCGTATCTGTTACCAAAACACTGTTGAATGGTGATCTGAAACTGGGCGCCATCCTCAGAGGAGATAAGAATGACTATTTCGACCTTATGCTCACACCGCGTTTTACAGCTGTTTATTCGCCGGTAAATACCCAGCATTTCCGGGCGTCTTACCAGAGCGGATATCGCTACCCTAGCATCTTTGAAGCCTATTCAAACGTAAACAGCGGTGGGGTGAAACGTGTAGGCGGATTACCTGCAATGTCACAAGGTATCTTCGAGAATGCATGGCTGGCCTCTTCTATCACGTCCTTTCAGCAAGCCGTGCTGAATGATGTCAACACCGCCGGACTCACACAAAATCAGGCGATAGAAAGAATAAAGGACTGCTGAAGAAAAACCCCTATACCTACATCAAAGCGGAGCACGTGAAATCTATGGAAATAGGATATAAAGGCATTTTTGATGAAGGCAGATTCTTTATAGACGCAGAAGCCTACCTGAATAAATATAAAAACTTTATCGCACAGGCAAATATGAATGTGCCAAATACCGCAGTAGCGGATTCTATTCCTTATGCGCTCTATAACAAAAGTAAACAGAGCCCTTACCGCATGTGGACCAATTCCCAGACAGAAGTGAATAACTATGGTGGTAGCCTCGGCCTGACCTACACTGAAAAAGGCTATGTTGCAAACGCAAATGTGACCTACGCCAAACTGAAAATGTCAGATAAGGAAGACGGACTCGAAGATGGTTTTAATACCCCTTCCTGGACACTGAATGTATCTGTGGCGAAAGAGCGTATATTAAAGCATGCAGGGGCCGGTATTTCATGGAAATGGCAAAGTAGCTACTACTGGCAGTCGTTCCTCGTAAATGGCGATGTAGATGCTTATTCTACTCTGGATGCACAGGTGTCTTATATGTTTGACAATATCAACTGTAAGGCAAAACTCGGCGCCGGCAATCTCCTGAATAAGTATTATTACTCCTTCCTTGGCGGACCAGCTATCGGAGGGATGTATTACCTGACATTGACATATGGCATACGCTGACAAAGACTATTCTTTTAAATAGCGGCTAAATTTCACTACAGATTCCTGTGGATTTTATGCAAAACGATTTGAGTAAGACTAATTTAACGTAGATTTATGTTAGATTAGTCTTATCTCAAATTTGATAATATGGAAGCCAACGCACGCAGGAGTCAGGGATTTGTTGGATGTGACGGAGTAAGGATTGAGAATGGTAATTTTAAAGTACATGTAGCCAATAATCAATTAAAAACCGCTTCTCCATATATCCGCAGGGATTTCTATAAAATAACATTGTTCAAAGGCATTTCCAGACTGCATTACGCAGATACTGGTATTCTCATCGACAGACCGGCACTGGTATTTTCCAACCCACTGGTACCTTATAGCTGGGAACCCATTTCTGACCATTGGAATGGTTACTACTGCCAGTTTACCGAAGAGTTTATGAATATCCATGAACGCAATCACCTGTCCTTTCAGGATTCTCCCTTGTTCAAAATAGGCGGCAATCCGGTATGTTTCCTTTCTGAAGAGCAGTTTGCCAATGTTGAAACACTTTTCGGGAAAATGATCGCTGAAGAGGCCACAGACTACGTACACAAATACGAAGTCATCAAAAATTATGTGAACCTCATCATCCATGAAGCATTACGTATGCAACCGGCAACGCCTGTCAGCAGGCCCACCAGTGCAGCAGTACGTATTACCATGTCATTCATGGAACTCCTCGAAAAACAATTTCCGGTTATTGCACCTTCACAGGCATTGGAACTGAAAACAGCGGGCGATTATGCAAAGAATCTTGCGATTCATGTCAATCACCTGAATCACGCAGTAAGAGATGTAACGGGTAAGGCCACTACCGTACATATCCGGGAGCGTATTATTGCAGAAGCTAAATTATTGCTGAGAAATACAGACTGGAGTATAGCCGATATCGCTTATGCGCTGGGGTTCGATTATCCGGCCTATTTCAATAACTTTTTCAAAAAACAGACGGGGATGACACCCCGCTCTGCCAAATTAGTAACAACAGGAAGTATCTAAGCTACTTCCTGTTTTGCTGTTGATAATATCTCTCTTACCTGTACAAGACGATCGTAAAACACTTCGAAAATTCCCACACCCTGTCTTAATTTCATAATCTGAAGGTGACTGAATGTAAAGGCTTTCAGGTCTGTAATAACCACACCCGGTCCTAAAGTAAGCGTCTGAGGTAATTCTGCTGTTTTGAAAAACTCTTCCATCTCCTGGATCTCTTTGTCGGCATATTTCATCGGGCAAAGATAACCGGAACAGTTATTTCTTTTAATTTTTTTATCTTGGCAGCGCTATTATTAACCTTTTGACCCTGATGGAGCTGATAATCAATATAAAAGTAGCGGGACGTAAACATGCCATACTAGAGAAGAAACCGATTGAGATTGATGACATCGGCAATAACCCTACGGTTCGGGAACTCATCACCGCCGTTGTAACGCAACAGGTGATCGCTTATAACAATAAACCCTTAGAAAAGAATGTGTTACCCTTTCTTACCAATGAGCAGATAGAGGGACAAACTGCCAGTGGTAAAGTCGGATTCGGCAGCATTTACAATGAACAGAAAGCAGACCTCCCCAAAGCACAGGAAACCGCGTTACAGGCCTTTGAAGATGGCATGTTCGCAGTTTTTGCAGACGAAGAGGAGTTAATACTGTTATCCGACCATTTTGCGTTGAACCCGGCCACCGTTATCACATTTATCCGATTAACATTTCTTGCCGGTAGCTACTGGTAACTGAAAAACCTTAAATTTTTAGAATGGACATTCACCAATTCTTCCCCACGAAGATTATCCCTGATTTTGAGACAACCCTTGTTTCGACCCTGAAATCCGCTTACGACGGAACTTCCAGCCATGAACTGCTGACAAAAAGAACCGCAGAAATCGCCCTTCAGCTGATGGGTAAATTGCAGGAGAAAGAGCAGGTTAGCTTTGTATCTTATGCATTGTCTGGTGATCGCTATGACCGGATCGTAGAACTGTTACCCTCCGGAAATGAATGGGATAACGAAGAGCTCTACAATCTCCTCCGTTTTCTCTTTGGCGATGAAAAAGCCGTGTATGTGAAACATGCATGGGGCAAGTTTCCCAACCTGATGTACATGTCCGGCTGGAACCGACGCTCTTTCCGTGCACCCAACAGAAGAGAAAAATACCTGCCCAATCAGCTCACTTTCCTGAAAGGGATTATGCTGCAATCGCACAGTAACGGCATCGACACGCATTATAAATACGAATGCTATGATCTCACGATCAGAGAACAGATCATTGTCGATCATGAGCATGATACACAGTACCTCTATCATATGTGGGCGGCAGCGATGGACCTCGGTAATGAAGAGGTGTTCAAACTATGTGAAGATATTATTTACAATAAAGATCCGGACGGTAAGATCAGCGATGGTATCATCAGAGCACTCCTGTTAAGCGAACGTGAAGATGCATGGCAGCTGGTAGAAAAACTCTTGTTGTCCGCACAAAGACAGGAAGGATTAAGGCAAACAGTACTTGAAGCACTCGACGATTGTTGTACAGGTGCTTTGAAGTACATGATCAAAGTAGTGGTAGACAATAAACTGACCAGATTCTCCTCCGTAGTAAGGGCTCTGGATGTATGGGCCGGTATCGGCTGGGAATCTGAAAAAGAGTCCGCTGTTAACCGCTTTCTCCAGAAAGCACATACTTATCTGTCCGATCCCTCACTCATCCCGGCAGCTATCAAAAGTGATGATTTCTCCGATATATACATGGGGCTTTGGGCACAGGGTGTATACGATGTAGAACAAACTTTACCCTACCTGCTGGAACTGGCGAAAGACCCTTCTTTTCAAAAGAGATGCATCGCACAACAGTTTGTGGATGAAACCAATTACCACGCACTCTCCATGGCAGTAGGCCGCGTGGGTATCGAAGATGAGCATCTGATGGTAGTGTCTCTGGCGGTATCAACATTGGAAGAGCCCATCGCCGATAATCCCGGACATTACAATACGCAATTCCCTGATCTGTTTGACAAACTGAATAATATCCTTGTACGCACGCCCGTCAAGGAGAAGACCTTTGATAAGCTGCCTTTCACGTGGATGAGTAATTCCTATCGCCGTAGCAGCATACTATCTGCTATGCTGCCGTTGATACTCGATCTGCAGGACCGGCTTGACCTCATGATGTCTTATTTTGACGACATGGATCTTGACGTGAAATCAAGTATGACGAGACGGATCCTGAAAGGATATGCAAAATCATACTATGAGGATCCTGAAAAACTGGAACCTGTCACCAGCTTCCAGCGCAGCTTTAGTATGCGTATCATCAGAGAACGAGGGGAATCTTTACAGAATGCCGGCTTCAAAGCACTCGCTACGGTCGAACTGAACGCAGAAGAACTGAAAGTATTCAAAGACCTGCTGAAACGCAAAAGTGGTGGTATACGTAATCAGATCATTGCTATTCTGCTGAAACAGCCCGAAACACTGCTGATCAGCGTACTGAAAGAATTGCTGGAAGGAGACGGTGAACAACGTCTTGCGGGACTCGATATCGCCTTACAGCTGCAACAACAACAGCGCTTGCTGGATGCCCTGCAACCGCTGCTGGAAGCATTCAGGAGCAGAAAGAGCATTCCGGAGAAAGAGGCTATCATTCTCGGACAACTATCCGCAGAAGGAACCGGCGCCGTTGTCTATGACATCAGTAATGGCTACGGATTGTATGATCCGGCGGCTATACAGCCAATCGTAAAGCCTGTACCTGATCCGGGTGATTTCTACCATCAATGTCTGGCAGCAGGAGATTTTGGCCTGTCGCAGCCGGCGGAAAAGATCAAACAAGAGTTGCTGAAGCTCTATACAATATTTCTGGAGAATAAAAGCTTCGAATATCAGGTAGAAGGCTATAATAACAGTGTAGAAACGGTATTATTGGGGCAACTTTTCTGCAGAATGTCGAGAATAGCCGAAACAAAGCTGACGCCTGAAGAGAGTATGCCACCTATCCATTACCGGAAGTCTGGAAAGCATGGTACGAGCAATCAGGATTGATACCCAGAGATCTCTATATCCTGACCGAATTGACTTTGCAATCCGAATATGACGGCTTTACCGAAGATAATCGGGCAGCGAAACCATTCATAGCAGAACTGACGGCTTATATGCCTGAAAATGCCGGGTGAATACGCCTACCGGTGGACAAACCCCTTACTGCAAATTATGGAAGCCCTGCAGATCATCCATCCGTTTGCAGACACAGAGCCATTTCTGGTAGGTGCTGCAGCCACTGCCTTTGCTGCTTTACCGGAAGAAGTGTTGTCTGCCAATATTGAAAAGTATAGCTATTATGACCATTCAAGCGGCTGGCAGCAGGATTCCATACTGAACTGGTATATCAATAAAATTACGGTCAGTCAGCTGCCGGAAGAACTGATTGCCCGTGCTGGGTTTATATCAGGCGGCAATTCAGCGGTCTCCCGGAAAACAGTAAATATTTCCTCCCTCCATTAGATCTCTTTGGCAGAGCATTTCAAAGTGGATTGATCTCCGAAAGTGAAATGTACCGTGGTATCCTCTCCCGTGATAATATCAGAGAACTTTCCGACAGAAAAGAGCGAAACATGAAAACTATTTCGAGAAATATACTTCTTACGGGACATGTTCCTGCGTGTACGTGACACCTGCTTGATATAGAACTGAAACGTGGCGACACGGCTACTACAGTAACCGATTTCGTGAAAGAACTTGGGTCACTCGAGGGCATCAACCGTTCGCAGACATCCTCGCAGGGATGGGCAAAACGACGCTGTATAAAGGCTATATCTATTCTTCCGACAGTGAAAATAAACAACAATTATTCAGCACATTGCTGAAACGATGTTTTCCGCTTGATACTGACACAGACGAAATGTTTGCAGCTGCGATGAAGCGTATCAAGGTGACAGAAACACGTTTATTGGAAGCGGCCGTATATGCACCGCAATGGCAAATTTGTAAGCAGATATCTCAGCTGGAAAGGGCTGGATACCGCTATCTGGTGGATGCACGCACATACTAAGACTTCGACCTATGCAGAAAAGACGGCGGAAGCAGAAAGCGAGATCGCACGTTATTCTACCATAGATGTGCAGGATTTCAAAACGGTGCTGTTGATAAAGAATGGTTCGGACAGGCCTATAACGAAATAGGGCAGGAGCGCTGGCAGAAAGTCTATGACGCCGCTAAATATATCAGCGATGGTAATGGACATCGTAGGGCGAGACTATATGCAGATGTGATGACAGGTGATCTTAAAATCAAAGAAGTCACACAGAAAGTAAAAGATAAACGTGATCAGGATTACCTGCGGGTGTATGGTCTGATTCCACTGAACAGATCTAACCCAGAAAAGACGTACTGGCCCGTTACGAATATATCCAGCAGTTTAAAAAAGAAAGTAAACAGTTTGGCGCCCAGAAACAGACCAGTGAGGGAACTGCTATCCGTATCGCTATGGAAATCTGGCCAGAAACGCCGGTTATGCAGACCCGCAACGACTGACATGGGCCATGGGACCAAACAGGTACAACAACATTCTGTCGAAAGAAACACAGGTGCAATACGATGATGTATTGATTGGCCTGATCATCGGAGATGAGGTGAGGCAGATGTGGTAGCTTTCAAAGACGATAAGCAAATGGCCAGTGTCCCTGCCAAATATAAAAAGGATACGAAAGTGCTGGAATTACAGGAGTTTAAGAAGACGCTGAGAGAGCAATTCCGCCGTTCGCCAAGGCACTGGAAGAAGCCATGGTAAGAGGCGATGCTTTTGAGGCGGAAGAACTGAACAACCTCTTCACGCACCCGGTTATTGTCAGACATCTGGAAAAACTGGTATTATCACCGGGAAAGGACACGGTTTCTGGAAAGATGGTACACTGATATCATCTAAAGGAAAAACAACGAAAATAGCGCCAGATGATAAGATCCGGATCGCACATTGTGTGGATCTGCATGCCAATGGCAGCTGGAGTGACTATCAGCAGTATGCTTCGAAAAACAGATACAGCAGCCGTTCAAACAGATCTTCCGTGAACTGTACTTACCAATACAGGAAGAACTGCAGGAAAAGTCGATTTCCCGCCGTTATGCCGGTCATCAGGTACAACCATCCAAAACAGTCGCATTATTGAAAACAAGAGGCTGGAAAGTGGATTATGAGGATTACAGAAGGTGTTCCACAAACAAGGCTTTATGTGAAGATGTATGCACAGGCGGACTGGTTCTCCGGGAGAAGTGGAAGTCCGGTACTGGAACAGATCATTTTCACAATATCAAAACATGGGAGAATTGGCATTTGAAACGATTGATCCCTGATCTTCAGTGAGGTCATGCGTGATATTGACCTTGTGGTGAGTGTGGCACACGCCGGTGGAGTAGATCCGGAAGCCAGTCATTCAACCATCGAAATGCGCACGGTATTGCTGAAAGAA
>NZ_VOHS01000068.1 GCF_007896845.1 Chitinophaga pinensis | reverse complement strand
ACCATCCTTTCCGATCATTGTATCATAACCAAAAGGCATTGCTGCGAAGAAGTCATGAATATTGGCCATCCTGCAGGCAGCCATCATACGATCCATATCCCTGTCCGCTTCACCGCCGAATACATTATTGGCAATGGTATCCCTGAAAACATATCCATCCTGCATCACGGCTCCGCATTGACTTCTCCAGCCCTGCGCCGTCATATCTTTAAATGACTCATCGCCTGCAAAAATGGTCCCCTGTGTCGGGCTGTAGAATTGCAGCAATAGTTTCAACAGCGTCGTTTTACCACTACCACTCATCCCACAATAGCCGTCATTCTTCCGGCTGGTATGGTCAGGTTGACATTATTCAAGACAAGCGGTGCGTGTTTATTACCATACTGAAAGTACACGCCTGACAGACGAAGATCACGGCCACGCATGTCTTGTATTGTAGTTTTTTCCGGTGACGGATCTTCATCCTGTTCATGATGCACCTCTGCGATCCGTTGCAGACTAAACTTCGTATTCTGCATCGCCCGTATGAATTCGGCCAGTTGGGCTACCGGCGCGTTTAGTTGTCCGCATATATAGGTGATCGCGAGCATCTCTCCAATGTCAGCTGTCCCTTAACAACCAATATGGCTGTAAAACAGGTGATGATCACATTGCGGGTCTCATAAACAAGGCAATTCCCTGTATAACTGATCCAGTTTCAGACTTTCCAGTTCACTGCAAAAGACGCTTGCTGCAGGCGTGCCATTGATTTATCTTGAGCTGTTCACTGCCTGTGAGTTTGATTTCCTGAAAGGCGGAGAAGATCTCCAGCAGTGTATCCTGATTAGCGGACAGTACCCGGAAACGTTTTTGATCCAGACGCCCACGCTTTTCTCTGAAGGCCCCTGTCCAGAAAATACCCACCGATGCACCAACAGCAAACAAAAGAAAAATGAGCCAGTTATAATAAAGTAAAGTAGCTCCCATCACCAGCAGGATCATGACTGACATTACAAATGTGACAGCAGAGGTGGTCAGAAAATCTTCTACCCGCTGATTATCAGTAACACGCTGCATATTATCTCCCGACTGCCTGTTATCAAAGAAGGAAAAGGGCAAACGCATCAGCTTCAACAGGAATGCTTCCAGCATCATGATACTCATCTGTGCACCGAGCGTCAATAGTAAACGGGCCCGAAAAAAATCAGTGATTTGTTTGCCGAGGAATAACATCAGCTGTCCTGCACAGATCAGTAACAGGATGGGAACATCCTTTTTATTAATACCTCTGTCTACAATTGCTTCGGTCAGTAATGGCATCATAAATGACAAGGCTGCCGCTACCAAAAGACTTATTCCGACGGGTATTAACTTTCGCCGGTGCATAGCCACAAAGGGCCAGAGTGTACGCAGATCAGTATCAGGCATCTTTACTTCGGCCGCCTCATAAAATGCGGAGGTGGGTTCAAGAAACAATGCCCTTCCGAATCCGGGTTTGTCAGCCAGTTGCCATGCTTCCATAAACTCCGGAATGGTATAACGAATACGGCGTCCGAGGGCAGGATCTGCCACATACACCTTATGTGCTGTCACCCGATACAATACAACAAAATGCTGTTTGTTCCAATGCAGCATACAGGGTAAAGGCGCTTTTGCTGCCAGTACCGTAAAGGGCAGTTCAGCCGATAGCGTCTTAAAGCCCAGCTGCTCCCCCGCTGCTATCAGATCGGCAAAAGTGACGCCCTGACGGGATATTTTACATTGATTGCGTAAATATTGCAAAGGATAAGTCTTCCCATGCCAGGCAGCAATCATTTGCAGACAGGTAGGGCCGCAATCCATTGCGTCAGCCTGCCTGAAAAAAGGGAAGGACTTCCTGGGGAATAGGAATTGAAACATTGTTGCAATCTATGTAAAAATAAAATATGAAACAATGTTTCATAAAATATTACATGGAATAAATGCAGGCATGCCTGTCTGAACAAAAAAGGGCATCTGCATAAGCAGACGCCCGAAACCTAACCTACAACTGTTAAAAATTTTACCAGTACCTCATCCCCAACACTCTTGCCAGTTCCAGTCTGGCCAGACAAAGTTGATACGTATACTGCAACGTTGACCGCTCTGCGCGCTGTACATTGGTACTGGCATTGGTCAGTTCCAGGTTGGTACCTGTTCCGTTCCTGTATCTGCTCTGCGCCAATTTCTGTGCTTCTTTTGCTGCTGCTACCTGTTCTCTTGCGTTGACCAACCTGGACTGATTACTTTCAATATCTGTGTATGCCTGTTTAATATCATTCTGTACGGTATTGTTTAGTGTCTGCATACCAAGGTTCGCTTCTTTCAGCTCACTCTGTGCGAGACGCCGTTGTTTCCTTGCTCTTGCACCTTCATATATAGGTACGCTTAATGTCACGCCACCTGCGTAATTATATCTGAACTGATTGAGATCGGGCATGTATCCATTGGCAAAACCGGTGCTTGCATTCAGAGAAAGTGAAGGCAATCCTGCTTTCTTACTGATATCCAGCCCTGCTTCTGACTGACTGATCCTGTCTTTCAACAGAGTATATTCGGGATTATATTGTTGTGCCACGCTCAATGCATCGTTTTTATTGTCTGCCGGCTGCATGAAGTCAAAGTCCTTTCCATCAGCTGTGGCACTACCTGTTGAGTATTGCAAAAGGTTATATTGCTTCAGCAGAGAATTCTCGAGATCGATGCGGGTGTTATTTTCCTGATCAATGGTAGACTGGATAGACAAGACATCATATCTCAGTGCGTCACCGTGTTTCAGTTTAATTTCTGTATCTTCTTTATTGGCTTTCAGAAAAGCCAGTACGCTGTCCTGTATAGCGATTGCTTTCTGCAGATAGACAATCTGATAGTAGATCATCGATACCTGATATGCCATCTGTGCTTTGTTATATTCAATGTTGTCCTTTGCATATTGCACGGCACGTTTTGCACTTTCTACATTCGCCTTTACCACGCCAAAGTCCCATAAGGTGTAACTGGCATTCACACCGGTGTTGTAGCTGCTATTCGGCATGATCTTAAACGTTGATAGTTGCCCGTTGATAGGTATCGTCATCTCTGATACAGGATGTGAATAGCGATAGCTCGCACTCCCTCTCAGATTCGGCAGTCCGTTTGTCTTCGCCAATGTGACCCTTTCTTCCTCTGTTTTCACAGATTGTTCCAGTTCGCTGAAGCGCGGGAAGTAAGTAAATGATTTATTAATTAACTCCTTCAGATCGCTGCTGACTGTCTGTGCGTGACTCTGTAGTCCTGCAAGCGAGAGAAGGGATATGATAATGACTTTTCTCATGATGTAATTTTTTAAATAAGATCAATGCGCTTCCGCAGCAACTCTCGCCCGTGTTTCGGCATCCATCTTTTCTGTTTTTAACAGTAACATGAAAGGGATTGTACAGACGAAAAACACGCTTACCAGTAAGAAACCATCGAGATAAGCAAGCATCTGCGCCTGACCACTGATGGTACGATCCAGATTGGACCATGCGCCATGTGCATTAGCAGCAATGGGATTGACGCCTTTACTGATAAGCCCCTGAGCGACGCCCGCTACCCTTTCATTCATCAACGGATTGTTTCCCTGCAGATTGGATACGAGATCAGAGCGATGTACAGCAAAACGTTGCGTAGAATAAGTATTCATAATAGCGATACCGAATGCACCACCGATCTGCCGGAACATATTATTGAGTGATATGCCATAGGCCATATCCTGTGGTTTCAGTCCGACTACTGCCTGACTTAACAGAGGTACTGTCAGACACGCAGTACCCACACCACGGAAGATCTGCGTATACATAAACCACCATTTATCTGCGTCCGGTGTCGCCTGTGCACTGGTATATCCATGCAGAATAAATAAGCCGAAACCTGTCACTACAAAGAACATCGGAGATACGCCCTTACCCAGTGAAGCACCTATAAAAGGCATCACCATGATCGTCACCAATGCCCCGGGGATCATTGACAGTCCTGATTCTGTAGGCGTATACCCCATTACGCGCTGTACCATCAGCGGAAAGAGATATACAGATCCAAATAGTCCGAAGCCACATACAAAGGTAAGTACATTACTACCGATCAGGTTTCTGCTTTTCAGCACCCGCAGGTTAATGATCGGCGTTTTTGTCTTTAGTTCCCACCAGATAAATGCTGCGAGTCCGGCTACTGCTGTTGCCGTCATTATACGGATCGTACTGTCTTCAAACCAGTCATCTGATTGTCCTTTCTCAAGAATGTATTGCAAAGCGCCGATCCCGGCGGATAATGAGAGCACGCCGATATAATCAATGGGAATAGATTTGCGGTCGATGTTGTATTCATTTTCCTTTTTATCAATGAACTTCCAGGTCAGGAGACTGGCAACAATACCAAATGGAATATTGATGTCAAAGATGAGCGGCCATGCATAGTTATCGACGATATATCCGCCTAGTATCGGTCCGATCGTCGGTCCGATCACAATCCCCATTCCGAACATACCGGAGGCTTTTGCCTTTTCAGAAGGATCGAAGGCATCGAATAATATACCCTGTGATACAGATAATAATGCGCCACCACCTACACCTTGTACGAATCGCCAGAAGACCAGCATCCATAAAGAGGAAGAGGCGCCACACATATAAGAGGCCAGTGTGAATATGATGATGGAAGCAAGGTAATAGTTCTTTCTTCCGAAATAGCGGCTAAGGAAGCCTGTCATCGGAATAACGATCACGTTTGCGATCGCGTAGGCAGTTACTACCCAGGAAGTATCTTCCAATGTAGCGCCAAGATTACCGCTGATGTTATTAAGTGCAACGTTGACGATGGATGTGTCTATCAGCTCCATGATCGCCGCTGAAATTGTGGTAATGACTATGATTACCCGCGTAAATTTATTTACCGCCATACACTATGCTGTTTGGGTCTCAATCAACCTGTACATCTACAGTTACACTAAGACCTGCTTTCAGTATACTCTTCAGTTCTTCTGCGCGGTCAATTTCAATTTTAACAGGCACCCTCTGTGTTACCTTTACAAAGTTGCCCGTTGCATTATCCGGTGGCAGGAGGGAAAATTTAGCACCTGTGGCATCGCTGAAGGCAACGATCTTACCCGAGATCTCTTTATCAGGATAACCATCTACTTCTACTTTTACCACCTGTCCTATCTTCATTTTTTCCAGCTGTGTCTCCTTGAAGTTGGCAACGATCCAGTAGCGTTCATTATTCACGACGCTAAACAGTTGTTGCCCTGCCTGTACGAGTTGCCCCTTTTGCAGATTCGTTTTTCCGATCCTGCCGGCAACCGGCGCCATCACCTGTGTATAGGACAATTTCAGTTTAGCCGATTCCAGTGCAGCTTCCTTCAGTGCCACATTGGCTTTTGCTCTTTCTATCTGTGCATTGGCGGTACCATTTTGTGATACAACCTGACCTACACGTTTCCGGGAAGATTCCAGCTGGCTCTGGGCCACTTTATAGGCGGACTGACTATTATCCAGCTGATGCTGTGTGATAGATCCATCATTAAACAGCGCCTGATCTCTTGCCAGATCGCGGGTGGCTTTTTCGAGGTTAACCTGCTCTACACTTACACCTGCGTCTGCCACCGTTTTATCCGAGCCGATGTTATTGATCTGCGCTTCTGCAAATATGAGATCCGCTTTCGCGGCAGAAAGATCTGCTGCTGCCTGTTGCACGGCTATTTTGTATTCTTTATCATCGATCGTTAGTAACAGCTGACCACCTTTTACAGATTGGTAATCCTGTAATGCAAACGTATCGATATAGCCGCCGACCCTGCTCAGCACAGGAATTGCATTACTCTCAATCTGTGCATTATCAGTGCTTTCATGCGTATATGCATGCATTATTTTTTTTCCTCCGAAATAGAGGATCGCGACTCCGGCTACGCCCAATACAATAAATTTTACCGGGCTTTTAGATTGCTGCGTTTTTTCCTGTGTCATTCCTGTGCTAGGTTATTTTTACAGCACAAAAGTAAACACTGTTGACTATATAGTAAACACTATTTACTATTTTTTTCTTTTGATTTTTTTCATTAAGGGGTATTCTAGCAAGGGTTTGCGGGTCTTTATATAGGGAAAAGATTACTTTTGTGTATGGCCATGAAAGAAAAAATAAATTAACGGGCAAAGAAGATAACCTGTTTGCCACCCTGTATATTTTAAAGCGGGCAATGGATGATTGGGGTAGCCGCAATATTGCTCACTGGGGTTATGAAAACTTCAATATTACCTATATGCCATTCTTTATGAATATCGGCAGTGAGGGTATCTCAAATAATGAAATTGCAGAAAAGATGCGGGTGACCAAACAGGCTGCCAGCAGAATCGTTCGTGAACTGGAGGCCTCGGGTCTTGTACGGGGTGAAAAGAGCGATAGTGACGGACGTTCCGTTAAACTGTACCTGACGGAAGAAGGCGAGAAATTGCAGGGCATTGCTATGAATGAGGCAAAATCATTGCGAAAGGATTATGTGAAAGCCATCGGACGTGAGCGGTACGAGATAGCGGAAACCGTATTAAAAGAGTTGATTGACTTCCATGAACAGAAACTGAAGTAATCGCGGCGGTTAATAACGCCATTATGCCCTCACTAAGCCGGGATCTATCCGCTTATGAGCGAAAAGATAATGGCTTAATGGTGATACAATAAGAGTATTTACCTGAGAAGGAAACATCATCATGTATAAAAAAGTTTAATATTAGTTACGCTCGTAACAAGAATCCGGGCGCTCATGATAATGTTTCCGGCGCTTGTATACATTCCCTGCATATGCGTCCATAGCATCGTTAACTTTGATATTCATCAAACTCACAAGACTATGGCAAGCGTAAAAGATAATATACTGTTGAAAAACGTATCTGGTACTATTGGCAAGCAAATGAATGTTTTTAACCGTTATGGAGAAACATTTATCAGGACTGCTAAAAAGGGGGGACAACTCAATTTTTCCTCCGTACAGATTGAATGCCAGCATAACTTTGCTGATGCTGTTTTATATGCAAAGCAGGTGATAAAAGACCCTGAAATGCATGCATACTATTTATCGTTTGCCAGGAAGAGCCAGAGTGCCTATAATGTAGCGATGAAGGATGCTTTGAGTGCCCCGGTGATCAAACAGATAGATGCGGATGTATATACAGGAGAAATCGGGCAACTGATCAGTGTATATGCAGTAGATTTTTTCAGGGTCTATCAGGTAAAAGTTGCCATCATCAATATTGCAGGAGAAACAATTGAAGAGGGAGCTGCTATCCAGCAATGGAAACCAATGTACTGGCATTATACAACAACGACCGGAACAACGATGGCGCAGGTAGCAAACATACAGGTAACAGCGGTGGATATGCCGGGGAATCAGACAACGGCCGTATTGCTATTTACAGATACTTAAAAAATAAGCCGGAACAGGAATGTACCGGCTGACCTTAAACCTACAACTGTCGCTGACGATCAGCAACTAAATTATTTTAGTATATTTTTATCGTGTTTAATATGCTGGGCCGAAGTTCTTACAATCTGTCTTAAATCTCAACTCAAAGGCGTTGAAACGGACAAATTACCCCCTGAAACGCCCCTGCCGGAAAATACGTAGGGGCGCATGAATACGCCCCCCTTTTCTCATATTCTGTTACGAATATGTATGTGTACCTTATATATGAAGTATGTGTGTATACGAATAGGTATATACCAACACAAAGGTCTGTATATACAATGCTGCCAGCCAACTAAACTGTAGTGAAACAGCCAATTAGCCTGTTGAAGTGTGCTATGGAGGAATTAATATGTCAGCGCTGTGTTAACCATTCCAGAAACTGTCCCATCTTCTCACGGCTGATGGTCACCGATTCAGGAACCGGTACTGACAAAGAAAGCGTCAGTTTGCGGGAAAGGGCGCTGGAAGCATCCAGTACGGCCTTACGATGCACAAGATACTGCCTGTTAGCGCGAAAAAAAAGCGGTTCTGTAAATTTACCTAGTTCGTCCATCGTTTTATTGACGACGTAGGTCTTTTTGTCAAATGTAGTGAGGTTAACCACCCCATTTTTCAGATAGAAAAAAGCAATGTCACTGATAGCGACCGGCATGATCCTGTCTTTCTGATACACCAGTACGGCGCCCGTTTCAGTTGTTTTCTTCGTAGTGAATAACTGTTCCAGTGCTTTATAAGGAACCGCATTTTCTGCAATCCGGCCTCTGAAAGCCAGATATTTATTGATCGCGGCAGATACTGACTCATTCGTAAAGGGTTTCAGGATATAGTCAAAGCCGTTAGCCTTAAATGCATGTAAAGCATATTCGTCATAAGCAGTACAAAAGATCACGGGAACGTCTATTTCCACAGCAGAGAATATCTCGAAGCTCAGACCATCTCCCAGCTGTATATCAGCAAAGATCAGATCCGCACTGCGGTCTGTATTAAAATAACTGATACTGTCCTTTACAGTTCCCAGCACCTTTAAGATACTGATCTCCGGAAACAGTTGCTGAATGGTCTGTACCAGGTCTCTCGCGGTTATTTTCTCATCCTCTATGATCACTACCTTCATTACTCAAAACTTTAATGCTGACTGAAAAGGTATGCAAATCCTGTGAGATAATCACCTCATCTCCTGACAATATCCGGTACCTTTCTACCAGATTGATCAGGCCCTTCCCGCTTTGGGAATCAATATGCTTTCTGACCTGCAGATTATTCTCTGTAATGATCCACCCTTCCTGATAATACACCGTAATGTGTAAGGGAGAAGCCTCCGTCGCTTCATTATGTTTGATCGCATTCTCTATCAGCGATTGCAAAGAAAACGCGGGGACAAACCCTGTTGACAATACCTTCTCCGGAATATCTATGGTACAATGCAGTGCATCTTCAAAACGGATCTTTTGCATTTCAAGATAATCATTGCAAAGCTTTATCTCATCAGACAAACGAGTGGCGCGGGACTGCGGCTCAGCCAGCGAGGCACGCAGAAAATTCACGAGATGAGAAAGATAGGCCTCTCCTGCCTGAATGTCTGTCTTATACAGGCTTTTCAGCATGCTCAGTGCATTGAAGAGGAAATGAGGGTGTATCTGCTGTTTTAATAACAGATTCGCCGATTCAAGATTGGCGGCTTTCAGACGGGAATTTTCCAGTTCAATATTTTCTTTTTCGAAACGTAGAATCACGAGATTATGTGTAACAATTACCAGCAAATTATTCCAGAAGCCCTGTAACAGCACTGCGGGCAGTCGTTGCAGGAAAGTAAAATGTTCTTTTGCCGCGTCGAAGTACGCCTCCATTGGTATGGTCAGGGAAAATAAACAACAGGTCAGCAGATAGCCCGCTATATATCTGGTGATCCGCTCCTGCTTTTTGGTCTGGAAAGGAACGTACTTCCTCAGCAACACAATGATCCAGACACTGGATAGCCCTGTCATCAGTGAACGTACCCCCGTCATAAAAGCGACACCCCATATTGCGCCGTTACCCAGCCGGAAGACAATAATAAACATGATCGCCGATGCTGCCGAAATAGAAGCCAGTACCCAGCAATAACGTATCAGTTCCCTGACGAGCGGACTCATTTTCATCGTTTAAAGTTAGGCGAATTTCCAGCTCCCACTGAACGTTACCGATACGAAACGGACAAAACAGATACCGAGGTGGCGGAAAGGCATGTATTTTGATTAAATACAGGCAAACCCATACATATGGTACGAATCAATAAAGTTCATGTTGCCCTGCTGGCTGGTGCCGGTCTCCTGATGCTCAGCACAGCAACGGCGGTCACCATTCCCAAAGGGGCGACTGCCGTAAGGCCTTTCTATGTAGATAAATTCCTCGGAAAATGGTATGAAATTGCCCGTATGGACTACAAATATGAACGTCACCTGAACAACGTCACCGCTACTTACAGTTTGCGGAAAGATGGGGCGATCAAAGTAGACAACCGTGGCTATGATTACACAAGGAACAAGTGGAAAGAAAGTATCGGGAAAGCTAAATTCGTCAGAGAAGGCGACCTTGGCCGGCTGAAAGTATCTTTCTTTGGCCCTTTCTACGCCGGTTATAATGTGATCGCCATTGACAGGGAATATAAGTATGCGCTTATTGCGGGAAATAATCTGCAATACCTTTGGATACTATCAAGGGAAACAAGTATCCCCGGACATGTGAAAGATAATTACCTGCTGAAGGCACAGGAGCTGGGGTATGATACAGATGCATTGGTATGGTGTGAACACGATCAGGAAGTGTAGCATCCTCCTGATTTGTCTACGCGTATTGTGCGAGAATATCGGCGGACTGCCCCACATAATGTCCGCCAAATAAGATGGCATGAACCAGCAAAGGATAAAGCTGGCAAAGTAATACCCGTTGCCGCCAGTCGGCCGCCAAAGGAAAAATCTCCTGATAACGCTGGTAAAAAGCTGCCTCAAATCCGCCAAACAGCAATGTCATAGCAATATCCATCTCACGGTGACCATAATAAACCGCGGGATCATAAATAACCGGATCCCCGTTCCCCATAAACATATAATTACCGGCCCACAGATCGCCATGCAATAATGCCGGTGATTCCAACGGAAAAAGCTCCGCTAAACGCACCGCCAATGCATCTGCCCATCTGATCTCCTTCGTTCCAAAATGCCGCATGTCCACCAGCTGTCTTACCAGCGGAAGAATACGGTTCTCAGCATAAAAAGCAGCCCATGAAGATTTCCATGTGTTCTGCTGTACAATCGTACCGATATAGTTATCTTCTCCTAATCCAAATTGTTCATGAGTGGTCTTGTGTAAAGCGGCCAGACCTTCCGCTAACCAGTATACGCTCTGCGGGCCTGCATGGCCTTTGGGCAGATATTCCATCAGCAGATAAGTATACTGCTGATAGCTGCCGTATAACAGTGGCGCAGGCACTTTCAGGGTGTTGGTACTCTTTAATAAATTCAATGCGTTAAACTCTTTTTCAAACATCATTGCATAACTGCTGTGATTGCGTTTGAGAAACCATGGCCCACGGCTGGTTTCGATGATTGCTGCTTCGTTGATGTCTCCACCGCTGACAGCACTGTAGTTGTGGATGTCTACTGGTGTGTGCCAGTGGGTGGTGAGGATGGAGGAGAGATGATGGAGGAAGTGTTTGTCCATAAAATAAATTAACAAAGTGGTTAGTCTTAGAGCAAAGACGCTTACTTCAATATTCAACTATTAACCCTGAAGTTACCAACTTTAGAAAATGGAAAATTAATTTTGTTCTGAAGCCAATATCAGGAATACCGATAGATAGTATAAACACCAAAATGAGCGCAAAAATATTTAACATGGCTATTAAACTTAATGGATGGATGGAAATCATTGAGCAAGCGAAAGCACGAGGTAAATTCAGTTACATGGATTCTGAAGAAGATGATGAGATAAGAATGCCGTCAATGCTCATGCAGCTGAAGTAAAGCGTGATTTCGGGCACAAAGAAAAACAGTCTGTAATAGCAGCATCTAAAGTAACACTTACAGCATAATATTCTCAAATTCCTTTATAAAAGAAGAGGGCGTCTGCTGGTAGCAGACGCCCTCTTCTTTTATAAAGGATAAGTTATTTCTTATGAATACTATACAGTCTTCCATTATCCGTCACTGCATACAACACACCATTATCCCCCTCAGTAATATCCCTGAAACGCTGTTCTTCACTAAGCAACAGCATCTCTTCTCCTACTACCTTATTATTTTCAATCACCAGTCGTGCGATATGTATACTGCTCAGACCACAGATAAACAGATTGTCCTTCCATTCAGGAATACCTTTACCGGAGTAAAAGGTAATACCACTTGGTGACAATACAGGATCCCAGTAATAAACCGGTTGTTCCAGTCCATCTTTCTGCTGGATACCATCACCAACTTTATCACCTTTATATTCTATACCGTAGGTAATAGTAGGCCAGCCATAGTTCTTACCCGGTTCGATACGATTCAATTCATCGCCACCTCTTGGACCGAATTCTGTTTCCCACAGATCACCGGTTGCGGGGTTGAAAGCCAGCCCTTGTACGTTACGATGACCATAGCTATAGATTTCAGGGCGGGCATCCGCCTGTCCTGCAAATGGATTACCGGCAGCAGGTTTACCCTCTTTGGTAATACGCAGCACCTTACCTAATGCGGAATTCAGTTGCTGTGCCTGTGGACGTGTCTGCAGATCGGAACGTTCACCAGTACTGATCACGAGATTACCATCTTTATCAAAAACGATTCTTCCACCATAATGCAGGGTACCTTTAAATGCAGGAGTAGCCCTGTAAATAACGGTTGCTCCTTCGATAGTCTTTTCATCAGCAGAGAGTTTGCCTTTCGCAACAGCTGTCAGGTTACCATCCGGACGAGGATCGGAGAATACCCAATATACCATTCTGTTGGTTTTGAAATCAGGATCTACCCTGATACCCAGCAGGCCACCCTGACCGTCAGGGTTTACTTTTGGCAGACCAGTAATAGGTTCGCTTAACTGTCCGCTGGTGGTCGCAATACGTAATACGCCTTTCTTTTCCGTAATCAGCAGTCTGCCGTCCGGTAAAGGTGTAATACCCCATGGATTTTCCAGTTTGTCGGACAATACAGTCCCTTCATAAGGAGTCTGGGTTTTCACGCCATTAACGCGGGTCTGACCGGGAAATGCGGGTTTGTAATCAGAATTAGGTTTTTTCGTCTCAACGGGACCAATGGTGCTGTCTGTAGCGGTACTGTCAGTGGTATTGTGCTGACCACCGGAAGGAGAACCGCAGGAGGCGAGCACGAATGTCGTCCCTGTGATAAGAGCCTGCAATGATTTTTTCATAGTGGAAAATATAAATCATTTTTTTGAATTGTGTTATCTATAGATGGTTGAACGGTCGATATCACTATAAAACCGGAGATCAGACACGCATTCCCTTCCTTTTTACAAGCCTTCCTATTTGTTCAGGTCGTAAAGCATCTCTATAAATTTCAGCTGTTGCTCAAGCGGCATTTGCTTATCATAAATCATGATGTTGTACACAAGACCAATATGTGTACCGAATAAGAAATTATTGTCATTATCCTGATCTTTGGCATTCCAGATAATGAATGACTTCTCCTTATTCTCCGTTATTTTCTTTACAGCCATTTTCAGTTCATCCCGCATGAAGTTGGAATCCCATTCATAGTAAGTTTCTGTCGTTACGAAATCATCCTGTCCTTCTTTATAAGACTCCATTTCAGATGCCGGGAAAACTATCATTGCGACAGTGGTCGAATCCGCATTGGTAAAAAATACCTGCCCACCTTCCAGAATCGTTTTTATTTTCCATTCACCCGGCAGCCTGATCTTAGCTTTATGTGGTGAATATTTCTTCACCGTAGTATCCATTACCGGATAAAAATTGAAGCAGTTTTCTTTCTTTTCATGCTCTTTAGTCAGACAAATGCGGTTGTCAGCGGAGACATTACCTTCATACATCGTCTGCTGTTCTCCTTCCAGACGGGCATCCGGCAACCCTTTATTGCTTAGCTGTATAGCTACTTTAGCTCCTTTTACCTGATAATATCCTTTCTGTGCATATTGCTGATATCGTCCGAACCATGCAGCAACTGCCTGCGCATTAACACTGGTAACGGTCTGGGAATACACACTTCCATCGTTATAAAATCTGAGATAGGTATACATATCGATTTTACCATCCACGGTGCCGGTTTTGCTGATATAGAAACCGTTGAGAGAAATGGCAGATGTGGCTTTCTGTTGGGAATAACCATCCGTCACCAAAGCAAAAAAGGCGCCTGCGAGCAGCATAAAAAGTCTCATAAGTAAGGTTTTCTTTAAATCAAAAATGATGTGCTATATCAAGGAATAAATAGCTACGCAGTCAATTATAAACACGAATATAAGTATATCTGCAGCTTTGTGTATGGCGAAACCGGGCGCTTTTATTCATATACCTCCAGCAATCGCCTGTTCCCTTTAAATTGAAAACGTAATTTCAGAGGGGCCAGTACCTGTAATGCCTCTTCCAATCTTTTATTACTGTCGATCGTCCCGGTAAATACCCTGTCAGGTACCTCCTTCGGATATACGACCATGACGTCATACCAGCGGGCCAGCTGGCGCATTACTCTGCGTAAAGGCGTCTTTTTAAAATAAAAGATACCGCGCTTCCACGCAAGGGCCTGTTCAGGATCTGCAGTTGCGATTGACATATCTTTTCCCGGAGGCAGACTGGCTTCTTGTCCGGCGTACAATGTGACCGGCGCTTCTCTCCCCTTTACACGAATGTGCATAGCGTCATCCAATGCGGTAATCCTCAGCACAGATGCTCTGGCATCTGTATAGGCATATATATTGAAACTACCTCCATTGGTAGCAACAGTGTGCTTCCCGGGCAGGGTTACAAAAAAGGGATGTGCGGTATCGGGTACCACTTCCAGATATACCCCACCCGTCACTTCTACCTTTCGTTCTTTACCATTGAAGGTCAGAGGGTAGCGGATACTACTCTGTGCATTCAGCCACACATGCGAACCATCCGGCAGTCTGCAATCGAAACGTCTGCCTTTGGGTGTGGTGATCATATTAAAACCAATAGCGGCAGCAGCACTTTTCTGCTGGCTGGCCAAGGTTTCAATAGCAAAAGAATCCAGTGTAAGGGTGGATCCATCGGCACGGGTCAGCACAGCACCATAAGAACCGGGCATAACGTCTGACAACTGAATTTCCGGCTGTATCGGCAAGTTATTGCTGTGTCGCAATCTGAGGGTCACAAATGCGGTCGTCAATCCAACAATCAATGCCGGGATGGACCAGCGGAACATAAAGTCCCAGAAAGGACCGCTAATGGCAATTCCGGAAGAGACGTCGCTGGCGTTGTACTTTCGGTCATTCTGAGCGTCTCTATTCCTTCCATCAGTGTAATGGCATCTTCGAAATAGGCAAAGTGCTCTTCACCTTCCGGCCATTTACCTGAAAATATCTCGTCATATACCGTACGATGTACCGGATCAGCATGCAACCAGTCGCTCATGGTCTGCCGGTCTTCTTCACTCAGGTCCCAGCCATGCCATGAGTAAAACAAGGGCCGTAATACAGGGCTCCACGCAAGTGCCTGTTCCAGATCATCCGCATAATATTCTGCCTCAAACAAGATCAGCTCTAATAATTCTGCCTGTAACACACGGGCATCTCCGGAAACATCGTATACAGCACCATCTCCGTTAAAACATCTGCCGGTTCGCTAAAAACTATATCGTACATGGTCAGTTCCTCTGCGGCAACAGCCATGGAAGTATAGAGAAAAGACTTCAGCCCGCCAATATCTGAAAAATGGACCTTGTTGTCTTTCAGTGATGAGAAGACAATAGCCGCACATTCGGCGGCATCTTGCCGCCAGCTATCCCGCCAACCGTACTTCTTGTAAATGAAATAGCAGAGTGGCCGGATATGTTCTCTGGTAATGATTGAATAGGCATATCCATCCCCGGCAGCAGCACGCGCGAGGACATCCGGATCGGTATAGAGCTGATAACTATGCACAGTATTGTTGAATCTGTTTGATCTCCCAAAGCTAAGAAAACATTCGATGCCACCCTTTTGAAGGCTTATATCTGTTCTGATCAGCTCTATGCAGGCGCCTCCCATGGCGGTACAACAGGAATTTATCAGCAAGATCCTGCGCAAAATGCTATTGTCCAAATTCCGGCACAAAAGAAACAACATTAACAACCTGATGATCAACGCAATAAACCCACTGATAACAGAAACAACCACTGGCTTTTAGTGTCAATAGGACACCGTAGGACACTTATTATGTTCCTTAATCGTAGTATAGTGTTATTAATTATGTTCCACAAATTCTCGTCGTTATGAAAAAAACGTTGTTCACCTTACTATGCCCTGTTGGTACATAAGTGATCGTACTTCACAGCAGGAGCAGCCCTTTCATTTGAATAAGCCCTTTTTTAAGTAAAACAGTGATGACCTAACAGGAAAGTTGACCACATTCCCCGACCTGCTACCGTGAAGCCTTTGGAAAACAGTCAACCTGCATATACGAGCGAACAGTCAATGAATCAGGGATTCTTCAAACAGGCGTAATCATCATTTATCGTCTTTTACAGCTACGCAATCCATCACCGGACTGCGATTTATTGCTTATTGCCATTTTTCATCAGGGTACAGACACCATGGTAAGGCTCCCTGTTGCCCTACATTGCCGGCACCACCGCTATCAAACAATCTGACATTACAATCGCTTACATTATGAATAGAAAAATTACACTGTTAAAGCGCATATTGTTCAGCACAATACCTATACTGTTATCGTTATGTGTGTCAGCACAAACATTACGTGTATCAGGTAAAATAGTTGACAACAATCAGCAGGCACTTCAGGGTGTCACAGTCATGGAGACAGGTACCAACAACATGACTACTTCCAAAGCGGACGGCTCCTTCTCTGCAGGTACGCTCCGCCAATGCAACACTTGCTTTTAGTTTTGTCGGATTTGACAGGCAGGAAGTCAATGTCCGCAGTCGTAGTACTATTGACGTTACCTGCAATCTGTTTCCAAAGCTATCAATGAAGTGGTCGTGTGGATATGGTTCGCAGAAGAAAAGCGACGTGACCGGCGCATTGACAAGTATCTCCGCCAAAACAATACAGGAACGCCCTGTCACCAATCTGCACAGGCCATGCAGGGAAAGGCAGCAGGCCTGAATGTAGCAACCAATATCAAACCGGGTGAAGTACCTTCTATACGCATCCGTGGTACACGATCCGGCAATACTTCCAATGAGCCATTATATGTGGTAGATGGAGTACCTGTTGTCGCTGCATTGGGTGTCAATTCATTTCTATAATGACCTGAACCCGAATGACATTGCATCCGTAGAAATCTGAAAGACGCCTCTGCAACTGCTATCTACGGATCAAGAGGAGCTAATGGTGTTATTCTGGTCAC
>NZ_VOHS01000067.1 GCF_007896845.1 Chitinophaga pinensis | reverse complement strand
AAAGGGAAAAGGCCGTTAGAACAGTGTTGACCCGTCAACAGGAGAATATATCAAAGCTATTAATCAGGCCATAACGCCTCAATTCGAAGAAGCGATAAGCTATTGGTATGGGGGAACTGTTAAGTTAAACTTTTCAGTTTAAAATACGAGCCCCGCTCATTTGAGCGGGGCCGTATTTTAGTACCGTGTATCCGGACCCGACAGCAAAACTATCTATGCTGGCGGGGGAAGTTATACGTGAAGTCTGTTTTTTTGTCTCAGGGGCAGCCGTACAGGGCGGTACGTATTGACTTCCAAGGAAGATCGCGCATATACCCTCGTCAACTGCAGATTGCATATTGGGAGTTCCTACCAACAGATCAGGATATCCATCTCCATTTACATCGCCCACCTGCAACTGAAGTTCCCATCAGACTGTTAGCCTTGTTGCTATGCTGGCGTCCGGCGGACCAGAAATTTAGTCCCGGAGGATATCCGAAAAAAATCTTCCGCCGTCTGACCATTACTATAGTAAGGTGCACCAACAACAATGTCTACAAATCCATCTCCATTGATGTCTCCCGCAGTAGTAGTGGCAGTTCCCAGTTGAATACCAGCCTGATTACGTTCCAGTACGGTTCTGGCATGTCTTTCTGTCAACGGATCTATTATCGTTTGAATAGAGACCGGATAAGCAATCGTCCGGCATCTACAGTGATCTCCACCTGATTTTGCTGTACATCAAAATGCGCGGGCAACTTTTTACCTGTTGCATCTTCTACTTCAAGATCGCCGTAATTAAATACCTGATCTTTGCTTTTGAATATCAGACTATTGGCGCTACCATACATGGTATGCCAGCTGTTCTCCGCTTGCAATTGTACCGTCAGTTTACCGTCGGCTTCACCGGGCTCCCGGATGATAAAATGTTGCCGGATAGCTTGTCCATCATTGGTGTATTCCACCTTAAATGATGGCCATGATCGAATTGTACTGCGTTTTTTGTCTGCTTATAAGCGCTTCGGACCCGGGTTTATGTCCGTTTACTGCTTTTATCGCCAGACTAAACATCCATTGCTGTGTCGCGTCCTGCGGTGTAATACGCATTGCGTCAGCGGTATAGTAGGCGTTAAGGCCAGCTTCAGGTCCCGGGCTGTTGTCTGCATCTGGGACGGTATTAGCTCTCACGCCAACGCCAATAAGCAAAAAGGGCTGAAAAGTAGTGCTTTTTCATGGTGCGGGTTATATGGTTATAAAATAGGATTGATTATTATAGGGATTTTGAGCTAACGTTTCGGTTCCTAAAATAGATAAAATATTTTAATAATTCATCATGCGTCTTGTAAGAAATAAGGTATGTTATGGTCGGCGAGGAGGGGGATTTATTTTTTATCATAGCCGATAGATCGCTGTCCGGAAAGTCATATTACCGGACAGCGATCATTGCGAATCGTATGGGGTTATAAGGCATAAATACTAAAGCAGCCGTAGTCTGTACGCACGCCTAATTGGCGGCTGTTGATGAATTGATTTCCGCGGATTTACACAATGCTGTATCTGAAAACTATAAGAAACTGTTTGTTGATAAAGTCAAACACGAATGCCGTTGTACGCTGTTGACATACAAGTAACGATGATCTTCATTAAAGCAAAAGTTCCTCACATCCTTTGTATATGCGGGTATGGTCAGGCCGTCGTAAATTACTTCCTGTCCGGTAGTTATGGTAAAGAAGTGTAAATGCTTGTATCTCTCATGGACGACAAGTTCGCTGCCATCGTGAGTCCATGCAAGATATTCTGCCATTGCAAACGGTAATTCTATCGTGTTGAGTTGCTTTCCGGTATGGTGTCAATCAAATCCACATTATGCTCCCGGTTATGCATGGCGAGCAATTTACCATCGGGTGATAGACTGGCACAGCAAGCAATCGAACCATAATAATCTTTATTTCGAAAGCTGTTTCAATTCGCGCATGGTTATCAGATCTTTGAATGTAATAATGAGGATGCGTAGCATAAGCTCTGATACCTGTAGCGACAGAAGTGAAACTCGCAGGTTGATTAAGATGATCAGTTAGCTGCGTAAGGCTCCTGCACTTAAATCATATTCATAAATGTAATGATCCAGATCCAGCAATAGTTGATTGGCCGATGCATCATAATGAACTTCCCAGGGCAGTACCTTTGGTAGAGCCACTGCTCAATAACTGCGCCCTTATTATCAATACGTAGCAACTCTTCCTGTACACCAATTTCGTTGCCGCCGGAACGATACATATAGATGCCCTGAGGCGTAGCTTCGAACGAAAGACAGCCTGTGTAAGCGCCTCCTATAAAAAGATGAAGTAGCGGCTCTCCGGCAGCTGCATGATCAGCTTGCAATACTGCGCCCTTTTTCAGCAATTCCCACTCTTTTTTGAAAAACAACTGGCGTGCTGCTGTGGCATCTGCAGCTGTCTTGCTGGTTGTTTTCATCTTACCGCCTGTGTTTGTGCTGTCGTAAAAATAGCCTCATCACAGCTTAGTGTGCTTTGCTTTCCTGTCTGTAGATCTGATAGCGTATGTTGCATCTGACACCGATTAATTTTATGTTGAATTTAAATGAATAATGTTAATTCCGAAAGCGGATTGCTTAGTTCAATAGCAACTTTAGTTCCAGACCTGGGAGCTGATTAATAACTGAGGAATACTTCAGGATTATTTATCAGGAACGCCAATCACTTGAATCAAGGGGAGAATTCATAATTCAAACTACAATTATTAATTTGCAATAATGAAAAGGTTTATTGTTTGTAATAATTGTGGTGGTAGAATATCCAATTTGCTGGAAGACCAGATAGAACTGGATTTTTCGGGAAGGAGCGAAGAAATGCTTCTCCGTACAGGCCAATACGGAATTGATAATAGCGGCGACTACTATATCTCTATATCAGACAAACATAATCTATCGTATCATCACGATCTTACCAGAATGCAAGGATGTTGTGGCGCTTCAGTTAATGGATTGCCTAATCTGGTATGTATCTGCAAATCAGCAATAGGAAGAGAAGTCACGGACTGTTGTACCGCACATTATGTAGTCTTATATAAAAAGGGAATAACTTTAAAAGAAGATACTACCGGCTTGCTGGCTGAGATATTGAACTTATCAGTTGACGATGAAACTAAGTCCCAATACGAGATTTTATTCCATTTCGGGGAGATAGCGTCAGTGCTGGTTGAGCTCAGAAAATAAATAGCCGTCTGTTTAAATTTATTTTGATCGGCTTTTTAAGTGAAAAAGTAGTTATATTCGTCAGGACATTTTAGCCCAAATCCAAAGAAAGTTATCTTATGAAAATTTGTTTCCCGTTGCCTTAGCATTGTGCCTGTTTTCCTTTTCAAGTTTGCACCTGTCAACAAAATCCGCGCGTAGCTGGTAAGGCGTCACGCAATTTTGCATTCGCTTTTCCGATCACTGGTACCACTACTGGTACGCCCGGTGCCGGACAGCCAGTGGGTACCATCAACTATTCGATTAGCGGAAGCGGTACAACTCCTTTTGCCATTACCTTTACAACATCAGGTGGTACTTCATTAGGGACTTACCCTTTCAGCCTGAGTTCGCCTAATAATTATCTGGCCGGAGGTAATAGTCTTAGAATCCAGACTACAATATCAGGAGTCTACTTCCATATCAGCAATGCATGTAGTGAAGGCTATTGTATTGAATTCATTGGTGGACTTTAGGTAATAAGAGCTGTCACTATTTCAAGTGCGTGGTGTCTACTTGGGACGGCGCTAAAGAATAGTGACAGCTTAAGACTTTTAGATCAATAATTGTCGTTAGGAAATTATACGCCACTTTTAGTTATGCTTAAACAATCAGGTTTTCATAAGATAACAAAACACCTGCTGATATGTGTCTCAGGCGTTTTATTTGCAGGCTCCTCTTTAGCCCAGAGTACACCCGAAAAAGGCTTAAAAGACTACTATGGATCCATGTTTCCCATTGGCGTAGCTGTTTCCTCACGTGCTCTGGAAGGAAATGAAGGACAGTTCATCATTTCACAATTCAATAGTGTCACCCCGGAAAATGATATGAAGATGGGCGTTATCCATCCACGTGAGCATGACTATGACTTTAAAAGGGCAGATGCTATCGTTGACTTTGCGGTCAGGAACAGGATGCGGGTAAGAGGCCATACGCTTTGCTGGCATAGTCAGGTGGCCGGATGGATGTTCACAGATAATAAGGGTGATACAGTATCTAAAGCAGTCTTATTGCAGCGTCTAAAGGAGCATATTACAACGGTCGTAACAAGGTACAAGGGAAAGATATACGCCTGGGATGTGGTCAATGAAGTGATCAGTGACAAACCCGGCGAGTTTTATCGCAATTCAGCATGGCTAAGGATCTGTGGCCCTGAGTTTATTGAAAAAGCATTTGAATGGGCACATGCGGCAGACCCGGAGGCAGTACTTTTTTATAACGATTACAACGAGATAGACCCCGATAAGCGGACGAAGATCATCCGGATGGTAAGGGAGTTGCGGAATAAGGGTGTACCGGTTCAGGGCGTCGGATTACAGGGACACTGGGCTATTAACGAACCTTCCGGAGAACAGCTGGAGAAGACATTTGCCGATTTTGCTGTGTTAAAGATTCCGTTGCAGATCACGGAACTCGATATTTCTGTTTATCCAAAAGAGCATGAAGCCCGCGCAAGGCGTGCGAATGACTATGATACCAGTTTTACAAAGGAGAAGGAAATCGCGCAGGCAGCACAGTACCGGGTATGCTTTGAAATATTCCGTAAGTACAAAGCATTACTGACCGGTGTGACTTTCTGGAATATATCAGACAGGCATAGCTGGCTGGATGATTTCCCTGTAAGGGGCAGAAAGGATTATCCTTTGTTGTTTGACAGAAACTTTCAGCCTAAAAAAGCCTTTCAGGACGTTGTGGCTTTTTAGAGGCAGTCGCCACGTATTCCCGTCACGATCATGTTTGCAAAGCCCTGTCTTGCATTTGCAGACACCGGTACATATATTTCCCCAATAAGTTTTGATAATAGAGTGCAGACAGATTGCAGCACATAATAGTAATTTAGAGATAAGTTAACCTGCAGGTACCATTAATAACCCCATTGAAAATGAAAACCCCAAAGAGATGCTGCAATATACCCGTCTGGAAAAGGCATTCGAACTGCCATTAAAGGAAAATGATAAACTGCTGACAGCATCCGGAGTGAAATTCACAGACGATCATATCTGGTTGAGGTCCGGTGAATTTAGGCCTACACATGGCTGGCTGATTTATTTGTCGGTGAGAACAGCAAGTCTGCAAGCACTGCTCAATGACATACTTCCAATATTAAAGGACGCTAATACATCTTTCAGGATCATCAGGAACGAGCATGAAGCCTACAGGCTGAATGCCGGCTTGTATGGACCACATCTGATCGGAAAGGGAATCCAGTTTCATGCCCGGACAGAAGGTGAGGGGCGGCATTTGATAGATAGATTGCTACCCCTCACAGAGACGTATGCGGGATGTATTATTCAGGATTGTATACGGATCTCAAATATCATTTATGCACAGGAGGTCAGTAACAGGAAACCGGAACCAACAAAAGACTCCTTCCCATTTACAGTGGAGAAAAAATACCGGAAGCCTGCGTCCAGAAAATTCGTCGGTCTTTTTTATCTGCCGGTGGAAGAGCTGAGCTATAGTCCCAAAGGCACTATCTATAAAGGGTTTAATTTTAAACGCCCCTTTAAATGGTGCCTGATCAAACAGGGCAACAGCCATACAGGTGATGATCATTTTGGCAGGGATATACGGGATAAGTTACGCTGGCAGAAGAAGGTGATCAAAGCCCTGGAACCATATGTAAGGACGCCAAAATTTATAGATCTCGTCGAATATGAGGCATTTTCTTTTCTCGTCATTGAATACGTAGACGGGATGCATGCAGGTCGATGGTTGGAACAGATCAGGCAGGGGAAAAACTGGAAGGACCTTGGTACTGATATAAAAAAGATCATACTGGAAGTCTACCTATCTATATTATCACTTGTAAAGGATATGCATGATGCCGGTTACGTACATCGTGATATCAATGAAAGGAATTTCATCGTTGACGGCAGACGCAGAACATATATCATTGACTTTGAAATGGCCTGCTGCCTGCACGACGGACTTCCGGATCCTCCTTTTACATTAGGCACGATCGGGTATATGTCGCCGGAGCAGATGAGCTATATGAAACCCCATTTCGGCGACGATGTGTATTCGCTCGGCGCCCTGCTTGCCTATTTCCTGACAGGAGCGTTACCTGAGCGGATCTTTTTCGGCGAGATGTATACAGTCAGAGGAAAACTACAGGAATATGAAGTGGAGTCCCGTCTGTCAGATCTGATCATAAAAATGACCGATAGCAACCATTTAGACAGAGTCACGATGAACATAGCTATAACCCAAATGGAAGACCTGATCACCTTTTATTCATAAAAATCAATCCTATGAACTGGAAAAAAGCCATTCCTTTTGTTACGTCCCTGATGTTAGTGCTGTTGTTTACTTATACGGCATTAGACAAGCTCGCTAACCTGAGCATCTTTGAGTACGGCCTTAAAGCACAGGTGTTTCACAGTGCGATGATCCCCGCATTGAAATGGGGGATACCGCTGGCAGAACTGCTCATAGTAATACTGTTGCTGGTGCCTTCCCTGAACAGGGCTGGTATTGTGGCCGGTACGTTGCTGATGCTGGGTTTTACTGTTTATATTTTATTGGTCTTGTCAACAGTGTTCAGTAAAGTGCCCTGTGCCTGTGCCGGCGTTTTCAGAACAATTACCTGGCATCAACAGCTGGTACTCAACCTGATCGTACTTATCCCCGGAATGTTAAGCACGGCTTTCATCTGGCGTGGCATGCGCGCGCGAACAGTGTAACGGCTTTATCATATTTATTCATTCTAAAAATCAAATTTATGAAAATCAAACTGTCTAATGTAGTACTGGTGGTCGCTTCGCTGTTAGGTATAGCTGCTGTCACCGCTAAAGAAAGAAGAGAAGATTTCTATTATGAAAAGGATGATAGCGGTGAATGGTTCATCCGTGCACATGGTGGTGCTCCCTATGATCCTACCTGCTGTATTTCAGGAGGAAATTCAGCCTGTTTTTACATTATCCCGATCGAGTTTAGCTGGGCGCGTGTGGACGAAATAGATCCGGCGTATGTTACACCAGTTGGCACTAATCAGACCGATTCCTGCCGTTAATTTGTGCGTGTACCCCAGTGGCGAAGGACCTATCTGTGATCATCACAGATAGGTCCTTTTCATTTATAGCAATCATTGTTACTTAGCGAGTCAACCCTTCATAAATCCCACCATTGGTATTCAACCCGGCTTACCAGCGCCTTTTACCCTCGTTTTTTTGAATTTAGCATCGCCAAATACTTTATATTAGGGGCATAATACCACCTATGATAAAAGTTTGGTTCTTTCTTGCTGCACTACTGCTGTTTGTGATAATCGATATTTCAGCCCAATCTCACGTTGCTACGGCGGGTTCCTTTTGCAGATATGCCAAAAACAGCCTTAGGAATAAAAATATATACGCCGAAGGTCATACGCAATGTCCTGCGTGTGACGCGGAGGATGCAAAAGAAGCTATTGCCCGAAAAGCGGAAGACAAGCGTCGGGCGGACGTTAGAGCTGCGGAACAGGCCGCAAAGATCCTGATGGAGAAACAGGCGCAGGAAACAGCACTTAAAAACAAAAGAGCTGCGGATAAAGGCGTTACGGAACTCGCGGTAACAATGTCCGCCAATAAACCAAACACGGGAACTCCAACTAAGAAAGCAGCCGTTGTAGTTAACGGAATGATTGCAGATCGCTTATATGACGAAGCCGAAACGGACAATCACCTGGTATCTTATATGATTTTGACATTAACCAGAGTGAGCGTAATAACCGGGTTTATAAATTGTACAGGGACATTAATTACTTTGTGCTTAATAACAAGAAGATTCTGGACAATGATGAGTTCAAAGCCTGCATCGGAGCAAGAAGACCCAATCTGGATCCGGACAACAAGGACAAATTCCCACCAGGTATCGGCATCGTTATCTTAAACGAAACAGCCGGCGGGCATGTAATTTCCGACCTGGTAGATGGCACCGGAAAGCGATTGCTGAATGATGACAATATATCTACGATCGTTCACTTTTCCGGGGACTATTTTATATTGCTGGAAGGGAAGTATTTTGGCCGTGGTGCCGCCCCACATTCTTCTTATGACTTTCCTGACGGAGCAATATATAATTACAAAACCAAACAGCGGTACGAACTGCCGGCGTTTCAACCGGCCAATCACAAGCATGTTCAGGTAGGCTGGGTGGTGAATGGTACTTACATGGATAAAAAGAAGCTCCGCGACAAATCTACTTATGATGCCTTTTTTGAAGTGATTACCGGCTATGATGTCAGTATGATATACTACATTACCAAAGAGGGCAAACTGGAAGCCGACAAAATTAGTAAGTAAACTCAAAAAGTGACGCCTTGAAACATCTTTTCTTTCCGATAATACTGTTTATCAATATCTTTTCCATACAGGCGCAAAAACTAGCTTACGAGCGTGTGGATCACTATTCAAAAGTATTAAGCAGCTACCAGATGGATGGCAATAATATATCTTATACTATCCGCGGTTCAAAATATGAATTCAGCTATCCTGAAACCAGTTTCAAGATAGCTTTTTATAACCAGCTGGCTACCCATGCTGTATACGCCAGATACGGAGGCAAGGAAGTGCTTTTCCTCACGGATAGCATCAACATGGCGAAAGTAAAAGGAGTTACCCGGCACGAAATGAGCGATGAAGTAATTATTGTCAGGATACATTTAAAAACAGGTGCGCCGTCAATTATCCGCGATATCGAAGACGGAAAAGTAGTATCAAGTATAAAAAAGAACACGTCGATATTTACTTTAAAAACGGCTCCACGCTGGGAGGGTTTGTCAGCACCCTTTATCGGCTATGTTTTGAAATGCAGGTAGCGCAAGGGATGATTACGCAGGCAGAAGTGGACGCACAAAACCACGACTGGGGTATGACGCCGGAAAAGTTCATCAGGAAATATCCGGATTCCATTTTTAACATGGAGGCCGAACAGATTATAGAGAAAAGGGCAAAGGCGCAAGGAGAGTAGGAAACAACACAAAATCCACTGATTTCCGGGCGTATTTTTAGTCAGTTCATTAGTATCTTTATATTTAAGAATGCATATAACCATGAAACTAATTGCTGCTACATTAGCCCTGCTATTACCTTTAGCCACCTTTGCCCAGGATCAGAATCAGGAAGAAAGCTGGAAACCCGCAAGCGCGGAAAGCAACGCCTATCGTGAATATAGGCTAAAAATGACCACTCCTCCCTATGGCCTTGCCAAGGTGAAAGGGCTGATCAAAAAGAATACAGCATATATGGAAGACGTTACCATAATGAGTTCTAAAGACTATATGTCCCTCACGCTCCGCGAGAAATTTACTTACCACATGATTAATCCGGAATCATATAGCCAGAACTGTGATGTTGAACCACCCATTCAGGATGAGCATAAAAAAGTCTTCGGCCACCTGCCGGACAACTACGCAGAACTAAACTGGAGTGAACGTCAGCGAGACTTTCTGCAGGCCAACCGGGATTCTGTGATGGAGATCATCAAAGAATCTGCGAACCGTAGTAAACGTATAGGGCTCAACTACAAAATGGCGTTAGTAGAGATCAAGGCCGTTGAGATGGTCCCTTTCCTCGTGGAGTTCTTTAAACGTGATCACAAAGATCTGGACATCCTGACAGTACTGATGGAGTTCATGGCAGAAACAAAATATGAACCTTTTGTCAAATCAGTATCTTATACCAAGCTGTATAGCAAGAACAGTACTTATAACGCCTACCTTTTATTCAATCAGGCCAATGAAGACCTGATCATACAACGGGCCATGGGCATGTACAATGCTGCTAATTAATGATATTCTCACTACTGATAAGTTTATTCCTGCCTGATACGTCCTTCGTGCAGGTACCCACCGGAAACTACTGGGTCGGTGCTAAAGGGCATGCCCTTAATCCTGCCAGAGAGGTCCATGTGGATGCCTATGCTATCGGCGCTACAGAAGTCACTAATCAGCAGTTTGCAGAATTTGTAGCCGCTACGCATTATGTCACCGATGCGGAGCGGCTACACAATGCGATGGTCTTCGAACCTGGATTGAAGGAATTCCGCTGGCTGGAGGACAGTACTGCCTGTTGGCGGTATCCTAACGGCGTGAGCCGCGGTGGTGTTGACGACAAAATGCAACATCCTGTTACCACCATTAGCTACAATGATGCTCAAGCCTACTGCGAATGGGCACAGGTAAGGCTTCCTTCCTTCGAAGAATGGGAGATCGCTTCCCGCGCAGGCGCCAGAACCACCTATTTTTGGGGAGAAGACAGCCGAAAGATCGGTCGTTACGCCAATATCTGGCATGCACATGACCATCTGGAACCAGACGGCTCCGACGGATATATGTATACTGCTCCCGTCGCCAGCTTCCAACCTAATCGCTGGGGGCTATACGACATGTATGGAAATGTATTCGAGTTTTGTGAAGGGCACCTCAAAGAGGAGAAAACGGTACATGCAAGGGGCGGCTCATGGTGGTGTAGTCAGCACTCCTGTCACTATTTTAACTCCGTAGATATTGGAAGGGTGCATAGAAGAGCATCCTTTAGTAATCAGGGCTTCAGGGTGGTCAAAAAGTGAACATCCCAGCTACTTGCGTAACCGGGATGCTCATAAAATGTTCTTCTCTGTTACACTAATCCCCTGCATACGCCTCCATTGTTAAATATACTTTTGGTTACAACTGTTCGGGGCCCTGCAAACATGTAAATAACCTGTTTAATTGATAAAGGTGATGATCGCCTGA
This sequence comes from Chitinophaga pinensis, assembly GCF_007896845.1. Lineage (GTDB taxonomy): Bacteria > Bacteroidota > Bacteroidia > Chitinophagales > Chitinophagaceae > Chitinophaga > Chitinophaga pinensis_C. The sequence continues at coordinate 11,228 of NZ_VOHS01000067.1, read as the reverse complement.
TTGTTCTGAGCTGCCCTGGCGAATATAATAATACCGTTACATTTCCTACCCCGATACTTCGCCTGGGAGAGAGGTAATCAAACAATCACTTTTTTTAACCACCTATAAATGTTTAAGAAGTCGTATAGAGGACGCGTTCATTTTATCCATTTTGAAGTAGGATCGATAAAAATCAATGCATCAATATATCTTTCTGCCTTTTTCATACCAGCTTTAGTATTATACTGATGTTTTTTCTGAAATAGTTTCGGGGTCAGAAAGCTTCCTTTTTGTTTTGATATGTGCAAAATTTGCTGATGTCGTAAAGTACTCCAGTGCCAACACTAACAATATGGAACTGAGAAAGGTTACCTTTTGCATAACGGGCAAAGGCTCCCGGAACGTTGAGCCATACAAAAACATAGTGATGTAGTAAAGAAGCATGCAAACCACACAAGCAAATTTAAGCCAGTGTAGTTTCGTTTGCATAATAAATACCGTAATATAAAATAGACTTACCAAAAGCAGTGTGCTCGCTATTACAACCATTATATCATGCAGTGGGGTAGCTATTAAGCAGTTGAATAGCATATTCCCGGCGCCCAGATATTTAATAACATTGGCCGCCCTTTGTTCGGTATTTTTTTAGAGAAACGGACAAAGAATATCGCAAAGCTGGCCGAAAGCATAACCATACCTGCGTCTGCCCACACTCTGGCAGTATTGCCTGCTCCGTTTATGGCTTTATCAGCAAACAGGTCGCTGATGAAGTTTTGTGTCCATTGAAAACCGACTGAGTTTTTATTAGCTACGGAACCTCCCGGATAGACAACGGTGGCAATCAGTATCAGTAATATCGAAATTATTGTTCCTGCGAGTACAGCATGTTTTCTCAACATCAGATTTGAATTTAGGTGCGTTTTCCCGGGAAGAAACCTAAGTTATTACTTTTATGCCGATTGTGAGAGACTTATTAATATTATGAAACGTGCTTTAAAATGACAAATCCGCTATGGTAGCGGATTTGTCATTTTAAAGCACGTTCGAATCCTGTCATTCCGACTTTACACATCTAAAATTAAGATCGTCCGGTAGGCCCGACGAAAAAATGTCCCTTCAGATCGTTGGATTTGAGGGCGCATTTACGCCAATCAATCCTGCTTCTCTCATTCGTTGCCAGAACATATCCGGTATTTCAACATGACTTAATGCTGTGTTCTTTTTGTACGTTGAGGTGAGGTGCTGTTAAGAGCTATACTACTAACCCCGGGTATGCTCATAGCAAAACGGATGCATGCAGCCGCAGGATCTATCTCGAATTCCCGGCAAATCTTATACAACTGGTCACGCCACATGTATAATTGTTGATGCGCAGGATGTTCCCTGGAAACTGGTTTGTAATCAAAGTAGTCGCTGCCAGTTAGAAAGCCACCATGAAAGACGGCTGAGTTGATGACATGCACGCCTTTGGCCGCAAGTTCCGCAACGAATGTCAGTAGTGCTGGTGGTTGTTGATAGATTGTCAGACTATTGGCAAACATCACCCAATCAAGATCAACGTCATTGCTGATCCGTTGAATAGTTCTCCAATCTTTTGAACCAATTCCAACTGATGTAACATAACTGTCTTTCTTGAGCTGATGTAAACTTTGGTAGGCAGCAAGTATGTCCTGATAGCGTTCTTCTCTTTCATCGTCATTAACAGCAGTAAATAGATATTCATCCGGGTCGTGAACGGAGACCATAGTGGCCGCATGGCCATTAGTAACTCATTGCCCTGATGAAAACATTCAATGATTCCCGTGCGACTTATTCTTTGTTTGGCATCATGTTTATATTGTGCCATACACCCGGTTCAAAGGTGGGCTCCTCACTGATTAACGCTGTTCTTACCCACCCAAGCTTGTTACTTATCATAACCCTGTCGGGATACGCCTAACTCTTTCAGGCATTGTCCAAGTGTTTCCAGTGCAAGCCCCGCTCCGTATTTACCGGCACTATCAAAAACAGCAGGAGTTGCGGAAGCTTCAATATGGGCTCTGACGATCTCTTTTTTCTGCTCAAAAGGGATCTCCTTGTATAGATTCCCGAGGCTGCTCGTCCCCGCAATTACGGGCGGTAGTTGAATCATATGAGGTTACCGATTTATAATTAATAGAAACCTTTTAAATAGCATTCTCAATTTTCAGAACGGCTGCTATATCGGAAGGCTTATTGTCCGGTAAGCTGACCCGTAACCTTCTGCCGTATGATGCCATTGAAGATCTTCACTATAACCCAGTAAAGTTATTCTTGTAATATTCTTGTTTTTAATTGTTTTGATTAATACTTCATTTCCAGGTACACCCATCGTAGTAGCATATAACGTTCTCCCTTTCGTGTGAACCGGATATCTTCTGCGCTGAATGGCTTTCCTTTACCTTCATTGAAGCCCTGTGCTGTTAGTGCCGCAGTTTCCTGCATTGCAGACCTTCACCATAGACACTATATGGACGTGTGCCATATATTGCTTCACTATTTATTTTCATCCAGGCGGTGATGCCCCTGATAATTTCTCTTTCATCGCTGTCAATGGATCCGTTGCCTTTAACAGGGATGCTCAACAGCAAATTACCGTTCTTGCTTACTACGTCTATCAGGGTATGGATGACTGTTTTAGCACTTTTATAATGGTGACGTTCCAGTACACGTTTGTCATAATGCCAGTTGCCTATGCACGTATCTGTTTGCCAGTAATAAGGAGTATTTCATTACTCTGGCCTCTTTCGATGTCCCACACCATGCATTTACGTTGTTGCTCATTAAGGATTTTACCATTGATAACAGCCTGTACGACGCCGTGTTTGTCAATACTTCTGTTATAAAAATGAGCGGCGATTTTTAACCCGACATCGCTTGCAGGCCAAAGCGGAAGTGCAGTATCATCAAAATACAGGAGATCAGTTGATATTTGTCGATTAGTTCAATAGTCCTTTTAAAAAACTTATCACAGTATTGTTTAGACGGGGAGTACACCATTTCCCCAGTCCCATTGACGATGTATCATCCCATTGTCCTGGCTGTTTGCGCTCAGTGGATGATTTTGGGCATATAATTCCTGCGGATCAAGTTTTTCCCACCACGTACCCTTCCCATCAGCTTTACTAAGCTTTCCATCGTATGGTATATTTGATAACGCTCCCTTGAGATCATGACGTTGAGCAACTTCCATCCAACTCCATGCGTGAGCGGCGTGAACACTCAGGCCAAGATGGAGACCCGCCGCTTTCGCTGCTTTTGCCCATCCTGCCACAATATCTTTTTTGGGTCCTTGTCTGACGCTATTCCATGACTGGAAGGAACTATCATATAGGTCGAAATTATCATGGTGATTGGCAAGTGCTACAAAATATTTTGCACCGGCATCCTTATATAATCTTACGAGTTCTTCCGGGTCCCATTGTTCTGCTTTCCATTCATGGATGACGTCTTTAAATCCGAAACGGGAAGGATGGCCATATTTTTTCAAATGGTATTCATACTGATCACTGCCTTCCTGGTACATTCCTCTGGCATACCAGTCTCCATACTCAGGTTGGCATTGCGGGCCCCAATGTGCCCATATACCAAACTTCGCATCTTTATACCACTCTGGCGTCTTATATTGCTCAAGAGAGCTCCAGTCAGGCTGAAAAGGTCCTTTTTTCACCGTAGGTTCGTAGGCAGCAAGACTGCTAAGTGGATTGTTCATCACAAAGGCGGCAGGTAGCAAGCTCATTACGTTTTTTAAAAGAGATCTTCTGTCCATTAAGTTATTTTATTGTCAAACAATTTAATCCTGATCGTTTTGCAAATGGTATACTGTATCTGAAACAATTCCTTTCAAAGTTCCTTCTGGCAAGGGATTGAGAATGTGTAATCAGGCGATATTCATACAATAAGAAGCATTGCCTAAAATGGAGGTTTTGTCGAACAAACAGTCCGGTTTTATTAATGTTGATTTTCGCACGTGGAAATATGAATTTCATCTGTTGATACATATAAGTGTTCACAATGATGTTAGCAAAGCTAAAAAGCGACGATAAGAATAAATTGCATAGATTCGACTTTGTATTATATAAATCCGACTTTTTGACGCTATGAGCCGAAGGATAATCAGCCAGGTATTTACATTATTACATGTCGATTATGTGACGCTGGGTAAAACATGGAATTATAGAAACGTGTTAAGCCCCTACTATCGCATGTATTATATTGATAAAGGCATAGGAAGGGTGTCTGATATGCGGTCTGCTGTGCAGCTGGAGCCGGGGTTTCTGTATTTAATTCCCAGTTTTACACTGTGTAATCTTGAATGCGAAACAATTCTGGGGCAATATTTTATTCATTTTTTTGAAGATACGGTAGATGGGATGTCATTATTCCAAAATAGACGTACACTATTGCAGATAGCAGCCTCGTCTCTTGATATTGCAGCATTCAAGCGCTTATTGGAAATAAATCCATTTCGGAAGATTAATCGTTCGGACAATCCCCTGGTCTATGAGAAAAACATCTACTACCGGAATATGAAGATCTTAACTGTAAACAGGATTATGCCCTGTTTATGGAAACTCAGGGGATTCTTCTGCAATTAATATCTAAATTTTTACTTCCGGGGCAAACAGCTCATCCTGATACGGCAAGTATCCCCTCAAAAGTGGTGGATTTACTCGGATACATTCAGGTAAACCTTCAGGAGAAACTGACCGTAAACGGGCTTTCTCAAATGGTGAATCTGCATCCGGACCACCTATCGAGGTTATTCCTGAGATTAACGGCCACCGCCCTCTGGCATATATTAATATGAAAAGAATTGAGAGAGCACAATTTCTAATGGTGACTACAAGTCACTCTCTTTCAAGCATAGCAGAAGGGGTGGGGTTTGATACGTTACCGCACTTTATTAAGATCTTTAAAAAAGTGACAAGCGTTACACCCGGGAAATACAGAGAACAACATCACGCAACAGATATATTGGAATGAAGATAAACGGCATCGAATTTTCCAGACGAAATAATGAGATGACTCGTATTTATCGCAAACAGGACTGGAAACCAACGAAAAAATGCCCCTTAGATCGTTGGATTTGAAGGGGCATTTTTTCAATTATTTAAAGATGTTCAATTCCTCATTATAAACAGGACTTTGTATGCCTAAAAAATTTAAAACACTGTGAAATACATAATCTTGTGACAATGAATTTTCAGTTTTCAGTTGTTTTAAACTGTTATCAGATGTCCAAACTATAAAAGGAATGTCATATTGTTGTTTCGGCGCAAGGCTTAAAGGCAAACCATGCATGTATAGATTTTTTTCTCCTAAAGATTCACCATGATCGGAAACAAAAATCATTGCACTTTTATATTCCTTTAATTGTTTTAAATCTTCAATTACATTGTATAAAATATAATCGGTATAACCAATCGTATTGTCATAAGCATTGACCAGTTCTGTATTAGAACATTTTGCTAATTCAACGCTATTACAGACTGGCTTAAAAGTTTCGAACTGAGGCGGATATTTTTTGCTATACTCAGGTCCGTGGCTTGTACTTGTATGCAATATTATCAATATCTTGTTTTTTGTACTTGCTGCTATTTGCTCTTTCAGGTTATTCAAAAGAACTTCATCGTAATCGCATCTGTCGCCTTTACAATCTTTCATCAGCGCCTCTTTGTTCAGATAATTTTTTATATGAACAGGTGGTTCTCCCCAGTTTGTGGTTCTCCAAACGACCTCAACGCCATTCCTATATAAATAATTGGGCAAAATCTCATACAACTCCCCGGTATTTTTAGCTTCTAAAATGCACTTTACACCTGCAGTTGTGTAGGTAGCACAAGAGGTAGCATTAAAATGAAATACACCAGGGGTTTTTGAAAGCAATGGATTTGTATTTTTACTGTACCCGTATAAAGAAAAATTTTCACTTCTGGCGGATTCTCCTATTACCAGAACAACAATCGATTTTTGGTCATCTTTTATGGTAGCATCTGGCAATAATATTTCTTTTTCATTTTCCTGTTGTTTATGTACAAAAAACAAAGAAAGATTTACTGTGTAACTCCACGGCATGGCAAGCCCGCCCAGCACTTTTGAATTTTTATCAACCCACAACCAATTTGGGGAATTCGCAAATGCAACAGTTAACATAAATAATAAACTGGCTAAAGTGATGACTAAAAATCGCTTGAATGTTACATGGGCTATTTGGGCTTTTATGATAATAACGGCGGGAATAACACCGAGCAGCACTATATAGAGTAGTAATTTTATGGAAAAAAACCAGACGCCTCAGCATAATTGGTATTTAGCACGTTACCCATCATTTCTGCATTTATTATAACACCGTAAGTGTTAATAAAGTAAACTGCAATTGCGCTGACGACAAAGAGTAATGCCAGGATAATTTTTCCTACAAACCGGAATAGAAAGAGTATCAAAAAAAAGGCGAAAGCATTTGCCACCAGCATTAGTAGAATAAAACAAATGATAATAGTAATGCCGTTAAAACTTCTATAGTCAAGACTATTAAAAATAAATTTAAAAAAGGAAAATGGAAGAATAAGAAGTTAAGACAACTTATTAATAAAGAAAAGTGAACGATTTTTATTTTATCTTTTAATAAACGCATAAACCTTTTTATAGACTGGAATAATCAATGAAATTAATACAAAATATAATATTATAAAATTTTCGTCTGATAAAGATTCCTGCCAGTCTCTGGACATCAGATAGTTGGGGGATACTAGAAACATGTATAAAATGGTAAAGCCGCTCTCAGAGCGGCTTTACCATTTTATGTGCCCGGTAGCGGAATGTTCCCGAACCAATTGGTATTGATTGTTAACACCGTATTCCGCCGTATCGTCAAATCAGGCTGTTTTATATTTTCTTTCTTTTATCATACCATACCTGCTTCTTCCAGCACTGTACTATACACTTTCAATCCTGCCACCCAGGTTTCCACCACCTCGATATTTCGCATATTCATAAAGGGGTTCTTCATCGTCAGTGGATCCTGCGCCAGTACGACAAAGTCCGCAAAGTTACCAGCCTTCAGCGATCCTGTCCACTGTTCTGCATAACATTGCCATGCCGCGTCGTAGGTAATAGCCCTCAGTGCCTGTTCGTGCGTGATACATTCTGCTCCATTCAATACGCCTGCTTCATCGTCCGCCTCCATTTTCCTTGTGATGGACTGCTCCATCATTCTCAATGGTCCCAGCGGACTTACCGAATTATCACTATGCAGGGTGATCCGCATACCTTGCTGCAGAGCACTGGCACAGAGATCCAGCATGTTTGATTTTTCCCCAAAGATCGCCTCCTGGAATGCATATCCCCAGTAGCCCACGTGCCCGATCAGGAAACTTGGAGAGACTCCCAGATTTTTCATGTCTATCAGGTTTTGCTGTGTTGCCAGGGAGCAATGTTCTATTCTGTGTCGCACCCCTGAAGAAGGATCAGGAATAAATTCCTTAAATGAGTCTATCGCAAATTGAACGGCGCGATCGCCATTCGCATGGATCATCACCGGCCATTGTTTAACCGTTACAATCTCCTGCATCAGCTGCCGGAAATCCTTCGGAGGAACCAACGGCCTATCATCGTACTTGTCCGCGAAATTGTACACACCATAGTTGTGAGCAGGATTACATAAATATGGGTCGGCCTGATACCCTGTCAATCCCTGGTTAGAACCATCAGTGATTACTTTCACATGACTCTTGTAGATGTCTTTGTATACGGTTGGCGGAACAGGGAAATCCTTTATTTTGTTCAGATCATCCATCGAATTACATACTTCGGCTGCGCCGATACGAACAGTTCCCTTGAATACCGCCAGATATGCTTCCAGTATTTCCTGCTGCCCCTTATTCATGCCCGCATCATGCATGAAGGTGACACCTCTGGAATTAGCAGTGTCAAAGATCTGTTTTAAATAGATGAATGATTTCAGGAAAAAGTCTGCTTTCTGTAACGGCGGAATGGCTTTCAATGCAGGCGTCATCCCAGCGCTTTCCTGTAACTGTCCCTTTGTTTTCTCTTTGTAGTCATTGAAAGAAGAGTAGGTGTTAAGCAGGTCAATGTTGTCCGGAAAATTCCAGATCAGCCACAGTGCATTTGTATTTACATACAAGGTGTGCATAGATGCTGCGATAATGCACACCGGCGCATCTGTGGTAATACTGTCCAGCAGGTCGATGTCTATCGTTAACAGCTCTGTATTATTTTTTAATAAAGGCATCAGCGCCGGATCAAGACCTGAACCCAGGAACCATAGCGTAGGATCCAGACTAGCTAGTTTTTAGCCTCATTGGCAATAGTTTTGCCCAGGGTGTCAATGTTGTAATCAGGTTTTAGTATCTGGCCTTCAAATGCATCCAGGTTTGTCCAGCCCATTAACATAGCTGTAGGAACAAGATGAATGTGTGGTTCAATCAGACCGGGCAGTAAGGTTTGGCCCTCTTCCAGTACCCTGCTGGTATACCCGGGATAGGAATCATTCATAAATGCAGCAACTTCCTCTTTGGTGCCTGTCTTTACTACAACGCCTTCTGCGAAACCAATAGCACCTACAGATTCAACGGCTCCATCGATCATAGGACGGATAATGCCACCGGTGACCATAAATGGTTGAGTCTGTTCTTCTTTTTTAAATGTCTTTTGTTTTGGGAGCTTTGCGAAATTTTCAGGAGTGAAGAGCTCATCTTTCAATATTTTCAAAATAGGGTTGCTACACGCACAGTGCGTGCATCCGTGGTGATGATGGTGTTCCATATGATTTGAGGATTTGGTTATTCTACGTCAAAAGCACATGGGATATAACACGGGATTAGATTTTTTGTTCGCCAGACATTTATTGCCCTTTGTTAAATTGTAGCTAATAAACAAGAAATCCGGAGATATATCTCCGGATTTCGCAAGGTGCGCGGTAGTGCTAAGTTTTCTAACCAAATGGTGTTGATTCAGTAAGCTCATTGCACAGCCTTTTGCCAATTAACAGTATATCTTCTGCAAAAAATCTTTTAAACTGATCGGACTCCTGCCTAGTAGTTGTCTTACATCGCTCCTGTTTGTATCGAATTCTCCGTTAGCAATCGCTACACAGAATCTTGCAATGTACGCCGCATCATCTTCCGAGGCACCGGTCTGTATGAGCTGTTCAATATATGAACTCACATCAGGTTGGTGATAAGGTATTGTTTTTCCGGTAATGTCTAATAGGAGTTCAGCAATCTGCGCGAAGGAGAAAGCGGTTTCTGCAGCGATTATATTCTTTTTCTCATGACCGGGAGTAGTCAGTACAACAGCTGTCGCTTCAGCCATTTCCGTTATTGGCAAAAAGGGCGTTTTGCCGTCTCCGGCAGGAATGGAAATACCATTGTTTAATATATCCTTCCCAACGAGGAAGGGAATCATGTCAGCATACATCGTGTTATCCATTAAAGTATAAGGAATGCCGATTTGTTTAGATAATCAGCTGTGTGTGCATGATATCGAACCTCTTCACCCATTATACTTTGTTGTAAATTTTTCATATCAAAGCTTGTATAGATAATATGGCCAACACCTGTTTCCCTGGCTGCATTGATCACATTTTTGTGCTGCTCAAACCTTTTGAGTATATCTGATGAAGAAGATATAAGCAACAGCTTGTCCACGCCCTGGAATGCGCTTTTTAAAGATTCAAAATCCTCATAGTCGCCAATTTTTATTTAAAGTCCTTTTGATTTTAATTCTGCCGACTTTGTTTCATCTCTTACCAATGCAGTAATGTCTTTGGGGCAATACCTCTGGCTAATAACGAATTAATGGTGGCTTTACCTAAATTCCCTGTTGCACCGGTTACTAAATCATATTTTTGTTTTATTTTGTTACGTAAAGAAACAAATGTTTATTTTGAAAAATTGCCCTTGCTGTGCTAACAAGACAAAAGTGGTAACCTAAAAGTGACTAATGGAAAATGAACTAGACTATACTGACTGTCCTGTACAGCAACGATAGCCCTGTTGGAGGACGGTGGAAAGTGATAATCTTAAAGTGCTTTCCAAAAATACCAGACGTTTTGGCGAAATTCAGGTTAGGGTACCATCTATTTCAAAAAAGGTGTTAACCGAACAATTGAGAGAGCTTGAAGCCGATGGCTTAATCAGCAGGAAACAGTATAAAGAGCTTCCTCCCCGGGTAGAGTATGCGCTCACTGATTTTGGAAAAAGCCTTTGCCCTTTATTAAAAGATATAGCAGCATGGAAAAGAAAAAGCATCGGGCAATCTAATCAAGGTTAGATGAAGTTTTCCGATTTTAAAACTACTATTTCATGAAACATATATTTGGCATCTTGTTCCTTTGTATTATTTGTACTGGCAATATATATGCGCAGAAGCCCAAAAATGGCACTTATGTTTACCATGTTGCTTTTTCAGAACAGCACGGAAATCACTTGGAGCCACCGTGCTTGTAAAGATTAAAGAAGATTCTATTATGTTATTCATAATGGAGGTAATCTTTCGGGAAAAGTAGGAGAGATGATTGATTGCGGAGTCATTATGCGGCATCGTAAAACAGGAAAATGGATAATCGGGCATAATGCTGTCGACAAAGACTCCCGCGATGTAGGTGGCTGTTCAGACGGTCCCAATGATAGATTTTCAACATAAAAATTCTGGTTATGTTGACACCAGCATCGAACTTTAGGGCGCTGGGCGTTTCAAGAAAACAATCTAATTGCCCTCCCCAATATTGCACAATTGAAAAATAGAAGTCTTAATAAACATCGCAAACCCAATGAGAGCCGAACACAAGGAAGTCATAATACATTTCTTAGAAGACCCTTAATGTATGTTTATCGATTAGATAAAGAGCAAATAGTTGCATTCATTGCAGGTTTTGAAATCGGATCAGAAGGAAAATTCAACCTTAGTGAACAGGTGTCTACTTGGCTAAAAAATAAACATAAGATAACCAAGAGTAATCCAGGATGGCCCGGGCAAATCCAAGTGTATGCTGATCGCAAGAGCATTAGCTGGTTTGATGCCTTTAGTGAAGTTGTTTCGGCCATTTTGGACTGCAAAGTGCAATGACTGGAGCTTATATTGTCTTAAGTGGTAATATCTGAAATAGTGAATCGAACCTGCTTTAAGTTTAAAATCAATTAGTTAGCGAGATAGATTAACATCGGATTAACCTACCGAAGTCAACATAAAGCCATTTTTGAAAATAG
>NZ_VOHS01000066.1 GCF_007896845.1 Chitinophaga pinensis | reverse complement strand
AAGCGCAAGTGGCATCGCCAGATTAAGCGGCAGCGTAATACTGTCATCTCATGTGTAACCCGATATTCCTTGTTTCCAGATCGAAGCCCTCCGCAAAATAAGAGGAACTCTCTAAGATAATTTCCAAAGTCAACATGTTGAATATTACCAGACTGGTAACTTTCTGATGAAATGAAAGAGGACATGGCATAAATACGATGCGTACTCTTTTCAAGCGCACTACGGGCTTCCGGTTGGCAGTACGCGCCTGACTTTCCAACAAACAGAATATAGTATGAAGGTTGTTTTTACGCGGTGATGTACTTCCTTCAACGCCATTCTTTTCAGTAACAGCTTTTGTAATTGTTGGTTTTTATGGGCCATTTCTTTGCTGCTTCGTTGTTTCTGCCGGTAGAAGAAAATAGCAATACCATGATGGATAGTGCAAGCACCAATCCTCCTGCTGTGAGCACCGATCTTTTCAGATTGTTTTAGTTTTTCTTTTGCGCCTGCGTCTGTCGTTGCAGGAACATGATATTCTGATTTTTTAACTTGAGCTCCTGTTCTTTTTCGCGTGCCTTGTAGGCCACTTCCATTTGTTTCACAGCTTTATCCTGTTCTGATCGTACTTCGGCGGTTGCCTGATCATGGCACTGATTCAGGTGTTCGATCGCAGCAAGATAATGCTGCGTTGCGGAATCCGCGAGGTAGAGCATAATGCAGATAGCGCAGGCCGGCGGTATTTTCTTCAGTTTGCTAAGCGCTAAGCCCTTGTAGAGATAATGTCTGGCTTTTGCAAACTCACCGGCATCCAGATAACATGCCCCAGATTTATGTTGGCATAATCTTCGTCCTTGTGCAGGCGATAGGAAATGGCGTATATCTGTTTAAAGTAATTTTCTGATTTATTAAATTCCTTCTGTTCACGGAAGGCATTCCCTAACCTGTGGAGATAAGTAAGACTATCTTGTGTGCCGCGTGGAGGATATTGATGCAAAGCATTCAACATATAATTGGTAGCCTCCGTTTTCTTACCCATTTTGTTATAGGCGGCACTGATGATCTCATGCACCATAGGAGAGGAAACATAATACACACTCGGATGGTGCTCGTAATATTTCAAGGCCTGTTTACAGGCGCTTATCGTTTCATCATATTTTTCACGTCGATAGGCAAGGACTGATTTCTCAATGTAGATATCACCCGCAGATAGCGTGTCTTTTGTAGCATCGACTGCTGCTACTGCCGCTTCAGAGTAATAATACGCTTTATCTGTCTGACGTATAAAATCAAAGTAACAGGTCAGCGGGTAGTAGATATAATGTAGTTTTTTGTATCCTGCCCGCTTGTATATTTCAACGATCCGGAGTACTGCAGCTTCCGCGTTGGTTTTTTCAGGTATAAATTGTTGATGGCAATATTGCGTGCGCCCATCAGACTCAGCTCTTTTAAACCCAATCTATCACTTATTGCCACCGCCTGTCTGGCGTAGTCATTACTTTTAAGATAATCCTGTGTTTTATCCTTCGCATCTCTTCCCCACATATAGAAACTGAGTTGCAGGAAAAGTTTGGCTTTGGTTGAGTCATTGGCTTTTGATGGCAATTGTTTGAAACGCTCAATGTCATCTTTGAAATAGTATAATTGGCCTAACAATAGCAATGCTTCAGACATGCCTGACTGGTCGTCTATGTTGATGCTTTCAGCAAGCGCCTGTTTGGCGTATCGCTCTGCAAGAACAAGATCAGCCGGATTTTTATAGGGCAGGTTATGATAAAGGTTACACAATGCATTTAACGTCTGTATACGCTCATGTGCATTGTGGGTAGTAGCCAGCAGTGTTGATAATGCATGCAGACGAGTGGCAGCAACCGGTGCAGGGGCAGGGTAATATTGTGCATATAACCTGCCGGTAATATACAGATCAGCAATAGGATACAGCTAAACAGCCATCGTTTTGCCTGTCTGCATAGTAAAATGTCTTTGGAATATGTTCCATGCTCCAGTAGCATCGTCGTAAATATTAGGCGCAGCCGCGAACTAACAATATGTCTTAGTCCCGGAAATTTTATTGGTTACGTAAAGTTAGTCAGGCCAGTGATTGATCCTGGTTCCGGGAGCGGAAAAGCAACATTCAAACAAATTTTCGTGAAAATAGTAAACGTGTGGTATTTGCAGAAAATTGCCTGAACCAGACAGTAAAGTACAATTATTTCCAGCCCTGCGATGCATACGGGCCTGTTAACCGGTTAATTGTCAAGAGATACCCTGTTTTTGACAAGGGAAAGACGGTTTTAAACCGGACAGCACTATCTGATGTCTCCACGACACCCATATAAATAATGAGCATTGAAAATGCCTTTGCCGCCTTTCATTTTGTCCACTTCACAGGGAATGTATTTATGTCTATGGGGATATCTCCGCAGTTTTGTACTGTAGAAGGCATAACAACACATTTCATTTTACCTTATAACAATGAACATGAAACACATAAAAAGCGTCTATATCAACGGGAAATTTATCACACCTCATGGGAGCGAAGTCGCGAATATTGTAAGTCCTCTGGATGGTGAAGTGATTGCCCAACTGACATACGCAGACGAGGCAGATACGGAAAATGCGATACAGGCAGCAAGTGCAGCTTTGGAAAATTATGCGCAGACAAGTATTGCGGAGAGGGCTGAGTACCTGAAGCGTATCCACGACGAAATCCTCAAAAGAATTGACGACCTGATCGATATCACTATTCTGGAATATGGTGCTCCAAAGGAAAGAGCAAAATGGTCCAATATGATTGCTGCGACTACTTTTCTTAATCAGATCTCTGTGATGGAAGAGTACCCGTTTAAAAGAACGGTACATGAATCTACCGTTGTCATGGAACCTATCGGCGTCTCAGCCTTGTTCACACCATGGAATTCTACCGCCGGATCTATTGCTGTGAAGGTGGCTGCAGCATTGGCTGCCGGTTGTACCATCGTTCTTAAACCCAGTGAATTTAGTCCATGGCAGTCTCAGATCATCATGGAATGTATCGACATGGCAGGTTTACCACCGGGAGTAGTCAATATGGTCAATGGAAGGGGAGACGTGATCAGCAGAGCGATCATAGCAAGTCCGGAGGTGACCAAGATCTCTTTTACGGGTTCCACCGTAGTGGGGAAAATCCTTGGAAAAGGAGCCATTGAAACAATGAAAAGACTGACACTCGAATTGGGTGGTAAGTCCGCCAATATCATTCTGGAAGATGCCAATCTTGATACCGCGATACCCATGGCATTACAGGCAGGTTTTATGAACAACGGACAGGCGTGTATCGCGGGATCAAGGTTATTGGTGCCGGCTTCCAGATTGGATGAGATAAAAAGCAGACTGACAGCTGCCGCACAGGAATTTAAGGTGGGAGACCCTTATCAGGATGGAGCCAGAATAGGACCATTGGCCAGTCAGAAGCAGTATGACCGTATCCAGCAATATATTACCACCGGTCTTATGGAAGGCGCGGAGCTATTATATGGCGGACCGGGACATCCGGAGGGTTTTGAAAAAGGGTTCTATGTGAAACCGACAATTTTTGCCGGTGTTACAAACAGTATGAAGATCGCCCGGGAAGAAATCTTCGGTCCGGTGCTTTCGGTGATCGCTTATCAGGATGAGGCAGAAGCTGTGGCTATTGCCAACGATTCGGACTACGGACTAATGGCTTATGTCAGTTCCTCTGATCAGGAAAGAGCCGCACAGATTGCACGGCAGTTAAAAGCGGGAAGAGTTTTGATCAATACCCTGAAACATGATCCTCTGGCGCCTTTTGGTGGTTATAAAAACTCCGGTATGGGGCGTGAGAACGGACAACTGGGTATGGAGGCATTTTTAGAGCCTAAAACCTGATCATTTGATGGTAAGATGCTTGTTGCCATTATCTATATACAAGATCATTTCGAATAAGTGAGCCTGAAATGAAAAAGGTATTGATCTCAGATCAATACCTTTTCCATTATTATGATATCTGAATAGAATTATTTCGCCTGCAGCGCTTGTCCTTCGAAAGCAATGCCGGACCATCCATGTGCCATGAATTGTCTGATATTCTGATGGTCGGTCGCATCTGGTGTATTTAATACTGCCTGATAATGCTCTGCAAATAAGAAGAGTGTATCTTCCGGACTCAGGTTATTCAGCTGTGCAAAAGAAAAAACCTTTGCACTACCCTGATTTTGGGTGGCTTCATTGTATGCTTCACCGTTTTTAAAAGCAGTCGGCTGGTGCTGGTAATATGTCTCAATGAATTCAATTACTTCTTTGAAGGAAACTGAATTGCTCTTTAATTGCTGGATTAAGCTAGCTACTTGTTCTTTCATCCGTATATCCGATGTTTAGGATTATTCTATTTCTTATTCTCTTCGCACCATTTCTTCGCGTTCACAAAAGCCTCTAACCATGGCGTCACTTCATCCTGACGGCCTTTTGGATAGTTAGCCCAGTTCCACTGGAAGATAGAACGCTCGATGTGTGGCATTGTTACCAGATGACGGCCTGTATTGTCGCACATCATAGCGGTGTTGAAGTCAGATCCGTTTGGATTATGCGGATATGCATCATATGCATATTTAGCTGTAATCTTATACTGATCTTCTGTATTTGGCAATTTAAATTTACCTTCTCCGTGAGAGATCCATACACCTAACGTAGCACCCGCTAAGGTTTTCATCATGATGGAATCGTTCTCCTGAATTTTTACTGATACGAAGTTGGATTCATGTTTACCGGAAGTATTATGAAGCATCTTACCGTGTACAGCGTGGTCCGGATTGATCAGTTCCAGCTCCATAAACAGCTGACAACCGTTACAGATACCTACAGACATTGTATCAGGACGGGCAAAGAAGTTATCCAGCGCTTTTTTCGCTTTCTCGTTGTACATGAATGCTCCGGCCCAGCCTTTTGCAGAACCTAATACATCGGAGTTGGAGAAGCCACCTACAGCACCTATGAACTGAATATCTTCCAGTGTTTCGCGACCGGAGATCAGGTCAGTCATATGTACATCTTTCACATCAAATCCTGCAAGGCGCATGGCATTTGCCATTTCACGCTCGGAGTTGGAACCTTTCTCGCGGATAATAGCCGCCTTCGGACGAGGTTTGGATGCGTCGATAGCAGGTTTTTTACCATCAAACTGTGAAGGGAAATTATAGCTTAATGGCTGTAATTTATAGTTGTTAAAGCGCTCCTGTGCCATGCCGTTTCTGGATTGTTTCTGATCCAGCAGGAAGGAGGTTTTAAACCATGTATCGCGGGTTTCTGCGACATTGAAAGTGAAGGTATCAGCATTGTTTTTGAAACTTACTTCCTTCGCTTCTTTAACAGTACCAATCTTTACAGCATCGATACCAGCATTTTTCAATGCCTGTTCAAATGCTGCGTCGTTGGTTGCCTGAAGTACTACTGCTACGTTTTCGTTGAAGAGCGCTTTTACGGTGTCAGCTTCGTTCAATCCGCTTAAATCGTAATCAGCAGCCAGATTTACATCTGCAAAACAAAGTTCCAGCAGGGTAGTGATCAGACCACCGGAGCCGATATCGTGACCAGCAGCTACCTGATCGTTGTTGATCAGTTCCTGAATGGTATTGAATGCTTTTACAAAGTAAGCTGCATCCTGAATAGTTGGAACTACCGGGCCGATCTTGTTATTGATCTGCGCAAAAGAAGAACCACCTAATTTGAATGCATCTTTTGATAAATTGATATAGTATACAGAACCTGCATTCTTTTGAAGTACGGGTTCTACTACTTTATTGATGTTTGTACAGTTACCGGCAGCAGAGATGATCACTGTACCTGGAGCAATAACATCGCCATTTGGATATTTCTGCTTCATGGACAGGGAATCCTTACCGGTCGGAATGTTGATGCCCAAAGCGATTGCAAAATCAGAACAGGCTTTTACTGCTTCATACAGACGGGCGTCTTCACCCTCGTTATTACAAGCCCACATCCAGTTGGCAGAAAGGGAAACACCTTTCAGACCATTTTTGATGGGTGCGAAAACGATATTGGATAAAGCTTCTGCGATGGCATTCCGGGAACCGGCAGCCGGATCAACCAGTGCGGTCAGCGGGGAATGACCTACAGTGGTAGCAATACCTTCTGTTGATCTGTAGTCCAGCGCCATAACGCCGACATTGTTCAGTGGCAGTTGTAATGGTCCGGCACACTGTTGTTTGGCAACACGTCCGCCTACGCAACGGTCTACCTTGTTGGTCAGCCAGTCTTTAGCCGCCACAGATTCCAGTTGCAGTACCTGATGCAGGTATGTCGGAACATTCTTCACATCATAAGCGATATCCGCATAGTTGCGTTGTACTTTGCGATCTTTCATAATGGTCTTCGGAGAAGAACCAAAGAAATCTTCCAGTGCAAAATCCATTGGTTTTACGCCGGTGTTAGCAGACGCGAAAGTAAAACGGTGATCGCCGGTTACATCACCAACTGTATACATTGGCGTACGTTCACGGTCAGCGATCTTCTGCAGGTTTGCTATATCCTTTTCACCGATCACCAATCCCATTCTTTCCTGAGATTCGTTACCGATGATTTCTTTCGCGGAAAGAGTAGGATCTCCGACTGGTAATTTATCCAGATCAATCAGACCACCTGTTTCTTCTACCAGTTCAGACAGACAGTTGAGGTGTCCACCCGCACCATGGTCGTGAATGGAAACGATAGTATTGTTATCAGATTCTACCAGACCACGAATGGTGTTGGCAGCACGTTTCTGCATTTCCGGGTTGGAACGTTGGATGGCATTCAGTTCGATACCTGAACCAAAAGCGCCGGTGTCAGCAGAGGAAACTGCAGCACCACCCATACCAATCCTATAGTTTTCACCACCAAGAATAACGATCTTATCGCCTTCTTTCGGGGTGTGTTTTTTCGCCTGATTCAATTTACCATAACCAATACCACCGGCCTGCATGATCACCTTATCATAACCCAGTTTGCGTCCTTCTTCTTCATGTTCGAAGGTCAGTACGGAACCGGTGATCAGTGGCTGACCAAATTTATTACCGAAATCAGAAGCACCGTTAGACGCTTTGATCAGGATATCTACTGGTGTCTGATATAACCATTTACGCTCCTGCATGCCTTTTTCCCATGGTCTGTCTTCTAACAGACGGGAATAAGCCGTCATATAGATAGCAGTACCTGCCAGTGGCAAAGAGCCCTGACCACCTGCCAGACGGTCACGGATCTCACCACCGGAACCAGTAGCGGCACCAGCGAAAGGCTCAACGGTAGTCGGGAAGTTGTGCGTTTCTGCTTTCAGCGATAAAACGGAGTCAAATTCCTTCTCCTCATAAAAATCAGGCTTGTCAGCTGACTTCGGAGCGAACTGTGTTACTTTCGGGCCTTTTACAAAAGCCACGTTGTCTTTATAAGCAGAAACGATATCATTAGGATTCGTTTCAGAGGTCTTCTTGATCAGTTTGAAGAGGGAAGTAGGCATTTCTTCACCATCAATCACAAAAGTTCCGTTGAAGATCTTGTGACGGCAGTGTTCTGAGTTAGCCTGAGAAAACGCAAATACTTCTGAGTCTGTCAGCTTACGGCCAATCTTTACAGAAAGTTTATTCAGGTATTCTACTTCCTCCGGATTCAGGGACAGACCTTCCTGTTTGTTATAAGCATCGATGTTATCGATCTCCAGAATAGGCTCCGGCTGAATATTGATCGTGTAAAGCTCCTGTGTTAAAGCCAGGTACTTCTGCGAAATCATCGGATCAAACTCGTTGAAATCAGCAGGAACCGGTTCGAATTCTTCGATACGGATGATACCGCTGATACCCATGTTCTGGGTAATTTCAACCGCATTCGTGCTCCATGGGGTAACCATCGCTGCACGCGGGCCCACATAGGTACGGTTCACAGTAAGTTCGTCTAATTTTTTGGCGTTGCCGAAGAGCCAGTTAAGCTTCTGAATGTCTTCTTGAGAAAGGTCGTTTTCTGTTTGAACACAATAGACAAAGTCTGTTTGGTTCACAAAGAAATGAATCATTATAGTGCGTTATGAAGTCTATGAAACGAAACCGCAAAATTAGGAAATTCTAATCATTTGAGAGCGGTTTATATGATCATAGATAGAATATATAAGCCTTTGCCGGCTAAATAGACAATGAAAATCAAATATCCCTCTTTCTATTCCTTTAGGGTATTTGTATATTTGTTTTAACCCGTTTTACCCTGAAAAAGACCCCTTTCCCTATTAAAAGGCTGATATTCCTGTTGTTAGCTGTAGTCTGGTTTGGCTGTAAAAAGCCCGGTACAGAAACACCTGAACCACCGCTTCCTCCCATTGATACGACCGGAACACATCCCGTTCCCGGCAAATTACCTGAGAAAAATGTATCATGTAATATTCAGGGGCAGATCCTGAATGAAAACGGAAACCCCGTTTCAGGTGTAACAGTCAATGCAGCCGGAGCAACTGCCGTGACTGACAGATACGGTTTTTTTCCGGTTTGATCATATTTCGATCAACCAGAATGGTGGTATGGTCAGAGCGACCAAAGCCGGCTATTTCACAGGTATTAAGAATTTATTTTATAAAGAGAATACGACCAATTATCTGCATATTTAATTGATTCTCAGACGGATGACAGATGGATTCCGCACATGGTAAATTGTGTATTCCGGGTGAAACGCACCCAATAATCCCCAAAATGTTCCTTTTGGCTTGAACAAGCTGCCATTTGGTTAGTTCTGTTTTTTGATGGATGCGGACTTTTGTATCATCAAAAACACAGAAATATGAACATAGTACTTACAGGCTCATTAGGACGTATCGGAAAACCACTGGCAACAGAACTGGTGCGAAAGGGATATTCCGTTACCGTTATCAGCAGTAACACAGACAGACAAAAAGAGATCGAAACACTCGGTGCCAAAGCAGCTATCGGAAGTATGCATGATGCCGCTTTTCTGACGGCAACTTTTAAAGGGGCAGACATTGTTTACCTGATGGAAACACTGGAAGCTGTGGGCAGCTTCTTTGACAAAGAGCTGGATTTTATTGCAGCAATCAGCCAGATAGGCCGCAACTACAAACAGGCCATTGAACAAACAGGTATCAAACAGGTGATACATCTCAGCAGTATCGGTGCCAACATGGAAAAAGGCAATGGCATCCTTGCCTTCCATCATAATGTGGAAAACATCTTAAATCAGTTGCCTGCTGATGTAGCGATCAAGTTTATGCGCCCTGTTGGCTTTTATACAAACATGTTTTCGTTCATACGTGGTATGAAAGCACAAGGTGCCATTGTACAGAACTGGGGTGGGAATGATAAAGAACCATGGGTATCCCCTTTGGATATTGCAGCTGTGGTTGCCGAAGAAGTGAATACTCCTTTTGAAGGTAGAAAGATCCGTTATATTGCGAGCGATGAAGCTTCTCCTGATGAAATAGCTGCTATTATAGGCGATGCTATCGGAAAGCCTGACCTGGAATGGAAGGTGATTCCGGATGAACAGTTACTGAATGGCTGGCTGGCAGCTGGTATGAACCCACAGATAGCCGCCGGCTTTATAGAAATGCAGGCCAGTATGCGGGGTGGTGTATTGTATGAAGATTATTTCCGCAACAGACCCGGTCTTGGCAAAGTGAAACTGACCGATTTCGCAAAGGAATTTGCAGCAGTATACAATAAGGACTAACCCGGAATTGTGCACATACGACAGGAAGCATTGTCAATACAGAAAGCGCTTCCTGTCATATGTGCGCAATTATTATAGTAACTTTAAAGTGGCTTTATCTCCCCGGTCATGGCAAATGCAAAACACACAGAATTAAGACGATCAGTGAGTTTCATCAACTGAGAGGCTTGTCTACTCCCGGGCATCCTCTGATCAGTATTGTGGATTATGCTGCTATCAAACGGCCACCCGATATCAGTGAAACAAACTGGGTATTTGATTTTTATAGCATATCTCTGAAAAGAGGATTAGATGTTAAACTGAAGTATGGTCAGCAGCAATATGATTTCGATGAAGGGGTCATGTTCTTTATCTCCCCTAATCAGGTTTTCAGGATTGAAACAGATCCGGACGCACCCACTGAACGCTCCGGATGGATGTTGCTGATTCACCCGGATTTCCTTTGGAATACACCGTTGGCGAAGAAGATCCGACAGTATGAATATTTTGATTATGCGGTGAACGAGGCCTTGTTTTTATCTGATAAAGAAGAAGCGATCCTCAACAATATTATTCAGGCAATACGGCAGGAGTATCATTCTAATATTGATAAATTCAGCCAACAGATTATTATCTCCCAGATAGAGACTTTGCTCAATTACTCAGAAAGATTCTATCATCGTCAGTTCCTCACCCGAAAGATCAGTAACCACAAGATATTGGATAGGATGGAAGTAGTATTGGCGGATTATTTTAATAATGAAGAAGCACTGAAGAATGGTCTCCCTACAGTGCAGTACCTTGCAAAGGCGTTAAATGTATCAGCCAAGTACCTGAGCAGTTTGTTGAAAGTACTGACAGGACAAACAGCACAACAGCATATTCATGAGCAACTGATAGAAAAGGCAAAAGAGAAGTTATCAACTACAGATCTGTCAGTAAATGAGATTGCATATGAGCTGGGGTTTGAGCATCCACAATCATTTACTAAGCTGTTTAAGACAAAAACGAAGCTGTCACCTCTTGCATTCCGGAAAAGCTTTAATTAAGACAAAATCTACCTTAGGATAACACCTGTTTAAACATAGTCTGACTATACTTATCTTACGCTAATGCTACGTTAAAAACGTAGCATTAGCGTAAGATAAGTATAGTCAGACTATGTCTTGATGGGGGATATTACTAATTTACAAATTCTCATTGCAGCAGACCAGCAGTTCAGGCATTAGTCTTTCTCCGCATAATAATCTGCATATAATATTATCCCAACACATGCTGCGCCAGTATTTTCTGCACTTCATACACATCCACAGATTTGTTAAACTGTTTGCGTATGCTTGGCTGTACTTCGCTGGAGATCCAGATTTTCAGTTCTGCGTCGAGGTCGAATGTACCCGCCGTTTCAATACTGAATCTGGAAATGCTTTTGTAGGTTACACTCAGGTATTCTACCTTGCTGCCTGTGATCCCTTGTTTGTCCACAAGGATCATACGTTTGTTAGTGAAAATGAAAGTGTCCCGTATCAGTTTGAAGCCCAGTTCAATGGTTTCTGTAGGGGTTAAAAGTTTACCGTAATCTTTTACGAGTTGCGCCTGATCAACGGCGCCGGCGTTTCCAAGTAAGCCTGAAAAAAGTCCCATTTAATTAATTTAATGAAGTATAGGTGATTAATAATAAACAAGATAGGATTTTACGTGGAAGCCGGCAAATTCTATCCACAAAAATAAATTTTGAACAATACGGTGGGAATAGCGTTATACCCTAGCTACTCAGAATGACCATCTGAAAAACCATTCCTAACAACCACACCAATCTAATGGCACACTCAAGACACGTTTTTGTACAGGTAGACTGTAGTCGCCTTATTGCTAATATCGGCATCAATCCACCTTCAAATGCACAGGTACGCGAAAACACCGCAATATTTGATCAGGGCGGTATGGCACTGGGTAATCCTGTCGAAAGCTTCGCTATTCCTGTAACGACAGATCAGGATGTATATTTTACGATCCTTCCGCTTGTACTGTTTTCTTATCATAAGTTGTATTTCACAGATTTTAAAGTGATCAGCTCAAACGGCGGCATTACTGTTCCGGATGATATTAAACTGGATGGACATCAGGTGAGTTTCAAAGTGCCAATATCCAACGTCTCTGCGGGAGGAGAATTAAGTTTCGATCTGTACGCCATGTTGGAGTACCAGATCGCGAATGAACTGGTAAAGATTCCATTATGCATAGATCCGGTACTGAGGGCTAATCAGGGGAATGGATAATAATTAAACAGGCACTGAATTGGACGGAAGGAAATACATACAGATTTTCTGTTGTCTGATACTCGGTATCAGTGGATCTCTATATGCACAGGATCAGGGAAAAGCGGACAGTCTTAAAAAGATATTACTGGAAACCGATACGCTTTCGCCAATATCCCAGATGGCTGTTTTTGCGAAAATAGCTGCTTATTCCTCTTCTCCTGATGAAGTATTACTTTATGCAGATACTCTGTTAGAACTGGCTTCAACACATCATGCATCCAACTATGTTATTGAGGCGCTTCAGTCCAAAGGAGTTGCTTACCGGTTAATGGGAAACCTGAAAAAATCGCTGGAAAACCTGTTTCGTAGTGCAAACCTCGCAATAGAAAAAGGAGCACACAAAAAACTGACCACCGGATATCTCGAAATTGCCAATACCTATATGGCTAACAATGATCTGAAAAACGCCATTCTTTATAATAAGAAAGCAGTCGGCCTTATCAGATTACATGGCAACAAAGAGCAACTGGCGATTAATCTGCTGAATACCGGATATAGTTATTATACATTGAATGAACTGGACTCAGCCTTATTGTTATACAATGAGGCTGAGCCTATTTTTTCGCAGATCGGTCTGAAAATAGGACAGGCATATGCGGTAGGAAACAAGGCGCTTGTGTACTGGAAACAGGGCAATAATGATAGTGCCAGACAAGGACTTTTGCGTGCTATTGCCATGCTGGATCCTTTAGGTGATCAATTTGGAATGGCTGATTACCACAACCAGCTGGGTAAATTATATGCAGAAGAAGGGCAGACGGAAGCCGCTATCCGTCATACCAGCAAAGCATTGGAAATAGCACAGGCGCTGGACCTTAAGGAACAGATGCGCGACGCTTCCCTGTTGTTGTCGAAGCTGTACAAAACGAAAAAAGATTATAACAGGGCATTCGATTACCAGAGCCGGTATATTATATACAAAGACAGTATAGAAAACTCAGGCACCACGAGACAGCTGGCCAACCTCCGGACTGAGTTTGAAGTAAGTCTGAAGGAAAAGGAGATCGTATTACTGGAAAAACGACAGCTGCTAAACAGGATCTACATTATCGTCGCCATCTTCTTTCTGCTATTGGCAGTACTGATGTTGCTGTATTTCCGGCAGCGTTTTCTGAATGCACGATTACTGGCTGTAAATGAACAGAAATATCATGACGAAAGAATCAGGAACCTGCTCAATACACAGGAAACAAAGGCCTTACAGGCAATGGTACAGGGACAGGAGAGTGAACGGAAACGCCTTGCCAGAGAATTACATAATCACTTTGGAAGTCTGATGGCGACGATCAAGGTCAATATGCATGCAGTAGATGAAAAGGCCATTCCTAATTATCAGACGCTATCCGTCCTCATCGATCAGGCCTGTGCTGATATCCGAAATCTTTCACATTCGCTGAATGTAGGTATAGCAGATGATTTCGGTCTTGTACCTGCATTGGTAGAACTGACAGCACACCTGCGACAGGCGAATAGTCTGGAAGTAGAGTTCTCTGCTGTCATGTGTGAACAGAAGATGGAAGCCCGGAATGAGATCATCATCTACCGGATCGTACAGGAATTGGTGAGTAATGTGTTAAAACATGCAGGGGCAACAAAGTTGTCTATTTCGCTGACCTGCTTCGACGAGGACAATATCATTAATATCATCGTACAGGATGACGGGATAGGATTTGATGTAGAAGAAGAAATAGCCGGTTCGGGGATGGGATTGAATACACTAAAAGAAATGATTGTTGATCTGCGGGGTGAAATCCGCTTTGATAGTAACCCTGCAAGCGGCACCACGGTAAATATAGACCTGCCGGTTACGCCGATAACACTTAACTGAGACCTATGATAAAAGTACTGATAGTTGATGATCACCATCTGTTCGCAGAAGGGGTAGCATCCTTGTTTAAGCCCGAAGATGGTATAGCTGTCGTAAAACATACCACCAATGGTAATGAGATCCCTGATATTTTAGCCGGCAGTGAAATTGATGTCATCCTGCTGGATATCGATATGCCTATTCTGAACGGTATTGCCTGTATGGAATTACTGAAACAAAAAGGCTATGATAAGCCTGTAGTCATGCTGACCATGCACCAGTCTATGCGGCAGATCAAAGACGCGCTCGAAAAAGGTGCGCAGGGATATGTACTGAAAGACGCCTCCAAAGCGGAATTGGTACAGGCCATCAACAATGCCAGCGAGCGAAAGAACTATTTTCATCCAAAGATCAATGATCAGGTATTTGATTATTTCAGGGGGAAAAGTGCCGGGAAAACCGGATTACAGGAGCTTTCTGAAAGAGAGAAGGAAATCATAAAATGTCTGGCCGAAGGAATGAATACCAAGGCAATATCCAGTTCTCTTTATATCAGTGAACATACAGTGAAGACACACCGTAGAAATATCATGCACAAGCTGAATGTCAAAACCTCTGCTGAATTAATCCGCCTTGCCATAGATAAAGGAATTATCTGACAAATAACAGCGACCTCTGCCTGCTGTTGATCTGGTAGTATACCCCAATTGGGGTATTACGGAAAACCATCCTTTCTGGGGACGATGACAGTCCTTAATTTCTCCACCTTTGAGATGTCTTCAATGCGCATTAAAGTAAGACAGGGCGGATCCGAAAAGCCTTTAAAAGAGTAGGGGAAATAACCAAAATTTATAATCATGTCCGCAATTAATTGGAACCAGGGTCAGCTTATCAGTATTGGCCAGGGCGACACCGCAACCTGTAACGGTGGTCTGAACAAAGGTCAGCTGTACGGCCTCTTCTTTTACAATGCTGCAGGAAATGATGCAAGCACAACCGTTGTTGTTACCGGTAACAACTCATTACCTCCGGTAACCGTTAACGTTCCAGGCACAACCGCTAATCAAGGTCTTGCTGCTATCTGTTTTGTCAGTGGCGATGAGACTGCTACTATTGCAGCTTCTATTTTAAATGGTCAGCCAGGTGCTAATATTCAGGCATTTATTGGCAGCGTAAAGATGCCTACTGATACCAGTGGCATCAACAACCAGTCTCTTTCACTGAATGGTCAGCCACAGAGCTTCCAGAAATTTACCCGTTACTACGCAGTACCTGCTTCTCACTGGTATGCAGGTCAGATCACCAGCACCATCAATGCATTCATTTCTGTTCAGTTTACAGAAAATGCAGCTACTTTGATCTGCGTAAATACGCCGCCAACAGGTATCGCGAATGTAATCTCTTACTACGGTACCATGGCACAGCCTAAAGTTCAGCTGAACACCACGGCTTATCAGTCTACATCATGGAGCCTGTTCGGTAACGGCCAGCAGATCGTATGGATCAACGCAGACAGTGTGCAGAATTCACAGAGTGCAACAATATCTGTTCAGTCACTGCAGGCATTGTATGTCGCACCCAAACACGATAAAGCTGCCGCCGGCGTTGCTTAACTGATCAGTCCCACAACACTAATGGTCTTCTGAGTATAGTAAAGAGCCTTCCCTTATGGGAGGGCTCTTGTTTATTTAGTCAAGCCTTGGGGCTTAAAACCGGATTTTGTATATTTAGTCAATACCTAAAGACCCAATAACCCGAAATATGCCAATAAACGTTCATCACAGACAATTTATCCCTTACAAATTATTAAGTACCTGCATTGTATTACTGCTCTGTTCTTTTATATCTGTCAGCTATGCACAGGAAAAATTTGTTATCAGTGGCACCTCTCTGAATTATAAAGGAAAGATCTATCTCGATTGGGATAATCATATTGATACCGTTCTTATAAAGGATAATAAATTCCGGTTTGAAGGGACAAGCCCACGTATCATGAATACAAGATTATTTATTGATAGTGACCTGCCGGTAGAGTCTAACTGGCTGTATCTGGAATCAGGGGAGACCAGCATTACCATTGATACAACGATCATTACCAGTCCCGGAACCGATAAGCCTGCGTGTATGATAAACATACACTTTACAAAAGCAGGACCTATCAACGAAGTGCTTTCAATACACGAAAAGACATTCAGAGCACTTGTGCCCCGGTATATTCATGCATCCGAAGCCGAGCAGTTTCAATTTGTGGTGGCGTTGACAAGAGACATGTTCAGAGATTATCCGGAAAGTGAGGCGCCATTGTTTTATCTGGTGAGTACAGGGACAACAGATTTTTTACCACCCTCTTTGCTGGACTCTATTTACAGACAACTGCCAGACCACTTTAAAGCGAATGAATATGGGCAGGCCGTTAAGAGACGTCTGGAGTATTACGAACGTACACAGGCCGGACAAGCGATACAGAATTTTAAAGTGATCAATGCTGCCGGTGATTCAATCGGCATTGCCGACTTCAGGGGGAAATATCTGCTGGTGGATCTCTGGGCTTCATGGTGTAGTCCCTGTCTGGATGAAATACCTTTACTGAAAGAACTATACACAAAATATAACGGGGATCGGTTTACCTTGTTAGGGATATCCATAGATGTGATCAGAGAGCCGTGGCAGAAGGCACTGGAACGGGAGCAGCTACCATGGGTCAATGCCATTGATCCCAGACACTTTAATGCGGAGATATTCCGTCATTTCCGGGCAAATGCAGTGCCTTTTAACATATTGCTGGATCCGGAAGGGAAGGTCATAGCAGTGAACCTGCATGGGGAGGAGCTTAGGAATAAGCTGGCAGAGGTCTTAAAGCAATAATATAAAGTGGACAGGATAAGCTGTATAGTGCAATGTTTGCCGGGAGCCTTGAAACTTTCAACAGTTGCTGTATCTTGGGAGTGCAAAACGTGAGGGATAATATTGCCGGATAAACCATCAAATATAGAACAGGGGGTGCTGCAACAGATCGCTGAAGGCGATGAAGCTTCATTCAGGCAGCTCTATGCCCTTTATTATCCACAATTGCGCCCATTTATCTGGAAATACACCGGTTCGGCACTACAGACAGAAGATATTTTACAGGAAACATTTATCAGGATATGGCTCAACAGAGATAAGCTGCCGGAGATTGAGCATCTCAGCGCGTGGATCTTTAAGGTCGCCTCCCGGGAATATCTCACCATGCTCAGGAAACAGCTGGTATATGAGGAAAAACTGGCCACCCTGAACATAAATATGGACAAGGAAGGCGATCTGGCACCACTTACACCCGATGATCAGGCACATCTTGCAGATATCAGACGGGTGATCGGAGAAGCCGTGGCCCGTCTACCGGAACAACGCCGCCGTATTTACCGTATGAGCCGGGATGAAGGTATCCGGATACAGGAAATCGCTGATACCTTATCAATTACCCCGCGTACCGTAAAAAATGTACTTACCATCAGCCTGAAGGAGATCAGGGAACACCTGACGGCTTCAGGATATACTTTTATGATCCCCTCTTTTTGTTCCTCAAAGATTATTAAAAAAAAATTGCAGTCCGGATGGTACCATTTCCGGTTTCCTGCTTCTTATATAGTAAAGGGGGCGTATGGAAGATCGTATCGCTTATTTATTAGACCAACATCGCCGGGGAGCATTAACGTCTGCAGAACGTCAGGAACTGCAGCAATGGCTGGATTTGCCAGATGATACCAC
The DNA here is from genome assembly GCF_007896845.1 of Chitinophaga pinensis. GTDB lineage: Bacteria > Bacteroidota > Bacteroidia > Chitinophagales > Chitinophagaceae > Chitinophaga > Chitinophaga pinensis_C. Next base: position 6,165 of record NZ_VOHS01000066.1, on the reverse strand, counting down.
CGTAGATGCGATTGCCACGCTGATGGAAATAGAGTCCACGGCAGGGGATCCTCTGGATGAAAGCCTGCTGGAAGAAAGGGTCGCGCGTATCGTATCCGTAGATAAAGGCGAAAAAGATAAAACAGCTACTGTCCGTACTCTGCGTGCATGGTGGTGGGCGGCAGCCATCCTTATACTATGTTTTTCATTATTGGGCATTTACCGCTGGCAGCAGCAGAAAAGTACAGTAAACTCCAGACTGGCACAACAAACTAATCCGGATATAATGCCCGGATCTAATAAAGCCGTCCTTACGCTCGCAAATGGTCAGAAAGTTAATCTGGACAGCACAGGCCACCAACTGATCCGCGAGGGAGAAACCGCTGTACAACAACAAGGGGGAAGTCTGCTATATACAGCCAGCGCCGGCACAGCTGTCAGTTATAATACGCTCACTACACCACGTGGGGGACAATTCCAGCTGGTATTGGGAGACGGGACCCGCGTCTGGCTCAATGCTGCAAGCTCCATTCGCTACCCTACAACTTTTAATGGGGACACACGCGAGGTAACAATTAACGGGGAAGCTTATTTTCAGGTAGCCACCGATCCCGGACACCCATTCACCGTACATACTGAAGGACAGAGTATCACGGTATTGGGCACACAATTCAATATCAATAACTATGGGGACAACGGACATACTATTACCACCCTGCTCGAAGGAAAGATCAGAATAGACAACGGTCGTCAGAAGGTAGAGCTGGCGCCCGGAGAACAATCTATCGCGAATGCAGCCGACATCTCCGTGAACCGGAACACGGATACTGATATGGTGATCGCGTGGAAAAACGGACTCTTCAAATTCAATGGTACCAGACTTGAAGATGTGATGAAACAGCTGAGAAGATGGTATGATGTGGATGTTACTTATGTAGGAACAGCACCTGACAGACGCTTCTCGGGAGAGATTACCCGTAGCGCAGATATCACCGAAGTGTTAGATATGCTCAGGCTCCTGCATGTAAATTTTAAAATAACAGATAATGGACCACGTAAGACGATAACAGTGGTGCCGGATTGATCAACCAAAATTCTAAAACTTATAAACAGCCAAACATGAAGAGATAACAGAACCAACCATCCGGACAGGGTTATATCCAAAAAAAAGCGCAGAAGTGGTACGAACACTTCTACGCTGATTGACTTTTGGATTAACCCTCCCTTCCGGGAATCTGATTAGCAATTATCATTTATTAATCCAAACAGTACAAAAGTAATGAATTTCCATTCTTTTACTATGGCAGCGCCATGCCCGCTGCTGTCAAAAAGAATCCTGATGGTTTTGAAAATTGTCACCTTTCTGATGCTTGTTACATTGATGCACGTGAGTGCAAGCAGCTTCAGTCAGGCAATCAGTCTGAATGAAAAGGATACACCCGTTGAAAAAGTGCTGGAACGCATCAGTAAGCAATCTGGTTTTCACTTCTTTTATGATGCCGCCACCTTTGCTAATTATAAGGTGACGATCAGTCTTAAAGATGCTCAGATCGAAAAAGCACTTGATAGCTGTCTGCGTGGATTACCGGTGACTTACAAGATCATGGGTAAAAACGTAGTGCTGCTATCCGCAGAAAAGAATAATAATGCCTCCACTTCACCACAACAGGCGCGGATTGTAAAAGGAACCGTGTTTGATGAAGATATGAAGTTGCTGATTGGCGTAACGATCCGGAACCGCAACAGTGGTAAGGGAACCGTGACTGATAGCAAAGGTGGATATGCAATACCTGCCGATATAGGAGATGTACTGGTCATCAGTTTTGTGGGATATATAACCCGTGAAGCAACAGTGGGTAACCAGCCTACTATCGATTTTCAGCTAAAGGTGACAAACGCAGCATTGAATCAGGTCGTGGTAGTAGGATACGGTAGTACCAGAAAGAAAGACCTCATAGGATCTGTAGCTAGTGTGAACGTAAATGAAATACGTAATGTCCCCTTTGCAACTATTGATATCGGTCTTGCAGGTAAAGCTGCTGGTGTACAGGTAGTACAGTCTGACGGCTCTCCGGGTGGTGTTGCCAACATTCGCGTACGTGGTGGTACTTCCATCCTCGGTGGTAATGATCCTTTGTATATCATAGATGGGGTGCAGATTACTCCAACCAGCCGTTATATAAAAACGCCGGGTGAAGTAGTGGATCCTATCGCGCGTTCTACCAATTTCAGCGATCCCTCCAATGCAATTTCCGGTGCTTATGCGCGTGGACTGAATAGCCTCGCAGGATTGAATATTAACGATATTGAATCTATCGACATCCTGAAAGATGCATCAGCGACGGCTATCTATGGATCGAAAGCAGCAAATGGTGTGGTAATCATCACTACCAAACAAGGTACACAGGATACGAAGCCTTATTTTGAATTAAACAACTATACAGGTGTTTCCCGTCCGGTAAAAGCTGAAGTGCTGAACGCTGATCAATACCGGATGATCCTGAAAGAAGCGGCTGCCAATTATAATGCCGATAGGGCGGCTATGGGTCTTCAACCTGCTGCTACAGCAAATAAGATTCTCAATGATCCCGCTTATCTCGGTACGGATAATACAGACTGGTTGTCACTCGTATTAAGAAACGGTCTTACACAAAACACAGATGTTTCCGTACGTGGTGGCGGTAGAGGTACCCGTTATTATACCTCCCTTTCCTACTCAGAACAGAAAGGTGTGGTAAAGGGAACTGACTTCCAGCGCCTGTCCGGTAAACTGAATCTGGATAATCAGGTCAATGCACGGCTGAAGTTTACAACAAATATCAATTACGCATTTTCTACCAATAATATCACAAATGGTGCTTATGCGCAGGCTTTATATGCGCCGCCTACAAGAGCGCCTTACAATCCTGATGGCACACTGGCTAATCTGGCAGGTAGTGCCGTAAACTCGGATAATTTCAATGGGTTTCAAAATCCACTGGCATTGTTAAATGGTATCAATAAGGGCAAGAATGGACTCTTTCTAGGATCGCTCGCACTCGAATACAATATCGTGAATGGACTGAAATTCCGTAGTCAGGCTTCCATCAATTACAACCAATATCACCAGCGTAATTACACCCCTTCTTCTGCTCAGGTACAAACTGCCAGCGGCGCAGGAAGCTCTATGGGTGGTATTGGTTCACAGGGACAGACTGAAACGACCAGCTATCTCTATGAAAATACATTGAGCTATAATAAGCAGTTCGGACCGGACCACCGTCTCGACGTAGTGGCGGGTACTTCGTGGCAGGAAGACAGGTCTAATTCCTTTCAGGCCTCCGGACAAACCTACCCGGATGACTTTATCCTAAATAATCTGTCGTCTGCAGCGGTTACATTACCAGCGAAGTCCGCCGCTTTTCAAAATGCGCTGTTAAGCTTTTACCTGCGTGCCAACTACGCCTTCAAAGACAAATACCTGATCACTTTTACAGGCCGTTCGGATGCTTCTTCTAAGTTTTCTTCAGATAACAGAGTCGGATATTTCCCTTCTGGTGGTATCGGCTGGCGTATCTCGCAGGAGAAATTTATGAAAAAGCTTACATGGATAGATGATATGAAATTGCGTGCCAGTGCAGGTTATACCGGAACACAGAATATAGGCAACTATCTGTATCGTACGCTTTATACGCCTGTATCTTACAACGGCACAAACGCAGTGATTCCGTCTCAGCTGGGTAACAATAAGGTTAAATGGGAACAAACCTTACAGAAGGATGCCGGGATCGATATCTCTATGTTCAGATCCCGTCTGGTAGTAAATGTAGGCGTTTATGAGAAGAAGTCCTCCGGTTTATTATTCAATCAGCCGCTGCCCGCCAGTTCTTCCTATTCTTCTGTGATCGCCAATCTGGCGGATATCCGTAACAGAGGACTTGAAATAGAAGTCTCCGGTAACGTTATTACAGGTAAACACGCAGGCTGGAGAAGTAGCTTGAATATGTCATTCAACCGTAGTCTTGTGACCGGTCTGAATATGGATTATACAGATCCGAATCATGGCGGCGGGGTGACGTCTTCCGGTGGACAAAGCTATATCATGTCCAATACAGTACTGCGTACAGGATATCCGGTAGGACAGTTTGTGGGTACACCTTTTAATGGTATCATCCAGAACAAGGAACAACTGGAAGCATATAAAACAGCTTTCCCTTATTATGCCTTCTTTACACCTTATCTGAATATAGGAGATCCGATGTTTACACTGGCTACCACCGGTCCGCTCACCGGATTCCCTGATTCCTATGCACTCATAGGAAGTGCTGCACCGAAGTTTTATGGCGGATGGACAAACACCTTCAACTGGCGTAATTTCACCTTGTCAGCATTATTGACCTATTCCTATGGTGGACATATCCTATATGCAGCAGATATTGCCAATAAATCAGTGAGTGATCTCACGAATAAAGGCGTACGTATACTGGATCGCTGGACCCCTGAAAATACAGACTCAGATCGCCCAAGACTGATCTACGGACAGAATGTCAATTATACCGGCAGCAATGATATTTACAGCTCGTCTTTTATCAAGCTGAAATCTATAACACTCAATTACCAGTTTCCTGAAACACTGTTAAAGCGGACAAAGATACAGGGCGCCTCTATCTATGCTTCCGCGACCAATCTGTTTACCATTACCAATTATCCGGGACAGGATCCGGAAGTGAGTAATGACCCATATAGCATTGTAGACGGTTATACGGATTCCAATAATTATCCGACTATCCGTCAGTTTGTACTGGGTTTCAGATTCGGATTCTAAACGTGTGATTTATTATGATCTAAAAGGGACTTCAAGATGAAAAAAACTATTATCATATTATCAGCCGTATTGATAGGGCTAGGCCAGTATAGCTGTAATAAGCAGCTGGACGAACTGCCAAAAGATGCACTGGTACAGGGAAATGCAATTACCAATCAACAAACAGCCAACATAGCGCTCAACGGCGTGTACTACCGTTTTGCCAATGCTTCACAAACAAATACAAACTGGTCATCAAATCAGGTGAATCCCGGTATACTGACAGGAGTGCTGGATGATGGACACAATACATTAAATGAAGCCAGCAATGTATTAGGAAAAACAAATTTCAATGGAGACTGGGGACGATATTACTCCCTCGTCAATGCTGCCAATGGTATAATAGATCAGGTCACCCTGCTCGGCGGAAATTTGTTTTCCAATGGCAGAAAGGAACAGATACTGGCAGAAGCCAGGTTTATGCGGGCTTTTGCCACTTTTAAGGTATTGTCATTGATGGGGCAGTGGTTTGATATCAACAGTAGCTTCGGTGCACTGTTGCATGACAAGTTCCTTACTTCCACTACCTATGCGAAAGGACGTTCTGATGTAAAGAGCAGCTATGAGTTTATTGTCTGATCTTGACTATGCAGTAGAAAATGCTGCCACATCCGGCAGTAATGTATATGTGACAAAATGGGCGGCAATGGCATTGAAAATGCGTGTCCTGCTGGCTCGTGGACAGCAGGATGATTACGCACAGTGTGTAGCTATCGGTAACGATGTGATCAGCAACAGTGGCTATGTGTTAGAACCCAATACCCGTGATATCTTCTATGCAAAAGGATTGAGTAGTAAAGAGGTAATATTGGGCGTTATACCACAGGCAAATCAGGGAGCTTATTATTATAATACCAGCGGTATCTATGTGAGACGTAACTCTTTTTATGTAGCTACCACCGTATTAAAAGATATGCTGGCAAACGATCCGCGTCAGCAATGGTACCTCGGCAATGCTAATGGTGATAAAGCAGGTACCTTCTACTTTATAAAGTATGTACAGTCTACATTGACGACGACACAACTGTCAGAAGTGGCTTATGCTATACGCTTATCAGAAGTATATCTGATGACTGCCGAAGCAGGCATCCGTTCAGGAGGAAGTCTGGCGACTGCGAAAGGTTTAATACATGCTGTACAGGCAGGCGCTGGTATTACTGCTACTGCTAACACAGATAACTACCTCGCTGTTGAGCAGGCAAACACAGCGGATGATCTGTTGTTACAAAATTACTATGAGTATGTGAAGAGTTTCGTCGGAGAAGATGATCAGTACTACTTCGCGCTGTTACGTTTTCCTTTGGCAACTGTTACTACACTACGACCAACTATCAAAAAAATAA
>NZ_VOHS01000065.1 GCF_007896845.1 Chitinophaga pinensis | reverse complement strand
CTGAATTGTGTTGCCGGGTGTACGTTCAAAGGTACCACTTCGGTTTTCTTACAGGCATAAAAACCTGTAACAAGCGTGACTATGATGACAAGCCGGCAAAATTGCTTTATGCGGTTAGCAGTTTGTTCATTGTATATATGTTAATAGCCATTGTTTTTCGTTGCTTATAATGTAACAGTGATCTTCGGCCGGTTCACCATGAAACCAAAGCGCTTTCTCCTGCTTTAGCCAGTACATAGCGGAAACTATACACAGGCATTTTGATATCCTTATCCCTGCGCATCTGCATGGCATCCATGATACCATCATACAGACTCTGCGTCTCCATTTTTGCATAGTTTCCCTTTGCTGTTTTGATGATGATGGTACGCGGTCTCAGTGTGCGGACGTCTTTAAATGTCTTTACTGTTTCCTGTGAAAGACAATAGATCATATGCCGGTACTTATTTACCTGTACCTGTATGGCGGGATCGGGATTTTCGATGTCTTTCATGATATCAGGGCGAAGAAAATTGCCTTCGAAAGTATACACAACATGTCCCAGTGGCTGACCAAAAGCCCCCTGATCATCCAGTCCCGTCTCACCAGGATATTTAAACTGGCTGTCATCCGGTATTTCGGTCACATCATCAAAAGCAGCGTCCAGTACAACCAGTCCGCCGATAGCTGAAGTACCATATCCAAAACCGCTTTTAGCCCATTATTCGCAGTGATATTGGCACGCGCCATTCCGCTGAAAGCGATATCCCAGCGATCAGTACTCCTATAGCCGATACCAATAGAGGTGAAACGCTCCAGACTAAAAAACATCGGATCTGTATCATCCAGCGGCTGATGCCCTTCCGGCAGGTGCGCACCCAGATTCAGGATCTGTATTTCACGGTTGAATACGGAATCACTGGGTGGTACATCTGCTTCCCAGTCCACCCCGTTCAGGTCATATACTTTACCACAGGCGCTGCAGAGGACAGCAGCCACCATGAGGCAATAAATCATTCTGAATACCATCAGATTATATTAAGGACATGTAATGGAAAATTGGCATAGCCTAACGTCGGCGCAAAGTTGAATGAAACTTATTACCATAGACGGAGAAATAAGGGAGGATTTGTACCATTGACGGAAAAGTTATCAGCATCGTCCATGTATACAGGTTATCAACGGCATTAACAAAAAAAGACCACCTGTTGAAAGTGGTCTGTTATCAGAATTCGAGTGGTAATTTCATCTCCATGACAATGGGTACAAGATTGTCCAGCGACTTTCGCAGATCCGCTTCGAGTGCTGTTTTTCTGTGAGTTTAAAAACGAATTCGTTGATGGGATTTTTATGCAGGTAATAATCAATGGTCAGTCTGGCCTTATGATCGTTTATTTTCTCTACGGTATAATAGGTGGCTCTTTTCCTTTTTTCTTCTGTTTCACTGAATACCACTTTATCTTCCGGATCGTAGAAAAAGCTACTGGTATACATCAGCACTTCCCGGCCGTTATTCATTACATGCCGGTGACGGCTTCCAACGCCCGGCAGGAAATGTTCTACTTCATCTACGGCTTTCAGCCCTACCTGCCAAAGATGACGGAATTCAAAGTGGAAACAGTATATATCAGGGTTTTAATATCGACCTCATATTCTTTTGATACGGAAAACACCTTCACTTTACGGGATAGCTCCAACTGAGGATCCGGCTCCGGTGGTAATTGTTTTCTCAGTTCGCCCAATTGTGTATAATGGAACAGTACGTTACCGGTTTCTGTTTCTTTGTTACTGGCGTTCCATTTCATCCACGCGGCAAGATCAGGCTTTGTTCATCCCGGAAGAGTTTGTCTGTCACAAGCCAGTATTCATGTTCTGCAATATCATTTTTCAATAACTGGTGCGCAACGATGACGTCTTTGCCAATCAGTTTACTGAAATTCTTCACCTGATAAGTTGTAAACTCGCCGTAATGTGTGATCACTTCAGGGTAAGATTAACGGCTGCCACACAGGCGTGGCACTGACATATCTTGCGTTGATCGTAAGCGTTGAGGTGGCGGTGGAATTCACAGAACATTCTTTCCACCTGCTGATATAATACTTCCAGTTCAAGTGGTGCACCAAACTTATAAAACAAAATGGCATCTCCTTCTATTTCGGATATCTCGAACCCGGCCTGATTAGCATTGATCAATACCTCCAGTAACTGTTGAATGATATGATGGCTATGTTCAAGTTCGATCTCATTCACGAAACGGGTAAAGCCACTTATATCGGGGATAAAAAGCAGCCCTTTGTTTTCCATCGTTTTTTTTTAAAGTTAACGAAAAAAACAGGGGTTAAATATAAAAATCCCCGGTTATCAGCCGGGGGATTATATACAAGATAAGTAGTGTACTCTATCAATATTCGTTCACAACCACCGGCGGTGCAAGATATTCCTTGTATGCTTTGATCGCTTCTGCTGTCAGTTCTTTTTTATTCTTCACCTTTTCCACATCTTCCAATGGATAAAACAGATCGGGTTTGGTATTGAACTTAGATGGTTCTAAAGGTTGAGGTCCGTTAAATATGTAAGACAGTTCATCATCGAAATTTTTATAGCTATACAGGGTGATCCACACTGCAGGTTTATTATCAATCTGCACCTTTATGCGGCTTACCTGTTCGATGGGTTCATCTGCATTGTATTCTTCCATGTTATAAGCCAGATAAGCACGTCCTACCAGCTCCTGAGTCAACAGGTGTTGAATCTGTGTCAGGTGCTGATCGCTTTCGATGTCAACAATGAATGAGTAAGCTACCACATCATCATTGAGAATATCTTTTAACACTTTATCATTTACTTTGATACCATGATTGATCAATCCACGTGCAGCAAATGCTTTGATAGCAGGAATTGAATCTGTCAGCAATTTAGAGAAAACAGCATCTGCCTTCACCGGCATTCCCGGCAAGGATAAGGTATTACCGGTAGCCAATACGCGGCTCAACCATACAAAGCTGCCATTCTCTTTCTGATCGGCATTCCATGCTTTTAACTGGCGTTCCAACAGTTGTACCATACCCGGCGCCAATCTTTCCAGACCATACTTTGTAAAATAAGGTGCTCTCCAGATGGAATCCTCATTGAAATGAACAACAAACTGTTGCAGGAGGCTTCCTGATTTCTCCGCAGCTGCAATAATAGCCGGCAGGTATTTTTCCTGCATGCCATTGTCTTCCATAGCATAGGAGAAGATGTTATCATTGATATCATTATCCTCCGGAATGGCTGCTGCCAGAAGGATAAATGTCTGCATAGCAGTGTCCAGAGGTATTCCGCTGAGCATACTTAAAAGTTCTATCCGTAAACCTGTATCTTTTATAGTGGCAAACAAACGTTCTGTAGCTGCTACAATCGTATCATCCGCCATTTCCTCCAGATTTACCAGCAGCTGTACTCTTCTGTAGCCGGTGGTATCCAGCGGGAATGGAACTTCCAATGCTTTTAAGATGGTAGATTTATCAAGACTGTCCGGACGCATGTAAACCAGATACTCGCTGGCATCTTTGAAAGCAGTCGTATCTGTCCCTTGCAGATCTCCCAGTAGTACGCCCAGTTTCTTATCTCCGATTTTCAATGGAGAGGCCTGTTCTTTTTCTCCCGGACGGAAGGATTCAAAGAACTGTTGTGCACGACCGGCGCTGACTACTTCTTCAGGTATAATGGCAGACAAACAATACATCGCATGCCCTACAACGATCACTCTTCTATATGAACGCAGACTTGTATTCAATGATTTCAACTCCGTATCATATACCGGCCATCCGTTTATCACCGATTTCCTGTAATCTGCTACAATGAGAGAAGAATCTTCCGGATGAAGAAATGTTTTCATCAGACTATCCGGATCACCACTATGATAACGTGAATATTTATTGACCGTAACAATGTAAGAGGAAAAAGAGGCACTATCCAGTGCTGCATATACATCGTCAGAGACTGCCATTGCCTTATCATGACCATAAAAGGTAAACGATTCAGGACCATTGATCGTAAAGCTGCTGTCAGCAGCCGTAAAAGGTGTATGCAGTTCCTGTGCTTTTACCGGCAGTATGTTGAAGCCATCCAGAAAACCTTTCCAGTAACTGCTGTCTTTGCTTTTACTATCATAGGTACAAAGCAGGCTATAGGCCAGATTCCCCCTTGATATAAAGTGCAGACGGGACATATACCCGCTGGTATGACGATAAACCAGTTTAAAGAAAGCGTAACCATCTTTTCTGGTCATAGTTGAATCGATCAGTTGTGAAGTGGAATCCTGTCTGAGCAGTACAGTACGGATACCTGCCAATGCAGCTGCATCATCTGTATTGTAATACCCTGATTTCATTTTCTCAATGCGCAGCACATATGAAATACGATGCGCATCGTCCAGTGCGGTATAGGCTTCTACCGGACGCGTTTCCCCTTTATGATCCGCTTTCACATAATTGGCATCTGAAGGCATAACTGCTGAAAAGCCCAGTTCCGGACGATACAGGGTATCATACACACTTACTGCACGCACCACATCATAGAAGCGGACAGATTTGAAGAAGTCTTTCCTTGCCGTGCTATCTGTACCTTCAGAACCATACATAAAAACAAAAGCCCTGTTATTGCGTATAAACAGGCGCATATGGAAGGGCAGCTTGCCTTGCATCATTACGGCTTCAGTACCCGGAATATCCCTGTAAACAATCGGATATGACCTTTTCAGCTCGGCTTTACCCTGTGCCGCCATATTTGCGATGAGCATATCCACCAGTTCTTTTTCATTTTTATCCAGTTGTGGCAGATCCATAGACAGGGAAAATGCGGCTTCATTGTCATTGGTACCTACATACATTTTCCGGTTCATATTGGGGATCGGATAAGCGATAGGTACGCCCGGAAATACGACGCTATAGCCATCTGCCATTCTGTTGAGTGTGTATCCTTTCACACTATCCAGCCGTTGCCGTTCACGTTGTGCCACACCTGTAAAGGTGGCCTTCACCGGATTCACACTGAAACCTTTGGCACGCAGGAGTGTGATGAGGCCCGTATTACCGGAGAGATGTGCAGCGCCTACAGCGGCAAATACACTTTTGCTTTTTATCAGTGTGGCAAGGTTAGCTGCCATTTCGATATTACGTTTACCCAGTCCCGGTCCCATATCATCTGCCTTTGACTTATCCACAAGGTTGTACATACGTTGCGGATCACCGGCATAATAGATATTAACAAGCGAGTCCAGAAAATTCACACGTGCATCAAACAACTCTTTTTCCGCCGGTCTTTCGTTGGCTGAAATCTGATACCCGATACTTTCAAGGAAGATTTCCTTTTGCAATGCTGTTACATCTGCACTCATGAAATACAGCTGGTTTTCAAGACGCTCAAGACTATGCACCGGCTTCCCCATAAATGTGGCTTTCTGATGCAGCCACCCATCGAGGAAGATATTCTCTGCCTTTGCTCCTGTACCCGCAGTTTTACTGATCACTTCATCTTCATCCAGCAACAGTTTTTCTACGAACCAGAGTCTTTTCAGATTCAGTTGTGCGATCGGCACGCCTGACTTCTTCATTACCAGACTATCCACAAATCTATATTCTGCGGGCGTCAGTATTGTACGCATATAATTTACGGTATCCCGCAAGGGACCACCGGGTGAAAGCATATATGCCATAACGGAATCAAGATCGATCTCCATGGCAAATGCATCTGTGCTACGCAATGCCAGCAACACCGAATCACTGAAGTCAAACACCCTCTTTTCTGTCAGGTGCATGGTACCAAACAGGTAGGAAGGCGTACTTACTCCGGGGCCCTCTATACGCCAGAGTAACTGATAGTCAGGACGCTTTGTATGCTGGGCCTGCAGCAGGAATGGTGATAGTAACAGTGCAAGCAGTACAGACCATGTAATGCGGGAAAAGAAACCGGCTTTGAGGTGCCGGGGATAAGTGTAGGACACTAACATATACACAAAAATAGTAAAGTATTGATATGTCAGCTGTTCTTTATCTGGACTTCCGAAAATAGGAAAAGAGGCTGTCCGCCGATGACAGGACAGCCTCTTTCAATATTGGATAACAACCTTTTACGATTAAAGTGCTGTAATTTGCCATTGCTGATTAGCGCCACTATTCCAATTCCACTGAATCACATTACCTCCGTTGGCTGTTGACTGACCATTGACATCCAATGAGAAACCGCTGTTCCTGTTTAATAACTTGTAATAACCGAAACCTATATCAACAATCTGCCATTGCTGATTGTTGCCGCCCCAATAGTCCCATTGCACGATTGCTGCTCCTGCGGCAGTAGATTGACCATTCACATCCAGCGACTTAACACTATTCCTGTTAATCACAGAAAAATAATTGCTCCCTGCAGTATTGAATGACCATTGCTGGCTGTTACCACCCCAATAATCCCACTGATCGATTGTGGCGCCGTTAGTAGTCAGCTGGTTATATACTTCCAGTGCTTTACCACTGTGTTTATTAATGACTTTATAATAAGCTCCTGTTGTAAATGATGCATAAGGAGGTGTAATTGTGCCGGTTCCCCACGCATATTTTAAACGGGTTAAACCTGAGTTATTATTAGTAGCAAGGGATGTGCCATTAGCAGTGAACATACTGTAGGTATCGCCTGTGCGCAGTCCCGGCCAGTATACACAACCTACGCCCAGTTCCCGCAAAGAATTTGTCATGCCCTGCAGATAGGTGTTATTCACATTTGATCCCGGTGCACCGCTGTAATTGGTGCCATCTGTCATTACGGTACCAAACTCGGTGACAATAGTCCTGTTCGGATAAGCCAATGATTTCACCGGCTGTTCCCAGTCGGCCGTTGTTGTTTTACTGCTTTCAAACCAGGTATAATCATGAAAAGAGAGCATACAGCTGTCAAAACGGGTATCTGCGCCCACCGTATTCACTCCTGTGGAGTAGCCGGTACCGTCCAGCACAACCCTGTTTTTAGGCACACCAGGTATCTTGTTACGAATTGATTATACAGGGTCAGCAGGTCTGTTGAATTGTAACCGTGAGGCTCGTTAAAGACCTCAAAATAGATCAGCGGATTGGACCGGTATGCAGCGATGATCGCATCCCACATCTGCCAGAAGGTGGTAGTATTATCGATCAGTCCATTGCGGGAGGAGGCACCTTCCCAATATGCCAGCAGGACTTTCATGTTTTTAGTGCTGGCTTTATCAATAGCACCTTTATATGCCTGCCACCATGTACCCAGTACTGTAGGCGGATTAACCGGCAGCCGTACCGTATTGGCGCCTGCTGTCTGAAAGCCGCTCATATATAATCAGCTTTGGTCTGAATGGTGGCATAGCTGTCACTGATAGTGGTACCTGAAAGGACCAGTTCATCATCAGCAAAGTTATCCCGGGTATCGGCCCAGTTGACACCTTTAAAATCGGAAGAAGGCAGGGCTGCTGCAGCGACAGCTGCTGTAGATGGGATTGTTAAAGTGTTGGCGATACTGTTGTCAACATCTTTTTTGCAGGCAAACAGCATAGTGGCTGCGAATGCAAGAAGGGGAATTTTTCTTTTCATACGTGAGATTTATAATGATAAAATATTAGGGTGCTGCAAGTAGGAATGTGGGTTAATAATCCTTCAGATATGATCTGTAACGATGGGGGTTATTCGTCGCAGATTCGTCGCTTCGCCGTCGCTTGTTCGTCGCTTCTTCGAATGAGTCATTTTAAGCAGCATATTATCCTGCGGCGAGATCATCCAACCAGCACAAATATCTGCTCACTCATATACAGGCGCAGTAATTTTTTCAGATAGCCGGAGATAACGGTTTCAACTATCCGGATGGTTGACGGTATACAAATTTGTGCAGGATGCAGTACGTTAATTATTAATTGTAAAAATTACAATTAAATGTAACAACAATGGAGGAGCCCGCAAAATCTTTATTTAGCTAAATATGCATTCTTCATGAAGGAAATAAGCTACCTGACTTTTATATAATCGATCAATGCCCAGCGTTCTTCATCAGTAAGATTGGAAAAATCAGGGCATTCAAAACCATATTGTTTTTTTAACCGGATCTGGCCGGTATCTGCACTAACAGAGGCACGGTTTTTTAAAAAAGCATACATCCACTGATCATTCCTGACATTTACCCGTTCAGACAGTGCCGGCCCCACAAGCTTAATAGCAAGAGAATGACAGGATACGCAATACATTCTAAACAATCCCTTTCCTGTGACAGGAGCACGCGAGATGAAACTATCAACAGATGTGATATGATTCTTTGATACATTACTTTCTTCAAAGACAACTGACCGGAAAATGTCGAGGGCAACCACTGGCTGTTTTAAATCTGAACCATTTATGATAAACTGATCTTCCCGGTTAACAGAGATAATCATCACGGCCAGATGACCGGGAGTTTCTGACAACCCTATATTTGCCCGTAATCCATTAACGGTATCTGCTGCATATTTCATTTTTTCATCTGTAAATTGACCTACCTCCTCATAATAGTGTCCATAACCAAAATGCAGCGTATCCGTTCCATTAGTCAGTCCGCCAACATAGGTATCAATACCCTGCTTCTTGAATTTGGTCCAGCCGGCAGGCACCGTGAGCTTAAAAACACCGAAATCAAGTATTTTCTTTTGAGTTTTGTCGGCACATGCAACAACAAGCAGCAGTAAAACCGGAATGAAAATGTTACGTGGGTTCATAAGTATGAGGGAGATTTGTACTCAATATAGCATTTCCCTGTGCAATTACCGTTTAATCCGGCTGATGTTGAAAACAGTATCCGTTGCCGATGCTTGTCATGTGTTTACATCGGGTTCCTTTTTTAGTAATACCCTGACAACGCACGGTATTTCCTGTACCAGCCGGCTTCTTTTGGTTTTTTTCTGAGGTCTGTTCTATAGGCTGCTGCAGTAGTTGCTGTACAGGTGGTATCAATGACTCCTGTACTTCCGGATGACAGATCCTGCAAGGATCCAGATGCATGCGACGCGCTTCTGTCAGTGACAATCGCTGAGAAACATTTTTTACCATCCTGCAATCTGCTGTATGATATTTTTTACCGTATGGTGTTTTATAAACTGACTGGGAATACAATCCCGGCATCAGTAACAACAGGATATATACCAGTAACAGGACAATACCGGCTTTGACAACAGAGGACAGGCAACTTCTTTTTTGAGGGTGCGGCTTCATTAATAGTGGGTTATCATATATACCGCTGCAGACAGCAAATGCTATCCGCAGCGGCAGAGGTTATTCGCTTAATTGCTGATAGATCTGATGTAATTGGAAAATGCGTTACCGAAGGAATCTGTTGCTTCGTAATTACTGAATTCATATTCCTCATGTAAGCCATTACGGGTCTTCAGAGATATACTACCATATCTCACTATTGGTATCTGTCGGTTGTCTTTAAATCGCTTATCAGGCTTGCCGTTTTTGTTTACCTTTTCCCAGGTTGTGTCGATCACCTTACTATCACCGGGTACAATACCATTTTCCACAAATCGGACAGGTCCGAAGTCAAACTGTAATTCGTTGTATCCGATAATACCAAACTGGTCGCGGGAGTCGTACATGATCACAAATCCGGGATATAGATACAGGTCTGCGCCATTTGCATTCTTCAGCCATAAAGGCGCCCTCTCAGATCTGATGTCGGGAATACTTTTCACGGCAACTGCCACTTCTCTTTTCATCACAAGTGTTGATGCGGCAGACCTTGCCGCTACCCTGTTCTGCTGCACCGCATTGGTAACGTCCCATACTTTCTGTGAGCGTGATAATTGTTTAAAGGCCTCTTCCAGCACATTGAATTTCGCTTTCATTTCTGCGTCAAACTCAATATCCATCTGCATATAACTGTTATCGATCTGTTCTTTTATACGAAGTATCGCATCCTGTTGTGCAGAGATGGTTGCTTTTATCTGCTCTGGTATTGTACGTATAAACAGTCCGTATATAAACACATAGGAACACAGCAACTTCATGCGGGATACAAAAGCGCTGACTGTACCTTCGCGAGGTCCTGTGTCAGTTCTTTCTTCTGACGGTGTGCAGAGATGATAGTGTCTTTTATGCCCTGCATATCATTGCTGGTAACATCATTGGGGGCTACACTGAATATGTTGCCACGGTCTTCCGGCTCCAGTGTTGCCACGTCCGGCACATGGCTTTCCGGTCTGTGAGACTGGCCGGGCGCGGGCGACAATCTTTGTCTGTTATAGATGCCTAAACCGGGAATACTTGTATTCAGATAGGTGCCATTGGGACCAATGTTCAGGCTCGCACCTCTGACTCCGATGGTCGTGCTGATACCTTTACGGCTGATATTGAGGTGTACGCCGGGGATAATTTTAATTCGTTTTCTATAGCTCCATGCCATGGAATGATGTTTTTGGGATAAAATAGTTTGTCACGTATGGAGCAAATATCAAAGAAATGCCCGCGTACGCAATCACGTCTGCCCAAAAACCGGAAAAATCCCCCCTTTATGCTCAGGGGTACAGCAGGTACTTTTACGTGTCTCTTTATACTTTGATAAACCGGGTTCCCATGAAGCACGGATCTCTTCCGCTGTTTTGCCGGCAATAATCTGTTGTTTGAATGCAGACACGCCTGCCAGATAGTCGATGTTTCCTATCTGGGTACTGGTACGGTCAAAGAAGCGGGCCTTATCAGATAAGCATTATAGAGAGAGATCATCCACTCAAGATTGATCTTTTTCTGACGACGTAGTCCGGCTACATCATAGTTTCTGAGATCCAGCCCGTAGCATTCCTTATTCATATGTAATGGCGTTTCGCTCATACCGGGAATACTCACCGGTTTAAAGGAGAAACTGTATTTGTCCTTTAATGCAGGACTTCCCAATATGGTAAAAGGATATTGTGTACCTCTCCCCTGACTGATGACAGTACCTTCAAATAAGCAGGTAGAAGGGTATAATAATATACTCTGTTGTGTATTCAGATTCGGTGATGGTTTTACCGGCAGGGTATATTCCATGTCATGCCGGTAGTTTTTCACCGGAATGATTTTCAGTTTACAGGTCTTCCCACCCGGCAACCAGCCTTCCCCATTGATCATTTTTGCAAACTCTGCGATGGTCATTCCATGCGCAATGGGAATCGGAAACTGTCCGATACCTGATTTCAGGCGCATATCCAGCACCGGTCCGTCTACCAGATAACCATTAGGATTGGGACGATCCAGTATCAGGACTTCCTTATTATTCTCTGCACAACCTTCCATGACATCTCTCAGTACATTGATATAGGTATAAAAGCGGCATCCTACATCCTGTATATCAAAGATGACAATATCTACATCTGCCAGCTCGGCAGCACCTGGTTTACGCTTAGCTCCATACAGTGAGATGATGGGCAACCCGGTCGCGGCATCTTTTTCATCTTTCACTTTAGCACCGTTGCTGGCATTCCCACGGAAACCATGCTCTGGTCCGAATACCTTGACAATTTTAACCCCTCTCTTCAAGAGACTATCCACCAGATGACTATTTCCGATGACGGTAGTAGGATTAGCCAGCACCGCGACTCTTTTTCCTTTCAATAAGGGGAGATAGGCAGCCGTCTGGCTGGCGCCGGTAATAATACCGGTATCTTCCTGTTCAGTCCGGACAGGACTGACTTTTGTTTCCGGACGGGAGGCAGGACAGGTAAATAAGGTAACCAGAGTGGCAATCGTGCATATTATCTTCATATCTGAATCGTTAGCTATACAATATACAAATAAGCCGGATAGATTTACGCGAACAGATAGCAAGTCTTATGCCTCAGACCGCCTGACCAGCAACTAATCTAGCACCAATTATAGTTGAGCCTTCAACTATTTTTCCGCATAGCGTAAATCATTTTCCCGATTGCATAAACTGTTCCGCTGTTTATGGCCCAACTTCGCGGCCCAAACCTAAGTATTATATGAGATTATTTCAGACCTTACTTTTGATGCTCCTGGCGTTCAGTCCTTGTATGCTGTTTGCAGAAGACGGCAACGGAGTCGTTAAAGGTACAGTTAAGACGACAGACGGAAAGGCTGCTGCGATGGTATCAGTAACATTAAAAAACACGAAGAAATCGACCATTACAGACGAGAATGGCGCTTTTTTACTGAACAATGTGAAACCGGGCACTTATACCTTACAGATTACCTTGCTGGGCCACGGCGCAAAAGAAGAAACTGTTATCGTCTCCGCTGATAATACTACTGAGATCAACATTACTTTACAGCTGTCAGACATCCAGTTGCAGGAAGTAGAAGTAGCGACCGGCCGTAGTAAGTTCGCAAAAAAAGAATCTGACTATGTAGCGCGTCTTCCTTTAAAAAATCTGGAGAATCCGCAGGTATACAATATTGTATCTAAAGAACTGATGCAGGAACAGATTGTGACCAACTTTGACGACGCATTGAAAAACACACCGGGTGTTACCAAACTATGGTCATCTACAGGCCGTCCTACAGACGGTGCGGGTTATTTCTCTATGCGTGGTTTCAGCGTACAGCCAACTATGATCAATGGTATTCCGGGTCTGACCAATGGTGGTATTGATCCTGCTAATGTAGAAAGAATCGAGTCTATCAAAGGTCCTTCCGGTACTTTGTTTGGCAGCAGCTATATTTCTTTCGGTGGGTTACTGAATATCGTTACCAAAAAACCTTACGAAACTTTCGGTGGTGAAATCAGTTACACTGCAGGCGGATTTGGCCTGAACCGTGTGACAGCCGACGTGAATGCACCACTGAATGCAGATAAAACGGCATTACTGCGTGTAAACGCTGCTTATCATGATGAAGGCAGCTTCCAGGATGCGGGTTTCAAAAAATCTATCTTCTTCGCGCCAAGCTTCTCTTATAAGGCAAATGATAAATTATCCTTCCTTGTAAATGCAGAGTTTTACAATGCTGAAAGCACCAATGCACTGATGGTGTTTTTCAACAGATATCGTCCGCTGATTGCGCGTACGCCGGAACAACTGCATATGGATTTCAACAGGTCTTACACCAGCAATGACCTGACACACAAAACGCCTACCGTGAACCTCTATGGTCAGGCTACCTATAAGATATCTGACAACTGGACATCTCAGACTGTATTGTCAAGAAGCTCCCGTAAAAGCGATGGTTATTACTCTTATGTGATGTTTCTGGATATGAGTCCTACAGGAGGCGCTGCTCCGGCAAACGATACTTTACTGAGCCGTTTTGCATACAATCAGAATTCTACCACGACCACAACAGATATCCAGCAGAACTTCATCGGTGATTTCAGGATCGGTAATCTGCGTAACCGCGTAGTATTCGGTCTGGATTTCAATGACCAGAGCACTGTGAATAATAATAGCGCATATGCACTGTTTGACTTCGTAAACGTGACCCGTAATGATGACCCACGCTATGCACAGCTGACAAGAGCAGCAGTGGATGCGAAACTCGCAGGACAGGGTGGTACTAAAGATGGTAGCAGTGCACAGGTCTACAGTGCCTACATCTCCGATGTACTGAATATTACAGACGCGTTAAGCGCAATGGCCAGCTTACGCGTTGACCGTTTCGAAAGCAAAGGATACACAGATTTCGCAACCAATACGACAAGCGACAAATACGGTCAGACAGCAGTATCTCCGAAATTTGGTCTGGTGTACCAGATCGTTAAAGATCAGGTAAGTGTATTTGGTAACTATATGAATGGTTTCAGCAACACCCCTCCCGGCACAAGAGTACTGCCTGACTACACCAACATTTTCAAGCCACAACAGGCGAACCAATGGGAAGGTGGTG
Source organism: Chitinophaga pinensis (assembly GCF_007896845.1). Classification (GTDB taxonomy): domain Bacteria; phylum Bacteroidota; class Bacteroidia; order Chitinophagales; family Chitinophagaceae; genus Chitinophaga; species Chitinophaga pinensis_C. The sequence goes on along the minus strand of NZ_VOHS01000065.1, from coordinate 7,483 downwards.
TAAAACTGGATGTGCTGAACCACAAAGTAGCACTGACTGCCAGTTATTATGACCTGCTGGTGTCTAACATGACCCGTCAGATCACTGTAGAACGTGAAGGTACCGCCTACAACGTTACGATACAGGATGGCAAACAGAAAAGCAAAGGAGTGGAATTTGATGTGATCGCGAATCCGCTCCCGGGTCTGAATATCGTAGCTGGTTACAGCTACAATGACAGCAAATCATTACAGACAGATAAAGAATACCTGAACAGAAGACCGGTATCTGCAGGTCCGGCTAACCTTGCGAATGCGTGGATCAGCTATACCTTCACCAAAGGCACTGTAAAAGGTCTTGGTCTGGGCTTTGGCGGTAACTATGCAAGTGATAACAATGTAACCAACGGTCTGACCACTGGTTTATTCACACTGCCTTCTTACACGGTACTGAATGCATCTGTATTCTACAATGCAAAATCATACCGTCTGGGTGTAAAGCTGGATAACGTCAGCAACAAGGAGTATTTCACAGGATGGACCACTCTGGAAAAACAAATGCCAAGACGTCTGTCAGTGAATGCAACTTTCAGATTCTGATCTTAACAACGCTCATACCATATTACAAAAGGCCTGCGCTCTTATTATAAGCGCAGGCCTTTTTATTTTCCGCTATATCCTTAAAAGTTTATTTCAGTTGTCAAAAGCATCCCCATTACCAATTCTTAATATCTAATTCCTAATTAAATTTTACTTTTGCGCAGTAAATATTCGAAATTCACCCCATTGGTTCATAAAACCCAAATGTCATGTCAACAACCCTGTTCGAAAAATTACTGGAAAACAGTTATACAGAACAACAGCCCGTCTCCATATTTTTGACAAGCGCTATTGTACACGGTATTGTCAGTCAGCTGCATTCCGGCGCCGTAGAGGTCAGAACTGCTGAAGGCAAACGCTGTACGATCAAAACCGACAAAATAGAGGCGATAGAAACATTGTAACCGCACTCTTTTATTATATCATATCTAATTGAAAAGGATGGACAATACGACCCAACATTCCCTGCCGGGACTGATCCGGAAAGTACTGGGAAGCCCCCACGCAGAACAGGTAATCAAAGCCCAGATCATTCAACTGGCCTCACAGAACCTGCATGTTCCCGAAGTGACCACTGCCCTGCTGGAAGTACTGCCACAAACGAAGGACAAAGAAACCCGCGACAGACTGTTATTCTTCCTCTCATCACTGAATACCTCCCGTTTTACGGACCTCAGTGCATTGTTTGATGCATTGATACTGATATTTCAACAGGAGAAAGACCGTGATACCCGTACGGCCCTGCTTTACCGTTTACAGGAAAGTTTGCATCAGGATAGCCGTCTGGCCCCCTTCTTTATTACACTGGCTGCTAATACGCAACTCAGTGAACAGGAAATGGCGGCGGTACAGGATACTTTATCTACATTACCGGCTGTGACAGAGGATATTGCGCTGGCAGCACTGGACAAACATCGTAATGGCGGTACATTATTACAGTTACAGGCGCTTACACTGGCGGAAAAATGCCCTGTATGGGGAGAAAAGATCGTATCTGCTTTACAGCCTTATCTGGATGTAAAGAATGACAAGGATATACGTGTACGCATCCTCAGACGTCTGGCGGATGCCAAACTGCTGGATACAGCTTATGCACCACTGATCATACAGGTATTACGTACTGACAATGAGTCCTATATGCGTGCACAGGCCTTGCTTGCATTACAACGCATACGTCCATGGAATGGAGATATGGTGGCACAGGTATACTGGTCTTCTGTACAAGACAGTGACGAAAGTATCCGTCAACAGGCATTGCGTCTACAGAAAGAGATGCCGGAACTAAGCAATGAGCAGCTGATACAGATGGCTGCCGCTCTTGCCGGCGACCGATCAGCAGGCGTACGTCTCACTGTACTGGAACTCCTGAAACCAGTGATGCGATTGCCTGAGATTCGCAATACAGTGGCTGCTGCATTCAGTTCCCATCCCGGCGTTTTTGATGATGCAGAATTCAATCAACTCACAGATATGCTGGCCCCTTATGCAGGCAGAGATCCGGAGATCAGCAATATGTTGCTGGACGGTATTAAAGACCTGCCTAATACAGCACAGCGTAAAAAAGTACTCTCATTACTGATCGGACGTCTGAAAACCGAACAGGTTCTTGATACACTATTACAGTTATTCACAAAAGAAAGGGATGAAAGCCTGCGGGAAATACTTTTCAATCAGGTAAAAGCATTGTCTGTTGCCCGTCACCCGCAACTGGTAGATGCCTTCTGTACAGAACTCACAGAACCGGGTTCTCCTTTCAGGGTTACCTGCGCAGGTATACTGACAGGTGTAGCGGAGCTCTATCCGCAGATACCAGCCGCGCTGGAAGATGTATTATTATATGACACAGAAAGGGAATTACTTCGGATTTGTCTCGATGGTTACCTGCGCCCCGGCGTAGAAAAACGCTTCGATGTACTACTATCCGTTGTACGCAACGAAATGGTGGACACGCAGTCCAGACAAAAAGCACTGGACGCCATTCTGAAACTAAACCTGGAAGCCGGTCAGCAGGATACACTCACAGAAGCCCTGGCAGGTATTAAACCCAATACGCTGAAAACATCCTGACATGAGTAACATCATTGAACAAATCAAAGAAAGAAGAACGGCCAATACCGCACAATCCCTGATGATGCTGGATATGGTATCGCTCTCTGATACAGATACAAAATACTCTCTGCTGTCATCAGCAAGCCCATACCTGCAGGATCCCGCGATTGCTGCAAAATGGATAGACCTGATCGAAGCAGAAAAAGATACACAGCTTAAGGCGGATATGTTGTTACAGTTAGCCGGTACTGGTATGCACCAGATAGCTGTCAAAGAACGGTTTATCAATGTGCTGATCGCTTCTCTGCAACAGGACGAAAGCAGAGATATTATTCTTCCCCTGCTGGGAAGATTTTCCGTGACAGATAAACAAGCCAGACAGCACCTGATCTCCTTCTACAGGCAGCAGGACAACAGGGATGTCAGCAGCATGATCTTGTCCTGGTTGCTGATACCTATGGATGCGACACCGGAAGATCTCAGCTTTTACAAAGAAATACTAAACAAGGTAGACGAGGCTGACAAACTGGTATTGGTGAACAGATTACTGCTGCAAAACGAAGCAGACCTGCCACTGATCAGTCAGTTGCTGACGCCGGAAGAACCATTCCCAATTAAAGAAATGGTACTACGCTTCTGTTTTGACCGGTCTTATGTACCCACTGATGCATTGACCCGACTGATAAAATCAGACAGATCTCCCCTGATCTGCATACGTTGTATACAATTGCTGGCAGTACATGGTATAGACAGTCCGGAACTGCTTGATGTACTGCTCGACTCCGGCAGGAACGATCCGGATGCCCATGTAAGGAGTGCTGCATTGCATGCTTTTTCCTATAGCATTCAACTGACACCGCCGATCATTGCTCACCTCTGCACTAATCTGGCTACGGAGAAAGAAGCCAATATCGCATTGGGACTGATCAACATGCTGGCGCCATACACTGCGCAACATGAGACATTATCCAATGCACTGTTACAGCTGGTTGAGCAGAATATCCAGACGGCACTTGCAGTACGCATTTATGAAATTCTGGGTAAGCTGATTCCACAAAGGCCTGCATTATTTGAAAAATTCGTGCAGTTATTCGAACAGGAACAACAGACAGCATGCCGCACAGCCATCCTGAATGCTATCGCCTCTGCTGTGACAACAGGCGATGAGCTGAACAACTTTTACCTGAAGGCGCTTGACGCACCTTCTCCTGCTATTAAAGAAGCGGGTATAAGAGGAATACTATTAATACCACTGACCAGAGCCAATATTGCTACCGTAGAAGCAGCAGCGCCTGTACTACTATATCCGGACCTGCAGGCAGACCTCCGCCGTACGCTGGCCAGAAAGATCAGTACCATTCCGGAACTGTCCTCTGCCACCATACAGGTATTCAGCAAACTGGCTGATCACGAAACGGATGCCACCATCCGCGATATCTGTACAAGGGTACAGGAGAGCGCTATCTCGCAGGCAGGGGGCGAACATATCAACTGGGAACAATGGTTGCACAAGGCAGATGTTGAACATGACTTCTCCGGTATATTCCCGCATCTCTGGATGTACTATGACGATAATCCGGCCATGGCCCGCAGTATCCTCTGGGCAGCCCTTACACCCGGCAGCAGTTCTTCTCTCTATCAGGAGCGTGTCTCCGATGTAGAAATACTCCGTTTTCTGGCTGTAAAAGCGGGTATAGACGATAATCTCAGCAGATACACACTCAACCAGCTGTTGACCACAGACCTCGGTAATGAGTCTAAATTCAAGCAATACCTGCTTGTGCTGAAAAGTAATCCACAGTTTGCCGAGTTGAAAGAGGGATTATGGTCTTTGTTGGAAAAAAGAGGCCGCTATATCAATCTTCTTCAGCTGGATGAACTGAATCAGCTCATCTGGGGAGATGAACTGGAAGCAATTTTCCGCCGGCATCTGCAGCAACAGCAGTCTGCCGCAGGTATCCAGCCCTATATCAGTTATCTGACAGCCAACAGCTCGTGGGCACCTGTCCCTGATCTCCTGCAATGGATCGTTCAGCAACCTTTTGTACAACAGGATGCCGACGCCATGCGGGCATTGAAAGATGCCACCCGCAATGCCGGTATGGATCTGGAAAAGATGCTGCGCAATGCAGCGCCGGAGAAACCCGGATTTGCTGACGAAGAAGGACCCGGTTTCGCTGATTGATCATACAGTGACAACCGGTTAACTATTTGCTGACCCGATAACTTTAAACGATGCCTGAAGAATTAGCTTTATTCGATATACTATTAGCACCAGAACGTTCAGAAGCCGACCGTCTGAATGCATTGGACAGTCTGCAGCCCTTCCTTGCTACAGACGAAGCTGCAGAAAAATTGTCTCTTGCAGCAAGAAATGAAACTTCTGTTACGGTACGTTCCCGGATGCTGGAACTATTGTCTGACATACCCATTACCCGTCTTACACAAAGGAGTGCCTATATTGATACTTTTTGCTGGTTTGCCTGTCTGGAAACAGAAAGAGCACTACGGCTGCAAGCAGTACATAAACTGGCAGCACTAGCCGCACACGTAGATCTGGTGCAGGAGATACTGGCAGAAACATTGGTCAGCGATCTTGATATTACGATACAGCTGGCATGTATCCATGGTCTAGGGAATACAGTACAAAAAACACCTGACACCATCCGGAAGATCAGCACATTTATTCCACTGGCACCTGCGAAAATCAAATATGGTTTATTGCAGCTGGTGAAACAGTTTCCATTGGAATCAGCGGAAGAACTGACATTATTATTCTTATCTCCATTGGAAAGCAGCAGTACCAGACTGGATGCCATCAGCTTCCTCGCCTCATTACCCGCTCCTTCTCCGATAGTGATCAGTAGTTTGTCAACACAGTTCCTGCAGGAAAATGACTTAAACGTGCGTACGGCCATTATACAATTGCTGGCCGGACTTAAAAACGCAGACCGGACATTATTCCCCGGCATTCTCGCGGCATTGCAACGCATGCCTGATCAACCGGAATTATTGGCCATACTGAAAGACAGACTGACTGCACATCCGGAACTGGAAGAACAACTGTCGCAACTGTTTACAGATAGTCCGTCCGCCGGATTAAAAATCAGTCTACTTTCCTTGCTTCGTCACAGTGAAATACCGGCACTGTTAATAAAAGGACTACAGGATACCAATCCTTATGTGAGAGAAGCTGCCATTCCTTATCTGCAGCAACACTTCGTCCGTTATCAGGATACAATAGAACCCGCATTGACTGAAGCCATTCGCAAAGAACCGCTCACGGTGTTACGAAGTGCGCTGATTACTGTGCTGTTACATACCGGTCGTAAATCGTCTGCTACAGAAGCGGCACTGATTTCACTGGCGTTGGCAGAAACCGAACATCACCTGAAAATACAACTGGCCGAAGCAGCTACGCAGATCGCTGTTACGACAGAAAATAAAATACCCTTACTGCAACTGTTCCGGGAAATCATGGAAGGTGTTTACTTCCCTGCTGCCATTAATCAGTTGTTACAGAACGTCTGCGTACTTTCTCCTACAGCGATTCTCCCGATCTCAAACGTAGTCTGGGACTGATGCTGGAACAGGCAAAAAACATTTCGGAGGTCGCCAATATCTACGGTTTATTAAAAACACTGGAAACAGATATGCAGCAACTGGCGCCGACCATGATCAATGTACTATACCGCCACATTGCATTTTATCCACAGGCACCACTGGATGAATGGGTACAGACGCTCGGAAAACTGTCAGCACAGGATGCTACTATAAGGGCGGAACTCCCTTATATCGTTTCACTGACCAAAGCGAACTGGCTGTTGTCAGAAACAGAAAAGGCAGATCAGACAGGTGCTTTTCTGCCGGCGTTCAAAGAACACTGTTGAAGAAGAATGGCATGCAGACTTTCATGGAAGCAGAAAGAATGCTGAATGAAGCGTGGCAGAACAGGACCATAAAAAAACAGAGGTTATTGCTTTGTATAAAATGCTGTTAAGTCTTCCAAAGACAGATGGCATTCTTCAACGGCTGCTGAATATTATGCAGACAGCAAACTTGTCACACCGGAACTGGTACAGATCAGCCTTGACTATCTGCTGACTTCCATTGACAAAGACGGAACCTACATGGTAAGAAAATATCTGGAAAGCACGGCTTTATGGATCTGGAATACCGGGACAGGGTCATTGCACTGTTTACACAAGACAACTTCCGCCGTTACATGCAACATAACCGTCTACCCTTCATTCCAAAAACGTTACAGTACCATCAATGACTGGGAGTACAGCGGCTGGTACAGCGCCTATAACGACTGCCTATAGCAGAACTAGTATTTGCGATGGAGCCGGACAGTTGATCACACAACTGTTTCTACTACTCCATCAGCCACTGACGCTCCTGAGGCGACGCTTCAATATCTTGTATTGGAACATTTTCAGAAAAGCCAGCGGTACATGGGCCAAAACAGTGTATAGCAACGCGGAAACCTTGCAAACTTTCCTGCGTCAGCTGGCCGACAATATCCGGATCCTGCCGGAAACAAACGGTCTGCGGGATAGAATGGCTTACCTGTCTGGAAGAAATGGAATGACTATGCAAGACTGATGAATGGCATCGATACCGCCTGAATTGGTCCAATGCGGCAGCGAGGTTTACGTAGCCATCTGTAAAGTACAGCAACGGCTGGAGCCAGACTTTTCCGGCAAGAAATTCCGGATATACTGAAAGGCATGAACAAGGTATTGTTCACCACAATGGCCATGGAACAATGAGTTATGGGACACCTTTGAATACAGACATTTTCCTAAAGCTGATCCGGATCAGGATGCAGCGCAACAGCTATACCAGCAGGC
>NZ_VOHS01000064.1 GCF_007896845.1 Chitinophaga pinensis | reverse complement strand
AAGAAGGCGATCATTCGCAGTCATCATTGGCAACTATTCTGGTCGTGGATGATAACAGCGAGTTACGGGAATTTCTGAAAGGAGCCTTACTGCCGACGTATCATATCATAGAGGCGTCCGACGGACAAATAGGTTTTGAAAAAGCAAAGTCGGAGCTGCCGGATATTATCATCAGTGATGTGATGATGCCGGTGCTGGATGGTATTGCTTTTTGTAAGATGGTGAAGGACAATCTGGAAAAAGTCATATTCCGTTTATCATGCTGACAGCTAAAACAGCATTGTCCTCCAATATTGAAGGGCGGCTTCCGGTGCAGACTTTTATTTCGGCAAACCACTCAGTATTGAGTTGTTATGATCACCATCAGGAAACATGGAGCAACGCAGAAAGGCCCGGGAAAGGTTCCTGAAAGACTATTATTACGAAGCAAAGGAGCTGGTGACATCTGCAAAGGATAAGGAGAGTTTATGGATACTCTGCTGGAAAAGATCGAAGAACACCTGATGGATCCGGACTTTGACATCAGTGTGCTGTGCGCACATGGGAATGAGTAAAACGAATTTGTATCAGAAGATCAAGCAGCTGACGGGACAGTCTACCGGTGACTTCGTTCGTACCATCCGCCTGAAGAAAGCGCGCATATCATGTCGCATGAAGATGTTCCCTTGTCCGAAGTGATCTTACGGATAGGCATACAGACACAGTCATATTTCACAAAAGCTTTTAAGAAAGAATCGGAAAGACACCTACACAGTTTTTTACAGGAATTAAAGCAGTAAAGGAAAAGCGAAAATAGTATTACCCTAATCAGGTGAGTGTAATCGTACAGATTGATAATTATAGTGTTGATAATCGGACGGCGTTTATCGGACAAGAGACGAACAAGCGACGGTATAGCACGAATCTGCGACGAACAAGCACAAGCACCGATTACTTAAAACTGGTGTTATTTTAACTAGCTCTCCATGAACTTATCTATACAAAATAGGACGACAAATAGTATCCGCTGGCAATAAATTTGATGGCAGTAAGGGAACTAAAACCATTGTTATGGAGTCCATTCTGAAACCGTTGTTAGATTTGTTGCATGAATTGTATATAGCACAGCCGGAGAACACTCCTGGGTCATTGATGCAAAGCCCGGTGATGGCTTTACCGCCGCTATTAAAACATTAATGCGCAACAGGCATCTACTCCCATTATAAAAGGTGGTTCCACAATTGCAGCACATACTGAGCACCTGCGCTGGAGTATCTATTTCGCATGGAGTTCTTCAAAGGGAAAAAGCCTGAGGTAACTGGGAGGAAAGTGGAAGATACATGAAGTAGATGACGCACAGTGGACAAAGTTGCAGCAGGATCTGCTGGAGCTTATGAAAACTGGTAGTAGCGATAAGGGTGTCACGGATTGGTCCAATCCTTTTTTGTACAGGGGGTGCTGCATTGGTACCACATGCAGCATATCATCTGGGTGCAGTGAAACAACAACTGATTTGTACAATCACTTTAAATAGAGGTCTTAAATACGATGGCCGTGTTTAAGACCTTTTTAGTATCAGCATAATACTTTGAAATGCCGCCTAAAGGGTTAAGTTTGGTATAATTCCCTATCTATGCCCAGATCCTTATTCCTTGTACTGTTAACTGCTGTTATCCCGGTATTGTTGTTTGGGCAGAAAGATTCATTACCGGAAAGTACTCAGTCTGGGAACAAAGAAGCAGTATCGCTTTTGGAATGTACCCGTTTACACCGGCCTTAAATTTAATCTCATCAACAAAAACGCACGAATATAATGGATGTGTGTGTCCTGAATCTGGGTGAGAATAGCTTGCATACCACCAATGGTGTTTCGCTGATGTTGATAGGCGGGCTACAACATAAAAGTAACGGGGTCACTATTGCTCCTGTTGGTAGTGTGATAAACGTAGAAAATGGTATTGTATTGAACGGAATTGTAAATGTATTTGATAAGCTGAATGGATATGGGTTGAGCTACGTAATGCTTGGAGATACCATTAACGGACTCGCTACGTCACTTGTGATCTTCTCGCGAAAACGCGATGATAATGATCACAGCAGGATAAATGGTGTCGCTATTGGCGTCTGGGTGATCTCTGTTGCAGAAGTAAGAGGAGTGTCTGTCTCCGTGCGGAATGACACCAAAGTACATAAAGGTTTTTCTATCGGAGGATATAATAAAACAAAAAATTGAGAGGCGTGCAGCTAGGTCTGTACAACGTAGCACTGAACAATCCCCGGGGTTTGAGAAGGCTGCCTTTGCTAAATATGCATTTCGGAAAATAGAAGAATAGTCTTCCTGAAATGCATAAAGGAGACGAACGCTGCGCGGACGCCTCCTTTATACACGTTCATTGCTTATTTACTTCTCCAGCAGATTTGCCGGTATCTTACCATCAGTCTTCATTGACAGCTGCAGTAATTTCGCCAGTGTTGGTGTAATATCCCGCAGGTTCATCTCTGCAATCACGCCTCCTTTTTTAATACCTGCGCCGCAGGCAACAAAGCCGGTACGTATTTCCTGAAAGTCCGGATAATAACCATGTGAGCCTCCATGACCCGGTTTCACCGCTTCTCCTTTCACCGCATTTCCAAAGGACGCACCATTCTCTCCGCTCAGTGCCAATGCTACTTCCGGATTACCACCTACTTTATCTATCTGTTTACGATCGATAATACGGAACAGTTTTTTCTCTTCGGGAGATAATCCTGCCAACAGATCAGTCACCTGTTTCAGCGTTTTAGTATCGTTTTTATCTTTCAGATACAGGTAGCTGGAACCCCCGACTGAGCAGAATTGTGCTTTCCAGTCGTCTGTTTTAACATCGTTGATCAGTCCTGCTTTCGCCAGCCATACATTTGGATTTACACTTGTTTTTACATCCAGAAAACCATGATCGCCGGTAACAATGAGCACTGTGTTTTCCCAGATGCCGGCTTCTTTCAATGCATCGGTAATGATACCTACACTGCTGTCTGCGTCTGCAATGGCAGCACGTACTTTATCACCTTCGCGACCTTGCTCATGCTGATAATGATCCACAGAAAAGAAGTGAATAGTCATCAGATTGGGTTGATCTTTTTTGATCACATAAGAAGCGATCTTCGCAATGTTGTGATCTTTTCCCCATTCAATGCGATCTGCATTGTCAAATACATTCTTTTTCAGATCAGCGATGAAGCCGGCTGGTTTTGAATAAACCTCACGTACGCTGTCGCCCAGTCCGCCGATATCAGGAATATTATACATCACAGGCGCATTCGCAGAAACCGGCCACAGAAGAGCTGCTACTTTCAGTCCTTTCTGCTGTGCCACGCTCCATACAGTAGGGACTTTGATAGAACTGTCCTGCCAATACGGTTCATTGGAAGGACCATTCGGATTGAATTGATTGTTGTAATAAATACCATGTTTTACCGGCCACACACCTGTCACAATAGCGGTGTGAGAAGGATAGGTCATGGAAGGGAATACACTGTTGACGCCTTTAGCATAAACACCGTTTTTAGCTATTTCACGTAAATGAGGCGCCTTCCAGCTGCTGTCCATATAAAAGTCAGGACGGAAGCCATCAATAGTAATCAAAACCACATGTTGTGCCTGTTGGGCAAAGATGCTGTGTGTCAACAGCAATAACATCATAAAAACAAATCCCTTTTTCATTATTTCTGATTTACTGACAGGAGTATAATACCGGCATAAAGATATTCAGCACCACCATGGGGATGTGTTAATTATTTATTACCTGGGATAAACGGCAGTCTGGCTGTATCAATGATAAAATACCTGCCCCCGGTGATATATGGCATTTGCAGGATAATCAATAGCACCTGTTGAAAATGTCAGAAATTGCTGTTATTTTCACACGTATTACAGTTACACATTCCTCTCTCCTTACAGACAAGACCCATTAGCAACTGAATGGCCCACTGCTGAACAGCACTTTTGTGTCCGTATCCACGTTATTTTTTAACAACCATATATAAACCCTCAAATTAGCGAAGATGAAAAAACTTCATTTGTTATGCCTTTCCACGTTAATGCTGCTATTATCAGGTCCGGGTTGTAAGAAAGCTGAAGAGAAGGAGGAGCGCCTGAACGGTGCGGCCGCATTCAAAGGAGTGACTGCCCTTGCTGCATCGCCCATTTTTACCAATGCATTGCCCTCTATTGACAACGGTAGCTATTATGACCCATGGGTGATCCGTGTAGGTGGTTTTTATTACTATTGTGGTTCTGACGGAGGCCGCCTGTGGATCGCAAAATCTGCTACGCTGCAGAACTTATTACAACAGCAGAAAAGCTACATCTTTACTCCTCCGGGTGGTACGCTTTACTCCTCTAATCTCTGGGCTCCGGAACTGCACTATCGTGGTGGAAGATGGTATGTTTATTTCGCTGCTGACAACGGCGATAATGCCAATCACCGCATGCATGTACTGGAAGGTGGCGCCGATGCCAATGACCCTTTAAACGGCGGTTATAGCTATAAAGCAAAGCTCACTCCAACAACGGACCGCTGGGCAATAGATGGGTCTCCTTTCGACTTTAACGGACAACAATACTTTGTCTGGTCAGGATGGGAAGGAACCTCCAATGTCTCCCAGTTTATCTACATCGCCAGAATGAGTAACCCTTATACCATCTCCGGTGAAAGGGTAGAGATCTCAAGACCTGACTACGGATGGGAACAGGTAGGTTCACCCACTGTCAATGAAGGTCCTACACCATTGATCAGTGGCAGCACGGTGAATATTATCTACTCCGCAAGTGGCAGCTGGACCAACGATTACTGTCTGGGCCGTCTTACCTGTACCAATGGTAATCTGATGTCGAAAGCCTCCTGGACCAAACCTTCGTCCGCCGCCTTCTCAAGGTTTGGCAACGTATTTGGCCCCGGTCATGCCTCTTTTGTTAAATCACCTGATGGTATCCAGTCATGGATCGTGTACCACGCCGCCAACTATGATGGTGCCGGTTGGGACAGAAGAGTCATGGCACAACAGTTTGCATGGGATGGAGATATTCCTTTCTTCGGACATCCGATCGAAAAAGGCATTCCGATACCTTCTCCTTCTACAGGACCCGAATATGCAATGCCTGTCGCTAATGGTGTATACAAAATTAAATCTAAGGTTACTTCCCAATGTATCGATGTGCCCAACGCAGCTAATACTGCTGGTCTGCAGATACAACAATGGACAGACAACAACACAAACGCACAGAAATGGACATTCACCAGTCTGGGGAACGGCTATTATAAGATTACGAATGTCGCGTCAGGCTTAAACCTTGATAATGCCGGTGGTTCAACAAATGCAGGAAATATCCTTATTCAGTGGACAGACAATGGCAATATCGCCCAACACTGGCGGGTACAGGATATGGGCAATGGCTATTTTAAACTGATCAACCGTCGAAGCCTGTTGGCCATTGATGTCCCCAACAGTAATCAGACGCCCGGAACAAAATTGCAGCAATGGTACGAAAATCAGTATGATGCAGAGTTATGGCAGATCGTGCCGTAGATAAATAAAAAAGCTGCGAAGACTATTCGCAGCTTTTTTTATAGACTTCAGATGATAATCATCAAGGCGTACACACGGCTACTGCCACTCTGGAATCCGCACACCCATAATACAGGAAATACTTTCCTTTATAATATACCAGCCCTTCAATGAACACTGTCCCCGCAGGATACTGACCGCTTTTCTCAAAAGACTCAGTCGGTACCATAAATGGTTTGTCCAGTCTGCTGATCAGTTTGGAAGGATCTGTGGCGCTGAACAACATCTGTCCTGCACAATAGGAATTAGCGGTATAGTTGGTATCACTGTCTGCGCCGGAACGGTTCTTCCCATTATATAGGAGGACAATGCCCTTGCTGGTCAGTATTGCCGGTGGACCGCATTCTGTCAGGTGGCTATCAAAATATCCTTTACGCGGAGAAGCCAGTTCCTTTAATGCGCCGTTCGCATCTACCAAAGGTGTCCAATCGACAAGATTATCTGAAGTAGCAGCATACACATGATTCTCTCCCCAATACATCCAGTACTTGCCCTTATATTTTGTGATCCGCAGCTGCCCATTTTTCAATGTGGTCAATACAGACGCCGATTTCGAAGCAATATCATGAAACTTTCCGTTGTAGGCATCCTGAAAGATAGGGCCATGCTTTTTCCAGTGGACAAGATCTTTAGATGTCGCTGCACCAAGGCGCGGTACTTTCTTGTTCCATTGTGTATATAACATCAGATAAGTGCCATCTTCTGTCACCGCAACACGCGGGTCTTCACAGCCACCAGTCCATTCAAATGCCTGCTGATCGTCAGTATCCGGAAATAATACCGGTTTGCCGGTACGTCTCATCGTGATACCATTGGCACTTTCTGCCAGTCCGATACGCGAGGTACGTGCGCCGATGCCTACGCCGGATTTATCTTCAGCCCTGTACAATACATAGACCTTGTTATCCTTTACGGCAGCAGCCGGATTGAAAGTGTCATTGCTTTCCCAGTCCAGTAGCTTTTTCTGCATAGGATCGTAAAAATGGGTAGTGGAATCGGGCGCAATGATTGGGTTGACACCTGCGGGTCTGACAAAAGGACCTATCGCCCAGTCCGGATGTTTGTCGGTGGACTGTTGCCCATAACTGCAAAGGGCGCCCGACAGGAGCATGATAAATAAGAGACCTGATTTTTGCATATAACGAGGATTTGTAGAATATGACTGGTATAATACAACATTTCCTGCGGAAGCCAGTGCTATAATTTTCTCCCGAAAACAATTACTTTTATGCGGTCATGGTTCCTCCATTAGATAATGAAATTTTATTATTCAGGCAGATTGGGGAAGGAAATGAGATTGCATTCCGTAAAGTTTACTACCACTATTACAGGCAATTATATGGTTTCGTGCTCAAGGCTGTAAAGTCCGACCCTGTCACAGAAGAAATTGTGCAGGAGACGTTTGCCCGTTTGTGGGAAAACCGTGCAACCCTTGGTGAAAAAGGATATTCCGCTCCATGGCTCTTTCGCGTCGCCGCCAACCTGTCCTTTGATTATATGAGGAAAGCAGCTCATGAAGCAAAATATTTTAATCTGTTAGCCGCTTCCCCCGGAGAACCTTCTGCTAATAATGTATCCGACTATATAGAGGGCGTACAAAGCAATCATCTTTTACATGAGGCCATTGACCGCTTACCTCCCCAGCGCCGTACCATTTTTCAGTTATCAAGATTAAAAGGGCTCACTCATCAGGAAATTTCCCAGTACCTCAATATTTCTGAAAATACTGTAAAAAACCAGCTGGTGACCGCTTTGAAGGCCGTTCGTCAGTTCATGAATGATGCCACCCGTCTCTTTTTTTAAGTTTTTTTTCTACCCGGATAGTCCCTCGTCTTTCTTCAAACGTTATTAAATGTAAAGGGGACATCTTTACCTCCTTTCAACCACAACCAAAATATGACAGAAGATACACGCGAAGAGCGGATCAAATATCTTATTAATAAATACTATGCAGGTACAGCAACGCTTGCGGAGTCTGGCGAACTGAGATCATTGCTCTTACAGGGAGATGATAGGGAAATGATTGTGGCGCAACTGGAAGAACTGGCAATGGTAGCACCTGAAGCAACGCACATCAGTGACGAGCAACTGGATACCGTATTCGATTCAATCGTATCATCCCGTACCAGACAACTGCCTGTCCGTCGCTACATGTATGGCGCCGCCGCCGCTGTACTGGCATTGGTGGTCGCAGGCAGCCTCTATTTCTTTACACGTAAACACCAGCCGGCACAACCACAACAGGTCGCAGTAACAGAAATATTGCCGGGGCACGACGGTGCTGTACTGACACTCGCCAACGGAAAACAGGTAGTACTGGATAATCAGGCAGATGGTGTGATTGCCGGAAATACAGATGAAAATATCAGCAAAAAAGGAGGGGAACTGATCGTCGATGGAGACGTACATCCCAACAATACAGCACTGAATACGCTTACTACACCTCGCGGAAGACAATTTGCACTGACATTGCCTGATGGTAGTAAAGTATGGCTGAATGCCGCTTCGGCTATTAAATTTCCTGCTGCCTTTGCACAGGAAGAACGCACTGTTTATCTCTCAGGAGAAGGCTATTTCGAGATTGCAAAAAAAACAGCTGCCAATGGAAAGAGAATACCGTTCAGGGTTGTGGTCAACCAGAAAAGCACCATAGAAGTGCTTGGAACACATTTTAATATTAATGCTTATGAAGATGAAGAAAGTATCCGTACTACCTTACTGGAAGGTGCTGTAAAGGTCAGCGCAAGCGCAAACACTGTAACACTGATACCGGGACAACAGGCAGCTGTCACCGCAGATCACATCACTGTTGATAAACATCCGGATCTGGAGGAAGCTACCTCCTGGAAGAACGGCCTGTTTGTTTTCAATGGAAGAGCCGACCTGCGGGAAGTCATGCGCCAGTTGTCAAGATGGTATGATGTGGAAATCGTTTTTAAAGGAGAAGTGCCGGACATTGCCTTTACCGGTGAAATGCAAAGAAATCTAAACTTGCAGCAGGTGACCAAAGGCCTTGCTGCGATGGGGGTCAATTTTAAAATAGAGGGACGAAAAATTATCATCTATCCTTAATGTCAACGTATCGCAAGAAAAAACCGGAAGTGTTCCAGCACTCCCGGCGAAGTCTCCGATCCGGGTAATTTAAAAACAAGTAGGTCCAATACCGCTTATTTGTCATTATCAACCAGAAACCGTTACAAAAGTATGTTTTTTTACGCTTTATGTAACCGGAAGGGGCATGCCATGTCCGATGCCAGACGGCAGCATTTCCGGTTATCACCACAAACAGTGAAGACAGTGAAACTGAATGTTCTATTCATGTTTGCATTTCTGATGCAAGTTAGTGCCAGCGGCTGGTCACAGGTCATCAACTATTCCGGGAATAATGTCCCGCTTACGACCATCTTCAGCATTGTTAAACAGCAAACGGGCTACGTAGTATTCTACAACCCGGATCTGGTAAAGAAGACCACACCCGTAACAGTGCATGCCAGCAATATGCCTCTGACCACCTTCCTCGACAAAGTCCTGGCTGAACGGTCATTGGGCTATTCTCTGGAAGATAAAACCATCTTTATTACTAAACGTGCCACTCCCGCACGGCCCGCAGTAAATGAAGCAGATGCAGAGAAAGCCGCAATCATACTGCCGGTGGTAAGTGGTTTCATAAAAGATGACAAAGGACAATTCCTGCCGGGTGTCTCCGTAAAAGTGAAAGGTTCGCTTTTCGGTACGACCAGCAGTGAATCCGGTTACTTTAAATTAACCGGTGTGCCCACTGATGCTGTACTGCTCGTATCCAGTGTAGGCTTCGAATCTGTGATGGTGCCCTTAGAAATGTGCTGTAATAAAGTCATGGTGAAGAACGTAAATTCAACCATGGGGGACGATGGAAGTCTTGCACTGACCATTACCCTCAGACTCGCTGTGAAATCACTCGAAGAAATTGCTGTCACAAATACCGGTTATCAGGAACTGATGAAGGAACAGTCCACCGGATCAACCGCAAATGTCAGCAATAAAGAACTGAACGCACAACTGAACGTCGACCTTCCAGCTGCGCTTGAAGGAAAGGTGGCCGGTCTCAGTCTATATAAAGGTGAGCCAATGGTGAGAGGTCTCAGTACCTTCTCTACTGCCGTAGGCACTTATCCGCTCGTTGTACTGGATGGATTGCTGACAGAAACAACATTGGATATGATCAACCCCTATGACGTTGAATCTGTCACCGTACTGAAAGATGCAGCCGCAGCTTCCATATACGGTGCGAGAGCAGCCAACGGTGTGATCGTGATCACTACCAAAAAAGGTAAAAGAGGACAGGTGAACCTGAGCGTCAACGCTGACTACTTTATCACAGAAAAGCCTGATCTGAGCAAAATGCATTACGCTACCAGCGCGCAGATGGTAGACTATGAAAAAGATATTTACGCAAGTGAATTAAGCCGCTTTGCCAACGCAACTGAACTTTTCAATTCATATGGTAGTGTAGGTGGTAATGCCATCAAATATTTCTCTCCCTTATACAACCTCTACAGAAAAGAAAATATTGGCGCCATTACCGCTCATGAAAGAGATGCGGCAATAGAGGAACTGAAGAACTACGATTACTATCAGCAGTTCAGGGATAACGTTTGGCGTAATGAAGCCCGCAAACGTTTCAATATTGCACTGAGCAGCGGATCTGAGAAGAGTAATACCTATTTCTCCATCAACTACGACGGCAATAATGAACTGGTGAGAACCAATACAGATGAAAACCTGAATGTTTATCTGAAGAGTGCCTATACACCCCGTCCATGGCTGACAGCGACCTTCGGCGCAAACGGTGCCTATTCAAAAGCAATGACATCAGAAAGTACTTACAGCAATTACCTGAACCAGCCGCGTTACGCACGTATCGTTGACGAAAATGGTAACCGCGTATATGCTGATTATACTTCCTTCAAAGACGGTTTCAGCTCTTCTGATAATGTAAACGGTACCGTGATCGATCAGCTGACGGGCAATAGCCAGTTCAAATCATTCCGGTTCAACCTGCTGGATGAACTGGAAAACAGCAGAACAAAAGATCAGGAAATGAGACTGCGCGCCTTTGCCGATGTTGGTGTAAAACTGATCGATGGTTTGAAATACGGCCTGAAGTTCCAATATGAAACAGCCAAAAAAGAGACCGAAAGTTTTTCTGATAAGAATGATTACAGCATGAGATATCTGTATAATGCGATGACCAGCTACAGTCCGATAACAGGTATCTATACGCATGAAATCCCTTATAACGGCCGTCTCTATCAGCTGAATCGTTCTTCTGATAATTTCACCTTCAGACAACAGCTGGATTACAATAAGTCATTCAGCTTATCCGGTAAACAACATGACATAGCTGCGATCGGTGGTTTTGAAATGAGACAGTCACGTACGCCGGTAAGTGTAGGCGACCTGAGATACGGCTATGATCCGATTACCCTGACCTCTTCACAAACAGACTGGTACAGATTGGGTGAAGCCGGCATTGAAAGTTACCTGTTTGGGTATACCAGCCTTGGTTACCAACCGGGTAAGACCAAAACTGAAGTACGTCACCGCTTTGTATCTTACTACGCTAATGTAAACTATACATTCGACCATCGTTATAATCTGACGGGTAGTGCGAGGGTAGATCAGACAGACCTCTTCGGTACAGACCCGAAATACCGTAACCGGCCGCTGTGGTCAATTGGTCTCGGCTGGAATGCGACCAATGAAGCATTCCTGAAAGATGTCACCTGGCTGGATTTCCTGAAAGCACGCGTAACCTACGGTGTGAATGGTAACGTAGACCAGTCCTCTTCTCCGTATATCACCGCAAAACTGAAAAGTGATAACCTCTTTACAGAACTGCAATACATTGATATCTCCACTTTACCTAACCCTAAACTGCGTTGGGAAAAAACGGCTACTACCAACTTCGGTATTGACTTCCTGATCCTGCACGGATTGCTGAATGGTAGTCTGGATCTCTATCGTAAATACAGTTCTGACCTGATCGTTAAAACAGATCTTGATCCTACTGTAGGTACTGCATCACTCGTTATCAACAACGGTGCGATGAGCAATAAAGGGATCGAACTGAACCTGTCTTCCGAATGGCTGAAAAAGAGAGACTTCAGTGTAAGCTCCTCTGTCGTGTTTGCATACAATAAGAACCGTATTGAAAAGATCAATAGCGGTGCTACGGATGCCTATTCCTATATCGGTTCCCCTTCCAACTATTATTACGCGAATACACCTTTTAACTCCCTCTATGCTTACCAGTATGGTGGCACCACCAATGGATATCCATATATCCTCGATGAAAAAGGACAGCCAAACGTCACCTTCGATGCGGATGGTAACCTGACAGGTATCAGACAGGTCAGCAGCCCTGCCGCTCTCAAAAGAGTCGGTTCAATGCTGCCTAAGTTTAACGGCTCCTTCCGTCAAAGCTTCCGTTATAAAGGAGCAGAACTGGGCGCTATGTTCGCCTTCTATGGTGGCCATCAGATGAGACGCGATCGGATGGATTTCGCAGGTACCACACAGAACAACCGTGCACTGGCTGATCGTTATACAGACGCACACCCGAATAGCAATCCAAGGATGGAAATAGACTATCCTGATGCGTTAAAGAACAATGCATATATCCTGTCTTCCTACTGGAGGTATGCTGATATACAGGTCGTAAGCGCTACCAGTGTACGTCTCCGTAACCTGTACCTGTCTTATGTGCTGCCAAAGCATTTATGCAACCTGATCGCTGCAAAGCAGGTGAAATTCACCGCACAGGCTAATAACCTTTGGATGTGGAGCAAAGCCGGTGATGATCTGGATCCGGAAACATCCAGTCTGAACGGTGGTACACGGAACCTGCCATTGCAACGTTCTTTCCTCTTTGGCGCAGCAGTTAGTTTCTAATTCTTAAAACATCAGCTCATGAAATCTATTCATCACTTCGCATATATCTTCCTGATTGCCGCACTTATGTCGTGCAATAAATACCTCGACCTTGTACCAAAAGGACAGCAGGTAGTAGAAACAACGGATGATTTCTACAAAATGGTCAGCTATCCCAACAGGGCTTATCCGATCAATAACTTTCAGTACCTCGTGGATGATCAGTGGATTAAAGAATCATATGTGATCGGTGTACTGAAGAATATAGACATTATCAACTTTACCTTCGATACGACCGAAAACCGGGTCAGCAGACTGAGCGCCTCTACCCTCTACAATCGCACCTACGAGTATATCAACCGCTGGAATATGATCATCACGCTGGTAGATCAGAGTAAAGGGGACGAGCAGATAAAGCAACTGGCAAAGGCTGAGGCAAGAGTATTGCGTGCCTTCGATTACTTTGTGCTGCTGAATACCTTCGGCAGACCCTATGTACCCGAGACAGCTGCTACTGATGGTGGCATCTGCATCATGGATAAATATGATCTGGAAGCGACTCCTAAAAAATCATCTGTAGCAGAAGTATATGCTTTCATCGAAAAAGACCTCGATGAATCTATGCAGTACCTTCAGGCAAAGCCTATCGATGTATATCATCCTTCTCTGGCTTTTGCATGGGCATTGAAAGCAAAAGTACACCTGTTTAAAAGAGAGTTCGATAAGTGTATCAATGCAGCACAGCAATCATTAGCTTATAATGATCAGATCTTTGATCTGGTGACCTATGCTGCCAATGGAGGTCCTTCCAGACTGCCGGTTACTGCCGGTAATAACCCGGAAGTATTAAGCTATGTGTACATGACCGGGCGTAATGAACTGAGTATCGGTTATACCTTCTGTATCAGTCCTGAACTGAGACAGCTGTTCAGCCCTCACGATGCACGTTTCAATCTGTTCTTCAATACGACCAATGCGTCCTTCCTCGATATCGGTGCAGGTACAGCCTATTGGGGTACCAAATATACCAGCTTCTTTACCGTGACAGTTGGTATGAAGAGTACCGAGTCCCTGCTGATGCTGGCCGAGTGTTATGCCCGTAAAAACAATATCGGAGGGGCCATGGATCTGATCAATAAACTGCGTGCCAAACGTATTACTGACGCCACAGAAGCAAAGCTGCCAACACCTGCTACTGTGAAAGAAACCATGGATATCATCATCAGCGAAAGAAGAAAAGAACTGTTGTTTGGCTTCAACCGCTTCTGGGACCTGCGTCGTCTGAATACAGAACCTGATTACGCAAAAACAGTCGTGCATAAATTCCCTCTTGTTAATACATCTGTACCACAGGTGGAATATAAACTGCCGCCCAACTCAAACCTGTACATCATTCCATTTGCGCAGGATGTACTGAAGAAAAATCCTTCGCTGACATTAAACACGAATGAACCACTTCCCTGGTAAGGAGATCTAACCTAATTATATCAATTCCAACATGAAGAGAATTACGATGGGGCTGTCATTACTCACGATGGTAATGGCGGCCCATGCTCAGGACAAAAGCAAGCCGGCCGGAGATTCTGCAAAGGTGAGCAAAAGCATGCCTTATGAGAAAGTTATTACCAAAGACGCTATTACCCATCAGGGTATGTTTAACGTACATCTGGTAGATAACAAGTACTACTTTGAAATACCTGATTCGTTATTAAAAAGAGATATCCTCGTAGTTACCCGTTTTGTCGGTACGCCGGAACTCTCCGGCGTATATGCAGGTGAAAAGGCGAATGAACGTACTATCTACTTCGAAAAAGGACAGGGTAATAAGCTCCTGATGCGTGTGGATGTATTTTCTGTGAGAGTAAAAGACGAAAATCAGGCCCTCGCCAAAGCAGTACAATCATCTGCCATAAAACCTATCGCAGCTGCTTTCGATATCAAAACGGTCAATAGTGCTAATGGTAACATGGTGATCGATGTAACAGACTTCCTTAAAAAGGATAACAGTGCATTATCCATGGATGCAGAAGTAAAGAACGACCTGAAACTGGGCAGTATTGCTGATGACCGTTCCTTTATCACCAGTGTGAACGCTTATCCGATCAATATAGAAGTGCGTACCACACGTACTTATACAACTTCCGGGGCTGCTATTCCTGCCGCTGCTTTGTCAGGCGCCGTTACTCTGGAAATGAACGTATCCATGGTACTGCTGCCGAAAGAGCCAATGCGTAAGCGCTTGTTTGATGAAAGGGTTGGCTTTATGGCTAACAAGTATATCCTGTTTGATGAAGATGCACAGGTATCACAGGAGAAATACCTGATCCAGCGTTACCGTCTGGAACCTAAGCCGGAAGATCTGGAAAAATATAAGCGTGGTGAACTGGTAGAGCCGGTAAAACAGATCGTTTACTATATCGATCCGGCTACACCAAAGAAATGGCGCCCTTATCTGATCGCCGGGGTGAATGACTGGCAGAAGGCATTCGAACAGGCAGGCTTCAAAAACGCCATTGTTGCAAAAGAATGGCCGGAAGGAGATACGACCATGAGTCTGGAAGATGCAAGATTCTCCGTAATACGTTATCTGGCATCACCGATTCCAAATGCTTATGGTCCGAGGATCAGCGATCCCCGTAGTGGTGAGATCATCGAGAGCCATGTAGGCTGGTACCACAATGTGATGAAACTGATCCATGACTGGTACATGATACAGGTAGGTCCGAATGATGTCCGTGCACGTAAAATGGTATTTGATGACGAACTGATGGGAGACCTGATCCGTTTCGTGTCTTCTCATGAAATAGGGCACACCATTGGTCTGCGTCATAACATGGGCGCCAGCAGTCAGACACCGGTAGAAAAGCTCCGTGATAAAGCCTGGGTAGAAGCCAATGGACATACCGTCTCTATCATGGACTATGCCCGTTTCAACTACGTTGCACAGCCGGAAGATAATATCGGTAAAGCGGGGCTGTATCCACGCATTGGCGCTTATGATAAATGGGCCATCCAGTGGGGATATAAGCTGATCTTCAATACGAGCGATGAATATGCCGATAGCAAAATACTCAACAAGTGGATTGTAGACAGTCTGGCCGCTAATCCACGCCTCTGGTTTGGTGGTGAAGGAAAAGGTGAAGATCCGAGAAGTCAGACGGAAGATCTGGGTGATGATGTAATGGTCGCCAATGAATACGGTATCAAAAACCTGAAAAGGGTGGTTCCGGAACTGGTGAAGTGGACAGCGGAAGAAGGTGATATGGATGATAATCTGGAGCGTATCTATAAAGGAGTGGTAAAACAGTATACCAAATACCTGTACCATGTGATGAAGTACATCGGCGGACAATACGTAACCCGTAAGAGTACCGAGCAGTCAGGTGATGTATACGAGAAACTGCCAAAGGCCAAAGTGAAGGAAGCAGTCAGTTTCATCGGCCGTAACCTGATGGAACCGCCTTTGTGGTTATATGACAAAAGCATTACCAGCCGTCTGAATATATTCGAGATGGATGAGATTATGACTTTGCAGAATAACATGATGACCACCATTCTTAATGCAGGAATGATGTACAATCTGCTGCAACGCTATACCAATGGTAAAGAGCAGTACACTGTCACAGAATACCTGAATGATGTGAAAAAAGCAATCTGGAAACCCCTTACAGGCGATCCGGTAAAAGATACGTACTACAGAGGGGTACAACGCATGTATGTTGAAAAACTCGTAATGGCGATTAATACCTCCAAACTGAAAGAAGGCAAGTTGCTGAACAATCTGGAAAGGAGTGATGCCAGCCTGTATGCCAGAACCCATCTGCAGACTATTAAAAATGAACTCATGATCAGCAATGTGCCGGGAGCACTAAATCAGGCGCATAAAACGATCCTGATCAGGGAAATAGATAAGTCCCTGAAGGGAGATGATAAATAAAGGTTTTGAGTGATGAATGCAAATCGCCGGTGCTGGTTCTCCAGCCCGGCTTTTTTATTGTCCGGAGCGGCAATATGTTGCATAGTATTGGGTAACTTTGTACTACGTATGAAGCTGATTAAAAAACTAAAGACACTTTTTTCCACGAAAGAAAAGACGATCGGAAGCTATACAGATTTCTGGAAATGGTTCCAGCCAAAGGAAAAAAGGTTTCATAATGCCATCAGAACCGGTCAGCGGGTAGATGAAGATTTCCTTGATCCCATCTTCTCCAAATTGCAGGAACTGAGAAGCGGTGTCTATCTGCTGGCTGGTATGAGCGATGATAATATCGTCGAACTGGTCTTCACCGCAGAAGGCAACTTCCGGAATATCTATTTTGTGGAGGAACTCGCCGCCGCTGCGCCTTCTATGGCCGGCTGGAAATTCGCTGCTTCCAAACCTCCGACAGATATCAGCAATTTCGTCATCGAAATGGGTGGTTATAAATATGATAAAGCCAGTCTTTCCTTTTATCCGGAGGAAGACGCTGATTATCCCGATGAGATCCAGATCACCATCATTCATAAGGATTTTAACACCGAAAATAGTCGCGATATCACTCTGGGGGTATATAACTATCTTGATAACTATCTGGGCGAATTAAACGCCATTACAATCATTGATTCCCTCGCCGTTAAAGGACCGGCTGAAGCTGAACAGGAATTGATACCGATCGAAAAACTGGAAGGGTACCTGAAATGGAGACAGAAGGAATTTGTGGAAAAGTATGACGCCGTACGGCACAATATCAAGGAAGATATGTACGCATCTCTTAACGGTGAACTGGAAGACGGCCGTCCACTCGTGATGATTGTTAACAGCACACTGCTCGAATGGGAAGGGAAGGCCTCGCATCCATGGATCATTGATTTTACAATGGAGTATAACGGTGAACAGACCAATGGTATGCCTGATAAGCCTACCTACCAGCTGATGGATACGATTGAAGATGCAATGTCAGCCAGACTGCCCGATCTGGAAGGGTATTTAAACATCGGCAGACAAACAGGGGGCAGTAAACGCAAGGTATATATGGCCTGCCGGGACTTCCGTAAAACATGTAAAGTCTTTGATCAGCTGAAAGAGCAATACGGGAATAATATTAGCATGAACTTAACTGTTTTCAAAGACAAATACTGGAGGTCTTTTGATAAATTCAGGGTTTGAAACCGTGGCCTTATTATCCCCGGGGCATAAACTCATAAATAACATACAATGATTAAACACGTCGATATTCTGGATACAAAGATCCTCTCTGATAACTGGTATATACTGAAGAAAGTTACTTACGAATACACCATGGCTGACGGACGAAAAGAAGTACAATCCCGTGAAGCCTATGACAGAGGTAATGGCGCCACCATCCTGCTATATAATAAAGAACGTAACACGATCATCCTCACCCGCCAGTTCAGACTCCCCACTTACATCAATGGTAATCCGGACGGTATGCTCATAGAGGCCTGTGCCGGTCTGCTGGACAAAGACAATGCAGAGGACTGTATCCGCAGAGAAACAGAAGAAGAAACAGGCTATAGGATCGAAAATGTGCAGAAGGTATTTGAAGCATATATGTCGCCCGGTTCAGTAACAGAGATCCTGTATTTCTTTGTGGCAGAATATAAACCGCATATGAAAATAGGTGATGGCGGCGGACTGGAGCACGAACAGGAAAATATCGAGGTACTCGAACTGCCATTCGAAAAAGTGCTGGAAATGGTACGATCAGGAGAAATTAAGGACGCCAAAACCATCATGCTCATTCAATATCTGCAGATCCACCGATTGTTATCCTGAGCATCCTTAAAATAGATTGATCACCTGAAAGCCGGAATCTTTCCGGCTTTACTCACTTTGGTAATATCTGATATGTATAGTACATTTATACGTCAGGGTACTGTAAATTTAAAAACTGTACGGTTTGTCAGGTGAACAATTATTATGGGATGCGGTCAGAAATAGTGATGTAAAAGGCCTGGAAGCATTATATAAACAATATAATGAAGCTTTATACAGCTATGGTAAGAAATTTACCGGGGATACCCACCTGGTAGAAGATGCCGTACAGGAAACATTCATCTCCATCTGGAAGTACCGGGAACGTCTCTCCGTGACGTCCATGTTTAACCTATATATCTTCAAATCTTTCCGTAATCACCTGTTCCGTCTTATTAAAGAACAACAAAACATCGCTTATCAGGAAGATGACCTTTCCTTCTCGTTTGAGCTGGGTTTTGATGCCCGTTTTATAGAAGGAGAGGAGGCGGCTATGCTGTCTGCCCAGATCCGGCAGGCGCTTTCCAGACTGACCAGCCGTCAGCGGGAAATCATCTGGTTCCGTTTCTTTGAAGGCCGTTCTTTCGAAGAAATTGCTGAGATCATGGATATGCAGGTCAGGGCTACCTATAAACTCTCTGCCCGGGCCCTGGCATCCCTCAAAGAAATTATGGAAGGCCCCGCCCTCTTATTGCTGCTTTCTTTTCTAAAGAATTGATAATTAGATCTGTAGAGGCTCGTTTATCCCCCTCTTTTTTATATTCTTCCGTCTGACTTGAAAAAAAATAAAAAAAAATTAAAAAACGTGGGGCACTTTTAGTGTAATGTCTTCTTTTATATACAGACACTTACCAAAATCGAATCTTAAAGAATGAAACGCTCCGTTCATTACTATGCCAGCTTTACTGCCATTCAACTGGCCGCAGATCCTTACTTCCTGGAATGGGTAAGGTTCCCGGATGCAGCTGGTAATCAGTTCTGGGAGCAATTCCTGTTAACTTATCCGCATAAAACCACCGATATCACCCGTGCCGGTGAGATCGCACGTAGTATGTATGCACTTGCCGACAAGCCTTCCGTACAACAACAGGAAGACAACTGGAAGCGTATACTGGCAGCCTTGCCGGATACTCCACTTGCGCTGCCACGTCGTTCCATGCTCCGTACGATACGCCCGCTATGGACGGCCGCCGCAGCTGTTGCCGTAGCAGCTGTTGCTGTGTGGCTCATATTCCGCCCGGTATCAAAAGAAGTGAGTATCGCTTCCGGCTACGGAGAGGTAAAAGGCGTGTCCCTGCCGGATGGTACACAGGTAAAACTGAATGGTAATTCAAGCATACGATATAGTGAACAATGGAAAACCGGTTCGCCCAGAGAAGTCTGGGTAGAAGGGGAAGCCTTCTTTGACGTAAAACCGGTAGCCAGCAATAACGCCTCCCAACGTTTTGAAGTGCATAGCGGCGATATTGATGTACAGGTCCTTGGTACATCTTTCAACGTGCGCAGCCGCAGAGGGATCAGCGATGTCATGCTGACTACAGGAAAGGTCATGGTGGCCGCCGATGGGAAACAACAACTCCTGTCCAGCCCCGGAGAACTGGCCACATTCAATCAGAAAAAACTGGAGAAAAAAGTAGTACCGGTCACTAACTACACCAGCTGGCAGGAACAGAAACTGCAACTGGAACAAACCAGCGTAGCCGATCTCTTCGCAAGGCTGGAAGATGACTGGGGATATAATATCCAGCTGAGCGACACTTCACTGCTCCATAAGAAGATCAGCGGAGAAATAGACATGAAGGATAAACAGGTATTAATTAATGCGCTTGCTTTGATACTACATGCAGATGTATCACAACAGGGAGAATCAACCATCATAATCACACCCAACTAACAATCTGACAAGAAAGGGGACAAGTTTTTAATTCAAAATCACAACAGGCATGATCAATCTGAAAAAGGTTGCGGCCTTCTGCTGTCTGCTCTTATGCAGCTTGCAGATATTTGCTGCCGTAACCCGCCAAAATCAACCGGGAATTTCTTTAAAAGAAGCGCTTAAAAATGCCTCTTCAAGATTCCATGTATCCTTTATCTATGAAGATGAACTGGTAGCCAATAAGACCGCCAAAGTACTGCCGGACGCCAGTTTTAAGAACGTGGAAGGATATCTTGATGTTATTCTGAAACCTTATCACCTGCAATTCAGGAAACTCAGCAATACACAATACGCCGTATTCGCCAGACAACCTGAAGCAGCTGCGAAAGACAAAGAAAAATCAAAAACCAACCAGATGGCTCCGGAAGAAGCTGCCCAATCACAGGCAGCTCCCGGTCAGCCTGTCCGGACCATACAGATAGAGATCAATAACAGTGATGCTGAACAGGATAATGCACGCTTTATATTCGGTATCGTCACAGATGAGAATGTAGCGCCTATCACCTCCGCCACAGTAAGGGTACCCGGTACGAATGCAATGACGCTGACAAACGCGCAGGGTGAATTCAAGATAAAAGTGCCTTTGAATACGCGTCGTCTGCAGGTCTCCTGCGTCGCTTATGAAACACAGGAACTCGAGTTATCAAGAACTACCTACTATGACGTAAAACTGAAAGATAAAACCGGTTACCTGAAGCCTGTTGAAGTGGTATCTACCGGTTATGTCAACCTGCCCAAAGAACGTGCTACCGGATCATTCGGTGTGGTAACTGCCAAAGAACTGGAAAAAGTACCTACCGCCAACGTATTACAACGTCTCGAAGGACAGGTACCCGGTTTACAGTTGCAGGTGACCTCCGGTGATAACAGCTTTGTATATGATAACGTGACGCCTGCTATTAACAGTAACACGAGGACGATCGGCCGTAACGATTATGGTGTGAATATCCGGGGTACAACTACCATCAGAAGCGAAAGCATGCCACTGGTGGTAATAGATGGTTTCCCTACCGAAATGGACCTGAAAACACTCAATCCGAACGATATTGAGCAGATCACTTTTCTGCGTGACGCAGCGGCTGCCTCTATCTGGGGTGCGCGTGCAGCCAATGGTGTGATCGTAGTGACCACCAAGAAAGGCAGAATGCGTACACCGGCTGTCAACTTCTCAGCAGGTTTCGGTACACAATCCAGACCTTCCGTAAACTATCTGCCATTGATGAACTCCAGTCAGGTACTGGCCTATGAGAAAGAACTCGTAGACAAAGGCGTGATACTGGCTTCGACCTATAATCCCTATACCTCCGGTATTAAATATTTCGTCAATGAAGGTACTGATCTGGCCTACCAGCTCCGTAGTGGCAGGATCTCTCAGGCAGAATATGATGCTGCTGCTGCCCGCCTCGGATCTATTAACAACTATGGTCAGATAGAAGACTATTTGTTACAGCGTGCTACCAGTCAGAATTATAATCTGTCCATAAGTGGTGGTTCCGATGTACATACTTACTTCGTATCAGGTTCTTATGCTAAAGAAAGTCCCAGTAACGTTGGTAACGTGGGAGAAAGGATCACCCTGACGGCTAATCAGGAACTGAAGATCATCAAAAAGATCACATTGTCATTAAGCCTCAAAGGTTCCTTCTTTAATTATAAACAGAACGGCAAAGGCGCCAGCGCATTACTGAACGGAGGCAACACATTCCTGCCATATAATTCGATCGTTGATGCGAATGGAAATCCCACAAGGTATTACTATGGTATAGGACAACACTATGCCGATTCACTGACCGCACTGGGATATAAAGACTGGTCATACAACTATCTGGATGAAATGAAGCTGGTGAATAACAGCGCATCAGATAATAACTATTCCGGTAACCTGAGCCTGAATATACCGATCTACAAAGGACTTACTTTTAACGGTTCCTATGCAGTAGAACGTGTGAATTTCAAAAATGAGATACTGAATGATGTGAATTCATTCTATACACGGAATCTTTATAATCAGGGTACTGTCATACAGAATGGCCAGCTCATTAAAAATGTACCGGACGGGGCCATCTTTACCAACAATTATACAACACAGGATAACCATAGCCTCAGAGGCCAGTTTTCCTTTAACAGAGGCTTTGGTGGTATTCACGAACTGAATGCGCTCGCAGGTGCAGAAATACGTGAAACCAATGCAGGTTCCTCTACATTTACATTGTATGGTTACAACCCTGAGACAGGTATATCCCAGAATGTAGATTACAACACACCGCATGCCACTATTCTTTATAATACGGCTTTCTCAGGCGCACCTGCACAGACGGATCGCCGGAACCGTTTTCTGTCTTATTTCGGGAATGCTGCCTATACGCTCATGAGCAGGTATACCCTGTCAGCCAGCGTACGTTACGATGATTATAACAACTTTGGTCTCGACAGAAAATTCAGGGCTAAACCTTTCTGGTCTGCGGGCGCCAGCTGGAATGTCACACGGGAAGACTTTATGAAAGAATTGTCGTGGATCACTAACCTGACATTCCGTGCTACTTATGGGGTGAATGGTAATATCAACCGTGAACTGCGTCCTTTCACGAATATAGGTCTGGGTACCTCCGACTTCCAGACAGGACTGCCATATGCTACCATTATTGCTTACGCCAATCCTGCGCTCCGCTGGGAAAGCACCTATGTTACCAACATTGGTATCGACTACTCTCTGTTCAACGGAAGACTAAGCGGTATGTTTGAAGTATATAACAAGAAAGGTAAAGACATCATCTATCCGCTGGAAATCAATCCGACTTATGTAGGTAGTAATAATACGCTCAGCAGGAACGGTGTGAGTATGTCTAACCGTGGGATAGATATCGCTGTAAATGGCGCTGTAATAGATACTAAACACTTTGGATGGAGTGTGGGTGTTAACTTCTCATACAATAGCAATAAAGTGACAGATAACCGTTTCGGCCCAACCACATCTTTGTATTCCAGTCTGTCTAATACCGTGCTGAATGGTTATCCGCCGGATGGTGTATGGGTATATAAAAATGCTGGTCTGAGCAGTACCGGTCTGACACAGATCTACAATGAAAAAGGAGAGAAATTACTCCCTTCTCAGAACGTAACAAGTGTAGATGCATTGAAATACGCCGGTCGCCGTTCCGCGCCATACTATGGTTCTGTAAATAACACTTTCCGTTATAAAAACTGGTCATTATACGCATTGATCACCTATAATTTCGGTAGCGTATTCCTGAAACCAGCAGTGTCTAACTACCCAAGCACAAGGGTATTCTCCTATAGTCTGCTCTCTGATATTGCTGATCGCTGGCAAAAACCGGGTGATGAGGAAAAAACAGCTGTGCCTGTTGTAGGCAATGCTTATTCTCCATTAGCTGCTTTCCGTTATGCTTTTTCAGATGTGAATGTTCAGCCGGGTGACTACATCCGTTTCCGTGAACTGTCTTTAGGTTATCAGTTGCCTGAAGCCTTTGCAGGAAAAGTATTTGCAAAGAACATCAAGGTAAGTGGTGTAGTACGCAACCTTGGACTGTTATGGAAAAAGAATGACGTCGGACTTGACCCTGACTTCGTTCCGGCACTGAGCAGCACTGTTCTGCACCTGCCGCCTACTACTAACTACAGTCTGATGATCAACATTGGTTTATAACAACTGAAAAAACGGGATGATGAAAAAGATCAATATAGCAGCAGCGGTACTCGGTACAATGATCCTGACCGCAGGTTGTTCAAAATATACAGATATCAAAACGCAGGGATCACTGATCCCGGTCAGATAAGCAACTACCGTTATCTGCTGAATTATACAGATACCTACGAGTATGGCGGATATCTGCCGGACATTGTTGCCGCAGATATAGACATCACAGATAGCGTACAACAGGTATCTATCAACAATACGATCAGCAGTGTTTTCTTTAGAAATACCTATACATGGCGTACGCCGATCTATGAAAATACGCTCGACAGGGACAGAGACTGGGATACCTATTATGGTCGTATCTATAACTGCAACGTGATCATAGACGAAGTACCCGGTGTTACGGATGGTACAGCTGCTGAAAAAGATGAGCTGATCGCAGAAGCGCTGACACACCGCGCAGATGCTTATCTGAATCTGGTCAATGAATATGGTAAGCCATATAATTCCGGTACAGCTGCCGCTGATCTGGGTGTGCCATTACTGGTGACGCCTTCTCTGGATCAACCACTGAACCGTGCAACAGTTGCCGCTGTATACAGCCGTGTAGAAGCGGATCTGAAAACGGCTATACAGTCATTACCGCGTACTACGCAGTATAATACACTGCCGGGTAAAGCAGCGGCTTTTTCTCTCCTCGCCAGAATGTACCTGTTGATGGGCAACTATCCTGCAGCAGGATCATATGCAGACAGCGCTTTGGCTATTAAATCCACATTGCTTGACCTCGCAACTGGCGTAGTGCCTTTACGCAGAGACAATCCTGAAATCATACTGGGTAAAATAGCAGGTACTTCTTTTGCATGGGCGCCTACCACGATGCGCTTAAGTCAGGAACTGCTTGATCTGTTAGGCACAAAGGATATGCGTTACCAGCTGTTTACAGCGGATGCCGCTTCCATGCTGGGGCTGGCTACACTGTCGTTTCTTCTCCTATGAAAGAATCAACTACGAGAACCGCAGTATTGGTACTTCCGTACCGGAAATGATGCTGATCAAAGCAGAAAGTCTTGCCAGAAATAATAATGCCGGCGCTGCAATGGAACTGGTAAATAAATGAGAGAAAAACGTTTCCAGACAGCTGACTATGTAGCGCTGACAGCGACTGATGTCAATGATGCGATTGTAAAAGTAGTACAGGAACGTCGCCGCGAATTCTTCTGCCGGATGCTGCCATGGTTTGATCAACGCCGTCTGAAAGACGATCCCTTGTTCAGAAAAACATACACCCGTACCTGGCAGGGTACTACTATACGCTGGATCCTGCGAGTAACAGATACGTATTCCGATCGGACAATACTACGTTAACCTGAACCGGAAATTCAGCAGAACCCGTGATAGAAGTTCAGGAATCAGGAATGAAGGATCAGTAACAAACAACAGCTGAATTTATTAAAACAGATTTTATCAAAAAAGAGGATCATGAAGTTATACGGAAATATGC
>NZ_VOHS01000063.1 GCF_007896845.1 Chitinophaga pinensis | reverse complement strand
AAATATACCCCGGCATAGACGGCAGGAAGCGGGTCATATTGGAGATGCAACAGGCACATCCGAACCACGCGCTACGCTGATGCCATGACATGAGCGGATTAGGGTAGAAGAACCGGTCTCCGCTGAGTGATACACGGAGAGTAAACCGTTGTACAGCGTACGTTCCAGAATGTCGATGTATTGGCGTCGCCATGGAGGAGGAACATTCTGCTGTTCAATAACATTTGCGATAGCTGCACAGGTTTCTGCATAGGCGGACATATTTGGCAGGTCGTAAGGTTTGCCAAATGCTTCCCCATTACCTGTAGCGCCGATACCTCCCGTGATGTAGAGTTTCTTTTCTACGACATCGTGCCAGATATCATCGATCGCATGAAGGTATTGCTGATCGCCGGTCAGAGCGGCTACATCCGCCATACGGTGTACATGTAGGTAGCTCTTACGGCATGTCGACAGCTTCGTGCTGGTCCACTACTTTTTGTATGATGATTATATTCACCGCTGTTTTTTGCCGGGGCCACGTACGAGGAAGAACTTTGCGAGGTCGAGGTAGGATTTATTACCGGTGACGCGGTACATTTTGGTCAGCCCTGTTTCAACGATCTGGTGACCGGGGAATCTTTCTTCTTTGCCAAAACCAAAAGTCTGTACCAGCAAGTCTGCATTTTTTATTGCGATATCCAGCAGGTTCCGTTTACCGGTAGCCTGATAGTGGGCAACGGCGGCTTCAAAGAGGTGGCCGGAGTTATATAGTTCATGACTGAGATCTTCTTCCTCCTCCCATCTGCGGGCGCCTATCCATGCGTGTGGCCGGGAGGAATTGACGGTTCGGAAGGTATAGAGATAGCCATCTTTCTCCTGTGCGGCGCCGATGATCGTAATGAGGGTGTCAAGGTACTTTTCCAGAGCAGGATCTTTTTTCATCTGCAGACTGTACGACGCACCTTCTATTACTTTATAGACGTCTGTGTCGTCAAAAGTATATTCTGTCATCTTATCACGGGGTAGTGTATGTGCGGCACGTTTAAAATTATCTATTCTGCCTGTTTGCCGACATTGCTGCAATGTATAGGGGATGGTGATATCAGCGTTTACTCTTATTTTGGCGCCCAGAAATTATCTGTAACTGTACCTGCGTAAAAGCTACCGGCTGGATGGGATAGTCTTTTTTCAGCTGCCCCTGTACCAGCAAACTGATGCCAGTCAGTGGAAGTATAATTGCGAATAATTTCATACAAAGAGAATGATTTGGCAATGGCTAAAGTTATAGATTGCGGGAGATTCTATTTAAATATATTAATCATACTTAATCGGATTTTATCTGAAATTTGCACCTCATCAGACTGGACGGGGAGAACCGTCAGCTGAAGGAAGAACTTGAAAAATTGAAATCACCGAAGGGATGAATGTAAGCGGTCATCGTTATTTTGCTATTAATAAACTTACAATATGGTTTCCCAGTTTATCAGTCCGGATAAGGTCCGGTTACTGGGAGATCTTGATTTTGACTTTCCCGAAGGCACACATGCTGTGGGCCGGCTGGATAACAATTCGGAAGGATTACTCCTGCTGACCACCAATAAGAAAGTGACCCGCCTGCTTTTTGAAAGTGAGCAGCCTCATAAAAGGGCTTACTCGTAATGGTGAAAAACATCGTGACGCAGGAGACGATCGAACAATTAAGAAAGGGAGTTACCATCCGGATCAAAGGAGGCGTGGACTGGGTAACTACACCTTGTGAGGCGGAAATCGTTGAGAAACCGGCTTATATCGCTCCACGGGAACATCACCCTGTAAAAGAATTTCTGCCACATTCGTGGTTACTGATTACCCTCACAGAAGGGAAATACCATCAGGTGCGTAAGATGACATCGGCTATTCATCATTGTGATCGTCTTATCCGCGTATCAATAGAAGACATGGAGCTGGGCGACCTGCCACCGGGCGGCGTACGCGAAATAGAGGAAGAAACATTCTTCCGGCTGCTGAAAATAGAGAACTGGCAACCGGAAGCGTCAATATTACCGCAGGAATGAGCAATATGCCATTAGTTTGCCGTTAAGATTCTTGTTATTTGCCTGCTTCCTTTATCATGCTTAAAGAATCTATTATGTTTAAACCATTCAGGCTTACGGGTGCCGTTGTATTCAGTGTATTGCTGGGTATGTCTGTTGCCCGTGCGCAGGAGGCGGACCCTGCACGTTATGCAATTGTCCCTTATCCTCAGCAGCTGGTACCCGCTACAGGCGACTTTGTCATTACTGCAAAGACCAGACTGGTATTACCATCCGACAAATCATTATTCAGCAAAGAAGCGGCTCAGTTACAGGTATTGATCAGACAGGGGCTGGGACAGTCACTGGGACTTGCTGCCAAAGCTGGTAACGGTACGATCGTGCTGAAACAGGACCAGCAACTGGCAGGGGAGGAAGATTATACGCTGGAAGTAACGCCACAGCAGGTCATCATTGCTGCGAAAACGCCCACAGGCATGTTCCGTGCAGTGCAGACCGTTCGTCAGTTAATGCCGGCTGCCATTGAAGGTGTTAAGAATGCAAAGCTGACTAAAATTGCGTTACCAGCAGTGAAGATCACAGACCATCCGGTGTACGGATGGCGTGGTATGCACCTTGATGTGTCCAGACATTTTTTCTCCGTAGATTATCTGAAGAAGTTCATCGACTTGCTGGCCTTGTACAAAATGAAC
Organism: Chitinophaga pinensis; assembly: GCF_007896845.1. Classification (GTDB taxonomy): domain Bacteria; phylum Bacteroidota; class Bacteroidia; order Chitinophagales; family Chitinophagaceae; genus Chitinophaga; species Chitinophaga pinensis_C. The sequence continues at coordinate 15,458 of NZ_VOHS01000063.1, read as the reverse complement.
AAGTTTCATATTCATCTGACCGATGATCAGGGCTGGCGTATTGAGATCAAAAAATATCCTTTACTGACAGAACAGGGTGCCTGGAGAGAATTTAACAATCAGGACTCGGTATGTATGGAGAAGGCAAAGACGAACCCGGATATGGCGATCGATACAACCATATCATCCATAAGAATGGTAAAACCCTTTATGGTGGTTTCTATACACAGGCACAGATGAAAGAGGTGATTGCCTATGCAGCGGCACGTCACATCGATATGATCCCTGAGATTGATATGCCGGGCCATATGATGGCAGCTATTAAAGCCTATCCTTATCTGAGCTGCGAAGGTGGTTCTACATGGGGGGCCTTATTTACCACACCGATCTGTCCTTGTAATGAGAAGACCTTTGAATTTGCAGAAAATGTTTATTCGGAGATCTTCGCTTATTCCCTTCTGAATATGTACACCTCGGTGCTGATGAGGTGGAAAAAAGCAGCTGGGCGAAGTCACCACTTTGCGAAGGTGTGATGAAAGCCAACAACCTGAAGAATGTTGAAGAACTGCAAAGCTATTTTGTAAAAGAATGGAGAAATTCTTCCATTCCAAAGGCAAAAAGCTGATCGGCTGGGATGAAATTCTGGAAGGTGGTATCAGTGAGACTGCCATCCTGATGTACTGGCGTAGCTGGGTGCCTGACGCACCTGTAAAGGCCGCGAAGAACGGTAACAAGGTGATTATGACACCTGGTAATCCGCTGTATTTTGATGGTATTCCTGATCGTAATTCTATCTCTAATGTATATCATTTCGATCCGGTACCAAAAGGACTGACCGCAGATGAAGCCAATCATATCATAGGTGCGCAGGCGAATACATGGACAGAATGGATCCCTTCCGAAAAACGTGCTGACTTTATGATGTTCCCGCGTATGACCGCATTGGCAGAAGTATTGTGGACGCATCGTCAGGACTATGACAATTATCTGCTTCGGCTGAATAAACAATACAAACGACTGGATCAGCTGAAAGTGCATTACCGTATGCCGGATCTGGATGGTTTTACAGATAACAACGTGCTGGTGGGTAAGACGGTATTAAAATTGCAAAAGCCGGCACCGGAGATCAGTATCCGTTATACGACAGACGGAACAGCGCCAACAGCGTCTTCTCCTGAATACCGGAAGCATTCATCGTACGGGTCCCGGCACTATCAAACTGGCGTCTTTCAGCCCTTCAGGCAGCAGTAGCGACATTTATACACTCAACTACGTAAGCAGTCTTTTTCCCTCCGGTGGCAGCAGAAGGTTTGCAGAGCGGATTACAGGTACAGTATTTTGGTAGCTCCTACAAGAGCGTTACCAAACTGCCTGATACCGCAGATAGTATCGTGAATGTCAACAATGCTGTTATTCCGGAAGGTATGGGTAAAGGCGGTAAAGCCTTTGGTGCGAAATGCTGGGTTACATCGAGGTGCCTGAAACAGCTGTTTATAGCTTTTTCCTGACAGCAGACGATGGTGCGAACTCTATATTGAAGGAGATAAAGTAGTAGATAATGACGGCTGGCATGCACCTGTCAGAAAAGCGGACAGGTTGCTTTGCAGAAAGGACTGCATCCGTTTGAACTGAAGTTTGTTGAAGGCGGCGGCGGATATACACTTAAGCTGGAATACAGAGTGAATGGAGGTAAGATTCAGGCAGTGCCGGATAGTTGGTTTAAGAGAAAATAAACGATCTGTATAATAGCAGAAGGCGGTCCACCACAGGGGACCGCCTTCTGCTATTATACAGATCGTTATTTTCTCTTAAACCAACTATCCGGCACTGCCTGAATCTTACCTCCATTCACTCTGTATTCCAGCTTAAGTGTATATCCGCCGCCGCCTTCAACAAACTTCAGTTCAAACGGATGCAGTCCTTTCTGCAAAGCAACCTGTCCGCTTTTCTGTACAGGTGCATGCCAGCCGTCATTATCTACTACTTTATCTCCTTCAATATAGAGGTTCGCACCATCGTCTGCTGTCAGGAAAAAGCTATAAACAGCTGTTTCAGGCACCTCGATGTAACCCAGCAGTTTCGCACCAAAGGCTTTACCGCTTTACCCATACCTTCCGGAATAACAGCATTGTTGACATTCACGATACTATCTGCGGTATCAGGCAGTTTGGTAACGCTCTTGTAGGAGCTACCAAAATACTGTACCTGTAATCCGCTCTGCAAACCTTCTGCTGCCACCGGAGGGAAAAAAGACTGCTTACGGTAGTTGAGTGTATAAATGTCGCTACTGCTGCCTGAAGGGCTGAAAGACGCCAGTTTGATAGTGCCGGGACCCGGTACGATGAATGCTTCCGGTAATTCAGGAGAAGACGCTGTTGGCGCTGTTCCGTCTGTCGTATAACGGATACTGATCTCCGGTGCCGGCTTTTGCAATTTTAATACCGTCTTACCCACCAGCACGTTGTTATCTGTAAAACCATCCAGATCCGGCATACGGTAATGCACTTTCAGCTGATCCAGTCGTTTGTATTGTTTATTCAGCCGAAGCAGATAATTGTCATAGTCCTGACGATGCGTCCACAATACTTCTGCCAATGCGGTCATACGCGGGAAAATCATAAAGTCAGCACGTTTTTCGGAAGGGATCCATTCTGTCCATGTATCGCCTGCGCACCTATGATATGATTGGCTTCATCTGCGGTCAGTCCTTTTGGTACGGATCGAAATGATATACATTAGAGATAGAATTACGATCAGGAATACCATCAAAATACAGCGGATTACCAGGTGTCATAATCACCTTGTTACCGTTCTTCGCGGCCTTTACAGGTGCGTCAGGCACCCAGCTACGCCAGTACATCAGGATGGCAGTCTCACTGATACCACCTTCCAGAATTTCATCCCAGCCGATCAGCTTTTTGCCTTTGGAATGGAAGAATTTCTCCATTCTTTTTACAAATAGCTTTGCAGTTCTTCAACATTCTTCAGGTTGTTGGCTTTCATCACACCTTCGCAAAGTGGTGACTTCGCCCAGCTGCTTTTTTCCACCTCATCAGCACGAGGTGTACATATTCAGAAGGGAATAAAGCGAAGATCTCCGAATAAACATTTTCTGCAAATTCAAAGGTCTTTCATTACAAGGACAGATCGGTGTGGTAAATAAGGCCCCCCATGTAGAACCACCTTCGCAGCTCAGATAAGGATAGGCTTTAATAGCTGCCATCATATGGCCCGGCATATCAATCTCAGGGATCATATCGATGTGACGTGCCGCTGCATAGGCAATCACCTCTTTCATCTGTGCCTGTGTATAGAAACCACCATAAAGGGTTTTACCATTCTTATGGATGATATGGGTTGTATCGATCGCCATATCCGGGTTCGTCTTTGCCTTCTCCATACATACCGAGTCCTGATTGTTAAATTCTCTCCAGGCACCCTGTTCTGTCAGTAAAGGATATTTTTTGATCTCAATACGCCAGCCCTGATCATCGGTCAGATGAATATGAAACTTGTTCATTTTGTACAAGGCCAGCAAGTCGATGAACTTCTTCAGATAATCTACGGAGAAAAAATGTCTGGACACATCAAGGTGCATACCACGCCATCCGTACACCGGATGGTCTGTGATCTTCACTGCTGGTAACGCAATTTTAGTCAGCTTTGCATTCTTAACACCTTCAATGGCAGCCGGCATTAACTGACGAACGGTCTGCACTGCACGGAACATGCCTGTGGGCGTTTTCGCAGCAATGATGACCTGCTGTGGCGTTACTTCCAGCGTATAATCTTCCTCCCCTGCCAGTTGCTGGTCCTGTTTCAGCACGATCGTACCGTTACCAGCTTTGGCAGCAAGTCCCAGTGACTGTCCCAGCCCCTGTCTGATCAATACCTGTAACTGAGCCGCTTCTTTGCTGAATAATGATTTGTCGGATGGTAATACCAGTCTGGTCTTTGCAGTAATGACAAAGTCGCCTGTAGCGGGTACCAGCTGCTGAGGATAAGGGACAATTGCATAACGTGCAGGGTCCGCCTCCTGCGCACGGGCAACAGACATACCCAGCAATACACTGAATACAACGGCACCCGTAAGCCTGAATGGTTTAAACATAATAGATTCTTTAAGCATGATAAAGGAAGCAGGCAAAATAACAAGAATCTTAACGGCAAACTAATGGCATATTGCTCATTCCTGCGGTAATATTGACGCTTCCGGTTGCCAGTTCTCTATTTTCAGCAGCCGGAAGAATGTTTCTTCCTCTATTTCGCGTACGCCGCCGGTGGCAGGTCGCCCAGCTCCATGTCTTCTATTGATACGCGGATAAGACGATCACAATGATGATGAATAGCCGATGTCATCTTACGCACCTGATGGTATTTCCCTTCTGTGAGGGTAATCAGTAACCACGAATGTGGCAGAAATTCTTTTACAGGGTGATGTTCCCGTGGAGCGATATAAGCCGGTTTCTCAACGATTTCCGCCTCACAAGGTGTAGTTACCCAGTCCACGCCTCCTTTGATCCGGATGGTAACTCCCTTTCTTAATTGTTCGATCGTCTCCTGCGTCACGATGTTTTTCACCATTACGAGGTAAGCCCTTTTATGAGGCTGCTCACTTTCAAAAAGCAGGCGGGTCACTTTCTTATTGGTGGTCAGCAGGAGTAATCCTTCCGAATTGTTATCCAGCCGGCCCACAGCATGTGTGCCTTCGGGAAAGTCAAAATCAAGATCTCCCAGTAACCGGACCTTATCCGGACTGATAAACTGGGAAACCATATTGTAAGGTTTATTAATAGCAAAATAACGATGACCGCTTACATTCATCCCTTCGGTGATTTCAATTTTTCAAGTTCTTCCTTCAGCTGACGGTTCTCCCCGTCCAGTCTGATGAGGTGCAAATTTCAGATAAAATCCGATTAAGTATGATTAATATATTTAAAATAGAATCTCCCGGCAATCTATAACTTTAGCCATTGCCAAAATCATTCTCTTTGTATGAAATTATTCGCAATTATACTTCCACTGACTGGCATCAGTTTGCTGGTACAGGGGCAGCTGAAAAAAGACTATCCCATCCAGCCGGTAGCTTTTACGCAGGTACAGGTTACAGATAATTTCTGGGCGCCAAAAATAAGAGTAAACGCTGATATCACCATCCCCTATACATTGCAGCAATGTCGGCAAACAGGCAGAATAGATAATTTTAAACGTGCCGCACATACACTACCCCGTGATAAGATGACAGAATATACTTTTGACGACACAGACGTCTATAAAGTAATAGAAGGTGCGTCGTACAGTCTGCAGATGAAAAAAGATCCTGCTCTGGAAAAGTACCTTGACACCCTCATTACGATCATCGGCGCCGCACAGGAGAAAGATGGCTATCTCTATACCTTCCGAACCGTCAATTCCTCCCGGCCACACGCATGGATAGGCGCCCGCAGATGGGAGGAGGAAGAAGATCTCAGTCATGAACTATATAACTCCGGCCACCTCTTTGAAGCCGCCGTTGCCCACTATCAGGCTACCGGTAAACGGAACCTGCTGGATATCGCAATAAAAAATGCAGACTTGCTGGTACAGACTTTTGGTTTTGGCAAAGAAGAAAGATTCCCCGGTCACCAGATCGTTGAAACAGGGCTGACCAAAATGTACCGCGTCACCGGTAATAAATCCTACCTCGACCTCGCAAAGTTCTTCCTCGATGTACGTGGCCCCGGCAAAAAATACAGCGGTGAATATAATCAGTCATACAAAAAAGTAGTGGACCAGCACGAAGCTGTCGGACATGCCGTAAGAGCTACCTACATGTACACCGGTATGGCGGATGTAGCCGCTCTGACCGGCGATCAGCAATACCTTCATGCGATCGATGATATCTGGCACGATGTCGTAGAAAAGAAACTCTACATCACGGGAGGTATCGGCGCTACAGGTAATGGGGAAGCATTTGGCAAACCTTACGACCTGCCAAATATGTCCGCCTATGCAGAAACCTGTGCAGCTATCGCAAATGTATATTGGAACAGCAGAATGTTCCTCCTCCATGGCGACGCCAAATACATCGACATTCTGGAACGTACGCTGTACAACGGTTTACTCTCCGGTGTATCACTCAGCGGAGACCGGTTCTTCTACCCTAATCCGCTCATGTCAATGGGCCAGCATCAGCGTAGCGCGTGGTTCGGATGTGCCTGTTGCATCTCCAATATGACCCGCTTCCTGCCGTCTATGCCGGGGTATATTTATGCGCAGAATAAAAATGAGCTGTATGTAAACCTCTTTGTGGGCAATACCGCCAATATTACACTTCCAACAGGAAAAGTGCAGCTGATACAGCAAACAAACTACCCATGGGATGGTAAAGTGGCGATCACGGTCAATCCTGCTAAAGCAGCATCTTTTGCACTGCATATCCGCATACCTGAATGGGCCGATAACAAACCCGTTCCCGGTAACCTTTATTTCGATGCAGACAGCAGCGCACAAAAACCGCTGGTCATTACCCTGAATGGAAAACCGCTTAGCTACAAAACAGAAAAAGGCTACGCCGTACTGCAACGCAGCTGGAAAGCTGGTGACAAGATCAGTTTTGAATTCCCGCTGCAGGTACAGAAAGTACTGGCCAATACAGCCGTTGCCAGTGATAAAGACCGCTTTGCATTACAACGCGGACCAGTCATGTACTGTCTTGAAGGCCCTGATAATAAAGACGCCGTTGTACAGAATATTGTAGTAGATAAAAATGCTGCCGTTACGGCTATTTATAAACCCGATATGCTGAATGGCATCACCGTACTGGAAATGCAGGGGACTTCCGCCGCCAGACAACTGAATACAGATCAACTGATCAGTACCACACAGATGGTCACCGCCATCCCCTATTATACATGGGCCAACCGGGGACCTTCAGAAATGACCGTCTGGATTCCTTATGAAGCATCTGCCGCCAGACCCAAACCCGCTCCGACCATTGCCTCCAAAAGCAAAGTAAGTGCCTCCACAACCAATAAAAGGATGTACCTCGCATTAAACGACCAATACCAGCCCCTGAATTCGCAGGATCACAATTCTATGTATCTGCACTGGTGGCCAAAACATAATACACTGGAGTGGGTACAGTATGATTTTGATCAGGAATACACCGTATCCGGCTCGGAAGTCTATTGGTATGATGACAGCCCTTTCGGAGACTGCCGCATACCGGCCTCGTGGAGAATACTGTATAAACAGGGGGATCAATGGATCCCTGTAAAGAATACAACGCCTTATACCGTTCAGAAAGACAAATATGACAGTGTGCAGTTTGAACCCGTGAAAACAAGCGCCCTGAAGCTGGAAATACAGCTTCCTGCAGAAAATGCATCGGGTATCCATGAATGGATTGTCAAATGACTAAAATTTTTAGTAAACTTGCGGTGCTATGTCACTGCAAATTACGTCACTCAATTCCGGCAGCAACGGAAACTGTTATTATATCGGGAACGCCACAGAGGCGGTGCTGATAGATGCGGGTATCTCCTGCCGGGAAACGGAAAGACGGATGAAAAGGCTGGGATTGAAGATGGACATAGTAAAAGCCATCTTTATTTCGCACGAACATTCTGATCATATCCGCGGACTCGAAGTATTATCTAAAAAATATAATCTTCCGGTGTACATCACCGAGAAAACCATGCTGCATGGTGGTCTGCAACTACACGCGGATAACGTAAAGGTCTTTGACGAAGCCACCCCTGTTATTATCGGTGCCCTCACTGTACACGCCTTCTCCAAAGCGCATGATGCCATAGAGCCACATAGCTTTATGATCACAGCAGATGAGATACGTATCGGTGTATTTACAGATATCGGTGTGCCCTGTAACAATCTGATCAGACACTTCCAGCAATGTCATGCCGCATTTCTGGAAGCCAACTATGACGAAACAATGCTGGAGCAGGGACGTTATCCGTTTTTCCTGAAGAAGCGTATCCGTGGTGGAAAAGGCCATCTTTCCAACACGCAGGCACTGGAAGTCTTCAAAGCACATAAGCCTTCTTATATGACCCATCTGTTATTATCTCATCTTTCCAGAGATAATAATAAACCAGAACTGGTACTGGATCTCTTCCGTCCGCATGCAGGCAGAACGGAAGTCATCGTCGCTTCCCGCGATGTTGAAACGGCGGTATACCATATCAGCGCTATTCCGCAGGTCATTGTTCCTCAGATACAATACGTACAGGGACAACTCGCATTCTAACATATATCATCTTTCCGGCTAATCTTTGTCATGTTTTATTATGGCAGGCAGGCATAATTTTGGGACATCGTTCTTAAAATACAATACTATGTCTGACATATCATATATCACAGCGGCGGAAGCCGTAAAGTGCGTTGAGTCTGGTAATCGTGTCTTTATTCATGGTAGCGCGGCTACCCCGGTTCACCTGCTCAGGGCATTGCAAAACAGACACGCCGACCTCAGAGATGTAGAACTGGTCAGCATCACCACATTGGGAGACGTTGACTTTGACAACCCATTATACCGTAAAAGCTTTTATGTCAATTCATTGTTTGTTTCCGCCGCCAACCGCTCCGTTGTAAATAGTGACGACGGTGATTATGTACCTATCTTTCTCAGTCAGATACCACAGCTTTTCAGGAATAATATCTTACCACCGGATGTCGCAATCGTACAGGTATCCCCTCCCGATGCGCATGGATACTGTTCTCTCGGTACTTCTGTGGATATTGCCCGGGCAGCGATTGATGTCGCTAAATACGTGATCGCGCAGGTCAATCCCATGATGCCGCGTACACACGGCGAAGCCTTCGTACATTTCTCCCGGTTTCACGCCGCTGTATGGCAGAAAGCCGCCCTGCCGGAAGTAGATTATTCTCAGCAGGCCACCGCCGTAACAGAACAGATAGGCCGTAATATCGCAGAACTGGTAGAAGATGGCGCTACACTCCAATTAGGCATCGGCAATATTCCCGATCAGGTGCTGAAGAACCTGACACAACACAAAAACCTCGGTCTGCATACAGAAATGTTATCAGATGGTGTGATCCCTCTGATTGAAAGTGGGGTGATCAATAATAGTCTGAAGAAACTGAACAGAGGCAGATCAGTGACCGCATTCATGGCGGGTACACGAAAATTATACGACTTCGTCAATGATAATCCTGCACTGAGAGTAATGGATATCAGTTATGTGAATGATACGAGCATTATCCGTCAGAATCCTAAAGTGACGGCTATAAATAGTGCGATCGAAATAGACCTGACCGGTCAGGTATGTGCGGACTCTATCGGGACTTATCAGTATTCCGGTATCGGCGGACAAATGGACTTTATGCGTGGTGCTTCCCTCTCAGAAGGTGGTAAACCGATCATCGCCCTGCCGTCCGTAACCAGTAAAGGTATCTCCCGCATTACCCCCTTCCTGAAAGAAGGTGCAGGTGTAGTCACCACCCGTGGCCATATGCATTGGGTGATCACCGAATACGGCAGAACCAATCTGTTTGGGAAAAGTCTTAAACAGCGTGCAAAAGCACTGATAGAGATTGCTCACCCAGATCACCGGGAGGCGCTGGAGAAAGCTTATTCCGATCGCTTCGTAAAGAAAGTTTCAGTTTTAGGTTGAAGGTTAAAGATGGCTTAGTGCATCCTGTAGGTCTAATTGATTTACGGGATGCATAATCCTTTTACGGTGAGAATGCCCCCATTTAGCCATTTCGTCGATGATGCTTTCCAGTGTTTTACCGTAATCCGTCAGTTCGTACTCTACCGTGACCGGTTTGGTGTCGTACACCGTTCTTCTTACCAGTTCATTCATTTCCAGCTCCCGTAACTCCTTGGAGAGCATTTTGGAGCCCACTCCCTCTACTTCGCGCTGTAGTTCCATAAAGCGGCGTTTTCCAAAACGTAAAGAACCGATAATAGCGATCTTCCATTTCCCGTTCAGCACGTCCATGGTATCGTGGATGGCACGGAGATGCTCCGTACAAGCTTCAGACTTCTCTGATGTCTGTGTTTTCCTGTTCATAATACTTCCCTATAGTTTCCCCGATGAAAGTACTTTCCATCGGGATACCACTTTCAAAAGTAAAGTATGTTTAGGAACTTTACAAAAGAAAACGATACTATGAGCACAGCGAATAAAATGAAAGTAGAGATCTGGTCAGATATTATGTGTCCCTGGTGCTACATCGGCAAACGCCGGTTTGAAGCCGCTATGGAGCAATTCCCTGACGCCGGATCTGTAGAAATAGAATGGCACAGTTTCCAGCTGGACCCAACCATAGAATCAGGACATGGTGATAACCTGTATACCTACCTCTCCAAAAGAAAGGGAATTCCTTACGAACAGGCAGAGCAGATGAATAATCAGGTAACCGGATTAGCGGCCACTCTGGGACTGACCTACAATATGGAACAGGCTGTTGTGGCCAATTCCTTTGACGCACACCGACTGATACAACTTGCGAAGAAACACCAGCTGGGTGATGCTGCCGAAGAAAGACTGTTCAAAGCTTATTTCACAGAAGGAAAGGATTTCAGTAATCCGGATACTTTAGTGGCCCTCGGTAAAGAAATCGGACTGGCAGAAGATGTATTAAAAGAGCTGGTTGGTAGTCAGGCATTTACAAAAGAAGTACGTCATGATATCGATGAAGCAGAAGCTTTAGGTATCAGAGGGGTTCCTTTCTTCGTTTTTGACCGGAAATACGGTGTTTCCGGTGCACAGGCATCCGAAACCTTCCTCGAAGTACTGAGTAAATCAGTCGGTGAATGGAAAAGCACACAACCAGCTGGTCTTGAGATTATAGAAGGTCAAACCTGCGGACCAGACGGAGATTGCTAAGATAAAAGCGCTTTCTTCGATATATATCCATATTACATCGCTATTACGCCGTCATTTCTTCGTTCATAAACGGAGAAATGATGGTGTAATAACGCTGTAATAGCCTTCTACCCTGCTTTTCAGTTTTATTCTGACGAACATTTATCTATACCTGCTGACATACTGTTGTCATCTTCGTATCTTTCCTTTGTCCACGGAACCAAAAGAAATCAGATGACAGCAAAACAACTCCTGCAGCAACGCCTTACTAATCAACAACTTGCTATACCCGCTTTTAAAAATGCCCCGGAACTGGTACACTGGTGTGGCGCCATTCAGGCACAGGACTATGAAATGTCCAAATGGGCGGTCGGCATGCGCCTCCCCCATGCCAGTCAGCAGGAAATAGAACAATGTATTGCTGATGGTCAACTGGTACGTACCCATGTACTACGCCCCACATGGCACCTCGTACATCCCGGCGACGTACGCTGGATGCTGGAACTGAGCAGCCCCTATATCAGGCAATTAATGGGCTCCTACAACCGTAAACTGGAGCTGAATGATACCATCTACAAGAAAAGCAATAAAGTCTTCGAAAAGGTGCTTAAAAACGGCAAACAATTGATCCGTACGGAGCTTGCTGCCGAATTACAAAAAGCAAAAATTGCCACCAACGACCTCCGTATGAACTTTCTCCTGATACAGGCAGAACTGGATATGATCATCTGTAACGGTGGCAAACGGGACAAACAGATCACGTATGCACTGTTTGAGGAACGCGTACCTCCCGCAGCCGGCAAAACCCGGCAGGAAGCACTGGCTGCATTGGCACTCCGGTATTTCAACAGCCACGGACCAGCAACACTGAAAGACTTTAGTGGGTGGAGCGGATTGCCCGTTACAGCCGCCCGTGAAGGATTGCAACTGGTGCAGGATCAACTGCATACAGCTACTTTCGGTGAACTGACCTATTACGGTCCGACGCATCCTGCCGAAGCGCAACCCTCCGCTAATGACGTATTACTCATCCCTAACTATGATGAATATCTTGTCGCTTATAAAGACAGAGAAGTCATTCACAACGGAGACAGCGCTTCTGCACTCAACCGGGATGGCAATCCCCTCTTCAGCAACATCATCCTTGTCAAAGGACAGATCGCCGGTACCTGGAAACGAACATTCAAAAAGAAGGATATTGTCATAGACCTCTATCCCATCACTCCGTTCAACAAAAGCACACAAGCCAGACTGGACAAGGAAATAGCACGTTTCAAACAGTTCTATAGCTAACGGGAAATATGTTACCTTGGGTACATGTTCACCCGTATTACAACCCTGTTGGCCATCATCATCCTGAATGGCTGTTTTTGCTCAGTATCCGCCCAACGCGCGGATTCACTGAAAGCAGACCTGCAACTACTGAAAAGTAAACTGATCGCCACACATCCTGATATATATGCCTATACAACTGAAAACAGATGGGCAGACCTGCTTGACAGCTGTTATCAGGAGATTAACGACTACACCGACGAGCGACAATTTTATGGTATCGTTAAAGTATTACTGAGTGCCCTCGGAGATGGACATCTGTCTACCGGAGCAGCACCGGCTTTCAATCAGTTTATTCATTCTGATAATAGTTATCTGCCTCTGCTGACATATATTGTGGCAGACAGCATTTTCATCACCAACAGCGTAGATAACACAATTCCTGCAGGTAGCCGCTTAATCAGCGTCAACTCCCATCCGGCAGGTGTCATGCTGGAAAAAATGCGGGGCTATCTGATGAGCGATGGCTACAATACCACCAAAAAAACAGGGGTATTGAATCAGATCTTTTATTTTTATTACTACCTCGCCTATGGTTATTCCGGAGGCTTCACAGTGACCTATGCAGATCCTTCCGGGCAAACAAAACAGTCTCGCTGACAGCAGTCAAAGAATCCGTTATCAATGCATTAAAAACACCCCTGATCACGTCCCCGTTATTATCCTTTACGATCACCAATGATAAAACCGGTATACTGACGATCAGGACTTTTGCTTATACGGACTTACAGGAAGCAAAACCTGATTACCCTGCTTTTCTCGAACAATCATTCCGGCAGCTGAAAAAAGCAGGTATTAAAAGACTAATCATTGATCTGCGCGATAATGGTGGCGGAAGAGACGCCTATGGCGTATTGCTGTACAGTTATCTTTCCAAAATGCCATTCCGCTATTATCTGTATCAGGAGAAGGACAAAAAGAAACTTTCCGGCAGACCCGGACTGGGATTGCAACATCCTGTTGCCCTGCATTATGACTACCCGGTAGCTGTACTGATAAGCGGACAGACTTTCTCCGCTGCCGCGGAATTTTGTGCTGTAGCGTATAGTAATGACAGAGCTGTATTTATCGGAGAAGAAACCGGTGGTGCTTATGAGGGCAATCATTCCGGACAACTGATTGAGACAAAACTTCCCTTTAGTAAAGTCAGTATATGGATTCCAACGGTTAAATATGTAATGGATGTTCGTAAACCACAACAAACCGGTCATGGTATTCTGCCCAACAAACCGGTACAGGCATCTGTTGATGCATATCTCCAACAGGAAGATACAGTCATGCAGGAGGCGTTGCAATGGGCTCGTTCATTGCAGTAATGATAATACTTCACCAATAAAAAAACGCTTTCACTTTATGTAGTGAAAGCGTTTTTTATATTAATACTATCTAAGCGGCAAGTGTCAACACCGCCCACAAAGCAGCACCGGAGATCAGTACCCAGAGGAACACACCCTGTATCAGTGGTTTTATACCTACGCCTTTCAGTACATCACGGGAGAGGCCTGCCCCGATCAGAAATAAAGTAATAGTAAGCCCTGTTTTAGCTACGCGGACAATCACCTCGCTCGTAGCTTCCATCGGGAAATAAGTATGTGCCAGCATGGCCAGTATAAATAATCCGATGAAATAAGGGATCTTCATTTTTTGCTTACCTGTTTTAAAACAGATAGCAGTCAGCAGGGTTACAGGAATGATCCACAGTGCACGGGCCAGCTTAACAGTTGTAGCGACTTCCAGCGCCTGCGGACCATACTTGCCGGCGGCTCCTACGACAGAACTGGTATCATGAATGGCAATGGCACTCCATAATCCGAACTGGTTCTGTGAAAGATGTAAGAGATGTCCGACAAAAGGGAACAGGAACAATGCCGCTGAATTCAGGATAAACACGGTTCCCAATGCAACAGAGAGTTGTTTCTCTTCTGCCTTGATCACCGGAGAAACAGCGGCAATCGCACTACCGCCACAGATGGCAGTTCCACAGGAGATCAGATGAGACGTTTTTGTATCTATTTTTAATACTTTCCCGGTTATATACCCGATCAGTAAGGTACCTGTAATAGACGCAATGGTAAATATAAACCCTTCACTTCCTGCTTTCACGGCACTGTGTACGTTCATCCCGAAACCCAGTCCGACAACAGAAATCTGCAACAATACATGTGTCGCCTTATGATTCAGATGCAGGAAGGATGACCGATAAATTGTGCAATGATGAGCCCTCCCAGCAATGCCAGTGGTGCAGATACCCAGGGCGTCATACATAATGCCAGTGCCAGTACAAAAATCACTTCACGCGTCGTGATACTCCTGTCCAGAAAATGCTTCCTTACAGTATGATTGATACTTTCCTGTGCGACGTTTTCGTTGTGTGCTATTGTATTCATATTGCTGATCTTTTATTTGTTTTGATGACACAAATGTCCATTCTTCCGGCATGGAAAGGAAATCACCATTAGTGATTATGGATAACATTAAGTTATAGTCAACTATCGACAAAGGTTATAATGAAGCTGATAACGATTGCTAACGGTGTTAATATGCATAACATTATTTACTAAATATCAATCACTTACAGCTGAATACACCCACTACCTTTAATTTTATTTGGTGAATAATACCAACTGGTATAATTTTGTATTGTCTTAATCAAAACACTATGAGCAAGGCAGAAAAAACAAGACAGTTTATTGTAGAGAAGACCGCTCCCATTTTTAATACAAAAGGATTCGCCGGTACTTCCTTGTCAGACATGACAGAGGCTACCGGACTCACAAAGGGTAGTATCTATGGTAACTTCGCTAATAAGGACGAAGTGGCGGTGGCTTCTTTTGACTTCAATCTCCTCAAACTCAGGACATACATCAGTTCCGAAGAAGAAAAGGCAACAACAATCAAAGAGAAACTGAAAGTACGTACCAGAATATTTGGTGATGAACGCCCGGTATCTTACCCTGCAGGCGGTTGTCCTCTGCTGAATACAGCGACAGAAGCTGATGACACCCATCCGGAACTGAGAGCAAGAGTAGTGGATGCATTAGAGACGTGGAAAGACAGAACTGTCAGAATGATTGAAACGGGCATAAAAAATGGTGAAATAGCTGCAGATACCGATGCAGAACAGGTAGCACTGACATTAATGTCAATGATACAGGGAGCCATCATGATCAGCAGAACAACAGCCAAACGTAGCTATGGCAAAAGTGTCATGGAGGTAGCACAACGCTACATCGACTCGCTCTAAATATTTTTTACATATAAATATACCAATTGGTATAATCCATAATAACACATTAATCAGAAACAAAATGA
>NZ_VOHS01000062.1 GCF_007896845.1 Chitinophaga pinensis | reverse complement strand
CACCAGCTGCGGGAAACCCGAAGAACCAGTACCACCAAAAATAGAACTGATGATAAAGATCCGGTCGTGCTCTCCGATACTCTTCATCACAAACTTGAATTCTTTGGTACCGGCCAGGTATTAACACGACACAACCTATATTGGGGTTTCCTTTGAAGCCCATATCCAGCCTAAGATTCAGTTCTGTATGGCTGTAGTCCGGGTGACCGGAAGGCGTATTATCATACAGAGCTTCCAGAAAGTCCATATTCACGTCTCCTATCAGCTCTTCATCAGGATCGATATATTTAATGAAAGAAGTCTCGAGATTATCAAACTGCAACTGGAAGGAGTCTTCCAGTTTTTCTGTAGTCCCGCTTTCCGGTTTGATGGAGTTCAGGGTATTGAGGTTGGCATTAAAGAAGCCTTCGTGCGTATCTTCTCTGTCACCATATCCTTTTGCCCGGATCAGTTTATGATTCCAGCGCCTTCAGGGTACGGCTGGTATCTGCATTTTTTGCATCCACATCTATGATAATAGGGATGATCTTGTTAGTGTTGTTCAGCTTTACACCCGATGCCAGCAGCATCGTTAAAGAGCGTAACACCCTCGCTCCGGTGCCGCCAACACCGAAAACAAATATGTTCCTTGTCATACACAACGATTTATACAGGTATTAAAATGGAGTTCTTTTAGCGAATATGGACGCGCGTTTAAAAAGCAGGGAAAGCAGTACAAAATAAACCACTGCATACAGTGCATTGATCATGGAGAAGGTGAATATATAGGCGTCCCTCCATCCTCAGTACCATTTATCGCCTGACTGTAAGCCAGTCCCGAGGCAATCAGTGCCAGCAGCACCATCGTGACCAGCCAGTGTTTCTGTTTATCCCATACAGGCCGCCAGCGGCCCAGCAGCAGATAAAACACAAGCGCAAATATGACAGACAGAATAACGGTAAAGAGTCCTACAGAAGGGAAGATGGTGGATGCATAGACGGGGTTATTATTCTTACCACCCAGTAGCTCATACAATAGACTAAACATGACAGATTATTTTTTTATGGGTATGGAAATATCAATGTAATCCTGATTATTGTTTTGGTATGCTTCTCTGACACCATCTATTAAATGTTGCAGTGCAAAGGTTTTTCCGCTGATATCAGCCACCTTTGAGTCATCCATGATGGATAAGGATCTGTAAGAGGTATCATATTGTAAGGGAAGATGCAGACTGACATTCCCCGACTGGTATACATTATTAATTTTCACTACGAAACATGGGTACCTTTCTGCACCCGACAAGTTCTGACGTCTTAAGTTTTCCGACGTCTATATTCTTGGCCAGCAGGATCTTTTCGATACTGTAGTCCAGATTCCCGGACTTCTTTTCCAGATGCTGCCGCAGATAAGTGGTATCTTTTGCGTATGGTGGCAATGAAGAAAGATCGGTGGCAATGGCGAACACACAAGGTTTTTTTGCGGAGGCGCTTACATCTTCAAGACCATCTTCACCAACTGACCAATCGCCCTCTCGCAGATAATTAAAGAGGATGTTCCCCCCTTTTACCGGCTCTCCGAATAAGCCAAAATCCATCGCCATCGTATAGGGCTGCAGACTTTCCAGCTCATTCAGCTGATCATTGAAATGTGACAGTAATTCTCTGTTGCCGATCACCCACAATAATACGGCCGGGACACATCTCCCCTGATGGGAATGACCTTATTCTGATAGGTGTATAGTTACCGACGAAGTTGGAGTTGAACCCATAGACCATTGCACACATGTGCTTATGCTTGTTGAGGTCAAGAAAGGACTTTGTCATGGTAGCTTTCAGCTCTCCCGCTGCTTATCCTGTTGATATTTTCATTGCCTTTCTTGCGAAGAACTTCGTCAGAATAGACAATATACAATCTGACACAAAGAGGAGATGTCATTAGAGTCAGTATGCGGGCGATCATTTCAAAGATCCTGTGCATTTCTGAACTCTTGTTCTTTGCCGGATGCTCTACTGAGATAGCATTGATAAACTGCTGCGTAGAACCATTGAAAGGAACAATAGAATCTGCTATATAAAGTTGTGCAGCTTCAGTTTCCGGAGTCAATCTTTCCTTCGATATTCACCAGCAGGTTAGGGATTCTCTTTCTGAATCAGTTGAACCCTGTAAATAACCGGCCATACTGCCGATGTTTCCATAAAGAAGTTGATCTTATCTATTTTCTTCGCTGCCGCAGGTGGTTCGGCTTTTGTCCGTTTATTACCCTCTTCATCACTGCCTATGCAGCCCTTAATGATTCCGGCAATAGATAACAACGATAGTAAAGCAATTGCATACTTACTCATGAAGTGGATTTTAACACGCAAATAGAAGGGGTACCATAATAAGGGATACACACAAATCGTTCAATAGAAACATCACATAACCGAAACATTGGGGGTTTGCTTTTAATGATTCACATGAAATTTGCCTACTGAGTTTTAATGGGCACAATGATAAGGATAATGCAATTTAAATTAGTTAATACGGTGTTAACGGGGATTTTTCCCCGGTTAATGTGATGTTAAAACAATAAGATAAGGTCAGTAAAAAAAATGCCGCCGGCAAGTAATGAAGTATACACTGTTTAATGGTCGGCCGCCAGTTCCTGTTTCTTTTCCATCAGATAATTGGTGAGTTGCCGGATCTTACCTCCTTCCATATGAAATACATCGCAAAAGGCGGCTTCCAGCGTACTGCCATCTTTTCTTTTGATAAGACCTTTCCTTCCGCTACAACGATGTTGTCTTCCTCGATCAGTCTTGTCACGAAAATCTCCGGATCCGGTTCGAAAGCGTCATCTTCCATCTCCCGGTCAAATGCGCCTTTGCCTGCCAGCTGGTAAATCCCGGCATTTCCCAGAGTACATCTTCTGTCAGACATGACATCACCATCTCGTGGTCTCTTTTTCTGTCATATTGCATTTTCTTTTAGTTTTAATATAATGATTTTCCACCGCTTAACTATCAGTAGCAAAAGACAGGCCCAGTATTTGTGACATTACCGGCATCACCAAACAAACGCAACACAATGGCATCATCCGATCACATACTGGCTATAGATGTTGGTGGTTCCCATATCAAAGGCACTATCCTCAACAGCAAAGGCGAATGGCAGATGGAATATAAAAGACTGCCTACTCCCAAAGGTGCAAAGCCGAAAGATGTTTTAGAGACGATTTCAGCACTTGTCAAAGACATGCCGGCTTATGACAAGATATCCGTCGGTTTCCCCGGTTATGTGCGCAACGGTATTGTATATACCGCTCCCAACCTGGGTAATCCCAACTGGAAAGATATCGACCTCGGCCAGCAGATCGCTGATCTGCTAAAGAAGCCCGTCCGCCTCGTCAATGATGCAGATCAATTGGGGCTGGGTGTTGTCAGCGGCAAAGGCTACGAACTGGCCGTCACTCTGGGCACCGGCTTCGGTACCGCCCTGCTGATAGACGGGTATCTGCTGCCCCATCTCGAACTGGCGCACCACCCTGTCACCAAAGAGCATGATTACGATGAATACATCGGTAATAAGGCCCTTGAAGAAGAGGGTAAGGAAAAGTGGAACAAAAGGATGGAAAAGGTGCTACAGATCCTCAAAACGGTGTTTAACTACGATCGTTTATATATAGGTGGTGGCAGTGCCGACGAATTGACCATTCCGCTGGATGACAACATCTATATCTTCACAAACAAGGAGGGCATCAAAGGCGGCGCCAGACTTTGGGATATGGAAGACAAATATCATATCACAACCAATTATCCGAAATAAGGATATATGGCAATAAAAAACGGCGTAAGAATACCTCTTACGCCGTTTTTTATTATTCCCTGCTGTTCATCAGAACTTATACGCAAAGTTTGCCGTATAGTTCCGCGGACGCTGCGGATTGACAGACCAGTAGCCTATATAATATTCCTTGTCTGTGATATTGTTTACATTCAGGGAAACCCTGAAATGTTTCGAATTAAAAGATATTGCTGCATTCAGCAAGGCATAGTTGGGCAGATAAAAATCCCCTGTTTCGCTGTTATCGATCACTTTATACCGGCTGGCGTAGTTACCACCGATACCCAGACCGAAATTCTTCAATGGCCCCTGCGTAAAGCGATAATTCGCCCATACATTCGCCAGCTCACCGGGTCCCTGTCCACCGGGTGCACGACCTGGTTGGGAATAGAAATCATTGGGCGCACCTTCTTTCACCTTAGTACTATTATGGCTGTAACCTGCTATCAGATCCAGTCCTTTTACCGGGGTCGCATTGATCTCGAGTTCAAAACCCTTACTGCCTACTTTACCGCCTTGCACAACGTTATTCGGATTGGTGGCGTCAGGTACGACCCTGTTGCTCACAGTAATGTCGTATAGGGAGAATGTAGCATGTAATTTATCCTCCAGCAGATTGGCCTTTACACCATATTCCAGCTGATTCGCATGCTCCGGTTTGAAAGATTTCACATGTGGATTTTCCCCGTTTTCATCCGATACCTGCTGTGGCTCCACATTAATAAAAGCATTCATGTAATTGGCAAACACCGACAATTTGTTCAATATAGGTTGATAGATCAGACCAAATTTAGGTGACAGGGCGAACTGGTTAAAATCATCGTCCTTCGTATCCTTTTCTCCCTTTGAATCAAAATAGTCCGCTCTCAGACTCACCATCGCCATCAGTCCCGGCGTAATGTTCAGGACATCTGAAAAATAGGCACTATAAGAACTATTGGAGATATTGCTGTTGGAGTTGCCGGTACCGGACAACAGGTTATTGATCGCATTTTTGTTAATGCGACAGGACCAATCGTATCACCACTCCATGGATCTGCATAATAACGTACATCTCCCTGTGCGGTTACAGATCTGCCGGCGGCCCATCCCGAACCTTTATCTACTACATGTCTGCGGAAGTAATCTACCCCGATCAGTAAACGGTTGCGCAGTTTACCGATCTTGAAATCACCATTGAAGTTCTGCTGAATATCGAGGGTACTGGTACGTTGGTTTTCGTTATGGAAATACTGGTCGTACCATTCATCTCCCGCCGCGTCATCCCATATATAGGAATAGATACCATCTGATTTTACCCGGCCATTGGAAACCACTGTCTGAGAATTCCACTTATCAGATAATTTATATAGCATCTGCGCCTGAATATTATAACGGGGGTTTTTGATGGTCAGTTCGTTACTGGTAAATGAGAGATAATTATTCAGATTCAGCTCACTGATCGTCTTATAACGCAAGGGTGTGGCCCTGTCCGAATGAAAGAATACAGGGGCAACTGCTCTTTTTTCATCCAGTACCTCTGCCATTACCTGAAAAGATAATCTGTCTGTGGCATTATAGGTCAAAGAGGGAGCAAGGAAGAAGGATTTCTTCATACCGGCATCCTGAAAACTCTTTTCAGAATGGTAAGCGGTATTGATACGCATCGCTACTTTCTTGCTCAGCGGTACGTTTACATCAGCCGTCACCCTATGTAATCCGAAACTACCAAAGCTATAACCTACTTCTCCGCCGAAATCGAAATAAGGCTTTTTAGTGATGGTATTGATCATACCACCATACGCATAAAAAGAACCGCCAAAAAGGGTTGCGGAAGGCCCTTTAATTACCTGAATCTCTTCTATGTCCGCAGGATCCAGATTGCCACTGGTCAGACCCGGCAAACCATTGATGAGGGAGGGCTGTGCTTCAAAGCCCCTGAGTGCAAAATAAGCAGCGCCATCTCCTGCCCTGCCGGTTGATTCCCAGGTACGGCTGATACCTGGCACATTGCGTAATGCGTCATCATAATTGACGATCCCCTGTTGTTTCATGATCTCAGCAGAAACAGTACTGTATACCTGCGGATTATCAAGGTTCTTTAGTGGCATTTTAGCCACTACACGATTCTCTTTATTACGGTTGTAGGATGAAACGATAATCTCGTGTAGTTGTGCTGAGTTCTCTTTGAGGATAAAATCCAGCTGAACAGTCTGCCCTGCTGTAACAGTGACTGTCTTTTCCTGACTTTCAACAGCTACAGCTGTCGCTTTTACCTGCCAGTTGCCCGGTCTTACGTTACTGATACTGAATGTTCCATTTTCATCACTGATCCCTCCCCACTTAGACTTTTCAATCCGGATGGTCACATTGGAGGCCGGTTTACCATCGCTGGTCGTAATCGTACCTCTGATAGTACCTACGTTTTGTTGTGCATAGATTGAATTGACAGACAGTACTAAGAAGCTGATAAAAAATAGAAATCTTGTCATTCCCCTTATTTGTGGTTGATAAAGTATTAAAGTCACAAAATTCCTATGACGAAAAGGGAACGGTTTACGCAATCGGGAAATTATCTCACATGATAAGCAATAATGACGGGGAACTGACAGAAGCATTGGGGGAGAAAAGCAAAAGGGTACTCTTGACGAGTACCCTTTCTGACTAAACAAAACATCAAAGATTGCTCTCATTCTGCGGCAATGGGTACCGCGTCCACACATCGTCATCGGGCCTGTCTTTGGGCAGCGTCCCGAGTAAGTTATAGCGTCGCAGGTCTACCCAGCGATGTCCTTCCATAAATAATGAGTAGCGGCGCTGATACAGCAATTCTGTGATCAGGGCAGCCGGTGTGATGGCACCTGCATATGGCGTCATATTATGCAATGATCGGATGCGGTTCAGTGCAACAATAGCATCCGGTAAGGCACCACTCTGAATTTTGGCCTCCGCATAGATCAGGATCAGCTCCTCATTACGGATGATGCTGATCGGTGCATTCAGTGAACTCCAGATTACCACATCGCGTGTACCTGTCAGACCATTCTGACTGATGGGTGAATTACGCAGGGCCGTTTTCGCCAGACGGTCATCACCAGGGACAATATTCGCAGCGTAAGAAGGATGTGAAACCCTCACCTCACCATTGGTATTCGGCGCCAGATACATGGTATTCGCAATGTCACCTCCATTGGTAGAGAAGAAATGGAAGACACCTGTATTCAGCGCACCATTCAGATCAAAGAAAGAGCCATTCAGGGCAGTCAGTGCCTCCGCCCATTCCTTTCTGTAAATATGCACTCTGGCAGCTAATGCACGGTTAAATTTCAACAGACCGGCCGCATCCTTGAAGCCGGCAAATCCGTCTGATAACGGAAACATCACAGTCGATCCCGTCAGGTCCGTCTGTCCTTCGTCGAGGAATTTCAGTACGGAGTCCAGTACAATTGCCGGATCCGTAATAACAGCACCAGGGGCGGCGCCATTAGGCACCGGAATACGGGCGCCACTGGAATCAGTCATATTGATATTCAGCAGCAGCTGATAGCCGATAACGGTTTTCGCAAAACCGGAAAACGCCTTCTTCTGTACATCTGAAGCGATCTCAGTACGTGCATTCCTCGTGGCATCCAGCAGGATGAAACACTGTCTCATCACCTGATAACGGGAGCCCCATGGATTGGTCAGATAAAAGGTGTTATTATCCAGTATTCTGGTACCACCACCCAGCAGGTCTGTCGTGTAACGTGGTTCAGAACCGGAGAAACGATAGATCTCACGACCTATCACCCCAACACCGTCCAGATAGCCCGCGTAGTTGATACGCATCCCTGATTCAATACCGGTGACCAGATTAAACAAATCGCTTCTGGTCGGATTGCCGGAGATAGTACCTACGACCGGCGTATTCAGACTGTCGATCGGTCCCTTCTGGCAGGCGCCCATCAGGAAGAGTACAACAGCGGCAGTTATAATTGAGCAATAGTTCTTCATATGAAATAATTTTTAACAGATGGAAAAATGATCAGAAATCAACGCCAATATGGAAGCTACCTCTCTTAGAGGCAGGGAAAGGCGTTACGTCCACACCGGTAGACAGACCGTTACTACCACGGCTGGTAGAGGTCGTGATGGTGTTACTACCGAAGTTGGACACTTCCGGATCATATCCTACATAACTGGTCCATGTGAAAAAGTTATTAGCTGACACTCCCAGACGAATTCCTTTGATGATATTGGTATTCCGCAGCGGCACATTATAATAAACGCCGATCTCACGGATACGTACATAGGAGGCATCCTGTACATAGATAGAAGCATCACCTGCACCGGTACGGTACACGCCAGCCTTCTGACCATGGAGGATATCGTCATAGTCGAATGAAGTCTGACCAAGATCGGTCAGCAACTGTGTCAGGTTGATATTATCTCCGCCTTTCTTCCAGTGGATCAGGAAGCGTATGGAGATATTTTTCAGGATAGTCAGTTCATCAAAGAAGCTCATCTGGAATTTAGGCTCGGAGTTACCGATCAGTTTCAGCTCACTGCCCACCGTACCTTTAATCTGTGTAGCTGGTTCACCTTCTTCCAGATAGAAAGTACCCAGTGAGTTACCAAACGCGCCGATCGCATAAGGCGGTATCAGCAATTTGGTTACTTTGGAGCGGTTACGCCACCAGTTGATAGTAGAACTCCATTTCACTGTTTTCGTATTGATAGGGATTACTGTCAGCCCCAGTTCAATACCCTTATTTCTCAGGTCACCACTGTTCTTCCACTCATTCGCATAACCGGAAGAACCGGGTAATGCATGACGCAGCAATACATCCTGAATCTGTTTATTGTAATAGGTCGCCTCCAGTGTGATACGGCCGTCCAGTACACTGAGGTCCAGACCTGCTTCAAACTCCGACTGACGTTCTGGTTTAATATCTGAGTTACCCAGCAGGTTGTCTACGAGAACGCCCGGTAATCCACCGATATTGCTACCCAGCATAGCGGTGAACTTACTGCCGTAAGGCGGTACGTTACCTGACTGACCATAGGCAGCACGCAGTTTCAGACTCTGGATACTTTTCACATCCCAGAATTTCATGCGGGCGATGTTCCATGACACGGCGCCTTTAGGGAATACGTAGTATTTCTTATAATCGCCATTATTGGTAGAACGGTCAAAACGTACACCACCACTCAATGTGATCGCATCCAGTAAAGAGAGGTCTTCCTGCAGGAAGAGACCATTGTCGCGGTATTTCTGTCTGAACTGGCGGGTCGTTGTATTGGCGCTGGCGTCCAGATTACTTTGTCCGGATACCAGATTGGTTGCCGCCGTAACAATATTATCCATGTAACCTGTTTCCAGTGTGGCACCCAAAGTACTGGTCAGACTGATATTTTCATTGGGCGTAAATGTATTGGTCAGGAAGCCACCGAGGTTCGTATTGGTGTTATTGGTATTACCCTGTATAGAGTGACCTTGCAGGGCATTCTCTTCAAACTGCAGATCGCGGGGGAATAAGGCAGCGGTCTTATAGTTGAAATAATCCACACCACCACGACCGATAAACTTAGTCGAAGAATGCTCGCTTTGCTGTAAACGGACCTCCAGATTGGAACCACCTACAAAACGGTTGGTGACTTCGTTGTTAGTCATTTTATCACGTGTTTCCAGCGGATTGGAAGCCGCAAACGGGTTACGTGGATATTCACCTAATGCATTCGGGAACAGGTCCACGAAAGTAGGTGTAGATGACAGGGCCACACCAAAGCTCACGCCGTTGTTATCGTTATTGGTCAGGCCTCTGTCCGCATCTGAGTGGATATAACTCATGGTAACACCCAGGGAGATACGATCTGACAGTTTATGGTCGATATTAAGACGGGCGGAGTTATTAAAATAGCCGGTATTCTTTACGATCCCGTGTTCCTGTCTGCGGTTACCGGACATATAGAATGTCGTTTTCTCATTACCACCACTGATGGAAAGACCGGTATTCAGTATCAGACCGGTTTCGCCGTACATTTCTTTTTCGTAGTCATATATTTTACCGGCGGATGCGGCGGCATTGAACTGATCTCTGTAAGCCTGACGACGCTGTTGTACAACCGGATCAGGGTTGTCAGCGGCACCGGCAAGATCTGCGGCTTTATCAGCGTCAAATGTACGTACCCCCATAAGGTGTCTTACTTTGGCAAAGCCGGTTTCCTGATTTACACTCACTTTTGTTTTACCCGCACGGCCTTTTTTGGTCGTTACGATTACCACACCTGCTGCTGCTTTCGCACCATACAAGGCAGCAGCGGAGGCGCCTTTCAGGATCTCTATGTTTTCAATATCTGCGGGGTTCAGGTCAGCGATACGGCTGGAAGGGTTATCCTGATTGTTGGGGTTACCTGCTGTAGCGGCGCCGGTAACATCATTCAGACCAGCAGGGATACTGCTGTTGTTGAAGAAGATACCGTCTACTACGTACAGAGGCTGGGAGTTACCAAATACAGAGGTAATACCTCTCATTTTAACAGAGATACCACCACCCGGTGCACCGGAATTAGCAGTGATCAAAGCACCCGGTACCTTACCGCTCAGGGCGGCGTCAAAGGTCTGTGCAGGCGCGGTACCAGCCAGTTGATTAGCGTTAATGGTGACCACTGTATTGGCCAGATTACTACGTTTTACGCTTGTAGCAAGACCTGTCACCACGATCTCATCCAGTTTGGCAAAGTCCTCCTCCATGGTGATGTCACCAACGTTAGTACCCGGACTTACTTTAATGGTCTGTGTCTTATAACCTGTGAAGGTCACCAGTAACGTGGCATTGCCGGAGGGAACGGACAATGAATAAGCACCCGTGGCATCCGAGATGGTTCCCCTGTTGGTGCCCTGTATTCTGACTGTAACGCCGGGAATGGGTTTCCCGCTCACAGCATCTTTGATCTTACCAGAGATGTTTTGCTGCGCGAATAAGGCTAGTGTACTGCATAAAAATAGCAATACAAGCAAGCCGGTTTTGGGTAGAAGCATAGCTTGTGCGATTTAGATATGATAGTTAAAAAAGCTACAGAGTCATGGCCTGTTTTGTGATTTTGGTCGATACGTGTTAATTCCTCTCTGTTAACTTAACAGATAAATGTTCGTTGTGGTTCCCTGTCACGGAGGTCAACTACTGGGTGTCAGATACATTTTTTCTCTTAAGCAGGGTTTCTCAGAAGCCGGTCTGTTATAACGTTGAATTTGGTTCGGCAGATTACGAAAATCCCAATGCATTTAGCTTTTTTTTGTTTGGTCGAATTATGTTATATTTTTCAACCACTTATGCATCTCCCCGACAAGCCATGACGATCCGTTACCGCTATAGCGGTAATGCCTGAAAACAGCCTGAGCCCTGTTATAATTTAACAGAGCTCCAGACAGTATATATGCTCACGGAAAAAATGATCAGGGTTTAACACCTCCTTCGATTACACCGGTAAGATCTTTTGAAACCAATTTGGAACCGTCGTAAAAGGAAACAGTTGCTTTGTCTTTGATGCTGAATAACGGTTTACCGAAAAGCACCTTGCCTTTAAAATTATCAAGTTGTAGTATTTCTCCGGTGGAATTTTTTGCACCTGTATATAAGCTATTGCATTGGGATCTTTAGAAAGGTCCGCATAAAAAGTGTAGTAGTAGTTACCATCTGTCTGATGACCGATTTCTGTAAAACCTTTTCTGCCATTTTCCGGGCTGGCGATGAGATTGCCCAGTGATGTCAGTACAAAAAGGACCGTCAGTACAAGGTATAATGCACGCTTGTTCATAGGATAGATGCTTTAGATAATTAAAAATGGTTCGCGTTCTTGATACAATTTAACAATTTTTTATATTTAAAACCAATTTAATTTTATTACCCTTCGCGCGCCTGACAGCCAGCTATTAAAAAAGATTTTTTAAAAATTTTTTCTTGTTGACTATCAAATATTTATAAAAATATACGTTTTGATCCCAAAATTCATTTTCTCATTTTTTCGCCCTCTTTACTCTTCTCATAAAACACATAGAATAAATCAGTTAGGTATATCTGCACACCGTATTTGAGATACTTTTAATATCTGAAAAGTCAAAAATCTAATTCATATACTTTAAAAAAAATTTTAAACCCTTGTACGCATATCGTGATTTAAATGTTGTCTTATAAGCAGAGGTTCGTTCAAAATAGTTCGCGTTTAAATTTTGGATAGACTTTAGATAATTCGTGTAACCAACAATAAAGGTAAAACAGATGAACAGATGCTTAACGGTTCTCGCGGCCTGCTGCATGGCGATGCCAGCGATGTCGCAATCGTTTCAGATCAAGGGAAAGCTAGGAAGATTAAAAGCACCGGCGAAAGTATATATCGGCTATACTTATGATGGTAAGACTGTTTTCGATTCTGCCGATGTTGACAACGGGAATTTCGCTTTCGAGAAACCTGTTGCATATCCGACCAACGCTTTGCTGACAGTAAGCAGAGATGGCGAACACCAGACATTCTTTAGTGCAAATGATATTGCACATCTGTATGTAGAGCCAGGATCAATCGTGTGGGTGACATCTGATGAAAGCATTGCAAACTTCACTTCGAATGGATCTAAGTCACAGGATGACTATGATGTATATCTGAAGTCCATGGAAGATGCAGAAGAAAAGCTGTCATTGCTGACTGCAGAATCTTCTAACACGCTTCAAAATGACGTGACTGAAAAAGGACTGGCAGCAAAGAGAGCTTATATGGAGCATTTCCGCGCTGCAATGGCAAACCGGAAACAGCACATGAAAGAATTTATCCAGCAGCACAATGATATGTACATCACTCTGGATATTCTGGAAGAATACGCTGGTAACTTTATCGATTTCCGTGAGATTGAACCACTGTTCAACGCACTGATTGAGAAAACAAGAACCTCTACAAAAGGTAAAGCTTTCGAAAAGAGGATACAGGCATCCAAACGTACCGCTATCGGTGCACCGGCTCCTGACTTCGGACAGAAAGACACCGATGGTAACAGAATTGCCCTCTCTTCCTTCAAAGGAAAGGTAGTAATCCTGAACTTCTGGGCCAGCTGGTCAGCTACCTCCAGAATGGACAACCAGGAGTTGAAACAAATCGTGAAGCCTTACAACCAGAAAGATCTGGTAGTAATCAATGTCTCTCTCGACGAACGTAAAGAGCAATGGTTACAGGCAATCGCAGATGACAAAATGAGCGGTTACAATGTATCCGATCTGAAATTCCTGAGAAATGAAGTCGCTGAACTTTATAACATAAATGCGGTTCCGCAAAACGTATTAATTGATGCATCAGGCAATATTGTTTCAAGGAATATCAAAGGGACGCAGTTATCCGAGAAATTAGCCGGATTAACTGGTAAATAATAGTAAAGAGTGTAATCATAACAAGTAGTCATAGTGAATTAATGCAACCCGGCGGGGCACGTGAAATATGTCTATATTTCACCAAAACCTGCCGGCTTTTTTTTGCCCCTGATCGTCGGGGGCATTCGTATTATATGATCCTCTTAAAAATACAACAGCCTGTATATGTGTATATACAGGCTGTTGTATTTTTATAAACGGGTCCTATTGTAGTCCTATCGTAAAACCCAGTTTGCTCTTCGCCTTAATACTGGCCCCATTAAGATTAATCCGGTAGATATTCTCGCCCCATTTCTGCTTTACACCACCATCTTCTTCGGTCAGTAACGGCACTTTTTCTATACTGGCCTCCAGCTGGTCCGCCGGATACCGCAAATAAAAGTCCTTCCGTACATTCCCCTCATTTCTGTGGATGACCAGCACACCGGGCTTCAATACCTCCACCGGATAACAAGTCATCAGGTGCTCCGTCACAATACCATCTTTCTTCAACTGTAAAACATCGTCTATATATACCTGCTTTCCTCTCGCCAACCGGATATTGCGCTGCCATCTTTCGATACCTGCCGCCTCCGGATAAGACGCACTGATATCCATCATCATACCCGCAGCCGTCAGACTTCGCTTATACATCACCTCAGTAGCTTTGTACTGTGGTCCGGCCGACTGCTGGTAACCATTGACGCTCGGCACATTATGATAGTCAGAACGGTTATACCAGATATCATAGCGTTTACTGCTGAACGTTTTGGCAGTATACGTACCCCGCCCGATGTCGATCAATACCGGTAAACCATCATAATACACCACATAGTTACCTATATCATTGTGATTGTGACTTTCATCATTGTTACCGCCTTTTGCCGCCACGAAGAATCCATTCGTACTCCCCTCCTTATCCCTTGCGACCATCACCTGCAGATCCGGCCACCATACATCCGCGGGCAATGCCAGCCCCTTTTCCGCCTGTCTGAATTCATCCTGCATAAAGATGGCAAACAGGTGCCGGAAGAAATGATAGCCCCCTACAGACGCCTGATTTTCATCTTTCAGATACCATGCGCCAAAACGCATCATCGCAGGATCTTTGATATCCTTTCCAAAGCGATAAATCATACCAGCAGCCATTCTGGGCTGTGGATCGGCATCCGCGAAGTCAAGGAAATACCGTTCACTGATCTGGGCACGGTAAATAAACTTACCCATCTCCCCGACTTTCTTATCATTATATACATAATCGAAAGCATGATTAGTCGCCAGATTCAGCATAGCCACATTATCATATAAAGAGGCAGCCGCTGCTCCCCAGTAACCGGGACCTTCATCACAACCGCCATCCGCAGGATAAGGACCCAGAAACTCATCCAGCACGCCTAATATTTTAGTAACGGCGGCAGTTCTTTTAGTGTCATCCTTCTCTAACAACAACACCGCATTCAGCCAGTTGGAACAGATCCAGGGGTTCCAGTTATTGGGCCTTCTACCATTTGCGGAAGCGTGCATCCAGCCATGGGGTTTATTCATCAGCGGTTCAAAGATGCGTTTATTGGTCTCATAATAGATCCGTTTTCTGACCTGTGGAGAAGCGGCATCGAGCTGTGGTCCGAGGAAATAATCTACCCACGACAACAGCGTGGCTGTTTCTGCTGAGAACAATTCAACGAAAGGTTGAGATACGTCCATCAGTCCTTTGAAGGAACCCGGCAAATGCGCAGGTACGCCCCAAAAGGACTCTTCGCAGACGGACCAGACGCCATTGATAATAGGGTCAATAAAACGGCCTTCATTATCATAGAGTTCTGCCATGAGCAAGGTGGCCAGCACCTCCCTCCTTTTATTGGCAATGTCCTGATACTCGCTGCGGTTGCCTGTACGGATGATCAACAGGGATTTGGTAGCCGGGATAGAGGGCCAATCATAGTCTATATAGCCTTCCGCTTTTTTATAACCGCTTCTCCTATAGCGGCATCCGCCTTCTCCCAACCTTCCCGGTCCGTGGTGCGCGGGAACGGCATCCATTGTGCCTGCGGGATCAGTTTGGCGGCCAGTTCAGCCTGTGTATAATGGCCACTCAGGAGATGCTGGGCCGATAATCTGCCATAACAGACCATCAGCATACAGGTTAAAACAATCCATCTTTTCATAACGCTGTTTTTTTTAGTACGCCCAGTGCGTCAGCAATAATAAGTCATTTTGGTAGTCTTTGTGCTGCACTTTCAGGGCGCTGAGGTCAAGATCCGGATATTTTCGGGCAGCCACCTCCGATAGTTCCAGAAATTCCTCATCATGTTTTGCCTTTATCTGCGGATAAGTCCATTGGCTGGCGCCGGTAGCATAAGGCAATAACCAGCGATAGGCTTTCTGCAGACTTTTACCTGCCGGCGTCTCATAATGCCAGAGATCCACCTGTACATTTTCTGCCAGTAGTGCCAGTTCAAAGAAAGCCCGCAAATTAAACAGGGAATAATTCCATGATAAGGTCCGGGCGAGCTCTTTCGGCTGACGACCATCCGTTTCCAGCTGTACATCGATCCTCTTTTTCGTCTGCTCTTCCAGCATTTGCTTTGCCAGCGCCGGTTGTTCGGTGAATAAAGCGATCGCCACCTGCTGCACATCATACCAGGTACCGTGATTATTGAGTTCATCCGCCTCGTCCTGCCCGATCGGACTCGTACGCATCCATTGCAGGAATGCCCGGTACCAGTCCTGTATCCGTTTATATTCTGCCGCCGAAAGCGCTTTTGAATCTTTCAGTAACTGAATCCCATCCAGCAGCATGGTTACATTATGGGTATCAATCAGGCCGATACCGCGGCCTGCTGTAATGCCGGGTATCGCCTGACTATAATTCAGATGCGGATGCATATTGGTGGCTGTATCAAGAAACCAGGTCCGGAGCAGGCCTGCCGCATGTCTGGCGTACTCCGTTTTACCGGTATAGAACCATGCCAGTCCGAGGTAATATACATCGCGTGAAATAGCATTCTGGTACTCATCATCCTTAATGGCATATCGTTCCGGATTGACCTGCCCATCCTTACGGATATAGGGCAATCCGTCGGCTTTCGTAGAATCAGGCCACCAGTAAGGGCCTACACTCATGTAATCGTGTTTATTACCACTGGGTGGCACTTTCGTTTTGTATACCACCGAATAAGGCCCGTTCTGCAGCGACTGATCCGCTATCTTCAACAAGGCAAGCAACGCCTGCTGCATGGCGGGATCTTTCTTTGCGATCTTCTCCTTTGTATCCAGCAGCTGCTGCCCTTTGAGCAGGTAGGTCTGCGGTGGCAACTGTGCCGCCTTACTATACAGGCAGATAATCATCCCCAGCATCAATAAGGTCCCGGCATAAAAAACAGGCATTTTCATAACGGCATTTATTATTTAAGCGTATAACGTTTCATGCTGATAGTCGCACTCTTCTTACTATCCTCCACTTTATTCATGTAAATATAGGCACGATACTTACCGTCAGCAGTCTCTACCCATGCACCCGCCTCCGACTTCAGATTAATAACGTAATCAGGCGATCCCGTCATATCCAGTTGCTCGAAATCCAGATCATCGATATAAACACCATATTGCAGGCGTGCAAGGTGAAAATCACGCAGGTTCCACGTTTTCCGGATCTTCGTCACCCGGTTCAATCCCGGTGGCAATGTGATATCGGGTAAGTATTCCGCGCCGGCACCCGGTGATACCAATGCGTGATTAAAAGAAATACCGCTGATAGCACGATAGAGATATACAAGGTCAATCTTGTCTGCATTCGCAGGAGCATCTTTTTCTGTATACACGGCCATATCTGCTACAGAAATAAAACAGGCATCTGCATTCTTTACCGGCAGATCAAGCACCATGTCCATTTTAGAGATCCTGTAAGGTCCCATCGCATAGGAGATCGTTTCTCCGTTACTGCTTTTTGCAGAGAAGGTAAAACGGACTTCCTTTCCCTGTGCGGACTTTGGAATCACATAAAAATAACGGAGGGTCACCGCATTCGTGTCTTTGGTGAAATTCACCTTCGTGACATTACCTTCATTTACAGAAGGATCTCCTATGGCTACCCCCACATCCTCTCCGCTACCATTGGTGTAATAGGACCTGTGCTCAAGGTAGGTCGTCGCTTCTCCCGCAATGGAGGCTTCCACCTGTGCCGAAACGATCTTACCCCTTGTTGCGGGCAAGGCAATGGCATAAGCAAATTCAATATTTAATCCTGCCACATTAGGCCCCAGTGTACGCTTGATGCAATCATTCTGCAAGGCATCCTTTGCCTCCGGGATGGCATATTCCTTGTCCTTACAGGCGGTCATCAGCAGACACAGCCCCAGCAAAGACATGATATAACTTTTCATTCGTGTAATGTTTAAGTGTGAATACTATCTGGGCTGTACGGTCACATTTACCTTATAGGTCTTTCTCACCTGTCTGTTTCCGGATATCACGCTGTAAGTCCTCGGATTGGCCAGATCGGAAAAATCAGTAAATCCGGTGATCTTCGGGTCCAGCTTGGCATCTGTCACCAGCGTAAACTGCGGATACAGGTGTTTCAGGTCTGTACCATAAAAAACAGTCACGTCTACTGTGCAGGCAATTGTGTCGATCACCGCGTTCTTCGTGCGTACTGTCTGAAAATCTGCACCCAATAATTCAAAATTACTGACATAACACTCCGCGCGGGTAGTGATCAGCAGCCCATCTTCATCAATAGGTGTTTCTTTACGACAACCTATCCAGCTGCAGGAAATGAGTAATAATATGATGATTAAATAGTGTTTCATCGTTGTGGATTGAAGGATTAAAGCCATGGTGTGTTCTGTGTAAGATTAGGATTCCGGTTACGCTCTCCCGGTGGAATACGGAAGATGTAACATTGCTGATACTCTCTTTCGGAGACATTCTGGAAATAGCGGGTCATCTGTGCGCCATAGGTATCTATACGCCATACACCATTGCCATAAGGCGGATTCCAGACCCTTTCGATGGCCCTCCATCTGCGGAGGTCAAAAGCACGATGCCCTTCGCCAAACAACTCTACAATACGCTCCTGTTCTATTGCATTAAAGAAGGCTTCTTTACTCGCAGTTTTATCAGCACCTAAAGCGGGCAGATTACCTCTGTGACGTATCCTGTTCAGTAACGCGATCGCATCTCCCTGCGGACCATCCACTGCATTCGTCGCTTCTGCATACATAAGGAATACATCTGCCAGCCGCATCACAGGAAAATTATAAGTCCCGTCGCTACGTCCCAATCCGGCAGTATTCCGCAGGAATTTCCTTAACACATATCCGGAGTTACAACCGTCGGTATTGTAAGTGATATAACTCCCTCCATCAATAGTAACCGGCTGATTCCAGGTACGATAAATGAAAGGAACCCATCCGGTTGATTTCAGTGAGATCATACCCACACTGATCTCATAGTCCCACATAATAGAAGACTTCATACGATAATCGCGGTTGGTATAAGTCTGCGGATTGACAGCTGAATTCAAAGTGGTTCTCGCAGCTGCATTATTTGCAGGATTCATAGGGATCATTTTATCTGCGAAATCGCCGGTAATCGTAGACTGATAACGGTCTGCGATCTCATACCGTGGAGATACCCAGCATTGTGAGCCTTCATGCGAACGACCAGCCACATCACGCATCAGCTCTTCTCCCTGATTAGTACCGGTACCACCATGACTGAAAGCCATTATCATTTCAGGATCTCCATTCGCCACGGGCGTAAATAGATAGTAATAGTTCGGCAGTTTGTCTGCTTTACCCAATACATCACATTCACCCGGCTCACCCCCCCTGAAGAGATTCAATCCATAATCATTGATGACTTTCTTAAAATCAGCAGCCGCTTCTCTGTAAGCATTCGTACCCTGCGCCGCATCGGGCTGAAAAGTATCCAGTTCAGGCCATCCATAGGTATTCCAGCAGGCCCAGTACAACTGTACTTTTCCCCGGAAGGCCAGTGCCGCCGGTTTGGAGGCACGGCCAATCTCGGGGGCCTTCACCGGGAGTTTTTCAAAGGCATAGGTCAGGTCAGCTATAATGGAATCTTTTACTTGTGTGATAGGAGTCCGCGTAAGATCAGCCACCTCCGCATTATCAAAGATCACGTGATCTATGTAAGGCACATCGCCCCACATAGAGATCAGCCTGAAATAGACCATGGCCCTCAACAGACGTGCTTCGCCAACAATACGTTCCAGTTGTACCAGTGCGGTACCATTGGCCGCAGGCAGCATCTTGCGTACATTTTCGATGACATAGTTAGCACGGTGTACGCCGCCATATAGGCGTTCATACATTTTGTCGAAGTTGTCACCATATCCCGACGGACTATAATCCCCGCCATTATAAGCATCTCCTTTCTGCAGGTTGCCACTGGCAGTACTGGTACCTCTGACGCGCAGGTATTCTGCTTGTCCGTCGAAATAATAGTCACGGTCAAAAAGCGGACGGATATCCGCATAAGCGCCCATCAGGGCATAGGTGGCATCTGCTTCTGATTTCCAGAAAGCACCGGTGCCCAGTTCCGTAGCCGGCTCTCTGTCCAGCAGGTCTTTTACGCAACCGGTATGCAGGAGAGCACCCACTAACAGTGCCCCTGCGATATATATCTTAACAATAGTCTGCTTCATAGTAATGTCTTTTATAAGCCGATGTTCAATCCCGCTCCATAAGTCCTGTTCAGCGGATAAGCGTTGCTCCTGTTGCCATTCAACTCAGGATCCAGACCACGGAAGGAGGTAATAGTGAAAAGGTTTTCGGACGAACAATAAATACGGCAATTATTCAATCCGATTCTGCCAAGCAGTTGTTTAGGGAGATTATACCCTAGCTGCACATTCTTGAAACGGATATAACTCAGGTCATCCAACCAGAAAGTAGTCTCTACACGGTTATTGCTACCGCTGAGTCTTGGCCATGCGCCGTTGCGATTTTCTACTGACCACGGATTATTCCAGTGATCCCAGGTGGATGCATAACGCTGTGCGCCGAAATTGATATTATTGTAGTTGTTGATCCAGTAGTCCTTACGGCCGGTAGCACCGGTGATAAGGAAACCGAGGTCAATGCCTTTCCACGAGAAAGTTGTATTCAGGGCAAGAATAGTAGTCGGTCTGTCCCTTTGGGTATTGGGATAGGCTTTCATGTCATTTCCGTCAATACGTCCGTCGCCGTTCAGGTCCTTACGGATCAGGTCACCCGGAGAGGCGCCCTGCGGCGTATTATTATATACATCCTGCCAGGTTTGTGCGATACCTTTATCTTCATAGGTATACAGGAAATGATACGGCATATTCAGGAAGGTCCAGCCTCTGCTCAGGAATTCATTCCATTTCTCAAGGGTTGTGATATTATAAGAACCGTTCAGATTGATACCATAACTCAATTGCCCTACTCTGTCAGACCAGGTCAGGTTTAACTCAATCCCCTGATTACGCAGGTCACCGATGTTTTTACGAGGTGCATTATAGGCGCCGGTCAGCAGTACGGACATCTCCGAAGGACGGTTCATGCCTGTAGTAAGACGATTATAATAGTCGATTTCAGCTGTCAGGTGATTGTCTACAAAACCCAGGTCCAGACCGAGGTTCAGTACACGGGTAGACTCCCATGACAGATCTCTGTTCACCATCTTCTGATTCACAAAACCTTTTGCAATGGTACCGTCGATCATATAATGACTGGCTGCCAGTGTTGCCTGTTGCTCGGTACGACCGACACCGGAGTTGTTGCCCAATCCGCCGTAAGAGGCACGGAACTTACCATTACTCAGGAAGCGACGGGTCAGGCGGTTAATGAACTTTTCTTCTGTAAAACGCCAGCCCACGGCAACAGAAGGAAAGAAACCATACTGTTGTCCCGGCAGGAAACGGGAAGATCCGTCATAACGGAAATTTGCTTCAAAGAGATACTTATTAAAAGCGGTATAGTTGATACGGCCGATATAGGAGCGTAAGCCTTCTGTGCTGGAGTTACCACCGGTCGATTGTATATCCGTCAGAGCAGCATCTACTTCATGCAGTGTAGGATACAACCTGTCATTCCTCGAGGTACCCTGATAACGATCATACCAGAACTCTTCACTGTATACACCTAAAGCGGTAAAATCATGGTTGACACCAAATGTTTTATGATAGGTAATACGACCATTCAGCATGGTCTTGTATCCTGTATTGGTGAAGTTACCGATACCGGCGTTGTCACCTACATATACACGACTGCCATAACTCACTGTCTGGAAGTTGTAGGCACGGTTGGGATTGTTGGCATTCCAGCGAAACTGGTTGTAATAATTCAGGGTATAATCGACGCGGCCGGTCAGCCCTTTTATCGGTTCCCAGTCCAGATATGCGGTGGTATTGGCTTCCTGTCTGTTCTGCCGGTTCAGCATGTTTTGATAAACCGTGTAGGGATTGTATGCCTGCGGATCTTCGTTATAAGCCATTACACCACCATAGTAACCACTTATGGGGTCATAAGGTGTAATACCGGCGATCGCATACTGCAGGTCGAATCCGGCCGTATTGGAGGCATCATCATCAGTATACCCGTCTGCCAGTGCATATTGGTATTTTGACCAGTTCCCGTTGAAGCGCAGCCCTGCATTCATATTCTTACGCAGTTTATTATCGTAGTTGAAACGGGCATTGTAACGTTTGTAGTCGTTATTGACCTGAAGACCTCTCTCATCCATTACGCCAAGAGACATGAAGAAATTGGAGTTCTCTGTGCCTCCGGATGCTGACAGGTTATAGTTCTGTATCACACCTTCGCGGAGTATGACATCCCACCAGTCCGTATTAGGATAGCGTAAAGGGTCTATCATGCCCATCGCCATCCACTGGTCAATAGTGCCATCTTTAAAGTTATAATTGGAGCGGAGTGTATTGACTGCCGCAGCACGTTGGTGCAGGGTTAAAGCCCTTGCATAGTCAGCCATAAATTCATAGGAGCGTGTGGGTACTTCCACCCCATAACCACCAGAAAAATTGATTGTCGTCTTTTTCTGTCCTTTGCCTGACTTGGTAGTAATGAGAATAACTCCGTTGGCCGCCCTTGAACCATATACAGAAGCCGAGGTAGCATCTTTCAGTACGGAGATGCTCTCGATATCATTCATGTTGATACGGTTGATGTCTACATCGGGCATACCGTCTACGACCACCAGCGGACTACTATTATTCACGGTACCGAGACCACGGATGATCAGACTGGAGGAATTGTTTCCTGCCATACCGGAATTTTGTGTAACGGAGAGGCCGGGTACCAGCCCTGATAATGCGGAAGAAGTGTTAGGCAGGGAACGGCTGGTGATTTTTTCATCTACTTTAATAGCAGATACGGCACCCACCATATTTACTTTCTTTTGTGTGCCGTAGCCGACTACCACGACTTCGCCCAGCGCTTTCTGATCAGATTCCAGTATGATATTTAAACTGGCAGCACCGGAGAAAGCCATTTCTTTCTTTGTGTAGCCCATAGAAGAGAATACGAGTGTCCCTTTCGTCGTATTCACTTTTAGGGTATAATGACCGCTGGCATTGGTTACGGTACCTGTAGAGGCGCCTTTCAGTGACACACTGACACCTGGCAAAGGTTGATTGCCTGCGTCAGTTACCTGTCCGCTGATCGTTTGTTGCTGTTGAGTACCATTGTCCTGAAAATACATGTAAACAGTCCCCGGAGCATTGTTCGCTGTGGCACTTGTAATGGATCCTGCGGTGAGGATAAGGGCGTGCA
This sequence comes from Chitinophaga pinensis, assembly GCF_007896845.1. GTDB lineage: Bacteria > Bacteroidota > Bacteroidia > Chitinophagales > Chitinophagaceae > Chitinophaga > Chitinophaga pinensis_C. The sequence continues at coordinate 4,005 of NZ_VOHS01000062.1, read as the reverse complement.
GGATACTTCTGGCATGCAGCCATCGTCTCCCGTTCCCTTTGGAGGAGGTAAATAATTAATCATCACATTGTGTGTTTAGGTAAAGGCAATAGAAGGCCGGTGCCGATGGTCTACCGGCATAGCGCAAAAGCATTCCGTCCCGGGAATGCAAACGTTTGCATATTATGAGCTGCTATTAATACCTGCTGTGTTTGTTGAATTAGTCATGATCGTGGAATAAATGAATGGTGAAGGCAATAAAAGTCCTGTGCCGGTGGCTTGCCGGCATAGCAAAAGGCATTCCGTCCCGGGAATGCAAACGTTTGCATATCAGGAGCTGCTATTAATGCTTGTTATGTTTATTGAATCTGTCATGATGCGTGGAATGATTTAATTGGATGTCGATTTTGGTCTCAGGGAATAGCTCTTCTACAGAATATATTATAGATCTTCAGTTACAAATGTAATAAAAAGGCAATCGATTGCAATTAAAATTATTAAATTGATTTCATAATTGCATCATAGTTCCGGTTTATTTTTTGAGAGATAGTAAATAATTGTGTAATAAAGGCTTATTATTCATTCACTGTTCCTGTGCCCGCACTTCAGCGATGAGACCAACAGGCGCAGCAATGACTGGTGTTTCTTAGGGAAAGAGATCGGTTATATCCTATTCACAACCCTGACTAAACGATTACGGCGTACACTCAGTAAACTATTAAACATGGCCATGGAGATTGTCTCCTGATCCCTGCGGCCCGATTTATTTATCTTACATTTCTTATTTATGCACTGCCAGCCTTTGCCAGTTATTTCCTGATCATCATTCCCTATTTCTGGCGTTTCTCAACTATCTGACTATACAATGTTATCCACTCCCTTGGTTACCGCCTGTTCCTACCCGGATAACTATGACAATTCTGTTACACAATTATCATATACCGATCGTTATATTTGCATCATGAAATTCACACCGAGATCCGAAACGACCAGACAATTCATTATAGAATCGGTAGCTAACCTGATGAACAGACAGGGATATGCCGGCACTTCTATTACGGACCTGGAGAAGGCAACCGGGCTGACAAAGGGCAGTATTTATGGCAACTTTGAAAATAAGGAGCAGATTGCCTATGCCGTATTTGACTATAACCTGCTCAGGTTAAGACAGGCCATTAACAGTGCTATGGACAAGTGTGATACCAATAAGGAAAAAATACTGGCCAATATCACTGTATATTATGGCAGTATGGATAGTAGTATTGGCGGCTGTCCCATGATGAACACCGCCGTAGAAGCAGATGACACCCATGATGGCCTGAGAAAAAGAGCAGCTGATGGCTTGCTGAGATGGAAACAGGATCTCGTCACCCTCATCGAAAAAGGTATCACGGCTAAAGAATTTAAAAAAGATACCGACGCACAGAAAACAGCACTCACCATTATCGCCTTAATAGAAGGCGCTATTCTGATAGGCAAAGCCACACAGAATCCCGTCTTTCTGGATGTAATCCTCACGTCTGCCAAAGAGACCGTCCACGGCATTTCCCTACATTAAATTTTTTTACACTTTTATATACCGATCGTTATATAGACATTACTAAAAGTTAAAAACTCATTTATGAATTATAAAATCTTCGGAAAGAAGTCGGGTCTGCGTGTGTCAGAACTTGCATTGGGAACAGGTAATTTTGGTACCCGCTGGGGACATGGTGCCTCACCGGAAGAATCAAAGAAAGTGTTTGATGCTTACGTAGCTGCCGGTGGGAACTTCATTGATACAGCTGATGGTTATCAGGTAGGAGAATCGGAAGAACTCTTATCTGGTTTTATTGCTGATAAACGAGATGATCTTGTATTAGCTTCCAAATTCAGCATGGGTGGCACTACCCTGCTGACCACCGGTAATAGTCGCAAGACCATGGTCCGTGCAGTAGAAGCAAGTCTGAAGCGCCTGAAGACAGATAGATTGGATCTGTACTGGGCGCATCTGGATGACCAGCATACCCCACTGGAAGAACTGGTCCGTGCTTTTGATGATCTGGTAAGAGATGGGAAAATACTCTATGCCGGACTTTCCAACTATCCTGCATGGAAAATAGCCAATGCCGCTCTTCTGGCCGATCTCCGGGATGGTCTCCTATCGTTGGTATACAGTTGAATATAACCTGATCGAACGTACGCCTGACAGAGATCTTTTACCGATGGCGCAGGCGCATGGTCTGGGTGTTGCCTTCTGGTCGCCACTCGCAGGCGGCACACTCACTGGTAAGTATCGTACTGCTTCCACTGACAAAGATAACCGCCAGACTGCCTGGGGTGGTTTATTGGTAAAGGCGAAAGCAGCAGCCGTGAAACGCGTATCCTTGATGCACTGGCTGATATTGCCAATACACATCAGGCAAAGATGCTGCACGTTGCACTCGCATGGTTACGTCAACGTCATCAACCTAAAGAACTGTCTACCGTAACGATTCTTGGTCCGCGTAATCTGGCGCAATTGCAGGATAACCTTGATTCATTACAGGTAAGCCTCAGTGAAGAAGAAATCGGCAGACTGAATGAAGCCAGCGCCATCTCATTTGGCTCTCCGCACGAGATTATCAATGAGTCACAGAAGTTGATCTATGGTGATGGTTTTGGTCGTGTACTGAGCTGATATCTTTATATTGTTGCGTACCAGCCGTTGTCAGCAATGATGGCGGCTTTTTTTTTTCCTATTTACCAAAACATATCTTATTTTGAGCGATACTAACCGTTGATATTATGATGAATTGTTTCCTCGTTGCGTACGCTCATTGCCTGTTTGTGCCTGTTGCCAGCGCTTACACTTTCTGCTCAGTCCACTACTGTAATCAAGACAAACCGCGGTTATGTGCGCGGTGCAGTTGAAAAGAATGTTTTCGTTTTTAAAGGTATTCCTTATGCAGCCCCACCTGTCGTAGTTTGCGCTTCAAAGCACCTGTTGAAATGCCGGTATGGAAGGACACCTTATCCTGCACAAATTTCGGCGCGCCTGCTGCACAATATAACGAGATAATAAGGGTGTATGGGAGATGAAAACTGTCTGACACTTAACCTTTACACCCTGCTGTTCAACCTGCTAAAAAGATGCCCGTTGTAGTATGGGTCCACGGAGGCGGTATGACTGGCGGCAGTGGTATGGGTATGAACGGACATGCATTCGCAGATAAAGACAGCATCATCTGTATCACGATCAATTACCGGCTGGGTGTATTTGGCTTCATGTATATGGTGCGATATACCCGGTTACGAAACATCAGGCACAACGGTCTGCAGGATTGTATGATGGCACTGCAATGGATCAGAAAAATATCGTGCTTTCGGTGGTGATCCTTCAAGGGTGAGTGTCATGGGTGAATCCGCTGTGCAAAACTAATCTCTGCTTTACTGGTGGCGCCTGCGGCGAAGAACAGTTTTCGTCAGCTGATACTGGAAGCGGCTCGGTAAACTGTATCCGGGATATCACTACTGCGAAAGCCATCCGGCAAAGACTGATGGATACGCTGGGTATCAGTGATCCGCAGCATTGCTGCAATTACCTCCCACAACGCTGATCCCGCACAGGCAAAGATATTGGGTGGCCCGAAGGGCACGAATTACTTGGTCCGTGACAGCCGGCCTTATCATCAAAGAAGATGCACTTGCCTATGTAAACAAACATCCGATAAAAAATAAGGGTGCTGTCAGGTACCAACAAAGCGGAAGCTATCCTTTCATGAATATGGACCGACGCTTGTATAACCTGATTCAGCCTCACTGAGCGATTGGTTTGGTGATAATTACAATACCAGCTATGCTGCATGGAAAAGTATACAGGACCGTCCGAAGGATATGCCGCGATAATTACTTTAAGCCGTTACATGTATCAGTTACATACATTCCGGCTGACCAAAGCCCTTGCCGCCAACAGCAAAAATGTATGGCTATATTCGTTTGAACAACCTAAGAATGGCGCCCCCGCTACACATGCCGACGAATTAGCCTACATCTGGTATATCCCGG
>NZ_VOHS01000061.1 GCF_007896845.1 Chitinophaga pinensis | reverse complement strand
TGTCGCGGTATAGTTCTCTGAAAGGCTGCTCAAACGATATCCTCCACGCAAGGCGATTGTTATTTCGGCCTTATTCTTTGGCCTGATCCATCTGAACCCCTGGCAGGCTTTACCCGCTTTTTGTATCGGTCTGCTGTTAGGCTGGGTCTTTACAAAACAAATTCTATCATTCCGGGATTATTATACATGCTACCAATAACGGTACTGCCGTCTTATTCCTGTTTCTCCCTAAAGAAAACAGGAAATATTGAACCTTGTAGGAATGCCTTACTATGTCATAGTGTGTATCGCCGCAGCACTGATCGTCGTTTTATCCTGCATATACATTCATAAAAAAGCAAGGGCGCTCAGGCCTGCTGATACAGCTGGCAGTGTATGCACAATACACTTTCCGGATGGTCATAAATTAAAGAAAATCATCAGATTATCTCAGGTTGATTGCAGGAAACTGCTTAAATGAGGCATTCCCGGAGTCAGCTTTAAGCGTTATTTTAGGTTAATCGATCATTCAAGAGACACACGGTACTCTGCGTACCGGACACACTATCAACCTTTACTTAGCATTACATCTCGTTTACAGTTACTATTCCCGTTAATGCGAATACATTAAATACGTTTTTTTAGCCCGGATAACCCCAGTTCTTCCGGACATTGAAGATGAGCCACAATTGAATCAACCGACAGGCTTTTACATACCAGAGACACGAATTCAGATAGCTGACAGCACCCCTTCGTTCCATTGGAGCTGAATGAACCATTTCTTTACTGACCACTTAAAACATATGTCCATGGCTACCATTAAACCGGAGCATTACCGGAAAGACATTGACGGACTCAGAGCAATTGCTGTCCTGTCAGTCATTATCTTTCATATGGGATATCTCCCGAACGGGTATTTGGGTGTTGATATCTTCTTTGCAATAAGCGGTTATTTAATTACGAAGATTGTCTATAATGAAGCACTTGAAGACCGCTTTTCTATTATTAATTTTTACATGAGAAGGATCCGGCGTATCATTCCGCTGGTCTTATTTACCACCTTCATCGCCCTTATAATTGGCATGTTTGTGATGTTACCGGATGATCTGGAAAATCTCAGTCAGTCGGTGATTGCTACGAATCTGTTTGCCAATAATATTCTGTTGCTAAAAACAACGGCAGACTACTGGGATGTTTTCAATGATTATAAACCCCTCATGCATACATGGAGTCTTGGTGTAGAAGAACAGTTTTATGTGGTCTATCCCCTGATCTTCCTTTTCCTTACAGGTGCCAGAAAGAAGTGGATTGTACCCCTGCTCATTACATTAACAGTGGTGTCTTTATTCTTATTCCTGTCAGCTTCCTCTACTTATGGACGGTTCTATCTGATCCAGTATCGTTTTTTTGAACTGGCACTAGGGGGCCTGGGTGCTATCTTCTTCAGTAACAGGACCATCGATAACAGGTATAAAATTGGATTCCTGTTTATCATATTATGTGTATTGTTGTTTGGCGTTTATCTGTCACCAGTTGTTAATCTGCTATTGGTGGTGTTTTCTTCGGTGGGATTGTTATTGCCTGGCCATACCAATGAAGGGTTAAGTAATACATTCCTTGAGCAGAAGTACATGGTCTGGATAGGTAAGATCAGTTTTAGTCTGTACATGTGGCATCAGATCATTCTGGCTTATAGCCGTTATTTTGTATTGGAAAGAATAGATATTATCAGTGCCGTGGTACTCTTCCTGATTACGCTGATGCTTTCTGTGTTATCTTATCAGTTTATAGAACAGCCCTTCAGGGACAAGGTGAAGGTCAGTAGCAGGATGCTCTTATCGGTGTCTGCTGTGGTGTTGGTATTGACTTCGGTGTCTTCTCTCTTTTTGTATATGAGGTCTGGTATTATAAGAGATGTACGGAGCTGGGGTTATATACGAAGAATGACGGTAGTTCAAAGGGACACATGCATGAGGCGTATAACTCAAGGATATATGATCTGGACAGGTTATATACTGGTAACAAAAGATCAGGACACTGGTAATAGGTAACAGTTATGCGCGTGACTGGTCTAATATCCTGCTGGAATCAAAATATGGGCAGGATCTGGACATCTGTTACACCTATAATGCCAATTTGTGTAAGAACATCAAAGAACGCCTTTCTAAAGCTGATGTTATCTTCTTTACAGAAATAAGAGTAGACACTTTAAGGGCATTGACACAGCGGTATGGTATTGACACGACAAAGGTGTGGATCGTTGGTAATAAGAATTTCGGCGCCAATAACGGGATATTCTACAGGAAGAGAGGGGATAATAACTATTGTACGCAGAGAGTGAATATCCGGCAGCAGGCACTGAAAATTAACAATGAACTGAAGGCGCAATGGGGCAGTAGATATATTGATCTGATCGGAATGGTGATCGATGAGCAGGGTAGAATGCCGGTCTTTACAGACAGCTGTATGTTTATCAGTCAGGATACCCGACACCTGACCCGTGCAGGCGCTATTTATTTCGCCCGTCTGATAGATCATGATAAGTCTTTTACCTTGTTGAACAGACCATCCGGCGGCCCTACTGCCAGTGTGGTATATTAGGGATTTCTACGCAATACCCGGCATTTACTGACAACACTATTAAGCGGAATACACAGTTGCTTTATCGGGCGCCTTCCAATACAGCCGGGAATCTTTGCTCCTCAGCAGGTCCCGGCTGTAAAACCGGAAGATGTAATCTTTTTTCAGGAAAGGTTGCCGGAGAAAGGCGGCCAATGTCTCGTCGGTGAGCATGTCAACATTTGCGGTCAGCAGATAATCTGCAATTGTACCGGTATAGAATAAGGTGATCGTTTCATGATAACCCGATTCCTCTGTGTTTTTTCCACCAATACTTTCGTTATATCTTTTGATACCACTTCTTATCTTTTCAATGGCCTGTGGCAGGGGGAATTGTGTGCAATACCATAGTGCCATGACAAAATGGTTAACATGCGTCCATTCTTCTTTGGGGAGTGTGCAGGCCTCAAATTTTTCAATCAGTCGTCTGAGTTCAGTGATGTTCATATCAGAATGCTTTGGAGTTAATTTCTTCTTTATAGCTTCTCAGAATGATGGTAGTACTTGTACGTGTGATGCCTTTGATGGTCTTTATCTTATTCACCAGCAAATTTTCGAGTGCGGCTGTATCTTCCACCAATACTTTTAACAAGAGGTCATAGTCACCCGCTACATGATGACATTCCAGTACTTCATCTATAGCAATAACCTGATCTTTTACATTGGTATTTTTCGAGTGATCGATCCAGATATTAATAAAGGCGAGCAACCGTAAAGAAAGCGTTTCTCTGTTCACTTTGATGGTATAACTATCAATGATACCGGACCTGCTGAGCTTTCGTAGTCTTTCCGTGACAGCGGGGAGGGAGAGGTTAATTTTCCGGGCAATATCAGCACCGGTGATCCGTGCGTTTTGTATCAGCAACCGGAGGATCTTACTATCAGACTTATCCATAGTTATCTGTATGATTGTAAGGCAAAGCTACTATAGTCTTTATTATATACGGCACATATCTCTCAGAACAAGCGGATATTCGTATTTTATATACAAAATATTAATAATCGCCAGATAAAACAGTTGCAGGTTCAGGTATGGGTAAATATGTTTATGCTTCCTGCTGCTGCAGGGCCATGCTTAACATGGTATACAACTCTTCCTGTATGTCAACACCTTTGTTGTTATTGTACCAGTTTTGCATTTCCACTTTGATTGTTTCAGAGGAGGCCTGATTACTCAACAGGGTTTTATACATGATCTGGCAGTCTTTGGGACGTGGGCCCCAGATACCGATATCTTTTCCGTCTGCATCGCGAACGACTAATTTTGGAATTGATCGGGTACCATTGGTCAGGTAATGTTCGATGTTAAATGGTTCGCTATCTCTTAATTCAAATGACAGATTAATGAAAGGATTCAGGTCTGCCATCATCTTCATGAATGGAACGCTATGTGATGCATCGCCGCACCATGCTTCGGTAATCACGATCCACTGTTGTGGTGTGGTGATCTTCTCAACAAGTGCAATCAGTTTCGCGGACAGTTTACCTGTTTTAAACCAGCGGTTCATGCGTGAACGGTTCAGTTTCACATATTCAAGATATGCATGATTGCTATATGGAGCAGTATGTTCTTCGGCACTTTTTGATAATATGTCATCGAAAAGGGCCTGATATTCCGTAAAGGTCATATACTTTAAATTACTTAAAAAAACGGTACAAAGATCCTGCATAAGAATTTAATACAGCGGTATTAATCAGAGAATATGTGGTAGAAATAAGTGACAGGCGAAGGGCGTGTGGGTCTTTTTTTGCATGTTTAAGCCCCGCTGGGATAGTAATCTTTTGTTAAATTGATTGTTAAGAAATCCCTCAGGTTTGTATAAAAGCCCCCGAGTCACTATATTTGCGAAAGTGGATATAGTGAACAGTTTAAGAAACAAATCAACAAAGGGGATAATATGGATGCTGCTGATGACGGTGTTCACCATAAAGTCCTGTGATTTTCTTATTGATTACTATGCTACTTACAAGTATTACGACGTTGAGAATACGAATAACGATGAAACTCCGGGTCCCGATACAAACGAGGACTGTTTCAATAAAAGCGCTAAAAAGCTTTTTTCTTATTTTGAGAACGACTTAAATTTTACAGTTACCTGGGCATTTCCTCCATCCACTTTTTGGTGTGTGTACAGCTACACAATCTTTAAAGAACCGCTCAGGGATGTTCTCACGCCACCTCCACTCCATATAGCCTGATATTACATGTAAGGACGCGACGTGCTTTCCCGTATACCGGGTAGGTTCGTATTGGCTGATGATGCCATGTTTTGGTTTATTTCGGTGCATAACACTAGTGCGTATGCTCAGGGGATTGTCATGTGTATACATCCCGCGGACAGGCGTACGTAACATCGTAATATCACCACGCGAGTTAGTTTATTTATTATCAGATATTAATATCTTTTTATGAAGAATAAGAAGCATGCCAATGCTCCTTCGCCCTGGCAAAGACTGGTGCGTTTGCTACATCATGAGCGTAGCTCTATTAACTACATTTTTATTTATGCTGTATTGATCGGTATAATCGGACTTACGCTGCCTTTAGGTACTACGGCGGTGTATAATCTGCTTTCCAACGGATCAATGTATAGCTCCACCTACATACTGATAGCTGTGGTATTGATAGGTGTGGTGATTGTAGGCGCACTTTTAATTGGCCAGCTTACACTGGTCGAGTTTATTGAACAGAAAATATTTGCCAAGGCATCGATGGAATTTGCTTTCCGTCTGCCGCGTATTAAAAAGAAGAGTTGCAGGGGGAGCATCCACCGGAACTGGTCAACCGCTTTTTTGATATTCTCACTATACAGAAAGGACTGACAAAACTGTTGGTGGATATCGTCGCAGCTGCTGTACAGATATTTTTCAGTGCGATACTCCTCTCGTTCTATCATCCCGTATTCATGGCCGTAGGTCTTTTTGCCCTGCTGGCTATTGCATTGGTGATCCTGCTTTATTACAAGCAAGGCGTACAAACCAGTATTGACGAATCAGGTCATAAATATGAACTGGTCGCCCATCTGGAAGATGTAGCGGCCGATCTGGATAAATACCGTGGTAAGCCTGAAATGATGGATAAAGTCATTAAGACCACCGATGAGATTACCGCCCGCTATCTCATGGCCCGTAATGATCATTTTTGTGTGCTGAAAAAATTCTTCATCAGTTCTGTTGCCCTGCGTACTATTCTGATGGGCGGACTGTTATTGCTGGGGTCATTTTTCGTGGTAGAAAGACAAATGACTTTCGGACAGTTTGTAGCCGCTGAAGTGATCATTGTACAGATCAGTTATGCGGTAGAAAAACTGATGACAAACCTGAACACTGTTTTTGACATGGTTACCGGTAGTGAAAAACTGGCTGTAGTAACTGATCTGGAATTAGAGGAGGGAAAATAAAATGGGGAAATTAGCAAATAGCAGCTTACACGATAAGCAAATAGAAACGTTGGCGACACAGTCACAGACAGAACTTATTAAAGTAAAGGGTTCGCGCATATTAGGCAGGATCATCACCATTTGCCTCATCCTGTTGATTATTATTTTATTCCTGCCATGGCGTCAGACGATTCCGGGTAAGGGGACAGTAACGGCACTGAGACCGGAGGACCGTCCGCAGACCGTACAGAACCAGATTGGTGGTCGTATCGAGCATTGGGCGGTACGCGAAGGACAGGAAGTGAAGAAGGGAGATACAATTCTGGTGATCTCTGAGACAAGTCAGTCTTATTTCGATCCGGAACTGCCTTTACGTCTGGACGAACAGCTGGAAGCAAAGAAAGGCAGCGAAGCAGCGGCCGTGCAGAAGATGGAAGCAACCAACGCACAGATACAGGCACTGAGCAGTGGGTTGCGCTATCAGTTATCTGCTGCGGAGAACAAAGTACATCAGTCAGAAAACTATGTCAAAATAGACAGCGCTGATCTCGTAGCGGTACAGAACTTTTACGAGACTTCAAAAGCACGTTTACAGCGTTACGAGTCTGGGTATAAAAACGGCCTGTTTTCCCTCACGGATATAGAAACCCGTCGCCTGAAGTTGCAGGAAGACAATGCCAAAGTGATCGGACAGCAAAACAAGCTCAATAACTCTAAACAGGCTTTGCTGAATGCCCTGATCGATCTGGATAATATCAGAGCGAAATATCAGGAATCGCTGGCCAAAGCGCAGTCGGATATGAGTTCGGCAATGTCAAGCCGTGCGAGTGTACGCGGAGAGATTGCGAAGTTGCGTAATGATATCTCCAATATCTCTATACGCCGCGGTCTCTATATTGTGCGGGCGCCACAGGATGGATTTGTGGTAAAGACACTGAAGGCAGGTATTGGAGAGAATATCAAGGAAGGGGAGTCAATAGCAACCTTGCAACCCCTGAATCCGCAGGTAGCGGCGGAGATATACGTCGACGCAATGGATGTACCGCTCATACTGGATACGAGTGATGTACGCCTGCAATTTGAGGGATGGCCTTCCGTACAGTTCTCAGGCTGGCCTTCTGTAGCGGTGGGTACTTTCGCAGGTAAGGTATGGGCGATTGACCGTGTGAGCAGTAATGGCGGTAAATATCGTCTGCTGATAAAACAGGCATCTCCGGTACCAACAAATGACGAACCATGGCCTATACAGCTCAGACAGGGCTCTGGAGTGTATGGTCGTATTATTCTCCGCTCAGTACCCTTATGGTATGAGATGTGGCGGCAGCTGAACGGCTTCCCGCCAAGTCTGGAGAAAGAACCTTCTGAGAAGGAATCAAGTGCAAAGAAATGATAAAGCCGGTATACACTTTATAAACATGATGATGAGATTAAGACATTATTTAGCTGCCGGCTTGTTTGTATTACTGCTGTCGCGGGTAAGTGCTTTTGCGCAGACCACGCCGGTAGCAGATACAGGAAGGATGTTTTCGCTGGAAGACCTGGAAGGAATTGTTTTCAAGCATCATCCTATTGTAAAACAGGCGGCATTATTAAGCGATGCAGCAAGGGCCAGTGTGTTGCAGTCGCTGGGGTATTTCGACCCGGCGCTAAAAGCCGCATTAGGCCGCAAATTGTTTGGCAATACAGAGTATTATAATAACTGGGGCGGTGAACTGAAAGTGCCATTATACGTAGCCGGTGCTGATCTGAAAGTAGGGTATGACCGTAATGTAGGTACGTATACGGCGCCCGAGACACGTACCGGTACGGACGGACTTACCGCAGTCGGACTGAGCATACCACTGGGACAGGGAATGCTGATAGATGCACGACGTAGTACCCTTTGGCAGGCAAAAGCCATGGTTAATTACGCAGAAGCAGATAAAGTAAAGCAGATCAACAGTGTGTGGTTTAATGCCGTTAAAGACTACTGGAACTGGTATTATGCCTACAGGGAGTACATGCTGGTGAAGGAAGGGGTTGATCTGGCAATGAAGCGTTTTCGTGCAGTGAGCAGTCAGACGCTCATGGGTGACAAGCCCCCTATTGATTCTATTGAAGCGGGTATCACGGTACAGGATAGAGAAATTCAGCTGGCAAAAAGCGTCATAGAAGTGCAGAACGCTATGCTGATACTCTCCAACAACCTTTGGAATGAAAATGGGGCGCCATTGGAGCTGCCTGTTGATGCCATTCCGCAACCGGTAGATCAGGATCTTAACCTGCCCGACAGGAACCTGCTGGATACATTACTGGGACAAGCCGACAGACAGCACCCCGAACTGGTGAAATTGCGGGCCAAAGGAGACCAGCTTGATATCGAACGCCGGTACAGGCAGGAGCTGCTGAAACCTAAGATAAACATCAGCGGTGCATTATTATCTACCCGCAGGGACTTTGGTTCCCATGTGCCGGATTACTATGATTTTAACTGGAGCAATTACAAGGTAGGCGTAGAGTTTGCTTTTCCGCTGTTTTTACGTTCAGAACGTGGTAAGTTGAAAGAAGTAAAGATCAAACAGCAACAGCTAAACTATGATCTGGTGCAGTCCGGTCGTGAAATCGGGAATAATATCACGGCTTCATATAATAGTCTGACAGCATATAAGTCGCAGATGACGGTACAGATCCAGAGTATCAACAATCAGCAGTTACTGCTGACCGGTGAATTACAGAAATTCGATCTGGGGGAAAGTACGCTGTTCCTGATCAATAGCCGTGAAAGTAAGCTGATCGATATGAAAATAAAGCGGGAGAGCATTATATCAGGTTATCAGAAGAAACTGGCTGAACTGTATTATAAAGCAGGTACAAGACAGCCCCAACAAAACTTATAAACAGGAAGCGTCCCGCAGAGGGACAACATATCGATGGCAATCCCGGCTACTTCAGTGGCCGGGATTTTTATTTACAGCCTTTTTACCCCATGACCCTAAAAACCAGATACTTCACCATTTTTTCCGTGTCCCAGTGCTGATATTTGCATGAAGTAATACATAACAGGGTAGATATGGGAAAAAGCATTCCGGAGAATTATTTAAGCCGAATGCTTTTCAGGGAGGTGAAGAAAATATTGCGGCCGCCACGATATTTTCTTCCAAAAGAGGAAATGGATTTTCTTGGATAACTTAATTGCTTCACGCTCATTTATAAATAGCCTTTGGATGAATTCAAAGGCTATTTTTATGTCAACTATAAGTGATCATTATGAAACATTTTCTCCTGCATCGAGATTGCAAAGATGAAATAAAATGTGTACTTTTGCTTAGTTAGTTACCCCATTTAATTTTTTGAAAATATTTATACGAAAAGTACTATTTACCTTATTCCGTTTTAGCTGCTTTAATGAAAAAATAATATTGTTAACCTCCGAAACCCGCCACCAGATGTCTTTTCCTGATTGCGTAAAATGTTTTCCGCTTTTGATTATCGCACTCAACGCAGATGATGCAAATTTGTGACGCTTAGTTAATCCGATAAGCATTTATAGCATTAAAAGACTACTTTTTGCATGTTGTTGTTACTGAAATTTCATGTAACAACATATGTCAGACCCTTATTAATCATTTTCATTCTCAACCTTGACGTTAAAACATTTTATTGAATGAGACCCTCAGACGTGACACCCACAATTAGCCCAGGAGCACAGGAGCTTCCCCGCGTAATGCCTTTTGCTGCCGAACCTCCGCTACAGCCTTTGATAATAGATATCACTGAAGAAGAAAAACTGGAAATTACTTACATCGGGAAAAAGCTGAAAAGAAAGTATAAGAGCTATGATGATCCCGGTTTTATTTCGATGCTACACTTAAATGCCTACACGCTTTTACCAGAGCGTATTGCAAAGGTGTTGAGTAATTTCGGAACAGACTTTTCCGACCAGCAATACGGAGCTGTCGTATTGCGTGGATTAATAGAAATAGGTCAGGACGAATTAGGCCCCACACCCCGCTCATGGCAGGAAACAGACTATGAAAAGATTGTGGAGTATGGCTTCATCTCCTCTTTGTTACATGGTGCTGTACCTTCCAAGCCAGTTGAGTATTTTGCCCAGAGAAAAGGAGGTGGTTTAATGCATGCCATTATTCCTGATGAAAACATGAGTTTCACACAAACAGGCTCAGGTTCCCGTACAGATCTCTTTGTGCATACTGAAGATGCTTTTCTGCATAATGCTGCTGATTTCCTGAGTTTCCTTTTCCTGCGTAATGAGGAACGTGTGCCTTCCACTTTGTATTCCATCCGTTCTCATGGCAGACCAGATGCAATACTACAGGAGCTTTTCAAGCCTATATACAAGTGTCCGAAGGATGCTAACTATGCTTCAGAAGAGGCCTTGGGAGACGATATCAGAACATCTGTATTATATGGTAGCAGATCCGCGCCTTTTATGCGTTTTGATGCCGCAGAACAGATCTATAATGAAGATGCTAATCAGGATCCTGAGGCCCTGCATAATCTGAAAAGATTCTGGGAAGAGGCCCGTAAGCTGATATATAATGACTTCGTGCCTGAATCAGGTGACCTGATCTTTGTGAATAATCATCTTTGCGCTCATGGCCGGAATGCTTTTCTGGCGGGCTTCAGAGAGGAAAACGGTCAGCTGGTGAAATGCGAACGCCGTCTGATGTTACGTATGATGAGCAAGACCAGCCTGATTAACATCCGTGAAGTAACCCATCCTGAAAACCCTTATCTCATCATGGAAGAGCACTACGGTAAAGTATACGGCTCTCACCTCGCAAACCTTTAATCAACCCGGAAAATTATCATCCACATATGAGTACTACCGCATTTGCAGGCTGGGAACAGCCGCTGCAGGACATTGTATTGCCTGTAAAGGAAACCTATAAAGATATTTTTCATCAGGGATCTGCTGCTGAATATGAAAATGCCATCAATGGTGCAAAAGAATTGGTCACCAATTTCCTGCATCGCAACCGGCAGCCTTTCAGTGGTGTTTCTTCAACTGCATTAAAAGCAGCATTTGCTGCAGTAGATTTCGATACCCCATTACCTGATTATGAAAGTCTCCTGCAGGAAGTGCAGGAATTGTATGTAAAACATGCCACTGCTTTTCATCTGCCTGCCTATATCGCACACCTGAATTGTCCGGTCGTGATACCGGCAGTCGCTGCTGAAGTATTGATCGCTGCCATTAACTCTTCTCAGGATACATGGGACCAGAGTGCCGGTGGCACACTGATGGAACAGCAGCTGATCAGCTGGACAGCCCGTGAAATAGGCTTTGGTACTGTTGCAGATGGCGTATTTACGGCAGGAGGCTCACAGAGTAATCTGATGGGTTTATTGCTCGCAAGAGATCACTATGCTATTACACATGGTGGCCATAATATAAAGAAGCAGGGATTACCTGCAGATGCTTCCCGGTATCGCATTTTTATTTCAGAAAAAGCACATTTCAGTAACCATAAAGGTGCTGCATTGTTAGGGCTGGGAGAGCAGGCACTGGTGGAAATAAAAACAGATGCACGCTTCCGCATGGATGCTGCTGTATTGGAAGAAGCGATTGCCAGAGAGATCCGGGAAGGGAACATTCCTATTGCAATTGTGGCAACCGCAGGTACAACTGATTTCGGTAATCTTGATCCGCTGGCTGATATCGGCCGTATTGCGGCTAAATACCAACTGTGGTATCATATAGATGCTGCATACGGCTGTGGACTGCTGCTCACGGAGAAGTACCGCCATTTGCTGGACGGTATGGAAACGGCGCATTCTGTTACGATTGACTATCATAAGTCATTCTTTCAGCCTATCAGCAGCAGTGCGTTTATTGTGAAAGACAGACAATATCTGCGCCTGTTACGCATGCATGTGGATTATCTCAATCCGAAAGATGAAGACTATGATGATCTGAATCAGATTAATAAGTCCATCATGCAAAGTACCCGCCGCTTCGATGCACTTAAGCTGTGGTTCACCTTACGACTGATGGGCAAACAAAAGCTGGGCGCCTATACAGAAACGATTATAGAAACAGCTGAAAAGGCCGCAGAAGTGATCGGACTGGATCCTGAACTGGAGCTGCTCAGTTATTCAGATATAGGCGTAATACTATTCCGATATGCACCGGAGCAGTATAATACTGCTGATCTGGATGCCCTGAATCAGTATATCAAAAGACAATGTTTAACAGCGGATTGGTATTGGTAGCCAGTACACGTGTCAATGGTAATTTCTATCTGAAATTCACCATGTTGAATCCGTTAACCACCCTTGACGACGTGCACTTTATTCTTAACACCATCAAACAGACCGGTGCTGCATGGCGCCAATAAAGCCAAATTTATGAATCCACAAACGAATAATATATCAGCAGCAGAAGCAGTAGCGCATCTGCAACCAGACACCTGGCTGAAGGTGAACAGACTACATGTGCGTAAGATCATTGCCGAGTTTGCGCATGAATTACTGATAACGCCGGTACTACAAGCAACAACAGCTGGCTGGGGACACTATACTTTATCACCGGTGGCAGGAATTGAGTATCGCTTCCGTGCCCAGATACTGAGTCTTGATCACTGGCACATAGATACTGACTCAATAGAAAAAGAAGTAAACGGTACAACTGTGCCTTTGGATGCAGTACACTTTATTACTGAGTTCAGTGAGCAACTCGGATTTGATCCTGTACTGTTACCTACCTATCTGGAAGAGATCATCAGTACGCTCTATGGCAGTGCCTATATGCATACTTATAATACCACCACAGCGGCTGAATTGACAAAGGCCGATTATCAGGATATAGAGCACGCTATGATGGCTGGTCATCCCTGCTTCGTGGCTAATAATGGCCGTATCGGGTATGATGCCGCTGATTATCGCAAATATGCACCGGAGGCAGCCACCCCATTCTCCGTGATATGGCTGGCTGGTCATAAAAGCAATACTGTTTTCACTGGTATAGATACCTTACAATATGAAGAAGTATTGCAACAGGAACTGGATGCTGATACGATAGCGACTTTCTATAGTATCCTGAAAGAAAAAGGTCTTCAGCCGGAAGATTATTACCTGATGCCGATCCATCCATGGCAATGGTATAACAAACTGGCCAGTATCTTTTCACCTGATATTGCGGCGGATAAACTGGTGTGTCTGGGGTACGGAAGAGATGAATACCTGCCACAACAATCTGTGCGCACCTTATTCAACGTCACTACACCGGAACGCTTTTATGTGAAGTCAGCATTGTCCATTCTCAATATGGGCTTTATGCGTGGTCTTTCGCCATACTACATGCGTACGACACCGGGTATCAATGAATGGGTAAGCAGCATCATAGAAGGCGATGCCTATCTGCAGCAAAAGGGATTTACCATGCTGAAAGAAGCAGCTACGATGGGATACACCAACCACTACTTTGAAACAGCTATAAAAGGAGAGAGCGCCTACAAGAAAATGCTGGCAACACTCTGGCGTGAAAGTCCGGTTGGTAAACTGGAACCCGGCCAGCGCCTGATGACAATGGCAGCTTTACTGCATATAGATGCACATGGGCAGGCGATGTTACCTGCTTTGATCAAAGCTTCCGGTCTGGATATCAGCAGTTGGCTGCAACAGTATATGGATTGCTATCTGAGTCCGCTGTTACATTGTTTCTACTATTACGATCTGCGTTTTATGCCACATGGTGAAAACGTGATCCTGATACTGGAAAATAATGTACCGGTAAAAGCGATCATGAAAGATATAGCAGAAGAAGTTGCAGTGGTGAACAGTGAACTGGATCTGCCTGAAAACGTAAAACGCATTGTTATTCCGGTACCGGAAGAACTGAAGATACTCTCTATTTTCACCCAGATCTTTGACTGTTTCTTCCGCTTTGTATCACCTATTCTGGTGGAACATGCAGACTATCCGGAAGAACAATTCTGGGCATTGGCAGCTGAGTGTATTCAACGTTATCAGCAGTTACACCCTGAGCTGGAAGAGAAATTCAAACGTACAGATCTGTTTGCGGATGAGATCATCAAAACCTGTCTGAACAGACTGCAGATCCGCAATAACCAGCGGATGATCGAGCCCAATAACCCTTTCAAAAGCCAGCAGTTTGCAGGCACATTTAAGAATCCATTGTCGGCCTTTAAACACAGACAGGTAGCGGTCGTTTAATTATTTAAAGATACTTACATGTTTAATACAGTTACTCCACGGGAGGCAGTAGCACACCTGCAACCCGATATATGGGCACGGGTAAACCGGCTGCACATCCGTAAAATGATTGCAGAATATGCCCATGAACAGATCATACAGCCATCTTACAGACATGTAAAACAGGGATGGGTAGTATATGTGCTGACATCAGATCAACCTGATATAGAATATCGTTTCCGCGCAAAAATATTGCGTCTCAACCATTGGTATATCCTGACCGAATCTATTGAGAAGTTCGTAAAGGGACAACCTGCTCCGCTGGATGCCCTTGCCTTCATCGTAGAGTTCAGTGAACAATTAAATATGGATGCTTCCATGCTGCCGGTATATATGGAAGAAGTGGCAGCAACCTTGTATGGTAGTGCGCATATGCATACACAGGGAGGCCCTTCTTCCGTATATCTGGCGGGAGCTGCCTATCAGGAGATAGAACAGGCGATGACAGGGCATCCCCGCTTTATTGCCAATAATGGCAGGGTAGGTTTTGATGCCAGCGATTATCGCAGTTTTGCACCCGAAGCAGCCGGTCCGATGTCTTTGTTATGGCTGGCAGGACATCAGAGCTGTACTGAGTTTACCAGCATTGCTCCACTTGAATATGCACAGGTGAAACAACAGGAGCTGGGCAGTCAGGCGGATGAATTTGATATGATACTTACCGGTAAAGGATTAGCGCCGGCAGAGTACATTTATATACCGGTGCATCCATGGCAATGGTATAACAAGCTGGCGAATATCTTCGCACCTGATATAGCAGCCAATAAACTGGTATTGCTGGGATACAGTAAGGATCAGTATCGGCCACAGCAATCGATCCGTACCTTTTTTAATGTTGATCGTCCGGAGAAGTATTATGTGAAGACAGCCCTTTCTATTCTGAACATGGGTTATGTACGTGGACTATCACCTTATTTTATGCGTACCACACCCGGTATTAACGATTGGGTGAATACATTGGTCTTACAGGATGCTTATCTGCAGGAGACAGGTTTTTGTACACTGCGTGAGATTGCTAGTACAGGTTATTCCAATCATTATTATGAGCAGGCCACGAAGACGGACAATCCTTACAAGAAAATGCTGGCGGCATTATGGAGAGAAAGCCCTTTATCTAAGGTAAAGGCTGGTCAGCGTATTATGACAATGGCCGCTCTACTGCATATTGATACACAGGGAGAGGCTCTGCTGCCTGAACTGATTCAGCTTTCTGGTCTGGATGCAGATGCATGGTTACTGCAATACATACATGTTTACATGAGTCCTTTGCTGCATTGCTTCTATCAGCACGATATGGTATTTATGCCGCATGGTGAAAATATCATACTCGTATTGGAGAATCATGTGCCGGTACGTACGATCATGAAAGATATCGGAGAGGAAGTATCCGTGCTCAGTGCAGATGTGCCATTACCGGAGATCGCCAGTCGTTTACGCGTACGTGTGCCGGATGAGGTGAGGACCCTGCCATTATTCACGCAGATATTTGACGGTATTTTCCGTTTTATAGCTGCCATTCTCGAAGAGCATATGGATTATCCTGAAAAACGTTTCTGGGAACTGGTAGCGCAGGTTGTGCTGACCTACAGGGAAAGACATCCGCATCTGGAACAGAAGTTTCAGCAGTATGATCTGTTTGTAAAGGAGATCAGTCCGGATGCCCTGAACCGCTTACAGATCAGTAATAACCGTCAGTTACGTAACAGGGCGAATCCTTTTGATGTAGCATCAGTTGGCATTGTAGAAAATCCGATAGCGGCTTTTAGCCCTTCGCCCTCTTACACTAAATGGCAACCGTATGAAGAAGATAGCCGGTATCATTTGTCTCTTCTCTTTTTGCTGTATCCATGTATGGGCGCAGATGCCGGAGCAGGTATTGATAGAAGCAATGACCTCAAGGGAACTGGCGACGCGGATGTCTGCCGGAGCTAATACGGTGCTGATCTTCAGTGGCGGTACGGAGGCTTCCGGT
This sequence comes from Chitinophaga pinensis, assembly GCF_007896845.1. Lineage (GTDB taxonomy): Bacteria > Bacteroidota > Bacteroidia > Chitinophagales > Chitinophagaceae > Chitinophaga > Chitinophaga pinensis_C. The sequence continues at coordinate 1,941 of NZ_VOHS01000061.1, read as the reverse complement.
CCTCATCTGGCACTGGGTAAACACAACTATCGTGTATACCGGTATGCCGCACAGATTGCCGACAGCCTTGGTAATACATTGGTGGCGCCGGTACTTCCTTTTGCGCCGAATAGCCCTGTATTGGAGCGGTATCCCGGAACAATTTCCCTGACGGATGAGACCTTTTCTGATGTGAATGAACAAGTTGTGCGAAGTATGGTCGCTTCAGGCTTCCGTTACATCATTCTGATGAGTGATCACTTTAACAGTCAGCGTCCTTTAAAAAAACTGGCTGCAAGATTAGATAGTACACTCCGTTCCAAAGGTGTAAGGGTGTTCTTTTCAAGTGATGGATATGCGAAAGCGAGAGCACAGATAGAGGCCGGCATTGCCCGTCAGGGATTGGTACCGGTGGTCACGGTGGTTTGTGGGATACTGCGGAAACATGGGCTGTATTACCAGCTGCAGTACGCACAGGATATCTGGCAGCGGGAGATACAACACAGCTGGGCAATGGTCCGCTGGATGCTGCCGGTGTATCCGGAGATCCCTGTCAGGCGACACCTGAACAAGGCAAACGCTTTGGCCAGCTGCGTGTGCAACTGGCTGTACAGGAAATACGTCAATGGCTGTCACAGGTAAAACAATAAATGAATGAATACACATGTTATGACTGCCATCATTAACAGCTATTGCAGAGGGTTTTCCAACTGGAGTTGTTATGAAGGTGTCCGAAATATGATAAGACACTTGCGGACTATTTATCTACCACAGGACATACACTTCATTTGCGACTGGACTTTAGTGGCAATGGGCGGGAGGTTTTTATTCCCTTACGTTACTTCTCCGAAAGCGGCTATCATGTATTGATTACCCTGCAATAGAGAGAACGCTTTCAGATGACCGGATCAATACGATTGATGCGAAGGGTCTGCTGACAGTAATAGCGACGCATTTAAAGGCCGGATATCCGGATATACAGCTGCAAAGGCATTAGCTCATCTATCTGCTTTTCCTTGTCCGCCAAGCCGGAAGGTGGGAGTATCGATACGTTTAATACACTGTTGTCAGTAACGGATATCAGTCGTCAGCCAGTGCCGGAGCAATGGCTGGTACAGGATTTATTGCCTCTGGTGGCATGTCTGGCTATCATCAGCAGGCAGATGAAACAACCCTGTTGAGTGCCATATATGAAAGATGTGAACAATCACTGGTGGATCATCCTTTGTTAAACAGTAACAAGTTGACGGTTGTCAATGACCTGTTATCTTTTTTGTTGGGAAAAGACAAGGAGACGCGTCCTTATCCCAATCCTCTGCATAAGGCCTTCTTTTCTGCTGCACTTATTCAACCGGAAGGAAAGCAGCTGTATATAGCCGGTATTTCCCGAAGGAAGATATCACTGTCAGTATACGGCCATTTGACATAGACCGTGATCTGGAAATGGCACATGAATGGTTTAACCGTGAGCACGCAAAGAAGATCTGGAAGATGGACTGGCCATTGCGTGAACTGGAGTTATACTATCGGGTATGCTGCCGGGCAACTGGTCACATAGTTACATCGGAGAGATCAATGGTACGCCCGGTTACAACTTCGAAGTGTATTGGGTAGTGCGGGATATGTTGGCGGACTATTACGATGCTTTACAACGGATTATGGTACACATCAGTTTATTGCGCCGGTAGATCCTAAGCTGAAGTTTTCATCTCCTCCACGCAATGTATGCTCGATTGGGTATTCGCGCAGCCGGCAGTAGGTAAAATGGTCGGTGAAGGATCCGTTGAATCTTTGGCAGCACTGATGAATAAGCGCATGTCGGCTTCCGTGTAGAGAAGGTGATAGAATTGCCACATAAGAAAGCCAATCTCAATTTCTGTTATCGTGAATGGTACTGGGCGAAGTTTCCTGAGAATCAACATCTGTCCATACAAACGAACACTCCAACAATTAAACAAACAA
>NZ_VOHS01000060.1 GCF_007896845.1 Chitinophaga pinensis | reverse complement strand
TGTAGAATAGAGACGGGTGTTTCAGTTCGTGGGTAACATGACTGATAAACTCCCGTTTCATCCTTTCCAGTTTTCCTGCCGGATGATGATACGCCATAGGGTCCAGATACATCCTGTGATCAGGGAAAGCGATAAATATGGACAGGATAATGCACTGCTCATTTTTCTGAGCAGATATCCGGCAGGCCTTCAAAAGAGATTCCAATCATCCGGTCTGGTTTGTTGAGTCCCGGCCGATGAGCAATGAGGGACGCTGATGGATGGTGTCTATTTTGTTAGTCGGTCTGTATATTGAAAAGCAGAGGTATCTGTTCTGGTTAAGCTCAGATCTGTAATATTTCCTGAGTGTATCCTTATCAGGCACCACATCCGTGAAAGAGGAAAAGATTGTAGAGACAAAATGCGCCAATGAAGGGGGCGTCTCATCGAGGCGCATCTGCTGATTAGCCATGGTGGTATCGATATGGATGTTTTTCAGTCCGCTCAAAGCAGCGGAGGCAAACCACCCGGACTGGTATCATAACGGACAATCCTTTGGCTCTGGGCATCCCGTCTGAAGCCGCATTTGCATTTTCATCCAGGTCGATGGTTGTTTGTATAGAATACCGTCTTTTCTCCTGAGGTTCCACGCCTGCCTTCAGGTGGGCAGTGATGATAATGGAATGATCATAGGCACTGTGAAAAGCTTCGGTAGCAGTAGCTACGAATGCCTCCTGTTGCGACCGGTACGTTTGTTTCAGCCAATACAACTGGAACAGTAATGCGGCCAGTAATGCCGGCGTAGCGATCCACCATATCTTTCTGCTAACCTTGCCCATATTCCGGCAAATTTAACGTTCCGGAAGGTCTGTACGCGGATTCTTTAACAATCATTAACGTTTGTTCCTATTAGGTCGTATCTTGCCCGGCATAACAGACAGACATGATTATCGATACTTTACAGCATGCCGGACTTTACCATGGTCTGGGCACCAGATTTGTAAAAGCCTTTCAATATCTGCAGGAAACGGATTTTTCCAAAGTAGAAAAAGGACGTTATGAAATAGACGGGAGTAACATCATTGCCATTGTAAATGAGTATGATACCATCCCTACTACCGGCGAACAGATGGAATCTCATAAAAATATGCAGACATACAGTATATCGTCAGTGGAGAAGAACTGATCGGACATGATTTTCTACACGGACAAACCCCTTCCAAAGCGTATAGTGAAGAGGAGGATTTTATGCTGTTTGGTGAAGCGCCTGTCTTTTTCTCAAAGCTGCAACAGGGTATGTTTGCCGTTTTCTTTCCTACAGATCTTCACATGCCGAATATCAAGGTGAATGAACCGGTGAAGGTGAAAAAGGTCGTGATGAAAGTGAGTGTACAATAAAATGCTATTGCAAATAAGAAAGGGTCATCCGTAGACGGGTGACCCTTTTATTTATACAGACTATCATCATTATTCCCGTATTGTGGTCTTATCACTAAGAGCCATCCGGGCGATATCATCTTTTCTTCTGAAGGTGACTCCTTTATGTTGCTGCATGTAGGTAAACAGTTCGGTCGCGGCTTTTACCATCTGTGGAGTACCACCGATGCGGTCATGAAAACTGACAGACATCATTCTCCTGCGATTGGCCGACTCTTCATACAGCTGATCGAACTCCATTTTTACCTGTTGCAGGAATTGATCGGTAGAATACCATTGACCGGATACCAGTACGATGTCGTTGTTACGTAAGGTATAGGGTACTACGGCGAAGTCCTTGTTATTCACCTGAATGATAAATGGTTCGTCCCTGCTAAGGTCGTCGATATGATAAGTAAAACCCAGTTCCTGTAAGATCTGCAGTGTGTGCTCGCCTCTTCGTAACCAGTTGGCGTTGTAGCCTTTAGGCGTCACACCGGTAACCTGCTTTACCGCTTCTACACCGTCCTGTATAAATTTCTTTTCTTCTTCGTATGACATGGTGTATTGGGTAGCCCAGTCCCTGCCGTGTGCCGCGGCTTCGTGTCCACGTTGAACAATTTCTTTTGCCAGCGCGGGGTTCTTCAATACAGCCGATCCAACCATGTGAGAGGTTACTTTGATACCGAGTTTATCCCATGTATCGAGCATACGGGGAATGCCTTCTTTATAGCCATATTGATACCATGTTTCTGAAGGGAGGTCTTTATATCCCTTGACCATATTCTGTGGAAATGGACTTTCAGCGTTTACAGGCTGACCGCCGGCTTCAAATTGCATGGAGACACTTACGACAAGACGGGAACCGTCAATCCATGAAGAATGAGGCTTTTTCTCCTGAGCAGGAGCCGCTACCAATGAGGCAGGGCCTACCAGACCAGCCATTCCTAAGAGGCCGGCTGTTTTCAAAAATTCTTTTCTTGTAGCCATATATTATTTCTTTAGGAGATTATCAACTGCGTAACTATTAAAGGAGATGCTGCTCAGTAGTACGGCGAAAATGACAGCATGCAGCAATTGGGATACCAGTGCTTCCCAATTTTCTATCATCGTAGCGCCAAGTATTAACAGTATCATTACGATACCACCTGCAACAAGGGCTTGTCTGGTTAATAAACCAACGATAAGCAGAGTACCTATCAGGAACTCCGCTATCGGCAGCGCATAACTGAAAGGCGTAACGAGTGCAGAGGGCAGCATGGCGTCTTTGAAACTACCGACCATCCATGCGCTGAATTTATCCAGTTTGGGTAATCTTACGAGTCCGTGACCAAACATACTGGCGCCAATAGCGAGGCGCAATAGCAGAAAAGAGGTTGTGTTGTTGATCATGAGTATATATTTTATCTGTTTGATGAGACAAAGTTCGGATACCGGATGAATGTGTTACTTGTATGATTGACGGATATTTCTGTACATTTTTAAGATACCCATAAAAAAATAAGGTATAGATATTAAGAATAATTAATTATTTTGGTCACCGTCTTTAATGTTGTTAGCTCATGCGATTTATAAAGCAAACAAAGCTTTTTTTCAGAGAGGGGAATTCGGACAAGACTTATGAGATTGATTTATGTGAAGTTGGCCCCGGACAATACGTTGTTAATTTCCGCTACGGTAAGCGGGGAAGTGCATTGAAAGAAGGTAGTAAAACGGTGAATCCTGTGGACCTGCCAGCTGCTACAGCTATCTATGATGCCCTTGAAAAGGAAAAACGCTCCAAAGGATATGCTGCGGAACAGGATGCTGGTCCGGTAGCAGAATTTGTCGCCCCTGACACCTCTCAGGTAACTGATCCCGTACAGGTAGCCATTCTTAAAAGGCTGGAATACGCCCTGAAGAGAAATTCCCGGTTCAAGACTGAATGGAAAACTTCCCGTGTTATCTGGAAGGCAGGTGAACTACGTCTGAAGGAGGCCGCTCCTTTTATTACCAAACTCATAGAGCGGGAAAGCGCTATGCAGAGGTATTCCTCCCTGTGGGCATTGGGCCGTTGTGGCAGTGAAGCGGATACGGGTACACTGAAAGCCTATGCAGAGAATAGTACTTACCCTTATTATCAGAGACAGATTGCTGTTCACGCCCTGATATTATTATTGCCGGAAGCAGGCAGGAAGGAATATATTGCCCAATTTGAAAAAGGGCTGGATCCGGAAGTACAGGAGGCGATCAAAAGTGGTAGTAAAGCAAATCTGTTAAGGGAGATCAACCAGAGGGTGAAAGTGCTGGTACAACCCGCCTACCCGATATTGGAAGAACTGTATGTTGTCAGCATCACCAATCCGCTGGTACGGGAGGTGTTACTGCAATACGTTAAGGAACTACCATTTAAACGGAATTACTTCCAGCACGTGCGTCATCTCTTCAAACAGGCAGAACTCAGGGACGACCATGAACTGGTTGCGTTATTGGGAGTCCGTTTTGAATGGGAAGAAGATAATAAGAGCGATCCGTATGCCCGCAATAGCAGCAGAGCATATACTAAAACTACCCGTGCTTATCTGCGTCGCCGCGTATTGCGCAGAGTGAAGCAGATGGGTAAACGCAATGATATGCAGTATGTACGACTGGCAACAGCTCTGTTGTTACAGTACGATGCTGACAGACATAATAAGCCGGAATATAGCACCAGTGCATTTGTCTGGAACTCCAACAGCCGTTCTTATTCGACTGTGTCAACAGAGTTTCCTAAAAATGCGGGCGCTGTCTTCCTGTATTATATTTTACAGGGCAATAACAAAGCCCTGACACTGAATACCAGCAAGACGATCTGGTACAGAACGCCCGCTCCCGAAGGCACTACACAGGCGCCAATGCCTGAACAATCCCGTAAAGGAGAAAACCTCTTACAGAAAGTAGCTTCGCTGTTCCGTGGTCGTAAACAGGCAGATGTACAGCCAACTGTTTCGGCTGAACAGGTTGTAAAGACTACACCGGAAACAGAGAGTGAAGTGCCTTTCCTGCATTTATGGCGTCAGTTGCCACAGGCATTTATACAATTGCTGATTAAAGGCAGAATGGAGGAAGTCCATGATTTTGCCCTGCATCAGTTATTGCAACATCCTGATTATAATACATTAAAGGAAAGAATGGATGGGAATGTGATCCGTGCGTTGCTTGGTAATCCTTTCAGATTACCACAGGACTACGGTTTACAGCTGGCCAGAGAGAAGTTTAATATCAACGCGCCTGACCTTGCTATTATCATGGCATTGCTGAATGCTATTTCTGAAGAAGCACGTCAGCAAGGTATAGAATGGGCCGGAGCAAGACCGGATGTCTGTCTGGCAGATGTCTGGTTTATTCAGGAACTGATCTTCAGTAAACACAAAGATGTACGCGATTTCGCTGTACAGTTGCTGCCAAAGGCAACACTTTCTGAAGAACAGCAAAGGAAGCTGATTATCAATACGATTGGTTTTCTGGCAGGCATGCCGGATTTGGATCAGGCCACGAATGATATTATTACTGAAGGTTGCCGTATACTGGAACAATTCTTTGGTGCGGCGCTGATCCAACTCGACTTTGGTCTGATAGAGCAGCTGTTACAGGCATCATCACCAGCAACACAGGCCTTTGCTGCCCGTTTGTTGTTGCTCAAAAAACAGCAGTTTAAACTGGATCATATCAATGACAGTCTTTTACTCCGTCTGTTGGAAAATACCTATCAGCCAGTAAGAGCAGCAGGCGTAGACATTCTCTCTTCGATCAGTGATGAAGAACTGGTAAAACGTCAGGGATTATTACTGTATGGATGTACAGCACCTTACACAGATGTCAGAAATGCTATCAGACCATTGATAAAGCGTATTGCTGAGCGGGAAGCTCCGCTGGCGATATGGCTGGTAAATGAATTGGTGCCATTGCTGATGCGTAAAGAAACTTCCGAAGGTTTACACGAAGACCTCGCATTGGTACTGAGTAATGAACTGGTATCACATCTGCAGGATATTGATCAGGCGACCGCTTTACGTTTACTTTATTCCAATTATCGTCCGGCACAGGCATTTGGTGTGCTGGTACTCGATAAATATATCCCGGCAGAAGGTCTGACAATCAAACAGGTGATAGCGGCAGGAAATCACGAACTGCAGGCAGTGAGAGAATGGTGCTGGCGCTTCTTTAACCAGCATGTGGCACGTATTAAATATGAGAGAGATGCTGCAGTTGCCCTGTTGGATGCCACCTGGGAAGATACCCGCAATTTTGCTGCTGAATACTTCCGGACACAATTTCAGGCGGAGGACTGGTCACCGGAATCACTGGTAGCGATTGCCGACAGTGTCAATCCGTTGGTACAGGCGTTTGGCCGTGAGTTGCTGACCCGTTTCTTCCGTGCAGAAGATGGTACGGTATATCTCATGAAACTAAGCCAGCATCCGGGAGTGACCATGCAGTTGTTTGCAACTAATTATCTGGAGAATTATGCGAAGGATAATCTGGCTTATCTGAAGGAGCTGGAACATTATTTCAGATCAGTATTGTCCAGAGTGAACAAGGCACGCGTTGCCAAGGAAAGGATATTTAATTTCCTCGAAAAGGAATCTGTGAAAACGGCTGAAGCGGCTGAATATATCGGTAGCATCATTGCAGATATTTCCGCTACAGTAGCCATTGGCGACAAGGCGCGTTGTATCAGCATCATGCGTAATATTCATCAGTCATATCCTGATGTGTTGCTGCCGGTACGCTTTTCCGAAATTCCCATGAAACATTTTTAAACCCTGAAGGATGTTATTTAATTATAGATATAGCGGGCAGACAGAGGTATATAGTAACGCCACATCGGCGGGTATTTCCTTTGCACCCGATACTCACCGGGAACCTACTTTCTTCAATGGCAAACTGCGTAAGAAGATTGCTTTCCGCGAGGCTATTTCCGCTTTGCATGATGTAGTTGTATCCGACCTGCGTTTTAAACCCAAAGACAAAACAGCTTATAAAGAATGGGCAGCCCAGCAGGAATCTGTATGGCTGGCAGAAGCAATGGGACAGTATGATGCCGCTGCCGCGGAGAATCAGATGAAAGCATTGAAAGATGAGCTGAACAATATTTACAATGAGAAAGAAAAGGTAATGGCGCCTTACTATAAGGCACGCCGCGCCTATTTCGATTATCTCTATCAGAAAGACAGGGACGCATGGTTTGTACTGGATCCGGTGATCAGCGTACACCCAGATGAGATCTTCTTCGAGTGTTTCAGTCAGGATGAATCAGCTTACGGTAAGCTGAGCGCAAGCTATAATGTATTTAAAGAGGTGAACGAGTTTCAATGTGGTACGACCAATATTGACTACTCGGCTAATCTATATAACGAATTCCAGAAGATCCGGGACTATAAGGAAACGACTTTCTCAGTTGATCCGGGCGGTTTCTCCGTTCAGACTACACAGGAAGAAATGTTCCGGGAAGTAAAGATCGACCTGCCTGATAGCTGGGTACGTGGCTTCCTGCAGGTAAGTTCTGCTATGACATTGCCAGCAGCCAGTTTTGATCTGCATCCTATGGATGTATATAATTTCTGTAGCTGGTTGCGTCGCTTTAAGGAAAAGAATGGTCCGCGTTCTATCCGTTTTGTACTGGAGCCAGGCAAGCCGGTGAAAGCGATATTCGAACCATGGAATAAGGAAATTATCTGTGCAAGATCGGTTTATACTGGTCCGCAACGCCGTGAGATCCGTATCTGGGGCCGCAGAAGAATGCTGATCCTAGAAAGACTGATTCCGGTGGCGAAGAAATTCACCGTACATCTGACAGGTAGTGGTCTCCCTTCCTTCTATGTAGCCGATCTGGGAGATATGCAGTTTACACTGGGACTTTCCGGATGGACAGCGAATGACTGGTCACGCGCAGGACAATTTGATCTGATGGCGCCGCGCGCAGAAGTGAGCGATATGACCAAAGAGATCGTCTATAATGAACTGAAACAAACGTGGATGGGTAAGGCGGAGGAAATTGCCGCTAAAACCGGGCAGCCTTTACCATCAGTACTGGCAGCATTGGGGATCTATACACAGGCAGGGAAAGTTATTTATGATCTGCACACCGGTTACTACCGTTTGCGTGAACTGAGCAGGGAACCATTACCAATGGATCAGCTGCGTTTTTCCAATCCGAAAGAAGCATCAGCAACGAGACTTGTTACGGATGGAAAGATCACCTTCGCTGCGCAGGAAGTACCGGGAGTGGGTACACAGGTGACAGGCGAGATCACGGTGGCACGTCGTCCGTATCATCCGGTTATAGTGATCGATGGAGACGAACGTATGAGCAGTGCACATTGTGATTGTTATGACTATCAGACCAATAAGTTATATAAAGGCCCCTGCGAACATATGCTGGCATTGCGTATGGCGTATGAAAAGCAGAAGGCTAACAGTAACGCATAAGCTGTAAAAAGAAAAGGTGAGAGTGTGAAAAAAAGGAAGAAAAAATGCAATATGTATTTGTTCTTTTAATAATTCTCTCTATCTTTCAGGTCAGAAAAACAATAGTTCTTTGTAAAGAGGAAATTGATTGCACTTGCGCCTGGTTTCAGGAAGAGTGATGTTTCGTCACTCAGGTAACATGACATTATCATGCTTCACTAAATGCAATCTTTACTTTGGGCGGGGCGTACCTACTAGTGATTTACGGTACGAGCCCCGGGGGCTCCAAATCACCAGTAGGTACGCCCCGCCCTGGAGTTGATTGATTTAGTCAATGGCTTGCACGAAGGCCGGTTTCCTCTTTACATTGTTTTTTCTGTTTAACCTCTTCTCCCCTTTTCTTTTTCCCGCTTCACTTTATTTATCAACGAACTATCTTTTATCAGCAATAAACCGTCTGAAAGATTATGGCAGTAGGATTGACGCGTCAGCAATTATATGACCGTATCAGATCATCCACTAAAGATGAAGTTATTCTCGAAGAGATGACCCGCCTCGGTTTCTGGGCAAGGAACACAAGTATGCCATCTCCTTCGGAGATGCTCATCCGCAGAGAAAGTGAGTTGCGCAGGGAATTGAATAAGTTAGTAGAAGAAAAGCAACGTTATCGTAACCGCGAGCAGATGCTGAACGAAATGCGCAAACAGCGTATGGCAGCAGCAAAAGCAAAAAGAGCGGAAACGAAAAAACGTAATGAAGAGAAACGGAAGGAGAAAGCTGCACAATGGGCCATTGAAAAAGAAAAAAGTATAGTATACCTTGGAGAAGAAGTTTCTGCAGGGTTAAATAAAGTAGTTTCCGATGAACAAAAACTGATTGCTGCAGGTCTGCCTGTATACCATGATGGTATTGCGCTGGCAGCCGCAATGGGTATCACCATCGGTAAATTACGCTTCCTCTCTTTTAACAGGAAAGTGGCCAATGTAACACATTACAAGCGCTTCTATATTCCTAAAAAGTCAGGCGGTAAACGCCTGATTTCAGCGCCGATGCCTCAGTTAAAAGCAGCACAATACTGGATACTGGAGAATATTCTTTATAAGGTAAAGCTGAGTGAAGCTGCACATGGTTTCGTGCCGCAGAAATCTATTGTAACAAACGCATCTCATCACGTCGGACAAGATATTGTGATCAATATTGACTTGCGCGACTTCTTCCCGACGCTCGACTATAAACGCGTAAAGGGAATGTTCAACAAGTTTGGTTACAGTGAGCAGGTGGCGACCATCCTTGCATTATTGTGTACTGAACCTGAAATGGAACCGGTTACGCTGGATGGTAAAGATTACCATGTTGCGACTACTGCGCGTCATTTGCCACAGGGAGCTCCTTGTAGTCCCGCGATTACGAATATCATCTGTTATAAAATGGACCGCAGGTTTGAAGGACTGGCGCGTCGTTTTAATTACACCTATACCCGTTATGCAGATGATATGACTTTCTCTGCGAAGGAGGCCGCTGCTGCTGACGCAGGTAAACTGATATGGGGTGTTAAACAGGTGGTGAAGGAAGAAGGTTTTGTGATTCACCCTGATAAGCTGAAAGTGATGCGTAAAGGTGATAAACGGGAAGTGACAGGTGTGGTGGTGAATGAGAAGCTGAGCATCGACAGGGAAACGCTCAGAAAGTTCAGGGCCCTGCTCCATCAGATCAGTATATCAGGTATTGCCAACAAGCAATGGGGCAAAGGAAGTGTCATTAACAGCATAGAGGGTTATATCAACTATGTACAGATGGTAAAACCAACAGCAGGCAATCAGCTGAAAACAAAATGGCAGGCTTTGCTGGGCAGAGACGATATTAAAAGCCAGGTACGTGCATCCAATACTAATGCCGCGCAGATTACTATTCCGACGGTGCCTCCGCCAGTGCAGGACAGTCCGAAGGATGGTGAGAAGCCATGGTGGGATGTGATGTAAGTCCTGAAAGAAGTTAAAAGCCCCGTATACAAAAAGTATACGGGGCTTTTTTATGGTGGAGGTCAGTAAATCAATAGATATAAATGTAGGCAATTTTATTGATTAAACGGCCGCATATCTACAATGGTATCATTCCTATAGAAAGTGCCCGACTGTCGTTGTCCTTTTTCATTGAAGGTAATAGTAGGACCATGCTTCTTATCACTCTTATAAAACTGCACTGCGGCAATCTGCTGATCATAATTAAAGACCTTCACATAGGAAAGCGCCGTATCCTTTAGATGGGTATAGACCTCTGTTTTGAAATAAACGCCTCCCTGTCCCTGTATTGTCTCCGTAAGCTTGTAATCGGCGGTATCAGCCAGTGCATAAGGATCATTGGTAACGGAGGAAGATCTGGACTGACAGGAATAACAGGCGATGATCATCGCGACAATCTTAACAACTGTATAGCATCTCATAATGTGGTATTGTAGAAGCAATCTATTCTCTTTTTCTGAAACAAGGCCAGCTAAAGGTTAAAAATAATTCCTCATTAACAACGAGTTAACTATTTACTCAACACATTGATCTATTTTAGACACGTGTATGTACATCGCCGCAAGGGCAATCTCGTTTTAACTTTATCTGATTACATTTTACTGGGACTAACCATCATCTGACTTCACAACTGACTAATTGTATGACTCCATCTACGTTAAAATCCCCCCTATCCTGGCATCAGCAAATGCAGGATGAACAAGCAATTTATTTTGATCCGGCATTCAGGTTTTATTTTGGCGGCCAGGGAGCCTGGCAGGTATTTCATCACAAGGATGTACAACGTGTACTGAGTGACTACGAAGTTTTCTCGAATGAGTATATGCCTAAGTCAGCTGATAATCTGCTTGGCAGCAATCTTAACCAGACAGATCCTCCACGTCACCGGCAGTTACGTGCTCTGGTGACGAAGGCATTCGCCCCTGCTATCATTGCACAATTGGAAAACTGGATCCACCGGGAATGCCGTGACCTGTTACAGGCAACTTTAAAGAAAGGAGAAATGGATTTCGTGAAGGCATTTTCCATACCCCTGCCCGGCAGGGTTACTGCACAGCTACTGGGCGTACCTGATCAGGATCATGATCAGGTGAATGCATGGATCAATGCTATTTCCAGCGATCCCGCCGTTATTGGAATGGATGCCTATTTTCAGGCGCAACAGGAAATGGGTAAGCTATTTATGGGTTTATTGGAAGAACGGGCCAAAGTACCCCAATCTGACCTCATATCACATCTTTTACAGGCAGAGATAGACGGAGAAAAATTGAGTATGGCAGATACCCTCGCCTTTTGTATCGCCTTACTGATAGCTGGCAATGAGACGACGAATGGTTTTCTGGCCAATGCTATGTATATCTTTGCCACAATGCCGGATGTACAGGCGTATCTGCCGGCACATATAGACGACCTGCCTGCCGCGTTAAATGAGGTGTTACGCTATGCACCTCCGGTACAGAGCATGTGTCGTATCGCAAAGATGGACGTTGAATTGGGTGGACAGCTGATCCGCAAAGGGGATCTGATAAACGTATGGTTATCCGCAGCTAACCGGGATCCGTCGGTATTCCGTGATCCGGACACATTCGATATACACCGGGATAATATAAAAATGGTCAGCTTTGGTCATGGGGCGCATTATTGTATTGGCGCTATGCTGGCAAGAATGGAAGCAAAGATTGCTTTTGAAACCATATTTTCTACAATAAAGAACATCACACTGAAGCCAGGTATCACACCTGCGAGAAATCCGAGCACTATCGTAGCAGGATTTCTTAATCTGCCGATTGTATTTGAACCAAAATAAATATGAAGGGGCACTAAAGAAAAGTAAAAAGTATACTCACTATACTAAGTGATATATTTTTGAATATACGTAAATTGCAGGTAGAACTAGCTAAAGCCCCATATTTACAATAACCCTACTTGCAGAACGAATATCTGAATTGGAAAACACTGAATGGCGCTATGTACATGCTGGGAACCTGTATGTAGCTCCTAATAGTACTGTTCCGCAAACGTAAATGCCCGGTACATGAGTCTATTTCAACACATCTCTACAACTGGCTATCATAGAGTGACCGATGAAGACCAACGACGATCGCTGAAAATTGTAAACACCCTGGCACTTGTCACCGCACTTATGGCGGGTATATTTGGCTTTGGTTGTCATTTTATGACACGTGATCTGCAACTATCGGCACCCGCTATTATTGAATCATTGCTGCTTTCAGCTGTTATACTAAGCAACCGTTTTGGAAAGTTTACCATTGCCGGACTGGCACTGATCCTGATCAATAACTTTAGTATTCAATACTACAGCGCGATTATGGGACGGGTAACGGAGGTACATCTCCTGTTTATCTTTCTGGTAGGACTTTCGCTGCTGATCTTCGAGAAAGACAGGTATATGCGTGTGCTCAGTATAGGATTGACCATCTTCGCTTTTCTTGTCGGAGAAATCAATATGTACAATGGTTTCATCACTCCTGTCGTTCCTCCGGAAGAGCATTCTCCGGTACAGTTCGTCATCAGATGGGTGACTATTCCAAGCATATTGATACTGGATCTTATGGTGATCTATTACTATGTGAGAAATATGGAGCGCCAGCGTAAAAAGGAAATGCTGCAGGTACAGCAGATGCTGCAAACTGTTAAAGAACATAACAGGGAACTTGAAATATTGACCGCACAACTGGCGAAGGCTACAGATGCTAAAACGGTATTTGTCAGAGAGACGAGTCATGAGATCCGTACGCCGTTGAATGCCATTTTCGGGATCAGTCAGCTGCTACAACTGAAGGTGGAACAGGATCGCTCTCTGGCACCAATCCGTCAGCTGGCCGATCATCTGTATGCAGCCAGCTATAACACCCGTGAGATCATCAATAATGTATTGGAATTCTCCCGTATTGAAGCGGGCAAGATCGATACCCCTCATTTAGAGACATTGAATGTACGGGAATGGCTGGAAGGTATTATCAATATGCACCAATATGTTGCCAGTGTAAAAACGGTGCGTATCAAAGCCTCGGTAGCAGAAGATATTCCACAGGTGATCAGTGGCGATAAGATGTTGCTCAGCAAGACATTAAATAACCTGTTGTCCAATGCAATCAAATTTACTGCGCAGGAAAGTACTATAACGCTGGACGTTTTCAGGGATGAGAATAAATGGTGCCTGCAGGTGACTGATCAGGGAGACGGTATACGGGCAGACAGGCTGTCTACTATTTTTAGTGCTTTTGTGACAGAAAGGAACATCTTTCTGGAAGGTACCGGTCTCGGATTGCATATTACCCGTCATCTGGCCACCCTCATGGGGGGTGATATTAAAGTATACAGTGTAATGGGTAAGGGTACCACATTTACCGTACATCTCCCTCTGGAAGTACCGGCAGAGACAGCCTGTGGTAATGATAATGATGTAGATGCGGAATTGTGTAGTCTGACAGATACCAGTATTCTTATTATTGAGGATGATAAGATGAGTCAAATGATCTTATCACGTTTTCTCAGCGGACTGGGAAGCCGCATTCTCGTGGCGGGTGATGGTATGGAGGGGCTACTGCTTGCAAAAGCATCCCGTCCGGATATTATCATACTGGACTCACATATTCCCGGTCTGAGTGGTAAAGACACACTTGCACAGATCCGTGCAGATGAGCTATTACAGCATATTCCTGTGATCATCGCCAGCGGTGATGCATTTAAAGAGAACCGCGAGGAACTGCTGCAGGCAGGTGCCAATGATTATCTGGTAAAGCCGATTGAGTTTAAGACGCTGCAGGTGATGCTATCGAGATATCTGAGAGCAAACGCCCACCCCTGATCCCCTGTCAGCAGTGATGGGCGTCTGGCAACTATATGGTCTGCATGGTAAAACGGTATCTTGCAGTGTCTTTTATACTCCATTCAATATTTCCTTTCATCATGACAGATAATGCCGCTATATAGCGACTTAACTGCACATCTGTTGCCGGACCGAAAGAAGGTAGCTGGACAGAAAGGTGTCCGAACTGTCTGACTTGCTCATCATGGATACCGACGGCTATAGCGATGGCTTCTTCCAATGTACAATCACGGGTATTACGGATCAGCATGACGATGTTCATTTCGTCCCCCTGTTCCAGTTCTTTGTTGAAGGAAAACAGATCATTTGCCCAGCAGATGGTATTACTACACAACATGATCAGCTTTTTGACAGTTGCGTCAAGGAATACATAATCAGGAAGGGAAAACGCCTCGATAGCTTCCAGCAGGTGAGCAAAAAAACTGGCGCCGCTGAAGAAAGGCCGCCATTTCATGTATTCTTCCAGAGTGGGGAGTTGTCCGCGGCTGACCTGTTCTATACGCCAGAGATTAGCGGCAAAAGCCTGTTGCAGACTTTCAATAAATCTTACCTGCCAGCCGAGGTTTCCCAGTTTACGGATGCGCTTCCAGAAATCACTGACGGCGCTGAGTACCGGCCCTCCTTTTTCAAGGGATATCTGGCTGTTGTGCTTCATAATACCGATCAGGGCATGTACCAGTTGTTCAAAATGTTCTTTTTGTTTGATAGTCGCAGCACCTTCCCCGTGCTCGTCAAACTGATCATCAAGCACAAACAGCAATGTGTTAAGATCTGCCGCGATGCTCAGGGCATTCAGATCGGCAGTTGGAAACATCCGCGCAACCATCCATGTAAACTTTTGTCTGTGATAGCAGGACCATCTCTCCTCGTCGGGCACGAGCTGGTATTTTTTCACCCAAAGCGTTGTGTGTCTGTCAGCTTTTTCTACATACTGATTTAAAAGGGACGGAAAGGGGCAATACAAGCCCGGCAATTGCTGTGTGTACATAATTGATTGATTGGTTTTAAATGAGAAATAAACAAACACTACACAGGGGACTTGTGTATCATGTGAGAAAGTAAATGGTGCGTTATCCAGTATGGGCTTATTGCTGATTGCTGTCAGACAGGTATTTCGACAACGATGGGATGGAATTTACAGCTTTATAGGGAAACACAATTAATAATCCCGGGCGGCATTGTTGCTTTGGTTGTACAACGATACCGTCCGGGATCAGGATTTAAGCATTGGAGCCACCGTCGATTGTCAAAGCGCTCCCTGTGATGAACCCACTTTCAGGGCCTGCGAGGAAGTTGACCAGACTGGCTATATCATTTACGTTGCCAAAATGCGTTAATGCCAGACGGGCTATCTGACCCGCTGCATAGGCACTGTCAGCAGGGTTCATATCCGTATCTACAGGACCCGGTTGAACGAGGTTGACAGTGATCCCTTTTTGACCAAGTTCACGGGCCATACCTTTGGTCATACCTACCAGCGCCGATTTACTCATAGAATAAAGTGTTGCCCCCGGATGTGCTACACGATCGGCCATATTACTCCCGATACTGATAATGCGACCGCCTGTTTTCATATGTTTTGCGGCAGTCACGGAGGCTACGTATACGGCTTTTACATTGATATCCATCATCTGGTCATAGTCGGCAGCCGTTTGTTCATCAAATGGTCTTTCTCCATATACGCCGGCGTTATTAACCAGTATATCAATGCCTCCCAGTCTGGATACAACGGTTTCTACGGCAGCCGCAACAGCGTTATGATCAGCGCTGTCTACCTGTAATGCCAATGGTTTTTGTCCACCGGTTTGCTCCACAGAATCAGCTAAAGCTGTTGCCTGAGCGGCGGAGCGTACATATGTGAAAGCGACCCTTGCGCCGGCTGCTGCCAGTTGTTTTACTATAGCTGCACCCATGCCACGGCTACCGCCTGTAACCAGTGCGACTTTGTTTTCAAGATGTTTCATAATAACTATTTTTCTTAATTGTTTGTAAAAGTAAAGCGGTAGCCGTAATTTTACAGGTACTGACAAGATTATTAAGTACTGACTAAAATGTAAGTAATGAGAAAGGAAAGCTCAACTAATACATTGAACAGGAATAAGATACACTTAAATTGCGGTATGGCCTATACGCTGGATCTGATTGGTGGAAGGTGGAAACCTAACATCCTTTGGGCACTACTGGATGGCAAACTGCGATATAGTGAATTGAAAAAAGTGATTCCTGACGTATCCGAGCGCATCCTTGTATTGCAGCTGAGAGAGCTGGAAAAGGACGGTCTCATCACGAGACTGGTATATGCAGAAGTTCCACCGAGGGTGGAATATGAGCTCACAAATGACGGACAATCAATGAAGCCGATGTTGGAATGCATCTCTGACTGGGGTGATAAACATAGGCCTGAAAAGACAAAATAGTACTATCTTAAGAAACTTTAGTTTAAAATAAGACACACCATACATGACCTTAGACATATTTTTCACCATCTTTCTGGTGCTGCTGAACGGCTTTTTTGTAGCAGCAGAATTTGCGATTGTGAAAGTCCGATCGTCGCAGATCGAAGTAAGTGCGGGCCGCAGTAAGACGGTCTCGCAGGTAGCCAAAAACATTGTCAATAATCTGGACGGATATCTTGCTGCAACACAGCTGGGTATCACGCTGGCATCCCTTGGATTGGGCTGGGTTGGGGAAAAGGTAATGACGACCCTGATCCTCAATATATTCCATGCGCTTAATTTCAATATGGAAGAAGCGGTTGCGCACAAGATTGCTATTCCTATCGCCTTCCTTGGAATTACTATTCTGCATATCGTATTCGGCGAACTGGCGCCAAAATCATTGGCTATCCGCAAACCTGTCCCTACTACCTTTACAGTTGCGCTGCCCCTTAAGTTATTTTATGTAGTATTCAGACCATTCATCTGGATACTGAATAGTTTTGCAAACGTTATACTCCGTATGGTAGGTATTCGCCCGGTACACGAGCATGAAGATATCCATACGGAAGAAGAGTTACGTGTAATCATTGCAGAAAGTCATCAGGGAGGTGTTATCGAAGAAACAGAAAAGGCCCTTATCCAGAACGTCTTTAATCTGGGAGATCGCCATGTTTCTGCATTGATGACTCCCCGTAACGAGGTAGTATGGCTGGATGTAGATGATGATCCTGAAGTTAATAAGGCAAAGATCCTGACACAGAAGCATACGGTATATCCGATCGCAAAAGGTGATCTGGACCACACAACCGGCTTCGTATATTCCAAAGACCTGTTGAGCGATAACTTCAACGGTGCTGTTAACAATCTGGAAGCTATCAGTCGTAAACTGCTGGTGGTAACAGTTCACAACCGTACTTACCAGCTGCTGGAGCTGTTCAAAAGGGAGAGAATCTATCAGGCAATGGTAGTAGACGAATTTGGTTCTATAAAAGGGCTGGTGACTATCAACGACATTGTGGATGCGTTGGTGGGTAATATCTCGGAAACAAACGAATTTGAATACGAAGTTATCCGCAATGAAGATGGTAGTATCCTTGTAGATGGCCAGCTACCATTTGTTGAATTCCTTGAAATGATGGGAATCGATGCAGATCCGCAGAAGGTAAATGTTACCAATTTCGTGACGCTGGGTGGTTTTATCCTTGACAGAATGGGTAAGATTCCTGAGGCGGGTGACAGTATCAACTGGCGTAATCTGAAGCTGGAAGTGATTAAAATGGACCAGCACCGTATTGCCAAGGTACACATCTGTAATTTCGATAAAGACAAGGAAGAGGATAAATAACTCGTTCTGTTAAGATATAAGGGGGCACCATTTTTATAAATGGTGCTCTTTTTTTGTTCCGGAAAATTCTATCTTGAAAAGTAAACTACCCAATAATATCCTGCAATGATCAAGAGACTAAAGTCATTATTACCACATGCAGTTGCCATACTAGCTTTGTTGCTGCTTTCAATTATTTACTGCCGGCCCGCTATGAACGGGAAGATACTGAGCCAGAGTGACAATGTGCAATGGCAGGGTATGGCAAAAGAAGCAATGGATTATAAACAGGCACATGGTATTACACCATTATGGACAACGAGCATGTTTGGTGGTATGCCGACGTATCAGATTGCATTGGAAACGCCTTACAATTTTGCTAATTATATTCCTTCCATACTGACGCTGGGGCTCCCGAAACCCGTGAACGTCCTGTTTCTCTCGGCGATCTGTTTCTATCTTTTATGTATAACACTGGGTGCAAATCCGTGGCTCGGATTTCTGGGTGCGGCTGCATACACCTATGCCAGTTACTCGCCTATTATCATTGTAACAGGACATGAAACGAAGATGCTGGCGATGGCATATATGCCTGCGGTGATCGCAGGGCTTATATTGGTCATTCGTCAATGTTATCTGCTGGGTACCGCTATTATGGCATTGGCACTGACGTATCTGATAGCTGCCAATCACCTGCAGATCACTTATTATTTCTTCCTGATTCTGGGCGTTATTGGTATCGCATATGCGATTTACAGCATATTGCATAAACAATATAAACAGCTGATAATAGGTGGATTATCGGTGGTGTTGGCTGTAGGACTTGCATTGGCTTCAAACGCAGTAAGTCTGTGGACCACTTATGAATATTCGAAAGAAAGTACCCGCGGAGGTACTTCAGAGTTGACGCCGCTGGCAACTGCCGCAGCAGCAGATAAACCACAGGGAGGTCTGGAAAGAGGTTATGCTTTTGCGTGGAGCTATGGAAAATTTGAAACCTTTACCCTGCTGGTCCCCAATATCTATGGAGGTAGTTCTTCCGGATCGCTTGACAAAGAGTCGGAGACTTTTAAAAAGTTATCAGCTATGGGGGTACCTGAGAATCAGTCGGAACAGCTGATCAAACATTGGAACCTCTATTGGGGATATCAGTCAGTCTTAGGTACTTCCGGCCCTGTATATCTGGGCATTGTGATCTGTATGTTGGTCCTATTGGGGCTTTTCATCATCCGGTCCTGGCACAAATGGTGGCTGATTGGTATCAGCGTATTAGGTATTTTACTTGCCTGGGGTAGTAATTTCCCGGCATTCAACTATTTCATGTTTGATCATTTCCCATTATATAATAAGTTCCGGGCTCCTTCACAGGCATTGATCATCCCGCAATTCTCTTTTGCAGTACTGGCTGTATTAGCTTTACAGGAACTGATAAGCGGTACAATGACTAAAGAAGTATTGCTGAAAAAATTGAAATGGACAGGATTGATTATGGCTGGTTTGCTGGTGATTATTTATGCGGCTTCTTTAAGTGCCAATTATACCAATGCTACACATGATCCGCAGAATCCGGGCGGAGATGACAGATTCCAGTCAGAACTGACACAGATGTTGCAGGGCAACACGCAATTGAGCGGAGAATTAATGAGTGCTTTATATGCAGACAGAGAGCAGCTTTATCATCATGATGTATGGCGTGCTGTTTTCTTTGCTGGTCTGGCATTCCTGTTATTGTGGTTCTTCCTGAAAAAAGGCTTTAATACGACTTATTTGCTTGCAGGGATTGCGATATTGGCTGTGATCGATTTGTTACAGGTGGATAGCAGGTATCTGAACAGTGATAGTTTTATGGATGAGAATAATTACAGCAGACCATTTCAGGCCTCTGCTGCAGATCAGCAGATACTGCAGGATAAAGATCCTCATTATAGGGTGTTTAATCTGACTGCCCATCCGTTTGATGATGCGATGACGTCTTATTTCCACAAAAGTGTGGGTGGTTATCACGCCGCGAAACTTCAACTGTATGCCGATCTTATTGAAAGGCAGATAAGTAAGAATAATCTGCAGGTATTGAATATGTTGAACACAAAGTACGTGATCGTACCGGGGGCAGATGGGCAGCCGGTGGCACAGCGTAATCCGGATGCATTAGGTAATGCGTGGTTTGTAAAACATATTGTACAGGTAAAAAATGCTGACGAGGAAATGGGTATGCTTGATCATATGAATACCCGTGATTCTGCCGTAGTTGATCAGCGTTATAAACATATGCTGGGTGCTGATCCGGTGTACGATTCAAGTGCAACGATCAGCCTGATTGCGAATAATCTGAATGAGATCAGTTATAGTGCTAATACAACGAGTCCGCAATTTGCCGTGTTTTCAGAAGTTTACTACAGTCAGGGTTGGAAAGCATTTGTCGATGACAAGGAAGTGCCTTATACAAGAGTGAACTATGCACTGCGTGGTATGCCGGTGCCAGCGGGTAAACACACTATTCTGTTCAGGTTTGAACCCGATGCATACTATACTGGTATGAAGTTATCGATAGGTAGCTACATTTTGATGATATTACTACTGACCGGAGGTATAGCTTTGAATTTTAGAATGAACAAAGTGAATGATCAAAAATCGAAAAGTGTTTGATAATTTTGAGGCAACGGCAGCGATCATGGGCTGTGAGCGCATATGAGTTGATGTATCTACCTGTCAGTGATCGTAGGCAATGTGAATAGCCGCTTTTAGGTGTACTATAAATCACTGTGTTCATCTTGTGAAGACAGGTATTATTTAGGTAATAACAAGACCAGACGGTTGAATTGAAGGGGTTTCGGATATTTGGTTGAATGTTATACATCTCCGGAACGGAATAATATAAAAGAATATCTCTGTTTAGCTTTTCATAAACAGAGATATTCTTTCTCAAAGATTTACCAACCATTTTATAAAGACATCTTATGGCCAAACATCGCATGAAAAGCGTCTGGAGCCGGAAATACCGGAATAGACCCATACATTGGAAAGAGGTAGTAATATTTGTTGAACAAGTTCATGTTTGGAAGGAAACTAAGAAGAACTACATAGATGCATCTATATACATGTTTGTATCCCCTATCTAAATACATTACTGTAATAGTCCAACTACAGTAACAATCATACAATAAGAACGCAATGATAACATAATCCCGTCTGTTATTGACGGCAGGTGTGTTATATCTATAACATAGTTGATGAATCGCTTGAGTTCATTAACTGATGGAATTACTATGGCAATTTTAGTCTGTTGATAATGACAGATGCGCAATGTCTGTCATGGCTGTCATGTGGTTGAAGGTTCTCGAGCGTTTATTGATTGATGGAAATGTTATGGCGAATCCCGTCTGTTATTGACGGCAGGTGTGTTATGTCTATAACATAGTTGATGAATCGTATGAGTTCATAAACTGATGGAAATACTATAGCGATTTAGTTAGTTAATAATGACAGATGCGCAATGTTTGTTATGGCGGTCATGCAGCCGATGAATGAATCTTGTGAGGTGATTGATTGATGGAATCGACCTGGCCATATTCATTGCCATGGAGTTATAAAGGAGATTTGCTATCACTATTGGCATACTAAACGTAATCAGCTAATTATGATACATGAGGAAGCCGTCTCCTCTCCTCTTCCCTGACAGGAATGTCAGCCCAACACTTTTATTTCAGAATCATTTTAAAAACAACACTTATGAAGGAACGTAAATTCCGTAAACAGATTACAAGTATCGTTCAGGACAAATTTCAGGAACTGGATGTGACTTTCGCAAAGCTGCTGATTACATTCAGACAGCTGCATGATAATATTGTTAACCATGATTCAAGGATCAGGCAATTAGAAGCCTCAGTACATGATCTAAGAATGGCTCAAACGGCAACACAATCCGTTGTGGGATCGACAATATTGAAAAATCACAAGCTGAAACGTCAGCTGAGACATGTTAGTCTTAAGGCAGATTTCATTTTTAGCAGAACAGCCGCATTTCAGGATGAGCTGACTTATTTAAAAGATAAACTGATCGCACTGAGAAATGACAATACGGAAATGACAGATAATGCCGCCGAAAAAACGAGTGACAGAAAAGAAGAAGCGAATAAAATAAATGGAGCTGCTGCCTGAATTATTGGAGCTGTATGATCAGGTGCAGGTGATGTGG
>NZ_VOHS01000059.1 GCF_007896845.1 Chitinophaga pinensis | reverse complement strand
CGCTGCAATATGCCACGGAATAAAGATCGCACTACCCCATTCACCCATTGCGCACCTACTGTCTCGAAAAAGACATAGATAAATATCGCATTCATACCAACGACCACAGGTATCCAGGTATAACGCCGGTGATCTTTTATATCAATCCACCAATATAAAACGCAGTATCAGCAATACCCAGCCGGCAGCAGCCAATACAAGCCTGCGGTACTGATTCTTTTGATGATAGGCGAAATACCTGCCAGATCCACACCAAAGCCCAATAAGAGCAATATAGCACCTGCAATTGCCAATATGCCGGTTTTACGGCTGCTTGCCATGTTGGACGATAACAGCTTGCCTGCCGTCACACCCCAGATGGTATGTGCTCGGTAGGTATTTATTGATGGCTACCCACCCATCCTGATTGATCTTCCCCATCGTACGGTATCCTATATGCCCCGAAGTTGTGGTATTCTACAAAGGGCTGGTCAAAACCGGGCAGCAGGATGCTGCGGTATAGTACATCATTAAGCAGGATCAGCAGGAATCCCGTAATAATCTGAAATGTGTAGGAACGTCCTATCACCAGATAAGCGATGATGCCTGTTACGGACAATTGCGTCAGCACATTCCAGAGCTCCCATACCAGTTTACCGGCATAGATACAATGCAGACCTGTTCCCAGCATAAACAGTTTTAGGCTACGAATGAGGATGTTTAAAGTTCTGCGACCACGAAACCCCCTTCTTCAGTTTACTTTGATACGAAATATACATGGCGGTACCCGCCATCAGCATAAATGCAGGCTGTACCAGATCCCAGAAACGCAGCCCATGCCATGGATGATGAAAGAATTGCCTGATAAAGGCATTTCATTCCATTCGTGGAGCGATTCATATACCCGGCAGCTCTCCCCCGCCAGCAATATCATGATCAGTCCACGCATGACATCCAGCGATAACAAACGACCGGTTTTCTCCATAATAGTTAAGCATTAGAAATTAAGAATTGAAGGAGTATGTTCCTCTTTGTGTATTTATAACATATGTCCGCAAAAAGCCTTTAACAGAAGCTCTTTGCGGACATACCCATGCTGCATATTCTGCATCCTGCTATAACACACACATATTACTCAAAATTGATCAATACGGAGGTGCTTCCGTCGGGCATATTGCCCAAAGTAGCAGACCAATCACCCTTGTGGCCTGAATGCCTAACGCAGGGCGGTTGTAGCTGCGAGGCCTTTCAGTTTCGCACGGGACAAACGTACTCAAACTTCAGCACATTTCCTTCCTGTTGGGTGGCGCCAACTGTGACAAACTCCGTTACACCGGAAGCATCAAATGTAAAGGCATCCTGAGCGCCTTTATGATGAAAGCGTCAAACCATCTGCCAGTACAGCCCCCTCCAGCAACACGTCATAACCGCCGCCGGGAAATGTACCCGTCAACAGCCCCGTACCCGGATTATTATCCGTATCCATATAGAAGTCGTAAATGTCGGCATTGGCGGCCTTTGAATTGACTTCCAGATAGACAATACATAAGAAGCGTCATAGTCAATTTAGCCTTCCTGAAGTAGGTTTCTCCTGCACCGGATGTCACCTGATAATCAGTCACTTCGTCCCAGCAGACAAGGTATTATCATTCATTTTCACCGGTGAGGATTTCGCTATGTACACCACGGTAGATCCTTCTGTCACCTTGCCTTCCTTTGTTGTCGCATACAGGTCGGTACGTATTTTCCTTTCCCCGATAGGTATGTACCGGATTTCCTCTTCTGAGCTGGTGCCATCCCGAAATCCCATTTGTAGGATACGGCGCGGAGGTCTTATTGCTAAAGGTCACATCATTGCCGTTAATGCTAACTTCGTAGAACAGGTCAGCATCCGGGGTTACTTTGTCATATCACTGCATCCACTGAGCAATGCTGCTGTTACAATGCTTAAAAAGAGATATCTGAATTGCATAATGATCAGGCATTTAAAGGTGAATTAAGGATTCTGTGAACACAGTTTATTAGTCTGTATCTCATCGTGGGAATGAAGTAGATCACCCGTTTGTTGTCAGGATTAATCACCATATTCTCATAGCCTGCCGGCGTTTACTGGTCTATATCAGACTCTTTCAGTCCCGGGAGGTGATAGCCCCAGTAAGTAGGTTCAGGGCCTGCTTGTTGCGGTAAACGTCATAAACCCGGTGTCCTTCGAATGCCAGTTCAATTCTTCTTTCTTTTAGCACTGTTCCAGCACAGTCTTACCTGCAGGCACTTTCCCGGCATATAGGTCATCCTGCAGCCCCCTGTTCTTCCGGATCAAGTCCACGTCATCTAAAGCACCGTGCTATTTCCCGCCTTCGCTTTCGCCTCCGCCCGGTTCAGGTACATCTCAGCTATACGGAACATGATGGGGAACTCAGCGTCGGACTGCCCGCCTGTCCGGAGAACTTCATAATGTAATAAGTCTCAATACCATTCTTTTCTGCAGATTGCCGCTACCATCCTTTAAAGGAAGAATATAGGCCCAACGGGCGTCCTTCGGATAGCGGACTGGTATCGCGCAGAGATTGCGAAGCAAATTCCTCTCCCCAGCCGGAATTACCATCCGAATAGATCATTGAGGCTATGGAACCGGCCTTACCATAATCATCTACTGTCGTAAAGGCAACACAGAAGATCGTCTCCTTGCTGCCGGTCGCATTGGCAAACATAGTCTTAAAGCCGTGGTATCTGTCAGACCGAAGCGACCGGAATTAATTACCTTATCACTATAGTATATCGTACTATCATTCACGCCTTTATATAAATATGCCCTTGACAGTAAAGCCCAGGCAGCTTCCTGTGACGCGTACTGTACGCCACGCTGTTGCTGCATGAGTGCCGCGCCTTTTTCAGCATCCGCAATCACAGATGCATAAACTTCAGCCACGGTTGACCGCGCCTTCGCAGAAGGATCACTCGTAGCAGTACGTAATATGACACCATCAGCTGCCGGGTTGTCTGTATAGGGACGGGCATACAGTTTTACAAGGTTGAAATGACAAAAAGCCCGGAGGAAATAACACTCTCCCAATAGCTGTTTAATCGTAGCATCCGGGTTCTGGACTGCCTCTGCGGCCTCAATTACTGTATTGACGTCATTAATGATCTTATAGGAGATATACCAGAAATAACGACTATTCGTCTGCGTCGGTGTATGGTTCAGAGAAAAGCTGTAATACAGAGGATCTGTCGTGGTCTGTGCGCACACAATATCATCGCTGGCGAAATCGCTCATCTGGAAATACTGGCGCAGGTACATATTATTCAGGTCGGTGGTACCATTAAATTCCACATGGTCTTTAAACAAGGCATATGCGCCATTCAGCGCCTGCCTCAATCCCTGTGCTGTCTGCGTCAGCGTACCGGTAGTCAGTGAATCGCTCGGATTCACATCTTTCAGACAACTGCCAAACAGCAGCGGAAAAATTAATATGATAAGAAGAGATCTCGTTGTCATGAGCTGTAAGTTTACTAGAACCTGATGTTGATGTTAAACAGATACTGGCGGTTGTTCGGATATTTGAAATCCGATACACCGGGCATTACATAACTGCCGGAGGTAATCGTCGTGGCAGGGTCTTGTCCGAGGAACTTAGTGAATGTGTATACGTTATCTGCTGTCAGTGACAGTGTCACTCCATCCATATGCCAGCGGGTCATCCATGCTTTTGGCAGCTTGTAGGACAGCGAGATATTCCTGATGGCGAGGAAATCACCATCTTTCAGGTAACGGGTGGAGGTTTCGGTGGAATTGGCGGCATTCTGCGGACTAGGTTCTGTTGCATCATCACCGGGATGCGTCCATATCTTATATCCGGAAGGCAGGTTGATCTGATTGTAGTAAGGCTCGTTGCCGTCGTTCATCACGAAACGAAGACTATTACTGAACACTTTGTTGCCCGTCAGGTAATAAGCGTTTACACTCAATGAGAGGTTTTGTAAGTCCACTGTGTGGTGAAACCTCCCTGTAACTTCGGCAATGCCGAACCTACTTCCTGATAGGTAGCGCTGGCATAGTCTGAGGTGGCAGACCGGGAAATCTCTTTACCATTTGCGTCTCTGTTGATCACTTCCCATTGTGGTGCACCGGTTTCTTTATTGACCCCTAACCATCTGGGCATATAAAATTCATACAGATTACCATCGTTGCGATAGATCTGGGAAATGCTCCATGTAGGTTGTGTACGGGTGATGTCACTGGGTAATTCCCTGAGCTTGTTGGTGTTGTAGTTGATGTTGAAATCAGTGGTCCATTCGAAATCCTCTGTCTTGATATTGACCGTATTGATACCCAGTTCTATACCGTTATTGATCACTTTACCTACATTTTCCCAACGTTGTTCAAAGCCTACGGACAGTGGTTGAGGTACCTGTAAAAGCAGGTTATCTGTCACGTTATTATAAGCGTCAATGGTCAGGTTGATCCGGTTGAATAAACCGATATCCAATCCGGCGTTCAGTTGTCTTTTGCTTTCCCATGTCAGACCGGGACTTGGCAACTGAGAAGGCGTAGCTGCTGTACCACCGTTATACTGGCTGCTCAATGCATATAGTCCGAGGTAGCGGGAGGAACCAATGTCCTGCGTACCTGTCACGCCGTAGCTGGCGCGTACCTTCAGGTTGCTGAACAATCTGCTGTGCAGCAGGAAGTCTTCATGACTGATCTGCCATGCCGCAGATACTGCCGGAAATGAGCCATAACGGTTACTTGCCGGGAAAGCGGTAGAACCATCCACGCGGTAAGAACGGTCAGAAAGTATTTGTCTTTATAGCCATAACTTACCTGTGAGATAAATGACTGTATGATCGCCTGATCATAGGAACCGGTTACCAGCTGGTTGTTGGAAACGACATTCAATACAGACAGCCCCTCTGGCAGTCCTTTACCCGAAGCACCCAGTATTTCTGTTTTACTGTTCTCAATGGCAATACCAGCAAGACCGCTGATGGTATGATCTCCCTTGTGGAAATTGAATTTCAGCAGGTCGTTGGAGATAACGCCATATGATAAGGTACTGAGTTCATTCAGGAAACCGGTACTATTATACAACCCTGCTACAACAGGAGAATAATAGTCTGATCCTTTATTATAGCTGACCGCTGCCCTGTTACTACTGGAGAAGGACAACCAGTCGGTGATATTGATATTGAAGCCCAGATCATAGTTGACGTCAAAGTTCTTATATGGGTGATTGGAGTTTTTGATCGTATGGATGGGATTGACCTTGTCTCTGGACCACCATTTGAAACCAACATTGCCATCTACATATACCGGATTACGGTTGGCATCATAAGGATTATCCCAGGGCATATTCAGGTACGCGTAGTAGACATCTTCATAGTTATAACTATTACCCGTAGAACCGCTGATATTGATATTATTGGTGACACTTACATTTTTAGAGAAATGGTAGGTGGAGTTACCACGGAGGTTAATACGCTGAAAACCCGTATTCATGAAAGTACCTCTTTCATTATAATATGAGAGGCCGGTGTAGTATTCGCTCTTTTCGGAAGTACCACTGGCGGAGATATAAATATTTTCAACAGGCGCGGTGCCAAACATGGTAGTCAGCCAGTTATAGTCCTGATTTTGGAGTGTTTTAGGCCTTTCTGCATAAAACTTCAGGATATCTACCTTATAGGAGTTATTATCCGTACCGGGGATATAGTCACGATAAAACTCTTTATGGCGTTCATATAGTTCACTACCATTCATCATCTCCATTTTGCCGAAGTCTGGTCTCCGGAAACCGGTAGTTACTTTGGCTTCAAAACGGGTCTTTCCCAGTTTTGCTTTTTTGGTAGTGACGATGATCACCCCGGCATTTGCCTGCGAGCCATACATGGCGGTAGCACCTGCGTCTTTCAGGACGGTAATGCTTTCTACGTCATTCGGATCGTAGTTGCCACCGATGATACCATCTACTACAAATAGCGGGGTCTGGGAGGCATTCACAGAAGAGACCCCACGTAACCTTAATTCAGCGGCTGTACCGGGTACACCGGAGCTGTTTACCACCTGCAGGCCGGCCACTTTACCCTGTAACATGCTACCGACGTCATTGGTTGTGACGTCTTTCAATTTTTCAGCTGATACGACGCTGACGGCGCTGGTCAGTTCACTTTTCTTTTTATCACTGTATCCTACTACAATGACCTCGTTAAAGTTGCGGGTATCTTCTTCCAGTTGTAAGGTGAGTTGTTCAGCTGCAGCGATCTCTTTGGTAGTAAAGCCGATGTTACTGATGACCAGTATGTCCTGTTTACGTACACCAGACAGGGTGAAGTTGCCCTGACCGTCTGTCTGGGTACCTTTCCGTGTCCCTTTCACGAGTATGGTTGCGCCGGGTAAGGGACCTCCGGCGGAAGCGCTGACGATCCCTCTAACGGTAATGGTCGTATCTGCCTGCGACGAGGTGCCGGGAGGTGGCGTTATTGTTTTCTTTATGACAAAGTTTTTTCCTTCGAGTGCGTAGATGACGTGTTGATTGCGGAGGCAGAGGTCCAGTACTTCACGGACGGAGGCGTCTTTCACCCGGAAAGTGACGGGGGCCGTATTGGCCAGTACACTTTCAGAATATACGATAGATACGCCTGTCTGTGTGATAATTTCGGTAAACACGTCGCGGAGCGGCATATTTCTGGCCGTCAGCGTTACTTTCTGGGAATATCCTGCGGCACTCACCTGTAGGATGATTACCAATAACAGGAACGTGGTCAATTTCATAACCAGACAAATTTTGGTTGATAGCCCGCGCAGTGTGCGGGCCTGTACATAACAGTCGAAATGCATACTTTTGCAGTGTTTGGTAGTACTTAAATGGTCTTTACAGCGATTATTGAGGATGCCAGATAACTAACCGGGGATGTTGCGAGCATCTCCGGTTTTATCAACGCATCTTACTGGTTGATACTAATTATGGTAATACAATTACTTTTCTCCCTTCAATCCTGAAATGATTAAAGCCATTCCCTTCCAGCAGGGTCAGTACGTCTGCCAGCTGCAGGTCTCTTCCTATACCGCCCCCGTATAATTCCGCTCCGGGGCTGGCCTGATACACGATGTCTACATCGTACCAGCGGGCTACTTCTCTTAATATGGCGGGTAAAGCCATGTCATTGAAAACAAACATGCCGTTCTTCCACGCGGTTACTTTTCTGATGTCAGCTGTCCTTACTGTCAGCTGATGATCCTGGTTGTCTACTACTGCCTGTTGTCCGGGGCGTAACAATTGTTTTGTGCTGCCTTCCTTCACCAGTACGCTACCGGTGAGCAATGTGGTATTAACTGAATTTTCATCCCCATAGGCCATTACATCGAAGTCTGTTCCCAGTACAAGCACTTCTATGTCACGCACCTTTACTTTGAATGGTTGTTGTGCATTGGCTGCGATCTCAAAGTATCCCTGTCCTTCCAGTTCCACTACACGATCCTTTCCTGAAAATGTGGTAGGATAGCGTAACATGGAAGCGGAGTTCAGCCATACTTTGGTGCCGTCAGGCAATACGAGTCTGAATTGTCCTCCTCTTGGCGTGGTGAGTTTGTTATAGTGAATATTGCCATCTGTTGGCTGACTGGCATATAAAAGTTGTCCGTTTTGTTGCCTGATCGCTACATTTCCCTGTTGAATCAGCTGTTTCCCTGTACTATCCAGAGGCACTGTGGTACCATCCGCTAATGTCAGCATGGCCTTGTTGGTCGCGGGTAAAATATGTTGCTGCGCAGGCTGTGTTACCAGTAAGGGCTGTTTTTCTACCCGTTTGTGTTGTAATAACCAGTATGCGGTACCTGCCAATAGTAATAAAGACGCTGCGACAGCGAATCTTTTAAGGGGAATCGTCTTCCGTACGGGAACGGCGGGTTTGATCTGCTGATAGACTGCCTCATAATCAATCCCGGGTGCAGGATGTCCTGCATGCCATACATCTTCCAGCAGCTGTTCCAGCATAGCGGGATCAGTATCCCGGCCAATGGCGGTAAACAGTTCATCCAACTCTTCCCTGCTGCATGATTTGTCTGCATAACGTGCTAATAAATAAGCAATTCTTTGTTGGTGATCAGGCATATAACTATAAAGACGAACGTGAGAGAATAAAGGACCGTGGTTTGGGACATTTTTTTTCAGAAGTTGCTCAACAGGCATAAAAGCAACAGAAATTCAGCATGTTGTGATAAGAACTGACGAATAAAACGGAGTGTTTCTACCTGTACATTTTTAACCCTGCTTTTGGATAAATGCAGTTTGTCGGCGATCGTAGCATGGTCAAGTCCTTCCTGTCTGCTCAGACGGAAGATGGTACGTTGCTGTTCGCTGAGCCGCGAAAGGGCGGTATTGATCAATTGCTGGCTTTCCCGGGCATCCAGTTGCAGATCGAGTGCATCTGCTGTGGCGGAGATATTTGCCCATACATGGTCTACCAGTTTCTGCTGACGGGCTATTTTACGAAGGTGATCCAGAGTTTTGTTTCTGGCAATAATAAAGATATAACTGGCAGGATTGACGATGGCAGGTAGTTGTTCCCTGCTGGTCCAGAGTGTGAGAAAAGTCTCCTGCAGAATGTCTTCTGCATCGACGACGGAATGTGTCAGATGGAAAACAAACGCAGCCACCTGCCTGCTATGCCGGTCGTATAGCTGCCGGAAGGCGCTTTCGTCGCCTTGCCTCATTTTTTGTAACAGTTCGGTATCGGTATCTGGCTGCATGCGTAAAACCCGCTGTCTCCCTTTAGCTGCTTTAGAATGTTAACTGTCTAAAAATACAAAAAAACTATACTTATCCTTCTTATCTTGCATACAGATTTATCTTTATTCAAACGCCATATCCCTATGCACGCTGCTGGTACTTTTTATAAGGCCTCAGGATTGATTAAGCCTAAACGACTGTTGCTTTCCTTATTTGGTGGTATTTCACTCTCCGTACTGATCGGCTGGTTATTTTACTTCCTCACCAATTTTATCTCTTTTGTCTACCTTAATTTTATCCTGCTCTTTGGTGTACTGTGTGCAGCTATTGTTGCTTTTACCTTGCTGCGGCTTTTTAGTAAAAGCAGACATCATATATTAAACGTGTCGTTAGCGGCATTGTTCTGTTATCTGGCATGGTCAGCTCAGTGGACTTTCTATAACCAACATTGGAATTTTGGGTATTCTTTTCTCGAAGGGGTCTTTAATCCGTTTGCGACTTTTGAGATCATTGCAAGAAGGATCGTGCAGATAGATACCGCGCATTTCAACCGTTCAGCAGGACGATTTCCTTTTAGCGGCGGACTCGCAGGATTTTTCTATGTGATAGAATTTATCGCTTTTATGTTGCCGGTGAAGTTTCTGCTGGAGGATAAACAATACTACTGTGAAAGATGCGACCGCTTCTATGATCAGAAAGATGCTTTTATCACAGAAACAGGTAGTTTCTATGCTACACTTGGTGATGCCGGTGAAAATAATGTCTATAATTTTCTGCCGGAAGTCAGCTACTATAGTAAGCTGGCGCCTATCTATGCAAGAACAAGAGAAATTGTGAAAGTAACGATCCACTATTGTCCAAAATGTCTTGAAAACAATATTATCTCTGTATCTGCGTTTGAACAACAACCTGATAGTGATAATCAAAATAAGGCGCCGTTAACAAATGAAATTGAAATAACCCGCGGAATGTATATAGAAAAAGATACAGCGCATTTATTAATTCGTAAATTCGCATAAACTACCATCCCAATAAATTCAAAAAAGGTCCGCAATTGCGGACCTTTTTCTTTCCAGCTACTTTACACGTATCATAATGCTGTTTCGTCTGCGCCTATATCCACTCTGTTATTCTGCTTACGTGACTGCTTATCGATATCCAGTTCTCCGGATGCAGGCACAAAAGCAGGATCACCGGCATTAATACAGGCAGACCCACTTGCCAGATGCAGATTCAGTGTAGCCAGCGTACTGTTTACGAAAGAAGGAATACCGTAGGTGCTGTTTGCATCCAATCCGGTACCACTCTTAAAAGTGGCCAGCGAACCATAAGTTGTACTATTAATACCTCCCCAGTCAAAGGTGATCGTATTCGCGGTACCAGAAGCCGTATAATACCTGTTATAGTTCATTGCAAGATTGGTACTGGTGTATCCCAGCAGGGCGATTACCACAATGTTGCTGGCTGACTGTACGATATTGTTGGAGATTGTAACGTGATCGGTATTCTGTAAACTGATCTCTCCTCCCCATCCGCCATTGGTGTAATTTTTAAATAAGGAGTTGTTAGTCGCTGACGACCAGGCCACTTTACTACCTGCTGCATTTGATCCTATTACAAGACCTGCTTCCTTATTGTTATAAATAAAGTTGCTGCGGATATTGATACCTTCTGCCGTATTGTTTGCATTCTCACAACCAACGGTGATACCTGCACCATTATTAAAACTGGTATTCCCTTCTATATTGATCCATTTACCACCATCTACATAGATACCACCACTGGTGGCAACCGGAGATACGCAGTTGTAGACCACATTATTTTTCACGTTGCCGTTACGGGCAAAGTTTACACTATCGGGTGCACCCGTCCAGCTATAATGTCCGGTCATATCTATACCGATGTTTTTAATATGGTGTACAATATTACTCTCAATCAGGAAGTTGTTGACGTTACCCGACATCGTCAATCCTTCACTATAACCCGTATTACAGGCATATATCTGATTACTGCCGACATATATCTGCGAATAGGCTGTTTGTCCGGTACCTACTACTACCAGCGGATTGGCATTATTCGCAGAAGAAGGAACAGCCGTAGAGTCGCTTGTCCAGCCAACATTATAAATACGGCAGGAAGTGATCTGCACATCTGTACCCGAACCACTGACATAGATCCCCGAAGCAAAACTTCTGATGTTGTTGGCAATGCGGATGTTGTTGATTCTCAGATAGCTTTTACTACTGACGTTGATCATAGCGTTTTGTGTGTTGTTGGTAGCGCCTACACCATCCAATATGACCGTACCGCCGCTATAGTTGGTCAATGTAATCGGTTCGGCAGCAGAGGCGCCTGAATGTGGCCAGTTCAATCGTTCCTTATAGGTACCTCCTGCTACATAAATAGTACTGCCTGCTCCTTCGGTCGTCTTGTTGAGCGCGGCCTGAATCGTTTTCAAAGCAGTCGTGGCAGTTGTTCCGGTATTGGCGTCATTACCCGAAGTACCGTTGACATAGTAATTGGTGATGGCCAGTTCGGGATGGGCATCCGGTGTTTCTTCCCGTAATTTGTCTTCTTTCTTACTACAGGCAATCAGGGTTGCCAATAACAGGCATGCGATGGCATTCTTCATAGTGGTTTGTTTTGTTATGAGGGAAAAGTTCATCGGTAAAGACGTTTTTAGCGCTACAAAAGGACCGTCATAAAAACATAATTATTTGAAAATAAAACGGATAATAAAAAAATACCATCTACATAAAATTAATTTCCAGTATAATTAGGAAGATTCATAAAAAATGGCATAGTTTTGTCTACTGTACTGTATAAATTGATAAACCATAAAAAGTCAGGCTATGAAAAAGTTATTTTTGAGTTTAGCTACCGTAACGGTACTATTCGCCTGTAATAACAAAGCGTCACAGGAAGAAGCTATTGAAAGTGCCAAACAGGCGACTGTTGATTCTATAACTAATGCAAACGCTGTAAACGAAGCAAAACAACAGGCAATAGATTCCATGAAAGCAGTTCAAAAAGCACGCGCAAGCAGTGCTCCGGCAACTGTAAACCATAGTAATAGTAACAGTGCAGACAACAGCGCTCCTGCTGCCTCCACTGCAACCACTACTACTGAAAAGAAAAAAGGCTGGAGCCACACTGCTAAAGGTGCCGTTGTAGGTGCTGGTACCGGTGCGGTAACAGGTGCGATCATCAACAAGAACGACCGTGTGAAAGGTGCGGCTATCGGTACTGTAGTAGGTGCTGGTGCAGGCGCCGGTATCGGTGCGATCGTTGATCACGCAAAGAAGAAAAAAGAAGCTAACAAGCAGTAATTGCTTGCAGGAATACATTTTTTGAGGTCCCGGACGTGTGATGCGTCCGGGATTTTTTATTTATCGTGCCTTTTATAAGTCCTTTTCTTACATATCTCACATATGCAGGAAATATTACAGGCGGTTATAAAAACCGCGCTATTATGGCTACTTTTCGGCTTCCGGTAATCAAATCCGATCATCATGCTGAAAATGTATCCGCTGCTTTTATCCCTACTTTTATCTGTGGCTGCTTATGGCCAACCTGCTTATCCCAGACCGAAAGAAGGTAACTACACGATTGAGCATTACATGTTCGAGAATGGTCAGGCACTTGCGACGCTCAATCTGCACTATTATACTATTGGCACACCAAAAAAGGGAAAAGACGGTAAAATAAACAATGCGGTGCTTATCATGCATGGCACTACCTCCGCAGCTACCGCATTTCTTTCAAAGCAGTTTGCAGGAGAACTATTTGGTCCGGGACAATTACTGGATGCTTCCAGATACTTTATCATTTTACCGGATGCTATAGGTCATGGCAAATCCAGCCGCCCGAGTGATAGTCTGCATATGAAATTCCCCCATTACACTTACAATGACATGGTCACTGCTGAGCATGAACTGGTAACCAAACACCTCGGAATAGATCACCTCCGGCTGATATTAGGTACATCTATGGGTGCTATGCATGCATGGGTATGGGGATATACCTATCCTGACTTTACAGATGCGATGATGCCACTAGCCTGTCAGCCGGCACCCATTGCAGGTCGTAACAGGATGATGCGTAAGATGGCCATAGACCTGATAAAAATGGACCCTGTCTGGAATAACGGAGAATACCGCACACAACCCACCCTAGGCATGACAGGCGCTTTGTCTTCCTTCTTCTTTATGAACAGCAGTCCGCTGCAATTACAATTGTCCGCTCCCACACGTGATGCTGCCGATTCCCTTGTTGCCTACATGAGACGCGCTAATCTGGCGGCCCTTGATGCAAACGACGTCATTTATGCATTGGAGGCGTCCAGATACTATGATCCTTCCCCTTATCTGTCGAAGATAAAAGCAACTGTATATGCCGTTAATTCTGCGGATGATGAAATCAATCCTGCGGAACTCGGTGTGATGGAAAGAGAGATTAAAAAAGTGGCACATGGGCGGTATATCCTGTTGCCCATTACGGATAAAACAGTTGGACACGGTACTAATTCCCTGCCTGTTGTATGGGGTACTTATCTGAAAGAATTATTGGAGCTGACTGCGAAACAATAGTCTGTAGTACCGGTGGCACACTATTCGTTCCGGATGAAGGATAAAGCATGACTATGAAAAAGATCGCTTACCTACTCATACAGCTATTATCAGCAGGACTGGCAGCCAACGCACAAACACCTTATGTCAAAGTGCCCGCAGGATATCTCATGGTATTACAGCAAGGTGATGACCTTTTTGCCCAACTTGAAGCTTTTATGCTAAAGGAAAAGATCCCGGCGGCTAACTTCACCGGAATGGGCTTTGTCAATGCGAAATTTGGCTTTTTTAATCAGCAGACAAAGCAATACGATCCCCGGTCATTTGACAATGTAGAACTGGCCAGTATGCAGGGTAGCGTCGCATGGCAACAGGACAGCGTATCTATTCATGCACATGGTGTCGTCACCGATAGTACCTTTCAGGCATACGGCGGGCATCTGCTGGGGGCAACAGTAAGCACAGGATCTCTTGAGATCATGATTACGGTACACGATAAGCGGTTTAAAAGAGTAAAGGATGAAAAGATCGGGGCTAATGTGTTGCAGCTGAGGGAGTAAGCTGATTTACTCATCAATAGCCGCGTCCACCCAGACTTACACTGTGGGTTTCCTGCCTGCGCTGACTACAAATGTTCCACCGGCTAATACCAATCCCAGTAAAGCTACAATAAACAGTTCCCATCCCCAGCCGGTTAACACTACTCCGGTAGCGGTTCCTATAAACGAAGAACCGGCATAATAAAACAACCAGTACAACGAAGTCGCCGTACTTTTTCCTTCTTTCGCCTCCTGTGATATCAATCTGCTGGCCAGCGTATGCGTAGCAAAGAAACTAAAAGTGAATATCCCTAATCCGCCGGCGGTGGCAATTAATTCAGGTATCAACATCGGTAATAATCCAATTCCCATGACCGGAATAAATATCCTGATTAGTTTTGCAGGTGGTATGCGGTCTGATAATCGTCCGGCAACCATTGTTCCTAGTACGCCCACAGTATACATCAGGAATATACCTGCAATAACATAATGGGGTAATGAAAATGGGGGGCCTTCCAGCCGGAAGCCTGTATAATTGTAAATACTCACGAATGCGCCCATCAGCAATGATGCCGCAAAATACACCAGCACCATCACTGGTTGCCGGAAAAAGGAACCCATCTGCTGCCATTTCTGTCCTACATTCACTGGTAAGGCAACAAAGTGTTTGGATGCAGGGAGCCTTTTAATAAAGAATAAACCCAATATCAGACTGGAAGTACCAATACATGCCGCTGCCCAGCGCCAATCGGCCCATCCTGCTATCAGCATTACCACAATCCTTCCAGCCATCCCTCCGATCGCATTGCCGCTCAGGTATAAGCTGATGGCCAGCCCCAATGAGGCACTGGCTACTTCTTCTGATAAATAAGCCAGTGCAACGGCTGTTACGCCAGATAAGATAGCGCCCTTCAGAAAGTTGACCGCTATCAGCAGATGAAAATTATGAATGAAGACAGATAACAAGGTCAATACGGCGGATCCCAGCATGGCAAAGCCCATCAGGTATTTACGCGGTACAGCATCTGCTTTAAAGGAGAAGATAAATAAACCTGCCGCCATACCCATGGTAGACGCAGACACGGCCCAGCTGCTCTCTGCCGGGGTTACGCCAAATTCTTTACATAACAGCGGTAATACGGGCTGAAAAAGATATAACTGGGCAAACACAGAGAGCCCTGAAAGAAAAATACTGTTCTTGATTCGCCGGAAGCGGACACTGCCCCTTTCGGCTTTTGCCGGTGTAGATATAGCTGTTCCTGTTGTCATTGTTCCCATTACGGTTGATCCAATCTCCCCGCAAAGGTCTGCACATTGACGGAATTTAAAAATGATATTTTACGGTTTTATCATTACGAAACACGCGGAAACAGCCTTTTGCTGCTCCCGCGTGCCCTTTCCTGATCATGCCCTGTCTTACGGCAATACCGCAAAACCGAGGTATTTTTCCGCATAATGACTGGTCAGGTTGTAGATGTAAGAGCCGTCCAGAAAGACGATCTTATACCCTACCAGTGACCTGTCTGTTGCACTCAGACGGATAGTATATCCGCAGGACTGCAGGTACTGCGTGTTAATTGTAAAGGCGGTTCCGTTGTCGCCATTATCAGCCAGACTCACCACATTTCTGGAAGCCGGCGCAATAAAGGTGCTCAATGGTGTACCCAATGGTACGATGTGTGCCGCTGGCTGCAGACTAAAACTCCATCCGCTGAAGTATTTGTCCTGCACCTTTAGCTGACCGCTGATGATATCGCCTTTCTTGTAGAACTTACAATCGCCACCGGCAATGATCACATCCAGTGTACTGGCCGGATCGAGTGTCGCTGAAGGTGCACCGTTAACAGTAAAACCGGTATTATCCAGATAGATAAACACTTCGGATGAGTAATTGATATTCACCGGATTAAACAATGGATCTTTGGTGAATAGCACCCTCAGTTTATACAGACCATTACGACTGCCACTGTCCCAGAATGCCAGCAGGGAAAGCTTTTCTGCCTTCGCAGGCACGGCAGGAAGGTAGGTCAGCCAGCCTCCTGTTGTAGAAGGATCCTGGTCATGCAGTGTCTGTACACTGCCTTCGATGATCTGGAATTTCTGTTTATCCATCACATCCTGCCAGGTTCCGCTGCTGGTATCGAGGAACTGTATTTTATAGAAGGTAGTACCGGAGGCACCG
Organism: Chitinophaga pinensis; assembly: GCF_007896845.1. Lineage (GTDB taxonomy): Bacteria > Bacteroidota > Bacteroidia > Chitinophagales > Chitinophagaceae > Chitinophaga > Chitinophaga pinensis_C. Next base: position 2,439 of record NZ_VOHS01000059.1, on the reverse strand, counting down.
CTGTTGGTCAGCATACCACTCAGTTTGATCAATCCGCCGAAAGGATAAGCCGCATTCGGGAAACTTGCGCCCGCATACGCCAGTCCTCTCGTACTGATCGCTACCTGATCAATGTTGCTGATGGCAACACCATTTACGTCAAAGAGGTTAATTCCTAATTTGCCGCCGTCCGCCTGACCGGGTCTTACCTGCACGCGCACATCAATACGGTTACCATAGTAATTCAGTGCATTCGGATCAGTTGTAGAAGGTAATGTCTGCCATGACATCACGCCGCGGATACGGATAATATTCGGTGTTTCGCAGCTTCTCAGCCGTTTGGTCAGATCAACCGGCAACGCGACATTGTAATAGAGTCCGTCTTTGGGAATGTTATTGATATCATGTACTATTACGCTGGCTGTACCAAGGTATTCGTCAAAGGTGCCGTCATTGTTCCAGTCAGCCCAGAAAGCAACATGCTCTTTGGAACCTGCGGTACACATATTACCACTGAAACCACTGGATTTTTTAATCCTGATGACGGCGCCCAGTGTATCGGTATTGGTGTTCAGGCCAACACAGGTCATTTCTTCGTAGTTAACGTTGGCTTTGTTGTTATCAAATATGGGGCTCAGGATCAGCTTTGTCAGGTCTGCGATTTTAATCCCTAATTTGCTGACGGCCTCGAGATCATAGGCGGGTTCCGGCGCCTGCAATTTCGCCACCTCCGGTATATTCGGTATAATGCTGCTGAAGAAGGTACGATGATCTTCCACACCGGCTGACTTATACACCTTGTAATACTGTTCAATCGGCGGGAGCGGCTTGTCAATCACAGGTACCTGAAACTGTTCATCGATCTGTGGCAGGATATCCAGTTTTTCCTGAATGCCCAATTCTTTGATCAGATCCGCCCAGATGATGATCCGTTTTTTTTAGCTGGATGTCGGCGTTTACGACGTTTCCAAAATGAGGGATGTCATTGGGATCCGGAGAAGGCACGGTATTCCACGACAACACCGCCCTTACAGTAGGGATAATAGCGGTATCACAATTGGTGAAGCGACGGTGTGCTTCGTCATTGAGGAACAGATACACCATGTAATGCAGCGGGTGTTTGGTTTGTGGTGCAGGATCCGGAATGTCCGCTACTTTAAAACTGGTAACACCCGCATCCTGAAAGCCTGCGCCATCGTGATAGTCCACAAAGAAACGTACAAACTCCTGAGAGCCGGTACTGCATAATCCACCACTATAGCCGAAGGCCTCTTCACACTGACTACCGCTTCCAGCCGGATACATCAGGGTTAAAGCCCACGCAGAGCAGCTGTTCCCAGTAAGTAATGCTGGCCGTTTGCTGGGCAGGAATTTAGATAACAATATAATTTACGGTTTTCCAGATACAGTTTCACCTGTTCTTCAGGCAGTGTGTCTGTCAGAATTGCTTTCGCCATGTTGTTGAGTTTTGAGGTTAAAAACAGAAAAGGAATGCGTGATAGAACAGTACGAGGCGCACTGTGTATCACATGACATGGAAATTTTAATTTGGGGGACCGGCGCTTTTGGGTAATGCTGATGTTGTGATGAAAATTGTGTGCTGATAACGTTCATGGAATTCTCTTGTCCCGCCGATACAAAGTTCTTTCATTGGCAATTGGCTGACAAGCGTATTAATACCTGCTTTCTGTGTAATAAATACGGGAATTATATTTCCGGCCTATCAGATCACAATAGGACAGTACAGGACAGTTTAAGGGTAAGTTTCTCTATATTCAACTTCTTAAATACTAACCACAATTTCCGCGTCATGTACAAAACAGGTCTTTTATGCTTCCTGCTCGGATTTTCCGTTGCGGATATTGCCGCACAAAAAAAGTCGATTCGCTACTCTGTGAGAGTCGTCATAATCCGGAGGGAGTCGATGTAGCTCACCCCCTTTTCAGCTGGCAATTATCAGGCAACAGAAGGATATCCGGCAATCTGCCTATGAACTCAGGGCAGGCACTTCCCCTAAACAATTAAATCAGGGTAAAGAACTGGTCTGGCAAAGTGGTAAGATCACTTCCGATCAGTCCATCCATGTCCCTTATCAGGGTGATGCCTCTCTTCCGGTAAGAAATACTACTGGCAGGTAAGAGTGTGGATGAAAATGGTCGTGCTTCAGACTGGAGTCCGTGGCACAATGGCAAATGGCACTTTTACAGTCGTCCGACTGGAAAGCCAGCTGGATAGAACCCGGTATCAGATTGGACAGTCTGACAAGACCGAGTCCGCTGTTTCGCAAACCTTCAATGCGGCTAAAAAAATACAATCTGCCACTGCCTACATCACTGCACGTGGCCTTTATGAGGCCTGTATCAATGGTAAACGTGTCGGCGATGCTTTTCTGACACCCGGCTGGACTAGTTACCGTAAAAGACTACAGTATCAACAATATGATGTGACCGATCTGTTACG
>NZ_VOHS01000058.1 GCF_007896845.1 Chitinophaga pinensis | reverse complement strand
TGTACCCGTTCCACCGATATTGGTACCCGGACCATTAAAATTCACAGTGCCGGTGCTCCCGGAGGAAAGTACCATTGTTGATCCAGTTACCGCTCAGATCCAATGTGAAACTTCCCCCATTGAACGTAGTGCCGGCATCAGGGTTGTACTTCCTGTAATGACAATATTAGCGGCTGCAGTGGCGCTGACATTAGTGCCGGCGCCCGGTGTACAATAGAAATTACCGGCGACAGTAAACGCCGTTGATGGCATTGTTTTGACAACAGCACCACTGGAACTGGACAACGTGAGATTTCCATACGTTTCTGCAGATACTGTCTGGGCAAGTCCATTGTATTCGATCGTACTTGTCAATGCCAGTGAACGGGAGGCAAAGTTAGCCGGAAAAGTACCGGTGCCACCGATCCGAAGGGTCGCTCCATTCGCTACACTGACAGCACACCAGCTACTGTTGTACCTCTGTTTGCTGAAAAGTGAAAGGTTCAGGATCCCGCTATTGACAACAATCATCCCGGAAGTACTGGTGTGTAGCAGTCATCGGGTTAAGATTACCCGCCAACGTTTTTACCAGCGCACCGCTGATGCGGAGCGTAGAATAAGTGAGATCATTCCGGACGGTCTGATTGATGTAGTAGCACTATATTCCACTGTGCTGCCGGCGGCGAGATATTGGTACCGGTAAGAGCATAGTTGGTGGCGAAGGTGGCACCTTTGACGTGTATTACTCCGTAGCGGTCACACTGAGTGTGCCAGCACCGGAGATCAGTGTGTCGTCCCTTCTGGTGGAACCAGATTACCGTGACAGAAAGAGCTACAGTAACCGGAAAGCTGACAGCAGGAGTAACCGTAGCGCCGGAGTTAATAGTCAGTCTCCTGAAGGAAATACCACTGCCGCTGATACTTTGTGTTGTTCCCGCCATAGTGATCCTGGAAGAGGTACTGGTAGTTGTATATGTGCCATTATTAACGAAGTCTCCTTTTACCGTAACGGTAACGCCTCTGTGGGAAATCGTACAACCGCTGCATTGGTGAGTGTACCGGATATGGTAATGGCTTTGGAGATGGTCAGCACCGGGTTTTTGGCACTGGTTACAAGTGTAAGAGCCCTGCTTGCAGCGGTGGTGCCACTGATGGTAGGCTGGAAGGAACCTGTGAATGCCGCATCACCGATATGGCGTCAACGGATGCCGTAGGAACACCCGCTGTCCAGTTGTCAGCAGTGGCCCATGCGTGCTCACAGTGCCCTTCCAGCTTGTCGTCTGACCCCATGCAGAGACGGCAGGCTAAGTGATAGAATAAAGAGCGTAAAACAAACAAGTGTAAATCTTCTGTCAGTATTCATGTGTTTGTTATTGTTCAGGGTATGCCACACACATACCGGAATAATACCAATCAATGATCAGTGTAGCGGCAGTTCTGTCTGCGCCATCGGATCGGGAACAGCGTCTTTTGATGGTTTGGTATATGAGATCCTCAGTTTGCCGTTATGATAATCGATGCCCGGTTTTTTATCCAGCTCGAGCTGGAATTGTCTGAACACATTGGCGTATACCGCAAGACCTTTCACACTTGCAACAGTGGTGATCTTGCTTTTTCAGATACATAGTCAATGTTGATATCACCATACACGGAGTGGTTGCCGGACCGGCGTACGACCATGTTCAGATGGGCAGGTGCATTTTCCGGGGCCTGTAGTGAAATATCTGTCAGGTTCACCTGTGTGTCAGATGTACCTGTTCTGATGATCACCGGAATGCTGATACCAAAAACAGGTGTCAGGCTAACTGAGATACTGGAAGAATCTTTCAGTCTGATCGGTTCTCCCTGCACTTTGGGGTCTGGCACTGCCCTGAAATAGATATGCGAGCGGTATTCGCCGGCTTGTAGTTGTCCTGTTTTGATCAGCTGTACTTTGACCAGCTGTGCCTCTCCGGCGCGAGTGTTACGCTTTTGGGAAAGAAACGCAGGAAACTGCTGGCAAATAATTGTCCCGAATCAGGTTCGGTAATCTTATCAAAAGTGCCATTGCTGTTCATGCGTATTTCAATAAGAGAAATCAGATACCGGGCAGTGTCCTGACCGGTATTGGCAAGATTAAGTTCCTGTATCCTTTTCTGTCCGTCGAAAATCACCCTCATCGGTGTGATCAGCAGGTTGCCCTGAGCAGCAGATAGTAACGGGAGTAGTAAGAGCGTAATGAATGTCAGTAAATGGATAATGCGCATAAGCAGAATTGAAGTTAAATACCCAGGAGGCCCCTCCCGGCCATCATACATAACGGGAGGGCCTTTGGGTAGAGATCAGTGTACCATTAGTTGTAGTTAACAGTGACATTGAATGGGGTACCGGATACGTATTGACCGGCAGGTTGTGCCGCACTCACGTTCAATGTCGCTCCCACATTCAGTACCTGTGTGCCACCGGTCAGTGTACCTGTACCGGAAGGGTCACTGGTAAAGGCTGTTACTGTCATCGTATTAGCACCACTGGTGATGGTTAACGGCGTGGTAGGCAGCGTGATGACATACGTATAACCGGAAGTACCGTTTACCGTAAATGAAGCCGCGGTTACTGTTCCGGCAGTAGTTGGTAATGTTACACCGCCTGTGGTGGTACGCGTACCGGCAGGTGTCAATACAACCGTACCACCTGTAGTAGATTGTACAGCCACATTACCGAAGTTCATATCAACATCTTTGGTGATGCTGATAGGCGTGACAATAGTCGCCGTCACCGTCGCCGATGCCGTCTCCTGTGCCCGCACTGTTGTTGCCGCGCATACTAATGCAAACGAGGCAACGAAAAGCAGTCGTGTTCTTTTCATTTGTACTTTTTTAGATTGTTACAGTAAAGATTTTATTGCGTAGAAGTATCCTTACGTCTGAGGAGTGAGACGAGGCTGACAAAATAATGGCGCTGTGTTTCCCGACACAGCTCGCTTATTGCATTTTCCGTTTGACAGGGATTACCGCTTTCTGCGGTGGGATTAACTAAAATCCATGACGAATATAGAAAAAAAGCCAGTCATTAATTCTTTAATGCAAGACTTTTTTTATGCGTACCGGGGTCTGCTAAATACAGTCTTAAAGGCCATTTTGTCAGAACTGCCCGCTATGTTGTCCTGTTTACACCGTCAATACAAGTAATTACCTTACTACTTTAGCAATAGTAACACCTATTCTGTAAAACAGATATGATATGACCAGTCATCCACAGATAACACACCGCCCCGAACAGCCATATGTAGCGATCAGAAAAAAAGTGAAGATGGCTGACATTCCAGTCATCCTGCCTCCGCTGGTACCACAGGTAGTTCAGTGGATGGAACAGCATCATATCGCACAGGCAGGTCCTGTTTTTTTCCGATATCTGCAATTTGATCACGAAGATCAGCTATTGGTAGATGTCGGTGTCCCTACACAGCTGCCGGTCAGCACAAACGGGGAAGTGATTGCCGGTGCTTTTCCGGATGCAGATTATGTGACCGTAACGTATATGGGCGATTACAGCAACCTGAAAGAGGTGCACATGGGACTGGAAACATGGATGAAGGAAAATGGAGTGAAGGAAGGCGCGCAGAAAGTGGATGGGCAGGAATATGCCGCCCGGACGGAGTTCTATCTGACTGATCCGGACGAAGTGGAAGATCCGAAAGACTGGCAGACGGAAGTGGTGATATTATTGGCGGGCAGGTAGTCGCCTACTCCGCCTTCAGACTCTTCACCGGATTCATCATCGCGGCCTTCACCGCATGATAACCGATCGTTATTAACGCCAGTAGCACGCTACACATACCTGCCAGCAAAACACCCACCACGGTATACTGATCCTATAAGCAAAACCCTGCAACCAATACTGCATGGCCAGCCAGCTGATGCCTGCCGCTAGTAAAAGGGCTATACCCACTAACTTCATCAGATCTCCTGACAACAACAACACAATATTCGCTACAGATGCACCAATGACCTTCCGTATGCCGATCTCTTTTGTACGCTGTACGGTCAGCAGTGATATCAGTCCCAATAAACCAATACAGCTGATCACGATGGCCAGTACTGCAGCACCACCAATCAATCTGTTTAACAGATCTTCTCTCTTATAAAACGCCGCCATCTGGTCGTCCAGAAAATCGTATTCAAACACATTATCCGGATACAGCTTTTGCCAGGTATCCCTGATACTGTTAATGTGTTGCATCATGCCTGTTCCACTCATTTTAATACCCACATATGCATAATCTTTTGCTTGTGAGGTCATGATCAATGGTTCCATTTTGCTATGCAGCGAGTGCAGGTTAAAATTCCTGACTACACCTACAATAATGCCCGGACGATCGTTAAGCGTCCCTGCTACCAGCTGGTGTCCGATCACTTCAGATGACTGGTGAAAACCGAGTTGTTGCATCATATATTCATTGATGAGAAACTCGCTGGCAGTGTCACTTTCGAGGAGATTCCGGCCGGCTGATAACTGTATGCCGAAGGTGTGCAGATAATGCGCATCTCCCAGCGTACACAAGGCTGTATAGTCTTCCCATTCCCGGTTGTCGAATTTGACAGAACCCGCCTTGAATACCTCAGAGGCCGGCGGACGAAAGCAGAAACTTACATCTTTAACACCCGGTGTTTTCATCAGCTGTGTACGTAAATAATCGAGTTTGTTTTTATCTGCGGATGGGAGAGGCGCCATGATAATGCCTGCTTTGTCGAAGCCCGGATTGACGGTTTTCAGGAAGTTGGTCTGCAGCGTAATGATCAGCGTACAGATGATCAGCGACTGCGCCACCAGATTTTGAAACAGTATTAAACTCTTACGCATCCACGGGCGTCCGGCACTGGTCTGATTCGATTTTAAGAGCGCAACAGGCTTATATCTGCTGAGGAGAAATGCAGGATAAAAACCGGAGAGCAACGTAATAAACAACACCAGAGAAATAAGCGCAATGATCAGCTGAGGATGGATAAAAGGAGAGATAGACAGTGTTGTGTGCAACAAGGGATTTAATACAGGTAAGGCGAAGGACACCCATACCAATGACAGCACCGTAGCTGATAACGTAATACAACACGTTTCTGTCATAAATTGCCAGAAGATGCTGATCGCGCTGCTGCCCAATACTTTTCGGGTGCTGATCTCTTTCGACCTGCGTACATTCTGCGCCGTTGCCAGATTGATAAAGTTTACACAGGCAATAACAAGGATGATCAGTCCGATGATGGACAAGGTTGTGAGTAAAGACCTGGAAATCACACCACCGAAACGGGCATCGAAATGCAAATCTTTTAACGGCTCCACATGGAAATAATAGTATTTCGCCATATCTCCCATATGCCGTTGCGTTACGGCACGCAGCGTCTTGTTGAGATTGGCGGCGGAAAGTCCATCCGGTAGTAGCAGAAACAGATTATTGGAGGAATTGATCCATCCCCATGCCGTCTCTATGGAAGGAAACAGGTCGGGATACAGCCCTTTCATGGAAGTAGCGGAGAGGAAGATATCAACTTTGGTACTTGTTTCCGGTGGATAGTCTTTCAGGATACCGGTGACAGTAGCCGTAATTTTATCATTAATGCGTATAGTTCTGCCAATGGGATCTGTACTGCCAAAATATTTGCGGACCTGCTTCCTCGTTAACACTGCTGTATTGGGCGCCTCCAACGAAGTGGCTGGTTGGCCTGCTTCCCATTGATAGTCAAACAGCTCAAACCAGTGCCGGTCTGTAAATGCTACATTCCCATGTTCTGAAAAAAGCTGTTGTGCAGTATTGCCACTTTGCGGAATCGCTATGGTAAAGGGGAGATCCCTGTAATTATGAAATAGAAATGCCTGTGTCCGGATCTGTGGGATCTCTGTTTTGATGGCATTTGCCAGTGCTACAGGAGCCCCTTTTTCGTATTGTACGGAACCATCGTCCAGATGTAGCTCAGTAACGACTTTATAAATGCTTTGTCCCTTGCTGTGCTGCGTATCAAACGCGAGGTGCCAGCTGATAAACTGATACAGGATCAGTGCACAGGCAATACCCAGAGATAGCCCGGATACATTTAAGATCGTATAAAACGAATGACGACGTAAGTTCCGCAGTGCGATCCTGATGTAGTTCCTGAGCATAACTGTAAGTTAGAAGATCCGGACAGTTCAAAAATATACCCCATTATTATGATGCTTATAATCAATATGATGGAGACGGAAAAACAAATAGAACTGTCCGGTTTTAATACAGTAGATGTCCGTTTTTATAATTTGTTGATCTCAGTATCCATCCATTTTATCCTTTTGGCCAGCCAGTCTTTCATATATTGTACTTCTGAATCATAAGATCCCAGCGATACAGCATTAGGCCAGGTGTAATCATAGAGTACATCCCATTTGTTGAAATTCTCCTGCTGAGAATATTTCAGCTGAGCCGCACTTTCATTGATGAAGGAATACAGAGTACTGACCTGATTCGTCCTGAGCAGATTCCATCTGTCTTTTACCTGTTTTACAAAGACCGGATCATCAAATAATCTGTTGATCCATGCCGCGTTTTTAACCCACCATCCTTCAGGAATATTATTGCCATTATAGGTGATGTTGCCTAAGGCAAGGTCAAAGTCCCATATAGGCCCATAGAAAGTTTGGCGTTTCTGTCCTTGTACATAAATACACTGCTGAAGAAGACGGCATCGTTGTTTTTCAGCAGTTCGTTGACAAGAAACCAGTTAATGAAAGTCGGCGTATTGATATACTTGTTATAGCCTTGTACAGAATCTGCAAAACCCGCACTGTAAAGCGTATTTTCCGTCTGCTGGATATAGTTTTTGATATAGTCGAGTTGCGCGGAGGTGATATCCTCCGGTGATTTTATGGTGAAAGGAACCTGCAACTGACTCCGGAACCATACTGTTTCATCCAGTCTTTCATCTACTTCCAGCAGATAACCGCCACTGATATCCGTAGCAGGAGAGGAGGCTTTCAATTCGGGTATATTGACACGTGTAGCCCCGACCTCTACCTGATCGGTCAACAGATAGTTGCCCATAAACTCCCCGTTTAATATCACTTCCACAAAACGGGCACGGGGCGTGAAAGCCGCTTCAAACCGACGCCCGATTTCCAGTGCCAGATAGTTTCGTAATAAGGTCTTATCCGCAAAGTTGGCCAGCAATACCCACTTTTTGGCAGCAGGCATGCCCAGCATCTCTGTTTTCGTATTCAGTTTGATGCGGTAAGGCTTTTTGGGCATGTTCCAGGTACTGCTGCCACGGCCTCTCATTTCGAGCTGCATGTTGGTGACGGTCTGCGGATATTTTGTATTGGCATCAATCGTCATGTTGCCTTTTACATAATCATCCTTTGATACGACAGGCGCCTCCGTTTCAATATATAGTATGGGCAGACCCGTGAATGTAAACAGTTGTAACGTGTAGTCTTTTGTGGTATTGTCAGCCGCTTTTACAGTAAAAGTAAGCGGGCGGCTGAAATCATTGCTGGTAATGCCTGTTTGCTGTACAACACCATTGATGGTAACAGTAGTACCATTGGTGTTAAAAGTAGCGATCAGTGATTTGTTACTGCTGAGATAGGGGATACAGCCGGTGATATGATCGTCATAAACATGGCAGACGACATCCCGTACGAGTTGCTGTGGATTGTTTTTCGCCTCAAACGTGAACGACAGTATCTCTTTTGAGGAAGACACGGTCGTATCTGCTATCGGATCGCTGGTCGGCGATGCCGTATCCTCTTTTCTGCAGGCAGGCAGTACAGTACATAGTAAAACCAAAATGGCGTAGATGTTTCTGGTCATAAGTAGGAGATATTATCCGGGCATAGCCGGGTGAAAGTGGAACATTCCCTGAAAGGCGACAATAGTTGTTTCGGTGTCTGGCTAACTGTAGCGCAACTCCTGCATTGGCTCAGATAATTCCTGTTGTGATGTCTTTATTGGTTCAGTCTGGTGGCAAATTCGGAGCATAGCTATTTAGCTGCGCACGATGTTAATCATGGACATGGAATAATAAGCTGTTATGCCAGCAAAATACAAATGAGTAAGAATGGTCAATCGGGGCGCCTGATAGCTATCAGCGCACCGAAGGTAAGTTTTTTTATAACAGGTGTGTTTATTTAAATAGAGAGCAGATTGGCCCAGTACTTTTCCAGATAACCCGAAATGCCCCTGCCAGGGGTATACGCAGTATAAATGGCGTTAAAATCGCTTTTAGCCATATCATAAGTAGCATTACCTATCGCCTGTTTACGCGCCATATAGAGCAGGGCAATGGAAGGGGAGCGGGAGATACCCCAATTGCAGTGTACCAGTACTTTTTTGTCGTGGATGTGACGTTCGATGAACAACATGGCTCTTTCCATGATAGGATGAGTATATTGCGGAGACAGTTCCTGATCCATATCTACCATATTCAGATACAGGTGACGATCACCATGGAGATGCATCAGGTAAGAAGGATGACTGGCCTTCAGGTTACCTCTGTAACCGACCGCCTGCCGGTGACAAGGTTCCTTGCACGCATGAATGACGGCAAAGCCTGCGGTTACCTGCTGGCAGTCTGTGTTAGTTCCTACATATAGATTCTCAAATACCTGTATCATGAATTGTCCTTACTTATTGCGGCCTAAAAATACAGAAACCTGTCAATACACCACATTTGTTATTATGGCTATTTCGGGGTAATAGGTGCATGGATCGCGCCAGTTATCTGATTATTTCAGATATTTTTGAAAAATATATCTTGCAGCCTGCCTGCTTGCCATTTACTAACCTAAACAGGCTAATCGCTATGCTTGTGGCTTCCACAGTCATCTGGTCACCAGACGTCCGGACGGCCTCCGGACGAACAAGCGACGAATTAGCGACGGCGAAGAGGTGGACTTGATCATTACAACTTCCTATATTCAAAAGAACATATGCCTATACCAACTATGCAGAGGGAAAATAAAAAGATCCGTTTCCGGGAGAGTGACTTTGACTATGCAAAGAATGTCTGGCTCACCACCCTCTTTTTGGGAGGCTTAATTGCCAGTGTGTTGATTTCCATGCAAATAGGAGGCAATATCCGTTCTCCCAGATTATCCGATATCCTCTTTCTGACCTTAGCTGCGGCGATAGTCGGAATGCTGTGCTCAGTACCGGTGTTTATCTTATATCTCATTACAATTATGATTATCAATATAAGAGATTGGGGCGTCTACCGGAAAAAATCCTTGCTGATGCTGGTACCGATTATCGGACTCGCCGGCATTATTGTATTCCTGAACGACGGAAAATCAATTGATAAGTATAGCCTGTTCATATTCATCCCCTATGCTATTGTCATCATTTCATCCTCTTTCTACTACAAACTGAAACCATAACTTCCTTCCCTGAAAAACCTCCGCAGCAGGATCTGTCTCCCTGTTGTATATCCCCTTTTTTTAGCTAAATTTCAATAAACCCTTCTCCACCTCAAGACAGATCGCAGAAACAATTAAAAAAGATGGCAATTCCACGATTCAGGGCTGCCCACAGTCCGCCTGTGGCCGTCCGGAAATCCACGTCACGTTAAACCAAATCTCGAAGTAACCAAACTGAAACCACATGAAAACACTTTTAAGTTTCAGCGTAGCCCTGCTACTATGCTGTACTGTACGCGCCCAGAACTGGACCCTCATCTGGAGCGATGAATTTAACGGTCCTTCCCTTGATCTTACAAAATGGTCCTACGAAACGGGTACCGGCGTCAATGGGGACTTTGGTACCGGTCAGCTGGACCGTGCAACTAACCGGTTAGAGAATGTTGGTATTGAATCCGGTATCGCCGGTGCCAATGGCAATGTACTCAGAATATCCACGAGAAAAGAGTTTTATATCGATCGTAATTATACCAGTGGCAGGATCAATTCCAATGGAAAAGCCAGCTGGGGACCCCAACACAGGATCGTAGCCAGAGTATGGCCCAAAGGTGTACGCACCATGGGACAGGGCTTCGCATTCTGGATGATGCCTGATGAATTGCCGCAGGGACAGAGTACCATCAGCTGGCCTCAGGGTGGAGAGATCGATATCATGGAATATGTCGGTAGCATCCCCACCTTTAACCTCGGCTCCACGCACTATGCCTGGGCATGGAATAACAACCAGTGGGCCGACTGGAACCATGGTCATCAGGGTGGCTATTACAGTTTCGCAGAGCAACAGGCGCCTGATAACCCGGAGTATATCCGGGTAGACCTTGGGGCTGTTGTATCGGTAGACAGGGTAGAGCTGAACTGGGAGAACACGGGCAAATCCTTTAAGATCCAGACCTCTACAGATGGTACGACATGGTCAGACGCCTATACCACAACTGCTGGTGACGGCGGTATTGACAATATCACGTTTGGCGCCAGAAATGCGCGTTTTGTCAGAATGTATGGTACACAACGTTCTAACGACTGGGGTTATTCACTCTTTGAATTTCAGGTATTTGGTGGCAGCAGTGCTAATCTTGCATTAAACAAGCCTGCTGTAGCCTCTTCTACTCAGGGAGCCGATGTGGCTGCCGGTCTCGCATTTGACGGTTCTGCGACGACCCGCTGGAGCAGTTCCCTGAGAAATCCCGATTACCAGTGTTGTGCGCAATCTTCTGCCACTGACCCCGCAGTTGCCGCCAATGGCTGGCATGAGTATGGAATAGATTGGTTTGCCGACAGAATAGAGTTCTTTGTTGATGGTAACGTTTATCATATCCATTATTTTGAAGATGGTGCCGCCTTCGCTGCTGATGGTCAGAACGAAGCGCAGGTGCAGGTCGTTAATGGTAAACGGGTCCGTAAATCTGAATTCTCCAATCTCTATTCAGAATGGCATCCCTTTGAACACAAAATGTACGCTATCCTGAGCGCAGGCGTAGGGGGTAGTGGGAATACCTACGGCGGGCCGATCGTAGATCAGGCTATATTTCCCGCTGATGTCTACATTGACTGGGTAAGGGTGTATTCCAATGGCATTACCTATAATCCTCCGCCTACGGTGACATTGACCGCACCAACGGGTGCTGAGACCTACGCGGCACCAGCTAATATTACGCTGACAGCCACTGCCAGCGACCGTGATGGTGGTACAATTTCTTCTGTCACGTTCTATAATGGTACGGCTGTCATCGGCACAGACAACACAGCACCCTATAGTGTACAGTGGAACAATGTAGCCGCAGGAAACTATACGATCACGGCAAAAGTGACGGATAACGGTGGTGCTACGGCTACTTCCAACGCAGTGACAGTTGCGGTGAATGGAACCAGCTCTAATCTGGCGTTGAACAGACCCGGTACTGCATCCAGTGTGACCGGCGCATTTGCCGCCTCCAATGCGTTTGATGCGAGTGCAACTACCCGCTGGGAAAGTGCCTATGCCGATCCGCAATGGATCTATGTGGACCTTGGCAATACCTATAATGTAAACAGGGTGAAGATCACATGGGAAACCGCCATGGGTAAAGACTATCGTGTCGAAATCTCCAATGACCTGAATAACTGGCAATTGCTGAAAACGGTGACAGGTAATACCGCACTGGTCAACGACTGGACAGCGCTTTCCGGATCCGGCAGATATGTAAGGGTATACGGAACGGCAAGAGGTACCCAGTATGGCTATTCCATCTTTGGTATGGAAGTCTATGGCTCCGGCGCATCTACCTCCGCTAATATAGCCCTGAATAAAACGGGTACAGCTTCCAGCATTACTGGTGTATTCAACGCGAATAATGCATTTGATGCAGATGCCGGTTCCCGTTGGGAAAGTGCCTATACTGATCCGCAATGGATCTATGTGGACCTGGGCGGCAACTATAATGTAAACCGTGTGAAGGTGACCTGGGAGACCGCTTTAGGCAAGGACTACCGGGTGGAGATCTCAACGGATCTGAACAACTGGCAGCTGCTGAAGACGGTGACAGGTAATACCGCTTTGGTCAACGACTGGACAGGCCTGTCCGGTACCGGTCGTTATGTACGGGTCTATGGCACGGCGAGAGGTACGCAATGGGGGTATTCCATCTTCTCAACAGAAGTATATGGCAGCGCCGCCGCATTGCCTGTGAATACACAAGCGGCACTCAAACCGGTTGAGGAAAAGATCATTACTGCACAGTTCCGGGGCTATCCTAATCCGGTAGTGAACAATTACAATGTAGAAGGCGTCGAAGACAGATCCCGTGTGACGGTACTCTACATAGATGGCACGCCGGCATTGAGAACACAGGTAACGGGCGCAAGAATCGATCTGAGTCCTCTGAAGCCGGGCATGTATATCATCCAGATCTTCAGCAAACAAGGTGTGATCAACCAGAAGATCATCAAACAATAATATTCCACCAGCGAATCCTGTCTTGAAGTGAAAGGCTGTCCGCCTCAGCGGGCGGCCTTTTTATTTCCGCACTTTCAGGAGATTTGAAGCAAGCCTGACAGGTTTTGTGAAATAATAAAGGAAATAAGGCAATGGCAAAGCGTTTATGTCATTGGCATTTGGCCGGAGCAGATAGGTCAGATAGCGGTGTGTTATGCGCCATTTGGCGGAGATATCCGCAGCGAGTGACAGCCGTACCCGTGCCTGTTGCAATAAAGTATAGGAATCGCCTGCCCGGGAATGTCGCAGGCGGTCAGCCAGTAATTGATAGGTAGCGTCATGGGCCGGCGCTGCCTCAGTCTTAAATCCTAATAAACTGGCCGCGAGCTGTTGCCATAAAAGTTCATACGGGCGCAATGCTGCCGGTACTGAAAAGGGGCCTTTCCGGTAAAGTAATATCATATCCATCAATGACCGGAGATGGGGAAAGAAATCGCTGGCGCCATTGTTAAGGACCATTAGTGTGTAATAATCCCCCGCAGTGTACGCTCTTTGCAGATAATCGGGCCCCAGCAGATCTGCAAACGAATATTGCAGATCCATCAATCCATGCGTTGGCCGGTAATGGAATTCAAAACTGAACCTTTTACCCCGTGGACAACGTTTCCCGAAATTCACCTCTTTGATATGCCGCCTGAAATGAGCCGGATATTTTCGGAAGTATTTTTCCAGATACATCTCATAACCTTCCGCCTGCATGATGGCTCTGACCCGATCCGCCTGATCGCTATCGATGACAATATCGATATCGGTAAACTCCCGCATACCAATATCGCGGTACAGCAACAGGGCATAATCTGTTCCTTTATAATGCCGGGCAGCAATTCCCTGTTCCGCAAGCAGATGGACAACGCGCGCCGCTTCCTGATGCCGGTCAACGGCAAATAACAGGAATTCCCGGCAGTAAGCCCTGAACCGTTGCAGAATATCTGCAGGTACCTCGGCTGGCAGCTTACTTAATATCTGAAATACCAATGGCCGCACCCTGTGTTTCGTGCTCAATTGATACACCTGTTGCCATTGAATAGGATGCTGGCATATAAAGGTTTTAAGATCGGAGATGGCGCTGGTTTGCAGGTAGACCTTGCAGCATAGTACGACTACAGTAACTTCGTTGTTCAGCATGAGGTTAATCAACGATCAGCATCTTGTGCTGCATCATCTTTTGAAGAAAAAGAAGGGTTTCCTGCTCGCAGAGCTGCATACTGATCGCGTATTCCTGCATCAGTGCGTTTACGACATCATGAATAGCTACAGGCTGTTCCAGCTTTTCCCAGATAGCGCTGCCTACAGCATTGAGACCTATATATTGTCCGTTCTGGATGTCCATGAGGACAACTTCTTCTCCAATGCGGCTTACCAGGAAGTTCCGTTCGTTCCGTCGCACGATCGTTTCCTTACAGAGGGAGGTTTGTACACTTTCTGACATATGTTTAAACATTAATGATAAGTTGCGTGTATATAGTATTGGTAACATAAAACGACCCGAAATAGTTTAACCTACATGCATAAATATTGGGGCTTCGGCCTGTTAATATCGTCCGGAATTGAATTCCCTGAACTGATGCCTGCAACATCTCAGCATACAGATGTGACCATTACAATCGATGCAATTCCGGCTATCCGCGTGGAACATACCTGCTGTACAGGACGTATCACGTATGAGATGAATGACCGTGAACTGGTTTTCACCGTGGGAGATCTCGCTGCTTATTATGTCGCTGATGGCAACAGGATTATTATCTGTCCATTAACAACGGATCTGGAGGACAGAGTCCTGCGGCTATTTGTACTCGCAGGCGCCATGGCAGGTATACTACAACAGCGGAAACAGGTAACATTGCACGCAGCAGGTATTGTAATAGAAGATGGACTGACCCTGATCAGCGGAAATTCCGGGGCAGGGAAGTCTACTACGCTCGCCGGATTGCAGGAGAGGGCATACCGCATCTTTACTGACGATGTCACCGTTTTAAAACAGTTGCCCGATGATGATTATGTACGGGGAATCGCTTCCTATCCCATGCTGAAACTCTGGGAACAATCCCTGCAAACCCTGCAATGGGAGGACCGTTCTTTTCCTGTAATGCCCGGTATGAATAAATATGGCATATTTTTTCACCAGCATTTTGATACACAACATTACCCCATCCGGAGAATTATATTGCTCTCCGCGGGAGAGGTGAATGAAATTCAACACGAACAGCTGACCGGCAGTAAAGCTTTTACGCAAATTGTGCAACATGTCTATAAGGAAGTGTTGTTTCGGCAACCTGCTGCCCGGGCACTGTGTTTTGATACGATCAGTGCCATGATCAGACATTCAGAGACACATCTGATAAGACGACCCTCACAATGCGATCCGGAGCATTTGTTGAACACGGTAACATCCTTGTTATGAAAATGAAACGCATATTTAAAGCATCCTTTCTGTTTGCGGAAGCCTGGATATATCTGGGCATTGCACGCGTGATGCTGGTATTTATGCCGTTCCGGAAAATAGCACCACTGCTGGGAGAAAAAATATATACAGATAGTACTTCTTTCCCTTCATCCATCCGTCCGCAAAGGATAAGAGCTGCTATCAGCCGGGCTGCTTCCTGTGCGCCCTGGCGTACGAAGTGTTTTGAACAGGCACTTGCAGGCAAACTGATGCTCCGATATAGAAGAATGTCCGGTGTCATTTTCTTTGGTGTCAATAAATCAGGTGCCCAACTGAATGCACACGCATGGCTGGAGTCAGAAGGTGTCATTATTACAGGCGCAAAAGGGATAGAACAGTTTACAGTTATCGCACGTTTTAAGAACTGAGCATGAGCGCGATCTATGGTATTATACATAAGAACGGAGGTCCGGTTTCACAGGAAACTGCCCATACCATGGCCAGTGCCATGCGGCATCGTGCAATTGATGGAGCGGGCAGCTGGCTCGAAGGCAATATTTTGCTTGGACAATGTCTGCTGACATTCAATGCCGCAGATAGATCCTGGCGTGTACCGCTTGTAACGGATGATCTGGTGGTAGTAGCAGATATACGTATCGATAATGCCTCCTATATCCGCAAACTGACAAATTCCCCTGAAGAAGCTACGGATATAGCATTGCTCGTGGCTGCATTCCGTAAATGGGGGCAGCATTGTGTATATTACCTTAGTGGAGAATTCGCTTTCGCTATATGGGAAAGGGAGCAACGATGTTTATTTCTGGCGACAGATCGTGTAGGATTCAAATCGCTCTACTACTATGATACAGAGAATATGTTTATTTTCTGTACAGAACAGAAAGGACTATTGGCTGTAAAACCGTCGCCGCATTATTTCAACGAGGAAAGTCTTATTGCCTATCACTTCCGTCAGGGAGATCCCGCAGCGACACATACAAAGTATGTGTATGCGTTATTGGGAGGATATGGTCTGACTTTGGAAGAGCATTATCGTATACGGCTGGTGCGTTACTGGAATCCATCACCCGGGAAATATACTTTTGATGATGAGGAAGAATGTGCCATGGAGATGCAGCAACTGCTTACTACGGTAGTAAAGGACAGGATCAGTACGGACCGTCCGATAGGTATCACGCTCAGCGGCGGACTGGACTCTTCTTCTATTGCCTGTCTGCTGGCAAAAGAATTAGCGGCACAAAACAGACCCTTATACGCCTTCTCATCCGTATTATCAGAAACGGCGCAGGGTAACGATGAAAGAGCCTATATAGAACGCATACTCCGGCATTGTCCGAATATCATTCCAACGTTTGTCGATGCTCCGGCATGTGGTCCGTTTGATGATATCAGCGATGCTTTTGATCGCGATGAAACATTTCCCAATCCGTTCTTCTATATGGATCATGCCATACTACAGGCCGCAAAGGAAAAAGGAGTGGGGGTACTGTTCACCGGCTATGGCGGAGATCACTGGGTGTCGTGGCAGGGCCATCCCGTTATTTACAATATGATGGCCGCAGGTCGCTATCAGCTGGCGTATAAGTTGATCATGGAATTTGCAGAACGTGAACAGAGGCATCCTCTGCAGATCGTGAAAAGAGAACTGGCTACGCATACTTCCATCTATCGTGCACTAAAGGGAGGAACCCGGCAGATGCTTCACGGTACTGCCCTGCGAAAAGATCTTATCCATAAGTATAAACAGCAGATTGATCTGCGTCCTGTAAGAGATGTTTTTCTTCGATGATGGGAAATATCATGAGTGGGCGTGTCGGATTATTATCCGCATTACTATCCAACAGAAATGAAGCATATGGTATCATTTCTGCGGTACCTTTACTGGACAGATCCGTGTTGGAATACATGATGGATGTACCTGATCAGATGTTTGTATACAATGGTCATAAGCGTAGTCTGATTCGTCATGCAATGGCAGGTATTGTCCCTGATGAGGTGCTCTGGCGAAGAGATAAAGGGCAGTATTCACCTGATTTTATGGCACGTAGCAAGGCTGGAATACCACAGGCCGCTGCGATGATAGCATCACCTGAATATGCATTGGCATTTGAAAAGTATCTTTCAAAACCTGCCATATCTCAACTGGCAACTGGCGCCCAATCACCGA
This sequence comes from Chitinophaga pinensis, assembly GCF_007896845.1. Taxonomy (GTDB): domain Bacteria; phylum Bacteroidota; class Bacteroidia; order Chitinophagales; family Chitinophagaceae; genus Chitinophaga; species Chitinophaga pinensis_C. The sequence continues at coordinate 18,087 of NZ_VOHS01000058.1, read as the reverse complement.
CTATCAGACTGTTACAGGGCATTATATGCAGTAAGGTTATTTCCATCCTTCAGAAAAATGGATACGTGTTTGAAGGAAACTTTTCTTAACTTCAGTTCATTCCAATCCAATATCACATATGAAAAACGAAACAACTCAAACAAAACCACATGGGAGACACCTGATATGACCGTGCTTCCGATTAATGACATTACACTTGGCGCAGGTGCCGCCGGTACTGACTTTGGATCCGAAATCAGTGCCTGATTTATTACTGTCTGGGCATCCAGACAGTAACTTATTTTTTTCATTTCACATCATCAACATCACGTAATGGAAAACAAAACATCTCTACAACCACCTACCTGGGTAACACCGGAAATGACTGTACTTCCCATTAATGACATTACATTAGGTGAGATGGGAACCGGTATGGACTTCGCGCTCGAATTTCATTCCAGTGTATGATTCATTTTTCTGATTCCACTTCATACTGACCACATTATGGAAAACAAAACATCTCAGCAACCACTTACCTGGGAAACACCAGCAATGACTGTACTTCCCATTAATGACATTACATTAGGTGAACCGGGATCCGGTTTGGACTTCGCAACCGAATTTTATTCCAGCGTATGATTCATTTTTCTCATTCCACTTCATACCGATCACATTATGGAAAACAAAACATCTCACATCCGCTTGTCTGGGAATCACCTGACCTGATAGTGGTGGCCATTAATGACGTAACACATGGTTACTGGTATTTCGGAGGTGATGTGTTCGGAGAGTTAAGTTAAGGTCTATCCCGGTTTAACACCAGACCGTATTTCGTACATAGCATTTTCTTTCACACTACTGACGTTTATCCCAATTTAACACCATGCTGTATTCCATACATACCTGCATGATAGACGGGTATATATGCATCCTGCAGGTATAGCATGTTTGTTTTGATGGTCATGCCGCCTGCACAGGCTATATGGAAGATGTCATCTTTCATCAGTATCGTGCCGGGAGCTGCATCTGTCTGTGTACCTGTGGGGCGCCATCCATCAGCTTTAATTCCTGTCCGTTGAATATGGTGATTGCTCCTCTGTTCCATGGATTACATGCCCTTATCAGATTACCTACTTCAAGCGGCGTCATTTTCTCCCAATTGATCAATACGTCCTGTAGCTGTGGCCGTTTATGATATTTTGCCGGTGTCTTTTCATTGCTGATTACCGGAAGCGGCAGGCGTTGCCGTATAGCTGCCAGTATACCCCAGACGCCCTCAATGCAAACTGTGCGCATAAATGATTGACCATCGCATAGTGATAATGGGGCTGATCAGGAATACTTTTGGTCCATACAACGGTCCCTGCGTCAATTTTTCAGATAATACATGGATCGTAAATCCTAATGTGGGCTGCCCCGTTTTCAGTTGCCAGAATACAGGTGAAGGGCCACGAAAGGAGGGTAAGGGCCCGCTGTGAATATTAAAAGCAGGTATACCTCCAAAACGCCTCACGTCCAGCAGATAACGGTATCCGTAGACAAATACGACTTCGGGCCTTGTCGTTTCCAGCCAGTAGTATACATCCGTAGCAGGGTCTCTTTCCGTCTGCATAGGGAGTTTAGTGCTATGTATAAACGCCTGTACTTTCTGTTGAGCGGCAATATCTTCTGTGGGCGAAAAGAAAATACACACCTGCAAGCCATTGCTTGCAAGTGTGTAGGCGAGAGGAATGAAATAATCACTGCCTGATATAATACCTATTTTCATATTTGGTTTTAATGACTTGGATAGATGCCGTACAAGGCTATGATATAGTTTATCGTTACGTATGGCATCATATTGTCGTGTGCCTGTGTGCCACCGACCGGAGTGACAGCCGCCGGATCCAACAGGGCATTCGGGATGGTGGTACCACCACCGGGTAATGGCAATGTGGTATAAAGATTGACATCCGGATAGGCTGTAGGACCGGTATTGTTGTTACCATTGGTAACGGCCAGCATATTATTGACAGGATCACCGGTAGTAGCAGTGGTATTAACAGCTACCAGCGGGTGTGTGTGATTAGGAATATTACTGGTAAGCAGTGTAATATTAGGCGAACCGGCTGCCTGTCCAAGTATATAGTTACCCGTTCCTCCGTTAGCAGAGATTTGTCCGATACTGATAGGAACTCTCACCCGCAGGTCAGGTAGGGCAAAGGTAGTAATACCATCTCCGCCGTATTGTGTGCCGAGCAGGCTGAACAAGGCATCATATTGGCTGATGGCTAACAGTCTTCCATCGCATACAGACCAGTTCACAGGCGCAAAATTGCCTGCAAATAACCGGATCTCTCCCAGATAATTATCCATAAAATCTTTTTAGAGGTTATACATTTAGTTGCGTGAAGGGAATATACCCTGTAATGCGATGCAGTAGATGAGGGTCAGGTACGGCATTCTGTTGTCATGTGGCAGACCGTTGCCCGCCGGTGTCAGAGAAGGTGCCATTTCAACGAGTGGAGTGCCTGCAGGGGCGAAGAGGTTCACCGTACCGGTGTTTGTCCCGGTTGTGTCGGACTGCTGGGTGTATTTGCATTACCGAAATAGTTTGTATTCGGACTTCCCTGATCATAAGAAACATTCACTTTCACAGGGTGCGAATGAGGGGCCAGATTATTCGTGAGCAGTGTTACGGATTCCGTACCACTGGCCTGGCCGATATTATAGACCGAGCCACTGGTACTCTGGCCAGTACCGACAATCGCACGGCCATTGAGGTTGGGCAACATAAAATTCGTAGTGCCATTGCCGCCATAATAGACGCCCAGTAATGCGAATAACGCCTGATTCTGGGCGATAGGCAATGTTTGTCCGCTGCAGGAGGTCCAGCCTTTGGGAATCTGCGTATAAGGGAAAAGACGGATCTCTCCGAGATAGTTTTCCATGGTTTAGATGAAGATAAGGTGAGGAAATGTGTTGAAATTGATCAGGGGTGTTGAGGGAACACGCCGCTGGCACATATACAGTAAGTCATTGCCAGATAGGGGTCCATGTTATTGTGAGGGACGCCGCCGCCGGTAACACCGATGGACTGCGGAGCTAAAGTAGCGCCTGAGGTATTGTTGGAATACGCAACAACACCTTTGGCCGGTCCGCTACTGAACGCATTCGTCAGATATGCGTTGGGGCCTGGCTGTGAGGTAGCCGCTGCCGTCTGAGCCAGACTGGTTCGCACAACCGCCTGCATCATGTGCGTGTGCGTGGGGATCGTAGCTGTTGTCAACGTGACGTTTTCACTGCCACCCTTTATCCCCGGTGTGCCGAATGAAGGGTTCTGCAGGTTGACGCCGATTGCAGCGATACCGCGAAGATCAGGGACAGCAAAAGTAGTGGTACCATTGCCTCCGTAATAAGTGCCCAGGATTGCAAACAGACTGGGGTTACTTTGAATGGAATAGATGGCGCCGTTACAGGGAAGCCATCCGGTAGGCGTAAAATTAAATCCAAAGGCTCTTATCTCGCCTATGTACGCATCTGCCATAAGGGGTGCTTTTTTTGGGTGAATAATAAGTGATAAAAAATTACAAAATGTATGACTACATCAAAAAGTGGAGTTAGCGCATTCTGTTTTTCATGGAACTGGTAATTACTAAGGGAAACATTTTTTAACTCTGTAGCAGGTATATTTTTCTGTTTAAGTTCTTTCTAAGTTAGTGGAACTGAACGGGAAATAAAAATTTACGGGGAAATAAAAGACTTTTTATTTCCCCGTAAATTCGGTAAATATATATTAATAGGTATGAGCGGCGTTTAGACGAGCACGGATAATGCGACCTTCACAATATCATCCAGCGATTTCTTATCAGGTTTTGCTTGTCCGCTGATGCGCAGACCACTGTACGTATTGAGAAGATGTTTTCCAATCGCCTGTGCGCTAAAGGTTTTGCCGATCTCACCCTGTTGCTGCGCTTCCTTCACCCACTGTTGGAAAAGATGTTCCATCGCATCTGTATTCTTTAGCACCAGCGTACCAATCTCCTCATCTACATTGCACAATTCTGTTGTCGTGTTAATCATCAGACAACCATCCCGCTTCTCATCCCGCAGGATAACATCCACCATATATTTGAACGCGATCTTTATTTTTTTCAATGGTGAAGCGGTCCCGCCCACAGCCTGCATCAACGATTTCTCCTGATCGGACAGATAATAGTTCAGACAACGCATAAACAGACTGTGTTTGTCACCAAAAGAGTTGTACAAACTGGAACGACTCAATCCCGTTGCCTTTGTAAGATCATCCATGGACGTGCCGTTGTATCCTTTATGCCAGAATAATCCGGTCGCTTTCTGTAACACCATCGCTTCATTGAATAATACTTCTTTAGGCATTGTACTTTATTTTGTTTGGAATAGTCGTTCCAAATGTACGTAAAAAAATTATAATGTGCTCATGCCTCCATCTGCAATGAGCTCAGCACCAACAGGAAGCTGGAATCATCAGAGGCCAGAAAGAGGACCGTTTTTGCAATTTCTTCCGGTGTACCAAAACGGCCCACAGGTATGCTTGAAAGGATACCACTCGCAGTAGCAGATAATTGTTCTTCAGACATACCCAATTTTCCGTAAAGAGGAGTACTAACAGGACCGGGGCTTACCGCATTTACGCGTATTTTTTTGCTGAGGAATTCTGCAGAGAGATTTCTGATCAGCGTTAATTGTGCTGCTTTACTGGCTGCATAAATAGCCGCATTTGCCATGCCAATGTGTGCATTGATTGAAGTATTCAACACGATAGAAGAACCTTCTTTCAGTAAAGGTAATAACTGCTGCACGGTAAAGTAAGAACCTTTCACATTAATATTGAACTGTTCATCAAAGAAAGCTTCATCTGCATTTTCAATAGGAGAAAATTTTGCTACGCCTGCGTTCAGAAACAAAATGTCTATCACAGGATGTATCGCCGCTACCTGTGCCTGTAATTGTCTGATGTCCTGCATGCTGCCAGTATCAGAAACGATGCCTTTTGCTCCCTGACCCAGTTCTGCTACCGCTTTATCAACTGATGCTTTATTACGACCGGTGATAATCACCTGTGCACCTTCTGCGATAAATAACTGCGCCGTAGCGAAACCAATGCCACTGTTACCGCCGGTAATAACTGCTACTTTATTCTGTAACCTGTTCATAAAATTTGATTTTAATTGTGAGTTGTTGTTGTTGATTTAAATGTCTCTTGTTTGTTTGGAACGATCGTTCCGGATGTAAAATTAAGTATGTGGAACGAATGTTCCAAATAAAATTTTATAAAAGCCATGAGAACGGAAACCTAAACCCTGAAATGTACAATTGTGGGGCTTTTTTATAGAGACGGGAAAGATTCGTCGCATGGGAAGATATCTCTGGGATAGAAGGTAGCCCGGTTGTCCTTAGCAGGCTCCTGCATTCAATTATCACTCCTTTTGCCGGTAGCAGGGATACATTAACTATGGGAAACCGCCATTTTATTGCGCCCGCTATTCAATTTGGGATACCCTCTTTAACAAATAGGAGGATAATCTCTGGTAACGAAAAAAAGACCATTCTTTATCAGAGAATGGTCTTTTTTTTCGTTAAATTAGGAGTAACCTGATTTTCCGATGTCCGACACTGTAACACATCCATCTGCCACTGCAGAGGAACCTTCGTCCCTACCTTTATTTGAGACGAATCTGTTTTTTGGTGATCTGTTGATTTGCATATCATTTGCCACAATATCTGTCATTGCGGCGATCGTTTGCCTATATCTCATGTCGCCAACCTCATGGGGCGGCCAGCTCACCATGGCGCTCTTTTTTCTGTTAATTGCCGGCTGGATACTTTTACGCCGCATACTTTCCACCTTTATGGAGACAGACTGATTATCAAAAAGCCGCTGACACACCTGTCAGGTACTACCACCGTCATTCCTTTATCTGCGATCAGGCAGGTGCAGTTCACCCGCTTCAGTGGTCCGAGAAGAGGTACTTTTATGCGGATAAAAACACACGGCAAAACGATCGAGTATCGTATTACAGACAGACCATATATTGACGATATGATCTGGCATCTGCAGCAACTCGGCGTGAAAGCCAGAAGGAATTGTATTTCCTGAGCAGTACTGGCATACCAGCTGACAATAAAAGCAGTTGATGCATCCCTACAGGAGAAATGACAGCTCCCGGGGAAATCTGTGTGCCTGCGCCCTATAGGTCACAATAGACTGTTTCCTGAATGGAAGCACGAATGCCTGCTTACCCGCTTCTTTGCCAACAAGAATCAATAACAGCTCCCGATGAACACTATGTGCCTGCGCTCTATAGGTCACAACAAACTGTTTCCTTAGTAGAAGCACGAATGCCTGCTTATCCAGCATCTTTGCCAACAACAACCAATAACAGCTCCCGATTAATAATTTGTGCGATACTTTACAGGTCACAACAGACTGTTTCCTTAACAGAAGCACTAATGCCTGCTATACATGCTTCTTTTCCAACAACAATACTATCCAATGACCGCTCCGCATTCATGGCTGAATGTCATAGATAGCGCAGGTTATTCCCGTTATAAAGCAGGAATATATCGACTGAGCTCCCAACTTCGTCAACCGCTGGCATTACCATAAAACACAGGCAATGACATTCCCCTCGCACTCCCTTGAAGTATCAGGTAGTGGCAACAGCCTGTAAGCCATAAAAATCAGCTGGTTATTCCTCTCCGGGATGATCCTGAAAATCTACAAAATCTTCCACTGCACTTCTGGTCAGATCGTCCAGCTCCGGATGCTGTAACAACGAATGCATTTTCTCTACCAGCGTCTTATGCTCCAGATAGTTCTGATCAGCATTGGTCAACCGGTTCAGCATCCATACCGTCAGCGGGGTAGGACGTCTGTCCAGTGAAGCAAAAAGCGGTTCATGATAGAACTCATGGAAGGATTCCAGCGTATGCGCCAGCGGTCCGGGAGAACCGTAATCAATATGTGGATGCTTTTCAATCAGCCGGAAAATAGGTTCGATCGCTTTGTCTTTATCAGCGTTATGTTTTAGCGCTTCCATCAGCTCGTAGAAATAAGAGATATTGTCGTCATTGGAGCGCCCGTCAGGCTCAAAGGAGGTAAGTGCCTTGATAATCTCATCAGTTGTCATCATGGAATTGTTAAGGGTTTGAAACTTAAAAACTATCAGTTGCGTGTATGGCAGGGTTAATGAATTAAATGTAGGCAAATTTACCGAAAGCATCACAAGTTAATCACCCGCGTTCCGGTTGAAAAACGGGTATCCTTTACTGCTCCCGGACCCAGAAAACGATATTGTACGCCCACGATATCCGTCGCCATATAATCCGCTTTGAAAGAACAGGCCACTTCTCCGTCTACCAGTATCCGGATCTGCTTATCTTTCGCCTCCACCTGCAATCGTACCCATTCATGCAGGTCTCTCCCGAACTTAGAAAGGTCATTGTTATTACTTTGGAGGAACTGATTACCCGCTCTGAGATAAAGATCACCCTCACAGCCCTTTGCGCAAAGTGGAATAATAAACACATCGTTCTTGCAGAGTATCAGTATCTCCATCCGCTGACAGGCAGCAGCGCCCATACTATAAGTACTTTTTACCCGGGTATCAAAGCGGAAATCATCGGTTCGTAATCCGCCCATATCTGCTACATAATAGAAACGAAGCTCTGGCAGGGTGGGTTGCATGGGAATATTATAGGCATCCAGCATAGCCTTGTCTATCGTCACGGTACTATCGCGCAAGAACTCTTTCTTTGCGAAATAAACAGGTACCCTGTTCTGATCAGCCAGTGCCAGCCAGCCATTAGAACTGATCATCAGATCATGCTCCTTTACGATCTCTTTGCCGATCATCAGTTTGGCCCTGAAATAACCGGGATAGTAGTATATGGAAGAGTATTCTTTTTTGTCTTTGGGTACGGCAAATTTCCTGCTTATATCCCAGGATTGAGATATATACACCGTATCATCTCCCGCCGCACTGGCATCATATCTGAAGATAACCGAATTAGGTACGCCATTCAGGACCGTCTTATTACTACTGAATTGATAACTGGCCCGCCTGTCAGGGGGAGTTGAGCGCCCGTCTGAACGAAGTGCCAGATAAAATACAAAGGCCAGCGGTAAGGCTGCCAGACCCCATAAAGGCCATTGGCGTCCCTGTTTTTGCGCTACAGGCCTCTGCTCCGGCACCGCTCTTACGGGTTGGTTGACCGTTTGTCCGATGGGTTCGGGTTGTATTCTCAAAGTACCCCAGTCGTCAAAACCGGCATAACGGGCTAAGGTATTAAGTGTTGTTGTCGCGGGTGTATTTGTATAAGACAATTTCCCCCATAAGCGCTTTAAAGTGGTCACACTCAATACAACGCCGGTTGCCTCCTGTATGGATTCACTCAGTTTCTCGAAATCATAGGTCGTCCACCTGTCACTGCTACCCCGGTTAAACCGCTTTTCTGCCAGCGTCAGACAATATTGTATGTGATCTGTTTCTAAATTGTTTTCCATTTGATAATGAGTTTATTATCTCCGTGAACAGACTTGCACAAACTTGAACATTCCTTGAATTGCCATCAAGTTACTTATTATTCAGCTTTGCGGCATTATCATCTGAAAACTTAAAACGACAGACCATGTACAAGACCTTCGCCATTTTATTATTGCTGCTTTCGTCCCTCACTGCTGCCGCACAACCCAGGGAAAACAGACAGTCTGCCAGATCACTTTCGGCACCACACAAAAACCGCATTGCACTAACGCCCGACAACTGGGATGTTAAACCCAACGCCGTTGAATTCCTGACCTGGCAATCCGTCCCCGCTATGAAAATAACAACCAGTGATGGCACCGCGGTACTAAAAGGTGTCGATTTCAGCGACGGGACCATTGAGTATGATATGGATCCGGTTGATCCGCGCTTTACCTCGATGTATTTCCGGCAAAGTTCCACAGACGAACGGGAATGCTTTTATTTCCGCACCAAAGCTGCCGGCAATAATACCGCTATGGACGCAATACAGTATGCTCCCTTTATCGCTGGTGTTAACCTCTGGGACATGCTACCGGGTTATCAGGGGAATGCCACTTATGAAAGAGGAAAATGGAATCACGTCAAACTGGTCATCTCCGGAAAACAGATGTGGGTCTATATCAATGATAGCGCCCGGGCAGCATTGAAGATTCCTCACCTCGAAGGAAACGTGCAGCATGGCAGTATCGGTTTTGAAGGACAGGTTATCATCGCCAATCTCGTCATCAGACCGGGGGATACCGGTGGTCTTTCCCCCGTAGAATCGCCTGATCCTACCGATAGCGATCCGCGTTACCTCCGGGATTGGAAAGTCACCAGTCCTTTAACAACTACCAAAGACGTGGACTTCAGCAGCAGCTTTATGCCGGCAAAAGAGGCCGCATGGGAGAATATCTGGACAGAAAGAGGCGGACTCGTAAACCTGACGCGCAAATTTGGTATGAGTAAGGAACGTCGTATTGTATGGCTGAAGACAAACATCCATGCCGACAAACAACAACTGAAAAAACTTAATCTGGGCTTCAGTGATGAAGTATGGGTATTTATCAATGGCAGGTATCTGTATGTAGACAAGAATCTCTATGGTATGCCGATCATGAAAACACCCGAAGGAAGATGCTCTATCGAAAATACTGCCTTTAACGTTCCTCTGAACGAAGGAGACAATGAACTACTGATCGGCGTAGCCAATAGCTTCTACGGCTGGGGGATCATTGCGCGACTCGACTAAGTAGTGGAAGAATGATGCAGAAAGGCTGTTCCTCCCTCAGGGTGGACAGCCTTTCCCGTTTCAGTGCATGGCTGACAGTATAACCCTGAACTTTTCAATCTGTCTCCTGTGGCGCATCACATGTACAATCGCATGCTCCATCAGTTGCTCGATATCATACACCTGCCCCCAGCGCGTCAGGATCTTCTTATCATTGTCCGGCTGTTCCAGCTCACTGTCCTTAATATCCCCGAATACCATCAATGTAAACTCAAATGCCTCCTGCAGATCCCTGATATAGTCGTTTACGGTCGGATGATAACGTTTCTCCGGTCTTACCATCCGGTGGCCATAAGCGTGCAAAATATAGATCGCATAACTATGCGCAGAATTGACCACATGCGATAATACCGTCTGTATGGACCGGCAATTGTCGTCAGACGTGTGAGGGTCCATAACTGTTATTAACTCCTTGTCGTCAAGTCCAGTGATGGTCTGTTGCAATTCTCTAATAACCCGTTCATATTCATCTAATAAGGCGCCCTTTGCTCCGGGTCTGTAAACTTTATTCATACGGTGTCTTATATATTAGGATTTTTGTGTTATAATATTGGAATTCCCGTTTTATTATCTATTTTCATGCTTTTTCCCCGACGCTGACACACTTAACCGACTGTAAATGCAAAATTATGTAGTGCTTCCCACAGAGGAAGCCGAGGCACTAAAAGTTTTTCAGGATCTGCTGGACCAACCTGACCAGCTTTTACTACTGATTTTGGGAGACGATGAGGTAGCCGCAGAAGCAAATGATACTGCCAACTTTATCAGGTCCAAAATCGGTAAATCAGGGATGGGAATGTATGACATGGTCATCTTTTTACGGGTGATCAATCCCCCGGTCATTCTTCCGGTACTGAAGAAAATGGAATGGCATCCGCGTGTCAGGCCATCCGACTATGACAGTTTTGTACTCCTGTCTATTTCCCCATTCAGGAACGTCGTTTCAGAAGGCGTTACCAAAGCTCGTTTTATGAAAGGCAGAGGTAGTATGCACACCGCTGTCATGACCGCTTACGCCAACGGTTAAGTCCCTGTTTATTCTTAATGAAAATCCAATATGCGACTTTTAATATTGCCATGTGCCATATTGTTCACCGTATTGTCAGCTGGCAGTGCTGCGGCACAGTCTATCCTGACTATCCGGGAAACAGATCAGAACAATAAAACCTACGACAGTAAAAATAATGCCGATATCAATAGCCGGCTGACGATCCGTTTCGACCGTTCCGCCTTTATCAGAAAAGTAAATACTGCTGGTATTGGTAGTCCGCTGCCGGAAGATGTAGTCAGTCTCCTCAATGTACTATATGAAGGCACAAGAAAGGTTGACATTTGGGCCAAAGGAATGGAAGAGGCAGTCCGCCAGCATGTGCGGGGTGATAAAAACAGTCTGCCGGCTTTTCTGGAGAAAACCTCTTCCATTGCGCAGGAAATCACCACCGTCTTCGATCGTGATCCTGCAACGCGCGATTACTTCGAAGCGTATGATGATGTAACAGATATCTGGGGTGGTATTACCTACGCCCTGAACAAGCGTATCGCTGATCTGGAAAAACAGCTGACAGACGGCGGCACCTATAACGATGTACGTGTGCAGATAGGAGGATGGCTGATGCATAATAACCAGCCTTCTCCGTTACACTTTAACGGACTGGATGATAATCCGCAGGGAGAGTACTATGAAGTCCAGCGCTGGAAGTTCACCCTGTCTGACGCACAGCTTTCCCAACTGGAAGACATCCAGAAATGGGTAAAAAGCAGTCAGCAAAGAGAAATGAATGTCAATGAGATCCTACGGGGGAATATGTCCGGCAGTTTACCGATATCCTCCAGCAAAGGCTTAAAACAGACTACGAAGACTTCCGGAAAGAAGGGGAGAAGGTACTGGCCACTCTGCAGGATGAGCAGATCATCACAGATGTACAGCAGGCACTGGCACAAGGAGAGGCGATTAAAACCCTGCTGAATGACAAAGTGAAGTATTACCAGACCATTGATAATACCAGTAAGTTCGGATTATCCGGATTTATGTCGCGTTTGCAGTCAGACGTCGCAGGCCTGAATAACGAATTTACCAAAATGAAAGGACTGCTGACAGCCATAAAAACAGATATCCCGGCCGCTTCTGCAACCGTGCAGACGCAATGTGCTACCCTGTTGTCTCTGGCTTCCGGTAAGTTGACTGCACTGGCAGATATGGTGATCCCGGATGATGTCCTGCAGTTTGGTAAAGAAGAAAGAAGACTCGCAGAACTGGCACTCCGTTTCTCCGACAAAGTCTTTTCTCTGGCATTGGGGAATATCCCTTCTGAGGCATCTACTGACCTGCTGTATTCCGGTTACCGGGAATCAGGAGACAGAGTAGTGATCAAAATGCAGGTGACCAACGGCAGCTCGAAAAGAAACCTGATGGAAGAATCTCATAGTCTGACCTTATACCGCATTCTGGCACATATAGAAGCGACAGTCGGTGTGATCTTCGCACATCCTTTGAAGACGACAAAGATTGAAAAGGATGTACAAATGGCCCCTTACTACAATGTATTGTTTAAAGGGATATTTGGCATGAGCCAGCAATGGAAACGTAATTCTTCACTGCCGAATAACCTGCTGGACCTGAACTTCGGTTTACACGTATCGTCTCCTGATTTCGATAAGGATGATGTACCGGAATTAGGTCTGGGTGTAGTCGCTTCCACATTACATGATTACCTGCAGGTAGGCTGGGCATATAATCTGTTCTATGGTGCGCATTATGTATTTGTAGGCTTCAGACTACCCATCCCTACCATGAGTCTTGGCGGAAATAGTGCAGGCGCAAAATAAAGCTGCTTTAATCTACACACATATACACCAAGGGGCGTTTCAGGTATCTGAAACGCCCCTTTACTTTATGTCAACTGGCAACTATTTTAGATCGAGTAAGTTAATGAGCAGTTTATCAGCGGAATAGAGGATCTCTTTCACTTTATCGTTGGTACTGCCAAGGATAGCTGTGCCTACAGCATTGAGTTTATTTTTTTATTCAGCGACTTGAGTGTTTTCAGCACTGTATTAGGCGTCAGCTGAAGATTGGCGGCAATCGTGTTAATATCAACGGGCTCCTTTTGCGCGGGTTAGTCCGCAAAGACGGAGCTGGTTACCCAGTCTTGTGTGGATTAAAGGGTACACCAGATGCAGGTACTGTATAAGTTCCGTTGTGAGGTCTTTTTCTCTTAGACTACTTTTGCAGTTTTAACCCGCCGCGTTTTGCCTTTAACAGGAGTTTTTGTAACCGGTTTGACTGCTTTCTTAAACGGTAATGGGAATAAGTCGTCCAGATACTATCAGCCTGAGTTTAGTCAGTATCTTTTCGACAATACCATTCTTTGGAATGAGTGCATATTTTGTAAAGATTGCCGGAGATAGGCATTAACGCCTGCAGCAATCATACAGGTGCAATCAAAGGTTCACGGGGAAATCTTTTTTGAAATGTATCGCGCCTAACATCCTCAATGCAACGAGATCCGGTGCCGAGTGGTTCATTAAATCCGATCCTCGAGGTTGTCAGCATTTCTCCAAATAGATTGTCATCCGCTTCATTTCACTCAACAGGTAGATATAAGCTGCTAATATGCCTAACATGGGATTCTCCCATTTGGCGGTAGCTGCATATTGACGCAGGTACCGGGTAGAAAATAGATACCATTGTACATTTTTTGTATCAGTGCATCCAGCTGGAAGTTTTCTTTTCATCCGACCGGAAGCCAATTTTGGCATGGCAATCCTCGTCGTATTAAAGGCCGGTTGGTCTTTGAACATGATAAAAACCTGTGTTTGCCAATTGTTAAAACATATAATGGCATTTCGCATTTCAGGTTTTTATTATCATATACAACGATAATATTGGCCGGTTCCACTGTTTCATGAAAAGAAACAGCAGCATATGTTCTCCGTTAAACCCTGTTCTGTTTTGACATTATCTGGTCCCAGTGTAAATGCCAGTTGTCTGTCATGATTGCAGCAGATAGAAGTCCGCCATACGGGGTATTTTATCATACGGGATCTCTTTGTCCGTATATCTGAAGAACAGAAACAGGCTACTACCTGTAATCTGTTCTCCCTTGATGGTAGATGCTCTGCTCCATGTGTCTGTAGGATTGGAAAAATATTCATGCGTGGAAGTCAGTCCTGCATCGGCATTGGTGACACCGTCTTATAGCCGCCAGTTATCATCGATATCTTTATCGACCCGGTATTTCCGGTCTTCCACGTGCTCATTGATCTCAATTCTCAAGGTGTAAATACCCTTTGGCACCTGTACATTCATATCGCCATAGCCTTCTTTGACGATTTCATTATAGCCATTGAACAGTTTCAGACTGGTAAACGAAGCCATGTTCCTGTCCTCAATGACAAATGAAAACAAAAACTTATTGCTCTCCATATACGAATTTTTCAGGCCGTTAATTACAATTTTCATCCCTTCCTGTTTATTTTTCCCGCAACACATGTTCACCTCTTTTCAGGTGAAGGTCCCAACGTAGTTCAGCAGTATTACCCTGCTTCACAATATTGAGATCCGGATCTTCCAGTATCATTTCGGTCAATGGCTGGGATGCCGTGAACTCAATGGAAATATCCAGCTCTTTGGGGAAGGGACCGACAATTTCTTTTTGGAGATCTATATCCATTGATGTTCTGGGATTCTGATTTTTGCCAACACTTTGGGCCAGAATGGGGAGATTCCGTTTCAGATAAGTAACCAGATCAGTAACGCGCAGGCGTCCTTCCCGGTCAGCGGCAGCACCTTTAAGGCCATTAAGCAACACCTCGGTAAACAGCCCTCGGGCAGCATATTATTCAGCTGACTATCCAGCGTCTGTAAGCTTACCTCATAAGCTACATTATCAAATCTGCCCCATAACAAAGCATATACTCTGTAGGTTGAGGTGCTGGTCCGGGTGATCCAAAGAGTGGTGGCTGTCCGTTAACGCCGGGAATACGGTTGCGGCAGCAATCCATAAAGAAGTATATTTCCTCGAAAGTGCCTTTATTGACCAGCTCCTGTATATACTTCTCGGATGAGAGCGCGTAATTACGCATGAAGGTCGTCCATTTTGGCAGCAACATGGCGGAGTTCATCATGGTTACACCAATACCATGTCCGGAGAAATAAAAATATAACCTCCGGCCCCGTTTGCCTGCCAGTTGTAATTCCCCCATTTTTCTACCCAACCACGAATCGATATCATCCTGCGGGAGTGAAGGTGGGTGTAGAGATAAAAGTTTTGATATTATCGTCCTTTATATTGCCTCCGGCTTCATCTTTTATCCATGCAAGAAACCTTTCAAGGTCTCCATGTGGTCCTGCCAGCGGGTGAATACCTTCGTAATATTCGACACCTATCACTATTGCATAATCATTTTCCATAGTCTATTGCTTTATCAGGTAGAAGACGCTGTCAAGCGTCGGTTCCTCATCATTATCAAAATCACCATGACGTTGCGAACCAGACCTGAGTCCATCGAGTGCGCCATCCGATGTAACCGAAAAAACACAGCGATCTTCCACTGTTACGTATTGGTGTATGTTATTGAGGTAGTCAAATTTATCATAAGGTGCTTTGCCGCCAATGTGCCTTTCCAGACCGAGTATATGTGCATCAATATCCTGCCTTCCAGTACACCGGAGATAAAGTAAAGGAGGGATCTGGTGTATAGCGGGGCTGCCATCCGGTCTTTGTTTCGTAGATATCCTGCATGGTAAAGATGCGGAAGCGCTGGAATCTTTCCGGATGCTTCAATACAGCATCCGCAAAGAGGTCGCAACGACAGGCGGGAGCGAGGAACAGGATATTGCGGAACTGTAGTGGTATACCTGCCGCCGCCAGCTTTTTGATCAGCTCACAGATAACGATGGAACCAGCTGAGTGTCCTACAAGATCAATACTTAGTTCACCCTGTTGTTGCTGGTATTCCAACAGCTTTTTCAGAAAATAGCTGCCTGCGTGCCATTCTGATGCGGGGCCGCTAAAATCATCGTCCTTCCACATGGCGGCCGCCTTTTCTTTCATAGCGCCCCATACAAATGAACCTGCATCTGATACATATAATGAGCGGAGTACTTCTTCAACAATTGTTGGATAGAAGCCGTGATCTGTTTTCTTTACGTACCTTTTGATTACAGCGAGGGTGATTTTTACAGCGGTAAAGATCAGTTTGGCCGGGATAAGAAGGATCTGCTGCCATCCGGTTGAATATCTGTAAAGGTTTCCGGTTTTTCCTGTTCTGCCAATGCCTGCAAAGCTGGATCACTGGCTATTTCCAGTTCCATTTCTGCATATACTTCCGGTTGCACCATGTTATCAATGTAAGCATCCTGTGTAGTAAGTGCTTCAGGGACATTTAGTGCCGCAGCTCTTTTGCCGGTATCGACGCTTGTATGATCGAAAGGGAAGGGTTTTTCCAGCTCCAGCATAATTTCTGCGTCAGACATGGTGCCGATCCTTTGCTTCCCACCATTTCTTCCACATCAATCCCGAGCTTTTGCCGGCTATTTTGATAATCTTTACCAGTAGCTTTTTAAAGAAGGCTGAAGAGGCGATCTGCTGCCAGTTTTGCCCCAGTGTTTCAATCAGACCGGTTCCCACACAAAACATACGGGGTGTACATTTGCTTGTTTCGTATTGGTATAGCGTAGTACCCGTTCCGCTATTTCCATACCTGCACTTGTTTTTACCAGACCACCGTGGAAATACAATAAAAGTCTCTTCTGGTTGTTGTTGCTGAGGTCTGCAAAGAGTGCGTCAACGTCTGCCGCCGTAGTATCATACACTGCATCCCCTGATGGCCGGAATGTACCACCTTTACCAATGTGATGTAATATTTTTTGTCCAGTTGCATATGAGGTATTTAATTTGAATGTTTATGAGCTTACTGTAGGAGGGGCCGGGTAAATGGCTTATATATCAGACGCTACAGGGTATAACACCCCGAAATTAGGCAGGGGGAAAAAAAAAAAATACCAACTACTTTGTATTTTTATACAGCCCTTTGATAGGGGAATTCGTTTGCAGACCCACCTCAAATACCAGATAATTATATGATAGTCAACAATTACAATTTTCTTTTGTTGTTATTGTTGTTGTGTGATGATTCCTGAGAACAGAGCGCCCATATAAGAATATCTCATGTTGCGCAATAACTGGCGGTGTTATTGGTTTAAGATATATAGTAGTTTATAATCGGGGGACTTGCATATCATCGAAAATAGCAGTTCATTTACGTATTAAGATGTCAACTTTGGCATGACTAATGCTGCTTTGTACACGAATTGTACTCATACCTCCATGTAAATTATTAATGATATGGCAAAGAATGGTCCGCTGTTGATACTCGAAGATGATGAAGATGACAGGGAAATATACCAGAATGTACTCAATGAAATGGGTATGCGTAATGAGATCATATTTTTGACGCCGGAGATGCAATGTTGTTACCTTCAGCAAACAACTGAGAGACCGCTGGTGATTATTGCGATATTAATGTACCCCGGATGATGGATTGGAACTCAGACGCCAGATTGATAGTGATGAACGATTAAGGAAGAAAAGTATTCCTTTTGTTTTTCTCACTACGATAGAATCGAAAGAGATTATAGATGAAGTATATGACCTTACCGTACAGGGATACTTTATCAAAAAGCCATTTTATGACGATATCGCCAACCAGATCAGGGCAATTCTTGAATACTGGATGATGGCAAGGAATCCAAATGAATAAGACACACCAACAGAGGCATCAGCGATTCCCCACCTCGTGCATTCCCTACACAGCCCTTTGTACTCATTTTTGAATAGTATGTTCGTGCTTTTTATATGGACAACTGGCACTCAATATAATAGCAAGACGGGAAAATTATGTCACTGCAAAGAAAAGTTAAGATTTATAAAAGCATATAAATCGGTTCTAAATTTGCGTTAAAGCACAGACAGGTCAGAAAAAAATAAACCCTCAAGGCCAAAGTAGATGCCTATGTACGACGCTGCTAATTCCATCAGAAGACCCGCAGGTTATGTCAATCAGGAGATAAAAGTTCCGGCAGTGCTTAAACGCCGCAACCTGGTAGATGAACTGCTGTTTGCCATTGTTTATCTTGTCAGTCTTTTGCCCGTATGGGCGCTGAAAGTAATAGAGAAGTTACTGTATGGATCCTTTACGGGTCATCAGATACAGATCAGATGTAGTGGTGCAGAATCTTTCGCGTTCCTTTCGGATAAAAGCTACCGGCAGATAAAGGTCATGGCG
>NZ_VOHS01000057.1 GCF_007896845.1 Chitinophaga pinensis | reverse complement strand
ATGAAAAGATCAAATTCTTTTTTTTGGTGGGATTAGTCGCTTCCGGCGCATTACTAACTGCCTGTTCTGATGATGAAGATGAAATTGATAATCCGATAGTATCTGATCGCGATGAGAATTTTATGATTCAGGCCTCCTATGGCAACTGGGGCGAGGTGAGTATGGGTAAACTGGCTGATTCTTTATCTGCGGATGCCGGCGTGAAAATGTTCGGGCAACTATGCAGACAGATCATTCAAAGGCACAGGATGATCTGCTTGGGTGGCAAATGACTGGGGTGTAAACCTGCCGGATGGCCCGGACAGTGCGCATTTTCATATGAGACTGAATATGCAGATGATGGCTCCGGAGATGTTTGATACCGCTTATATCAAAGGACAAATCAGGGATCATGAGAAAACAATCGCGCTTTTCGAAGACGCAGCCGCCAATAGTAATCTCAGAAGCTGAAAGATTACGCCAATGAACATCTTCCAACCATCAGGATGCATAAAGCAATGGCAGATACAATGGCAATCAGACTACTGGCCCGTTAGTGATTATGAGCGTTCAGGGAAGTATTATAATTTATTCATGTAAAAGAAGAAACAAAAAAAACGGTCAGTATACTAAGAATATTAGTATTTTGGCCGTTTTTGCTATCTTTGTAAACTATGACACTTTTTGAGGATATCGACCTGTTTGACGAAGGGCAAAAGCGTTTTACTGATTTCCAGTTACCTGATACGGAATTAAAGTTATGGGAGCGGTTTTTCGAGAAAAAAGCTTCTGATGAATATTTTAATGTATTAAGAGAAACTACGCCATGGCAGCAGCGTACGCGTAAAATGTATGATAAGACGCTGCCAGATCCCCGTCTGACTGCCTTTTACGGTGGACAGAATGGTTATACCTGGACGCCTGTATTGCTGGATATCAAAGCTGCTGTAGAGACAGCCTGTGGCATTACCTTTAATCGTGTACTATTGAACTATTACCGGGATGGGCAGGATTCTGTATCCTGGCATAGTGATAATCCTTCTTCCAGCGGTAAGCATTATGCTATTGCGTCTGTGACCTTCGGAGAAACCAGATTGTTTAAGGTGAGACATAAGGAGAGAAAAGATGTAGCGCCACTGGATATCCCTCTGACGCATGGCAGTTTTCTGTTGATGGGAGCCACTATGCAGGAGCATTATGAGCACCATGTACCGAAGACTGCGAGGAATATCGGGGCGAGGATTAATCTTACTTTCAGAGTGTCAGATACAGAGGTGAATACGAATTATGGTTTATTTCAGCAGGGGTGATATTTAATTTTTCCCATACTTCTCCTGATAGGCACGGGGTGTCATAGCCACATACCTTTTGAATATTTTTCTGAAGTAATCGGTATCCTCATACCCGCATTTTGATGCGATCTGTCCGATCCCTTCATTTTTTCCTTCCAGCATTTTCTTAGCAGCTTCCACCCGTACACGTTGCATGTATTCAAGGGGAGTATTGGTGGTAGCTTGTTCAAACCTCCGGATGAAATTGCGTATACTCATATTACAGTGGCGGGCCAGCTGTTCGATTGTAAGCGGCTGACCAAAGTTCTTTTCGATGTATTGCTGTGCCTTTGTGATGGCTTCATCTGCATGGGTATGCTGAAATTGGAAAATAGAAAATGTGCTTTGCGGCTGATCATGTACATTGATCATAAGGATTTTTGAGGCAATGACCGCTTCTTCATGTCCACAAAACTTTTCAATCAGATAGATCATGAAACTGGTAAAGCTGAATGCGCCCCCACAGGAGTATAGCCGGCCCTGATCAACAATGATCTTATCATCCTGTACTTCTATCTCAGGGTGATGGCTCCTGAACTTATCTGCAAAGAGCCAGTTGGTGGTCGCTTTTTTACCATCGAGTAAACCTGTTGCAGCGAGCATAAAAGCCCCTACGCATATGCTGGCCAGTTCGGCGCCCTGTTGGTATTGCCTTTGCAGCCACCTGATCAGCACCTGCTCTCTGGCAACAACCAGTTCTATCTTCTCGAAGCGCATAGCGGGAATGATGATGAGATCATATACTTCTTTAGCCCCGGTTTTTTTTGATACTAGTGATCCGGGAGCACCTGCATATAATTTCTCTTCAACAGGTGTGATAAAATCGATCTGAATAGCTGTTTTCAGCGGAATACCGGTCAGCACCGGATACATACGGGCCATTCCGCTCCATATATCTGCAGGTCCTGTTACACAAGTGGGAACGGCGTCGGGGTAGTTTAAAACAGCTATGCGCATACCTTTTTATTTCTTAAGTACAAGTTACGTCCAATCAACTGAATTAGTGTAAGTGATTGGCAGGATCCTCCTGTTTAATTGTCATTTTTGCCACCGGTATACAGAGGGTATTCTGGTTAGTTTTGATAAAGTTTATTCATTAAATCAACACAGATGAAAACACCCGATTATCAAAGTACGGTAAAGATTGCGGCTGCTCCGCATGATGTATTTACAGCCATTACGCAAAGAATTCCCGAATGGTGGTCTGAGGATTATGAAGGCGCATCAAAGGAATTGAATGATGTGTTTATTGTAAGGTTCGGTCCTTCATTTTTTCAGATGAGGATAACTGCGCTTATGGAAGATCAGCAAGTAGAATGGTATTGTATGGACACGCATCAACAGGCTCCTCCGGGTACCAGACCAGTAGATAACCCTAAAGAATGGGTAGGTACAACCGTTGTCTGGACGATCTCCGGTGAGGGAACAGATACGACATTAACCCTGACACATCAGGGGTTGACACCGGCATTTGAATGCTGGGCCATCTGTGAACAGGGCTGGAATCAAACGATCAACAGTTTACAACAATTATTGAATACAGGCAAAGGACTGCCATTTGCTTGTCTGAGCGGGGAGTTTCTGGAACAAGCAAAAGTGCAGCAGGCCATGGAGCAATAGCAGCTTGTATAGGCTTCATTCGGAAAAATGGTTGAATTCCGGGAGAAAGACCGACAGCGGTACAGGTTACTTTTGTTGTATTGAAACACACATAAAACTGTACAGATGTTTGTAAAAATGAAGACCTTCTTATTCGCAGTGGCATTAGGTTGTACAATGGCTGCCTGTAATTCGTCCATGGATGTAGCCACTTACAACAATGAACTGATCACGGTGATCAATGACAACGAAAAACAGATCGCCGGTATGAATGAGGCGATGAATTCAAAAGACTATACCCGGGCGGAACAGGCAAGAACTACCTGGTCTGAAGCACTGGATATGCAGATAAAAAAAGTGCAAGAATTAGGCAGCTATAAAGGTGATGATGTATTGCAAAAAGGTGTTTTGACGGGTTTACAAACCTACAGAAAGGTTGTTACGGATGATTATAAGGAATTGATTACTATCCGTAAGGCAGGTGTGGCTGATCAGGAAACAGCGGCCAAAGAAGAAAAAGCACTGAATAACATCAATGATGCGTTTGAAAAGGCTGCAGAAGAAGTCAATAAGGCTTCTGATGCTTTTGAGAAGAAATACGCAAAATAGGCCCTGTTAACCCCGATAGTCGGAAATGAAGCTTATAATGGCTTCATTTCCGGCTTTTTATATGTCTGCACCTGCCCATGTTTGATCCAATGTGTTGAAAATTAATATATTTGCCCCTCAAATATATCTATGAGAACTATCCTGATTACTTTGATATTGTTAAATACGATCTGGGGTTCGCTGTGTGCACAGACGGAGGAACTGACAGAAATCGCAATAGAAGGGGCCAATCTCTTTAGCAGTGAAATGGCTTCATGGTACGGAACAGATCTTGCACTTCAAAAGTACCCTAAGCTGCAGGAGGAGTTGGGCGGGTATTTCTCCTATACGAAAGGTGATGCTGCTATCTGCGCTTTTTACTCGAAGGAAGAGCAACCGGCTGTTATCTGTACCGTTTCTTTTGATGCGGATTACCGGCTGGACAAAGCGATAATAGCAGCTGACAGGCGTGCATTTACCCCGGAGGAGCAGATCCTGTATGGAATGAGGGTGGTGGCACAGCAAGCCATCAAAACGGATACGCTCTTCAAACACTACAGGAATACCAATCTGAATATTATCCCGCTTGTTCGCAATAATGTCAGAAAAGTATATGTGCTGACAGGGCCGAATGTATCGGGTGTCGTTATTTTTGGGAATGATTATCTGCTGACTTTTGATGAGCATAATAAGCTGACGGGCACCAAAAAGCTGCATAAAGATATCATGGTATTGAAGTACAGCAAAGTGGAGGATTCCGCTACAACGATGCATACGCATCTTCCCGAAACAGGCCCTTTCATCACGGCAACAGATATCTGTACTTTGCGGCTGTATGAAAAATTTGCAGGATGGAAAGAACACGTGGTTGTTTCACAGACGGACGTCTCTATCTGGAATTGTGCGCATGATATACTGGTCGGCAGACCAAGAAAAGAGTGGGAAAAGCAAGGGCAAAATAATGAGGAGTCCCATTGATTTATAGGGTTTTCGAGGATCGTATAGCCGGAATTAAAATAAACATAACCTTGCGTTAATATTAAAATCCGGGAAACCGTCCTAATATTACACCCGATTTTCAAACCACGCTGACTTATGGGGGATTTTTACAAGCAAGACAACAAAATTACTTACCTTAATGTTATTTCCGGAGACTTTGCCTTAGAGTCTGTGTATTACATTGGTAGCATTCCGGACGATCTTCAGCCAAATATAGCCTTATAACGATAGGAGAGATAAATCGGCACAACACAAAGATGCAATGACCGTCAGGTCAAAATAAACACGTCTATTTACATAAAGCATAATAGTAGATTGCATGAACAAGCAGTTTCTTTTAATGGTAGCGGTATGGCTTTCGGCCGTAAGCCCTTCCATGGCCAACGCGGCAGGTCATTTTGTATATGATCAGGTAACCCGCCAGGAACCTATAAAGGGAGTGGTAATCGGCACCGATGGTGCGCCGATACCAGGCGCTTCAATCAAGTCACTTACCTCCAACAAGGGTACTACGACAAATGAGCGCGGAGAATTTACCTTGCAGGGAGCTGCAGGCGACAAACTGGTGGTTACCTTCATTGGTTACACCCAACAGGAAGTGGTAGCAACCAGCACGCCAATGCGTATTACTTTGTCAGGCAGCAATAGTCAGCTGGGTGAAGTGGTAGTAGTAGGTTACGGTAGCCAGACCAAGGCGGATGTAACCGGTGCGCTGACACAGTTGAAAGCAGACAATATCAAACAGGGCGTAACAGTATCTGTTGATAACATGCTTCAGGGTAAAGTTTCTGGTGTGCGTATCGCACAGTCCAGTGGTGAACCCGGTGCTGGCGTAGATGTATTCATCCGTGGTGTGGGTTCTATCCGTAGTGGTAGTACACCGCTCTTCGTAGTGGATGGTATTCCATTGAGTAATGATAACGTGAGTGCAGGTGGTACAGACTTTGGTCTGGGTTCTTCTGAGCCTAAAAACCCGCTGAACTTCCTGAACACCAGCGATATTGAAACCATCACCGTGCTGAAAGACGCTTCTGCAGCAGCTATCTATGGTGCAAGAGGTTCTAATGGTGTGGTGCTGATCACTACCAAACGCGGTAGCAGAGGTACGTCTACACTGACTTACGATGCGTATCTCGGTACGTCTAAAGTGATCAAAAAACTGGATGTACTGAATGCGGACGAATATCGTAAAGCGATCAAAGATCCGGCTTATGACCACAAAGGTAACACTGACTGGCAGGATGTAATCTATCGCAATGCGTTTACACAGAACCATAACCTGTCTTTCGCCAAGACTACCAACACCGGCAGCTACATGGCGTCTATTTCCCGTATGGATCAGGATGGTATCGTTGAAACCAGCTCCTTCAAAAGAACAACTGCAAGACTGAACGCAGAAGAGTCTTTCTTCGACGACAGACGTCTCGTTGTTAAACTGAACCTGACTGCAAGTGATATCGACGAAACCGGTATCCCTAACGGTAACACCGCAGGTTCTGATGGTCAGCTGATCATTCATGCCCTGATGGCTAACCCAACCCGTTCAGTATATGACTCTCTGGGTGGTTATACCAACTTCAACATGAACGCTCACTATAACCCTGCTTATCTGCTGAGCATCTACAAAGATAAAACCAACACCTTCCGTGTACTGGGTAACGTTGAAGCGTCCCTGAGACTGTTGAAAGGGCTGAACTATCGTATCAACTACGGTATCGATAAATCAACTTCTGAGCGTAACTCTACCATCTATCCGAACATCACGGACAGAACACCACTGGGTGCTTATGCGCAGAACAACCTGCAGTCACATACAACTTTGCTCGACCAGTATCTGACTTATAACCGTTCTATTGACAAACACACCTTCGAAGTATTGGGTGGTTTCTCTTATCAGCAGTTTAAATTCGCTGGTACTGCTTTCGGTATGATCAATATCGCAAAACAGGGACAAGGCGTAGATCCTGAATACAACCCGGGTTATTCCGGTACGCCAACCATTCCAAGTGGTTATGCACAGGAGAACGAACTGCAGTCTTACTTCGGACGTGTAAACTATAACTACGATAACCGTTATCTGGTAACAGCCTCTCTCCGTGCAGATGGTTCTACCCGTTTCGGTGAAAGTAAAAAATATGGTTACTTCCCATCCTTCGCACTGGGCTGGACCCTGTCTCAGGAAGGTTTCATGAAAGACATCAGCGCTATTCAGAACTTAAAGCTGAGAGCTAGCTGGGGTCAGACAGGTAATCAGGAAGTTCCGAACAAAATCACGCAGGCCAGTTACTCTCTGTCTACTTCAGCAGGTTACTACCTGTATGACGACCTGAAAGTGGTAAATGGTGTACTCGTAAACCGTACTGCTAACCCGAACCTGAAATGGGAAATGGTTGAACAGTATAACATCGGTGCTGACTTCGACCTGTTCAAAGGTAAATTATATGGTTCCGTGGAGTACTATAACAAGACTACCAAAGATCCAATCCTGAACATTCCTTCTGGTCCGCTGAGCCCAACCACTACTGTATGGAAAAACGTAGACGCCAGCATCGTAAACAAAGGTTTCGAGTTCACATTGGGAACTACCCTGATCCGTACAAAAGATTTCAACTGGTCATTGGATGTTAACGGTGCTACCATCTCTAACACCATCAAAGACCTGCCGGTTTCTGAACTATACTCCGGTAGCATTTCCGGTCCCGGTCTGTCTGGTGTAAACGCTAATATCTATAAGAATGGTTACGAAGCTGGTTCATTCTTCATGCTGAAACACCTCGGTTATGACAAGGATGGTAAAGATATCTTTGAAGACAGAAATAATGACGGCGTAATCAATGCTGCTGACAGACAAATCTTCGAAGGTGCTATTCCAAACTTCAACTTTGGTCTGAATAGCCAGATGCGCTATAAGAAATTCGACCTGTCATTTGCCGTTATCGGACAGACAGGCGGTTATCTGGTTAACAACACCGCACTGGATCTGAACATCAACAGCCTTGCATCTGACCGTAACGTACTGAGAAAGTTCTACGAAGCAAATGCAAACCCTGCTAATGCTGTACAGCTCTCTACATTGTATCTGGAGAAATCTGACTTCGTTCGCTTAAGCAACCTGCGTCTCGGATACACTTTACCGCTTGAGCGTGTACAGTGGATCAAATCCGTGAACGTGTATGTAAGTGCATCTAACCTGCTGACCATCACTGGTTACTCTGGTTATGATCCACTGGTGAACACAACTAAGACAGTTGGTGGTAACCAGTCACTGGGTATCGACTACACCACTTATCCGGCTGCAAAATCATTCCTCTTCGGCACAACAGTTAAATTTTAAGAAACCAGATCATGAGAAAGAAATCATTTAAACTTCATACACTGGCCTGTGTTGCACTGACTGTTGCAATGACAGGTTGTACAGACCTCAAAGAACAAGTGATCGATGAGGTACTGGGTTCAAACAATTCAAATCCTGAGAATGCGCTGGCAGCCGCTTACGGTCAGCTGGGTGATGGTACCTTTGTGGACCACGGTAACGTATTCGCTCTGCAGGAGTATTCTACCGACGAAGCACTGCTGCCTACACGTGGTAGTGACTGGGGTGACGGTGGTGTATGGCGTGCTATACACGAATTCACATGGGCGCCTGACAACTCTGTTGTTACCAATACATGGAACGCCCTGAACGCAGGTATCACCAAATCCCTGACAGCGATCAGCGCTATTAATGCTAAACCTGATTTCACCAACAAAAAGCTGTTTCTGGCGGAAGCAAAAGGCCTGCTGGATTTCTATACTTTCCATACACTGGATCTGTATGGACAGGCTCCTTACCGTGATCCGGCTGATGTAAATGCGCCGATAACTGTAAGAAAGGCAGCTGAGGGAATTGATGAGCTGATCAAAGACGTAGAGGCGATCCTGCCTGATCTCGCTAATATAGGAGAACAGAACACACACAATGGTCGTTTTACCAAACAGGCTGCTTTTGCACTGTTGTCTGATATGTACCTGAACCGTGCTGTATTCAAAGACCGTTATGCTTCCAGCTTCAAATTTGATGAACCGGCAGTAAGTGGTACTGGTACGGACATGGATAAAGTAATCGAGTATAGTACCCTTCTTATTCATGATCCGACCTTACTTCTGAGAAAGAACTACTTCGAAAATTTCGATATAAACAACTCTGGTGGCGCTGAACTGATCTTCGTCGTTACACAGCAGATCAATACTCTGCGTAACAGCGATAACGATTTCGCTTACATGTCCATGGAAAGAAACCAGAAGCCTTCTCCTGCCAACAGGGGTACAAACGCTTCCTGTATCACTCCTGAGTTCTACAAGACCTGGGAGAACAACCATGACGACCCTCGTTTCTCCCGTCACTATCAGTACGCTGACGGTACATGGTTCATGAACGATGGTACTGACGTGAGTGTACCTGCTACCAGCATCGTACCTAACAGTGCTTCCCTGCCATGGTTCCACTTTAACCGTGGTTTACAGGTTGGTCAGCAGTATGGTCCTAAACTGTTACCTAACGGTACTTTCGAAATGACGGATAATGGTCGTATCAAAGTAAGCAAACTGACCTGCGAAAAGAATACATCTCTGCCGATGGACTTTACGCCTGAGCTGAAATTTGATAATCCGGTTCAGTCAGTATTTACACAGGCACAGATCAATCAGGGTGTACGCGTGTTCAAATATGAATTCGATCCGGAAAGAGATAACAGCTCCAGCAACGTAGATATTCCACTGTACCGCCTGGGTGGTATCTATTGTATGAGAGCAGAAGCTTACTTCCGTAAGAACCAGTTTGACCTGTCACTGGCTGATCTGAACAAATTACGCACTACCAGAACCCGTGAATCACTGTACGGTAGTGTTCCTGGTAAAGAGCTGATTACTGTTAATGATCTGATCCTGTATAACGAAACCGGTTACGAAATGTACTGGGAAATGTACAGAAGAAAGGCCGCTATCCGTTTCAACAGATTCGATAGCCCTTGTACTGCAAAACCAGCATCTCAGCCGTACAGAAGGATCTATCCGATCCCTCAGTCAACGATGGATGCTACCAAAATATACACACAGAACGATAAATACTAATTAAGGTATTTCTTTAACACACACTGAGAATAAGAGGCCTGCCGTCTGGCGGGCCTCTTTATTTATAGGCATGTTGTCGCTGAAATGTTATACATTGATGCACTATTCTAAAAAGGATTGAATGGACACAACATTTCAGGCAACATTTACTGCCGCCGATATACTGGCACAACTCGATGCCTACGCAGAGAAGTTTGAGTTCCCTATGCTCGACAATGGCTATGTCTATCTGGCTGATTCCCGTTTATCCGTTTACGGAGACAAGGAAAGATGGGTCTTGCTGGTTGAACTGGTAGGATATAATTATCGTGCGGGAGGCCATAACGGTATTGAAAACTGTCTTTACTTTTTTGGCAATTGTCTGCCGTTTCCCCCCGGTATACAAAACTTTAACTTCCTGTTGGCGACAGACGACAGTGAAGACGGACCTACTTTTCATCCGGAGGACAGAGACAGACTTCACCCGGAAGCCGTATCAATGCTGTTGAATGGCGAAAAGATCCCTGTTTCGCAGGATTCTGCTTATTACAATGCCCGTGGCGTGGAATTGAAGGATGCAACAGCCATTCGTATATGGGAGTTGTTACGGGCGCTCATCGTTGATCACAAAGAAGGATTTCTGGCGCAGGAAGAGGAGATCAGGGTCAGGATTCCGAAAGACCTGCCACTGATATTAAGACTGGATGAATGGCATCATAATGACCTGGCAGGAGAGGAGATGCCTTCTGCTGTAGAGACTTTTCAGCTGATTGCAAAGATGCTGGAGACAGGCGATCCGGCGTGTTATCAACCCGTAAAGGCGGCTAATAACCACTGGAAGAACTGGCCGGCCGGCGGTAACCTGTAAAAAATGCTTCTTAATAAAACATAAAGCCCGCCTGGAAAGGCGGGCCTTATTGTTTAAATATACATCCTGATCGTCTATCGATCGTCTATCCGGTATTAATTCCAACCACCTCCGAGCGCCTGATAAATATTCACCAGTGCATTCATCTGCGCTTTCTGTGTTTCTATCAGCTCAAACCTTGACTCCAATGCATCGCGCTGGGTCAGCAATACTTCCATATAATCAGCTCTCGCTGATTTGAAGAGATCATTTGAAATATTGATGGATTGCGACAAAGCAGCTACCTGTTGCGATTTCAGGTCATAGCTCTTCTGCAGGTTCTGCATCTTAGACAGCTGATTGGCTACTTCAACATACGCATTCAGAATACTTCTTTCATAGTTATATACTGCCTGTATCTGTTTGACGTTTGCGCTGGCATAAGCGGCCTTTATAGCGTTCTTATTCACCAGCGGTGCTATCAGATCACCTCCGATGGAATACAACAGAGATTTTGGCGTTTTGAGCAGGTATGCCGGATTAAAAGCCTCATAACCCAGTGCCGCTGAAATACCCAATGAAGGATAGAATTGCGCTTTGGCTACTTTTATATCCAGTCTGGCAGCTGCCAGTTCCAGTTCTGCCTGTCTGATGTCCGGACGATTGGCCAGCAACTGCGAAGGCATACCGGGGTGTATCGTTGCCGGCAATGACTTCCCAAATGCGTCATCATTTCTGGCAATCGGCTGCGGATAGCGTCCCAGCAGGAAATTGATCCTGTTTTCTGTTTCCGTGATCTGCTGCTGGATATCATATTGCAGACTTCTCGTCTTCAATACCTCTGCTTCGAATTTACGCACCGCCAGTTCTGTCACTCTTGTTGCCTCTTTCTGCACTTTCACAATTTCCAGTGCGTTATTCTGGATCTCGATATTCTGTTTTACGATGGTCAGCTGATTATCCAGAGCCAGCAATTCATAGTAAGAATTCGCGATTTCAGCAATCAGCCCTGTCACCATAAAGTTCCTGCCCTCAACGGATGCCAGATACCGGGAAACAGCAGCTTTTGTCGCATTATGCAACTTGTGCCAGATATCGATCTCCCAGGTGGCGTATGCAGCTACCAGATAGTTTGGGAGAGGATCCGGCATTTCTTTTCCGGGTTTGATTTCTGTGGTCGCATCACCGGCGCCCTGACTGGTATAACGGCCTACTTTCTCTACTTCAGCGGCACCTTTAATACCCACAAATGGCAGGTATTCCCCTTTTCTGGCCTTTATCTCATTCCGGCTGATCTCAATCTCCTGCAGGGTAATGTTTAACTCCTGATTATGTTGTAACGCCGTATCGATCAACGCAGCCAGATAGGGATCTGTAAAGTATTCCTTCCATTTGATGCCTGCAATATTGGTCGTATCTGATGATGCATTATAACTCGCAGGGGTGTGCTTATTTTCGGTTTTTTCGACCACATTGGGGATGCTGCAGGCCGTGAATCCCAGCACAATGCAGCCTCCCACGATATATCTGTACTTTTTTCCTTTAAACATTGTGTTCAATTTCTTCAGTTAGAGGAAGCTCTTCTTCATGTTTCACCAGCTTGTGTTTCTCCGCTATTTTACCGAAGAAATAGTATAGGCCCGGCACGAGTATCACCCCGAAGATGGTTCCGAAAAGCATACCACCCGCAGCTGCTGTACCAATTGTACGGTTACCGATGGCACCGGGACCTGTAGCAAATACCAGTGGTATCAGCCCCGCGATAAAGGCGAAGGAAGTCATCAATATCGGACGGAAACGTGCTTTGGCGCCTTCTACCGCCGAACGGAATACTGATTCTCCTGATTGATGTTTCTGTACCGCAAATTCTACGATCAATACGGCATTCTTACCTAACAGACCAATCAGCATCACCATACCTACCTGTGCATAGATGTTATTTTCCAGTCCCAGTAATTTCAGGAAGAGGAAAGCACCAAATACGCCTGCAGGCAGTGAAAGCACAACTGCCAGTGGTAACATGAAACTTTCATATTGCGAAGCAAGGATCATATATACGAATGCAAGACAGATCAGGAAGATAAATATCGCCTCATTACCGCGTCCTACCTCGTCTTTGGTCATACCTCCCCAGTCAATGTCATAGCCTCTTGGAAGGGTTTGTTGTGCGACTTCCTGAATGGCTTTGATCGCGTCACCACTGCTATATCCTGCGGCAGGAGAACCTTTGATCGCAGAGGAAGTGAACATGTTATAACGGGTGATCTCATTCAGACCATATACCTTTTCCATCTTCATAAAAGTGGAGAATGGTACCATCTCGTCATGGTCGTTTTTCACATACAGTTTCATGATATCTTCCGGCATCGATCTGTACTGTGGACCTGCCTGTACCATCACTTTGTAAAGACGGCCATAGCGGATAAAGCTTGTCTCATAGTTACTACCGATCAGTGTAGACAGTGTCTGCATCGCGTTGGCAATGGTTACGCCTTTCTGTTGTGCGATTGCGTTGTCAATATGCAGCACAAATTGCGGATAGCTGGCGCTATAGAAAGTAAACAGGGCTGTTAGTTCCTTACGTTTCTTCAATGCTTCTACGAAATCCCTGTTTACGGCTTCCATTTTCTTATAATCGTTGGTACCGGTTTTATCGAGCAGGCGTAAGTCGAAACCACCTGCAGCACCATAGCCGGGAACAGCTGGCGGCTGGAAGAATTCTATCACAGCGCCGGGTATATCTTTGGCTTTCTCTTCCAGTTCTTCAATGATCTCCTCTGCGGAATGTTTACGTTCTGCCCAGCCTTTCAGGTTGATCAGACAGGTACCGGAGTTGGACCCTGTACCTTCTGTCAGTATCTCATAACCTGCCAGTGAGGAAACGGATTGTACGCCATCGATCTTTTCTGCTATCTTCTGTAATCTGTTGGAGATCTCGTTGGTCCTTTCCAGTGAAGAACCGGGAGGCGCCTGAATCACCGCGTAGATCATACCCTGATCTTCAGCAGGGATAAAGCCCGGTGGAACCGTATTGCTAAGGAACCATGTACCGGCACAGAACGCGATCAGTACGCCGAAAGTGATAATCCTGCGGTTGACGATCCTGCGTAAGAGACGGGTATACCTTCCGGTGAGCCTGTCGAAGCGGTCATTGAACCAGTCGAGGAAACGGTTGATCGGTGTTTTCTTTTTTGGCTGTCCATGGGTGTTCTTCAGCATCATGATACACAGGGCAGGGGTGAGCGTCAATGCGATCACACCGGACAGTATAATGGCTGTTGCCATGGTGATGGAGAACTGTCTGTAGAAGATACCTACCGGACCAGACATAAAGGCTACCGGAATAAATACGGCGGCCATTACGAGCGTAATCGCGATAATTGCCCCGCTGATCTCATGGACGACCTGTTTGGTCGCTAAGTAAGGTGATAGATGTTCTTCTGCCATTTTCGCGTGTACGGCCTCAATTACCACAATGGCATTATCCACCACGATACCAATCGCCAGTACAAGCGCAAAGAGCGTAATCAGGTTGAGGGTGAGTCCGAGGAACTGCATGAATATAAAAGTACCCACCAGTGACACCGGTACGGCCAATGCCGGAATAAGTGTTGACCGCCAGTCTCCGAGGAAGAGGAATACCACTATACCCACAAGTATGAAGGCTTCTACCAGTGTATGTAATACCTTTTCAATAGAGGCATCCAGAAATTTGGATACGTCGTAACTGATCTCATAATCCATCCCTTGTGGAAATGACCTGGACTTGATCTGTTCCAGTTTTTCCTTTACTTCTTTGATGACCTGACTGGCATTACTACCGTAATATTGTTTCAGGACGATCGCGGCAGAAGGACTACCGTTCAGATCCGAGTAAATATCGTAGAACAGGCTGCCGAATTCAATATCTGCAACGTCTTTCAGGTGTAGTAGTTCTCCGTTGGGATTGGCCCGCAGGATGATATTTTCATATTCTTCCTTCGTACTAAACCTACCCGGATATTTCATGACGTATTCGAATGCCTGCGAACGTTTACCAGAGCTTTCACCCGTTTTACCCGGAGAAGCTTCCAGACTCTGTTCATTCAGTGCTTTCATGACTTCTTCTGCCGAGATCTTGTAGGCCAGCATACGATCCGGTTTCAGCCAGATACGCATCGAATATTCTCGGGTACCAAGGATACGGGCGCTACCAATCCCTTTCAGGCGGGAGAGTTCCGGGAGGATATTGATATCGGCAAAGTTGTACAGGAACCTCTCATCAGTATGTTTGTCTGTACTGTGCAGGTTCACGTACATCAACATTGCCGGTTGCTCGAGACTGGTCAGCAAGCCTTCGCGTATCACCAGAGGTGGCAGTTTGTTGATCACTTTTGCGATACGGTTCTGTACGTTTAATGCTGCGAGGTTAGGATCTGTACCGAGGTCAAATACCACCTGTATATTGGCTTCCCCGGTGTTGGTTGCATCGGAGGTCATATATTTCATGCCGGGTACCCCGTTGATGGCTCTTTCCAGTGGGATAATCACTGTTTTCACCAGCAGTTCACCATTGGCGCCGGGATATTCAGCTGTCACTTTTACGGTTGGGGGTGAGATCGCAGGAAACTGCGTTACCGGAAGACTCATCATGCCCAATACCCCCAGAAGGACTATAATGAGCGAGAGCATTATAGAGAGGACGGGCCTTTTAATAATATTACTGAACATGTTACATGTATTTTAATGGTTACACTATTCCGCTTTTAGTCTGAGGTGGGTAATGACAGTGGCGGGATCCTGGAATTGATAGGTGATTTTGTCATTGTCTTTCACTTTCTGTACACCTTCCAGCAGTATTCTGTCATTTTCTGTCAGACCGCTTTTTACCACGAAGAGATCGGGCATTTGTGCTTCAATAGCGACTTCTCTTGATTTCAGCACATTGTTCTTATCTACCACAAATACATATTTCTTGTCCTGAATCTCATAGGTCGCTTTTTGCGGAATAATGAGTGCATTTTTCAATGGGACGGTCATGAGTACTTTACCGGTTTCACCATGTTTCAGGAGTTTATCCGGATTAGGAAATTTGGCTCTGAAGGCGATATTACCCGTCTCATTATTGAATTCACTTTCAATAGTTTCAACAACGCCGGGATATTTAAACTGCTCGTTATTGGCTTCCAGCAGATTTACTTTCGTTTTGGCGCCGTTCTGTTCACTGTTTTTGTAGTCCAGATATTCTGGTTCTGATACATTATAATAGACAAACATTTCACTGTTATCGCTCAGGGTGGTGAGTAATTCACCTTCATCTATCAGACTACCCAGTTTGAGTGGCAGTCTGTCGATATAGCCATCAAACGGAGACCTGATATCTGTAAATGCAAGGTGTACTTTGGCGAGGGACATTTCTGCGTTGGCTTTCTCCAGCCTGGCTTTTGCCATCGCCAGTTCGTTGGGAGAAACGACGTTTTTGTCTGACAGTGCCTGTGTATTCTGCAATTCAATCTCTGCGGCTTTTGCTTCTGCCTGAGCCTTTGCCAGTTCTGATTCATAGATCTTCGGCATGATCTTAAAGAGGAGCTGTCCTTTCTTTACGAACTGTCCTTCGTCAATGAGAATATTTTCCAGATAACCTCTTTCCTGTGCTCTTATTTCAATGTTCCGGACAGAGCGGATCTGTGAGACATATTCCTTTGTGACGGAGGTATCCATCTTAATAGGATTGGTAACAAAAAACTTGCTGTCGCCTTCTTTTTCTTCGGCTTTAGATGGTTTGCAGCTGGTATGGCAAAGCAATGCCCCCAGGCCCGTAAGCATGACAATTCTTTTCATGGTAATGTTGCTTTTTTCAGCGCGGTATGTTGGTTCGGATAATTGTGTTTAAGTGATGTATATTATGTAATACACAAGCGCATTCCTTATAGACGATGCTATCGGACGTTATTGAGTAAAATAAAATGAACATGTAAAACCGGACAATCACAGGGATATAACCGGGCGTGGGCAGATCAGATCCTGATTACAAGAAATAGTATGTAGCGATCTGCGGGAAGACAGGATAGCAGCTTATTAGAGGGTAAGCCTTGTATCGTTTGATGGGAAGAATGATCAGTAAAATAATCAGCAAAGAAAGCAGTAAGATCACGGGGTATTTCGAGGGCTTTTCTGAAGGCAGTGACATCGTCATCTTCTTCATTGTCGGCGGCGAATATCTTTATATAATTCTTCTTCGATTTGCCGGGTGCGTGTAATTTCCTTTGCAGGCCGTGTCTGTGAGAAGTGGTTGCGAGATGCAGATAGTCCGGATTCTCAAATGCTTTTCTCAGGGTATAGCTGATATCCTCGTAGCTCGTATGAGCATACGATTGGTGATATACGCCAATCAGGAGAAAAAACAGCGTGAAAAAAAATCCAGTTAACCCCTTTTTCATCAGATGCTAAAATTATATAAAGTTGGTTATATAGACAAGCCTGTATTTTATAAACGGAAAAAAGTATGGTTATAAGTAGTGTAGATTTTAGTGAGCAGGCGGTGTAGCGCGACTTTTGGGAGATGGAGAGGATATTGTCGAATTATAGTATAAATCCGGGTTTATGGACGAACGGTTAGTTTTTGCATTAATTTCGCCTTGCGAATATCCCATACTAACGCTAAAATTACATATGAAAAGACCATTGCTGATTTTTTTGCTGACCCTACTTTATGCCTGTGATTTCTCAGGACCTTCTCTTGCAACAGAAAAGGAACGGAAAGCTGCAATGCAGGCAGCTGTTTTTGACCAACAGATCATTAGCGGCGTGAGTCGATATAATGACTTGCGGGACTTTTTACTCAGATATGCAGACACTATTCTGGCATACAGAAATGCCAGTAATTATGTCATTGAAATCGGTGGTAATACAACAGATACCGTTCTGCAATCCAGTGAATGTTATACTTTTTTTCAGGGCAATGCTAATAATGATATTACAAATGTGCCTGATTTTCTGAAACTGAAATTAGACAGTCTTTATCATGATCTGGGAGAAGGAAATGTGATGAGTTTCACTATTTGTGAAAATAAGAAATTGAATATTCAGGTTAAAAATGAAACTGTGGGTAACGGTTTGTACATTTCTCATGAATTGCTGTGGAATGATAAAATAAGGCGGGACTATGGGTTTGATGATAACCGCGATTCATTAATTGCAGAAAACTGTATATATCGTTTGGGATTGAGGGAGGAACACGGACATTAATTGTCTGATCAATAAAAATAGAAAGGGCCATTCGTCATTGCGGATGGCCCTTTCTATGATATCAGCACGTTTGCTTATCTCATAATACTATTCACTTCCTGAATAAAGCGTTCTATCTTCTGTGTGTTCCTGAAAGACGCCAGCATCAACACCCTTTCCTTATTCTCTCCCGGTTTCTGAAAATACATATGTACTTCCGTACCGGAATACAGCCCATTATACGTTTTGCGTATGGTCTGGAAGGTCACAAAATGTTCAAAGGGATGCTGGTGATTACCCAGTCTGATGGGGCTTTTTCTTTCAATCATACGGGTGCCGGTATTGAAGGTCACCTTTGTAAAAGCAGCTGCGATCAGTAACACGCCGAATACGATAGGACCGGCGGTCATGAGTATTTTTCCGATGAGCTGCAGGTCTTTCATCCATGCTGCGGATGTACATTCATGAATGCCCAATGCGAGACAGGCGACACCAAATATCAACAGGCCTATCTTGCTTGTTTTCAGGGTGTATACACCGCCATCCGGGATGAAATACTTAAAGTCTGTAATTGTTTCCAGCTTTTCCTGTGGCAGAGGATCTACTGCATCGAGGAACTGATGGATCAATGGAACAACCTCCGTACTGAATGCAACCGCATTCTTGTCCGTGTCTTTGCTATATCCTGAAGAAAGCGTAATACCGCGGCCATATTTATGGGCTTTGGTAAAGAGGCGGAAACTAAAGCCACCGGGACGCTGGGTAACAATATTAACGCCTTGTAATTTGTTGAAGGGGATGTTCCGGATAGGAATGAAGCCAAACAACATTTTCTTCATGACACCGTTCGTACGGTCGAATACGATATACGTAAAACCACCAAGGAAGAACAGGGCAAGTGTAATAAACAGGAAAGATGCAAAGGGGACTGTCCCAACAATGTTTTGCTCGCCCATCGCCCGGAAGGCGATAAAAAGTCCGGCGAAGATCAGGGCTAATACGCCTGCTAAAATAAAAAGGAGGCCAAAGGGTTGGATAATGATCCTGTCGGATTCAATTTTCCAGCGGGTTTTTGTGATAGACATAAAGATGGTTTAAACGAACATTACTTACGTAAAGATATAGTTTATAGTTTGATAATACTACCCGTAGCGGCCTCAGACCGTCTGATACAACTTATCTGACTGTTTTACAATGTCTTCGCGTTATAAGCCTGCTTTTTGTCGTAAAATGCCTGTTGTCTGTCTCAATCACCCCGCATGAGGCATGCCGTCATCCTGTAGCTTTGTATCATAAATAATCACACTGTTATGAGAAAGATTATCGTTACGATGTTTATGACTATGGATGGCGTATTACAGGCTCCGGGTGGCGCTGATGAAGATACTTCCAACGGCTTCGGATGGGGAGGCTGGTCTTTTCCTTATGGAGATGATATGACGGATCAGAAAATGGCGAAGATCATGTCAGAGCCATATGATCTGTTATTAGGCAGACGTACCTATGAGATATTCGCGGCCTATTGGCCATACCATCAGGATAATCCTATCGGAGAAATGTTTAACCGTATTCAGAAATACGTTGTAGCAACAACGCCTGTGGATCTCTCGTGGGCGCATTCGACATTGATCAGTGAGGATGTTACTGAGGCCCTGAAAAAGCTTAAGAATGAAGATGGGCCTTCGTTGTTGGTACATGGCAGCAGCAGACTGGTACAAACGTTACTGGCGGAGCGTCTGATAGATGAACTGCATATGTGGATACACCCTATTACGTTGGGAAAAGGCAAGCAATTATTTCAGGAGGGGACGCATCCACAGCAATGGAAGCTGGTGGAGACCGTGATCGCTGCTACGGGAATGATCATAGCAAGTTATGTTCCGGATGGAGAAGTACAGGTAGCCCCAATACCGGACGATGACATAAGTGAAGCAGAGATAGCGAGAAGAGAGAAACACGCGAAGGAGTAATCGTATTACTGTCGCTGAACGGAGCGTCGCAACGGCTGTTGCATCGCGAACGAATGCTTGCTGCACCTATAAAGCATATAATATTCCCATCTTCAGGTCATACGTTGAGAGACTGAGCTTATTTAAACCGGTTTCTTTCAGGATGTAGTTGGTGAGGATGGCTGCGATCACGATCATATCCACTCTTAATGAGATCAGTCCTTTCATGTGGGTTCTTTCTTCATGAGTAGAGGCAATCAGCCGGGATGCCAGTTCTTTGTAGCCGTTGATGTCAAGCGGCATGGCAGCAACATCAGTAAGTTCTTCACCGTTGTTAAGCATAGCAGCGAACGATTCAAAGGCGCCTGCGGAGCCAATCAGCATTTGTGGCTGGTGTGTTGCGCAGACTGTCTTCAGTTCCTGCAGGGTGTTGTCGAGGAGGTCAGTAATGGATTGCTGTTCTGTCTCACTCATCGGATCGGAGTGAAAGTAAGCCTGCATCAGGCGTGCTGCGCCGATATTATAACTCTTCTTCCAGATCTGTCCTTCTTTATTACACAAAATAAACTCTGTGCTTCCTCCGCCGATATCCATCACGAGTGAAGTCTGTTGGATGATGCCTGTAGCCCGCACACCATTAAATATATAGGCGGCTTCTTCGTCACCGGTGATGATGTCAATCTGAATACCAATTTCGCGTGCGCTGTCAACAAAGTCCTGACCATTTACCGCACTTCTTACTGCTGATGTGGCGGTGGCTTTTATCAGCGTTGTATGATGCGCATCTATGATGCTTTTGAAGTCTTTCAGGGTATTGATCCCTCTTTCAAAAGCTTCGGGAATGATCATGTTTTCGTTGATACGGCCCTGGCCCAATAAAACCGGAACGGTGGTTTGTAAAGGATCTTCCTCTCCTGAGCGGAAACATCAGCAATGATCAGGTGGAAGGTATTGGTGCCGAGATCTATGACAGCAGCTCTCATGTGATGGATCAGTTTATTGTAAAGCGATTGATTAGTTTGTTCTGTGGTGATCGTTGGTCAGGCGGAGAGTTGTAATGTTGCGATGGCTTCTTCCAGTTTCATCCGCCAGGTGGGATGGATGGTAGTATCATTGGCAGATTGTTTATGCAGCTTTTTCAGATCGGGAAGGAACTCTTTGGTACCCAATTCTGTAATTGCTTCAAACAACAATGTACCGGCGTCGCCCCGTTGTAATTCTTTGCGGATAAGGTCCTGTACACGAAGATCTTTGCGTACTGCGAGTCCTACGATCGCCTCCATACGCGTATCTTCATTCCCATCATTTGTTCTGGCCCAGAGGGCTTCCCGGATGGCCTTATTGTTTCTGTTGATCTGTGATCCGAGTGCAAATGTTGCCCAATCACGGATATCACTGTCTTTATCGGCGGAGAGTGTGATCAGTGTATCAA
Organism: Chitinophaga pinensis; assembly: GCF_007896845.1. GTDB lineage: Bacteria > Bacteroidota > Bacteroidia > Chitinophagales > Chitinophagaceae > Chitinophaga > Chitinophaga pinensis_C. The sequence continues at coordinate 10,512 of NZ_VOHS01000057.1, read as the reverse complement.
TAGCGGCGGGTTTGTCTACGCCTTTGAGTGCGCAGGCAACGCCAAAACGGATGACTGCATAACGATGTGTTTTTAATGCGGCGATTTTTTCAGCGCCTGTGTTATCCATGCCGTTATTGTTGTGACCGATCGCATGCAATAAGGATTCGAGTACTTTCAGATCGGTTTCTTTTGGAAGGATACGCAGGTAGATCGCCAGTGTTTCGGATTGAAAGGGGCGTTCCATGCCGCCGAGCTGGGAAAGGACATCTATCCCTATACGTCTTTCGCGTTTTTCGGACGATTTTACAAGGGTGGCGCAACGTTTGAATACGGCTTTCTCAGGGCGGGCACACAATGCTTTGATATTATCCCAATAGGTACGGGTGGACTGGTTATTTATTAACCGTTCGAACAATTTGTCATTAGTCCAGTCATTTCGGCTCATTCGCAGAAGGTTGTTTGGAATGCGAAGGTACTTGACTTTTATTTCTTTATATGGTTAAAAAGTGGTAAATTCTTTTAAATAAAATCGGCTTGAAGATATGCTTATTGTATACTTATCTTACGCTAATGCTACGTTATTAACGTAGCACTAGCGTAAGATGAAGCTTATCAGACTATAGACAGAGCGATATTAACTACGCTTAGTCTCCTACGGAGGTATCTGAATTTTCCTTTATCGCGTCGTATTTTTCACACCAGTCGATCCAGAACTCCACATCAGGATGCAGTGGCGCGATATTTTCTTCTCCCCGGAAGGTATGGGAAGAACCCGCTTTGATGATCAGCCAGGTTTTAAAATCGTGCATCCATTCCTGCCAGAAAGCGATATCACCACGTTCATGATACACATAGTTCCATAAAACAGGCGCCCGTTCACGCAGCAGGTGCAGGGCTTCGGTATTATTTTCTTTGGCGATGGCAAGCATGGCAGTAGCCACTTGTTTTAATGACGCTTCTTCTTTTTCATCTACAGGAAGGAAGTATTTCGCATTGATACCCAGTGGCTGCATCCGCTCTATGACAATGGGTACTTCATTGAGATGCATACCGGCAAGAATATAGGATCTTGTACCAATGTCCAGTCGCAGTAATGCACCTTCTACGGAAAGTAGTTCTTCGTTCTCGGCGCAGATGAAGGCTCTGTCGATCGGTTTCTCCTCATAAATGTCATTCAGTTCCGGACTATACCCCCAATTATATTCTGTTACTACATTCAGTTCTTCTTTTGTTTCAGCCAGAGGCGCAGCGGTAGAAACTTCTGCGATCAGGCCGTTGGAGAGCAATCCATCCAGCAATGCGACTGAATGTATCGATTCAGGACTTTGTGCAAGGCCGCGTTCTTCACTTTTTTCAGCGAATGTAGTGTAGACATAGGCGAAAGGAAAGAGGGCGCCATGCAATACGCGTGTAAATACTTCATTGGCAATTCCACGGAACTCCTCGTCATCCTGGTTATTTCTGAATAGCCAGATCAGTCCCCAGAGTTCTTCATTATTGATGACTTTGATGTGTCTGTTATTCCAGCGTACTTTTCGGAAAATGATCGCCTCAACAGCTGTAAACTCTTCTGCGATCCAGCTTCTCCATTTAGGTTGTGCCGGTACCCATTCCTCGTTGGCGTCCTCCACGAGTGTAGTGATGGTCTCATCCTCTTCCATATACCACATGAGGCTGCGGTTCTTTTCGCTGTTGATCGCGATCATTGAAGAAGCAACAGGAGCGCCGTCGTCGTCGATGTATCCGCCTCTGTCTACCTTAATATACCAGCCGTCCTCACTGAAGGCAAAGGTGGGAGACTGAGGGCCGAACAGGGGGATATTCATCAGGTTGGCAAGATCCTCTTTCGTAACGATGTTACGTGTTGGTAATTCCTTCAGCAAAGGTTTTTTCTCACGGATAACACTGTAATATACAAACCATTCTTCCTCATCAAACAGGTCTTCGATCAGTTTTTCTTTGATGATGTCTTTATCATTGTCATCTGTAAAATCGAGGATCTTTACATCAGCGAGGTGTGTAAAGTAGAAGTGGTAGTCGTCATTGATGACTACAGGACACCATACATAGGACTTGCCGTATAGTTCTCCGTGGTTGTAGATACCCATGATCATTTCTTCCACATCAATATAACCGGTGATGTAGATGAGCTGTCCGCCGACACACATGTTTTTCGCTTTGAGGTTACCCAATACGATCAGCGAGGTGGCACCATCTGTATCTTCACTGATGATACTGCCTTTTACATGCAGGTCGCCGAGGACAATGATACCCATGTATTCTTCGGTTACGAGGTCCAGTTCATCGAGGATGGTCCTGCCTTCATACAGGAGAAATTTCTCCTTTCCCAGTTCCTCTGCTGACTGTTTTTCAGCGATAGCGAAAGGGGGGGTGATCTCTTCCCATGTGGCGACTCTGGCGACAGGATTATTTGTAAAATGCGACAAGTGCTTCCGTGATATTGGCATCGCCGGCTATCAGTATCTCTGCACATCCGCTGGCCAGTGTATGACAGTTCAGGGAACCTTTTATCTGCAGGAAACAGGAATAGGTGTCAAGTTCGTAGTCAATGATGGTGCCATTGACGGTGAGGTTGCCATTTACAATGATACCGGCTACATTTTCTTCGTAGAAGAGATCGTAGAGATCAATGGATTCGTTCAGTACAGTATCTCCTTCATAAATTCTGACAATCAGGTCTTCTGATTCTTCCAGCAGGGATTCGAAGTCGGCAGCCAGGGAGTTTAACAATTCTTGAGCTATTGCGTCTTTGAGCAATAATGTTTTGAAGTTCACAGGATAAAAGTTTAATCGGGGGGTGAAGATAATGAGAAAGTTGATATGTAGTGATAGCGAAAAAAAAGCCCCGCGAAAATCGCAGGGCCTTGTCAGATATACAGTCAAACATTATGGCTACGATTTGCGCACATATTTTGTCAGGATCACAATGGTCTGGTCATTGATCTTTCCTTCGATCTGTTCTACGTTATCCGGCACGAGTTTAATCCTTCTCACGATTGTTCCTTTAGGCGCCATAAAATTGGCTCCTTTTACATTCAGGCCTTGTGTCAGTACAACAGTATCGCCATGCAGCAGTTCTGTGCCATTGCTGTCACGGTGTAGTTCTTTTACCTGAAATGCGCTTAACGCCCAATTACTCACAGCTTCGTCCAGTTCAACGGTATCTGTGATTTCAGATGCCCATTCCTGATCTTTGTGTTTGTAAAGCAGTCTGTAACTTAATGCCTGTACGCTGGGTTCTGCGTTCCAGATACTTCCTGCGAGACAATGCCAGTGCATAACGGCGTCAGGGTTTTCCATGGCGTCAGCGCAGGTCTGACAGATAGCCACTTCGTTTTCGATGACGTCATTATTTTAGGGCTCACTGCGAAAGCGATAACTGCTTCTTCAGTGGTGCAAAGTTCACAGGTACCGTTGCTACGGTCTTTTAAGGCAGGCGTAATAGTTGTGCTCATTTCAATGTATTGCGGTAAGAAAGCCGCAAAGTTAGCGATAAGAGCGGGGATATGACATACTTAATATCTATATCAGAACTGTCAAATGTCATTTTTTGGATGCGGGAGGAACCAGTAGGAGGAGTACTACATTACGAAATCTCCCCAGAACTTCACTTTTCTTACACCTGACTGGTCTTCATAGAGGAAGCTGGTCTTATACTCTTCGTTCAATACCCATTCCCACTGTTCATTTTCTACATCGTATCTGCGGTGACGTATATCGAGGTGTTCGTTAAACTCCTGCAGCAGATACTTTCTGAGGTCGAGGCCATAACAGACGATATCTGCACCCAGTACGGACAATACCGGCTTTCTTTCCAGTGTGGCATCTGCTACGAGGAAACGGTGTCCTGTCAGGGGAACGACTTTAGGGGCGGTGTTATATAGTTCGGTGAATATTTTTGTTCTGTCTTCGTCGCTGTCGGGTCTTTCTCCCCATGTTCTGTTTTGCCAGAAGCCCATGCGCAATACGTCGTCCAGAATGGTATTATAAGGGAAGTGCAGTTTTAAACGGATGGCTTCTTCATCTTCCAGCCAGTTAAACAGGAAGGGCTGCTCGTAGTAATCACCCCCTGCATTGTATATTCTTTCTTTGCGGTCGATGGTGTGTAAGATCTTCAGAAATGCTCTGTGTTCCGGTGTAAAGATTACGGAGAATTTTTCCTGCACCTGATCTATCTGTTCTTCTGTCATACCGATCCATTTTGCGCCCTGTAGCCACTCCGGACATAATTTTTCTCCAGGTGACGCATCTCTGTCCTTGTTCCAGTATGTTTCAGTATGTTTCTTAAACCAGTGAAAGAATTCCGTATAATCTGTTGGAATGAGTTGCATTTATTGAGTTCTGATTAAGCGTAAATTTTATTTTGATCTGTTTATAAGCTGACATCTGCAAGATCATAAAATAGTGCCTGCGCTTTTTACGATCAGTGTGCACATGAGGTATGTTCCAGTGGGCCGCATCCTTCGATGAGTGCTTAGAAAGAAAGAACCCGCGTAAGTGAATACGCGGGTTCTTTCTTTCTGAGTGAGGGTGTGGGTATAAGGCCACTGCGAGTCACTCGTTTATAAAGGATTTTACAGCTTAAAGTAATTTCCGGCCACTATTCAGTCTACCTTCTGAGCTAAGAATAAAAGATCATTTGCGGCAAAAATGCCGGGCGGCAAAGATATAATATACATTACATACTGCAAACAGATTTTGACTGATGTGGGTAACTAATCACATATCTTGCATAATATCACAAATACTGTTATCTTCCGCATCTCGTAAATCGATTAATAATGCATTCAAGAAGATCATTTCTCAAACAGGCGGGTCTCGCTACTGCAAGCGTTTTGTTGTTACCTTCACTGGCCAGCTTCGCCGGTTCAGGTAAGGTAAAGAAAGTGGGTATCCAACTGTATACGCTGCGTGACTTGTTGCCTAAGGACGTAAAAGGTGTTATCGGACAGATCGCAGCTGCCGGTTATAAAGAAGTTGAAACTTATGGTTATAATCCTCAATCCGGATTCTGGGGTCTTTCTCCTAAGGAGTTTAAAGCCCTGCTGAAGGCAAACGGACTGACTGCTGTAAGCGGCCACGTAAGTATCGATAAGTTTATCAAAGATGGTGATACTGCAGATCTGAAAGCCAATATTGAGGCATTAAAGATCATCGGTGCCGAATATCTGGTAGTGCCCTGGCTGGGAGAAGAGCTGCGTAGCAGTGCAGACGATTATAAAAAGATTGCAGCAAGACTGAATCAGGCGGCTGAACTGTGTAAAGCTGCCGGTCTGAAACTGGCTTACCATAACCATGATTTTGAATTTACGAAGTACGGTGATACAACCGGTTACGATATCCTGCTGGCAGAAACATCCCCCAAACTGGTGAAATTCGAGCTGGATCTCTATTGGGCAGTACATTCCGGTAACGATCCGGTTGCCTTATTCGAAAAACATCCGGGCAGATTCCCGATGTGGCACGTAAAGGATATGGACAAGGCTAACCGTGACCTGAACACAGAGGTGGGTAAAGGTAGCATTGACTACAAACGGATCTTTGCCAAAGCATCGACTTCCGGCATGAAGCACTTCTTTGTTGAACATGAGAATAACTACAAACCAGACGAAATAGGATCTATTAAGGAGAGCTTCCGGTATATCCAGCAGCATTTGTTGTCGTAAAGACATCTTCAATCGTCTAATTATAAAACATTTACGCGGATCCGTCCTGTGGTGTCTGACACGACAGGGCGGATTCGTCATTTTAGCTCAGTTAGCCGATACTTCACTCTTTCTGTCTTTAATTGGATTAAAAATCGTACCTTCAATGAATAGAAGGCTACTGCCTCGGCTTCTTCTGATTTAGGATTATTCTTATTTCTTCCTCAGTCTTCGCTTTTCCAGCTGCCATTTTCACGTATTAAAAAGTTGCAATTATGACTATTTACGTTGGCAATTTAAGTAGCCAGACTACAGAAAGTACTTTTTTAACAGCAGCTTTTACTACGATCATTAAGGCAAGCGCCCATGAGGAAAGGGCCGGCGCGTATATCAGTAATGTTTAGGTCTGTACCCGAAGATGTACAGATAACGTGTATATGATTTTATTTATATGTGGAAGAGTATAGTGCAGATCAGATATTTTGTCTATGTAGAAAGACTAAACCACATATCTTCAAAAAGTATCATGAGATAGCAGGTGCTATTCATTTTTATATTACTTCATCAGGCCGTAGAATGGCCGTCTGCGATATTGCAGGATCATTAAACCAGAAAAATATGAGTGAGTCCTTTTCCAAAAAAGAGTTAAGAAATAAAAAAGCTAAGGCTAAGCAAGATAAAGCCCAGAGAAAAGAAGAGCGCAAAAACAACAACAACAAGGGTAAGTCCCTTGAAGATATGTTGGCTTACGTGGATGAAAATGGTAATCTCAGTCCCGTTCCGCCAAGTGGGAATGCAGGAGAGATCGCTTTGAGTGACATTAATATTGGTGCAACTCCCCGTCCGGAAGAGGATCCCACCAGAACAGGAGTAGTTTCGTTTTTAACCTTTCTAAAGGATTTGGATTCATCAATGATGATAGTTCGAAAGAGAGCGTATTTTTTCACATGAACCAACTGGCGCAGCCTGTAAAGGAAAAAGACAGAGTATCTTTCCTGCGCGAGAAAGGTCCACGTGGATTTAATGCTATAAACGTTACGAAGATCAACACTGCTAAATAGCAGTGCTTCCTCCAAGGTATAATTCATATCCGACTGAGATTAACAGCCGGATATGAAATTATGTAATCCCTGCCATTCTTATAAAGCTGCAGCCAGCTTACTCAGGCTCAGCTATTCCCAGAAAGATCACCACACATCTCCCCCGGATTGTCGGCCACATCTATAACAGCTGAAGGCTTCCAGTTATTCATACACCACAGATTACCCGCACCGTCAATATTGGTGGACGTTAAGCGCATAATAGGCTGATGACAGCGCATACGCACACTGATCTTCCCTGCTTTTCCGTCTACAATGACTGGTCTGGTCTGCGTCCCATACAAGGGCTGACCATTCGCCAGCATGACCTCCGCTCCACCGGTAGGCACTGTGAGCAATCTGGCCGTTTCAGGACGTGAGGGGTCACGTAACATCGTTACGCCGAAAGGCCCTTTACATCAAGCGTCTCATCACCCGCGCTTTCAGATTTTTCATGCCCGAAATTGGCCAGAAAAACGGTTTGGTGCTGATCGATCTTTACTCCCCACGGCGCATAGGTATTGATATCATAATACCCCTTCACATGCGAAAGATCATGACTAAGTACAGTGGCTCTGCTGCTGGTAACGCCTACCACCACAACATCTCCATGGCCATTGATAGTGACCTGACGCAATGATTCAAATCCCCTGTGATCGTTCTCCGTGTCATGATAGTCACTGAACCACCCATTTTTAACCACCAGCTTTTTCCCTTCTAATGCCACCTTATAGACAGCTGACAGTGCACAGTTGTCCGGATTGTCTTTATCATAGTTACCAATACAGGACACATAAGCATTCCCTGCATTGTCCGGCGTTACATCAAAGATCTTCAGATAAGGTGTACGTGTCAGCGCAGGCTCAGACAGGAAGTGCTTCTTAACCGGAAACTGATCACAGATCACTACATTTTCTTCATCCGGTTCTCCTTTCAGGTATACAACTACAGCGCTGGGTTGACTTTCAAAAGGGTATACGCCTGTTTTGGCAGGGGCAAAGGGATCCTGACAACCAACAGAGGCCATCCAGAGGTTACCGGCTTTGTCATAGGCCATACCCTGTACGCGTGAAAGGCCGGCAGTATAACCATTCGACGGACTAACAGGCCGTCCGTCCTTATAGTAAAAACGGGAAATACTCCCTTCCTGCGGATTGTTCAATTCCGGTCCCCAGCCGAAATTCCCAAAGGAGATAAATTGTTTATCCGGATCTACTGCAACGCCAAATGCGACGCCTAATAGTCCGCCGCCCTGTACCGGAGAAAAGCTGGCAGGTGTTGCATCATACCTGTACACCGGACAATGCGAGCCGGAGAGGGCGCTACCCGCTCTGAAATTATTCGCCACCCACGCATTGTCATCTGCATCAAATACCACAAATGCGGCTCCTGCAGGAATGAAGTTCTTCGCTCCGGAAGTATTCGCTTTTAATGTAAGCGTCCATTGATCAGGAATCTTCTTTTCTGCCGGTACATGCATAGACGTAAGAGAGTCTTTATAGACCTCTTTTTTGTCGGCCAGCATCCGGAAGATCTCCGCAGCATGCGTACATGGGTCATACAACATATTGCGGAGTGCCTGAAGAAATTGTGATTAGGCTTGTCTTTTTCATGCCAGGCGTAATGCAGGAACTGATCGTAAAAATCCTTGTTCAGGGCTGTTTTTTCGTTTATCAGACAGTAGTAAAAGAGATTACAGAGCGAATTGAACATCGGGTAACTGTTGGTCTCAAAACCGTTAGGAGACTGTCTGATCATATCTGCAATGCCTCCCTCTGTCTGGTAAAACTGTTGTTTCATACCATAAGCGATCTTCATGTTCCGTTCTGTGCCACGCATATGCACCCAGCCCTCATCTCCGACAGTGGTCATGCGGGCAAATGTATAGATAGACGCGATAGCAGATTCCGGGCAGACACTGACATGATGTGAGACTGATGGCAGGTGAAAAGTGGCCAGCAGACTAATAGGCCTATCTTTGATGTTATGCAGCACATTGTTGTGCTGGTAACTGTAGATGGAAACGGTAACAGCAAAATACGCAGCGCCACCTGTATCGATATCAGCGTGGAAACTGCTGCCATTGAATGGGGTCTTATGATGGGAGATATGTCCATCGACTGCATTCACAATCTGGTAGGCGCCTGAGGTGATCACAACGTCTTTAACGTTCACATCAAATTGAACGGATCTGGTAGTCATAGTATATGCTTAGAGGTGTACAATAACGGGATTGGTAACATTCACATCGTAGAAACAAAAAAGGGCGATAAATCGGATTCAGCAATTTTGAGGGTAGTGAATCGAATTTCCGGCAACTAAATATAAAGATTATATTTGTAACAGCTTTCCCCCAAAAGACGGATATCTCTCAAACTAACCGTCATATCTTATTAAATTCCATGACCACAACGTTTTTGCAGCATTTATCTGTACTTCTAAATATTGGTTATGAAAAGAACTATTACCTGTTGCTACTGCTCATGTTGTTCTTTTACATAAGTCCTCTGGGGGCTAAACACCTTTTCATCAGGATATTTGATCAACATGACCATCTGATTGCCAAAGGAGAACTCATTGCCACCACAGATACGTCTGTGCAGCTCCGGAAAGGCAAAGCTTCGATTGAGATCCCTGTGAGGGACATTGGTACCATTAAAACAAAACGATCTTTCGGACATCCTATTTTAATCGGCGGTATTATCGGGACTCTGTCAGGCGCGATAACAGGTGCCGCCGGACATGAATCGCTTAATTCCGGCAGTGATTATTTCGACCTTGAGACTTCCCTCGGGGAAGATATGGCCGCCGTAGCGCTTGCAGGTGCTGTTGTCGGAGGCCTGATAGGAACCATTGTTGCGGCAACACAGAAGAGGAGCGTGCTGTATTGAACGGCAATGTAAATGAATGGCAGCAGCAAAGGAAAGTGCTGGATGACATGTTGCTAAAGCTGAGGGAAGAGCGTGCGCCTAAATAATCAGAACGTATTAAAAGACAATACCGTCTGGAATACACTACAACAGCCGGCACAGACAAAGCGGAAGATCATGCTTTGGATGGTGACAGCTGTTGTAGCTGGTTCCAGATGTCTCCTTAGCGGGAAAGCGCCCATGGATTATATTTGTTTTTGACTTGTCTGTAGACTAATTTACCGCCCAATAAGATTACCCTTACCGATGAATAGGATTTTTACGACTGTAATAGCAGTGCTATTGTTATTGCCCGCAGCTGCTATGGCTCATGGCAATGGTTAAACCCAAAACCCTCCGCTTATAGTGGCTTAAACGTGGTTTTTACGACTCGCTTACTGGTTTATTCTGCAGGCAGATGGAAGTCTGCTTAAACTGTGATCAGGGAGCGCATTGGGAAGTCAGCCAGCGTTTTTCAAGTGTGCAGACCATGGATCTGCACGATTCACTGGTATCATTACCAGTTATGGCGGAACCATCTATTTGAGCAGTGACATTGGCAATACCTGGGAAAGGAAATCTACCGGCAACGGAATTACTATTCCATGGCTGATATTGTGAGCCGGGATACGATGTTTATGGCCAATGATAATGGTAATATTTATCGTTCTGACGACCGTGGTGTGACCTGGCATTCATTCAATTGTGGTGTCAGGATCAGCTCCATCGAGTTTATCAATTCTAAGATCGGATTCGCAGGTGGTGTAAACAGCGTGATCCTGAAAACAGAAGATGGAGGCGCTACCTGGCAGCCGGTTTGTAACGTCATACCTTTCCTTCCAATACCACCGTTATCAGATTTTTAGATGTCAATAA
>NZ_VOHS01000056.1 GCF_007896845.1 Chitinophaga pinensis | reverse complement strand
GATACAGGGAATATTGAAGAAATAAATGCTGCTATTGCTACAGTCGCAGCATCCGGTAGCATAGATATTCTGGTGAACAGTGCAGGCGTGTTTGTTACCGGAAACATTGACGACCCACAGCCGATCCGGATGCCTTCAGGCGGCAATGGGATGTCAATGTAATGGGAGTTGCACATACTGTCAGAAGCGTACTACCCTATATGAGCGATGGCGGCAGGATCATCACCATTGGTTCGACCGGGGGCAGTCGTTCCCCTTATCCGGGTATTGGTGATTATACAGCCACCAAAGCTGCGTTGGCAGCGTACACACGGAGCTGGGCAAGAGATCTGGGCGGCAGAAACATTACTGTTAATATCATCCAACCCGGACTTATTAATACCGATATGAATCCTGCCGACGGCCCTTTCAGTGCACACATGTTGAAAGACGTCGCACTGGCCCGGTATGGCGAACCGAAAGACATCGGTGCAGCAGTCGCGTTTCTGGCCAGTGAAGATGCACGTTATATAACAGGAGTTACGCTGAATGTTGATGGTGGCCAGAGTGCCTGATGCGGAAAGTTTGTATTTTAAGTGTTGTTGAAAATAAGCGCCTTCAGATGTAATGGCTGAAGGCGCTTTTTTACTTGCTGGCGCACAAGGAAAACCGCTTTTTAACAAGGCTATGTCTTTGAATATTTCTTTGGTTTGATACCTATGTATTGTTCGAAAACCCGTGAGAAGTGACTGAGATTAGTGAATCCCAGCTGATAACCGACCTCAGATACTGTCAGTCGCTTTTCTTTTAACAATCTGGCAGCTTCCTGCATGCGCGCTGACTGATAATATTCAAATACGCCCTTTCCAAAGGTCTGTTTAAAAAGCTTACGTAATTTAGGCTCGCTCATACCTGCTTCTTTTGCAAGGACTGCGATATTGGGAGGTTCATCGAGATGAGATTGCAAACGGTTTTTAATCGTGTATATGGCTTTGATATCGTCGATATGCATGCCGGTTGCCGGTACTATTTCCCGTTGCATTAAAATCGCAAATACATAACATAACAATTCTTCGCATTTCAGTTTGTAATAATGGCTTTCCAGTCCTTCGGGAACTGGCTGATCCAGCATTTCACTGGCGGTGTGAATGATGGAGGAAGAAATGCCTGTTTCGAAGACAAAATTATCTTTGCCTTCCAATACGCTTGCCACTACCGGATGATCTATTTCACCAAAAAGATGGTGAAGGTATTGTTTGGAAACGGCGATTGTCACGCTACCAAAATAGTGTTTGATGGCATGGCGAGCACAGATGAAACGGCGTGTTTACAGATCATAATATTGGCCTGTTCCGGCAATAATTGCTCATCAGGTTGTAATACCGATGGAAAAATACCCCTTAACAGGAAAACGATATCCTCCTGCCCTTCTGCCAGTTCGTTGGTACGCTCGATATAAACGTCTTCTTTCAAATAATAATTCCGGATCATCATACGCAGTTCCTTTCCCCAGGAGAAACCGGTTATGTATCCCTTTCCCATGTCTTCAGGAATATCGATAAACCGCCCCCGGATAGCTGCTCCTATCGCATGGGCAAATTCTCTGGTGATACCAGCACCTTTATCCGTGATCGATATTTTCATTTACGACTATTTTAATATCAAATGTGTTTGTTTTGATTATAAATGTAGAGATAATTTTGTTGGCAGATGGTCTGATTCAGGAGACACGGATAGCAAGAGGGGCTGAAAGCTGCGGGGGAGCGGTGAAAGTAACGAAAAAACCCGCCATCATGATAGCGGGTTTTTCGATATATCGGAATGAGATACTGGCTTTCTTTATTGTTCTAAAGTTTCATTTTGTTTAGCCACCTTCTCATTATTTTCCTTTTTCATTGCTGCCAGTTGTTTTCTGAGCTCACTGTTACTGATACCCAGCATCTGCACGGCCAGCAAACCGGCGTTACGCGCACCGTTAACACCTACTGTAGCTACAGGTATGTCGCCCGGCATTTGTACGATAGACAGCAGAGAATCCCAACCATCAAGAGAGTTGGATGATTTAATAGGAACACCAATTACAGGCAAAGTAGTGATTGCGGCAACCATACCCGGAAGGTGTGCTGCACCACCGGCACCTGCGATGATGATCTTCAAACCACGCTCTTCAGCGGTAGCTGCATAGTCAAACATTCTTTGAGGACTACGGTGTGCCGATACAACGCTAAATTCGTAGCCGATGTCAAATTTCTTTAACACTTCTATCGCCTGACGCATGGTAGGCGCATCAGAACTGCTGCCCATAATAATGCCTACTTCTACCTGTTTCATATTTTTTAATTTAAAATTTTCCGAATGGTTTCAGCTTTGGCAGCAATGGCTTCCATTGTGCTGCCTGTAATAGTTACATGCCCTACTTTTCTGCCGATCCTGCTGCCTTTTTTACCATACCAGTGAAGATGTGCTCCCGGTATAGCCAAAAGGGCTTTTAACTTTTCTACTCTATCTGCAGCCAGTGCAGCAGTTTCCAGTAAGTTAAGCATTAACGAAGGTAAGTGAAGACTGGTGTCTCCCAGGGGTAAACCTAATATAGCGCGGAGCAGCTGCTCATATTGTGATGTAGTACTGGCTTCTATCGTGTGGTGACCGCTATTGTGAGGTCTTGGTGCCAGTTCGTTCACCAGAATCTTATTATCTTTTGTAACAAACATTTCTACAGCAAGAATACCCACCAGCTGAAGTGCATCAGCTATCTTTTCTGCGAGAGCAGTCGCTTCTTCCTTCATTCCTTCGGCCAACTGAGCCGGAGCTACCTGAGACTCAAGTACGAATTTCTCTTCAGAAAACACCATCATCACAGGATCATAACACGTTACAGCACCATGTTCATTTCTTGCGACAATAACAGCAATTTCATGTTTGATATCTACCAGTTCTTCCAGCACACATGGTTCGTCAAAAGCAGTGGCAATCTCTGCGCCTGATTTCAGCACCATCACGCCATAACCATCATACCCATTACGGCGTTTTTTAAGACAACCCGGAAGTTTATTTTCGTATTTATAGAGATCATTTCTATCCTCAACAGCCTCACCCGGCACTACAGGGATGTTGTGCGACAACAGGAACTGTTTCTGGGTGAACTTATCCTGAATTACCTTAATAGAGTCAGGAGTCGGGAAAACCTTTTTTCCTTGTTTCTCGAGTTCACGTAAGGCATCAATATTCACTGCCTCCATTTCTATCGTAATCACGTCAAGGCCCTTACCGAATTCCAGTACCGCTTCATAAGACTTAGGATCGGCACAGACAAAAGAAGAAGTATAACGTGAACAAGGCGCATCAGGGTCCTTATCCATTACCGAAATGCTGAGGCCGAGGTCTATCGCATGCCGTATTAGCATACCTCCAAGCTGACCGCCTCCTAATATTCCTACTTTCAAATTTTCAATCATAATCTTCAATTGGGATGCAAAGGTATAAAACTATTGCCAATGATCGCCCCCCATTCTGCTCATGCGTTACAGGCTTCATATAAATAACACATATCATATATAAAGGCTGCTAACCCCTCTTTTTAGTCTTCCTACCTGACACTCACATTTTCACTAAGTTTCTTAATGCTAAGCAGTCAGGGAAAACCACCCCTATATATAATTATAAATCAAATACTTATACTAACAAACGAGGGTTATAAATACCCCATCAGATATAATAAGAAAGGAGATCAGCAGCTGATCTCCTTTCTTATTACATATTTCCAGATGATTTGAGTACTATTCCTTACTTTTCAGCTACACCAGCTCCTTCTCCCAAAGGCAATACAATCAACTTAGGCGCATTCGCTATAAAATCATCCAGCACGCCATCTGCCACCTTTATCGGACCGTCAAAACGGGTAGCACCGGGAATACTCCTGATGGCAGCCGCTTGAGCAGCAAAGCGTTTGGCATTCGCAAAATAGCGTTCAGCCGCTATACTTCCATGATCAGCTGCCTGTAGACCTGCTGCTGTCAGCTGAAGCGCCTTTCCCCATAACTGCATAGCGTCAAGCCATGGACGGGCTTCCTGCGCAAACGCAGTATCCACAGTACCGGATCTGATAATATCAGGCGCACCCGCAAATGCCGCCGCGTATTGGATCAGGTCAGTAATAGCCCTATGCCGGGTATCATCATTTCCGTTCGCAATTGCATCCCGTACGCCATCCAGCATTACTTTCAGCTTAGGAGCCTGCACCTGCCACGGTTGACTACCAAAAGTTGGCGCCAGATGCTGGGTGTCAAAGAAGGTTAACAAAGCCGCTGTTGCCTGTTCATCTCCTCCTGCCAGTTCACGGGCAGCTGCAATCCAGATCCGCTCAGCATCGTAACCTTTATCATTCCATGCGAAAGCGGCTACGCCGGTTACAGCAACACGGCTTGGCGCCTCCTGATTCATCGGATTAGACAGAATACCTGCCAGCTCCCCGGATAAACCAGCTTCGCGTCTTAAATAAGGAGCAAGTAATAAGCGGCCTGTTGATTCTCCATAATCATTCACAGGGTAATTATCCCACAACAACGTCTTTCGCCCAAATGCCTTTGTTGCCGCACGCGCATCAGGAACGGATATAGCTGGCGGCACAACATCGGTTCCTGTCCACTGTACTACAACCTGTGAATCAAGATTCTTCCGCAATGCTGCTTTATATGGACTCTCCTTGGCATCATAATATTCTGTCGGCACCATAATCAGCGGGGGCGCTGATGGATCAACCGATTTGAGGTGTGCCTGCAACTGATTCAGCAACCGTGATTGCGCGATACCAGCCGCTTCTGCTCCTGACGGACCAAAGGTGGTCTTATCCTGATCGCAATTCCATTTGGTATACTCAATATCGTCAAGTGCCACATAGAAACTACTTACGCCAATTGAGCGCAGGGCCTTAAACTTTGTCTCCAACGCACGAAGATCACTTGAATCAGAGAAACAAACTGTCGGTCCCGGAGAAATTGCATATACAAAATTGATATGATTCTTCCGGGCTGCTGCTACCAACTTACCGAGCTCCGATAATGTGGCATCCGGATAAGCATCGCGCCAACGATCCCGCGCATAAGGGTCGTCTTTAGGGCTATACACATACGTATTTGCCTTGACAGTCGCCAGAAAGTTAAGATGTTTTTCCCGGTCTGTCATTGACCATGGTTTCCCATAAAAGCCTTCGATCGTTCCACGGATTGGCATGGCAGGATGATCCTTAATAACAAGCGAAGAAATAAAAGGACGCATCAACAGCTGACGAAAAGTTTGCACAGCATGAAACAAACCATCTGCGTCATGACCGGCCAGTGTGATCAAAGCGCCATTGTTCATCACCTCACTTGAAACCGTATAACCTTCTGTGTTATTGTCTGGTACTATCCCTCTTTTTGTAAGTGTTGCACGCACCATCGCCACGTCAGTAGTCCCAAGCATGATATAAGGACGATCCAATACTGATGGCAGCTGCTTGGCTGTCGCAATAGTTTCCACTCCGGCCGCCTTTAATATACTCTGCATCAGATGCACGCTTGTCGTATCAGTACCTGCCGGCACAATCAACACAACAGACTTACCCAATACGATAGCACCCTTTCCAGCCTCTATTGATACGGGTGCAGGAAAGATCGCCGGTAAGGTTACCGGCCTCGCTGATGATGGATTGCCGGATTGTTGAACATTCTGAATCGTCTGAGCAAAAGTAGTACCGCCGAATAGCGTCGCTACAGCGAAACAAGTAAATAACATTTTCATTGTCCTTTCTATTTTATGACCTGTATGGCCGGTAAGATAGTAACTAGACTTTCAAAAAAAAATGAACAGAAAAGAGAATAGCGATTGTTGAAGAATTGTTTTTTACCCAGGGACATATTAAAAGGAAAGAAGCTGACAGGTTACTGGAATATACAGATAGATCTGAAGAACGCCGGAGGTACTGTATTGGAACAACCCGTCGTAACAGACGGAAATCTGATAACCAGCAGGCATCCTATAGATGTAGCCGAATTTTCGAGGGCGGTAGAAAGCTGGCTGATCAAACGATAAGTGGCAGGATATTCAACAATACCCCCATAAAAAAACACCGCAGGATATCCTGCGGTGTTATAACTATTGCGCCCATTATGATTTGTAATAGTTCCTTTTGGCATCCAGCACAGCCTGATCCCGTTCCTGTTTGAAGGTCCGGATCTGTGCACGACGTTCTTTACCTGTCAGACTTTTGTCCAGCTTAACAGACTCGATCTTGTCCGCATAATCATTTCTGATGTCTGCGACCTGCATATCAAGTTTGGTTGGCTGATATGGTGCGGCTGAATACGGATAACCGTAAGGAGCTCCGTAATAGAAACCAAATGGTGAGAAATAAGGATTATAAAACCCGCCTCCTACAACAACTGTAGTCCTGGGATAAAATCCCCCTCTGAACCCACCTCCATGCATTGGAGGCATTGCTGAAGCTACTTGCACCATGGCTGTCAGAACTAATACTATTATTACCTTTTTCATGATTGCTGGTTTTTATGATTATTTGACAGCGTTTAATCAAAAAGATTTAATCGCTTTTACAGGTTTAGCATAGCATTAACAGTCGGCCACTATCTGCACAACTTTTGTATATTTATCGCATTGATTATCTATATGAACAATCCCGCTACCCTATTGGTACCCGAAAAAACAGATACAGAGTTTGATCAGGTAGTTGCCACCTGGCTAAAAAGAGGCGGCACGATCAGACAGCTCGGTAAATACTGGATCAAAGAGGAGACACTGGCACAGCAAAAGATCGCGATTTATGGCAATCAGACCTTCGCATTGGTACTTGCGCAGATATATAATGTAACCCTCCTCTCGCCTGATGATACACTCATTGCCCGGTTAGAAGCCAGGTGGGTTAAAAGGCATATCCGGGCAATACAGCTAAAAGACATCCGACGTACAGACTTCCCGGCATTTATTAAACCAGTGATTCCTAAACTGTTCATAGCAGGGATATTTGATAAACCGGAAGACTTTAACGCAGCTACCCATGGCCTTGAGGATACGGAGTTCATTCTGATAGCCGAAATTGTACACGATATCAGGGCGGAAGCGAGAGCTTTTATCAGCAATAGTGTCATTATGGATATTGCATTGTATGAGGGAGCCGCCAATCTGCCCGACGGATATCAATTCCTGTCTGATTTTATAGCCACTTACCAGACAGTCTTACCATCTGTAGTCGTAGTAGATATCGCCTTTAGCGCGCACGCCGGCTGGTTCATTCTGGAATTTAATGCGTGCTGGGGCGCCGGACTAAATAACTGTGTGGCAGATAAAGTGATTGACTGTATAATAGGTGCTACCATCAATAAGTGATACATTTCACCTTTATTGCCCAATAAAACAAAAAGCCCGGAAAATACATTCCGGGCCTCACCTTATATAGCTATTTCAAAACCTTGCGCGTATACTTTTACTCTGCTGAAGTAGGGTCAATAATAGTAGTTATCTCATTGACCGCATTCGCAGGAAAACCTCCCTTTTTTGCATGCTCCCTGATCATTTCTGCATTCGGGGCGATATAAACACAGTATATCTTGTCGCCCGTAACATAGCTATGTACCCATTGAATCTGGGGTCCCATATTACTCAACACACCACAGGATGCCTGTGATATACCTTTCAGTTCGTCGGTGGTCAACCGGCCCGCTCCCGGTAACTCACGTTCTATTACGTATTTCGGCATAGTTGTAGATTTAATTTGTGTAACTATCAGATTGATAACAATCCAGTATAGTTTTAGTTCTGTTCCTGTAAAACAAAGGCCCTTCGGCAGATATCTGCTGAAGGGCCTGCGCCTTGATTCAGGTCATGTTATTATGGGCGACCTTTAGGCTTTGGAATAGCCTTATATTTGCCATTCTTATCCATCGGATCAGCAATAAACGTCCCGTTTACTTTTTTATCAATCTTCTCTGTATACTCGGCATCATATACGATCTTTCCTTTATTAATCTCATAGAATTTAGCCGGCACATAATATACAGAATCAGCAGAAGGATAAGGCTCGCTTACCTCACTACCTCCAAATTCCAGCAGTCCGTCATGATCCCAGTCTTTGATGTCTGAACTGATGGTCGTCATTACTGAATCAGCCACGGAATTGTTAATACTGAATATGTACAGTCTGTTCTTCTTCGGAGCTGCTGACTTCACATCCAGAAACAGGAATACGTTGCCTTTATCCTCTTCCAGACGGTTGCGTTTGCTGGCGTAGTTGATACTATCTTCCGCAAAATGAAAGCTCTTATTGCCATTCACGATGATCGTGCCTTTATACACCGAAATCTGTTGTTGTTTGCTGCTGGTAAAACTTAAGCCTGTCTTTGGTTTCTGTGCCAGTGCCGGAAGACTGATCATCAGCAGAAAACAATATCTGAGTCTGAAACGCATAATGATATTTTTAAATTCAAGGCTGAACTTAAGCAAATTTTACGGATTTAATATAGACTCTCTCTTTAATCCACTACCGGGAAGCGGGCTTTGCAAATATATTTCAGTGTCCCGCTTAAATTTAGTAGCTTCACAATCAATTAGTTCTCAATATATCTGCATCGGAAGTACAATTATTGAACGGCAATAATTCCACCATTCCAATTTCATCAGTCAGCCTTCAGGACACATCACATTTACACCAACACAAATCTGTCACCGCTTAAATACCACAACATGAAATCATTCCTTTTTCTGCTCTGCAGCATTTCACTTGCTGTCGCCTGTAACAGCAACGCTGACAAATCTGAAAGCACACACAGTGATCATAGCACACAGGCGCTTTCCGCCGCTGAAGAAATGCCGGATTATCCCTTTCCATTAAAAGAAGCATACAAAGACTGGCAACCGGGCAATAAGAAAAATGCATTGGTTGTGATGAAGATGCTGAAAGCATGGGAAACAAAAATGTAGCGGAATGTGCTTCTTATTTTGGAGATAGTGTCAGGCTGCAACTGGACTATTTCCAGAAAGTAGTCAGACACGATAGTCTTCCCGCCATGCTGGAACAATCTCTGGCCGACTTCGCAAGCGTAAAAATTGAGATGGATGACTGGGAATCTGTTATCTCAAAAGATCAGCAGGAAGAATGGGTGACACTGTGGTATAAACAAAGCTGGGTAGATAAAAAAGGTAAAGCTGATTCACTGGCAATCACAGATGATGCAAAAATTGTGAATGGAAAAATAGTATTGTTTGACGAAAAAATCAGACATTTCCCTTCCGGTAAAAAGTAACCTCAGCACTTCACATAAAGAACAGTATCATGAAAAAGTTGTTATTGATCATCCCTTTATTCATCGGAAACATATCGTACAGTCAGCAAAACGGGAAACTCCCCTACGGCCGCTCTGCTCTTCAAAGCAATTAAGACAACACTGACAGTGAATGAGCAAAATCAGATTGCTGCTAAACTGGGCTTTCTTCCTTCAGGAGACAAAACACAGCCTTTTATTCAGGATAAGGATAGTAAAGATTTTCCCTTCGGAGCTACTGTTTATGCCACAGATATGAACAAAGATGGTGCTGAAGAGATCTTCGTTGTATTCGGTAATACTTTTACTTCCGGGAATGCCGGCTCCAGCGTAGTGTTATTTATCAAAAACAGTGCAGGTACTTATGCTGAAAATCTGGGCTTCCCCGGTATGGCACCCGATGTATTGGCCACTATCAGTCAGGGGTATCCTGATCTGCTGATAGGCGGTCCGGGTATGGAGTTTCCTGTGTGGAGATGGAATGGTAAAACCTATAATTTCTATAAAAATGTAAAAAATGCGGACTACGAAAAGCTGAAGAAAGTCAGTCTTGAAAATATCCGCAAACAATAAATTTACAGTGTTAGAAAATGGCTGGATACACAACTTACCTGAAACTAAAATGTCCTGAAAACGCTTGTGTAAAGCTGTCTTCAGGACATTTTCTTTTTTTGTATAACAAGTAGTACTACATCTTCATACCACCTTCAATCACACCAATCAGTTTTTTTGTTACCAGCTTGTCTCCGTCGAAGAAAGATACAGTAGCCGTATCCTTGATCATGAACTGAGAACCTTTCCAGTAAGCAACATCTCCTTTGAAATTATCCAGCTTCAATAACTGTCCGGTAGCATTATTCTGCACCTGTATATATGCGAGTGAAGTAACTTCTTCTTTTGAAAGATTTATATAAAACGTGTAATAGTAACTAGCGTCTTTCTGGAATCCTATCTCAGTAAAAGTTGCTTTAGCAATCTTTGCATCTGCACCTTTTCCGAAGATGGAAGAAACAGCAACAACAGCGATAAAAAATAACAGATAGAGTGCTCTCTTGTTCATAGGCCTTGGCTTTATTGATAAAATGAATCTTGTTCTCCCAACAATTTAACAAATTATTATATATAAATAAAGAATTTATTGTCTATGGGGATAAAAAAAATATCCTTCCGCGTCTTAAATGGCGCTATTTAGCGCCATATAGCATGATTATCAATACATTTCTTCCTTGGATACAGGAAAAGCCCCTTCCGGATATTTTTTCCGGATTTCCCCCGGACGCTCCTCTTTTAACCTTCAGACACAAAAGCAGTTATGTTCTCTCACCATACCAGATTCATCCCGACCCATATACCGGCCTCCACCCAACGAAAAATAAATACTTTAAAAATTTCTTTAACACTTGTACGCATATCACGTATTAATTCTTGTCATATAGGAAACGAATAATTCAATCGATAATGCGCATTTGTCTTTTTGATTATCTACAACATTTCATATAGCATTATAAAGGTTATACAGATGAACAGAATTTTGATGTTTCTCGTAGCGTGTCTGATATCTATGCCAATGTTCGCTCAGACGACATTTTACATCAGAGGACAACTCGGGAAACTTCCAGCTCCGGCCAAGGTTTATATAGGATTTTCAATAGACGGTGATATTGTATATGATTCTGCAGATATAGTGAACGGTACTTTTAAAATCGTACAAGACGCACCTTACCCTGTAAATGCGCTGTTGATGGTAAGTAAGAACGGTGAACCAGTGAATTTTTTCAGCAACAAAAACGTTGCACACTTATATGTCGAACCCGGTGCCAGTATGTGGCTGACATCTGACGAAGACATAGCAAATTTTGAAACAAACGGATGTAAAACACAGGATGACTATGCCGGCTATCAGAAGCACATGGCAGATATCAATGCAAAGATTGATGCATTAACTACCGAGTCATCCAATACTATGTTTTCTGATGTAAGTGCCTCCGGACTTGCAGCAAAAAGAAACTACATGGAACGTTTCCGTGCTGCTATGGATGAAAGAAGAGCCCAGATGAAAGAGTTTATTCAGCAGAATCCGGAAATGTACATCTGTATTGATATTCTGGATGAATATGCGGGCGCTTTTATCGACTATCAGGATGTAGAACCTCTGTATAAAGCCTTAAGCGAGAAAACAAAGAAGACAATCCGTGGTAAAGCTTTCCAGAAGAAGTTATTGGAATCTAAACTGGCAGCTGTAGGTAGTGAGGCTCCCGACTTTTCACAAAAAGATCAGGATGGTAATAAGATCACCCTCTCTTCTTTCAAAGGAAAAACAGTATTGCTGAACTTCTGGGGTAGCTGGAACTCCGCTTCCAGAATCGAAAATCAGGAGCTGAAACAGATCGTTAAAACACTGGATAGCAAAAAACTGGTAGTGATCAATGTGGGTCTTGAAGCACGTAGAGAATATTGGAATAAAGCGATCACTGAAGATAAACTCACCGGTTATAACGTGTCTGATCTGAAATTCATGAAGAACGAAATTGCGCAGTTGTATAGAGTTTCAGCCGTTCCACAGAACGTACTGATCGATGAAACAGGAAAGATCATCGCGAGAAACCTGAAAGGGAATCTGCTGGAAGAAAAGCTGAAAAGTTTATTAGGGAAATAATGATTGATGTATACAACAGTGGACGTTAACAAACGGAAACGCTGCTTTAATTTTGCGACTGTAAAAAAGGGCCTCAGTTTAAACTGAGGCCTTTGCTATTAACTGTTTCAGTCCTTCCACCACTGCCGGAAAACCTTCTCCTCATCATCCAGATAAACAACCTCCCCGATTACCGGCGTCACCAATGGAATACCCTTCTCCTGATCCAAACGCGTGATCTCCTTTAACGGCTCATCCCATCGATGCCGGGCCAATACAAACTTGGAAGAATGTACCGGTAATAATCTTGATGCTCCCAGATCCTGTGCAGCCTGCAACACTTCTCCGGGTAAACAATGCACATAATGCCACGCACTGTCATACTGCCCGTTTTCAATGATTGCCAGATCCATCGGACCATAAGCTTTTCCTATCTCCCTGAAATGTTTACCATATCCACTGTCTCCACTCACATATATTCTCCTCTGCGTAGTCTGTATCACAAATGACATCCATAAAGTATTGTTCTGACTGAATCCCCTGCCGGATTGATGTCTTGCAGGCGTTGCCGTTATCTTCAGACTACCAGCATCCTGCGGAGCTGTTTCATACCATGCCAGTTCAACAATCTTATCAACCGGATACCCCCAGCGTTCAAAATGCGCACCTACCCCAAGACCACAGATCACCTTCTTCGTTTTATCCTTTAATGCAAGTATTGTTTCATAATCCAGGTGATCGTAGTGGTCGTGCGATATTAACAGATAATCTATTTCAGGAAAATCAGCCGCCGTGTAAATATCCGTACCACTGAAAGGCTTAACAGTGCCCGGTACCGGCGAGGCATGCTGACTAAATATCGGATCAATAAGTATACGCTTCCCTTCCAGCTGTATATAACAGGACGAATGTCCGAACCAGATCACCACATCCGTATCCCGCGGTAATTGCTGCAGATCGGTTTTTATTGCAGGAATGTCCTTTTCCGGATAACGGCCGGGATATTCTGCGAATAATGCCTTCATCATTTCACCAGAAAAACTGTATCCCGGTGCAAAAGTGGGCGTCGGTTCAAGGTTTTCAAAATGACCATTGCGGTAATTGGCATAATGCTGTATACGCGTAAGCCGCTGTCCATCCGGCGCTTTTCCAAATTGTGGCAAACGCATGTATACCAGTGTAACAATACTCAGCAAGGCAATCAACGATAACAGCACAATGGCACTGATCTTTATAACTTTCCGAAATCTTTTCATGCTGTTCTTTTATGCTACCGCCAGACGTTTGATATCACTTATTTCCAATGTACGTACTCTATACCCTTTTAATACCGCATTGATCATAGAAAGCCCTACCTCCTGCATGGTACAGGAATGAGAAGGGAAAAATAAAGGGAATACCGGTACGATGATCTTATAGATGGTCTTTACATTTTGCTGCCCCTTCGTTGGCTTCATAAACCCGGGCCGAAAATTATATTGTGCCTTAAATGGCATCTTTGCCAATGCATTCTCTGCCTTTCCTTTCACACGCGCCCACATAAGCTTTCCCTTTTCAGAAGCATCCGTATGACTACCGGATACGAAATTGAATACCATCTCAGGATTCAATGACAGCATCACCTTTGCAAAATTAATGGTCAGGTCATAGGTAATATGGGTATATACTTCTTCTGTCAGTCCTACCGAACTGATACCTGCACAGTAAAAACAGGCATCATATCCGATGAGCTGGGGCTTTACGGCACTCAGATCCATAAAATCAGCCACAATACACTCCCTGAGTTTAGGATGCTGTATGCCGGAAGGTTTGCGGTTCACCATTAACACTGCACTGACATCATTGTTGCGGAGACATTCCAGCAAGACGCCCTCTCCCACAAAACCAGTCGCACCTGTGATAATAACTTTCATATTGTATCGAATTTTGTAAAATACTTTCTCTACCATGGACGTTCTGACGCCGTTAATATTTTATATCTCCGCAAAAAATTGTGAAATAATGAGATATGCATACAGTATTACAGTCTGGCCTTCCAGACATACACAAAATTCGATGTAAAAAAAGTATTTTACTTTGCTGAAAAGTCCTTTTTTACTTTGTTAAAATGTCCATTCTTAGTGAAAGGATTGTCTGAATTCGATCGGGGAGACCCGGGTTTTCCTGCGAAATAAGCGGTTAAAAGACTGTGGATGCTCAAATCCGAGCTGGTAGGCTATTTCTGCTACAGAAAGATCACTGGTGCTTAATATGTCCTTTGCTCTTTCTATCAATCTATCCTGAATATGCTGTTGGGTACTCTGACCTGTCAAAGATTTCAGCATATCAGTCAGAAAACGGGGTGAAACAACAAGATGGTCCGCCACCTCCTGCACCGTAGGTAAGCCGGTTAACAAAGACTTTCCTGTATCAAAACGCTCTGATAGATAGGCATTCATACGATCGATCAGATCATTGTACTTCGCCTTTCTCGTCAGAAACTGCCTGTTGTAAAAACGATTACTGTAGTTAAGTAATAACTCTATATGTGATACCATCACATCCTGACTAAACTGATCAATATTGTTATGCAATTCTTCCAGCATTACTGCGAATAGTCCTTCAATGATCCTTTTCTCCTTCTCCGAAAGAAACAGGGCCTCCGCCACCGCATAAGAAAAGAAACCATAACGGCTGATCGTTCTTCCCAACTGATAATTACGAATAAGATCAGGATGAAAGAAAAAGGTATATCCTTCATATTCCTGCGGATCATTCATCGCCATCGTTCTCTGATGAGGCGCTATGAAGGCAAGTCCTCCCTCCTCAAAATCGTAATACCCCTGTCCATATTTCACCTGACCTTTAAAATCGATCTTAAAGGAAACTTTATAGAAACTAAGGATATAAGTGCTTCCCGAATCTGCCGCAGGCACCCGGAGATTCCCGGATGGAATCAATGCAACCAGTGGATGCAGTGGTGCAGGCAGGTCCAGATATCGCATCAATGCGGAAATACTATCAAATGTATATGTAGATGGAGCGGATGCCTTCATAGCGTCTGATTTGAATAAGAAAAGACTATGCCTGTGCCGTAGGCCGGATAATAAGTTCATTTACATCTACCGCTGCCGGCTGTTCAATGGCATATAAAATACCCTCTGCAATAGCTGCCGGAGCAATAGCCATCTTTTCCATCCCGGCAGAAATCTGCGCTTTCAGCTCCTGATTGGACATCCCGCTGCCAAGTTCCGTTTGAATATATCCGGGAGAAATAAGGGTCACTCTCAGATCGGGTCCTGCTTCCTGTCTCAATCCTTCTGAAATAAACCTGACAGCCGACTTAGTAGCTGCATATACGCCCATGTTTGGTATGATCCGTAATCCTGCGGTAGAGGCTACATTAATAAAATGTCCGCTGCCCTGTTGACGAAAAAGCGGTAATCCTGCTGCTATTCCATGTAATACGCCCCTGATATTCACATCTATCATTTCATCCCATTCATCAACAGCAACGTGATCCATTGGCGACAATGCAGCAATGCCTGCATTGTTTATCAGTACATCTAAGCGGCCGAAATGTTCAACTGCCAGACTGACCAGTGCCGCAAGATCTGCGCGTTTTTTCACATCTGTCACCGCATAAACCACTTCCCTCCTGCCTCTGAAATACGTGCTGCCAATGTCTTTAAGCGGTCTTCTCTTCTCGCACCAAGCACGACCTTCGCACCTTTTTCCGCCAGCAACAAGGCTGTCGCCTCCCCGATGCCACTACTGGCACCTGTTATCAATACTACTTTTCCTGTTACATTGTTTTCCATGATATTGAATTTTCATTTACTGATACAAAATTCAACATGTCTGCACAGAAAACTGTAACCTAAACAGTATATGTTGTAACCCAATTCACCGTATCTGCTTTAGCAATGATCCGGCAAAGGGATATTATTCACAGCGATCAGACTGTCCAGCCGGATCACCAGCCCGTTGTCCATCCGCATATATTCCACCTTATTCAGCGCATACACATCCTCTATACGGGCCGTTACATCCTGCTCTTTTCCTTCTTCATCTCTGAATAAGATCTGGCAGATAGTACGCATCGTAGCCCAGGCTTCCAGCCGGTCATAATAATTGCAGTCAATAGGCTGATAAGGATTGTTCGATGTGTCCATAGAAGGATGTTTTTAAAGTTAGCTTTATATATAAATTTCCGACCATTTAATATAGCGTTCAGACCGCTCATAAAGCCTTAACAATGCTTAACAGTACGGTCAATGTGCTTGTACAACAAGTTTACTATTTTACGCCAACAATACAAAGGCTATACTATGAAGACGTTGTTCCTCTTTATCTGCCTGCTGGCGTCCGGCTCCCTCATGCCGCTGCACGCCCATCAGGCATCCCTTACTACTGATACGACCGCCGGTACACAAGCTGCTTCGCCGGCAGGTACTAATCTTACCATGTTCGGGCGTGGTATCTATCCCGGTGATGATACCACCTACACACAACTTAAAAGTTCCGGTTTTACCACAGTGATTCTGTCCAGCTTTTATATTCATTCCAATGGAGATGTATATTCAGGTGACGACCACACCAATCCGATCATTCATGAGGGTAATTCGTTGGCAGCAAAGAATGGTTGAAAAGAGTAGCCTCTCTGAAGCAGGGATCTTCTACCGTCTCCCGTATAGAAATCCTGCTGGAAGGAAGATGGTTTAATCAGCCGCCTAATACCTACGATTATATTCAGAACTGGTATGACGCATCCAAAAAGGTACCCGGTATCGTGACAGGTGTAGGTGTGAATAGCACACTTTATAATATCTGCAGAATCTTCAAAGAAGATATCGGTGTAGATGCTGTATGCATTGACGATGAATCTGTATATAACAGTGAATCTATTGCACAATTAGGCGAAATGA
>NZ_VOHS01000055.1 GCF_007896845.1 Chitinophaga pinensis | reverse complement strand
CGTTACAGTTGTTGCATCGGATGATAGACCAGCTAAAATCGGGAATACTTGCTTCCTTCCCAGAATAGACGTGCGCAGAGGTAGCTCACAACTGGTACAAGGCTGCTCCAGAGTTTCTATAATCTTCTCTGCCGCTTCAACAAGTTGCTGATCCGAAGCATGGCACCGAGTAGCACCCCATGCAGCCAACTGTTCAGCTCATGTTTTATATCAGCATCAACGATCCGTGACAACTCATAAAAGTAGTCGCAGATCAGCTCACGCTCCTCCGTATCAAAGTAGAAGCGTCAAGATATCAAGGCTGGTTTTGAGGATCTTCGCTAATTTTTCTCATTAAGATCAGCCTCCACTGCTCCGGTCAACTTGTACACATGTATTCAGCTGTTTGCAGCCATTGACACAATTCATCGTCGGAGGGATTTAGGCCTCGCTCCTGAAATACACCATAGGAAAATTTGTCTCTACGTTTAAACCGGACAAGGCTGTCAGAATATGTTCTTTCTCACGCATGATTTTCATAGACATGGAAAACAATCAGGGTATATATACTTCGAACCTTACTATTACTGGTTGCCAGATTTTATCTCATTGACAGCTGCTACAAGACTTTCCAGCGTTTCCATCTCCCAACCATCTGCCTCTGTAATTGCAACTACATCCAGTTTTTTACTATACACCGCAACACCATTCTTCTTGTAGCCCTCATACTCAGTTCGTTTTTAAACCTTATATTCAAGTCCGCAAAAGGAATAATGATCTTTTTATAAAGCCCCCAGCGATTCAGGTTAATGTAAGCTTCCTTGTTTTCTCTATCAGTACAACAGACACCGGCTGCTTTCGGGCAAAGTGGTCCATGTCCAAATAGTATTGCAATAAATAAACCCCGAATATCCTTGGCCAGTAAGTCATTACTGATACCAGACCTGCCATAAAAAATATGACTACCAAAGCGAGCCCTAACGGTGTGAATAGTGTAGGATTTCTTCTCTCAAATGTTGTCAGATTTTTATCACTCATGGGTACAGTATTACATAAGATCTGCAATGCTACTAAAATGATCGCAAAAAGGTGCAAAATAAAATAGGAGCTGTTGTTTGATTTTTACAGTTTTTGGATTGATACGCGCATATTTTGGTCTGCCGATACGCCGAATTTTGCCTTATCAATTAATCAATTTTTGGCAACACACAACATGAAGGCATGGAGATTACACCAGTTCGGCATTGAACACCTCCATCTGGATGATATAGCTATCCCGCAACCGGGGCCTGATGAACTGCTCATCAAGGTAGATGCAGTATCCATCAATTACAGGGATAAAGCCATTATTGATGGCGCTTACACTCCTGATATTTTTAGTAAAGGCCTATTATACCGGCTTCAGATGCCTGCGGTACTGTTATTGGTTTGGAGAGCATGTAACCCGCTTCCGGGAAGGTGATAAGGTGATCACACAGGTATATACAAGATGGCTCGATGGGGAGACCTGCCGACGCCCCTGCCTTCTGCTGGGCTTCCCTTTGAGCGGCGTACTATCTGAGTATATCGTGATGAATGAAGAAGCCGTCGTAGCTAAACCCAAATACCTTACAGATGAAGAAGCGGCTACCCTGCCCATCGCAGCACTCACGGCATGGAATGCTATTACAACTGTAGTAATATCAGCACAGAGCAAACTGTCTTTATT
This sequence comes from Chitinophaga pinensis, assembly GCF_007896845.1. Lineage (GTDB taxonomy): Bacteria > Bacteroidota > Bacteroidia > Chitinophagales > Chitinophagaceae > Chitinophaga > Chitinophaga pinensis_C. The sequence goes on along the minus strand of NZ_VOHS01000055.1, from coordinate 31,778 downwards.
CAGGGTACGGCGGAGTCGCCTTGTTTTCTGCACAAATAGCCTCTGCACTGGGTGCGAAGGTTATCATCTCTACCAGTCAGGATGAGAAAGGCATGAAGGCCCTGCAGCTGGGTGCCCATCATTTCATCAACTATCACACGCATCCGGATTGGGATCAGGAGGTATTAAAACTAACCGGTGGAACGGGAGCTGACGAAATTATTGAGCTGGTAGCCGGGGATATCACCAGATCAGCCCAGGCCATCAAATTCGGAGGGACCATCACCGTTATCGGCTTTCTGGATCAACCGCAACTGACGGTGAATGTCTTTCTCTGTTCGCCAAACACCCTAAAATAGTAGGTCTGTCTATCGGGCATCGCAGGTCATTTGAAGAAATGAATGCTTTTTTTGAACAACATCAGATTGCACCGATGATTGACAAAGTCTATGACTTTACAGATATACAGGAAGCTTCCGGCATTTGTCCAGAGGGCCATTCGGAAAGACGTTATCAAAATCTCATAAATACTGCCATATTCAATCAGAGGCGGGTCCTTGTACCTGCCTCTTTCCTTTGATCTTTATTGTAAATTTATATATGACAGAGTCAGAACATGAAGAACTACAACAGACCAGAATGAGCTGGATGCCCGAAAACCTGAAACGGATATCGGGCAATTCAACGTCTTTCTGTTGAAAGACCCGGACGGACCGGTAGTGAATTGCCAGCCTTATGACGGAAAGGCTACTACAAGATCAGTATCCTGAATGGACATACAAGGCTGTACTATGCTGATAAGTCGCTGGAAGTACAGAAAAGCGCATTATGTTCACCAGCTCCAATGTACCCTACGCCTGGGAACATGTCAACGAAGAGCAATCCGGCTATTTCTGCGTATTTACAGAGACCTTTTTGACCAGTTTGGGCATATCCGGGACTATCCGGTCTTCAAACCCGGTAACACCCCATTATTTGAACTGCTTCTGGAACAGACGGCCCATATAAACAAGTATATTTAAGAAAATGTCAGACGAAATCACCTCTGACTATACCTATAAATATGATTTGATTCGTAATCTGGTCATGGAACTGATCCACAGTGGGCTTAAGATGGAACCTGCCACCGGCAAACAATACAACAAATCAAACGCTACCTTGCGGGTCGCCGCTATGTTTACAGAGTTATTGGAAAGACAATTCCCATAGAATCCCCTATGCAACGCATCCACTTTCGATACCCCGCAGAATTTGCCACACAGCTCTCCGTTCATGTCAACAGCCTGAACCGCGCATTAAAAGAGATCACAGGGAAAACTACCTCCCAGCTTATTGCGGAACGCATTACGCAGGAAGCAAGGGGATTGTTAAAGCATACCGATTGGAACATCTCAGAAATATCTTGGTGTCTTGGCTTTGAAGAACCTCCTCACTTCATTAATTTCTTTAAAAAGAACGAACACCTGACACCTAAGTCTTTCCGTCGGACAAAAGACATTTAATCAATACATGTATAAACGAAAAAAGCATCCCACTATAAGCGGGACGCCTTTTTATTGTAAGTACTTAACTGCAGCCTAAAATTATATCGGTTTACTCTTCATCAAAAAACCAGTCTAATAAGTCCTCTCTCCCATCCTCAAACATATCCTTCCAGTCATCAGCATCATCCAGTACTTCCCTCGACAACGTCAAAGAATCATGAATAGGCTCATGATCCGAATAGTCATACTCGACCAGATCTTTTTGATTTCCTTAAAATATTTTTTAATTAATTGCTCCGTTTCCACATCCTCACCATAAGCAATAAGATAGGCTGTCCAGTCATACACCCGTGCCTTATCTTTCAATTTATCCGCTTCCCGAATAGATATATACCAAGATCATAGGAATACATCAGATCCAATGAAGGCTCGCCTTTTCTCAACGGAGACCCGAAATCGATATAAATTTTCTTGTCTTCCGGGTCGAAATAAGCTACTACATCATTCGTAGATGGATTCCATTTCTTAGTGATATCCCGGTTGATAAACTCGATATCCTTCTTCTTGCGCAGTTTTTCAAAATAAGCTTCATTGCCTTTATAATCCGATGCTCGTGCAGTCAATCGTTTTGTGTAGCCGGTTTGAGCAGCACCGGCATTACTCTGAAGTTAGTGAATGAACAATCGTATTGGTCTTGTATTGCATACAGGTTTCCAATCAATTGAATTTTCTTTTCGTTTGTTGTGTCTATTTTGTCAACCAGGTTAATTCCTTCTTCTACCAGGCTTTCAATTTCCACATGGACATAATTATATGGTTTTAGGGTTTAATCAGAGTACAATATATAAATTATTCACATCTGACACAATCTAAATTTTTGCCTGTTGTCAGATGGTTTTTGAGACATAACAGTGTTAAAACCGGTTAAATATAATACTTCCAATATTTTATCATAGAAGTAAAAAGAGTCCCGATGACCGGCTATTTTCTGCGCAGATACAATGCGTGGGCCTGATATTTCTTTATAGAAGTGATTGCATTTCAAAATCCCGAACAGCTCATTTACAACGAATATGTCATATGCCTTATCCTTACATATTATCACCTTTGCGATCAGTTGAAATTGGATATTGTTCTGTACCCATTGTCATATTACCTATACCATGTTCGGGCATTATCATCATTATCAATCAGACTTTAGCCCATATTTAACGAACAATCGGATCATTATACAACTGCGTGTAATGTCATCTAAATTATTCTATAATTGTATACCAGCTAAATAAATCAAAAGTTCATTTACATCTTTAAAATAGCAAGACATAGCTGTCATTCTATCAGCTAAACAACATTTAAAACGTATACACATGATCAGCAAAAAAGCCTTCTTAACTGCTTTACTTTATTCCGCTCCATTGTTCGTATTCTCACAGAATACTTTTACCAATACTGGTACCAACGTTGGTATTGGAACAACCACTCCCGCAGAAAGACTTGAAATAGTTACAAATGGCTCATCTAACCTTCAGTTGAGCAACAGTGGCAATGTATTTGGCGCGGTTGAGCTCTTAAATTCAGCATGGCAGGCACACATGTGGGAGGAATAGAGATGGAGCGTACAATCTCCGCCGGAACGCTATCAGCGATGAAATTCCTGGTACGTACCGGCACCGGTGTAACCGGGAGTTATGCGTATTACACAAGATCAACGATTAGGAATTGGTACCAGTTCTCCAGTTGTTAGAGTCAGCATTTATGGACCTAATGATAATGACGCCGCTATTTCATTTCAATCAGCAGTAAATAGCCGGTTCTACATTCAGCAGGCGGGCAGTTTCTGAAACTAGGAGGTACAACACCAATGGCGATGGCGCATTAAACATCTCAAACAATGGCTCTGTTGCTATTGGTACAATGAGTGCAGGTTCTCATCAATTAGCTGTGAAAGGCAGCATTGGAGCCATGAAGATAAAAGTTAGCCAATCCGATTGGGCTGATTTTGTGTTTGAACCGGATTATAAATTGCCTTCATTATCTGAATTGGAAAATTACATCCGCATTAACAAAACATCTTCCGGATGTACCTTCTGCAAATGAAGTCACAAAAGAAGGATTGGATCTTGGAGAAATGAATAAGGTCCTGTTACAGAAGATAGAGGAACTGACCTTGCATATCATCAGACAAGAAAAAGAATTGAATATGCTGAAGGAAAAAAGTGATGGTTCGTGAATCTAAGTAGTCATTACCCAAAATGATGGTATTCTAAGTCCAGTGACTTAGAATACCATCATTGAGATATACAATCGACTGTATTTTTTCTTGTAAGCCCCCCTTGTGAAGAATAACCAAGGAATAAACCGGTTTCTATTTAACACATCTGGTTTGAGACACACGTAGTACACGGCAAGCTAACCAGACCAGTTAATGCACCTTCATTTTTGCTTATCAATCACCTCCTCTTTAATATAACCACGAACCTCCTTATAGTTATCAATAGGCTGACCATCAAATATGTCATCAGCAAAGTCATGATGCACTGTTCTGTTCCAATAAAACACGCCATTCGATCATGGGAAGTATTTAGGTGTTTCTGTAATCCAAAAATTACCATAGCACCTGAATATGCTCCTACCGGTTTGAAAATAAGCATTAAATAGCGTCCATTCACTGACTGATAATAGAAGCTGCGAAGTTTAAATGTATCCCAAACAAATGGATTGATGAGATGCAGTGCCAAAAATCCCAATACCGCAAGAGAGCAAAGAATATTAGTTGTTTTAACACGAATGTCAGCCAGCGTTTGTTGTTTGCTTTTAAAGACACAGCTTAATGCCAGGAATGAAAGCAAGACTGAAAATATGACATCAGTCCAGAACCCGTCAGTGAGACATCGGTAAGTAAAAATAGCGTTAAGTAAATGACAAAGCAAATGGTCAATATTATCTGTGTCCGCTGTTTCATTGTTAGTTTATAGGTATCTGTTGACGTATCAGAGACAAAAAGAAACCGTGCTACTCCTTTCGCAGCAGCACGGTTTTTTCGGATTATTCAGGCAATCCATCCATTTGAAGTATTGTCTAAGAATAAATAGTTATTCAGTAACAGGTCGCTGATACTGATAATCCAACACCTTCATAATGTTACCCTCAAAACCTCTCACAACTCTCAGACGACCAAACGCATCAAATTCGTAGAAGGTTGGTTTGCTGGTAATATCACTCTCACTGGTTACACCTAACAGAGGCTCGGTTGTATAAGATACCATCCGTGAATTCACCGGATAAACCCTGAGATCATCTATATAGCCTGTACCACTTATAGCTAAAGAACTTACACCAGCAATACGATGTTCGTAGTAAGTCCATTGGTTTATAGTAGATCCTTTTAACGGATAACCCGCAACAGTACCTGCAATACTATATGGATTCGCGTTCCTTGTCCAGTATGAAACTGTATAGGTGGCATTGTTTATCGCGATTGGCACGGTAATGTTTCCGCTGGACAGATTATAAGAGCGTCTGCCGCTCAGACTATATTGCGTATTGATACCATTTGCACTAAAACTTAAGCCCCCTGTTGCATCTGGTTCAAAACTTGTATATGCAACAGTACTGTAACTTCCATTTTCTACTTTGGCAATCGGATAGAGTTATTGTCTGACCATAAATAGAAGAAGTAACTCCCTTGGACAATACTTGTCGCAGAGTTTCATACGGCCCATAAATATTAAAAAGTGCTTCCATATCGAAAGGGTTCTTCTGTATGGAGCGCTCAAGGATTTCAACACATAATAGTTATCCTGCTTTGCATAGTCATATCTGATCTTATAATTCTCATTATTATTGGTCAGTCCTGTCTGTTCCAACAGTTTAGAATAAAGCCCTGCTGTTACCAGCGCACTCGCTGTAGCATTACCTGTAGCATCTGCCGGGTACAGATAAGTTTTTTCACCTGCTCATTCTTACTATTTAACATCATTTGAGAAACCATCTGTCCTTTGGTGTTATAGGTATAATCCTCGTTTGTTGTCAACACTACTCCGTTCGCGTACAGATTATTTACTTTACTCTTTAACTGATACCATTTTGTATATAATGGATAACTGAGTATAAGATAGCCTTCTCCGTATGCGGGAGGTATTTCCGGACGACACTGGTAGTCAACGAGATATTTCTTATAACAGTTAAATCCTGTGAAGAGTTGTGACTGACTGCTTTCATAAGTATAAACAACATCGGAAAGACGTGTACCGGCAGCATCAAAAAACTCTTCTTTTTCAAGAGAGCCATTCGCTATATCCGGATCATCTGGCATACCCGGCGAGTTGCCACTTTCTCTGTTGTGATAATAATAAACATGTGAACCATTGTTACTGCCATCGCGGGCCACTTCTGTTTCTACTACTCTTGAATATGCTACAGAATTACCTCCTGCGGAGTTGGAGAAAGGCACAAAATTCTCTGCAGATACAAACCAGATATCGGCAGTAGCACCGAAGGCTGTCGGAGAGCCGGCTGGAAGAGACTCAAAATACATACGTCTGATATCAACATGTGATAATCTCGACATAATCACACCTGAGGTAGTACTATCGGCATTTATATAGCTTATCTTCTTATAACCAGTCAGTGAATCCTTCTGTGTATAATTCCGTACAGCGGCCAGACGGCTTCCCCCTCCATAACTAACGTCGGTCGGTCGATCCTGCATATCCGCATAGTCGAAGAAGGCTCGGATGGAAGCGCCTTTATTAAAGTCATTCTGTGGTCCGAGTTCATCAGGCAGTTCTACAGCAATTGTATAATAGCTGATATTAGGATCATACTGGAAGGTAAACGTCTCCTGGAAAAAAAGATTTCTGTTCGCGTTAAATGCCGCCTGATCAGAAGTACTCATCTGCCATGTTTTGATCACTGTAGAGGCACCTTTAACTACCTTGGAAATAGTCACCTTAGATGGAGACAGATTGGCAAATGTCAATCCCTGTGATGCAACGCCTCCGCTTACATTGTATTTAAGCGTCAGAGGCATTGTGCGGGACAGCCTGAATTGGGCTACTTTCACATCATTTGTTTCATTGTAGTCTGATACATCAATAAACTTATTGACAACTTTTATTTTTTCCGCATCCGGATAATTATAATTGCCAAATGAATGTGACTCATAATCAAACTCAGTGTACCCGCCCGTTGGATAAGTGATTTTCTTCAGCAGGTATGCATGCATTTTTGTCACATCAGGCGCTCTGTCTGCACCATTTATGGTAGTCAAAAAGCCGGGAGTAGGAATGTCATAGCGATAATAGCCGGTTTGTATAAAAAATGAAAGGTCCGGAAGAAGTTTTGTGTTAGTCTTTCCGTTGTAGTACCCCCAATAGTCACGCGCAAATGACGTTTTCAAAGGCATCGTGACACTTTCATCATAGTCAAATTTATACTCTGGCAGTTCTGCGCTCTGTACACCATTTGTATAACCCAGCTCTTTTACTGACAGCAACTTCAGCCTCTTTCCAAGTATATCCTGTGTGGCTCCCCCATTGGTATAATCGCCTCCGGTAACCACATATGGAAAATAGTTATAGGAGAACAACCACGACCTGATCTTGTTACCGGTTCCACGGGCAATAATATCAACGGACTTTATTCTTTTGACACTCCTTGTACCATTGCTGTTATCACCATCATTGTCAGGATTACCAAGCATATCATCCCTATCTTCCAGATTGAATACAACCTGCATATCAGCAGTTACGATTTTGGATAATAGCTGTGTACTACTTGAGTTACCCTGATAAAAGGACTGTACCATCTGTTCAGCGGGACTGCCCATATTCATGGGGTACATAGAATGGTAGGTTTCACTGAATGAAAACCATCTGTAGGACCCTCTTGTGTATTCGAAATTAATGGTCTTACCATTATTGAAATCAATTTTGTCAGCTTCCAGGTACGGCCTGAGTAGTCAAGACTATCGAGTATATACGAGGTCTCCTTTACTCCAAAAGTGAATCTATGGCCGTCAATGGTGGTCGCACGCCATCCACCACTAATCACATCTACCTCAAATTTTATATCGCTCTTTTTGTCCAGCAATACCGGCAGCTGTGTTTCCGGATTAATATAAAAGCGACCGGAATACCCACCCGGGAAGTTATACATATAGATATCCGGCTGTCCATGTCCCTGTTGAAGATAATCCAGCGTCGGCATATCATCTCCAACGCTGTTGGGATCATAACTTATACAAGGAAATACCTTCCGGCCAATCTGTGACCGGGACACCTGTACACCTGTTACCGGCAGGTTATTTTTCAGAAACTGATAGCCTGCTAAAGTCACAAGCTGATCGTCGTTGTCCCTTTTACCATTTACCACCTGTATCACAGAGCCGCCCGGGTCAAGGCTCCATCCAAGACCAACACTACTCGCCTGATCTTCTACTTTTATACCTGAACCATGGTATTTAAGAGAAACAGGTATTTCAATACCAGCTTCCTTAATTGTGTAAAAGGGTATTGAAATATCTGCTGTACCGGTATAATATCCGATCGGGATATTACCAAACTTTCCCAACATGGCTGCTTCAGGAGAAGTAGGCAGTGTTTTTTAATATCAAATAAATTAGAAGGAACCTGTGACACACCTTTGCCGGCTATTGCGACAAATGAGCACAGTAGAAATGTCCGTTTCAGGACTAACAACACTTTAGGCATAGTCATAAATAGAAGTAATTACGTGGGCTTCTTTGGAATTAAATAATTTTCATTTTAACGAACTATAGATACAGGGCAGTGCATCAATTCAGACACTTTATGCTAACAATGTTTTTAAAGTGACCCTTTGTTTTGCATTCTTGTTTTTCGCATAATTGCTGAGTGCTAATTCATCACTAAGATCGGAAGAAATTCGTTTCGTTCAACCTTTTATCCTGACAATTTATAATTTTAAGTTTACTGAACTATGCATAAAACACTCCCGCTAAATAGTGCTATTAAAAAGACTTGCCGGCACAAACCGGTCTGACTGCTGATGATACAATTACCTGTGCAATTCTTAAAAAGAAAAAAGCTTCAAGTTTTTCAACTTGAAGCTTTCTCTTGTGATCCCGCTGGGACTCGAACCCAGGACCCATACATTAAAAGTGTATTGCTCTACCAACTGAGCTACGGAATCAATCCCTTTCTGTGATTGGGAGTGCAAAGATAGGAAATATATATTCCGATCCAAATATTTCTTAAAAAACTTTATCCCTTACTGAAATGTATCTTAAACTTCACTGCCGGATCATCATTTTCCTTCAGGTCAAACACGTGTAGCAGATAGTATTTACCTTGTACCCAATCCTGCACTGCGTTATCATAATACGGACTACCCGGATTACCGCTTTGTCCGCCGGGATAGATACCATACGCTTCTGTTTTCGCACTCAGCTGTACCACCATCTTCCATGACGGACCATGCAATTGTTTGGTCGCATTTACGATATGCCGGCCACCACCTGTACGGAGATTCATGGCGCTGAAAGGAATAATTGACCGTGTCAGATGACGGATATTTGTACCACGGAAACGACCAAACTCCAGTTTCTTTTGTGCGTCTAATGCTTTGGCACTGTCCGCCGCTATGGTGAAAGCCCCTAAAACAATCTGTGAAAGCGTTTCTTTTTCTGGTGTATGCACATTGTCGATGAACTTCATAGCAGAATCGCGCAACAACCATAACAAGGTCGTCTTTTCCCACGGCTGTTGTAAAGGTGTTTTGTCTGCAAGAATGTCGTCATCCCATACGGAGGACTGTAATTCATCCCAGAAGATATTAAAGATCGTGGCGGCTTTACTGTCAGGCCCACTCTGTAAATCCCATTTATCCAGTATCTGCCAGTAGTTTTTTTGATCGGCAGTCAGCAGAGATACCGGCAGATGTTTACGTATCAACGGAAGAGCTGCCCGGGCAAAAGGATTGAGATTATCATTCTGCAGGTCCATCATATCCTGTATGGTGATTTGACTGTCGGCTGCCAGAACTTCATTGATACGTTTGCCGCGGAACAGATCAAAGTCTGCTACATAGCGATATGGGTATGTGCTATCTGTCGGATGTTGATTGGCAGAGCTCACAAAACCGCGTGCAGGATTGTAGATATGTGGATTCTCTCCCTGTGGTACATAACCCTGCCATGCAAAGGAACTATCACTACCCGGCATGATCCATTTACCCTGATCCTTCCAGCGCAAAGGGAACTGTCCGTTATGCCACAGGGCTATTTCACCGGTTTTAGCGGCAAAAGCGAAGTTCTGCGCCGGACAAGCATAATATTTTAAAGCGGAGAGGTAGTCGTCGTAATTATGTGCCTTGTTGAGTTCGAGGAAGGTTCTGATCTCCACTGAAGGATCGAGCGCCTTCCAGCGCATTGCGAGGAACTGATGATTGGTAGCTGTATCAGGGAAGACGTTGTCATATACAACTGGTCCCCAGACCGTATAGGCTACGGTATCGTAATAAGGTGCTGCTCCTTTTACATTAATCTTCTCTATACGCATTTCCGCATCACGGTAAGCTCCGTTGAACAGGTATTGCTGCTTTCCATTACGGAATTGCATCAGATAATAATCTTTTACATCTTCCGCAGCATTCGTCACGCCCCAGGCAATATGGTCATTGAAGCCAATGATCACACCGGGTGCACCGGGTAAAGTCGCGCCGTATACGTTCATATCAGGAGTATGTATCTGCGTCTCATACCAGAGAGAAGGCAGGCTCAGCCCCAGATGCGGATCATTACAAAGAATGGGTGCCCCTGCACGTGTTTTCGAACCCGCAACAGCCCAGTTGTTACTGCCATTATCGGGGTCAGGTCGCTCCTCTTTGAAGTGCAGGGCAATACCTGCAGCATTCAGAATACTGTCTACCGGAGGTGTTGCTTTTACTGTCGGTGCCGGATATTGTGTACCACGGGGAATGATCGGGTCGATGCTATCACCAAAGTCAGGATATAGATTGTCAAAATCCGCTTTACTAAAAATGCGGCGGGCATTGGTGTACACAAGATCATTCGCGCCACCGGCCAGATCGGCTGCCATCATTTTGAGCAACAGTGCTGAATTCAGTGGTGTCCATTGCTCCGGCTTATAGTTCAGGAGTTTATATTCTAATGGTAGTGTAGCACTGGTGAGGGTATTGATATAGGCATTGATCCCTTCGGAATAGGCATTGATCGCCGGTCCGGCTACCGAATCAGCTTCCATTGCCTTCAGGGCCTGTTCGGCGCCATACAGCATCCCGTTACGGCGCTGCTGACGATCATAAGGGATCATCTTTGCACCAAGTATCTCTGACAGACGGCCAGCTGCTGCAAAAGACTGCAGCTCCATCTGCCATAACCTGTCACGGGCATGCATATATCCCTGTACGTAGTAAGCGTCAGTAGTATTTTCTGCAAAGATGTGAGGCACCATTCTGTCATCCAGCCAGACTTCCACCTTTCCTTTCAGACCGGGTACCTGCAGCTCTTCATTATAATCTTTACTGATAGAGGTCGCATTTTGCCAGAAGCCTTCCTGCGGACTTAACAAACGTCCGAGTGGTGGAAGTGAGCCCCAGGATCGGTCAAGGCAAACTATCAGTGCAATGGTTATCACCGCTGAAACGGTAAAGGGAACAAATCTCATACGTGCTAACTTGTTCTGCTAATATACATAAAATATACCGCAGCCATCAGCGTTATCCTGCTAATGCTTTTATCAGACGGTCCACTTCTTCAATTGTATTAAAGCTGTGTAATACGATCCTCAACCGCTCTTTGCCTTTCGGTACCGTCGGATGCAGGATGGGACGGACATCCAGTCCGGCGGACTGTAACCCGATCGCTATCCCCCGGGTCTCTTCATTGCCCGGTGTCAGGACGATCTGTATGGGCGTTTCACTGTATAATGTACTCAGACCAGCTACGCCATTTCTGAATCGGGTGATCAATGCCGACAGGTGTTCCCTCGCCGCCTGCATATACGGGAACAGCTCATAACTGGCGACAATCGCCGCTATAGCTGTTGGAGGCAGGGCGGTAGTATAGATAAATGAACGGGAGAAGTTCACCAGATAGTCCCGCAAATGCGGACTACCCAATACCACAGCACCATGGCAACCTACTGCTTTACCAAAAGTATGTACTCTGGCAAAACAGGCCTCCTGCAAACCCAGATGTTGTACCAACCCCTCCCCTTTTGCACCCACAACACCTGTGGCATGTGCTTCATCCACAATCAGATGTGCGCCATGTTGCTCACAAAGCGCTGCCATTTCCCGCAAAGGAGCGAAATCGCCGTCCATTGAATACACGGACTCTACTGCCACGAAAATATTCCCCATACCATGCTGTAATTTCTTCAGCAGGTCCTCCGGATCATTGTGTATAAAAGAAAAAGCCTGTGCTTTGGATAAACGGATGCCATCTCTGATAGAAGCATGTATCAGCTGATCATAGATGATGGTATCCCCCTTCTGCGGTACTGCCGAAAATAGTCCCAGATTGGCATCATAACCGGAATTATAGATAAGTCCTGCTTTGGCCTGATGAAAGGTCGCCAGCATCTCTTCCGCTTCCTCCACCCACGCATAATTACCCGCCAGTAAGCGCGAGCCCGTACTACCATGCATATACGGTCTGGCCTGTAATAAAGTATGGACTCCTTCCTGCATAGCCGCACTCTGTGCAAGACCCAGATAATCATTGGAACAGAAATCCACCGATCCGGGCGCCGGTAGTCTCAGCCGGCGGAAGGCGTGCTGCGCCTCGCGCTGCGCCAGTTGCTGTAAAAGAAAATCTTCTTTCATCTCCCAAAGCTAAGTAACTTTGCCCTATGAGTAAAGTCTCCATATTAGGTCTGCATCTTCCTACTGATCCGCGCTGGGTGAATCTGGCCGCGATCTCGCTGGAAGAAATTCTGACAGACCATGCCTTCTGCGAACAAAAAGCCGCTACCTCCTGTATTTCCCTGATCCAGCGTTATCCTGAGAAAGATAAACTCGTGCAGGAACTCGCTCCTATCGTTACAGAAGAATGGGGCCATTTCCGCCAGGTGCTGGCTGAGATGCGTAAACGGGGCTTCTCTCTTGGCAAGCAGAGGAAAGACATGTATGTAAATGCCCTGATGGAACACCAGAATAAAGGGGGAGATCCGCAGAGTGTGCTGCTGGACAGATTATTGATATTCGCCCTGATCGAAGCCCGTAGTGCGGAGCGTTTCCGCCTGCTGAGCGAGGGGCTGGAAGATGAATACCTGAAAGAGTTCTACCGTAAATTCATGATATCTGAAGCAGGACATTACCGCCTGTTCATTGACTTAGCCCGGGAATATGTACCGGAAGAAAAAGTCAAGACCCGCTGGCAGGAATGGCTGACATTGGAAGCTGATATTATGAACAATCTGGAAGTGCGTGGAGACAGGATGCACTAAAAATTAAATCCGATATTGACATACATCCGTAAGCGTCCGTCCTGATCACAATACATCACGGACGCTTCTATTGGACCCATAAAGGAGGAATACCCGCCCGTTACCCCATAACCACTCATATATTTATACTTTGACGACACATCTCCGAGGAAGTCATATAATGCAACGCCCGCACGGGGGATCGCATAGGTATTACGCATAAATTCATATTGCCACGACAATTGCAGGGTTGCTGCACTTGAGGTTGTGATCTCGGCCTCTCGGATACCTACCAGCGGCAACTGATTACGGATCACATTATTCAGACCTCCCAGCAAAAATGCATTGATCGGTCCCTGCCGGTGTGTGAAGTTGGCTGCCCCACCCATCTGCACCTGAAACGTATTTCTCGGATTGAATGGAACGTTATACTTTGCCTGTAAAATAGTGCGCTGATAATCGTTGAAGTTAAATCCATAATCTGACGGCATAATTTCTACACCATCCTTATATACCCTGTAGCCTGTCTGTTGATGGTATACCCAGCCGGATTCGAACTGCAGATCCATCCCGCGATGCGGATAAACCTTTCTGTCCAGTGAATTCACACCAAAGAACAAAAAACTGTTCAGCTGATTACCATTCCCTCTCAGGACCTCCACCGATTCATAGCGCGGACTGATGTTCATAAACTCGTAGCGCGTTCCTAAGCCCATCGCCATCATACTATTCAGAGTATACTGGAACTTCGCTTCTCCATTCAGGTATTTCAGATGATACTCCATCTGTCTTTTTAAATCCTTATATAAGGACAATGCATCGTCCTCGAAATAAACCCCCAGTCCGAAACCAAAGTTCCGCTTAGGGCCCAGATACTTGAAGAATTCCCCCTGTACCCTTGGATTCTCGCTGATCGCCAGACTTACAAAAGCACGGGAGTTGGGTACAACAAAGTTGCGCTGCGTAATATTGATGATCGCGCTGGCATTCGTAAAACTGTTATACTGCAAAGCAAATTTCACATAGGTCAGTGGATTCTCTTCTACCTGAATGTCCATGATACTTTTACTATCTCCCTGTGGATTCAGGTGATAAGTGATCATCTTGTAGAAACGCGTGCCGAATACATTCAATACTGCATCTTTGATATCCTGTGGCGTGTAACAACCGCCTTTCACCAATCCTAATCTTCCCAGAAAGAAGTCCACATCTGAATGTACCAAACCTGTTACACTGATATCTACCAATTCGATATCCGGTGTAAATGGTAAGCGGTCTTTCACAAAGGGCTTATCTGCCGGATATAAGGCATTGAGTGAATCCGCCATCCGTTTGAAGATCGGATACATTTCATCCCCCTTCTTCTTCCCTATTGCCAGCAGGGAATCTACACTACCAAAGCTGGCAGCACTGTAGTCATCGAGATGATGTTGTATATAAATATCTGTCAGCTTTTTTGCCTGTTTGAAATCATCTGCGTCTTTATAAAACCCCAGCTGATAAATAATATCCAGTGGCGTCACCAGCTGATCTGCTTTACGCAGCCCGCCACTGACATTCGATCCTATCACCAGATCCGCACCCATCTCCTTGGCAGTGATCACCGGGAAGTTCCGCACAACACCACCATCTACCAGTTTTCTGTCGCCGATCTTTACTGCGGTAAATACAGAAGGAATGGCCATACTCGCGCGGATAGCCGTCACGATATCACCACTATCCAGAGTAACGACTTCCCCGGTGGTAACATCTGTGGCAATACATTTAAAAGGAATATTGAATTTTGAGAAGTCCCTTACATTGTTAACCGGCCAGCACAAACGGGCCAGTTCGAGCCAGAGTTGCTCGCCTGCAATCACCCCGGAAGCCAGTTTCGGTTTTCCGTATTCAAAAGGAATCTCTATCAGATATTTATTGTATTCGCGCTTTTCTTCGTAGGAGATATCTGTCAGGACCGGCTGATTGGAAAAGAGATTATCCCAGTCCATCTCACGGGCAAGTTTTTCGATGGCATCACCAGAGTAACCCATCGCATACAGCGACCCGACAATACTGCCCATACTGGTACCCGTCACATAATCGACTTTTAATCCGGCACTATCCAGCGCCTGCAGGATACCTATATGCGCCAATCCTTTGGCGCCACCACCGCTGAGTGTCAACCCTATTTTAGGTCTTTTTGCTGCTTCCTGCGCGAAAATAACGGCAGGACACAGTAAAAAAATGAAGATAATAACTAAAGCCAGTCGTTTACGCATATATGATTAGTGTGGTGCTATCCGGAAGCCTGAATAAAGTACATTGAAGATACTCATAATAAAGGACGTATTTCAAGCTCTTTTCCCCTATTTAAATATGTAAATACTATAACATTTACAACAATTTCCCTATATTATACATCGATATCAACCAAGTAACCACGTACACGTCTATGAACAACAGCAAAATCTCACAATCCATCTGGCAGGTAATACTGGCCTCTTCCGCTGGAACACTGATTGAATGGTACGACTTCTACATCTTTGGTAGTTTGTCCGCCATCATTGCCCAGAAGTTCTTTCCGCCCAGCAATCCTGATCTGGCCTACATTGCCACATTGGCGACTTTTGCCGTGGGATTTATTGTTCGCCCTTTTGGCGCCATTGTCTTTGGCCGGCTGGGTGATCTTACCGGACGTAAGTACACCTTTCTGCTGACCCTCCTGATCATGGGTGGCTCTACCTTTGCGATCGGGCTGGTACCGGGCTATGACAGCATTGGTATTATGGCGCCGGTCATCGTATTGTTGCTCCGGCTGCTACAAGGCCTTGCACTCGGCGGTGAGTACGGTGGCGCAGCTACCTATGTCGCAGAGCATTCTCCGCATGACCAACGGGGTTATTACACCAGTTTTATCCAGACGACTGCCACGCTCGGTCTGTTCGTCTCACTGGCCGTCATCCTGTTGACCCGTTCCAGTCTGACACCGGAAGATTTTAACGCCTGGGGCTGGCGAATTCCTTTCTGGCTATCCATTTTGCTGGTCGTAATGTCCTATTACATCAGGATCCGGCTGAAAGAATCGCCCCTGTTTGCCAAACTCAAGTCTGAGGGCAAAACTTCACTCAATCCCATCAAAGAAAGTTTCGGTAAAAAAGAAAACCTGCGCATGGTATTGCTGGCACTCTTTGGCGCCACAATGGGTCAGGGCGTGATCTGGTACACAGGTCAGTTTTATGCATTGTCATTCCTCCAGAAAACAATGCAGGTAGAATTTGTACAGTCCAATATTATTATCGCCGTCGCATTATTACTTGGCACTCCTTTCTTTATTTACTTCGGTAAATTATCTGATAAGATCGGCCGTAAAAAAATCATGATGACCGGTATGCTGATCGCCGCTCTTGCCTACTATCCTATCTATGCAGGTATGGATAGCATCGGAGATCTCAGCAGGAAAACAGAAGATGTTCCGCGTTTCAGTATTGAGAATTCCATCCGCCGTAATGAGAAGATGCAGAATATCGAGAAATCAGTGAAAACGAAAACTTATACGGATGGATCGAAGTACCGGGAAACAACCATCACCACAGATGGCAAAGCGGAAACTATCAAAGAGGTCATCGTCAGCAATACACAACTCTGGCAACTGATATTACTGGTATTCGTACAGGTGGTTTTCGTAACCATGGTATACGGACCCATCGCGGCATTCCTCGTAGAACTGTTTCCCACCCGGATACGGTATACTTCAATGTCCTTACCCTATCACATCGGGAATGGCGTCTTCGGCGGACTACTCCCCACCGTGGCAACATTGCTGGTCACCGAAACGCACAATCACCTCGCAGGACTCCTCTATCCCATCGCGATTGCTTTAGTCTGCTTCCTGATTGGCGTCACTGGAATCAAAAAGAATATGATCAGCGAAGAATAGCTATTATTCAGTATCAGTCTGACAACACAAAACCCGCGTAATATCCTTGTATTACGCGGGTTTTATATTTTTACAAGGCTACTTATATCATTGGCTATCAGTCTCCCCCAATAGTTTTTTTTCAGCTCCTTTTTGTAGTTATCAAAAATAGTCCTAACTTTTCCTTACAATATGGATCTGTGTTATTGTTTAGTGAGTCCCCCAAATTCCTGATTATTTATTATTACCCCAAAGTCACAACAGCAAGGAAAAGCCAATAGTACAGTCATTATCAGCAAGTCTATTTAAGTATACCATCATTTCTGTCCGAAGATAAACCGGTTTCCGAAAAACCCGGTCGCACAGCTATTCATAACTGCCCCATTATGTCTGGCATCATCACCACAATACCGGGCGTGCTCAAAGGCGGACTGTTTGCCATAGCAGCCGTTGGTTTATTTTATTACACTAAATGTAATGCTGTCATGGGAGAAGATTTTTGTAATGCTTTATCAGGCAATGACCGCCGTGTATTGCAACAGCAGACGGACAGCTTTTTGCGTACCCTCAACGCCGGCGCAAATCAACAAGAGAATATAACAGCAATCACACAATGGCTGGCTTCCCATTCCTGCGTCAGTCAGGTGGAAGCCGGACCCGGTATGCTGCGCTCAGATCCGCCGGTGAAAGAGTTTTTTGTAACGATGAAAGATAGTCCGGGTAACAGCATCACCATCGGCGTGGAGTTCGCCCCCGACAAATTGCAATTTCATACAAAATAACTGCAACAATGAACCCCAATGAACTGCATTCACAACAAAACGAGATGCTGACCAACCTCGAAAGTGTTAAGCAATCCTTATTGCAGATACCGAACGTTATAGCAGTGGGAATTGGTATTAAGGAATCCAACGACACCTTCACTGATGAAATAGCTTTCCGCGTTTTTGTTGAAGATAAGAAGCCACTGAGTGAATTGAAACCGGAAGAAGTGGTCCCCTCCGTTATTGCAGGTGTAAAAACCGATGTACTGAAACCTTACGTAGTCAAACCAAGACCGGATGTATGTGGTACAGAGCGCAGAACGCTCACCAAACACAGACCTTTACAGGCAGGAATAGCCATCTCAATTAACTCTACCTCTTACGGTACGCTTGGCTGGTTTGGCAGGTTAACTGCTGATGACAGCGTGATCCTGCTCACCAACAAACACGTCATCGGCAATACAGCCAATGATAAAGTTGCCCAACCCAAATTAGGTGACGTAAGTAAATGCTGCTGCTGCGAATGCGGGGATGATAATGCCATCGGCAAAGTACTGTTTGGTGTAAAAAATAGTACTGTCGATTGTGCCATCGCACGGATAGATGAAGAATGGACCGCAGGTCTCAATCTGCAGATCACCAACGACGCTACCACCGAAGTGCTGGAAGTTGCCTCTCCTCCTACGGCAGCAGCCGTAGTGGGTGACGTGGTCAGAAAGATAGGCGCCCGCTCCGGATTTACGACCGGGGTTGTTGTACATATCGGTGATGCAGCGGTGGCAGGTACGGATCCTGCCGGCGGCACTATCTCTATTATCACGGATCAGGTGCTGGTGATCCCACACTCCACTGAGACCTATCAGGTAAGTGATATGAGCACCGGCTCGCAGATATGTAAGTTCGCCTTCTCCAACAATGGCGACTCCGGATCTGTCATTCTCAATGCTGACAATAAAATTGTTGCCTTACTATATGGTGGGGATGAAACCACCAACTCCGTGGACATAACCTTTGCCAATAATATCGCGAATGTGCTGGCAGCATTGACTACCGGCACATTCCCTGTTACATTGTCATCAACAGATGCGGGCAGACGTGATACCGTGAAAACACGCACCATCACAAGATCAGAGCCTGTAACAACAGACAACCAGCTCGAAGCCCTACGTGATGCAAACCGCGACAGCGTACTTTATCAACTGTATGAAAAACACCATGAAGAAGTACTACAACTCATCAATCATAAACGACCGGTGACAGTGGTATGGCAACGTAATCAGGGGCCTGCCTATGTAGCTGCCCTTGCACGTGCTGCCAGAGAAACGGCATATGAACTGCCATCAAGTATCAACGATATTTCCAGAGAAGATCTGCTGCTGGCGATGGAGCACACGCTACACGCACATGGTTCCGCCGCATTAAAACAGGATCTGTTGCATTACAGAGAAGCGATCTTAACAGCCCTCTCGCATACACAAAATCTGGATGCTATTGCGGCCGCCTGTAAAGCCAGCGGATTGATTGAAACCATTCCCTCCCCGTCTATACCTAAACTCATTTAGCAATGGCAGCAGCAAGACAAATAGGTACATTCGAGGCGATCACCATGGGCATCGGGCATTTCCTGTCTCCATTGGAGCAGGAGCTTGCCGGCGGAAAAGCACGGGATCTGCTGGCATCGCTGGGATTGCAACTCCCACCTGCTGCAGATGGCGTGCCTGCCTTCTCTAATGCCATTGCTGATACCTACAATAACGCCAAACAGATCCCCACGCTGATCAGCAGTCTGGTCACGGCTATTGATGCGGAGAACATCGGCAACATCTTTAATGCTTCCAAAGATCTGGCGCAGGCGATCGTCAATACCATCAAAGGCTTTGACGGTGTCGCGACTGCTATTAACGGACTAAGTGGCCCTACCGGCATCCCGGGACCCGTGCTGAATGACTTTGCGACGAAGCTACCCGGGCGTCTCATGGATTATCTCATTGTGCGTAATATCGAACAGGCGCCAGTGATACCGGAAGTGTTGGAATTCATTGGTGCGATAGAACGGAAACTCGTCAATGCCGGCTCGGGCGATCCTAATCTGCCGGAGTTTGAAGAATACAGGTTCCATATCGATAAACTCATGGACTTCCTGTCTTCTCCGCTCGACCAGTTAAAAGACAGGTATGATTGGGGCTCTGGTACTTTTAATGGTGATAAGCTATTACCTGCCTTACAGCATCTGGCTAACTGGGCAGGTTATCCGGCGGTGATCGATACCAGTGTCAGTCCGAATGTGCTGGATATCCTGTTCGCAGAAATCTCTCCTAAAACTGATATCAATCCAAAAGGAATCAGCATCCGGCTGGTAAAGAAAATAGAAGTAGACAAAACTATTCCTTTCAATCAGGGCGGTGACTGGCAACTGGAAGCACTGATCAATGGCGATATCGAATCTTCTACGGCGGTGACGATTCAACCGGATGGCAATATCACTTTTGCGCCGCCGGCTGCGACTGTCAATGGTGATTACGGTGTACGGTTTACTTCCGGTAAAGCAGATGGTACGCCCTTTATCATTTTCGGGCAACCCGGTAATTCCCGGCTGGAGGTCAAACAGTTTATTCTTGAAGCAAAGACCAAATTAAATTTCGGTACCAGCACTGCCCCAAGTGCACCATTTGTGATCAGTGGTGATATTAAGGGTGGTAAACTCATTATTGATACTTCCGGAGCAGATGGTTTCATTAACAAGCTACTATCCGGTATCAAGATAGAAAATGAGTTTGAACTGGGTATGGGGTTCAGCTCTTCACAGGGTCTTTTCTTCCACGGCAGCAGTGTGCTGGAAGTACGACTGAATGTACACCTTTCCCTTGGTCCGATAGATATTAACGGACTCTATCTGTCCTTCGGCATGCAGGGCAAAGAGTTTCCTATTGGTCTGGCGACAGATATCAAAGCCAGTCTGGGGCCTTTGAATGTCGTGGTAGAAAACTTCGGTGTACAGGCAAAGATCAGTGTACCCGATGACCGCAAAGGCAATGCTGGTCCGCTAAATTTCGACATTGGTTTCAAACCTCCCAAAGGCGTCGGTTTATCCATAGATGCCGGCATTGTAAAAGGTGGCGGTTACCTGTATTTTGATTTCGATAAGGGAGAGTATGCCGGTGTACTGGAACTCTCCATTGTTAAGATTGTCACTGTTAAAGCCATTGGGCTTATTACGACAAAGTTGCCCGATGGCAAGCCGGGCTTCTCTTTACTCATTATCATCACCGCAGAATTCGGAACCGGTATACAACTCGGTTTTGGCTTCACTTTACTGGGACTTGGTGGTTTACTCGGTTTAAACCGGACCATGTTATTAGAGCCACTGGCATCAGGTATCCGTACGGGTGCGATCAACAGTATTATGTTCCCACCGGATCCTGTAGCCAATGCCCCCCGTATTATCAGTGACCTGCGGACTTACTTCCCTCCTTATGAAGGAAAGTTCCTGATTGGTCCGATGGTCAAACTCGGATGGGGCACACCGACGCTGATCAGTGTTGCTTTTGGTATCATTATAGAGATTCCCGGTAATGTGGCCATCATTGGTGTATTGCGGATCAATCTGCCGGATGAAAACGTACCGATCGTTACCATCAATGTGGCCTTTGTCGGTGCGCTGGAATTTGATAAGAGCAGGATCTGGTTCTTTGCATCCATGTTTGACTCCCGGATCCTGTTTATGACGATGGAAGGTGACATGGGATTGCTGATGGACTTCGGATCCAATCCGAACTTTGTACTGAGTGTAGGTGGATTCCATCCGCAGTTCAATCCACCGCCATTACCCTTCCCGAATCCAAGACGTATACATATTGACGTACTGCGTACACCCGTAGCACGTATTACGGCGGAGAACTATTTTGCCGTTACTTCCAATACCGTGCAATTTGGCTGTCGCGCGGAATTCTTCTACGGCATCAGCGCTTTTAATCTCCATGGCGATTTCAGTTTTGATGCACTGTTCCAGTTCTCCCCTTTCCGGTTTATGATTGACATGTCCTTCTCTCTGGGCATGGATGTATTTGGCGTAGGGGTGTTTACGGTACGACTCAAACTACATCTCAGCGGACCGGCACCATGGAATGCCCGTGGTACAGCCACCTTGTCTATCGACCTTTGGCTGTTCTCTATTGACATCTCCGTTGACTTTGATATTACATGGGGTGAGGCGGACAATCCGAAACTGCCGGCCATCGATGCTATTCCGATCCTTGTGATCGAATACAACAAGGCAGATAACTGGAAGGCAGAGATCCCTGCGAACCTTACCCTGCTGGTATCACTGCGCAAACTGGATACGACAATAGAAACATTGGTATTGCATCCACTGGGTACTTTGCGGATCAGTCAGCGCGCCATTCCATTAGGCATCAATGTAGACAAGGTAGGCGCGAATCCTGTTCAGGATGCCCATCTGTTCTCCGTGGAAACTGCCAGTCCGGGTTTAACCATTACCACCGTCGCTCCGCAGGAAAAATTTGCTATTGCACAGTTTCAGGAGATGAGTGATGCCGATAAGCTATCGCGTCCCGCATTTCAGGAAATAGATGCAGGTGTTGAGCTGGCCTATTCCGGCAAACAGTTAGGTTCTTCCAAAGTGACAAAGCGCATCGTACGCTACGAGGTCAAGATCAATGATGTGGATGGTAAACGCCGTGCGTTCCGCTGGTTTAAAAATATAGGTACCCTCTTCTTCCATTGGCTGGGAGGTAATGCAGTCAGTTACTCCTCCTTGTCTTACAGCAGGAAAAAGGCTATGGTACCGACACTGGCTGATGACAGGATCAAGGTCGCACAACCCGGTTATGTTGTAGCGGGCGTAAATGACAACAAGCCATTATCCAGCGCACCGGTGTTTGCCTCAGAAGCGCATGCGCATGACTATCTGCAGAAAACGTTTATCAATAATCCCGGGATGATAGAAGAGATTCATGTCATCCCAACATTTGAAGCCACAGCAGTATGAGTATTGCAACTTATTCCTTTCTGCCTTACCTGCGTCAGGGACTGGCAAACGGTCTGCAATCATCCGGCGGAGCCCGCGGTACCTTTACCGTGGATCTGAAAGTACGTGGTGACAGCACCACTGCCCCTGTTGAGCAAAAGAAGGTGGAGATCTATGGTCCCGGAGACATTGTCGGCATAGATCCCCGTGCTATTGTTAAGACTGACCCCCACCCCTGGATTACCAATTTTGAGCCGAATTACCTCGCTTATATCGACTTTTATAGCGAAGACTACCCCTGGCGCTATACGCCGGTACAAGCGACCGGAAAACGCTTAAATCCATGGATTTCACTGGTCGTACTGGCAGAAGGGGAGTTTACGGAAGTCGGTCAGACAACAGGACGACCATTACCTGCCATTAAACTGAGTAATCCGGGTATACGCGACTTCTTCCCCAAAGCAGATCAGCTTTGGGCATGGGCGCATGTGCATATGAACGGTGACCTGACCGCCAGCGACAGTACCATACTGGTAGACGGACAGGCAGCTGTGGATGCCGCATTGGACAAGTTGCAGGCAACGCTGAACAATAATGCGGACATGGCGTATTCCCGCCTGATGTGTCCGCGGAAATTGCTACCCAGCACGCCATATCATGCATTTGTGATCCCCTCTTACGAGAGTGGACGTCTTGCTGGTCTGGGCGCTGACCCTGCAGCTATTGCAGCTGCGGCCCTGAATATTGGCTGGCAGCAACCCAATGTAGAGTTTCCTTATTACTACCGCTGGCAGTTTAATACCGGCAAGGAAGGTGATTTCGAATATCTGGTACGGCTCCTGAAACCGAAAGTAGCAGACAGTCGTGTCGGCAGACGCGTCATGGATATGACCAGACCGGGTGCTAATCTGAAATGGCAGGAAGACCCTGCGCACAATCTGGGTGGTATACTCCGCCTCGGCGGTGCATTACAGGTACCAGACGAAGCGCTGACAGATGAAGAAATTGAAAAGAAGGAAAAATTTGATAAATGGGCCATCCGTAATCTGCCGGCCCTGCATCCTTTTCAGGTGCAGCTGGCCGGCTTTTTAAACCTTGCAGACGACTATAATCTGCTCAAGTCTGCGGATGCCAATGTAAACGCGAAAGAACAAAGTCAGCTGGATATCGATCCCAACGAGGATCAGGATCCGCTGATCACACCACCTATTTATGGTAAGTGGCATGCGATGGCAGAACGTGTATATGTAGATCGTAATGGTACACGTATAGACAACAACTACAACTGGCTGAATGAACTGAACCTGGATCCCCGTTTCCGCGTTCCCGCGCATTTTGGGACACGTGTGGTACAGGAGAATCAGGAGGATTATATGGAGGCAGCGTGGGAACAGATCGGCGAAGTATTAAAAGCTAACAAGAAAATACGTTTTGCCCAGTTTGGCATGGCAGCTGCTACTGCTTTGTATAACAAGAATCTGATAGAAGCGAATGCAGTATCTGCACCTAAAACATTGCTACTGACAGCCCCCGTGCAGAAGCGGATCATGTTTAATAACGCGACTGTGTTCCATAACATGCGGCAAAGTGTATTACCCAATACGATACTGTCAGCGCCTATGCGCAGGATTGTGAGACCGAGGGGACGTATTGCCTTTCATCTGGAAAAACAATTACCTGCCGGTGAAAAAATACGCCTCGAAACGGTTGTCACCAAGATCAATGACGGAGAAATATTACCCGCTCCTCCGAAGACGGTCCCTCCTGCCCTGCCAACTGTCGATGAAGTAGCAGGCAGCCTCGGACCCAATATACCGCCCTTCCTCAAAGATCTCTTACGTCGCCATAAATGGCTGCCACTGGCAGCGCTGGGTATCGCAATACTGATTATACTCCTGTTATTGTTGTTTGGTGCGGGCGGCGGATTATGGGCTGTGGGTGTGGTGATTGCAGCCGGGTTTGTGTACCTGTGGCGCTTATTATCACAATGGGCAAAAGCATTGAATGCGGCGGAGGCAGTAGCTTCTGACAACCTCACGCCGGCTTCGGTAGATGAAATGCCAAAGAGCACTGATTTCCATCTGACCGACATAGGCGACACATTCAGACCCAATACCGGCAATACAGACAGTGCAAACAGCGTAAAATTCAAACAATCGCTGAAAGACATGTACCGTCTCTTTGAAGGCGTAAAAGCGGACATACCTGCGAAACGCATACCGGTCAAACTCGATCTGCAGCAGGTGGCCACAACAGTTGTAACTCAACTGCAGCCACAAAAAACCATTCCTGCGTGGATCTGGCAACAGGTATTCTTCCCACCGTGGATCAGGGACCAGATCGATACAGAACGTTTCACCGAAGCCATGGCCTATCCGAAGATCAACAAACCGATGTATGAGGAACTGAAGAAAATCTCGGATGAACTCTTCCTTCCCAACGTCGATAAGATAGAGCGTAACAGTATGACCCTGCTGGAAACCAACCAGCGTTTCATCGAATCTTACATGGTTGGGCTGAACCATGAGTTTGCGAGAGAACTCTTGTGGCGTGAATATCCCACCGACCAGCGCGGTAGTTATTTCAGACAGTTCTGGGATGTATCCAGCGTATTGAAAGATCCGGCCTTACAAGGCAAAGCAGAAGAAATTGCGCGCGAGCCTTATTATGACATACCGAAACTGCATTTCTGGCGTAGAGCCAGCAAACTGGGTGACCACGATCATCGTCAGCCGCCCGGAGAACCCCCAAAAGAAGAGATTGTACTGGTGATACGTGGTGAACTACTGAAGAAATATCCGACTACGGTCGTATATGCACACAAGGCCATCTGGTCAAAGAACAGTAATGGCCAGTTTGATGTGAAGCTGATCCGGAGTCTGCATATGCAGGCGGAAGGCGACAAAGAAAAGCCCGATCCGGAAGTGGTACGCACGCCTTTATATCAGGCGAAGATCGACCCGGATATTTATTTCTTCGGATTTGATCTCACAGTAGACGAAGCGAAAGGAGAAAACGAACCGGCGAATCCAACGCTGGAAAATGCAGGGTGGTTCTTTGTACTGAAAGAAAGACCCGGTGAAGCAAGGTTCGGATTAGATGTAACTGCTACGGATGGCGGCAATCAAAATCTTGTCAGCTGGAATGATCTGGACTGGGCGAGAGTATTACCGGGTGATGGCGCTATAGACGTACTGAACCTGCCTGCTCCACTGACTCTGCCTGCGAGTGCGCCACCAGTAACCGACCCCAATAACACAGAAGAAACAGGACAAAGGGACCAGTATCTGGATGACAAGCAGATTACCTGGGACAGTAATGTGGATGCCGCCAACCTCGCCTACATCCTTTACCAGGTGCCCATGATGGTGTGTACACATGCGGCAGACATGCTTTTAAAGAAATAAACTAATTAAACAGATCATGGCCGATTTTGAACAAACCCGGAATGAATTAAGCAAAGGTCGCAATGATCGCGACAATGCGCGGCTGGACCTGAACAGTGCAGCATATCAGTTACGTCGCCTGCAACAGGAGCGTGATGCACTGGAAAGACAGAAAGGAGATAATAACCCTACGTACTTAAAGCGTCGTGCAGAACTGGAAAAGCAACTCGCGGCTGCGAATAACAACTATAGCAGACAACAGGAAAGATTTAAAGGTATCAGCGGACAACTCGTTGAACTGGAAAATGCTTTTGAATTTTTCACAGATCCCCGTCGGGAGCTGAGTGCACACTTCTCTAATCAGACCCCGTTCCTGTTATTCCCCTTACGTCTGGAGACCCGCTTCAAGACCGTTGACAATGTTGCGCAGCTATGGGTGCGTGTCTATCCGGATGAGTGTCTGGTGGATGGCTTTGAACCTTTACTGTCAGAGAAAGAAGTGAACAATGCAGCCCGCTTCTGGGCCGAATATTATAGCGCAGGTACTTCTGCTGATCCTGATAATCCGGATCCTGCGGTAGTCAATCTACAGAAAGCCGCATGGGCATTGCTGGTTGGCGCAGCAGGTGATGGCAGGGCTGCCTGGATCACCCGGCAACTAAAACCAGATGAAACCAACAGCGTATTCCCCTTACGCACGGAAGATGCAGTTATCCTTGCGATTGCTACCGACAACTGGAATGCTGCCGCGCAGGCGCCCATCTTTGATCTGTTTACAAAGTTGTGGTATGCGTACGGCAATGAGGCATTATCTGTACAGATAAAAGATCAGTTCAATACAGCGAATCCGACGCTGAATGCGGATACTGTTTTTAACACCTACCGGCCCGTTAATTTCGACGACAAGTTACCTGTCAATATCAGGAAAAGAGAAGATGCCGATGTAAAAATTGCGGTAGCAGTCTTCCCGGATCTGGCGGATAAAGCCGGTAAGGCACATGGCTGGTCACAGGCATCCCGTGTGAATTTGTTACCCGAAAGACTAGCATTGATCCGGTATAAAAACAACACCGCCATGGAGCCGGTATTTGGCAGGACCATTCCGGCCACGCTGGCAACCAGCCCCGATCCTTCTGAAGATGCTGAAAAACAGTTTGAACAGAATGAGGCATTTGATATGGAGTTTGCTGAGGAGATCAGGTGGGTGGCTGATTTTGACAAAGCGGTCAGCATCGGCATGGGCTTCCGTATCAATCTTGCACCCGATGAGGTGAATGGTTTTCAGAGGCTGATTGTACTCGGCGTACGCCTTGGCAGTGATGCCGTTACAGGCAAGCAACAACTGGAAACATTATTCGATCATCATTACTTTAGTAAAAAAGGATTTACCCTGTTACCACAGGGTACACCGACCAACAATACCGGCAGCAGTAATTCCGGTTATACCGGTACAGAAGATCCAGATAAGACCTTCGACCTTTATTTCAAGGGGAAAGCAGGTTTTACAGAAACGCAGGATACCAATCTGAAACGCGATGGACAATGGATGGCGGAATGGCTGGGACTGGATTATGCAACCTTTAAAAAAGTACTGTATAGCGATCGCAAAGATCAGGCAGATGCCCGTAATATGAATATTGCCCTGTGGCCCGGTACGATGGGTTATGTGTTGGATGCCCTGATGCAGGGAGGATTTACCGGAGAGACACAGCTAAATACCCGGACCTTCTTTAACAGTTACGTCAGTGGCCGGGGTGCAGTACCTGCCATCCGTATCGGCAACCAACCCTATGGTATATTGCCTGTAGCCCCTTTTCAGAGGCTGGAATGGCTGAATCCACAGACACCGGTACCGGGGATCGCTGTCATCAATCAGAGCTTTCCTGCCTTCCTCAGAGGGCTTTATCAGCTGCTGTTGCAACTGCATGGCCGCTGGCGGGATGACATGCTGAATCAGGTGCCTTTTGTGGCAAAGGCGTCTTCTCAACCTTATCAGGATTTGCTGGATATTATCGGACTTCATCCCAACTCCGTTGAATTTCATCGCCGGTATCTGGAAAGTCTGATCGAGATGAAGAATAAGGTGAGCATTATTAATCCGGCTTTTCAGTTCAATAGTGATGTGGTCAGTGATGCCGTCAATTTATTGCAATCACTTAAATATCCAACGGAGATATTACCACAGATAGCTGCATTATTAGGCCTGCCATGGGAAATACCTATCCTGCAACTGATCGATGATCAGCCTTTATCCGAAGAAAAGGTATCCGTGAATATACCGCAGACCATAAAAACTACATTGCGGCGCTGGTGGCCCAGGCGAGTAAATCTCTGAATGCAATACGCACAGGTGAAGGCCTGTCAGAGAGACCGGCGGCAGAGTTATACCGTCTGTTGAAGTATGCGCTTGAACTGGCGTATCATAAGAGTGCGGTAGATGCTGCGGAAGAAAAGAAGGTCTTCAATGCACAACAGATCCTTGCGATGCGTACGGAACAACCGTTTATGCATCAGCAATGGAAAGATACGGTAACAGAAAGCCGTTATGCGCTGTTGTACGATACGGTGCCACAGATATCAGCCAATAAAACGGTTTCTGAATATATCCGGGATTCTATCTTCCTTGCAGAGATTCCTTTCCATTCGCGTTATCTGGCGTCACAGCTCAAGGCATTGGAAAACCTGAGCGATGCTTCTACTGCAAGACTGGAACGTGCGTTTGTTGAGCATCTGGACAATTGCCATTACCGGCTGGATGCATGGAAGAATGGTTTGTTGACGCTGGGTTTGTCAGACATGCGCAATAACCAGCCCGGCGCTCATTACGATAATCGCAGTACGGGTATTTTCCTCGGGGCATTTGGGTGGCTGGAGAATGTGAAACCTGAAAAAAATAAGGTACTGACACCTAAACAAATTCCGGAAGAATTAAAAGACGACTTCAACAAAAATGGTGATAAGGTCTTTGTAACAGATGCTGCGAATGAAGGGTATATTCATACGCCGTCCCTGAATCAGGGTGTAACGGCAGCTGTATTACGCAATGGCTATATTTCGCATGGTAAGCCGGACGCCAATAATGTACTGGCGGTGAACCTCTCTTCCGAAAGGATACGACTGGCGCTGTCTGTTATTGAAGGTATACAGGGCGGTCAGCCGCTACCTGCCTTATTAGGCTATCATTTTGAAAGAACCTTGCATAACCGCAGTGACCTGACTGCTAAAAAGATCGACAGCTTCATCTATGCGATCCGCAAGATATTTCCGTTGAATGCGGACCAGTTAAAGGACACAAGGGTATCCAATACCAACGATCCCTCCGTTGATCCGGATACCGTTCCGATTACTGCCATTGAAGCACGTAATGTGGTTCATGGCAGTAATCTTGTAAAACATGTACAGCAACAGACGGGTGTCAACCGACAATATCCATTCAATTTAGCATTGCCTGACGGGGAAGCCGTTATCAAGACGGCTATCACGGAGACTGTTTTACAGATCATGGATATCGCGGATGCGATTGCTGATCTGGGTATAGCTGAGAGTGTACATCATGTTGTGATGGGCAATACGGAGCGGGCGGCTGGTGTACTGGAAAGTTATAGTAAAGGAAACTATCCGCAGGAACCGGATGTGATACGTACACCACGTAGTGGTCCGACCCTGACCCATCGTGTGTCCGTTCCATTTACCTATATAGCGACCAATGCAGGCGGAGCGCCCCGTGCTTTGTCAGAGCCATCTGTGAACCAGTGGCTGACCAGCATCCTGCCACCATTGAATAAGATTGTTTGTCAGTGTGCATACTTTAGCAGGGCTGATGGTCTTGAAAAGAAAATGGAGATACCGCTACAGGCCATCGGGTTAGATCCATTGGATCTGCTGTATATGCTGAATGCACTGGATACGCAATCGCTCAACGAGCTGGACGACCGTTTGTTATTCTACATACATAGCACTGCTGATCCGATCATTGACAGTGCGATCACCTTTAACTACATCGAGGAACCGGCAGATACCAGTAAGCTGTCTGTGTTTCAGGTGATGCCATTGGTGAAAAGTCTGCGGGCGCTGATCATTGAATCCAGTCCGCTGACACCCGGCGACGTGGCCCTGCCTAATGAAGTGGATAAAAACGAGTTGCCGGCACCGGAACTCTCTTCGCAAAGAGTAGTCGGATTACGGGATAAACTGGCCGGTGACCTTGCCGCCGCTAAAGGAGCAGGTGGTATTATTAAAGCGTTACAGGACCTTCCTGCCTTTGATACACTGACTGATCCACAGGCGGAGACCATCCGGCAGGATGCAGACACTACCATGCAACGTTTTGCGGCATTCCTGCTGACATTGGGCAGCTATGGATTACCACAGACCAGCATAGGCGGTATCTATGCGCAGCAACAGCAATGGTATGTGTCCCTGAAAAATAGGTAAAAGAACTGGGAGATCGCTGGGCACAGAAAGCCACCGATTATATGACTTTGCTGACGGCCAATCCGGTTCCAACAGAAGAAGTGCTGCTACACCTCGAAAGACTGATATCTTCCACCACAACGACCGGTGTTACCTTAGTGATTGTCCAAAATAAAAAGGATCTGTTTGACGCAGAACTCGATAAACTGGCGCTCATTCTCAGCACCCGGTACAATGTGTGTTTGCGCTTATACAGGCTATCCGGAATGTAAATACCGCACCATTCGATAATGTCACACTGGATATCAGCGATGAGCTGCGTCAGATACCTGTATTCATTTATGATTACAGGCACGTGCAGCAGCATTGCTCACCGAACTTGAAACAAAGAAGATCCTGCGATCAATGCTATTCTGGGTGATCTGCCGACATTGAGTCCGGCGGATCAGGCGAAACAAATAGAGGCTGCTGCCCGGATCATCCTTGGTGATCAGTTCAAACTATTCCCCGTTATGCGTTGCCGCCTTCGCAGCAAACAGAGATCAGCAATTCATGGAATGATACCACTGCGCTGTTGAACCATCTGACGACTACCGCAGGTTATCTGAATCCGGTAGAGGATTGGTTGCACGGCATGGCACGTGTGCATGACAAAATGAAACACCTTGAGAATTGTGTGCTCCTGCGGGAGGCTTTGGTATGGCGGAAGGAGATATGCTGCTGCATCCGGTACAGTTGCCGTATCTGACTGAAAAGTATCATTGGATGGCGATGCCTTTCCCACAGGCGGAAGTGGATCTGGAAGCGCAGAACATATTACTCTATACAGCTTACACACCCGCGTTGGCGCCTGCACCGAATGAGGTCTGCGGAGCGCTGGCAGATGAATGGACGGAGATCATTCCGGCTACGGAAGAAACGACGGGTATCACCTTCCATTATGACCGTCCGAATTGTGAGGCGCCACAGACGCTGTTACTCGTGACACCTTCCCGGCACACGGGTAACTGGGACTGGAATGATCTGGTAGATTCACTGACACATACACTTGAATCAGCTAAGTTGCGTGCAATAGGTCCCGAGCAGTTCAAGGATACCCATTTGCCACGCTGTTGCCTGCTGTCATCGCTGTGGAGAGTCTGTATCCTTACTCCATTGTACTGGACAACAAATTACATTACACCACTATCGCTTAACCTTCGTTATGTTAATACCTGCCGAAGTCGATCTGAAACTGATTACCAAAGCAAAAGCCTTCCCCATCTCCTACTCCTGGAGCCGGCTGGAAGGACGCCCTGTTACCGATAACTTTGACCGTGCGCTGAAAGCGGAGGTAAGAGATGCGCTGTGGATGCTGACCCGTCAGTGGCAGCTGGGTGAGTTTGAAGGAGATGATGCAGGATCGCCTGTCACCGCAAAAATCTGTACGTCTACAGTT
>NZ_VOHS01000054.1 GCF_007896845.1 Chitinophaga pinensis | reverse complement strand
ACGGATGTCTTTACTGTAGTAATCAACGACGGTAACGGTGGAACAGCTACCGTGACTATCAATATCACCGTTACAGCAGTAAATGATGCGCCAACCGGAGCAAACCAGAACCTGACTACGCCAGAAGACGCAGCTCAACGGCGCCGTAGTAGGAGCAGATGCAGACGGTGATGCTTTGACATATGCAATAGGCACGACAACACCAGCTAATGGTACTGTGACCGTGAATACAGATGCACATTCAGTTATACGCCTAATACAGACTTTGTAGGTACGTCTATTTACAGTAGTAATCAGCGATGGTAACGGTGGCACAGCTACCGTGACAATCAATACTGTTACGGCCGTAAATGACGCACCAACCGCAGCAAACCAGAATCTGACTACCCCAGAAGATACACAGCTGAACGGTGCAGTAGTAGGAGCAGATGCAGACGGTGATGCTTTGACATAGCAATAGGCACGACAACGCCAGCTAATGGTACTGTAACAGTCAATGCAGATGGTACATTTATCTATACACCTAACATAGACTTCGTAGGTACGGATGCCTTTACCGTAGTAATCAGCGATGGAAATGGTGGAACAACTACCGTAACTATCAATATACTGTACGGCCGTAAATGACGCACCAACCGGCGCAAACCAGAATCTGACTACACCGGAAGATACGCAGCTGAACGGCGCAGTAGTAGGAGCAGATGCAGACGGTGATGCTTTGACATATGCAATAGGCACGACAACGCCAGCGAATGGTACAGTGACAGTTAATACGGATGGCACATTTGTTTATACGCCAATACAGACTTCGTTGGTACGGATGCCTTTACGGTAGTAATCAGTGATGGAAATGGAGGAACAGCTACCGTGACTATCAATATTACTGTTACAGCAGTCAATGATGCACCAACCGGAGCCAATCAGAACCTGACTACCCCAGAAGATACGCAGTTGAATGGCGCAGTAGTAGGTAATGATGTAGATGAGACGCGCTGACTTACGCGATTGGCACAACTACACCGGGCAACGGTACAGTTACAGTCAATACAGATGGTACATTTAGCTATACACCTAACACAGACTTCGTAGGTACGGATCTTTTCACAGTAGTAATCAGTGATGGAAATGGTGGAACTACCACTGTAACTATCAATATCACTGTTAAGCGGTTAACGACATTCCAACCGGAGCAGATCAAAACCTGACTACCCAGAAGACACGCAGCTGAACGGCGCAGTAGTAGGAGCAGATGCGGACGGTGATGCGCTGACTTATGCCATCGGTACGACGACACCAGCAAATGGTACTGTCACAGTAAACACAGATGGCACATTCGTTTACACACCTAATGTGAATTTCGTTGGTACGGATGCCTTTACCGTAGTAATCAGCGATGGTAACGGTGGCACAGCTACCGTGACTATCAATATTACTGTTACAGCAATAATGATATACCGACCGGCGCCGACCTTAATCTGACCACTTCTGAGGATACTCCGTTAAGTGGAACAGTAACCGGTGTCGATGCAGATAACGATCCTCTGACTTATGTTATAGGTACAACGACACAGCAAATGGTATCGTCACCGTCAATACAGATGGAACGTTTGTTTATACGCCGAATGTAAACTTCAACGGGACTGACGTCTTCACCGTAGTGATCAGCGACGGTAACGGTGGCACAGCTACCGTGACTGTAACGATCGTCGTTACTCCTGTGAATGACGCACCAACCGGTACCGGTGATACCCGTACCACACCAAGAAACACGCCTGTCAACGGTGCCGTAAGCGGAACAGATGTAGACGGTGACGTACTGACCTATACACTGGGTACACCTCCGCAAATGGCACGGCGATCGTAAACGTCGATGGTACTTATACCTATACGCCAAATACAGGTTACAGTGGTCCGGATAGTTTCACAATCATTATCAGCGACGGTAATGGCGGTACAGTGACCGTAACAGTTGATATCACTGTCACGGCGATTAATAATGCACCAACCGGTACAGGTGATTCACAGACCACATTGGAAGATACGCCTGTAAACGGCGCGGTAACTGGTAATGATGCAGACGGTGATCCGCTGACTTATGTGCTGGGAACTGCACCGGCTAATGGAGGTGTGATCGTCAACGCAGACGGTACTTATATCTATACGCCAAATGCGAATTATAATGGTCCGGATAACTTCACAATCCTGATCAGTGATGGTAACGGCGGTTCTATCACCGTACCGGTAAGCATCATCGTTACGCCTGTAAATGATGCACCAACCGGCACCGGCGATACGCAGTCTACTCCTCTGAATACACCTGTTAACGGCGCGGTAAGCGGAACAGATGTAGACGGTGATGTCCTGACCTATACACTGGGTACACCTCCTGCAAATGGTTCAGCGATCGTTAATGCAAATGGTACTTATACCTATACACCGAATACCGGTTATGCCGGTCCTGATAGCTTCACGATCATCATCAGCGATGGTAACGGAGGAACCGTAACCGTAACAGTCGATATCACTGTTATCACCATAGTACCGAATCCGGCTATTGCACTGGTGAAAATAGGTGCAAGGGATAAAAACGATATCACTTACATATTCCATGTCACAAACACAGGTAATGTTCCTCTGCACAACATCGTGGTATCTGATCCACAGATGGGTGTAACGAAGAACTATAGCGGAACCCTGCAACCTGGCGTATCTGTGACAATGACAGCAGTATACCACATCACACAACAGGATAAGGAAGCCGGCAGTGTTACTAATACAGCAACAGTTACCGGTCTTACACCTGCTGATGCAACGGTTACAGATATCTCCGGTACAGCGTTGAATAACGATACACCTACTGAGACAATCGTTCCTGCTCCGCCGCAGGCAAATGATGATCAGGCTGAAACACGTGCAAGTATCGCTGTTGTCATTCCGGTACTGTATAATGATGACCCGGTTGAATCCATCTTCAGTATTCCGGATCTGACGATCACCAGTATCCCTAAACATGGTCAGGTAACGATCAATGAAGATGGTACTATCCGTTATGTACCGGACAACGGTTATACCGGAGAAGATGACTTCAGCTACCAGATCAGCGATGTGGATGGCTATATCTCAAATATTGCTGTGGTGAAGGTCACCATCGTTGAAACAGACCTGAGAATACCACCATTGTTTACACCAAACGGTGATGGTAAGAATGATGTGTTTGAGATACGCGGACTTAACAAGTATGTAGAAAATGAGTTAATAATGGTCAATCGTTGGGGCAACGAAGTATACAGACAGAGGAATTATCAGAATACATGGAGCGGCACCGGATTGAACGATGGTACTTACTATTACCTGTTGCGTGTGAAAAAAGCCAACGGTGAGTGGGAAGTAGTGAAAGGATACACAACGATTATCCGCAAAATGAAAGATTAACATGAAAAGAAGTCTAATATTGATGATGTCGTTACTGCTGGGCAAACTTGCGTTTGCTCAGCAAGACGCACAGTTCAGCCAGTACATGTTTAACGGTATATACATTAACCCTGCATATGCTGGGTATAAAGAGGTGCTGAACATACACGGCTATTACCGTAATCAGTGGGCAGGTATTGATGGGGCTCCAAGGAGTTTCTCTATCGCGGTAGACAACATTGCTGCTGAGGGTAATGTGGGCTGGGGGGTACAGGTCGGTGGAGACAGATTGGGCGCCCAGACTTCTGAATCTGTATATGCCAACTACGCTTATCGTATCAGAACAAATGAGGATGGTACCGCCAGACTCTCTTTTGGTATCAGTGCCGGATTGGTACAGCTGGGAATAGATGGCCGGCAGCTCTGGACACAGGATCCGGAAACAACGATCACACCGGGTGTTATCAAAACGATGGTGCCGGATGCCAGAGCTGGGATCTATTACGCTGATCAGACATTCTATGCCGGATTTTCTGTTGATAATCTGGTATCTCCACACGTCAATAAGGCCAAATACGCATATATCCCGCAACCAAGACCGCATTACTACCTGACTGCAGGTTTTATGTTGCCGGTAAATGAACAGATACAGCTGAAGCCGTCTTTCCTGATCAAAGACGACAGGGGAGGACCCACCAGTATGGACCTGAACGTATTCGTGCTGTTCAGACAGATGCTCTGGGTAGGTGGCGGTTATCGTACCCGTATTGACCTCTACAGTAAGGATTATCTGCAGAAAGCATTATCCACCCGCAACTCCGCTATCGCAGCCATAGAGGTATTCCCGACAGAAAATCTGCGCATTGGATATGCCTACGACTTTTCTACTGGACCACTGCAGAGCTACAATAACGGAACGCATGAATTGTCTATCGGATATACCTTCGGATCTATGCTTAGTCCGGAGAGAAAGAAAGCAAGAGTGGATTGTCCGAAATTCTTCTGATGAAATAAATGATATAAAAAGCCGGTGTAAATTACTTACACCGGCTTTTTGTGTTTAAGGCTATAACTGAGCTATTCCGGACATAAACGTAACTAATATGCAGACTGATAATATATAGCATAATATCTTCCTACCTTTCTGTCATTATTATCAACCAATATCTAAATCCGGGAAATGAAGCGATCATCCATTGAATTGCTGATGGCTTACCTCATCGCCATGCTATTCCTCACAGTAGGATTGAGCAAATACTTCGGACTGGCCCGTTTTCAGGATACGCTCAGTAAGTCACCACTTGTAAAAGATTACTCCCTTATTCTCTCGTTCTTACTACCCACCACGGAAATAGTACTGGCTTGTTACTACTGACTACACACTTTCGTAGAAAGGCACTTTTTGCGGCACTGGTATTAATGCTGCTGTTTACATCGTATAACGTTTACCTGCTGACATTTGCGCCCTACATTCCCTGCTCATGTGCAGGCATACTTAATACGATGTCCTGGCAGACACACCTGTTTGTCAATATAGGTTTTACTGTTTGTTGTCTGCTGGGGATCTACAGTCCCTACCTGCCGCTCAACGGAAAACTCCCTTCAATAACATTAAAACACTTCAGATGAAACGTGCAAAAATCATTCTTACACTACTCGTTATCTCATCCTGTGTAGCAGGTGCTTTTGCTACAGCGCTTGTCAATGGGCGTGTGCCGCCTCCGGTATGGTTTACTCATAACGGTCAGACCTTACAGTGGCTGGCATTTCCCTGCTCTACTGGTCAATGGCAATGTTTTGTGTCAGTCGGTAATTATGGTCTGAAGGCCATATACAGAACGACAGACGCCGCGGGTCATGTTACCCAACCTTATAGCGGGCCTATCCTGCCCTAAAACAGTGTACAATAAAAAGAGGTCCCCGGTATAAGGGGACCTCTTTATTTAAAGCCTTCTCAATAGTATCATGGTGACTGGTAATTGATGAAAACCGCTTGTGTTTCTACATGTTGCGTGTATCAGATCCCGTGATATATAAACTTCCCGGATATAATAAAAGATTTACATTATATTTATTCCCATAACCGGGACTAATATCTGATGAAAGCCATTTCCTTAGAGACTATGATATGTTTTTGTTAGCATGCCAGCAATATACCGCCAATCATCATGAAGGTGATGCCACGGATTCTATTCCAACCCTGCTGCGTTCCGGACCTGCTGTTTCACCCGAAGATTTTTCCTTTCAGCTTTTCCATAATGGACAACTGGCCATTAGCAGAAATTGTGGTGATCCTGCTGTTGGAAATTTTACTCAATATATCGAAGATTCTGTATTAAATAAATATGTGGCCAGTCGCACAGACCGGACATTATAAGCGAACATCATTATTGTAAAACCTATCAAAAGAATGCTCCAGTATTTCGAATTGCAGGATGGGACATCCTCAAAGTTCTGGCAAATTTCATTGTCTGCCTACACCATTCCACCCGATATGGTAAGATCGGTACCCAGGGAAAGACCACAACAAAAGATTTGAAGACCCCGCAAAAGCCCGACAGGAATATGACAAGCTTGTCGAAGAAAAGACCGGAAAAGGCTACAAAGAGATTGTAAAAGAAGGGAATACCCTCACATCCGCTGATTATGCTATTATTTCCGAGAAAGAAGCCGTAGAACGTTTCCAGCTTGACCAGTACATTAATGGTCTGTACGACGACGGCGGGAAGTATCTT
The DNA here is from genome assembly GCF_007896845.1 of Chitinophaga pinensis. GTDB lineage: Bacteria > Bacteroidota > Bacteroidia > Chitinophagales > Chitinophagaceae > Chitinophaga > Chitinophaga pinensis_C. Next base: position 18,290 of record NZ_VOHS01000054.1, on the reverse strand, counting down.
CTGTATGAAGGTGATGTTACATTTGATACCATGCTGGATACCTATAAATTCTGCGTCATTGCGAAAGAAGATATATACGGCATCATCGTAGACGGCAACCTCACCGTTAATGGCGTATTATTCCAGCCGGATATCGATAATGGTGAACATGCTGGTCACCGGAAATGTGCATGTGAAAAGCATTAATAAAGGTGGCGGAGAATTTTATATCAAAGGAGATCTCATAGCAGAACAGACTATCTACGGTTATTATAACCACGGTGAGTTGACAGTAGAAGGTCGTACGCAGGCAGTAGCCATCTTTGCAGATGATCACTCCTTTACATTTAAAGGAGGCGTATCCGGAACAGTTGTCGGTGATCGTGGAGTAGAAGGCCCGATGTTGTATATAGCGATATTACTGTATTACGTCCTGAACTGGTGAAGGAAAAAGAATACGCTGATAGTGATAAAGTGACTAAATACATTAACAAAGGTCAGCACATTATCAGAGACGAGTTTTACCCGGCTTCATCGGAGCAGCTGCCAAAATACCCAAAGAAACGGTTGTATCAGCTCAACCGGAAATATTAACTGTCGAAGAAGCAAAGCAAAAGTTCGATTTCAGCAGTTATGATCCTATCGGTGTTATTGATTTTAATCTCGTTTTATACTTTGAGAAAGGCCTGACTATCGATGGTGATCTGAATGCGGATCTGGCCCGGAAGATGCTGGAAGATCAGGAAGAACCTGCTGAAATTGCAGACCTGTTGGTATTGGTAAATGGTAACCTGACCGTAAAAGGAGATATCTCATTAGGGGAAGAAAGCTTTCCCTGCCTGTTTGTGCGTGGGAATGTAAAATGTGATGTATTGTATAGTGGCAGTGAATTTATTCATATCACCGGTAATGCAGATATTAAATATGCGCTGGACGGTAACTATAATGATGGTGCGATCACTATCGAAGGTATTACCAGTGTACCCTATGTGCTGAATTCGGACCATGATACGAATATTACGCCTAAAGGCGCCATTCTGATCAATTACTTTGGTGATTCCAATGACTTCTTTACGTATGATTTTACGGAGAAGGATTTCCCGGACGTCATGGTTGCAGCCGCCTTTGAAAATGAAGCGTTCAGCCGGCATGCATTTATCAAATTGTTGCAGGCTAAAAAGTCTCCTCTGAAAAAGGCATACAGGCCAGCCGTCTGATCGTCATGGACGAACTGGAGCGCCTGAAGGCAAAGCCCGAAACGATTGAGGTGCTTGACCTGAGCAAGAAATCCTTTAATAAGTTCCCCGCAATACTAACCACATTCCTGCTCTGAAAAAACTGACCTTAAACGGAAATGAGATCGGAGCGGTTCCCGCAGATATTGCCGCCCTTGAACAGCTGGAAGAATTACACCTATCCTCATGTGCTTTGGAGACATTGCCTGTAGAACTGGCACAATTGAAGCATCTGCGTGTGCTGGACGTCTCTAAGAATAATGACCTGAAAATTCCGGCTGACTTCAGCCAGTCAACTTCCCTGCGTATACTTGACGTAACAAATTGTAACAGCTTCGGAATAACAGCCGGTATCCCGGCACTGGAAGAGTTGTGTTGTGACGCCTGCACGGAAGTAAGTCCGATAGATTTTCCGGCGGCCATCCTCGCGTGTACCGGACTGAAACGCCTGTCCATCAATATGAATTCTTTCAAACAGATCCCGGGCGAACTGACCGCCTTGACAGCACTGGAAGAGTTGTACATGGATGGAGCCTTGTGTTATATCAACGAACTGCCAGATCTCTCGTCGCTGAAGAATCTGAAAAAAATACATGCTTCCGGTATTTATAACTATCCGGCAAGTCCTTTGGTGAAACAAAGCATTCTGAAAGGATTCTTTAAGATCACCTCTCTTGAAGAACTGAAACTGGATCTTTACCGGAGATGGTTGCAGGATCTTAAACAGGATGGATTTGACGAGATCGCGAAAAACCTCGCACATGACCCTGCAAGATTACAGGAACTATCCGATCTGCAGGCCAGTAAAGCAGATTTCGGTGATGGAAGAATGGTGGGGCATTTGCGGAAACCAATGACAGCCGAACACCTGAAAGGAATTGGTGCATTACAGCAATTGCGTATACTGGATCTGAGTGATAACATGTTGGCTGCATTGCCGGAAGAATTATACAGCCTTCCTCATCTTCGCTCGCTGAACCTGAAAGGAAATTCATTCACTATTGACGATCGTTTGCAAATAGCAGAAAGATTGCCAGACGTAGATCTCGATGTACGTGAGAACTGGGTACCTAATGAAGTGATAGATACGCCATCAGCCAAACTATGGAAGGAAGTGGCAGATCTTATTGAAGCAGGTAATGAACTGTGGTTTAATTATGCAGGAGAACCGCTGAACGCGATAAAGAAATACAACGAGGCCCTTGAATACTTTAATACAGGTAAGGTAAAAGACAAATACCTGTTCCTGTATCTGCACTATGTGAAAACGAATGCATACAGCAATCTTGCCAGTGATGACGACTATGATGATATGTCCGAAGAAGATAAGAAAAAGGGGCGTCTGACCTGTATTGAAACCGGATTGAAAGGATTGTCCCTGATACCTGCGGATATGCTGCCGGATACAAGTATGGTTGAATTCTACAAGGAAGCGATCCGTATTATGGGGAACGCAGTAGCCTGGGAGATGCATGAAACATATGAGGATACCGCCAAAATGGAAGAAGCTTTAGCGCTTATCAATCAGGCGGCTGCATGGGTGAAGGACAAGAGCGAGTATTTTATCTATGATACGAAGATCAGAATACTATTGCGTCTCGGCAAAAAAGAAGAAGCGTGGCAGTTGGCAAAGAAAACACTGGAAGAAAACAATGCTTATTCAGGTCTGAATGATATAACAGACAGTAAAGAATATAAACAGTGGTTAAAGAAACAATAACCACAAACGACGTATGCTCTTTCTTCTGAAAGAGCATACGTTATTCATCTGTATAGGGACCTGTTATTGTTTAGTATAGGTCATTGTCATTTTATCTCCCGGTAATAAGATACCGCCCGCAGAATATACCAGTTTACTACAGTCGAAGCTTTCGATCGCCCCTGTTGCTTCGCCGTCTATTACAATCGTTTTATCCTGTAATTTCCATACGCCTTTTCAGAAGAAGACGGATCACAGACAACGCCCAGATCTTTGTACTCATAGCTACCATCTTTGCCGAAAATAGTGATATTGTCTTTGTCACAGTCATCAAGGAATGGCAGGTAGTTGACAGGGTCTTTATCACCAGATGCGGTGTAGGTTAATGCCGTTAGTTTATAGGTGCCGGCAATGCTGGCCATATCTATGGTACAGCCTTTTGGAGGGGTAGGTTTGTCGTCATCTTTTTTGCAGGAAAAGAACAGGCTAACAGATAACAGTACTACTAAAGTTTGCTTGATTGTTGTCGCTTTCATAAAGTTTGTTTGATAGTAATACCCCTTCATGAAAGCAGAGGGTTGGGTAACCCTGAAAATATTTTTTTACCCCAGTGTCCTGATAAAATTGTCCAGATTATCATCCTTTCCTAAGCCCAGTTTTTGCTTGATCCTGTACCGCGCCATACGGATACTTTTTGCTTCAATGTTTAAACGGTTGGATATTTCCTTATTAGAAAGCCCCATCAGTATATAGGAACAGTATTTCATGTCCAGTCTTGTAAGGGAATCGCCTGCTCTCTGTTGTAATTGTTCGAAGAAGGCAGCGTGTACTTCCACAAAGTCCGTTTTGTGCCCTTCGTATTCCTCGTCGAGCTGCTGCTGGCGTTTTATCAGCTTTTTAATCTGATCGTTGCCAGCGGTCGATTTATCTGCCAGCATCTCCATCAGCTGATTTTTCTCCTGTTTCTGCAGTTGTTCGGCCAGCAGTTCTTTTTCCAGTCTTTCCTGACGTTCCCGGAGGAGTGCCTGTTCTGCCATCAGCTGACTCGCTTCTGCTTCTTTCAGTTTTACTTTAAGAATGACTTCTTCTTTCTCCTTGTCTATCAATGCCTGTTTTCGGATGGATGCTTTCAGCCGGTAATTATAAGATACCAGTAATAAGGTCAGTGCAAGAAATCCTGCAATACCCAGTCCTATATATAAGAGGTTCCGTTTGCCCCGGAAAGCAGCTTCCTGTTCCAGCAGGGCTATTTTCTGTTCCTGCTGGACGGCTCGGTAGCGGGCCTCTATACGTTGGGTATTGTTGATCTTTTCCTGATTGAAGGCTTTCTCATTGGCGGCCACAAAACTTTTCATGTAGCCCAGCGCCTTTTTGGTATCGCCCTGTTTCTCAGCGACTCTTGCCAGAGCATTATAAATACGTGACTGGGTCAGGGGCATTTTTATCGGTGAACTTTCTGTCCGGGCCAATGCGGTTAACAGAATGAGTTCCGCTTCTGCGGGATTATTATTCAGTAATTCATATTCGCTACGCATGCCATAACAGTTGACCAGTATTTCGGTCAATCCACTGGACGAAGTGATATTTTCTGCCAGATCCAGATAATGATATACGCTGTCCCGGTAGGAGACAGGGTAGTGCTGAAAGTAGATATTGGCCATATTAAGAGCAATACCGGCCGTATTGCTTTTTACGAGTATATGTCCGGGATCACGTTTATTCAGGTCAAGCGCCTGCGTGTAAAAGGCTTTGGCAGTATCCAGTAAGGACTGTTGTTTAGGATTCAGTTTATAGCGGTCATAATAATATTGCCCGATGGTATAATAGCCTGTATTCAGCACGTCAGGTTCTCCACTTTGCAATGCAAGCGTATAACTGCGGCGGGCATATTCTCCCTGCCTTGCAGGATCTGTACCATAACTATAGATACTTGCGAGATAGTGACAGGTGAGTGCGGCATAGGCAGCCCCTGCCTCCCCTTAAAGTTGTCCAGTGCCTTCAGAAACTTTGCAACTGCCTCGTCATTCTCGTTATCTATCAGGTCGAGCCAGCCGCTTCTGAACCAGACCATCCCTTTGGCGACCGGATCTTTGGCGCTGTTGACGTAGCGCATAGCGCTGTCCATAGCTGCGTAGGCGCCGGGTTTATCCTTCCGCTGTACCAGCAGATGAATTCTGGTCGCATACAGCCAGGCTTTGGCGTCTGCTCCGGGCGCATCAGCTGCATCATTTGTGAGTTGTACGGCTTTGTCGGGATTTGTCTCAAAAAGAGCCCTTGTCAGTTTACAGCGGATAACCGTCTTTTCATAATCAGACAGTTCCTGCTGCTTCAGTTTTGCTTCCAGTGAGTCAATATATCGTTGCTGGGCAAACGTAATGGGGCTCATGATGAGCAATAGCGATATGGTTATGAGTTCTCGTAACATCCGGACTAAAGTACAAAAAAGAATCTGGTCAGAAAAGGCTTGAAAATATCAAGTAGTTGATAATCATTTGATTGTCTATTTTTCGTAGACGCTTTGTAGACGCGTCAAATGGTAGTCGTAGTCCGCTTGTAGCCGCTGTTTTCATGGTAAGTCCCTGATCACATGTTAGGTTTGCATGGTATCAAAAATCCATATCATGACGAACCGCACGATGGCCATTGTTGCCTATATTACACTGATAGGATGGGTAGTTGCCTATCTTTCATACAGGAAGTCTGACGATAAAAGTCCGTTTGTTCAGTATCACCTGAGTCAGTCCCTCGGTATTATCATTTTCTCTATTGCTCTGAGTATTGCCAGTGGAATACTGGTTGGTATACTGCCATCTCTGGCGACATTGTTTTACATCATTTCGCTGTGCCCGTTCATTCTGATGCTGTTAGGAATTATTACGGCATCTAATGAGGCACAGCGCCCTATACCATTGATAGGGAAATTAGTGGAGGGGAAATTCAATCTGTGAGCCGTTGGGCCGCAGGTCTTTCAGCCCGTTGTTGTTAATCCCTTAGATTGTCATAACCCGATATAAACAGCAGAGCCGGTCAGTACTACTGACCGGCTCTCGTTTATAAAAGAGGATGTTTATTTCCATCCACCTCCTAAATTCCTATAGATGTTCACTACTGCATTCAGCTGTGATTTTTTTGTTTCCACCAGTTCCAGTTTGGAATCCAGTGCATCACGCTGCGTCAGCAATACTTCTAAATAATCGGCTCTGGCAGATTTGAACAGGTCGTTAGAGACTTCGATGGACCTTGTCAGCGCGTCTACCTGTTTGGATTTCAGGTCATAGCTTTTCTCCAGATTGTTGATGTTGGAGAGCTGCGTAGACACTTCCACATAGGCGTTCAGGATGGTCCGCTCGTAGTTATATAAGGCCTGAAGCTGTCTGGCGTTGGCACTGCTAAACTCAGCTTTGATCGCATTTCTGTTGATCAATGGCGCTACGATATCACCTGCCAGTGAATACAACAGGGATTCCGGCATCTTAAACAGATAGGAAGGCTTGAAAGCGTTGAAGCCTACACCTGCAGAAATACCCAATGAAGGATAGAACTCCGCGCGGGCTATTTTCACATCCAGTTTTGCGGCTGTCAGTTCCAGTTCTGCCTGTTTGATGTCAGGGCGGTTAGCCAGTAGCTGCGAAGGGATACCGGTATTTACCATTGATGGGAGTACCTCAAGGAAATTGCCTTTGTCTCTTGCAATTTCCTGTGGGTAGCGACCCAGCAGGAAGTTGATCCTGTTTTCTGTTTCCTTTACCTGTTGCAGCACTTCATATTCCAGACTCTGGGACTTCAATACTTCCGCTTCGAATTTCTTCACGGCCAGTTCTGTTGCCCTGCTCGCCTCTTTCTGCACCTTTACGATTTCCAGCCCGCTTTTTTGCAGTTCGATATTCTGTCTGATGATTTCGAGCTGGTTGTCCAGCGCCAGCAGTTCATAATAAGAATTAGCGATTTCTGCGATCAGGTTGGTCAGTACGAAATTTCTGCCTTCTACGGAGGCCAGATAACGGGTCACTGCTGCTTTTTTAGAATTGTGCAGCTTGCTCCAGATATCTGCTTCCCATGTAGCATAGGCGCCGATCATAAAATCGGGCAGGGGATCAGGCATTTCCTTTCCCGGCTCTATCTCCGTAGTCGCGTCACCGGCACCCTGGCTGGTGTAACGTCCTACTTTCTCTACGCCTGCACCCGCCCTTACACCTACTGACGGCAGTAACTGTGCCTTTCTCGACCTGATATCGTTTCTGGCAATTTCTATTTCCTGTAAGGTGATCATCAGCTCCTGATTGTTTTTCAGCGCTGTGTCGATCAGGTTTACGAGGTCTTTATCTTTAAAAAATTCACGCCATTGTACCAAAGCAGTATTGGTGGTATCCTGATTACCGTTGTAGGCGCCCGGAACCGATTTGTTTTCGGTCGGCGTTACTACTTTCGGTACCCCGCAACTGGCTACTGCCAGACAAACTCCCAACACACCGATACTCCTGTTTATCCTGAATTTATACATATACATTATGATCGATTTCCTCGGTTAATGGATTTTCTTCTTCTTCTTTCACAAGCATGCGTTTTTCCGCAATCTTGCCGAATATGTAATATAATCCGGGTATGATCAGTACCCCGAAGATGGTACCGAATAACATACCGCCGGCAGCAGCTGTACCAATGGTACGGTTACCAATCTTACCAGGACCTGTAGCAACCACCAGAGGGATCAGACCCGCGATGAATGCGAAAGAGGTCATCAGGATCGGACGGAACCTTACTTTGGAACCTTCCATCGCAGCCGCCAGTACGGTAGCGCCGGAACGATGTTTCTGCACGGCAAATTCCACGATCAGTACGGCGTTCTTACCTAAGAGACCGATCAGCATTACCATGGCTACCTGTGCGTAGATGTTGTTTTCCAGTCCTAATACAGTCAGCAGGAAGAACGCACCACAAATACCAGCCGGCAGGGAGAGGATTACTGCGAATGGCAGGATGAAGCTCTCATACTGTGCCGCCAGAATCAGGTATACGAAACCAAGACAGATCAGGAAGATGTAGATCGCCTGATTACCCTGCGCCACCTCATCTTTAGAGATACCTGCCCAGTCAATACCAAAGCCTCTCGGGAGTGTTTTCTTCGCTACTTCGTCAATGACCTGAATGGCCTGACCACTACTATATCCCGGTGCGGCAGAACCACTGATCTGGGAAGAGTTGTACATGTTGTAACGGGTGATCTCAGACAGGCCATATACCTTTTCCATCTTCATGAATGCAGAGAAAGGCACCATTTCATCACGGTCATTCTTTACATACAGTTTCAGGATATCCTCAGGCAGTGCGCGGTATTGCGGAGATGCCTGAATAATCACTTTATAAGGACGGTCAAATTTGATGAAGCTGATCTCGTAGTTACTACCTATCAATGTAGACAATGTATTCATGGCATTATCGATGCTCACACCTTTCTGCTGGGCAATATCATTGTCAATCTTCAGCATGTACTGCGGGAAGCTGGCTGAATAGAAGCTGAATACAGAAGCCAGCTCTTTATGTTTGCTCAGTTCTGCCACAAAATCATTGCTTACAGTTTCCATTTTCTTATAGTCACCGGAACCTCCTTTATCAAGCAGACGTAATTCGAAACCGCCCGCTGCACCGTAACCCGGTACGGCTGGTGGCTGGAAGAATTCGATATTGGCACCGGTGATATCTTTACATTTCTCTTCCAGTTCCTCAATGATCTCCTGCACGGAATGTTTACGTTCTTCCCAGCTTTTCAGGTTGATCAGACAGGTACCTGAGTTGGAACCGGTACCTTCCGTCAGGATCTCATAACCTGCAAGGGCAGATACGGATTGCACACCATCAATCTCTTCACATATTTTCTGTAATTTTTCTGCTACCTGATTGGTTCTTTCCAGCGAAGATCCCGGAGGCGTCTGGATGATACCATACAACATACCCTGATCTTCATTCGGAATGAAACCGGAAGGCACGTGTCCGTTGAGATACCAGGTTGCCGCACAGAATCCGGCCAGCAATGCGAATGTTACCAGACGTCTGTTGATAATGGATTTCAGTATCCGCATGTAGCGGCCCTGTGTTTTATCAAAGCCTCTGTTGAACGCAGCAAGGAATTTATCTACAGGGGAGAGTTTCTTCTTTTTGCCATGATTGTTTTTCAGGATCATCGCACAAAGCGCAGGCGTCAGCGTTAACGCTACCACACCGGAGAGGATAATCGCCGTTGCCATAGTGATGGAGAACTGGCGATAGAAGATACCTACCGGTCCTGACATGAATGCCACCGGCACAAACACCGCTGACATCAGGAAGGTGATCGCAATGATCGCACCCGCAATCTCATGCATAGCCTTTTTAGTGGCTTTCAGTGGCGAGAGGTGTTCTTCCTCCATCTTGGCATGGACGGCCTCAATTACCACGATGGCGTCATCCACCACGACACCGATCGCCAATACAAGGGCGAAGAGGGTGATCAGGTTGAGGGTGATACCAAAGAACTGCATGAATACAAACGTACCGATCAGGGATACAGGTACCGCCATTGCCGGGATCAGAGTAGAACGCCAGTCACCGAGGAAGAGGAATACCACAATACCTACCAGTACGAATGCTTCCACAAGGGTATGGATCACTTTTTCGATAGAGGCATCGAGGAACTTGGAGACGTCATAGCTGATCTCGTAGTTCATTCCTTTAGGGAAGGAGTTACCTTTGATCTCTTTCAGTTTCGCTTTAACGTCCTTGATTACCTGACTCGCATTACTACCGTAAGACTGTTTCAATACGATCGCTGCGGATGGTTTACCATTCAGGTTTGAATAGATATCGTACATGGAGCTGCCGAACTCGATCTCTGCCACATCTTTCAGGCGAAGGATCTCACCATTCGGATTGGAGCGCAGGATTACGTTTTCGTATTGCTCTTTAGAGTTGAACCTTCCGGAGTATTTTAATACATATTCAAAAGACTGAGACCTTCTACCGGAGCTTTCACCTGTTTTACCGGGAGAGGCTTCCAGACTTTGCTCAGACAGTGATTTCATCACTTCATCTGCAGAGATCTTGTAGGCTAGCATACGGTCAGGCTTCAGCCAGATACGCATCGCGTATTCCCTGTTACCAAGGATGTCCACAAAACCCACACCGTCAACCCTTCTTAATTCCGGCAACAGGTTAATGTCGGCGAAGTTGAAGAGGAATTTCTGATCGGCATTCGGGTCTTCACTGTACAGGTTCACGTACATCAGCATGCTGGATTCCACACGGGATACCTTCACACCTTCACGCACTACCAGTGGCGGGAGCTTGTTTACTACGGATGCTACACGGTTCTGTACGTTCAGGGAAGCCTGATTCGGATCGGTACCGAGGTTAAATACTACCTGTAAGGTGGCCTCACCGTCGTTACCTGCGTCAGAGGTCATGTATTTCATGCCGGGAACACCGTTGATGGCTCTTTCCAGTGGGATGATCACAGATTTGATCATCAGCTCACCGTTCGCACCAGGGTATTCACAGGTCACATTCACCTTGGGAGGAGAGATGGACGGGAATTGCGTTACCGGTAATGAGGTGATGGAGATCACACCCAGAAACACGATAATCAGCGATATTACTATTGAGAGGACCGGTCTCTGTATAAATTTATTAAACATTGATCTACGCTATTAGGAATGATAGATTATTCCGCTTTCAATCGCAGGTGGGAAATCACCTCTTGCGGCGCCAGATATTCATAGCTGATCTTGTCGTCATCTTTTACTTTCTGAATGCCTTCCAGCAGGATCCTGTCATTCTGGGACAGACCGCTCTGCACTACATACAGATCTGGAACTTCGCCACTGATAGTAATGTTTCTTGATTTCAGTACGTTGTTCTTATCAACTACGAATACGTACTTTTTATCCTGAATCTCGTAAGTAGCTTTCTGAGGAATGATCAGCGCATCTTTTAAAGGCATTGTCATTAATACCTTACCGGTTTCGCCGTGTTTCAGCAGTCTGTCCGGGTTAGGGAATTTTGCTCTGAAGGCGATATTACCTGTTTCATTGTCAAACTCACTTTCAATGACCTGTACCTCACCTTTATAAGGCAGGGCGCGGTTGTTGGCCAGCAGCAGGTTGACATGATTGTCACCGCGGCTTTTTGCATTGGTCTGATACTCGAGGTATTCCGGCTCGGATACGTTGAAATAAGCGAACATTTCGCTGTTGTCGGAGAGGCTGGTCAACAGTTCTCCTTCATCGATCAGGCTTCCCAGTTTTTTAGGGATACGGTCGATTGTACCTGCGAATGGTGCCTTGATCTCAGTAAATGACAGGTGCAGCTTAGCAAGTGCGATTTCAGCTTTGGCCTGATCGAGTTTCGCCTGCGCCATTGCCTGCTCGTTTTTGGAAACGATGTTTTTGTCAGCAAGTGTTTTTGCATTCTGCAGTTCAATTTCTGCAGCTTTTGCCTCAGCTTCTGCTTTCAATAATTCAGCTTCATACAGCTTAGGCATAATCCTGAACAGTGTTTGTCCGGCTTTAACGAACTGGCCTTCGTCAACATAAATGTTTTCGAGATAACCCTTTTCCTGTGCGCGAAGTTCAATGTTTCTCACAGAACGGATCTGCGAAACATATTCTTTTGTAAAGGAAGTATCCATGACCATCGGACTGGTAACAGCGTACTTGCTTACTTCTTCTTTTTCTTCTTTGTGTGGCTTGCAGCTGGTGTGCCATAACAGCGCACACAAGCTTGTAAACATGACGATTCTCTTCATGATATTTGATAATAAACGATAGGATGCTTGAATGATAATGGCTGGGTTGAACACATCAGTCCCGGAGATGGGAGTAAGAAACGACTATGCAGAAGAAAGTAGGGATATGGTACATCCGACTGGCATGCGTAAAAACACCTCCGTCAACTGAGGTATGCAGCCAATCAGATTCTTAATGCTCTCTGAGTAAGGTATTTATAAGATATCTGATCGGAAAAAAAAGGTGGGGCTTTAAAGTACCTGCGCAGGTACCTTAAACTGGTCTGATAGGCGTATGCGTCACGGCTTTTAGCCAGTAATTTAACTTTGGGACTAAAGTAGTTGTTCGGATCTTCATCTTCCACTTCCTCACTGATAATATACTCATCCTCCATAATGGGACGGGTATCTCTGACTACGGAGCAGTCCTCATTTGTTGTGGTGAAGCGGCCGTTACCCTGTTGCAGATCCTGCTCCTGAATGGAAAGAGTGTAGCTTCCGTCGTTTTGATACGCACGTGCAAAGGAACTTTCATTCCCCTTCAACAGCAAGATGCACAGGTATACAAAAATTATTGCTACTCTCATTTGGGAGCCAAAACTAGGATAAAGTTTGAGAGAGAAAAGGGGGAGAGATAAATTTTAATCAATTTTTAAAATCCTTGTTTTTAAGGGAGATGACAGGAATCAGGATCATTTGTCCGGCCGGATAAGCAAGCGGGGGTGAATAAAGCTATACTGGCTGGGAATGGGCGTTCCTCTGGCGTATCGGTGCTTAAAACTGGAACCCGATAGGTGGTTGTAGGGTATTGATTATGAGGTTATTATGGACATAAGGTGGACTTGATCCGGAGATAAGGGCTTAATGACCGGGTACTGTATTGATAATGAGGTTATTAGGGTGGGAAGATGGAACAGGCAATCTCCTCTTTATGTTTTAAGCTCCCGGTTGATGATGGTAACCTTCCGGGAGCTTAAAATTTGCTTAATAAGTTTGTATTTAACGTTGTACTAACAATACTTTTTTATCAAGGTCAAACGTGATTTTCTGACCAAACCAGTTGATCCAGATAATACCGTCATAGATCAATCCTTCAAGAAACTGCACCGGGAAGTCTTTTCTGCCAACTGCAGGTTCTTTCGCAGCAGCAATACTGCTTAAAGTAGTAAGATAGATGTGTGATACATGGTTGGTATCTATCTCACTCTTCTTTGCAAATTGCTTAACATGGAGAGTGTCATTAATATCCACCCCCAGTTGTTTGAGGTATCTGGCATTCAGTCTGAACACATCTTTTCCCGCTCCGCTATCCAGAGACAGCTGCAGGTTCAATGTATCATTGATCTTGAAATAAGAGAATATCGTCAGTGATTTATCGCGGGACTGCTCCAGCTGCACCGGCACCGTTCTGGCCTTTTTCCTGATCTCCGTCAGGGTCCGGGCAGATTCAAAACGGATAACTTTTTTGTCGAAATCAATAGTAAAAGGCTGAGACTCTACCAGTTTCAGGGAAATGATACCGTCAATACCCCCCAGATTGGCGTCAACATAGCTGATCTCTTCATCTGTCTTTTTCAGGCTGCCAAATTCAAAAGTCTTTACTCTGAACAGTGCAATGTCTAATCTTTCTCCTGTTGCCCTGAAACCGGTATAACCCCCGTCTTCCGGTGTGACCTGTTTCAGTTTATCAAAGAATGTTTTGGTGAATACAGTAAGACCGGCGCCGGTATCGAAGATAAAGTTTCCATCCAGACCGTCAACTTTTGCTTTCACGAGAATGTGGCCGGAAGGTAACAAACTGAAAGGAATTTCATTTTTGGCTGATTGGGCAAACAACACAAAAGGTATAAAGACGGCCAGGCATAGTGAAAGGAATACTGATCTCATTTTTTCTTTTAAAAGTAGGAAATTTTGCAGAATGTCGTAGTTCCGGCGGAGTTATATAAATAACATAAAAAAGGGGGACCATGGCGGGTCCCCCGGATATTTTACGGCTGATCAGATCAGGCTCCTTTAAATCTGGCAGTGATCTCTGCGACCCGTCTGCCCTGTAATTTTGCTGCCGTAACAGCGATTTCGTCCGGATCCAGTTTCCCATTCTGGGAGGTAAAAGAAGTACCATAAGGGTTTCCCGACTGGAACTGACTTGGTTCTACATAACCCGGAGAAACAATCAGCATTCCCCAGTGATAAAAGGCGGTGTTCAGGGCGAGTATCGTGGCTTCCTGTCCGCCATGCAGGGTTGCCGTAGAAGTAAAGGAAGAACCAATTTTATCGGTCAATGCACCTTTCGCCCATAATGCGCCCGTCTGATCAATGAAGCTCTTGATCTGTGCCGCCGGTAAGCCATAACGGGTAGGAGAGCCAAAAATAATAGCATCCGCCCATTCAAGGTCATCGTTGGAGGCTTCAGGAACGCCGGAAGTTTCCTCAATGTGTTGCTTCCATACCGGGTTATTTCCCCAAAGTTCATCGGGCGCCGTTTCCTTTACTTTCAGGAGACGGGTTTCCGCACCGGCAGCCTTTGCTCCTTCTTCAATTGCTTTTGCCAGCAGATGTGTAGTCCCTGTCTGACTGTAATAGATGATTGCGACTTTTGCCATAGATGATGTTTTTATAAGATCTGGAGTATTCCACGTAGAGACAACAAGCAGCAGTTATGCATTGTTGGGTCTGACTCTGGTCCGAATTTACCCGGATTGTCACAAAGGATATACCATAGTCTCTTTAACAGGAACAACCTGTTATTGTAATCATCATATGGAAAGCGGTTACACGTTTGCAAAACCTTTGGCATTTGCGCCACTCACAATTTTAGTCATAGAAGCTACCCCAATTTCAAGAAGCCCTACGATCACATGTGGCAACCATACATGGTCGGAAAAACTCAATAATACCGGGGATAGCGCTAACAGGAAGCCGCTGAGCACATCCAGTGTCAGGTGTGTGCTCATGTTGAGCCGGTGAGCAACGCTTAGCTCATAATCTGTCATGAGACTATATAAAATTGTGGTAATACCAAAGCCGATCGGTACCCAGGAGGCTGCTCCGCCATCATAAAATCCGAAAAGCCATGGTGCGGCGATCAGGAGAATAGCTACAATGTAGTCGATAAATCCGTGTGTCTTTGTGTTTATAAATTTCATGGTCAACTGTTTTGGTCCTACAAGGTGCGAAACAGCAATTATGCCAGCGGGATAAGGTAGAAGCATGCAGGTATTACCGGGGGATAAGTGTTGACAAAAGTACATGTTAGGAGTATGCTAAACCTTATTTGTGTTGGCCGTTCAGGTTTGTGTATCCATGTTTGTCAGTGGTATGGAATTGGACGTCATACTTTATCACTACCGCCTTATGAGACATTTAACCACTACAGTCCTCTTCTTTGTATTATGGGCTAACCTGATGACAAGCTGCAATACTGCAAAACCTGGCAAATCAGGACAACGGAAACTGGGACAAAAGACTTTTGTTATCCTCGGTGCCTCGAGTGGGTTTGGCCGCGAAATTTTGGGATACACCTCCGGAAGATCAGGTACGTGTGATTGATGTGAATCTTAATGGCTTTATTTACGCCAGTCATGCTGCCATCAATGTCTTTAGAAAACAAGGTTACGGAACACTGATCAATATGGGATCGGTAGACAGTGAAGTGCCGCTGGCATATCAGGTACCTTATGCGGCATCAAAGGCTGGCGTCAGAAGTCTTGGACTGGCATTGAGTCAGGAATTGCGTATAGACGGATACAAACACATCAGGGTCGTAACTATTGAGCCCTGGGCGGCAGATACTCCATTTTGGCGGCATTCAGCTAATTATACAGGCGGGACGCCTTCTATGCTGGCATTAGACCCTCCTGTAAAGATCGTCAATGCCGTATTACGCAAGTCGCTCCGTCCCCGCAGGGAGGTACCTGTTGGCTGGAAAGCCCATAGTGTATGGATGTTTCACCGCGGTTTTCCCCGCCTGACAGAGCGGATCAGTGCTAATATCGCGCATAAATACCAGATTAAGGCGGGACCGCCGGTTCCGGATACTGTGGGAGCTATTTATCAGCCAATGCCAGCAGGAAGAGGTATCGATGATGGAGTTAAGCAGAGAATGAAAAAGCAACGGAAACAGGAGAGGGAGATGCGGAAGCACTAAAGGTCATTTCGGGAAATATCGTCAATTTTCCGGGAAATGCAGATAGCGTTCTCCCCTGTACTGTACACTAGTTTTGTCTTGTCACTTAAAACGGATCAAAACTATGCACAGCAAACACGTAACACTTTGGCTATCTATGGGACTCGTTCCCTTACTGTTAATGTCCTGCGATAAGGATGATGATAATACAGGCAATCCTCCGGTAACGTCTTCTACTATTGTAGTAGAAAATGTGCTGAATGCAAAACCACTGGTAGAGTCAGGCACCTTTCAGCACGAGGGAAGTTCTCCTCTTGTCATGCCCGGAGAATCAGTAGCGCTGCATTTTTCCGCAGCAAAGGGACAGGCTGTATCTTTTGCAACGATGTATGGCTGGTCTAATGACCTGTTCTTTGCTCCGGCCAATCCCGGTATTAAATTGTATACAGAAGAGGGTACGCCTATCGAGGAGATGTATCTGCGCAGATAAAGCTATGGGATAATGGCACACGTATCAATCAGGCGCCCGGTGCCACTGTTAATCATCCCGGCACAGCCGAAACAACAGCACAAAATATAACCGAAGTAAATGGTACGGATGCACAGGGTATAAATATGTAGCAGCTTCTTCTTTAATGAAGGCTGTACTGAATACGAGGGTAATTCGACCTTTACGTTAACCATCAGTAACACATCCGGCGCCACTACAAATCCTACTCCCTTCAGTCCCGGGTATGGGCCATTTCTTATATAGCAGGAGGCAATCTGCTGAATCCCAATCCTTTGTACGAAAATGGCAAACCTTCAGCTAACGGACTGACCAATATCGCTGAAATGGGAGACAACGCTGCACTGGGTACATATTTCAGGGTCAGACAGGCATCTTCACACCGCTCTCTCCGTATTAGTAGTGGTATATAATGGTATTGAGAATCCATTATTCAAAACCGGCGAAAATGACAGAGGAAAAGGATTAAAAGAACTGGCGCAGAAAGGAAATGCCAATTAGTGGCTGAGTATCTGAAAACGCTGTCCGGCGTAAAAAGTGTATGTATTGCCAGCTGCAAACAGTACCGTATTGCTGCCTGCATTGAATGGACAGGCGGGAGGAAAGGTGTCTCAGCAGTTATCAGTGACAACAGGTGATAAGATCGCTGTCGCTACCATGTATGGATTTTCCAATGACTGGTTCTTTGCAACCAAAGGAGAGATAGATGCGACTAAAAAGGAGATTTCTCATCAGGTATAGGACTTTATGACGACGGTACGGCTAAGGACCAGTTCCCGGGAGCAGGCATTACCCAGTTTAATCTGGCAGGCACCCCGCTGGAAGAAAGTAAAGCTATTCAGGAGGTACCCAACCCCAATGCATTTACCACATTACCACTGATCCCTGAGATCATAAAAGTCACAATTCAATAAGTCTAAGCAGAAAAAGGTTTTGTTTTACAAACGCCTTTTTATCATTTATCATAAAGTTTTATTTCTACGTATATTATGATAAACATCCATCCGGTTGCATGACTCAGATGTTTGTGTTTTGAAAAATGGAGATATGATTAAGGAATTTGATGAAAAGCCGACCCTGGCAAAATTTGTGATGCATATTGGCAATGAGCAGTTCAGAGGGCAGGCATCCGTAACCCGTTACCTAAACCTGTTAATACATTTGTGTATAACAAAGGTGAGGCGCAGAACTGACAATTGATGAAATCACATATACCATGCCCTCGCATGCCATCCTGCCACTGGTATCAAATCAGCATTTCTCCTTTGAACGCCCTGACGAATTGATCGCATGGCAGTTTAACAGGGAGTTTTATTGCATTGTGAATCATGATGCAGAAGTAGGCTGTGTCGGGTTCTTTTTTATGGAATCAAACATCCGATGTCATCCACTGACGGAAGAAGAAGTCGCTGCAATGGCGCAGATGGAACGTAATTTTACGGAGGAATGGAAGCACTGCGATAATTCCGGGAGAGATGCTGCGGATCCTTTTAAGCGTCTGATCATTAAAACTACCCGCCTTGCCAAACTGCAGAGTGAAAGTTACCAGCAATTCAGTGATGAGAAGATGGATATTATCCGCAAATTCGCTTTACTGCTGGAAATCAATTATAAAACGGAACATGAAGTGAAGTTTTATGCAGCAGCTTTAAATAAATCCCCCAAAACACTCAGTAATATCTTTCCCTGCTTCAACACCCTCACCCTCAAAATGATTCAAAACCGGATCATTCTTGAAGCCAAACGCTATCTGTATTACACGGATAAATCAGGAAAAGAGATCGCTTATGAGCTGGGTTTTTGACAGTCCGGCCATTTCAGTCGTTTCTTTAAACTCTATTCCGGCTGCAGGATTTCGGATTTCAGCAGATAAAGAGCAATAATTTGCAAATAGGCGATATATCTGCAAATTGTCAGATGCCAAAGAATATATCATACCAAAAGTCGGTATACGTGTTGTCATCTGTTCGAATATTTGAGAACGCCGG
>NZ_VOHS01000053.1 GCF_007896845.1 Chitinophaga pinensis | reverse complement strand
GATTCCAGATTCTTTCCGGTTTCGGGTTGCAACTTTGTTTTATCAATAAACATTGTCATTGTAATAACAATAAAATAAAAAGCATGAAGAACAATTATTAGTCATAGGTGCAGCATTGCTGACTTTAGTACGGTCTCAGTATCAGCGCAGAAATTGTCGCCAAAAGAGGTGCCTTCGGTTATACTCAACAATTTTCAGACAAAGTTCCGTAATGCAGAAGATGTAGAGTGGAAGTTGAAAAATGGGTACTATAAGGTGGAATTTGAAGTAGCACATCGTGATTATGAGATCAAATATGACACAAAAGGCGCCATGTTATATTATGAGGAAGAAATGGACACATCGGCTGTTCCGCAGACTGTGCGTGCCGCAGGCCTGACCAGACATCCCGGAACCGTATTGCACGAGGCTAAAAAGATCGAAGCAGGCACGGTGACCTATAAGATTGAGGTGAAAAACAATGCCGGCGAAGAGTGGGATCTTGTAGTAGACCCCACAGGTAAAATTATCTCCGATAAGCGCGACTAGCCTGAAATATAGCTGTCCCGCTCCCCATTGCCTGCCCCTTCTTTTCGGTTAAAACTGCCAATTCTCCCTTTTCTTTCACAATTCTTTCGTAATTTTGGAACAATCATTCTAAAAAGACGAATTCATGGCCGACAGGAAATTAAGAATCAGTGTATTGGACCAATCGCCCATCAGAAGGGGCAGCAATGCGGTAGAAGCATTGCAGGAGAGCATAAAGCTGGCCCAGATGGCAGACCGTCTGGGTTTACCCGCTACTGGCTTTCTGAACATCATAATACCCGCTCTCTGGCGGGCGCATCTCCTGAAATATTAATTGCCAGACTGGCTGCAGCTACTAAACATATCCGCCTCGGATCAGGAGGAGTGATGCTGCCTAACCATAGCACACTCAAAGTAGCGGAGAATTTCCGTCTGCTGGAAGCTTTATATCCGGGACGTATAGATCTGGGTATTGGTCGTGCACCGGGAGGAGACCGGCTGACGGCACATGTGCTGAACCCTTCCAACACCTTTGAGCCAAGGGATTTCGTACAGCAAATAAATGACCTTGAGGGATATTTGTCCGATTCAAGAGAAGCCGGTACTATCCACGAAAAAGTGATAGCCATCCCTCATATTGAAACAGCACCGGAACTATGGATGCTGACTTCCAGTGGTGAAAGTGGTTTGCTGGCTGCACGGCAAGGCTGGGCATTGTCTTTTGCACACTTTATATATCCGGTAGGCGGGCCACAGGCTGTCAGAAACTATAGAGACAGATTTAAAGCTTCCCAATTCTTACAGGAGCCTGCCGCAAGTGTAGGCATCTTTGTTTTCTGTGCAGATACGCAGGAAAAAGCAGATGAATTGCAAGCGATGATGGATTACCGTTTGCTGAGTTTTGAGAAGGGTAGATTTGACGAGTTTCCATCTTATGAAGAAGTAAGAGACTATGAATACAGCGATATGGAATGGCAGCGCGTCATGGCCAACAGAGGCCGTATGATAGCAGGTACTCCTGATCAGGTGAAAGAAAAGATGTTGAAACTGGCACTTGACTATGATGTGGATGAAATTGTGGCTGCTACCATGACGGAACAGGCAGAAGATCGTTTCAGGTCATATGAGCTGCTCGCGGAGATGTTTGAACTGACTCCCCGAAACGTTTAATAAAATATCCCCTGACATTTACGTAGTATTGGCAGATATTGCCGATTATTGTTCTTTTACAGGAAGAGCAAATAAAATTCGTCTGTTATACTGCAATGGAACAAAAAGATAAGGGAGTAGATCCGGTTACGTACCGGGAGGAATATCAGGAGTGGATGCGCTTTGCGTTACAGTCTGCCGGGCTGGGGACCTGGGACATGGATCCAATCAACAGACATGTGATATGGGATGACCGTTGCAGAGAACTGTATGGGTTTCCGGAAGGGAATGTGACGTCATTTGATAATGTGATGACCTATATTCATCCGGAGGATAAAGTACTGGTAGAGAATGCCGTAGCCCGCGCGCTTTCTGATGAACAGGGAGGCCGCTATGATATGGAATTCCGTACTATCGGTGCAGCAGATCATAAATTACGCTGGTTAAGATGTATCGGACAGGCCTACTTCAACGAAAAAGGCGTTGCCTATCGTTTTGCAGGTACAGCCCAGGATATCACGAAACAGCGTAAGAGCAGAGAACGACAGGCCATGTTGTTTTCTCTCGTAGAAAGTAGTTCTGATTGTATGGCCGCCTCAGATATGGATGGCGGCCTGTTTTATATGAATGCTTCCGGCAGGAGATTGCTGGGTATCCCACTGGATATGGATATCTCCCAATTGGAAGAAAAAGAACTGTATAGTACTGAAAACCACCAGTCTTTTGGTAACGAGGTGCTGCCCGGACTGAAAGCTGGCAAAAAATGGACCGGTACTATCTATCTGAAGCACTATCTCACCAAAGAAACCATCCCTTTTCACGCAGATTATACCGCTATCAGAGACCCGAGGAACAATAGCATTATTGGTCACGGGGCATCTTTGCGTGACCTGCGTCCCGAACTGGAAGCGAAAAAAGAACAACAAAAGCTATTGGCTTTGCTGGAAAATAGCCGCGATTTCGTCAGCCTTTCTGATGAAAATGGTCAGGTTTCCTATGTCAATGCTGCGGGTCTGAAGCTGGTGGGATTAGATAGCCTGCAGGAAGCAAAAATACATAACAGCAGTTATCTGATGCCGGAAGAACAGGAGCGGCTTAAAAATGAGGTGAATGTGCAGTTGTTCAGCCGGGGGCAATGGTCCGGCGAAATATTATATCGTCATTTCAAAACAGGAGAAATAATACCGGTACAGGCAACAACTATGCTTGTATACGATCCGATGACAGGTGCTTCTCAGGGAAGGGCCAGTATCGCCCGGGACCTGCGGGAAGAGAAGGCTCTGCGGCAGCAGATGATCGATAATGAGCAGGAGCTCGAAAGGCTAGTGGAACTGAGAACTGATGAACTGAAAAAAGCTAATATTGACCTGAATATTGTGAATCAGAATCTGGAGCAGTTTGCATACGTGGCCAGCCACGACCTGCAGGAGCCGTTGCGTAAGATTAATATGTTCTCTGCCCTCTTACAGGATAAATATGCCAATGAACTGAATGAGACGGGCGTACGCAATCTGGGTATTATCCGGAATGCGGCTACCCGTATGACTACATTGATACAAGACCTGCTGGCTTTTTCAAGAGTGTCCCGTCAGGATCATCTTTTTGAAAAAGTAGACCTGCGGCAGATACTGGAACAAGTAGTGACAGATGTAGACGTTACCGTGCAGCAAAAAGGGGCGAGGATTGAGTATGATGGTCTTTGTCCGGTGAAGGCGATTCCTCTGCACATGACCCAGTTATTCCAGAATCTGGTGAGTAATGCCCTGAAATTCAGTAAGGTAGATGAGCCGCCTGTCATCACTGTCAATTCACGGATGATGGAGCCACAGGAGGTGGCAGCACATCCGCAGCTACAGAATGGCACAAGGTATTGTGAAATAAAGGTAAAAGACAATGGTATCGGTTTCGACCCAACGTATGCACGCAAAATATTTGTGATCTTCCAGCGGCTGCATGGCAGGGGAGAATACGAGGGAAGCGGCATCGGACTTGCATTATGCCAGAAAATAGTGATCGCTCATCACGGTATAATCTACGCAGAATCAGCAGAAAAAGAAGGTGCTACCTTCACAGTTATTTTACCGGCGTACACTTGATTATATTTTTTTATATTTTTGCTGGAAATAACTGATCCTATCCTATGAGAAAATACTTCCTGCTGATTGCAGCTATAGCGCTGACGTTTGCTGCCTGTACCAAGGAATCCGGCGTGGGCGGTGGAACTAACAATCCGGGTGATACAACGTCTACACCTGGAAATGGATCCGGCTCCGGTGGTGGCGGAAAGACTGCTGATAGTGTAGTAACCTTTTCAGATCTGAAATTCTCCCTGACTCCCGGTAATGAAAGTTATGGCCGTGCATTCTCTTCTTTTAAAGGGAAAGTTTACCCGGACAAAGAGATTCCTGATACGCTGGGAAAATATATCGACATCTTTTTCAACAACTTTGGTGCGAACTATATGTTCTTCGCCAGTGCGAATGATGCTACTGTTGATCTGAAAATACCTGGTACACTGACCACCCTCGTGCGTAACTATGTACCGGTAGATACATTTGATGTGAATGCTTTCGATACGATCATGCACGCATCCACTATCAAGAAACTCACGATAAAAACTGATGATCAGTCCTTTGCGACTGCTGACCTGCCGATGGTTGTGTTCTTCCAGAATGGCTTCGGTAAGAGAGGTATCATTAAAGTGAAAGCGCTGAGCACTGATTATGTGATTGCAGACGTGAAAGTAACGTACTGATATTAAGATATTTATGCAGAGAAAATAAAGGCTGTTCGCTGTTGGCGGACGGCCTTTTCTTATTTTAGCCCAATAGGAGTGTGTAGGACAGTTGCCCCATGGTGTTTGTTTAAATTTGAAAGGTTCCACGAATAAAACAAACAATTCCACTTTTATGCAAGCTATTTTAGGCGTATTCTTTCATTTTATCGGAGGTTTTGCCTCGGGCAGTTTTTATATCCCTTTCAAGAAAGTAAAAAACTGGTCATGGGAAAGTTACTGGATCGTTGGAGGTTTCTTTTCCTGGCTGATCGTACCCTTTCTGGCTGCCTGGATCACTGTACCTGACTTTCTGAGTATAATCGGCGCTACAGATGCCACAACACTTTTCTGGACCTATTTCATGGGTGTATTATGGGGTATTGGAGGACTGACCTTCGGTCTGGCTATGCGCTACCTCGGTATGTCATTAGGAATGTCTGTTGCACTGGGATATACCTCTGCATTCGGTTCGCTGATCCCACCTATATACAGGGATATTTTTACCAACGATACAGAACGCACTTTTTCCAATATGATCCAGAGTCCCGGTGGACTACTGGTATTATCCGGCGTAGCTGTATGTCTGATAGGTATCGCGATCTGTGGTGCCGCTGGTGTGATGAAAGAACGCGAACTTTCTGATGAAGCAAAAAAACAGAGCATCAAGGAGTTCAATCTGCGTAAAGGATTGATTGTGGCGACTATCTCAGGTGTGCTGAGTGCCTGTTTCAACTTTGGGATAGAGGCAGGAAAACCAATGGCCGCTATTGCGGTGGAACAAGGTAGTAATCCCCTATTTCAGAACAACGTCATTTTCGTGGTATTACTATGGGGTGGCCTCACCACTAATCTGTTCTGGTGTATGCTCCTCAATATCCGCAATAAGACCTTCGGTGATTATCTGAATAAAGATACGCCACTGGCAGGCAACTACTTCTTTGCTGCCCTTGCAGGTACCACCTGGTTTTTCCAGTTCTTCTTCTATGGTATGGGTGAAAGTAAGCTGGGCAATGGCGCCAGTTCATGGATCTTACATATGGCCTTCATTATTATGATATCCAGTCTATGGGGTATTACCCTGAAAGAGTGGAAAGGCGTAAGCCGTAAAACATTCGGCACTATACTACTCGGTGTATTAACCATCTTTTTGTCTGTGATGCTGGTTGGATATGGTAACTCAATCTGACAAAGTAAGAGAATCATTGTAATTCATTTAAACAAGAATATATGTCGGTTTCTTCCTTAACAAATTTCAAACACGTAAGCTATCTCTGGGATGAGCAGAAGGCCGCTGCATTGGCGGGGGATGAAGTAGCATTGCTGATCTACCGTTCCAATCTGCTGGGAGCCGATTTAAGGCTGACTAACTACGGTGGTGGTAATACCTCCTGCAAGGTAATGGCCAAAGATCCGCTTACTGGTAAACAAACGGAAGTCATGTGGGTAAAAGGTTCCGGCGGAGACCTCGGAACATTGAAACGCAGTGGTCTGGCTGCTTTATATGTAGACAGACTGCATAGTCTCGAAAACATCTACCGAGGTATTGAGCATGAAGATGAGATGGTGGAATTATTCAATCATTGCATCTTTGATCTGAGCTCAAAAGCACCTTCTATCGATACGCCTTTACACGGTTTTCTGCCGTTCAAACATATAGATCACCTGCACCCTGACGCTGCTATAGCGATTGCTGCGGCAAAGGATGGTAAACGTATTACAGAAGAATTATTCGGTGGTACAATTGGCTGGGTGCCGTGGCAACGTCCGGGCTTTGACCTCGGCTTGCAGCTCAGACAATGTCTGCAGGATAATCCCGGTATCCGCGGTATCATGTTAGGTTCACATGGTCTGTTTACATGGGGAGATACAGCGTACGAAAGCTATATCAATACACTGGAAGTGATTGAGCGTTGTGCCGCCTATCTGGAAGAGCATTATGGCAAAAAAGGGCCGGTATTTGGTGGCGCGCGTATGACGTCTCCGGATGCGGAAGTGCGTAAAAAACAAGCCGCTGCACTGGCGCCGGTATTACGTGGACTTTGTTCCGGCCATACACGGATGGTAGGGCATTTTACGGATGATCCACGTGTACTGGAATTTATCAATTCAAATGACCTCGACAGACTGGCGCCATTGGGTACCAGTTGTCCTGATCACTTCCTGCGCACGAAGATCAGTCCTCTGGTACTACCACTGGATCCACAGGCCTCACTGGAAGACGTGGCAGCGGTTAAACAGCAACTGGAACCTCTGTTTGCCGCCTACAGGAACATGTATACTGATTACTACAATACCTGTCGTCATGCCAATAGTCCGGCACTACGTGACCCTAATCCTGTCGTAATACTTTATCCGGGCATAGGGATGTTTACTTTCTCAAAAGATAAACAAACAGCGAGGGTAGCTGCGGAATTCTATACCAATGCTATCAATGTCATGAAAGGAGCAGAGGCGATTTCTGAATACACTGCTTTGCCAAGACAGGAAGCTTTTGATATTGAGTACTGGCTGCTGGAAGAAGCGAAATTACAGCGTATGCCGAAACCGAAGGCGCTGTCTGGTCGTATTGCATTGATCACTGGTAGCGCGGGTGGCATTGGAAAGGCGATTGCAAAGAGATTTGCTGATGAAGGCGCTTGTGTGATCATCAATGACAATGATGCCGGCCGTCTGCAATCTGCAAAAGAAGAATTTACTAAACAATACGGCGCAGATGTTTTCGCAACAGCCATTCTGGACGTAACGAAAGCAACGGATATACAGGCGGCATATGACGTAGCCAGCCTCGCATTCGGGGGCGTTGATATGGTGGTGAACTGTGCCGGTCTGTCGATCTCCAAGCCATTGGAGGCGCATACAGAAAAAGACTGGGACCTGTTGTATGATGTACTGGTAAAAGGCCAGTTCCTCGTGACGCAGCAAGGCGTGGCAGTAATGCGTAAACAGGATCTTGGTGGAGATGTCATCAACATCGTCAGCAAAAACGCACTGATGAGTGGTCCGAATAATGCGGGCTATGGTTCTGCGAAAGCGGCCCAGTTACACCTGAGTCGTCTGAATGCGGCAGAACTGGGTCAGGACGGTATCCGTGTCAATGTGATTAATCCGGATGCGGTTATTGCAGATAGTAAAATATGGGAGGGCGATTGGGCTGCCGGTCGTGCGAAGGCATATGGTATTACGGTAGAAGAGCTGCCGGGTTATTATGCGAAACGCACACTGCTGAACCAGGTGATCCTTCCTGAAGATATAGCCAGCGCCTGCTTCGCTGTTACCGGTGGTTTACTTGGCAAATCAACCGGAAACGTGATCAACGTAGATGGCGGGGTAGCAGCCGCATTTGTAAGATAATGCCATAAGTTCTTCAGTTACATCCCTTAACATTGAGACAACACATGCTTCTGGTGTCTACCAGAACGGCATGTGTTGCCAATGTGAGGAGAATTGCTGCCACTAACGAAAAACTTTTCCTAATTTACTCATGACCCAAACCACCCGTTATGAATATAGAAAAATTCCAGACCTCTGCTTTTAATGATTCCCACATACAGGCACATGAGCGCAATTTTGAGCATGTTGCAGCAAGCGTTCCTGACATGCAGGATGTCATTCAGAAATTGCAGGATTTTCAGGTAGCGATTCCCAGCTGGGCTCTGGGTACTGGTGGTACCCGTTTTGGCCGTTTCTCCGGAGGAGGAGAGCCGCGCAATCTTGAAGAGAAGATCTCCGATATCGGCATATTACACGCACTGAACAGAAGCAGTGGCGCTATTTCCCTGCATATCCCCTGGGATATTCCGGAGAATGCAGCAAGCATCAAAGCTCTGGCAGCACAATATGATATCCGTTTTGATGCGGTGAACTCCAACACCTTTCAGGATCAGGCGGATCAGACGCACAGCTATAAATTCGGCTCATTACACCATGTAGACAAGGGCGTCCGTAAACAGGCCGTAGAACATAACATCGAAGTGATCAGATATGGTGTTGAACTTGGCTCCAGTGCACTCAGTCTGTGGCTGGCAGATGGTTCCTGCTTCCCCGGTCAGCTGAATTTCAGAGGTGCATTTAAGCGTACATTGGACAGTTTACAGGAGATCTATGCAGCATTACCGGATGCGTGGAAATTATATATCGAATATAAGGCATTTGAACCCAATTTCTATTCTACGACCATCGGAGACTGGGGCCAATCCCTCTTGTTCGCCAATAAACTGGGGCCGAAAGCCTATACATTGGTGGATCTGGGACATCATCTGCCCAATGCCAATATCGAACAAATAGTTTCCTTATTGCTGATGGAAGGCAAACTGGCAGGGTTCCATTTCAACGATTCCAAATACGGCGATGACGACCTCACAGTGGGCAGTATCAACCCTTATCAGCTTTTCCTGATCTTTAATGAACTTGTAGAAGGAATGGATGCCCGTGGAATGAATCATGCAACTGATCTGGGCTGGATGATCGATGCGTCTCATAATGTGAAAGACCCGCTGGAAGACCTGCTACAGTCTGTTGAAGCTATTATGATTGCCTATGCACAGGCGTTGCTGGTAGATACCAAAGCATTACAGGCCGCACAACAGAACAACGATGTTGTAGCCGCTCAGGAAATATTGCAGGCTGCTTATCGCACAGATGTTCGTCCGCTGGTAGCCCAGGCGCGTCTGCAGGCAGGAGGTGTTTTACAGCCTGTCGCTTTCTATCGCGAGTTTAAGATAAGAGAACAGCTGATTAAAGAAAGAGGACTGAAAACAGTCGCTACAGGACTTTAATCAATTAAGAATCAGGAATTAACAATTAAGAATGATGAGTAGTTGCCGGGATACCGGATGTAGGACTGAAATAGCAGTATCCGGCAATCAGATTAGTCCGTTTCCTGACTAAGTAAATTCCAATTGCTAAGGCCAATTCTTAAGTATTAATTTTTAATTCTTAATTCTACGCATGCGTTGTATTGCTATACTCGATATCGGTAAGACCAATAAAAAAGTCTTTCTCATAGATGAACACTACCGGATCGTCCGGGAGAGTGGTACCTGTTTCCCTGAAACAAAAGATGAAGACGGTGACCCGTGTGAAGATATTACACTGCTGACCGACTGGGTAAAGGATAGTCTCCGTGAACTGGTCTTATTACCGGAATATACAGTGGTAGCACTTAATTTTAGTACTTATGGCGCCAGCATGGTCTACCTCGACGAGGAAGGACATGTACTGGCGCCTCTTTATAACTACCTGAAACCCTTTCCGCAACGCATGCAGGAATCTCTCTGCGCTGGCAACGGCGGATTGGGTAAGGTATGTAGTGATACGGCTTCTCCTGCGTTGGGTAGTCTGAACGCCGGATTACAGCTGTATCGTATCAAACAGACACGACCAGAGCTGTTTGACAAGATCAGGTATGCATTGCACCTGCCGCAGTATATCAGTTTTCTGGTGACGGGACAACCCTTATCAGATATTACCAGTATCGGTTGTCACACGATGTTGTGGGACTTTTCCCAACAACGCTATCATGAGTGGGTGCTGAAGGAGGGACTGGCAGAAAAACTGGCGCCCATATTTCCGGGTAACCGGGTACTGCCCGCTTCCATTGGAGGGCATAATTACATGGCCGGCGTAGGACTGCATGACAGTTCTGCGGCATTGATCCCTTACTTATCCAGCTTTTCAGAACCATTTGCCCTGATCTCGACGGGCACGTGGTGCATTACTCTTAATCCGTTCAATAATAGTCCGTTAACGCCAGCCGAACTGGCGGCAGACTGCCTCTGCTACCTCACCTACGAAAACCGTCCTGTAAAAGCCGCAAGACTGTTTGCCGGCAATGAACATGAGCAGCAGGTGAAAAGGCTGGCAGAATATTATCAAACACCGGTAAATTACTACCAGCAAGTAGTATTCGACCCCGCTATATTTGCTCAATTGCTCGCGGTACCTCCGCAACACCAAACGCCCGTACCCGGTACAGGCCTGTTGCAGTCTTCCCGCTTTGCAGAAAGGTCATTGACTGACTTTCCCGGTTATGAAATTGCTTATCACCGTTTATTGATGGATATCATGGAACAGCAGCAGTTTTCTTCATCACTGGTATTGGCAGACACACCGGTAAAACGCATTTTCGTGGACGGTGGTTTTAGTAAGAATACGGTATATATGCATCTGCTGGCAGCAGCATTCCCTCATATGGAAGTGTATGCAGCTTCAGTCGCCCAGGCGACAGCAGTAGGCGCCGCTCTCGCTATTCACAAACACTGGAATGCACAACCATTACCGGCTGACCTTGTAGAAATGAGACACTATAGCCACGGCTCGATTTATATTTGAACAAGATGAAAGTAGGACTATTCATACCATGTTACATCGACCAGTTTTATCCACAGGTAGGTATCGCCACGTTATCCTTATTGGAGAAACTGGGTTGTGAAGTGGTATACCCGCAGGGACAAACCTGCTGTGGTCAACCCATGGCCAATTCCGGATTCGAACACCTCACTTCCGGCTGTAATACACTTTTCGTAAACCATTTTCAGGATTTTGACTACATCGTTGGTCCTTCTGGTAGCTGCGTACTGCACATCAAAGATCATCTGCATGTACCTGACAGAGAAGAGAAAGCCACGCATATCCGCCAGCGCATTTATGAACTGGCAGAGTTCCTGACGGATGTACTGAAAGTTGAAAGTCTGCAGGCCAGATTCCCGCATAAAGTAGGTATTCACCAAAGCTGTCACGGACAACGTGGTTTAGGCCTCTCTCAGATGAGTGAACTGGTAGCGGAACCCTTTTCCAAACCACAACAATTGTTGCAGATGGTAGAAGGACTGGAACTGGTAGAACTGAAACGTAAGGATGAATGCTGCGGTTTTGGCGGTACTTTCTGTGTATTTGAAGAAGCCGTTTCTGTGAAGATGGGGAAAGACCGTATTACAGACCATGTCAATAACGGCGCTGAATACATCACCGGAAATGATGTGAGTTGCCTGATGCATCTGGAAGGAATTCTGCGCAGACAGCAGAGTAACGTGAAAGTGCTGCATATGGCGGAAATATTAAATGCTAGTATAGATTAATCAATCCGTAATCAGGCGTCAGGCATCATGCACTGTTCAGTAACAGTCCTGATGCTTCATGCCTGATTACTGATTTCTAATTGTTTTCGATGGAACAGGATCATAAAGAACACTCCCTGCTTGCAGAAACCTTTAATGCCAATGAGTCTCGTGTAGACTGGCATGATGAAACGCTCTGGTGGGTGCGTCAGAAACGTGACCGGATGGCCTGGAGTATTCCGGAGTGGGAGG
Organism: Chitinophaga pinensis; assembly: GCF_007896845.1. Classification (GTDB taxonomy): domain Bacteria; phylum Bacteroidota; class Bacteroidia; order Chitinophagales; family Chitinophagaceae; genus Chitinophaga; species Chitinophaga pinensis_C. The sequence continues at coordinate 6,725 of NZ_VOHS01000053.1, read as the reverse complement.
AGTTGAGAGAAGCAGCTTCGCGTATTAAACATAACGTACTGGGTAATATGCATGACTACCTGATCGAGTTTGAAAAGAACGCGATCGCGAATGGCGCCGTCGTGCATTGGGCTGCTGATGCTGCTGAGCATAATAAGATCGTGTTGCAACTCCTGCAGAAACAGGGAGTGAAACGCATGGTGAAAAGTAAGTCCATGCTGACAGAAGAGTGTCACCTGAATCCCTATCTCGCAGAACACGGTATTGAAGTGATAGACACCGATCTGGGGGAGCGTATTGTGCAGCTGGCAAAGGAACCACCGAGTCATATCGTGTTGCCGTGTATCCATAAGAAGAAAGAAGAAATAGGAGAACTGTTCCACGAACATCTGGGCACACCTGCCGGTAATGCCGATCCTAAGTTCCTGACAGCAGCTGCCCGCCAGCATCTGAGAAAAGAATTTATTCAGTCACGGGTCGCTATTACCGGTGTCAACTTTGCAGTCGCGGAAACAGGGGAGATGGTGGTTTGTACCAATGAAGGAAATGCCGACATGGGCGCACACCTGGCTGATGTACATATTGCCTGCATGGGCATCGAGAAGCTGATTCCCCAGAGGAAACACCTTGGTGTATTTCTCCGTTTGCTGGCAAGAAGTGCGACCGGACAACCCATTACTACTTATAGCAGTCATTTCCGTAAACCGAAAGAAGGACAACAGCTACATATCGTACTGGTTGACAATGGCCGTAGCCGTCAGCTGGGCAGGGAAGACTTCCGGAATTCCCTGAAATGTATCCGTTGCGGGGCCTGTATGAATACCTGCCCGGTATACCGCCGGAGCGGCGGCCATAGTTACCATAATGCGATCGCAGGACCGATCGGATCTATTCTGGCGCCTAATCTGGATATGAAAGATTATGCTGATCTGCCTTTCGCCTCCACTTTATGTGGTTCCTGCTCGAATGTTTGTCCGGTGAAGATCGACATACATCAGCAGCTTTATAAATGGAGACAGGTGATCACCAAAGAAGGGTATACCAAAAAGACCAAAGCCGCAGGCATGCATGCGATGAACATCGTATTGTCTAAACCGGGACTTTATAAAACAGCAGGTGGTGTAGGCCGTTGGGTCATGCGTACCTTTCCTGCCGTGGTAAACAATGGCATGAATCCATGGTATAAGCAACGCGAAATGCCGGCTCCTCCGAAAGAATCATTTGCTGACTGGTATAAGAAGAACAGAAAATAAGCAGGTAGCCCGGCAATTATTCTCAATTGTAAATTTGTAATTACACTATGTCACGCGAAGCGATACTCGCCGCTATAAAAAAGAATCAGCCTGAATATCAGGCATTACCCGACCTGTCAGCCTTTGGTCAGGCCGGCCCGGGAGATCCTGCCGCCTTTAAAAAGGTCGTTGAATCTCTCGGCGGACAGGTATACGAAATCACCTCATTCGCAGAAATACAACCGCTCGTTGCAGAGCACTATACTGATCTGAAACAGGTGGTGGCTATAAAAGACGCTTATCTGCCCGGTGCTGCTACGCAATGGCAGACAGGAGATGGTCGTCAGCTGGAACATGTCGATCTGGCCATTATTCCCGGACAACTGGGTGTAGCCGAAAACGGCGCTATCTGGGTGACAGAAAGCGAGATTGAAGTGAGAGTATTGCCTTTTATTACACAACACCTGGCAATTGTTATTGACAGTAAGCACATCCTGCCTACCATGCATGATGCCTATGAACAGATAGGTGCGCCGTCAACCGGTTTCAGTGCTTTTATAGCCGGACCATCGAAGACTGCAGATATCGAACAATCATTGGTATTAGGAGCGCATGGGGCGAAAAGTCTGACTGTTTTTATCATCAGATAACCCATCAATTTCCATGTTATGAAAATCGCTTTTAAAATGCAGCTCAGGCCCGGCTGTAAAGAAGAGTATCGTAAACGCCATGACGCCATCTGGCCGGAACTGAAAGCATTGCTGAAAGATAGTGGTGTAAGCGACTATTCAATTTTCCTCGATGAGGAAACCAATACGCTGTTTGGTGTACAGCAGCAGTCCGGTGAACGGTCCTCTCAGGAGCTGGGCACATTATCCATTGTTCAGCGTTGGTGGGACTATATGGCCGATATCATGGACACCAATGAAGACAATTCTCCTGTTACCAAACCACTGGTGCCCGTATTTCATATGGACTGACTACTTCCTTTCCAGTATAAAGAGAATATCGTCTATCACATCACCTTCGCGTTTTGTGCTGATATGAAGGTCATAGGCTGCCTGTTGCGGTTTTAGCTTCAGCTTCTTCAGCTGTGCCTTATCCGGCTGGATGATATAGTTGCCCGGTGGTAGTCCCATATAGTTGAAATAACCATCTGATTCCGTCAATATACATTTCACCAGCGTACTATCTGATCTGTAAATACAGATCTTGATACCACCCTGTTCCTTCAGCGTGGAATCTTCCGCAGACTAACACTACCGGATACTTCTCCCATAACAGATACTGGTACATCGATACGGCGTAACTGATTGGGTTCTATTGTGATGCGGATCGCCGGCTTACGGATCTGCCACGAAACACTCTCAAAGCCTTTTGACTCCAGTTCGAACAGATAAGCCGCATATGGTTCCATATCCAGTATACAAATGCTGGTATCTCTCAGACTACGGATCATTCTTCCGCCATTATATTTCATTTGTAAGCCTTCTACTCTTGGTTCTCCGTTATCGAATCGCTCGTTGTTGTTGAGGTCGAGGAATGGCACAAATACCACACCACCTGAACCTACACTGGAACGGTTATGAGTGCCGGAATAACCGGAAGCGCCATCATGTATGATACTGCCGCGTGCTGATTCAACAAATGTTGTCAGGTTGTTATTACGCCAGAGAGAAAAGCCGATCTGTGAGAAAGAGAAATCGTAACGGAGGCCGATACCGATATTGGTAATGTCTGTACGGTAGTTTTTTTCGTAAGAAAAGTTCAGATAACCGTTTTTAAACAGATACTTGCCGGCTTCACAGCGTATCGCCATAAAGCGATTGCTGTTATATTCATATTGTGCCTGTGGCGTCAGCAGGATGTTGCCCGGTACCCGGAAGGTCAGGGCGAGATTCGTATATACAAAAGGCGTTTCATCTTTGATGAAGATGGCGTAAGTGGACAGACTGGTGCCTACTTTGTAAAGTGCGCCCGACATTAACCACTCGGTAGTGGTGTAATAAGAACCCGGCAGAATGATCTGATCCAGCGTCAGACGGGTGAACATAGAAAAGTTCTTCGAGGTAAAAGGTTTGGATATGATTGCCTTGCGCTCCTCCAGCCAGTTGTAGATAATAGCCGTCTGGCCTTTATTATACCGGGTGTAGTTCAGCTCCGCCTGCAGATTGTTCTGGGAACGATAACTCAGGATGCCTCTTGACCGCACGCCATGGGTATATTCACCATAGAGCAGCAGATTGGAGACGAGGCGCAATGAAGCTGTCACAAAAGGCAGCGTATTAGCCTTTCTGATCGAGGAAAGATACTCGACTCCTGCACCTACTGTAATCGTGTTTGTAAGGCCGTAATTGGCCTGTATACGGCCTAATTTGCTATTTACGGTGTCTTCTGCAACACCAGCACTGGCCGTGTACTCAAATTCACCGGCCGGAATAAAGTTGAAAGGGATGCTGATATTTTCTTCCTGAAACCGTTCTTCTCCCCAGGGACCATAGAAACGGAGTTTGATCTGCGAATTACCATATACCAGAGGTACCTGAAAGGTATAGAAGCCGGCAGCGTCTGCCACCGTATAATCTACCAGTGCGTTATTGATATATAGCTCGACTGTCCATCCCGGGTCAGTGAAATTACTAAGCGTATAAGTGCCATAAGAGCGGCGGTAGGTAGTAGGTGCATTAGTTACCTGTACACCCACTACCGGCGCATAAAGAGAGGCAATAGTTGGGGTAAAGATCTTTCCGGCAATGATCTGCCGCAGCCATTTCCTGTCATTGTTGACAAACGCAGGCGGTAATACTGTTGCCTCTGATCAAAAGGGCGTATAATGTTGCTGTCAGGATGTATCGGTTTCAACTGCTGCCGCGCGAAGTTGTTGTAGTTCAGGGATACGGTGGCCTCACCGCCGGCGAACGTACCACCCATGGTCAGATTAAGCCATGTATCATTGGTGCTTTGCAGGCGCTGTGTAGATACAACAGACCAGTCGGCCATACCGAATTTAAAGAGCTTGTGACTTCGGCCGATAGTGGTATCGGCAATCATATTCCCCTTTAGCTTATTCAGGTTACGATACATCAGTTGTTGCCGCATCTCCCGGATAGCCGGCAGTTCTACTTTCGACTCGACCTTCACCGATAAGCTGCGGAAGTTAAAATTACAACTCAGCTGAAAGATGCTGGCGAAATAGTCAGTACGCAGATATAAGCCGGTTTCAGTTTTCACAAGGCCATTTGTGCCGACCTTAAACATCTTGTCCCGGAACTGGATCTGGTTATTCTTCTTATCGATCAGGAAAGCTGCATCCTGTGTGATGAAGAATCCTGAAAGGGAATCCAGTGTCTCGGAAGGGGCATTCCGGATCTTCAGGAAATTGAATACGTCCTGCACAGACAAATAAGCGACTTCATCCTGCACAACTGCAGGAATCTCAGCGCCGCCTACTCCCTGTAATACAACCATGATAGAAGTTTCTTCATATTTGGGGTCTTCATCGTTATCGCCGTCTTTATCTTTGGCGGAAAGGGGTAGCGTACAAACGGCAAGCAGCAGCATACAGACTGCTTTGCTGCAAAGCCGTTTCAATGGATTGGTATGGATAGTAATGCCTGTCATCAATGTTTTATTCCTGTATGAATGTGACCTGAAACACGCCGCTGTAATTGCCCGCAGGATTCGCCGGAGGTGGCCCTACTGTAAGGGTACCCCCGATACGTACGATCGTACGGGCAGGAGATGTAGCCGTAGCTATAAATGGGGTGCCGGTACTGGCAGTCCCTATATGTAATGATAAAAGCCACCGTTACTGCCTGTTAATGTCACATCCGGACCATTCATGATGGAAATGAGTGTGCCGGGGTTTGCATCTACTTCAAAGATGGCCGGAGAGAAAGGATACCCCAGATTCGCCTGCACAATACTCCCGGTTACAGAACGGGAGCCATCCGGATAGAGAATCACTGTACCCCCTGTGATACCCTGAAAGAAAGCGCCGAAGATTAACCCCTGCGCAGGATTAACATACACAGAGATCGGTCTGGGTGGCGGCTCCTGTGCGCGCACCACACAGGGTACCAGTAGCAGACCACTGAAAAAAAGATGATATATATGTCTGGATATTCTCATCACACAGTTATTGGTTAACGATAAACACTTTCTTCGATACCTGCTGTTTGTTTGCGTGGAAAGTCACGATATAAATACCGCCATTGTAATGTGAGCCCAGCAGGTAACGGCCATTGCCGGTATATTCTTTCCGCAGCAATACCTGACCATTGATATTGCTGACAGTGATCGTACATTTCTCTCCTGGTACTTTGTCAAATTGTGCATACAGACTATTGCCAACCGGATAAGCATGGTACTGCGGTGTTTCAGTTCCCGCCCCGCCGTCTTCACCGGGTTTCAGTACGAGAAAGAAACGGGTATCAAAACTTCCTTTACGCAGGAAGAGCCGGTAAGGTGTTGTCTGATGCAGATCATGTGTGATGCCCGCCTCCTTATCATACAGATAGAAATGTCTGCCAGCCGGCATACGCTCGATGAGCGGCATGCTAAAGCTGACATAGCCTTCCTGCTCTGTCGTAATACCCAGCGGGATCATCTCCGTACTGTCTATATCATTGGGCCATGCGGCGATGGATTGCCGCTCTGTGCCTGCCATGATATACAGATTAGGCACATGTTCATCTGTATTGATAATCTTCAGGGCATCAATATCCTGTTCAAAATCCCTCGAATAACTATTGTCGAAATAAATAACCGCCGGATCAGCAGGCTGTCCCTCATCCGTAAAGCCTGCGCTCAGTCGCAGCAATGGCTCTGTCAATGGTCTTTCCCGATGGAAGTTGGGAGCGAGGTTATTTACCCTCGCTGTGTTATTTACGCTCAATGTACCCGATACCGGGAATGTACCATTGGTCACATGTACAAAGAAACCCTGCATGGCAGGAACGATATTATTCGCTACACCATCACTGGATACTCCATTGATGTAAGAGCTGTAAGTACCGGTATATTGATTGGTAGTACCCGCATTGAAATAATAGATCGCATTGTCAACATTTACACGGGTCCATCCGCCGGCTGCATCCCAGTCAACCGGTGAGGGATAAGGGTTCCCTACCAGATTAAAACCTTTGGTATAGGTTGGTTGTTGTTGGTAAGGGTAGGGGCCGTGATGGTACCATTATTGACGGTGCCGGTCATATCCAGCGTAACAGGAGACATGCTTGTACCCAGATTGCCGGCATAACCTACCATAGACGCCAGAATGCCTGAAGCAGCTGTGTAGGATACCCATCCGGAAGAGGTCCTGTTTTCAACATACCGGTAGAAAGAAGGGAAGCTGGAATTAAGGTTCACATCATCTGAAAACTCATTTACTGTAGCTGCATTTAACGGCGAACTGAGATACACATACCCAAAACTGTTCGGGCGATAACGCTGAATAGTCACACTTCCCAATACAGAACCAACACCGCTGCCATCAATCAACGCAGTACGCGT
>NZ_VOHS01000052.1 GCF_007896845.1 Chitinophaga pinensis | reverse complement strand
TACTCAGGTACTCTTTCTGTCCTGTGCCTGTATGGTCAATAGTAATAGTTCCTGTCGGGGTTCCCTGAATCTGCCCAAACAATGACGTAGAAGTTGACATTGTCCGTTGTGCAGACAACTGTTGCGTCTTTGTTATCAGGATGGTTGTACACAACAACCAGATAAGTATTTGGCTAACTTCATCAGCTGTTGATTTAGAATTTAATGGCTACCTCTTTGCTCATTTCTGCTTTCGATCTCCTTTCATCACGGCGGTAATTTTGTATTTATAAACATTGCCTGAGAACACTTCATTATCCGTCCATTGCTGGCTGCCGGCATCAGTAGTAGCATACAGGATAAAGGGAGTATCGTTCTTAGCGCGATAGATACGGTATTGTTTTACTTCCGGCTGATTATACTGCCAGCTCAACTCAATATGTTCTTTTCTGTATTGACAATACCTTTGAAGTTTTTTACGGCGCTGCGTTTACCTGTTTCAAACCAGATATCGCCATGATTTCCTTCGCGTGGTTGCCGGCGTCATCATACACGATCAGTTCATAGTAATAGGTATTTCCTAATATCAGTGCGGTATCGACATAGCGTTCACGTCCGGAAGCGGTATCCCAGACAGCCACTTCTTTACGGGAGCTATCTTTGGTATTGATACTGTGCAGTGCATACTTTACTACGTCTTTGCTCGAACTGTTAATCCATTCCAATACGATCGCATGCAGGCTGTCAGAACGATATGCGTTCGTGATCAGAGGGCGGGAAGGCGCGATGGTGTCTGGTCTTCTCAGCATGATGTATGGAGAGTATTCGGATGGATTGTAGTTCTTATCGACTGCAATGATTTTGTAAAATATGTGCTGTCAGTGTGTGTAAAGTCACCGTGTCTGTAAACTTTGCTCCCTGTAATATCTCGCGGGTTACTTCCACAAATTCTTCCTTGTTACTGTTGGCCCGGAATACACGATAACCACGCAGGTCTTTTTCTGTATTGGCAGTCCATTGCAGAGATACAATACCCATGGAGTCAATCTTACCCGCCAGTCCGACAGGTACTGCGGCGGTGTACTGTCTATCAGCTGGGCAAAGTAAGGAAAGGAATAGATGGCCTTCCCGCTCTTTGTAATCCCTTTGATACGGTAGTAATTCGCCGTTAGAGGTTTTTCATCCGTGAAAGTGATCGCGCTGCCTTTCAGTGTGCTTACGGGCGTAAAAGGACCACGGCTATTATCCGCACGGGTGATGATGAGTTGTGACAGCTGTTGGGATAACTTGCCCGGCAGGGTCCATTGCAGTGTGATCTTTTTATTATCCACTACAATGATGGTATCCATTACAGGGCGATCGGAGACGGCTGGCTCCCATTCCTTCGACGGTCTGAGAGTAGGGACCATATTCACCAAAAGGAGAAATCCCTTTTATACGAAGTATATCTGTTGTCATTATCGGGAGTGAATCCTGATAGTAAGAAAACCCATTCTTATCAGGAGATGTCGGAATAACCGGCAGTGCAGAAACGGGCTTAAAGTTCTTTCCATCTACCGCTCTTTCTATCACGTAGGCGGAGTACATGCTGCGTGCATAGGCAGTTACCCAGCCGAGTGTAGCGGAACTATCTGCACACACAATCGCCAGTTCCTGTGGTTTTGCGAGGATGAATGCCTCATCCGTAGACGTCACGATATAGGCGGTGTCTATGATAAGATTTTCCGGCTGACGGGCAGGTGCGATACGATAGGCATACCGCTCTCCTTTTTTCACGTCTGTATCTTCGAGGTATAATCCGGCGCTCTGTGCTGCTGTAACAGACAGGTCTGCATTCAGCAAAGCCATCCCCATACGCCAGTTATTAATATTCTGATTTTCCAGAAAAGCGCCGATGCTCCTTCAGGCGTTACCTTCTTTGCACCTTCGCCATAGATCAGTTCAGCCATGATGGCGATCCGATCATCTTTTTCGGACAATGCTTCCATCCTTTCCAGCAGATAGGGTTTTAAAGGCTGGCGGGTCAGCATAAGCGGTTTAGGGTGACTGACAAGGGTACCATTTTGTGAAATGGTAAAACGTTCAACAGTGTAGCCGTATTTGTTGCCAATCTCCCAGGCATATAACTGGAGGGAGACCAGCGCAAACGGATCATTCCTTCTTTGGGGGCGGCCAGACCTACAATCTTATGCACATTTTCCTGTGCAAAGGACTGGTCTATACCGCAGCAAAACAATATCACGGAACACAAAAGGGCCAATAGGATACGGTGCATTCGACTTATAGTTTATAATAGATACTCTTAGTGATTGTTGATGAAATCTGGTTGAGACCCGGTAAGCGATATTGTATCTCTACCGGATAATAAATGTTGCCATCGAGTTCGGGGAACATGCTATTCAGCAAGGTTGTCACCTTCGCAGATCCCTTTCCGTTCAGATGGAGACGGCTGGCTTTACCGATCAGGTCTATGAAATCTTCATGTGCGGTAAATGGTACGAAGTACATGAAGCGGCATGCACCCGGTTTCAGGGGAGCAACACCATCTGTGATGTGGTTACTTTCCAGTTGGTGGTAAACACCATCATTGTTGTACATCTGTACTGCTTCCAACGGAGGCACACCGCCTGTTGCAGCAGGATCACGGGATACTGTCATAGATGGATCAAAGGGATATCCGGTATACAAAAGAGGCAGTATCTTGTTCTGTAACCATGAGTTATCAGTACCGGCTTTGAGGTACAGCAATGATTTTGTATGCATTGCGCCATCTCCCTGTATATCGAAGCGGTCAAACTGTTCGTCTGTATTGAATCGCGTACCGATCACTGTTACCCAGCCGGTAGCCACATCCCAGATATCCTGTTTAGCCGTCACAGCACTCATCTTTCGCTAAAGGTGTTGTATTTGCTGGTGCGGAGACTATAGGCGATCACCTCTTTATCTGCTTTAGAATTGGCGTTGCCTTTCAGGGCTGTCTGCGTGATGGTAGTACTGTCTCCCAGATCACTTACACTGAGGTTTTCTTTCTTTGTTACGTTGTTGGCAGCGGTTTCACCGTCCAAAGATGATCGCACAATGTTATAGGTATACACCATCTCTTTGGACATACCATCCGGGATGTCGAAGTTCACCTGTGCCATTGACTCGTCGTAACTGACATTGGTATTGATCGCTTGTTGCTGGCCGGAAGTGAATTTAGCGGATACATTATAGTTCTTGCCCTGATCATCTGTTTTTCTGAAGAGTTTCGGCTGACCATATTTCAATTTGATATACCCTTTTTTATACTCGCCGGGCAGGAAGTTATACTGATTTCTTACCGGATAGGTGTATACCACATTATCCCATCCGATGGTGGTTGGTTCTTCACCTGTGGTGAAGGTAGCGGACCTCACTTCATAGTCGATGTTTTTACCATCGCTTTTCAGGGCTTCCCATGCTGCGCCATTGCGTTTTTCAAAATGTACTTTTGCAGATGCTGTCAGTGTGCTTAATCCGGGAAGGATATCGCGCTGTTGCAGATAAGCGGACATGCCATCCGGATTGACGATGAGTTGTCCGGTGATAGGTGTCTTATCATTCATCAGTTTCACTTCATCCAACTGCGCACGGTAGGTAGCTACCTGATCGTATTCGTTCATCATGTCAAATGGCCGTTGGATAGCGATATTAAAGGCTACCTGCGGAGAAGAGAATACGCTTACTTCTGTACCCTGATCATCCGGTTTGATTTCGCTGATGACTTCTATGTTGATTTCTTTTGCACCTACGATATCACATTCGGAACCCAGTTCTACTTTGACGTTGGCATTTCCTTTTACCATACCACCCAGCACAGAATATTTCACGCCCACTGTTCCTCTGAACCATGATGGGTTAGGCCCTTTCGCCTGTAAGAGTACGGCGGCAGTTAATTTGGCAATAGAGAATCCTTTCTTTCTGCCGAATACTTTCACTCTGATACCTACATCTCCTTTCAGGTAAGCATAGGCTTGTCCGGCTGCATACCATCCGTTGAAACCGATCACGCTGTTGCTTCCTGCACATTTTGCGTCGCCATAGTTACGCAACAGGATATCTGAACCTGCACCAACGGCGAATTCGCCATAGACACCATAATCAAATGAAAAACCTGTTTTAAAATGCGCACCGAAACCAAACCCTCTACCAGTGCTCATGGTATTTTCCATGGCCATGAAGTTGGTATTGATATCGTCGAATACTTCGTTGACTTCGGATGGTAGCGGCGGCATATCTTCCACCCTTGAGCCCATCATGAAGTAACTTTTTACTTCTGCGAGTCCTGCGATAGAAAGACCAAACATCTGGGAAGGACGTCCGATATAGAAATACCAGTCATCTGGTCCGACATGTAATGCGGCTTCTCCTACGAGGCCCCTTTCATTCACCCCTTTCAGCACACCCATGATGTTGATATAGGTTTTCATATTGGCATCGAAAGTACTGTTCACATTATCGTAACGCATTTTGAACTGTACCCATGCCGGTGCTGAGTCATCTTCTTTTGCTTCGTTCTTGCTTTTCGCCTTCAGGGCTTCATGCATGACATAACCCGCACCGTCGAACTGCGCATATCTGAAACCTCCGTTGGTACCAAACTGTACTTCCAGTGCCACGTTCACATTGACTACCATTTCTGTGGCCAGCGCCAGAGATACACCACCCATAAAGCCAAGACCAGCATCTTTGGAGGGTACATACTGGAAGATCTCGTTGACGTCTTTCATACCGCCTTTCTTATCGATCGCATTCCTTGAATCGTATGGATCGAAGTTGGAAGGACGTTCCATGTGATAAGACATTCCTCCCATCATACCCGTGATCTGCAAGACGGGCGGTACAGGTATACTGACACCAATATAGGCATCCACATGCCAGTAGCGGTAGTTGTCTTTCGAACCGAAATAGGCGGTTGCCTTTGCTTTTGGAATCGGGCCCGGTATGGAGAAGTCAAGCATACCTCTAAAGCCGTTACCATATACCGGATGCTGATCAAAGAGGGTGATGATACCGTGCATCTGGAAGGCCATAACTTTTACTGTCAGATCGATATCGCTGACCGTTACTTTGTCCAGTTTCCAGTGGGTATCTATTTTCTCAATGGCCACATTATTCACCATAATGGTGGATTTCTCTTCTTCCTGTGCAGCGGTGACAACGAATCCGGCGCTACCGCTGAAGCCTTTATCTTCGGAGTTCATGAAGTTCAGTTTCACTGTGGCACCTACGGCCACTTTTCCTTCTGAAATCCCCAGACTGAGGTCATCAAACCCGATCGGGAAGCCGCTCATCTTTGAACCACCATCTGTGGCGATGTCAAATGTGCCGCTATGTACATAAGGTTTTTGTGTAGATAAGGTAAGATCTTCGAAGGAGATCCCTTTTACACTGAGTACGCTTTTATTGAGGTCCACCTTACCCGTCAGTGTTGCTTTAGGGATAAAGTCTTTGTCTGTTTTGGTTACTTCAATGCGGCAATCCTTATTTAACGTGATGTCGCCGGCGAAGAAGGAATATGTTTTATCAGCGGTAGTCTGTAAAGCGAAGGAGTAATATGTGTCGTTGCCACGCATACTGATGCTGGCATCATACTTCAAAGGATCATCACCGAGGAAACCGATCTTTAGTTGTCCGCCGAGAGCACCACCATTCAATTTATTCTTACTAAAACTTACACCTACTTTTTCTATCGACAGTGGCCATCCACCGGCGCTGGCATCTCCCAATTTTACAATATTTTCTGCGTTGACGGCTCCACTTACGCCCTGATCGTCTATGATAAAGTTGGTTACATTTACTTTCGGTCTTCCTTGTTTTGAAGCCATCTGTTGAGGTAATCCTACTTCGAGTTCCTGCAGGTAGAATCCTCTCCACAACAGAGGGCTGGAAGGATCTTCCAGCATATCCGGCGTCACGTTCAAGCCACCCGGATTTGCCACATCACTCATGTCTATTACGGCATGTCTTACTTTAAAACTGAAGTCGTTCAAACCACTGATCCGGAATGCGGGGATATCGATATCCGCCATGATATTGCTGAGATCTTTGGCGTTGACGTTCAGGGCGGCTTTTACCTTGTCTTCACCCGGATTGTCGGGTTGTATCCAGCCTTTATCGAATTCGAACATACCGGCGAGGTTTGCTGATCTGAAACCGTTACAGTCCCATTCCACGAAGTTGCTGCCATTACCGGGGAAGGTCAGTTCAACATGTTCGTTGATATGCACTTCCTGATCATTGAGCAGCATGAGTTTAGTAGAAGTGCCCGCACCGATACCTCCCGGAGTGAAAGCAATATTCTTTCCACCGAAGATCAGTTCGCGGTCAGTACCGGGGAAGGTAAAACGGAAATAAGCGCTCAGAAAGGCGCCTTGTGGTGTCATACGTACGCTATCGATAGCGATCACATAGACTTTACCATTGATCTCACGGACAAGGCCAACCGGCAGGGTTCCGAGGGATTCATTGGTCAGGAAGCTGATAAACTTGTTGTTTTCTTTGATCTTATTAAATACGCCGGTCGCATAATCTTTTATTGCGGGTTTTGCGGTATCCGCAGAGGGCAAAGAAGTTTTCGGGTCTGCTGCACTACTAAGGCCGGGCTTCAATAAGAACAGTAAAAAACAAAACACTGCCATTCGCAGTGAGGCTACAGGGTTGTGGTTCATAGGTTTCGGTCAACAGGGATAGGGTCCTTGATATTAAATATTATACAAATTTAATAAAATATCACTCATTGTGTATTTTTTACATACATTTTTCTTAAGCGCTTCTAAGTCAGGGGAAATGAGTTATTGATATACAGATCAGGCGAATCAGATAGGTATATAATATGCAGATGAGCTGGAGATGAGGTGGACTTGATGTGGAGATGAGTCAGCTAATTGTAAGACAAATAAGACAGTATATAATAACTTAAATTATGATAGCTGAGCGGTATAAGGAGATAAAAATAAGACCTTTTACCGGAGTGAACAACACAATTATTAAGCCCGGTAAAAGGTCCGTTGGTAGTTATTCCATGGTTGATTCATGGATCATATGATTGATCTTTTTCTGTGTCTTGCGGAGGTGGCGGTTGGCTACACGACGAGCGTCATCTGCGGTGGCTTCTGCTCCGTCCAGCAGACGTTGCATACCATTCCGGCTACGTGTAAGATAAAGAATTACTCCGGCTGCTGCTACGCCGACAATGGAAGCGGCGATCATTGCTTTTTTCATGGCTAAAATTTTTTGGTCCGCAATGGTTAATACAAGAGTTATACCAATTGATGCCAGATTTTATATTTTTGCCGGCACAATCGAAATCAAATATGCCCGAAACCACAACCACACCTGTCTACAGCATTCCGTTAAAGTACCGGAAAATGGAAAATCTGCACATTGTTTTCTGGTTGCTGAAAGATATAGGCTGGTGCCTGATCTGGAAGCCACTGGGCATTGCGATGATATTTCCTACGCTGATCATTGCGCTTGTCATAGCATACCGTACACGACAATTTATGTCCGAGCTGTGCCATAACCTCGCTATTGCGGTATGGATTACTGCCAACTCTTATTGGATGATCAGTGAATTCCTGCATTTTGATGCGGAGATTATTACGGGAACTATTACTTATAAACATCTTGCGCTGATCCCTTTCATTACGGGTGTGCTTATACTGGCGTACTACTATTGCTGGTATAAACCCAAGCATCCGGAGGAGCTGGAAACAATGTAATTTTATCGGTCCCACCACATACGGTATAACCAATCGTCTGTCCCTCCCATTCTGTTTAGCGCGTCCTGATAATGGATCGTATTGCTGAATGCTTCTGTAGCGGGATAGAAGAGTCTGCGTGGCAATATACCGTTTGTCTGAGACTCACTGCCTTTGTCAGTAATCGGCGCCAGCACCGGGTAACCACTGCGGCGCTGATTGGCATATGCTTCGAATCCGTTAGGAAATAAGGCGACCCATTTCTGCATATTGATCTGTTCTATTTCTTTTCCCGGCGTCAATACGTGTGCGTTGATAAAGGCATTGATATCTTCTTCCGGTATATAACTGATCTCCGGATATAATTTCAACTGATCGATAGCTGACCTGATACCCTGCTGATACCATTGGTTAGCTGTTGCGGGTATCCACCCTCTTACCGCGGCTTCTGCCAGCAGGAAGCAGACTTCGGCGTAGCCCATGTGCAGAAAGGGTGCGCGTAACTGATAGAAAGGTTGGTTAAGGAAACAATACTTATTCGCAGCAGGAATGATTACTCCCTCCGGACTGACATACCGTACTTCGTCATCCCAATAATACATACCCGGGGCTATAGACAGATAATGCGTGATACCGGTAATATCGTTTCCATCCGCATCCCGGTTGGTAAAGAAAGTGGGCAGCCGCGGATCATTTTCAGCTTTCAGGTAATTCACAAAAGTACTGCAGCCTTTTGCCCACTGGTAGACCCTGTCTTCCTGTAATGCCTGTGCATAGCTGTTACCTCTCAGATCAGGATAGGCATAATCATCATGCAGCATACGGAACTGGTCCATCTCATCCTGCATCACTCCGGCGGCATAGGCAGCCTGCACCTGTGTTTTTGCCATGGCTTCATTGACTTTCGTCAGCCGCATTGCGAGACGTAAACGTAAAGAAGCGGCGAGGCGTTTCCACTTTATGATATCGCCTCCATACAGAATATCGTTATAGATCGGTTCCTGTGAGGTATCAAATTGTGCTGCTGATTCGGTTAATTCTTTGAAGAAGTCTGCATAGATATCAGCCTGTCTGTCATAAGCCGGTGTATAGTTTTTTCCATACCATGCCATGCCGGCTTCTGAATAAGGGATGTCTCCGTAGGTATCTGTCAGCAAAGCGCATACATACACCTTCAGGATACGTGCTGCAGCCCGGTAGTTCACCACTTTAGGATTGTCTTTATGACGTGCCAGCAGGTCTGCCAGTTGCTTGATACTCTTCCCGTAAAGGTTTTCCCACATGCAGTTATTATAAAATTCATTCCGGATATACTTCCCTCCCGCACTCATACCGGGTGCACCACTCAGGTACTGCACCATTGGCTGAAACAGGTAAAGATTGGGGTATCCCATTTCTCTGCCACCATCCATAAAATAAGCCGCAGCAGTCAGCTGATCGCCGGGCGGAATACTGTCTGACTTACGCGGGTCAGTATTGATCCTGTCAAAACCTGCTGTGCAGGATGACAGCAAAAAGAGGAGCAGATATATATTCCATCCATACCGTTTCATCAACATTTACTTAAAATTTGACATACAGTTTCATCCCGTAGGATCTTCGCGTTGGCAGAGAACCGTATTCCAGTCCCTGTGCGGTTGTATTGTTATAACTTGATTCAGGGTCAATATTGGGTACTGCCTTGTATAGTGTCAGCAGGTTACGTCCGGTCAGGGAAATAGTAGCTTCCCGGAACAGGGAGGAGAAACGGGGCAGCTGATAATCGAGATGCATTTCGCGTAGTTTGATAAAGGAGGCGTTATAGACAAAGGCTTCAGGGATATTGTCGGATACACGCGTCCAGTAGGTTTGCGGATTGACATAGGCCTGCACTTCATTCCCGGTACCGGCTTGTACACCGCTGACCAGCAATCCGCCGACAGGCGTCCACTCTTCCGGTCTTTTACCTGCACTGACACGTTCCTGTTCAGAACGGGTCCATTCTTCTCTACCTACCAGTGTACCTTTTTGCTTCCCGTTACCATATGCGAGGAGATTGGTCATGGAGTAGATATCACCACCATACCTGATGTCAATGAGGATGGTCAGACTAAGCTGCTTATAGACCACTTTATTGGTAATACTGCCGGTCCAGTCATATTGGTTATTCCCCAGCCACGCATCTGTGGTGGTATACTTCGGCAGGTTATTGGCATCGAGTATCATCCTGCCCTGTGCATCCCGCAGGAAACGCCGGCCGCTGATCATCCCATAAGCTTCTCCTTTTTTTGCTACGACAGATGCATTTCCCCAACGGCTGACGGCCATTGTATAATAGGGTGAAACCAGCGTATTCAGGGAACGTATACGATTACAATTGCTAGAAAAAATAAAGCGGGTATCCCAATGTAACTGCTGACGGATTAACGGAACGACTGTTAACCCGAGTTCTATACCCTGATTACGAATATCGCCTGAATTGATGACGGCACTGGTATACCCACTGGAAGTAGATACAGGTGCGTTCAATACCTGATCGAGGGTATTGGAGTGGTACCATGTAGCGTCCAGACTGATACGGTCATTGAAGAAAGCCAGATCCAGTCCGGCTTCATATCCTTTACTGATGCCGGGACGCAGATCTTCGAAGGGGACATTATCCACAGCTACCCCACCGATGGAATATCCTTTGATATTGGGGATATCGGGATTGTAGCTATAACTTAAACGCAGCTGGTAAGGCTGGGCGGCATCTGTACCGGTCTGGGCGACGGAGACACGTAGTTTACCAAAAGATAGCATGCCTTTATCTTTCAGCAGTTCACTGAATTGAAATGCGGCGGATGCGGAAGGGTAAAAATAAGCGTTGTGGTCAGCAGGCAATGTGGATGACCAGTCCTTACGGCCGGTCAGCGAGAGGTACAGCAATTTTCTGTAATCTATATCCAAAGAGGCGTACATGGCATTGATCCTTTTTCTGAGGATCATTTCATTGCGCATCCGTGTATTGAAATTCTCAATTCCTCTTTCTCCTCTTATGCTCATTTCTCTTCCGGTGGTATTACGTACCCGCTCCTGATAGTCCATGCGGGTAGCGCCCATATTCAGTGTAATGCCCCAGCGGTTTAACTGGCGGTTGTAACTTAACAGGAGGTCTGTATTACTTTCCCAAAGTCTTCTGTCTTTGAGGGAGATGGCGCCCAGAGGATTGACCGGTGTGGAGTAATTCATCATCTCATAGAAAGAAAAATCGGAGTAATCCATACCTGAACGGACGTGTGCCGTCAGGTCGGGAGTGATTTTATATTTCAGTTGCAGGAAACCATTCAGGCGGTTCTGCGTACTGCTGTTGGGTTGCTCATAGATGGCCCAATAAGGATTCACCTGATAGGTGTTGTTATTCCAGTTGATATAGTTACCCGTGACAGGATCTTTATACTGTTTTAACCAGTTCAGATCAATATTGGGTGCGATGCCGGTTAATACATAGCCGACGTTGTTAGGGTTATCGGATAGGGCCGGGCGGTTCTGCACCTGCTCATTTAACCACGCCACACGCGTATCCAGTTCCACACGAGGACTGAAGGCGGTGGTCATTCTGGCAGAGAGATTATGTCTTTGCAGACCGCTTTGCGGTAATATATCCTGTGTGCCGGTGTTGGTATAAGAGAAACGTAGTTGTGTATGTTCATTTCCAGTTGCGGCGGCGAGGGTATTGATCCGTGTATACCCGCCACGGAAAAAGCCGGCTGTGGAATGACGCGCCTTCACGTAGGGCGCCTTTTGTCCGTTCCAAAGCCACACCAGACTATCCCGGTGGAGTTTTGGCCCCCAGCTGTATTGCGATACCCATCTGGCTTCCGTAGCGCTGACGGGCAGTATGCCATCGCGACCGCTGCCATAGGTATCCTGAAAATCGTATTGATGGTTGACCTGTTCCAGCAATATATTCGACGTAAAGTCCATTTCCAGCCCTTTGCGGACACCTTTACGGGTTGTAATGAGAATCACTCCATTTGCAGCCCTACTCCCGTATAAAGCAGCGGATGCCCCTCCTTTGAGCACGGAGATCGTCTCTACATCATCCGGGTTGATAATGGCTGTTCCATCCCCGAGGTCATAACCACCGTATCTTTCTGCCTGTCCGGGAGAGGAATTATTAACGGGGATGCCGTCCATTACCAGTAGCGGTTGATTATTACCGCCTAAGAGACGCATACCTCTGAGTGTGAGTTTTGTGGAGCCGCCCATACCGCTGTTTACCGGACTTACTTCCAGTCCGGCCACTTTACCGCTGAGGGTATTCATAGGGTGTATATCCCGGGCGGCGGTCATGTCTTCGCCTTTTATCTCCGCGTAGGCATATCCGAGGGTATATTTAGGCCGGTTGATGCCCAATGCTGTTACCACGACCGTGTTCATCTGCATAATACGGGCAGGCTGTAATGTGTCGGCTGTCAGAGCAGGCTGTTTTTTGAAGCGGATGATGATCTGGTGACCGATGGTCCTGATATCATATTTTGCGGGAGGAAAGATGCGTTCGAGGATTGTCTGTACGGTGATGTCTTTTTCATTGATGGTGACAGCTGTACGTCCTTCCAGTATTTCGTTGGGATAAGCGAAGGAGTTACCGGTTTGCTGACTGATCCACTTCATGAAGGTAATGAGCGGCATGTTTTTCACCCGCACATCCAGACGTTGTTGCAGTAGTACAGACTGTTGTGCTGTTCCTGTCAGGAATACACATATTGAACAGGTGATGAAACCTAAAGTGGCCAGGATCCTCATGTGGGTTAAAGGAGCTCAATTATTCATCTAAAACGGTCGCCAGGATTTCCATAGCTTGTTCGGCCGGCGTATTATGCAGGTGTAAGGTAATACGTTTATGTTTTAGATTTTCAGGTATTTTTAGTGCAGGTATTTTGTAGTAGTCTGCGATGACTGCTGCTACGTGTGCAGCTTCTTCATTTTCGAATGATAAATCAGCTGTCGCCCATACACACTGATTACTGTAATCGCCCTGTGCGTGCAGGATTCCACCTTTATCACCATCTACCGTTCCTTTGTTTCCGTTACCACTGCTGAGCACCACCTGCTGCCCATTTTTCTGCAGACTTATTTTACCTTCAAACACGATTACTTCTGTTCTATTCTGTTCTATTCGTACGTTAAAAGCGGTACCTAATACACGCACAATTGCATCTCCTGCCTGTACAAGAAATGTATGTTCTGCTGCTTTCGTCACATCGAAGTAAGCTTCGCCTGATAAGAGTATAACGCTACGGTCAGAAAAGGGTTGTTTATATTTCAGAGAAGTACCCGGTTTGAGATACACGCGTGAACCGTCGGGTAGTGTGAGACTATCCCGATCAGAGATATGGGCTGTATAGGTTGTCCAGTGGAGCGCAGTTGACTGCCACCACCAGATACCTGCGCCCGACAGCAACAGCAGCACGGCGGCCGCTACCGCCTTCCATGGGAAGAGACGCTTTATGGGCTTACTCCCTGCTGTTGTCAGCGGGAGCTCCTTCCAGCTTTCTTCCTTGTCAAATGATACGGGAGGGACGCCTGCGGCAGCTTCCCAAAGCTGCTTCAGTTCTGCATACAGCGTGCGGTTATCTTCCGATTCCTGCAACCACTGGTTTAATGCAGCCTGTTTGTCCCGATTACCGGCATCTGTCAGACAATCAATGACAAATTCAGTTACGTCCTTGTTGTTCATCACTTATACATATTACGACAATTCAACGCCGTGTTACTTTGATGCTACTCTAATTTTTTTCCATTCAGCAAATGTGTACGCAGGTGTTTCAGAGCAACTGCCAGCTGGAAATACACTGTATTGAGTGCGATCCCCAGCTTTTCTGCTATCTCGGCGGGCTCCAGTCCGTCGAAACGGCTGAGCAAAAAGATCTCCCGGCAACGTGGCGCCAGTGTCTGTACCAGCCGCATGACCTCTTTTTGCAACAAAAGATGGTCGGTAAGGTCATGCATAGAAGCACTATCTGCCTGCCATTGCAGGGCTTCTTCACTGACATGACGGGCCCTGCGCTTCAATTCATTGATACTTCTGTTAGTGACTGCACGATACAGGTAATGCCGTACATTTCCGGTAATAGTGATCTCCGGTCCTTTTTCCCACAGATGGGTAAAAAGACCCTGTACGACTTCCTTTGCCAGGTCATGATCTTTGACCCAGCGATAAGCCAGCAGGTACAGTTCTTCGCTGTATGCATTGTAAATATTCCGGAATACGTCGGCATTACGGCTACGGAGTGCCTCAGTAGCTTCATCAGCAGAGATATGGTATCCGTCGTGCGTCATCAGTCATTTTGAATGGCGCACAAAGTATTATTTTTTTAAATAACTGAGCCGGAAAATAAAAGGGGATTGCTGATGTGTTTCAGAGATCCTATCCTTTAAGCAGTGAAAGATCCACATAATTATCCTTCAAATCCACACCGGAAAGACGCAGTTTCATCGCCTCCTGCAGCAGGTAACAGATCTTCGCGGAAGCAGGGATGTACTGTAATCCGTCCTGACGGATATTAGAGATGCAATTACGCCCTTCGTCGGTATTACCCGGACGGGGATTAAAGGTGATATAGGCGCCCATGCTATCGGCGGCACTCAGTCCGGGACGCTCTCCTATGAGTACAAGGGTCATCTTTGCTTCCAGCAGACTACCTATTTCATCTCCGATAGCTACTCTTGCCTGTTCTGCCAGACAAACCGGTGCCATAGACAGACCGGCTGTTTTCAGCATTGGCAGCAGATGATTCAGTAAAGGGGCGGTATGTATATTCATGGCCGTAGCGGATAATCCGTCGGCAATGATGATGGCAACATCTTTCTGTCTGAAGGCATCTGGTTGTGCCTTCAGCATGTCAATACTCTGTGTATCCAGACGGCGTCCTTTATCCGGCCGTTGCAGGTATTCATAACGGTCAGCAGCACTGCTGTGCAAAGCTAATACGGGCAAAAGAAATGCATGGAGTTCTTCCAGCAGGAGATTCGTATCCAGTTTTGAATAAACAGCATCCCGGGCATGCGCATGTGCCAGTCTGAAAGATAATACTTCTTTCAGGGGAATGGCCGTTCCCGTTCTTCCCAATGCAATACGCGCTGTGGTGAACGCTTTCAGTGAAGACCACGGATCTTCCTGTACGGTGTTCCTGTGTTGTATATTACTCATTCTGCCTGATAACTTAATAAGTGATGTGTTTTCCCTACCTGTTGCAACTGTCCCTGTGCGTTGGTAATACCTTGTCGTTGCAGCCACGCATCAAATTCCGGCGCTGCTTTCAGTCCTAAGACCTTCCGTACATACAAGGCATCGTGAAAAGAAGTAGATTGATAATTCAGCATAATATCATCTGCACCGGGTACCCCCATAATAAAATTACAACCTGCCACCCCTAACAATGTCAACAGATTATCCATATCATCCTGATCAGCTTCGGCGTGATTGGTATAACAGATATCCACTCCCATGGGCAATCCCATCAACTTCCCGCAGCAATGATCTTCCAGAGCTGCACGGATGATCTGTTTACCATCGAAAAGATATTCTGGTCCGATGAAGCCCACTACTGTATTTACAAGTAAAGGAGAGAACTGCCGGGCGACTGCATAGGACCTTACTTCGCAGGTCTGCTGATCTACACCGGCGTGTGCATTGGCAGATAAGGCACTCCCCTGTCCTGTTTCAAAGTACATGACGTTATTGCCGATTGTACCACGTTTCAGGGATAGTGCGGCTTCGTGTGCTTCTTTCAACATATTCAGATGAATACCAAAACTGCTGTTTGTTTTTTCTGTACCACCAATCGACTGAAAGACCAGATCCACCGGTGCCTGCTGCATGATCTGCATGGCGGTGGTCACATGACAGAGGATACAGGACTGTGTAGGAATATCGAATTGTTGTCTTAACTGATCGAGCATCCGCAGTAATTGTATGACTGCCTGCGGACTGTCTGTAGCCGGGTTAATACCGATTACCGCATCACCGCTGCCATATAGTAATCCGTCGATGATACTGGCCGCAATCCCTTTTGGGTCATCGGTATTATGGTTGGGCTGCAGGCGTACAGAGAGATGTCCTTTTAAGCCGATGGTATTCCGGAAGCGGGTCACCACTTCACATTTCTGCGCCACACTGATCAGGTCCTGATTACGCATCAGTTTAGAGACAGCCGCCACCATTTCTGGTGTCAGTCCGCGTGACAATTGCTGCAATGTGCTGGTATCAGCGGCATCACTTAACAGCCAGTCACGCAGTTCTCCTACCGTAAAATGACTAACAGGCGCAAAAGCTGTCTGATCATGTGTGTCGATGATCAGGCGGGTGATCTCATCTTCTTCATAAGGGATGATGGCTTCCTGTAAAAAGGTCTTTAGCGGCACATCAGCCAGCGTCATTTGCGCAGCGACTCTTTCTTCGTAGGTATCAGCGGCAAGACCTGCCAGTGCATCTCCTGAACGGAAAGGCGTGGCCTTTGCCAGCAGCGTGCGCAGATCGGCAAACTGATATCGTTTATGCTGTATGGTATGTTGATATGACACAACTATCTTTTTTCTTTTATGCTATTACATTCTCCTGTTCCGGCGTTGTTACTTTATGTTTACCGGTTGCTACAAACACACCGAGTGCTATCAGCATGCCTGCAAAGAACAGGATACCGAGTTGCCAGTTATAGTATACAATGGCAATCAGTGATACGATAGACAATACTAAAGCGATGCCCGGAAACCACGGATAGAAAGGTGCTTTAAAAGGGCGTTCGAGCGCCGGCTCTTTCTTCCTTAAAATAAACAGGCTGATCATACTCAGGATATACATCACGACTGCCCCCATAACGGAGAGGATCACCAGCTGATCAGTCTTACCGAAATAAAGGGCGACCACACCCAGTAATCCACCGACGATCAGGGCTACATAAGGTACCTGTCTTTCAGGACTGAGCACCGCCAGTACTGGTGGCAGATAACCACCCCTTGCCAGTGCGAACAGCTGTCGCGAATAACTGATGATGATGCCATTAAAAGAGGCAATCAGTCCGAAGAGACCAATACCCGCAAATATTTTAGTGATGCCATTTTGTTTACCGAGTACGACACCTATTGCTTCCGGCAATGGATAGTCAATGGTGGATAGGCGTCGCCAGTCGGTAATGCCACCGGTGAGCACCATCACACCGACAGCCAGTATTGCCAGTGTGAGCATAGCAGAGATATATCCTTTAGGAATATTGGCACCCGGATCTTTTACTTCTTCGGCTACCATGGCAATTCCTTCTATACAAACGTACAGCCACATTGCGAAAGGTAATGCGGCGAATACACCCATCCATCCGGCAGGCATTGCATCATGCAGGAAATTGGCGGTACTGAATGAAGGGGCTACAATCCCCATGTATATGAGTAACTCTACCACAGCCAATAAGGTAATGATCAGGGAGAACAAGGCAGACTCTTTAATACCCAGCAGGTTCACGGCGGTCAGTATGACATAGAAGGCGATACCGCAACCGAGTACAGGCAAAGCAGGATGCAGAAAGTGCAGGTAATTGCCGAGGGCAAAAGCGATGGCTGGTGTGGCCAGCAGGAACTCTACGGCGGTGGCATATCCGGCTATGAGTCCGCCGAAAGGGCCCATCGCCCTGTGCGTATAAGTAAAGGGACCACCGGCCTGCGGAATAGACGTGGTCAGCTCTGTGAAGCTGAAGATAAACGTGATATACAATACGGTAATGATAACAGTTGCTATCAGAAAACCGAGCGTACCTGCTACATCCCAGCCATAATTCCATCCGAAATATTCACCGGAGATGACCAGTCCGACGCCGATGGCCCATAAGTGTATGGGTTTGATTACTTTCTTTAAAACAGTTTCCTGAGCAGACATATAAATACGGGATTGCTGGCAATGCGGGGCATTACCACTGGTTGATATAATCTATTCCCGTTTCCCTTCGTGAAGTGCTGTCAAGATACGCAAAAAGATCACATTTCCATCTGCAGGGAAGCATTGCGGCTACCGGCAAATTTGAATCTGTATTCTGTAGGCGTCAGACCGACTTCTTTTCTGAATACTTTACGGAAAGCTTTGATATCGTTATAGCCACAGTCGAGCATTACAGCGAGAATGCTGTTACCTGTCTGTTCCAGCATTTTCTTGGCCGCTTCTATACGCGTCTTTTGCAGGTATTCGATCGGCGTGATACCGGTGGCCTGTTTAAAACGTCTTACGAAGTTGCGTCGGCTGGCAGGAATATTTTCCATAAACGACTCCACATTACGTGCTTCACGAAACTGTGCTTCCATGCGCTGTTGTACTTCTGTGATCAGTGGATCTGCGTGTTTTTTATCGGGCAGGAACATACCAAAATAAGATTGTGTATCACGGTCCATATCGATAGCAAACAGTTTAGCGGCTTTTACCGCCATGTCCTGTCCGCAGTATTTTTCTACGAGATATAACAACAGGTGAAAAGTACTGGTGGCGCCGCCGCTGGTGTAAATACCGGAGGCTGCTGTCAGCACTTTATCAGGTTGCAATAACACGTCGGGGAAATGCCCTGCAAACGCGGGACAGGCATTCATATGCGTGGTGGCTGGTTTACCATCCAGCAGACCGGTAGCGGCCAGGAGGAATGCGCCGGTACAAAAGCTGGCTATTTCGGCGCCGGCATGGTGTTGCTGACGGATCCACGGGATGAATGTATTATTGGCTGTAATCGCTGTATCCACATCACCCGCGATAAAAGCAGGAATCAGCACAACGTCTGCTTTCACCGCATCTTTCAGGGCTACCGTACTATAGCGGCCGTAATGTGGTAAGATATCTACGCCTTCCTGATCGGGCAGGACGAGCTGTACATTGAAACAAGTTGGCTGCTGGCTGGCGGTATACATCGAGTTGACTGATTCAAACACATCAAGAATCGCGGCCGTACTGATCAGCCGGTGATTGTAAGTGAGCAACAATGCCAGATTCGTCATAACGTAATTACAGGTTTTAAAACAAGTACCTGTTAAGTTACAACATTTGTCCCAAATACCCCCTACAGCGCCGTTTTTAAGATGTTCAAGAAAAGATTTTAGTTCCGTATCTTACAGCAAGTAATCCACGAAATCAATGGAAAAGAAAAAAGCAGGTACTATTTTATGGCATGACCTTACTGTTCCCGATGCAGGTGTTGTCAGCGACTTTTATCGTCAGGTGATCGGATGGGAAAAATCCCCGCTCAGTATGGGAGAATATGATGACTACGTCATGCAGGCGCCCGGCGCCGGAGAAGGTGATCATACGATGACTACCACCGGTGTTTGTCATGCGAAAGGCCCCAATAGTTCCATCCCGCCACAATGGATGATCTACGTTGCCGTTGATGACCTTGAAAAGAGCATGGAGCAGTGTACCCTGCACGGCGGAAAGGTGATCGGCGAAAAACGCAGTATGGGAAAGGAAGCTGTCTATTGTCTGATACAGGACCCGGCCGGCGCACATATGATGCTGTACCAGCAGCTGTAAGCGTACTGAATACACGTTTAAACAAGTAAATATCTCCATTACAGCCTGTCACGTGAGCATTCCGTGACAGGGCAATCTTATATTACAACACGTTCCACGTCAACTATGAATACCCTTCCCTATTATATACTTCTACATGACCGCAATGTATTCCGCAATAGCCGAATTCAAATCCCTCGAAACATGAAGAAAACCGTCAATTCCCTCCTCCTTTGCATGACTATGGCAGCGATGGCCACCTTATTATTTATGTGCAAAAAACAGGACCAGCAGAGCAATGCGCCATTGCTCAACCGAAACCTGACAGCTGCAGCCGGTGTAGCACCCGCTGTATTTGTTCATCCGGGTGTGTTGAATACACAGGCCAGTCTGGACCTCATCGGTTCGCAGGCCAACGGCAATGAAGCCGTCCGTTCTGCTGCTTACCAGAAAGTACTGGATTTCGTAAATGGTAATGCGTTGCCTACAAAATTCTGGGAGACCGTTACCGTCGGATCCAACGGCGCAACGACGGAATCCAAAAGCCAGATCAGAAAAGACGCCGTACTCGCATATGCACTGGCACTCCGCTGGGCAAAAACCGGTACTGCCACCTATGCACAACAGTGTATTGCGATTTTAAATGGCTGGTCTTACACTTTTAAACAGTATGCGCTGATGGATGGCGCCAACCAGTACCAGCCTTCTCTGGAAGCGTCCTGGACTACCCCCAGTTTTGTGGCTGCGGCAGAAATCATACGCTACTACAAAGCCTTCGGACAGTCGGCCGGCTGGTCAGACGCAGACATTAATCAGTTCAATAATTACCTGAATCTGGTAAAGAACAATTACATCAACAACACACCGGCGTATAACAACAACTGGAATGCTTCCGCCGGTTATGCAAAAATGGCCATCGGTATTTTCCTGAACAGCGCCACGGTGTATCAGAATGGCTATAATATCATCGCCCAGCACCTGCCTATTATTATCAAGGCAGATGGAACCATTCCTGAGTATTGTGACAGAAATGACTGCGTGCATTTCCAGTATTCACTGACTGCATTTTCCTTTGCCGCACAACTGGCAAAAATGCAGGGAGATAATTCCCTCTGGACGTTCAATTCCAACTTACTGAGCAAAGGATATGACTACATGAGAGCGGCTTACAATCAAACGACTTCCTGCAACAAATGCTCTGCTTCCAGTCCGGTATTTCCGGGTACGGAGGTCGCATATGCCTATTACAAGACAGCTAACCTGCAATATCTCCGGGAACTGCAGGACCCTTTAGGCGTGCCTAATGATAAAACGTTCCTGGGTTTTACCTCCTACACGCATTTTAACGTGCCGGGCCTCTGATAACACACTATAAAAATCATCATCAGGCTATTAGCGGATAAAAAGAACGCTCCGGGGATACCGGAGCGTTCTTTCTTTACTTTACTTTAATCCACGAGACCATTCAACTTTGCAAATGGATCGTGACGTGCATCCTCGTTCCATTCATATTCTGCTCCATTGGCCACAGTAATAGCGACCTCATGTCCGAATAGTTTTTGTATAAGTGCCAGAGCCATATCAGTTCCTGCGGAAACACCTGAGGAAGTGAAAAACTTTCCGTCTTCCACCCAACGGGCTTCCTTTATCCAGATGACCTTATCACTCTGGCTGGTAGCCCATTTGAATGACCGTTTATTGGTGGTCGCTTTTAAACCATCTATTAACCCTGTTTTTGCCAGTATGGCTGCTCCTGTGCAGATAGAGGCTACATGGGGCGTCTGTTCACCCAATTTCCTGAAGGCATCTACGAAAGGCTGATTATTTACCTCTCTTCTGGTTCCCATACCACCCGGTATCAGCAGTATGTCTAAGGCGTTGACTTCGTCAAAGGTGCGATCAACGATGACAGCAGGGCCTGCACTGCTTTTCACTGAGCCATGCCGCTCACCTATCATCAAAATATCTACCTTGTCTTTCAGTGCGCCAAACATTTCCAATGGGCCAAAAGTATCGAGCAGTTGAAAACCGTCGAATACGACCATCCCGAGTTGTAATTTATTGTCAGTGTTTTCCATCATACCTGCATGTGCCCCTGATGTCCGGGCAATTCCCTTCAATGGCCCCAAAGAAAACAACGCTGCTCCGGCTGCCATTGATTTAATAAAGTGTCTCCTTGATTCAGGCAATTGCTTCTTCATCCCTTTATCCTTTTGTTACATTAAAGTGATTGGTCTATAGCCGCCTCCATGGATCTTTGCCTTCCCGTTTCAACTGTATGAAAATACTCCTTATATAAACAAGATCCAACAGGAAGGTAGTACCCACTATAACATTCATTAAATGAGATGTACCATGGTGTAATATAAACAGGTAATAGACGCCTACGGTAAGTCCGGTACCTATACACTTAAAAACACCAATTGTCAGTGATTGTCCTCTTGCATTTCCACGTTCCCAGAGCATCAGCAGAAAACACACAGAGATAATCAGGTTCTGTATGTATGCGATAAATATAGCGCCCTGAAATATGTCTGCTTTAAAGTAGTCAGTAAACTGTGCAAAGAAGGGGCCACCTGTCAACATAATACCGAATGCTATCAGGAAAGCAAATACAGTATAAGCGATCCATGCAATTTTTGACAGACCATAACGATGATAGAAATATCTATATCCGTATCGGAAATAAGTGGCAATAATCCCTATGTCACAGAGCATCCAGACGGCATTCACAATAATACCTGCTGCACCTGTAGCGGCTGGCGGATAAACGGATAATTATATGATCAGGCGCTTCACCTTTTCTGCGCCACGTCTAACAATTTCCCACCTACGTCCACACCATCCATTGTGACTGCTGTTATATCTTCAATTCCCATAATAGTGAGACCGTCCGCAGATAGTTGCTCTGGAAATCCATGTGCTCATAATATTCTCCAAAACCGTAGCCATTGTTACCACGCACCATCAGCAGATACACCTTTTTCTCTTTTAATAATCCTGTATATGGATTCTTAGGGTTATCCTTACTGACTAAAACCGTCTCGTTTACCCGTAGCACCTGATCGATATATGCTTTCAAGGCGCTGGGTACTGACCAGTTGTACATCGGAGAGCCCAGCACAATGATGTTTGCTTCCTTCAGTTCGGCAATCAGCTGATCACTTATTTTAAGTGCCTCTATATTCTCTGCAGTGCGTGCCGCTGCAGGTGTAAAAGCCCCGGCTATCCATTTTTCTGTCACATGTGGAATAGGCTCCTGCGCGACATCTCTGTAGATAATGTTGTCATCCGGATATTTTGTCTGCCATGTTTCAACAAATACATTCGTCATATACCTGCTTAATGATCGTTCCTTACGCGCGCTTGCGTTTATAATCAGTACTTTATTCATCTTGACAATTGATTTAAAATAGACACATTGTTACTGTAATACTTATATAGCTGTTCGCTTCCCCCGGATTCCCCAGACAGTCGAGAGGATTCAGTACCGGCAGAAAAACAGTCGCTTTAGCATATTGCAACAATGATCGGATAGGTGAATAGCTGTTTTTCATGCTTCTTACATTAACGAGGCAAAATTATTTCAGGTGCAAAATTGTCTGACGGGCCAGCTACGAATAGTCAGGTAGTCCAGCTGATTTTGTTCAATTTCAGGAGCTGTTTCACTACGTAGGTACATGACTTTGATTCCTCTCACATTTTGGCTACTTTTGGCAGCTGTCATTTCATAGCTGCGCTTATATGCTTCCTTATAAAAATCTGCTTGTCATAGAAAAAAACAGCGACACAGCCGTTTTTAACCAGATTGCCATGCAATTCATTCACCTTATACAGGAAGGAAAACTTTTGCCGGGTACGGCACTCCCAAGTACCCGTACACTGGCACTTGACTTAGGCTTACACCGGAAAACAATTGTGGCAGCATATGAAATGCTTGTTTCCGGAAACTGGGTCGATAATCTGCCACGCAAAGGATTCATTGTATCACCGGATTTACCCATCGTCAGACCGCGGTCTTACCATAACGGCCGGATCGCCGCATATGAAACAGATCCCGGATTTGAATACGAACAGTTTGCCAGCTTTCCTTATCCTCCATCCATATCGTCTCAGGAGGAAATTGTTGTTGATGATGGGTTTCCTGACATCACACTGCTTCCCACACAGGTGATGTTAAAAGATACAGAAAAGCACTGGATCATTCTGTACTGAAGAAAATAAGTACAGGCTGGATCTTGAAGGGTCTTCAGACTGTAGAACTGCACTGTGCGATTTTTTGAACCAGACACGGGGAATAGATATCAAAGTTGACAATCTGCTGACCACAAAGGAGCCCAGATGGCTATATACATAGCTGCATCGCTGATCATTAAACCGGGGGATAAAGTGCTCGTCTGTGAGCCGAGCTATATCTTCGCAAATATGGTTTTTGAGGGATTGGGTGCGGAACTGATCCGGGTTCCTGTTGACAGTTACGGCATGAATACTGAAGCCGTGGAGGAAGCCCTGAAAAAACATACGATCAGATTAATCTATATCATTCCACATCATCACCACCCTACGACAGTCACCATGAGCGTCGAAAGACGCCATCATTTACTACGGTTAATCAAAAACTACCAGCTTGCAGTCATTGAGGATGACTATGATTATGATTTCCAGTTTCAGTATGAGCCCTATCTGCCATTGGCCAGTGGCGATCATGAAGGGAACATCATCTATATCGGGTCATTGACGAAAGTATTGGGGGCTCCTTTCCGGCTGGGATATATGGTCGCTGCTGAAAAATTTATACACGCGGCTGCTACCAAGCGCATGTTGATCAGTTTAAGGGGGATATCTTTACGGAGCAGGTAATTGCCAGTCTGATTACGGGCGGCGAACTGACAAGATTGATCCAGAAAGCCAATAAGGTCTATCGCCAACGTTGTCATTTTCTGGCTGATCTGCTAAATACAGAACTTGGCGATGCAATTGAATTGACACGACCTAACGGAGGGATGGCACTATGGCTGCGATTTGAACAGGATGTGCAACTGACAAAAATCCTTGAGAAAGCAGCAGTCAGGGGCCTGAAGGTCATGGGAAGTGTATACAGCAAGGGGGCTAACGCCCAATATAATGCCCTCAGATTCGGCTTTGCGTCACTCAATGAAGCCGGCTTAACAAAGCGGTAGATATACTTAAAACATCTATCCACAAACCGAAGTAATTAGAAAACAAGCACTTATTACCTTATCAACCCCATTTCCCCGAACTTTTTTGTAAAAAAAGAACCTACACAACGAAACGTACGTTTTTAATACATACCTTTGAAACATGAGCTTATTTAAGAAAGATCAAGGCCCTGATATGGTACCTACCAAGACTGAACTGGACGTGCTACAGATACTCTGGCAGTATGGTCCGTCTACTGTGCGTTTTGTGCATGATAAGCTGAACGAGCAGAAAGAAGCTGTGATCTACACCAGTACGCTGAAACTGATGCAGGTAATGAAGGAAAAGGGCATGCTGGATCGTGATGAAAGCAGTATGAAGCACGTTTACAGTGCTGTTGTGGAAGAGAACAAGGTAAAGGGTACTATGCTCGGCCGCTTTATGGATACAATGTATATGGCTCTCCCAGTGATCTGATGGTAGCCCTGTTAGGTAATGACAGAACCTCCACGGAAGAACTGCAAAAGATAAAAGAGCTGCTGAAAAAAATGGACGATAAATAGTCAAATACATGCCCATGTATCTGTACCTCAACTTACACTCCTTTGGAGAACGCCTTTTACAGGCATTCAGCTGGATGCTGGTGCATTCCCTCTGGCAGGGTATGCTGATCGCGCTGCTGGCCGTACTATTCTTACAGCTGACGAGTAAAGCGGCATCCGCCGTGAGGTACAATATTCTGTTGGTACATTTCGCCGCATTTGTGGTGGCGTGTACGGTCACCTTCTTCCGGGAACTGACAGGCAGTATATCACAAAGGGCGGTCCCTCTGGCAGACAGTATCGGACAGGGCGCCTCTACCCTCTTCCGGCTCGATGCGGTGCACGTCAAAACATTGGCGGTGAGCAGTGCGGCTTATATCTCTGCGAATGCGCATCTGCTGGTGATATTATGGGCGCTGTTCTTCGCCTTCCGTTCCTTAAAAATGATACAGGGTATGCGTTATCTGCGTCATGCCAGAAAGCAGCAGGTATATGCAGCAGGGAAGAATGGCGGAGCCGTTTACAGCAGCTTTGTGAGGCCGTAGGAGTGACGAAATCTGTACGCCTGCTGGAATCTGCCTTCGTAAAGGTACCGGTAGTGGCAGGTCATCTGAAGCCCGTTATACTCATGCCGGCTGGTCTGCTGGCAGGTCTTCCTGCGCAACAGATCGAAGCAGTTTTACTACACGAGCTCGCACATATCCGCCGTCATGATTATATCGTCAATCTGTTACAGGTATGTTGTGAAACGGTCTTCTTCTTTAATCCGGGACTCCTCTGGATCTCTGTATTGCTGCGCGATGAAAGGGAACACTGTTGTGACGATATCGCTTTGCAACAAACAGGTAGTAAGAAAACATTTATTGAAGCACTGATCAGTTTTAAGGAATATACTCTTTCTGCACAATACCCGGCAGTGGCATTTCCCGGCAGAAAGAACCAGTTATTACAACGCGTCAGCCGTATCATCAATAACCGGCATCAATCTATGGGAACGGCTGAAAAGGTCTGTTTCTTTACCGGTATGGCAATGCTTAGTGTGGTGTTATCTACCGCCGCCATCACACAACTTGGCCGCCATACCAACCTGAAAATAATACGCCTTATGTGCTTGCAAAAGGCGAAGATCTCCTCGTACTTCCTGTGAAGCCGGTATATGATACCGTTGTACCAACACCGGCACCCGCAGTGGTAGTAACCCGAAACGAGCCGATCATCACCGTTATTCATCATAAGCCAGCAATAAAGCAAAAGGAAACGCCACATGTGGAAGTACATCCTTCTCCCGCATCATCCCCCTCTCCTTCTGCTTCTCCTTCTCCGGACAGAGACGAAGAACATATGCCTGCTCCGACACCCGAAGTACAGGCACAAAGAGAGATTATATTGGCTGACAGACAACAGAAAGAACAACTCAGACTGGACAGACTACAGGCAGAAAGAGACAGGCATCAGGCGACACTGGATAAGCTGCAGGCAGACCGTGACAGAAAACAGGCAGTACTCGACCGCTTACAGGCGGATAAGGACAGAGAACAGGCCAGATTAGATCGTATACAGGCAGACAAAGACAGACAGCAGGCGGACCGTGACAGAGTACAGGCTGAGAAAGACAGACAACAAGCGATGACAGACCGCTCGAGGGCTGATCAGGAACGTGCAGCGCATGAAATGACTTTGGCAAAACATGCGGCGGAAAAAAAGGCTTTGCTCACCAATCCTTATAACGGCAACTATAACACAAACCGTTACCGGGATAAAGTAGAATAAATACAGGCCTCCCTACACAGGCCGATCATTCACTTTTAAAATACTGTTTTAAAAAAACCGTGCAGTCCGCGCGGCAGGCAGCTTATTGCCATCACTATCTGTTATTCATTATTCACTGACAATATTTTCTCACAGTCCCCGGCTGCGACAGGCGACGTATTGCCTATACCTACCGGTACATTATTAACAATTATTAAATCCATCAGACATGAACACGATCAACACCATGCGCAACACCTTCCTGGCAACTTTACTCATATGCAGTGTCAGCACTTATGCACAAAAGAAAACAAAGCCAACCATATACGGTACACACATCAACAGCGCTACAAAGAATCATGAGGAAACAATCAGTACAGATAAAGATGGTAAAACCTATGAAATGACTTTCATAGACGGTAACATGTCTACTTTCTCCATCGATGGTAAAGCAATTCCCGCCGAACAATGGAGCAACTATCAAAAGCAGATTGATGAAATCAGGGAACAGGTAAAGAAAGACCGCGAGCAGGCAGAGAAAGATCGTGCACAGGCACAAAAAGACAGGGAAAATGCCAGACTGGATCGCATACAGGCAGATAAGGACAGGCTACAATCCATACAGGACAGAAAACAGGCGCAACTCGACCGCCAGCAATCACTGAAAGACAAGGCACAGGCGGATAAAGATAAGGCACAGGCAGAACGGGACAGACAACAGGCAGATCAGGATAGAAAGCAGGCAGAGCTTGATCGTGCGCAGGCAGATAAGGATAGACAACAGGCTGAAAGAGACAGACAACAAGCGGATAAAGACAGAGCACAGGCTGTACTGGATCGTGCACAGGCAGAAAAAGACCGCGCTGCGGCTGAAGAGGATAGAAAACTGATTAATAACCTCGTCAGCGATCTCGTAGCTGATAAACTGATCACAACTAAAAGCGATATACATGAACTGGTGATCACAGATCAGGAAATGACACTTAATGAGCAGCAACAACCAGACGCTGTTTATCAGAAATATATCAGTAAATACCGTGACCTTATCAAGTCTGGTATTGCATACAAAGCTGAGGGTGGGAACATTTCTATTCAGCGGAACTGGAGGAAAAAATAAAATCTGCTGGAGAAGAATGAAAAAAGGCCCGCCATTACGGCGAGGCCTTTATTTCTTTATGCTATAACTGTTAAAGTTCCAGGCATGTAAAATACTGTCTGCCTGTGCGGCTGTAAGATTTATCTGATGGGACAGGCCGGGCGAGGAAAACTCATACTTCCAGTGATTCGTACTATCATAGAAATAAAAGATCGAGATCGCATCATTTCCTCCTTTTCCCTTCCGGAGAATATTATCCACCTCATTGATGATCTCTCCATCTTCCACGTTTACATATTTCATACTTCTAAACACGGAGTCTTTCTTTTGTGCATCAGGCGGAAACCAGTTCTTACGTTCCGACCGGTTTGGTGTTGTCCAGTCTTCAGGCAGCGGCAGGATTCCGAGTCTGTGTCTTTCGTCATTATATTTTGCACCGTAACGGTTGGCATAAGGACCATATTTATCCCACAAAGACTCTCCAAAGAAAGTAAAAAATATCGCCGCAGCTGTAGCATACGGCACCCATTTTTGATTTTTTAACATAGATCAGGGTAAATTGACAACTCCTTAAAAAAGAGACTGCCTGTAATAAAGCAGTCTCTCCTTATTCATTATTCCGGGATCAAGTTACTTAATTTCTTTCAGCATTTCGGTCACCGCTGCTTCCAGCTGATTATCCTTTCCACTGAATGCATCTTCGTAACGCAGTGGTACGCGGATATCCGGTTCCAGTTGTGTATTCTCCAACGGACGATCTCCTGTTTTACCAAAGGTGGCTACCATTGGAATACCAAATACCAGAGACTGATCGATCTGTCTTTCCCACCATACGGCGGTACCTGTTCCGGCTACCGGCATACCAATCAGTTTACCCAGGTTGTCCTGTTTGTAGATGAAAGGGAAGATATGCGCATCACTGTAGTTGCCTTCACCCATCAGTACACAGCTGGGTCTTGTCCAACGGGTCTGTGGTTCAAACGATTTCGTACGGTTGCCCTGTGGTGCAAAATTCAGGTAGGTTTTTCCATCGAGGAAATTATACAGATCATCATGCAGCCATCCGCCCCCATTGAAACGGGTGTCTACGATCAGTGCTTTTTTCTCCCTGTTCTTACCCATTACCTCGTCATATACGGAACGGAAGCTCGCGTCGTTCATACCCTGTACGTGTACATATCCTACTTTACCACCACTGAGTTTATCTACCATATTGCGCATGGTATTTACCCAGCGTTTGTATAGCAGATTACTTTCTTCTCCGTTGGAGATCGGTCTTACGGATTCATCCCAGCGTTTGTTAGCCGCAGGATCATAGATACTTACCAGCACATTGTTGCCTGTCTTGCGGTTCAGGAATAGTGCCCAATCCTGTTTAGCGGAGATCTCATCTCCATCTATACGTTCAATGATATTACCTTTTTTCAGTTTGCTGAAAGCCTTGTCAAACGGTCCGCCGTTAATTACCTCATCGACTTTCAGGCCGTTGCCGGTATACGTTTCATCATACAATAAGCCAAGTGCAGCAGTATTGTCGCCATCTGCCCGACCACCGTAATAACGGCCGCCTGTATGAGACGCATTGAGTTCACCCAGCAGTTCACTCAACAATTCCTGATAATCGTAGTTATTGCTGATGTAAGGCAGGAAGCGTTCATAGTTCTTTGCATACATTTCCCAGTCTATCTTCTTCAGCGTTGCCGGATCATAGAACTTGTCTATTACCTGTTTCCATGCATGTTCGTAGATATAACGGCGTTCTGCTTCCTGATCCAGTACAAATTCGGTACTGATAGATACCGGTGTTATTTTACCGGAAGACGCGTCTACTTTTACTACGCTGCCACGGTTGCTGACAAATACGGTATTACCGTCTTTGCTAAGGGCAATGCTACCCGGACTACCACCCAGCTTAGCCAGTATTTTGGTTTCGCCGGTTCTTGGTTCGGTTGTCCACAGATCATACCCTTTTTCAAAAGCGGCCATGTAGAAGATCTTGCTGGCATCGCTGTTCAGTACATAGTCGCCAATAGAGGCACTATTAATCGTAAATCTTACGATCCTGTTGTCCAGATTATTGAAATCAGGATTGAAAGGTTTTTTAGACGCTGCGCTATCTTTTTTAGCGGCAACGGTATCTTTTTTCTTTGCGTTATCTTCTTTTTCTTTCAGCAGATTAAAATCATCTTTAGAGAGTTTGAATCTGTCATAAGCTTCCTGATCGAAGAACACACCAAAGATGTCTACTTCCCGGCTTCCCTGACGTGCCAGTCCGCGACGACCATCACGGTCGCTCAGCCAGGTCATGATCTTACCATCTGCCGCCCATTTGGTATTGTTTTCTCCAAAGCCGCTCAGTACCGGATAGATCGTCTGTCCTTTACCATCCGCAGGAATAATCCCGGCATTGGATACGTTGAAATAACCCTGATGATCGTCTGTTACGATCCATTTGCTGTCAGGGCTCCAGGTAAATTCCCAGTCACCGTCAGCATAGGAGAAGTTACGGCCGGCCGGTAAGAGGGTACGGCTTTTCTTTGAAGCGATATTATATACGCGGAGTACGTTACGGTCTTCTACATAAGCGATCTCTTTTCCATCCGGAGAGAATACCGGCTGGAATTCTTCTGCATCTGTAGCGATCAGTGGTTCTTCTTTCAGCAGGGTAGCTGCGAAGAAATAAGGCTCTTCTGCCCGCACGACAGTCGTCTGATACACATCCCAGTTACCGTTCCTTTCGGCAGCGTATACGAGTTTCTTTCCATCAGGCGACCATGCGACTGAACGTTCCTGTTGCGGCGTATTGGTGATACGTTTGGTCATATTACCTTCTACGCTGGTCACGAAAACTTCACCACGTGCTACGAATGCCATTTCCTTTCCATCAGGACGCATAGCAAACTCGGTTACATTACCGCTGACCGGAACAGGCCGGGTAACGGAAGAACGACCGTCATTGAAGATCTGTACAGCGAGTTTCTTTGGCTGCTGCCCTTCTTTCAGGGTATAGATCTCTCCATTCCACGTAAAGCAGAGCAGGTTATCATCAGATTTTGACAGGTGACGTACCGGGTGTTTTTCGAAGTTTGTCAGCTGTTGCATCTTGCTTTTATCGGTCGCAGATGCTTTGAAGAGGTTCTGGGCGATCCCTCCTTTTTCACTCAGATAGTAGATATCGTTGTTGCCGGCGAACAGTGGTTCGCGGTCTTCTCCTTCATAGCCGGATACCTGTTTATAGGTGCCGGCAGCAAGGTCAAATACCCAGATATCTCTTGTTACGGCAGAAGTATGGTGTTTACGCCATGGATCTTCATAGCCTTTTCTATCCTGAAAAATGATCTGTGTGCCTTTGCTGTTATAGTGTGCATTTTCTGCACCTGCGGCGCTTACCAGCAGGGAGCGGCCACCCGTAACAGGTACGGTATACAGATTGGCAAAGAGTCCGGAGCTGAAACGTACACTTGCAGCGGGTGCATTACGGGAGCTACCGAAAAGGACCTGTTTATTGTCAGGTGAAAAGTCGTAAGGATAATCGCCGGCGCTGTTGTAGGTCAGGCGAACCGGCGTACCACCGGTAGCGGGCATTACGAATACATCAAAGTTACCATAGCGGTCACTGGCAAAAGCCAGATATTTACCATCATGGCTCCATACAGGCATCATGTCCTGTGCTTCATGAATGGTGACAGGTACAGCTACGCCACCATTTACATCTACGCGGTAGATGTCTCCCTTGTAACCGAAGGCGATGGTCTTACCATCAGGAGAGATAGCGGGATATCGTAGCCATTGTGCATTATCCTGCGCCTGGCTAAAGCCGGCAGTACAGCACATTGTCAATGCAAGTAGTAGTTTTCTCATAAAAAGGCGGCTGTTAATTCGCCTCTCAATATAGCAAATGCAATGACGTATTCCAGTGAGGAAATGATAAAAGGCACACGCTGCTGATGATCCGCCGCCTAAGGTCGTTTGGCATTGGCCACCACACTGTGTTTACGACCATAACCGAAGTAAATGGCAAAACCGATCAGCAACCATACTATCAGCCTGATCCAGGTATCCAGCGGCAGGGAGAACATCATGAGTAAGCAGGTCAGAATACCCAGAATAGGAACAACCGGCACCCATGGGGTCTTAAATGCCCTTGGCAGATCAGGTTGCTCTTTACGCAGGATGATCACAGCCAGACATACCATTACAAAGGCGAGCAAGGTACCAATACTGGTCATCTCTCCTACTACATGAATAGGTACCAATCCGGCGAAAAGGCTGATGAACACGCAGAGTACAATATTGGATTTATAAGGCGTTGCAAAACGCGGGTGTAGTTTTGAAAATACAGGCGGCAGCAGGCCGTCCTTGCTCATGGAATAGAATACGCGGGACTGCCCCAGCAGATCTACCAGTATCACAGAAGTATAACCGATGAGGATTGCTGCGATGACAGCGAGGAACAACCATTCATACGGAGTATGTGCAATCGCTACGGCAACAGGCGCTGCATTGTCTTTAAACTCGGTATAGTGAGCAAGACCTGTCATGACGTAACCAAACAAGATAAAAAGAATAGTACACACGATCAGGGAGCCAAGGATACCTACCGGCATATTCTTTTTAGGGTTCTTTGTTTCCTGTGCCATGGTGGCAACAATATCAAAACCGATAAAGACAAAGAACACCACCCCTGCACCGCGTAATATACCACTCAGACCGAAGTGTCCGAACTCGCCCGTATTCTGTGGAATGAACGGTTTATAGTTTTCGGGATTGATATAATGCCATCCTAAGGCAATAAAGACCAATACAACACTGATCTTCAATGCAACGACAATCGCATTAAATAAGGCAGAACCTCTTGTCCCGAAGATGATGATAGAAGTAATGAATACAATGATCAATACTGCAGGCAGGTTGATAAAACCATGTATCTGCGAACCATCCGCCAGTTTCACGAGCTCAAAAGGAGATGTAACCAGTTGTGCCGGCAGATGAATATCAAACTTAGCAAGGAAGGTCACCAGATATTTAGACCAGCTGATACCCACGGTAGCAGCACCTACGGAATATTCGAGTACCAGATCCCAGCCGATGATCCATGCAAAGAGTTCACCCATTGTTGCATAGGCATACGTATAGGCGCTACCTGCTACGGGAACCATGGAGGCCAGTTCTGCATAACAAAGTGCACTGAAAGCACAGCCTACGGCTGCCAGCAGGAAAGACAGTATAACGGCTGGTCCGGTGTTATTGGCAGCAGCGATACCTGTCAGTGAGAACAGACCGGCGCCGATGATCACTCCGATCCCTATGGCAATAAGATTAACGCCTCCGAGATTGCGTTTTAGTGTATTCGCCCCACTTTGGGCAGCTTCCTGCTGAAGACTCTCTATTGACTTTTTTATCACAGGTAAAGTTGGTTTGGCTGCAAAGGTAATTGCTTCAGACTACCCTACAAAATCAATAGGCTTTAACATGACATTTCAAAGACGAAACTATTTTGATTCGTTAACAAGTCATTAACCATATCAAGCGACCTCTTTTATATATTACAGTCTTATATTTCATAGGTATAGGGATATCAGACAGCTGCTCTTTATAGGGCGGCTTATCTTTTTTTAAGCGGTTCCCATTGATTCCCCGGCGTAAACAAACCCTTACAAACCCGCTCCCGCATTGACTTACAACAATCCACTCCTTCCCTGCACAAAAAGATGCACTGTTACTGTCGTCACAGTGATTATTTTCAAAAACAGCAAAGAATAATGTGCAGAATTTCAGCTGATGCCGGCAAGTGCATCCATGACAATTGTCTGATTAAACAGCATACCGGAAAACATGCAGGTTTATACCGTGTATATATCGGGGGATATCAACGGCGTTATAACGGCTTTTAACAGCTTCCGCCGAAGCTTCTTTTTCTATAACTTTAGATACATGATACAAGAAGAAGGCCCTCTTACCAATGAAGACATCCGGCTCCTGAAAACTGCAGGACGGATTACGGGTATACGCTGGCTGCTGCTCTTATTGTTCACCGCTATCACGCTTATTCTCGCATCATTACTGCTGATGGCCGTGTGCGGCAAACAGGCACGCATCTATATCCCCGTATCTGTCACCTTGTTCATCTCTGTCGCCATCTGCTTTTTTATGTGGCGTAGCGCCCTTAAAATGAGAAAACGTAGCAGAAGCGGTCTGCATAAAGGAAGGAAAAAAATGGTGCGTATGCGCATCAGGAATCTGATTGCCACCCCCAAAGGAGAACTGCAGTATATCACCTACAACCATGAAGTCATTGAAGTAAAATCCGCCCTCCCTGACAGAAGCTTTTTCTTTGAACAAAGATCCTCCTGTCATCAGGCTATTATCAGCAACATTTCCGGTCTGACCAACTACGAAGTCATCCTCCACATCAGTATGGAAGGCAACATCCTGCTGAAGGCAGAATATCCCCATACCTACTACCGGGAAACTACCGCCCGGATCACAACAGATGACCTGCAATTAATGAAGGAAAAACAGGCCACACTCGTAAAACTCTTCCTGACCGGCTGTACCGGTCTCGCCCTGATATTACTACTCGGTGGTATTGCCAAAGGCAATTACGTTAATCTCTACCTCGTCATTGCCGGCGTATACCTTGTCTTCTTCTTTCTGGCCACACCCGCCTATTATGTTTACAATAGCTATACCCAGTCAGAAAGTAAAGTGATCATCCGGGGAAAAGTAACTGAAATCATCTCTACCATGCAGCCCAACCGGGGCACCGGCGATGTTTATTACCGCATCTGCGATAAACTATACCTCGTCCGGCCAATCGAAAACCTGGGTACCAAAGTATTGCCGGGGAATGAAGTAGAACTCCATTTTGTGAGAAAAGCCAATGGCAGACGCGGCCGGATGCTCTATGATATCAAATGCCAGCGCTAACAAAAAGTTAGTACCTTTGTAGTCTGATAAATGTGAGAAAGATGCCAAAATTCACCACAACGCCTCCTGAAAGCGAAGCACAATGCAATGCCTCCCTGCAGGCACTCGGTGACGCCCTGTACGTTATCGGCGGGAAATGGAAACTCAGGATTATTATCGCCCTTTCTGAAGGACTCAAAAGATTCAACGAAATACAACGCAGAGTAGATGGCATATCCGCAAGGGTATTGTCCAGCGAACTAAAAGATATGGAACTGAATGGCTTTATCAGCAGAACGGTGCATCCGGGCAATACAAACCTCGTTGAGTATGAACTGACTGAATACAGCGGTACCTTACAGGACGTCGTGAGATCGCTTATAGACTGGGGTACCATGCACAGGACGAATATTAAAAACAGGATGAAACAGGTGGCCGAACCAACATCATGATACTATGCAGCTAAGCGATGGAAAATTTTATGGTAATACGGTTCGTCAGACGACACTCGAACATTTTTGTCTGACACAGACCGTATACAGTGCAGAAGTGGCATTGCCACGGCATCACCATGAAAATCCATATTTTAGTCTGCTGCTGGAAGGTAACTATCTGGAGAAAACCCAAGGGGAAGAAACAATCATCGCCGGCGGCCACTCTATCTTCAGACCCTTCGATCATGAACATGCCAATATATTTGACAACAAAAACGGCAAATGCTTCAATCTGGAGCTTAAAAGCAATATCAGCAACCAGTTCTCCCGGGAGATGAAGGATCAGAGGCCTATCATCCTTCAGCAATCCTCGCTGGACCTCTTCCTGCTGTATTACCGTTTTCTCAAAGATTACCCTGCCGATACACTGGATATGCTGTCTTTTGAGATTATCACAGCCCTGTTCGAAAAAGAACAACTTTCCCGCTTCGGACAAACACCATGGATCAACACCATTACAGCACGTATCAATGATATGCCGGCAGAACAACATAGCGTAGAACATCTGGCGGCTATCGTGAATGTCCACCCTGTTTATATGCTGCGCAAGTTCAAAGAGAAAACCGGGCTGCGTCTTTCCGAATACATCACCCGTATACGACTGGAAAAAGCAGCCAACAGCATAGTAGCTGGTAAAGGTAATCTGACAGCTATCACCTATGACAGTGGTTTCTATGACCAGCCACATTTTACGCGTCAGTTCAAAAGTTACTTTGGCGCTTCCCCCAGAGACTTTGGAAAGACTTTAAAAGGTTAGTTAGATACAAGTTTTCCCCTTCTGCCTTCCCTTACTTTGTATGCAGGAAAACACCTGTATAACATGAAAAAAGTAGCGCTCTCAATTATATTGTTGCTCATCAGTGCACGAATATCCATCGCAGTACCTATCAATCTGTTATGGGACAAAGCCGAACAGGCATTCTTTAACTATGACCTGTCCGGATCGGCGGCTGCCATCAGAGAGATCATCCATTCTCCGCAAACAACACAGGAAGACCGGGCCAAAGCATTCCGTACACTCGCGAAGCGGGACTGGCAGTTTTTTAACGATTATACATTGGCTAAAAAACACATGGACAGTGC
Source organism: Chitinophaga pinensis (assembly GCF_007896845.1). Lineage (GTDB taxonomy): Bacteria > Bacteroidota > Bacteroidia > Chitinophagales > Chitinophagaceae > Chitinophaga > Chitinophaga pinensis_C. The sequence goes on along the minus strand of NZ_VOHS01000052.1, from coordinate 3,109 downwards.
CCTCTCAGCAACTGCTACACCCGAGAATTATATCCTGCTCAGCGATATTGAAGCCGGCGCTACGCATTATAGCGCTTCGCTCATTGCCGCTGAAAAAGCACTCTCCTCCGCCAGATCATCTGCTGAATGGCAGTCCGCCGCCCTTTGTTACGCACACACCGCTTTCCTCCAAAACAGTACCGCCCCAAAGCCCCATACAGCTACTGTAGATAAAGCTGCCCGTCTGCTGCAATCCGTCCTTGAACAAATGCCGGGACATCCCGAAGCAGCCAGACAACTCATTGGTATTGGTATTCTTAAAAAAGACGGTGCACTGATACTCAGCGGATGGAATGCTTATTTTCATTTCTCCGGTCCGCAGACGGTATGGACATATCAACAAGCCAATGCGGATACGCTGTCTTCCATTCTGCCACAATGGACAGGCCGTAATTCCTCGCAGAATGTACAGGTCGCACGTGCACTGGCCGGCTCCCGTTTCTATGAATATGCGGCAATGGTGGCAACGCCCGCTCAGCAGGATATCTTACACTATGCTGCTTTTCTACGCCAGACCGGCAAACAGATTACGCATTACTATCAGCAACTGGCACGCAAACAAGCCAATGACAGTCTGTTTGAAAAACAATTATTACAATCCTGCACAAAACTCCTGCAGCAATTACACCTGTCTGCCGGTACACAAGCTTTTACCTATGACGCTTTTCTGGAAATCATGGCGCCCCGTTTTGGTACCAGCGGATTTCTCGGTGTCAGTTCAGGCTTTTCCTCAAAAGAAATATGCCTCGGACACATCGTTAATATCACGCATAAAGAAGTGCTCCAGTACGGCTACAAAGGTGCCCTTACATTCATTGAGGTAGATCTGATGACGTCCAATGGCTTTACCGGTTGGTTTACAGATGGCAAAAGCAGGAATGGAGGCTGGTCTGTTAATGATACGATTTATCAGGTAGAGAAGCTTATATAGAGGAACCTATGAACGTATGGACGATGGTCACCGACAGCAGTGTACACAAAGAGCGGCTCGCACCTTTTGAGAATGTGATGAGCAGTAATGACTCCGCTACCATTCTGAATGGCGTAGGTATGCGCATGCGTATAGATGCACTGGATACACTTTATGCGGTATTGCAAAGACAGGGTTTACAGGGCAGGGAACTACAGATCGCTTTTATGAATGCATTCGAAACAAAACAGCAGGATGCCTCCATATTTGCACATGAAGGCAGACATAGCATCGATCAGATCTATTTTAAAAAGCAGTTTGATGAAGCGCCACCCAAAGAAAGAGAGTACAGGGCGAAACTATCAGAGATCGCCTGTGCGGACTTCCCCGTTTTCCTGCTGGGGAAGATCATCAGCAGAACAGGGCCGGGAGGTCATGGACAGGCCAATCAGATGATCCTCGAAGATGTGCTTCACTGGATGAGCAGACACCCTTCAGATATCCATGGGTATGATCCTGCCATACCTGCCATTAAACAGATCTACCGGCTGTCTGAAGCACAGATAAAGACCTGTTTCAGAGAGATAGATCCGCTTTATAAGGATAAGTATTATTCTCTTTTCAGACTTTTTACAGGATCTGCCACTGCTGCCTTTACAGCGTAGAAGCTCACGGTCATCAATGCGACACCTGCTACCAGTAATGCAGCGGTGGCAAATATCCACCCTGAGGCTAATACGGTAAGGATAGTTCTGCAGCCACTTATTCCCCACCATCCACGCCAATGGCATGGCCAGTACAAGGGAGATCATGACGAGCTTCAGGAAGTCTGTTGACAGGATAGTCACCACTGCCGCTACTGAAGCCCCCAATACTTTGCGGATACCAATCTCTTTTGTTCTTTTTCTGCGGATAATACGGACAGTCCGAACAAGCCAATACAGGAAATAAAGATCGTCAGGATAGCACTGAACAGGATGATCTGCTTCCATTTCGCTTCTGACTCATACCGTTTCCTGTTTTCCTCATTCATAAAGGTATATCATAAGGACTCAGTGGGAAGTATTTCTTATAGACCGCTGCAATGTGCGCCAGCGCAGCTGTCTCTTTACCTTTTTTTATCTTGACGAAGGTGGTACCATATTGATTCCGGTTCTTCATTGTGAAAAGCTGCTCTGTGATCGGTTGTTTTAAGTCAATATAATGATAGTCTTTCACGACGCCGATTACCGTATACTTCTCACCTTCATTATACCAGAAATCAACTCCTGTCCGATAGGATCTTTCCAGCCGGCCGCCTTTACAAATGCTTCATTCACCAATACGGCGTGTGTCGAGTCTGAAGGGAATGCTCTGGAGAAATTCCTGCCTTTTACAACCTGGATTTTCAACATGGGCAGGTATTCTTCATCTACCGTTTCGTAGCTGAAACCCACCGTCTGTTCTCCATTCACTTTCGCCGTTGTCATCCACGAACCCTCGTTTTTAAACGCCACATCTGCCACAGCACTGTTCCTCATCAGGTCTGCCCGCAGTGCATCTGCACGTAGATAAGGAATACGGTTATGTCGGAGTATCACCAGATCTTTATCATCATACCCCAGCCTGACGGGTAGTCAGATAACGGAACTGACAATAATCGTATCGTACCAATGATCAGGAAAGATGCCAGTGTAAACTGTAATATCACCATCCTTTCTGGAGATAATTCTTACCAGACAAGGTGAAGCGGTTATATAACACTTTTACCGATTAAAACCGGACAATACGGATGGATAGAATCCCGCAAGGATCCTGTCATAAAGAACAGCAGGAGATATCCGCCTACCAGTTTACGTCAAACAGGTAACTGATTGCCAACGCTTTATTGGAATTCATTAAATACCGGCAAGAGAGCTGTACGAGTATCAGGGCCAGCACAAAAGCGGCGATGCTGAGAATAAAGGACTCTCCCATGAACTGCATGATGAGCTGTATTCTGTCACCACCCACTACCTTACGGATCCCAATTCTTCGCGCGTTTCACAGAACGGGCAATCGTCAGATTGACAAAGTTGATACAGGCGATCAGCAGAATAAATGCTGCAATGCCTGAGAGTATGTAAAGAAAACAGGATCACTGGCATCTGTCAGTCCGTTATCTGCTCTGTAAGTTTTACT
>NZ_VOHS01000051.1 GCF_007896845.1 Chitinophaga pinensis | reverse complement strand
GAAACAATGCTGGCAGAACACTACGCATTAAGGGATGGATTCTTTTACAGCTGTATTGATGCTGGTGACTCTGATCCCAGCTTCGAAACTGCCACAGAAAGTACAACGCCGGTTAAAACACAAAGAGGCACTTGATGAATGTAGTGAGTATTAACTGCTACACTGTTGTGTCACATCAACGCACTTTAACCATTTGCTATAGATATTCTGGCTGTATTTGCTACTGGTACGATTTTCCTGTTTATCAGGAAAAAGCCGGGGACATGAGAAATCCTGTATTTGACAAAAAACATTGGTTGGAATACTTAATGTATGGCTTAATAGCCGCTTTGTTGTATAGTGTGTTACTGATCATTCATCTGAAGGACGGTAACTATGAAAGTTTGTATTTACTCTATATTGGAAATGCCTTATTTGGCGTGGCAATACTGGCCTATAATTTCAAACTGATATACAGGCCATATGAGAAACAGCGGACAGTCTCCATGTTGATTGCTGCACATCTGACCACCGTGATCGGTACCATCATTTCCATGATTTTTGCAGCAATTTGCTAACAGTATTCTATCCGGATATTTTGTCGTCTACCCCGGATACACTTGCTCCCGATAGCGCCCCGCCTCAGGTACCGGAAAGACCGGCTGGCTGGTTGTTTATGTTGATAATAAATGCTCTCGTACTCAACTTCAGCATGGGATCATTTATCTCGATCGTATCATCTTACGCCGGGAAAATCAATCAGACAAAGGATAAACCCGCTCATTTGAACAAGCGGGTGTCTGATGGACCTGTGACCAACGATGCCTGAGTAATTTCTTCATCATGCACAGTATTGTTAAACCATAAAAAAATTGTTATGAACGAAAATTCTTCAACAGGCAATAAACCTGCAGTAAACGTAAATAACACCGAACGTATCATTTCTGCCGTAGCAGGCGGGTTTCTGCTCATCAATGCGATTACCGGAAAAAAAGCCCGTTTCCTCAAAGCCGGGGCCGGCGCCTTCCTGCTCTATCGTGCCATCACAGGTAATTGCCTGCATACAGCGCACTGAGGAAAAAACGGTTGCCTGATCCGGCAAAGAATGTTAATGTCCGCGTATCATTGACCGTCGGCCGTCCACGCAATGAAGTCTATGCTTTCTGGAGAGATCTGGAGAACCTGCCGCTTTTTATGAGACATCTCAAAACAGTCACAGATCTGGGCGGAGGGCGTTACCATTGGGAAGCCGAGATTCCAGGGATGCCAGGCCCCATTAATTGGGATGCAGAGATCATCAAGGAAGAAGAAGGTGCATTGCTTGGCTGGAATGCCTTGCCGGGCGCAGATATCGACAACGCAGGTAAAGTTACCTTCGTCGATGCAGGAGAGAAGAGCACAGAACTACAGATCGTCATCACCTATAGGGCGCCGCTCGGCCCTGCAGGCAGAGGTCTGGCAAAATTGCTGAATCCTTTGTTTGAATCAATGATCAAAGAAGATCTCCGGAATTTCAAAGCGTATATTGAAACCAGTGGAGCACAGCCCATCAATGAAGAAACTTCCAACAGCGGACCAGTATTATATGTTGACGAATCTCCCGACAGTGAAAGCGGCAAATAGCAGTAAACGCATTCTTTAGCGTAACGGATCCATAAACAAATCGGGAGCGCATTTTAATGCGCTCCCGATTTAATGTGTCTGGCATGTATCATATTACTATAGGGTGTAGATACCCATGGAGATTTAAATAGCTAAGAAAACAAAAATGTTTAAAGAATGCGTGTTCAACTTGCTTATTCTTCATGAGCTCTCCCTGTGTTGATTTCAGCAAGCTTTTTTTCTATCAGGTTTTTATGTTCCTCAATAATTGCTTTGCCAAGCTCGTTAATCTGATCTAAGCTTAGATATTCCCCGTAAGAGTGCCTGTAATAAATTTTGCCTCCATCAAAGTTTGTAGTGTAATAGGTTTTTTGAAATTCCCACACAATTTGAGCTGTATGGCTAAACTCTTTGAAACCTTCTAACTTGAAGCGTTCGTAAGTAAACCGGAGAATAATTCTGTTAAGGTTATTTGTTATCTGTTTTTTCGCAATATGGATAGTACTGTAACGTTCACCCAATCTTCTACTCGTTCCGTCAATTTCTATTGTCTGGTCAACAGTAAAATAGTAATCCGCAAACTGAAGAAAGTTTGGCAAAAAGGTATCATAAGCCTTCACAATCGCATTGTCAAACAGTTCATTCAGTGTTTCTGCTGTCCTATGTTCTATTACATTGCCAATGGCATTTAAGCGTTGTTTTAATAATGCGGCTTCTTTATAAACATCGTCTTGCTCTTCTATATTCTCTCCCTTAGCACCTGCAATCATAATTTCAAGTGAGCGAACCAGATTTTCCGCAATATATTCAACGAATGCCGGAAAGTTATCTGCATCTGCCTGCCGGAGCGCATTGAAATAATTTTGTTTATCCTGTGTCTTGATAATAGCCGGAGGAAAACCACTTTTCATCAATATAAAGTTCATCAGTATACGTGCTGACCTTCCATTCCCATCATCAAAAGGGTGTATCCTTATGAATTGATAGTGGAATTCTGCCGCTAGTATAATAGGATTTACATCTGGTTTTTCGCTTTCCTCCCTGTACCATTCGATCAGATCATGCATTTTTGCCGGCGTTTCCTCCGGGCTGGCGAAATAAAAAATTTCACCTGTAATAGTCTGAACATGATTCGGGGCTGATTTGTAACGGCCTACTTCGATCCGGCGTTTGGTGGCATTGCCGTCTGGTGTTATTGCACGTGCATCATAAGATTCTTTTAAAAGCAAAACGTGTAATTCCCTGATAAACATTTCGGTTAACGGATAGTCACCTTTTACAACCTCTTCAACCCATTTAATAGCCTCGTTATGCCCTGTAATTTCGAAATGATCTTTGAGTGGCTTCCCTTGAGCGGTAACACCAAACATAATCAGTGCTTTAGCCTCTCCATAGGAAAGACTATTACCTTCCAGATTATTACTGTGATAATTCCAATCCAGACGGAACTTCTGCATAATGCGGGCTTCCTGCTCTGGGCTAAGGGGAGGCAACTGGTCAAGTTCTTGCTTAAGTTGCATGGCTATTTGAATAGCATCTACGGACATATCTAAGCTTTAATAACATCTTACTGATACCTGTCAAATTTAAAGGACAAATATGGGGTTTAGGTACAAAAGGTTGGATTTCACCAGTGGATGATCTTCACATGAAGAGAATTCGGGGAGAGTGAAGAATCCTTAATAGATATCGGAAAGTAGAAGAATGATGGGGAAACAACATCAGTGGACATTAAAGTAAAAGGGTGTATCAAGTATTTTGATACACCCTTTTTTCTTTATCCTTCGCAACTCTTACATGTCACAAGACTGTTCACCAGCTCTTTAGACACGCTTTGACTACGTTGATAATACAATGTCTTCACACCTAATTTCCATGCCTCAATCAACAGTCTGTTCACCTCTTTCACCGGCAGGTTAGAAGGAATATTCAGGTTCAGGCTCTGTGCCTGATCAACATGCGTCTGACGGATAGCAGCCTGCTGAACGATTTCCAGCTGACTGATCTCTTTGAAGGTCTTGAACACATCTTTCTCGTGTTCAGTCAGTTCTTCGAGATGCTGTACGCTACCGTGATTCAGCATGATGCTGCGCCAGGTGTCTTCATTGTCGATACCTTTCTGCTCCAGCAGGGCTTTCAGGTATTTGTTTTTACGCATGAAGTTACCTTTTGACAGACCTGCTTTGAAATAATTGCTGCTGAATGGCTCAATACCGGGAGAAGTCTGACCGAGTATCGCAGAAGAAGAAGTAGTAGGCGCAATTGCCATCAGGGTAGTATTCCTGCGGCCATATCCTTTCAATACTTCTGGTTCTCCGTAAATCCATGCCAGTTCTTTGGTCGCTTTTTCAGCTTTATCTCTGATATCTTTGAAGATGATAGAGGTCAGTTGTTTTGCCTGCATACCTTCAAAAGCAATCATATTTTTCTGCAGATAAGAATGCCATCCCAATACACCCAGACCTAAAGCACGGTGACGTTTTGCAAAACGGTTAGCCGCTGCGAGGAAGTGGTTACCTTCAGTTTTAACGATAAACTCCTGCAATACGGCATCGAGGAAGAATGTAGCCAGTTTAACAGCGTCTGTATCTTTCCACTCATCGTATAACTCGAGGTTCATGGAAGAGAGACAGCAGATGAATGACTCATCTTCTGTAGATGGCAGCATGATCTCCGAACAGAGATTGCTGGCGTTGATAGCAAGGTTCAGATCTTTATATACCTGTGGTTTATTACGATTCACGTTGTCAGTGAAGAACAGATAAGGCAGACCTTTCTGCTGACGGCTTTCCAGCACTTTCGCCCAGATCTCACGTTTCTCCATATCACCGTCGATCATATCCTGCATCCAGTAGTCAGGTACACATACACCGTAGAAGAGATTCTGGATCGGGTGACCGATATCCTTGATGGATAAGAATTCCTGAATATCATCATGGTCAATGTCCATGTAGGCTGCAAATGCACCACGACGTACACCACCCTGAGAGATAGTATCCATAGCGGTATCAAACAGACGCATGAAGCTCACCGCACCACTGCTCTTACCATTATCAGTTACCGCGCTCCCACGTGCACGCAATCCGCCGAAATAAGCAGAAGTACCTCCACCTATTTTAGTCTGCATGATCACCTCACCCAGCTTGTGTGTAATGCCTTCAATATTATCCGGAATATGCACATTGAAGCAGGAGATCGGCAATCCACGTTCTGTACCCATGTTGGCCCAGATAGGAGAGCTGAGGCTCATCCAGCCTCTTTCGATCATCTCAACAAATGCTTCTTTCAGTTCCGGTTTATAGAGACGCTGTGCAGCAGCGGTACAGATCCTGTCAATTGCTCCTTCTACTGTTTCGCCTTTTAACAGATATCCTCTGTTCAGGATCTGTTCACTCTCTGAATTCTTCCACCACAACTTAGGCATTTCGTATTGTTCCGTCACACCTGTTAGCTGTGCTAATTCTGTTATCGCCATGACAAATGTTTTTTCCGTTTAATGATTCAATAAATGAGATTAGAAGAGGTCAAGCGCAGAAATGCTCTTGTCGTGTTTTGTGTAATCCACAGGACGTTTTGCAAAGAAATCGTCCAGGCTGTTGGCAAACACCTCTTCTTCAAACCACAGCATAGGCTTGTTATCCTCTGTACTGATATTGAAAAGCGTAGGCAGGTTGATCTTTTTCAGACTGTCATCTGCACGGTATTTCATGAAGTTTACCAGATGCTCTTTACTCACAGTATCAATCTTACCTTCAGAGAAGATCCAGTCCAGGATCCTGCTTTCTACTTCAATAGATTCTTTTACCAGATTACTTACTCTGGTGATAGTTGCTTCGTCGAACATTTCCGGATATTCTTCCCTGATCTTATTGATCAGATAGATACCTGCATTCGCGTGGATCTGCTCGTCTACTGAAGTCCAGGCAATGATATTGCTCACATTCTTCATCAGCCCTTTGAAACGGGTAAATGAAAGGATGATGGCAAATTGACTGAACAGGCTCACGTTCTCAATCAGAATAGAGAACAGAATGAGTGAAATGGTATATTCTCTGGTATCAGTTGATTTTGCGTTGCTGAGAGCATCAGATAAGTATTCGATACGCTGGCGGATAACCGGTACTTCTACCAGCTTTTCAAACTGGCTGTTATAACCCAGTACCTCTACCAGACGGGAATAAGCTTCTGAGTGACGGAATTCACATTCCGCAAAAGTAGAACCCAGTCCGTTCATCTCCGGCTTTGGCAGATGATTGTACAGGTTACCCCAGAAGGACTTTACAGCTACTTCGATCTGTGCAATAGCCAACAGACTGTTTCTTACTGCTGTTCTTTCAGCCGGATTCAGGTGGGAATGGAAGTCCTGCGTGTCCGCCGTGAAATCAACCTCGGCATGTACCCAGAATGATTTATTGATCGCTTCGGTAAACTGTAACACTTCCGGATACTCAAATGGCTTATACTGTAATCTCTTATCAAAAATTCCCATACCTTCTATTTATTTAGCGTTAAAGTCTGATTGGTGTGCCAGCCGTTGAGGGACAATGTAAATCCTCAAAAAGGCAATGCAGCGCAGCATTCACATGACGTATATAAACTACTTTTCATATGCTGCCAGACTACAAAAGTGAAGTAGCGAATGGTTTTTTCAAAAAAAAGGAACTAACACATGTGGAAAACTAATAAACGAAATAATCAAAGTCATACTGGTAGGCACTTATTGCTTATTCTGACAGTGGATACCCCGCCTCCCGTTCGAAAATGAACAATTTTTGTACCGAAAGTGGACACCTTTCTGGCACTTTTGCTTATTAACATATTAATTTACAACTTCTTAAATATGCGGCATTAAATTAGATCCGCTTTCCCAAATTTCCCCTTCATGATCCGCAACTACCTGAAAATTGCGCTCCGCAACCTCCTTAGAAACAAAACCTTCAGCGTTATTAACATCGTTGGTTTGTCTGTAGGTACGGTCTGCTGCCTGTATATTATCTTGTATGTAACAGGTCAATACAGCTACGATCGCCAGCATCCGGGTGCTGATGACGTCTATAGGGTGAACTCGAGGATTATCAGCGAAGGGGTACTACATAATAATGCCACCAGTTCTCCACCTATCGCCCCCGCCCTGAAAAGCGACTTTCCCGAAGTCGTAGCGTACACCCGGGTAGTGCCGACCGTAAACCTTGGTGCTGCACAACACCTGTTGACTTATGAAGGAGAGAGTATATATGAGAAGAATGCAGTATATGCGGACTCTACCTTTTTCGATATATTCAATTTCCATTTTATATATGGCAGACCCCGGAATGCGCTTTCTGATCCTTACACTGTAGTGTTGCTAAAAAGTACAGCCGAGAAATTATTTGGCAACAGTGATCCGGTAGGGAAGACAATAGAAATGTCCAATGCATATGGTAAAAATAGTTTCCGGGTGACCGGCGTATTGGATGAGCGTCTGGGAAAATCGCATATACATGCCAATATTTTCATGTCGATGAACAGCGGGGGAATGGGTAGTTTTACAAGAGAAAGCAATTCCTGGGCTGCTTATAACTACGTAGCCTCTTATGTGAAGCTGCGTGAGGGAACAGACCTCGCCACACTGGAAAGAAAATTACCAGCCTTCCTGTCAAAATATGGCGCACAGCAGCTCAAAGACCACGGTATGCAAAAAGAACTGCACCTGCAACAGCTAAGCAGCATCCATACGACCAAAGGTTACTCCAACGAACTAATGCCCACCAACGATCGCTCTTTCCTGAACAGATTACTACTGATCGCCATATTAATACAGGTAATGGCCTGTATCAACTTTATGAACCTGAGCACAGCAAGGGCTTCTAAACGCGCAAAAGAAGTAGGTATAAGAAAAGTAATCGGCGCCAGAATGAACGATATCATCAGCCAGTTTCTGGGAGAAGCTCTGCTCTTGTCTGTATTCGCCATCGTCATTGCTATCCCTTTACTGGCATTCCTGCTGCCAGTCCTGAACCGGCTGACAGACGCAGACATTAATCTGTTCAGTTTAGTGAATTATCGCTTCGCTTTTCTGTTGCTCGGTTTTATATTCATTACCGGTTTGCTGGCAGGAAGTTATCCGGCCTTTTATCTTTCTGCCTTCCGGCCCATCAGCGTACTAAAGGGTAACTTCAGTAGCCGCCTTTCCTCAGTCAGCATACGTCGCTTACTGATCGTCTTCCAGTTCTCCCTGTCTATTGTATTCGTCTCCGGAATCATCGTTATTGCCCGTCAACTGAATTACCTGCAGCGGATGGATATCGGCTTCGAACGTACACAGAAACTGGTATTCAATTTTCACACAGACGAAGAAAAGACAAAGCTTCATGCATTTATGAGCGACCTGCGACAGCTGACCGGCATAAAGACCGTCAGCCAGACCGATAATTATCCCAGCCAGAAGATCAGCCATGACTGGCCCTACTATCTGGAAGCTGCAGGCGCTGTCATCGGAAAAGATGTACAATTCATCTCCTCCGACGAAAACTATGTAAAAGCATTAGGTGTAAACTAATCGGTGGAAGAGATTTCAGATCCGGTGACTCCGGAAAAGTAGTGATTAATGAAACATTTGCAAAGGCACTTGGTCTGACTGCCTTAAACGCACCCGGAAGAAGATTATATCCCCAGCACGATGCTAACGAACCAGTAAATTTTGTGGAGATTATTGGTGTAATAAAAGACTATAACAATAACTCCCTCCATGAGGAGGTACAGCCTCTGATGCTGCGTTACGGACCGGTAGACGCTACTAATAATATCATCGTCGCCGCCGATACTAAAGACTATCAGCGATTACTCAAAAACATCAGCCATGTCTGGCAACGTAACTTTCCACAAACACCTTTTGCCTATTCGTTCCTTGACGAAGACGTTCAGCAACAATATCAGGCAGAAGTAACACTATCGAATATCATCAATGCCTTCACCCTGATCGCCATCTTCATCTGTTGTCTGGGCCTGTTCGGACTCTCCGCATTCATGGCAGAGCAACGGAAAAAAGAAATCGGTATCCGCAAAGTACTCGGCGCAAATCTCCTGATATTGGTGTCCCTCTTATCAAAAGACTTCGTAAGACTGGCCGGCATCGCCCTGATTATTGCCATACCATTCGCATGGTGGGCGCTCGATAAATGGCTGCAGACTTTCGCTTACCGTATCACACTGTCCTGGTGGGAATTCGCGCTCGCCGGCTTTGTTGTTATGCTGATAGCCCTGACAACCGTCAGCATACAAGCCATCAGATCCGCTGTCGCAAATCCGGTGAAAAGTCTGAAAATAGAGTAGGAGTCCGTTCTTCTCAGAACGACTCCTCAATCATATCCTTGTTGAGTATCGCTCCGGTAAACGTACCGGTGGCCACCGCATTAGCTACTGAACGCATCATACTCGTATTATCACCGCATGCATACACATGTGGAACGGTCGTCTTTTGCATCGCATCCACCTTCAGATATCCCTGTTCCGTCAATTCACAACCCAACTGCACAGGTATATCGCAATGCTGCTTAAAATTAACACGGGCATACAATGCCTTCAGCGCAAATCTACTCCCATCCTCAAACACAAGCTGACGGATATAACCATTATCGTGTTCAATCGCTTTAATGACTTTCTCCACCACAGCTATATGATGTTGCGCAAGTTTCTCCACCTGCTCAGGTTTCAATGTAGACGCACCATTAGTGAAGATGGTCAGCTCATCCGTCCAGTTGGAAATCAGTTTACCAAATCAAACGCCATATCCCCATTCGCCAATATACCTGTCTTCTCCTTCTTCACCTCATATCCATGACAATACGGACAATGTATCACGGATATCCCCCAACACTCCGCAAAGCCCGGAATAGCAGGCTGTTCATCAGCAATACCTGTAGCAAAAATGAGCTTGACAGCCGAAAAAGTATCACCCTTATCTGTACACACTTCAAACCCCGCTTCTGTCTTCACACCACTTGTCGCCAGACCAGTATAAAACTGCACCGTATCATACTTCAACACCTGTTCTTTCCCGATCGCCGCAATCTCCGCCGGCGTATTACCATCCCTCGTCAGAAAATTATGTGAATGCGGCGTCTGACGATTACACGGCTTCCCACTATCAATGATCAATACCTTACGTAAAGCGCGACCTAAAGACATCGCCGCCGCCAATCCGGCATAACTGCCACCTATGATGATTACATCAAAATGATTATTCCCTCTCATTACTATCAATGCTGTTCTGTGCTGTTAGTGACTGAATTTCCTTTTAACCAAAGCAAAGGTAAAAGAAAAACCCATACATTTGCAACAAAGATGCAAATATGTTTTAATCAGGACCAATCATCTCATCAACCACCAATCTCCATCTTCAATCTCCATTACCAATTCCATCACCAATTCCATCTCACCACCTCCGTCTATTCCCTAAACCCTCAATAACTTACGAAGCCGCAATATTTGCAGATGAGGATGAAGGGCCTCAGGCCTTCACACACCGCCTAACCCATCCACCAACAGTTTAATCAACCATCCAACGCTGCCCCACAACCCACCGCTCAATACACGAACGTGTGGAGGGCGTCAGCCCGCAATCCCATCTGCAAATGTTGCGCAGCCCTAAAGCACCAACACCACCTCTATCACCCATCTCGCCACCTCCCTCAATTCCCCAAACCACCGAATAACTTTACGAAGCCGCAATATTTGCAGATGAGGATGAAGGGCCTCAGGCCTTCACACACCGCCCAACCCATCCACCAACAGTTTAATCAACCATCCAACACTGCCCCACAACCCGCCGCTCAATACACGAACGTGTGGAGGGCGTCAGCCCGCAATCCCATCTGCAAATGTTGCGCAGCCCTAAAGCATCACCACCACCTCTATCATCCATCTCGCCACCTCCCTCAATTCCCCAAACCACCCAATAACTTACGAAGCCGCAATATTTGCAGATGAGGATGAAGGGCCTCAGGCCTTCACACACCGCCCAACCCATCCACCAACAGCTTAATCAACCATCCAACGCTGCCCCACAACCCACCGCTCAATACACGAACGTGTGGAGGGCGTCAGCCCGCAATCCCATCTGCAAATGTTGCGCAGCCCTAAAGCACCCACACCCAAACCCCGCGAAGAAAATAGGAAGATTCGTTATTAACAAGGAAAGCACATATCACACAATATTATTGCCATGGCAAAAAGCAAAAATTCGCATAAGCGAGAGGAAGACATCACCACGCACTACTCAGCCTCTTCATTTCTTCCGCCGTAACAGGCATTACAGTACCATGCCGCGGATGAAAATCCAGCGAAATGTTCTCATCTATCGCTACGAAGTTTTTAAAATCAGTCGTTTTGGTAAATTGATACCTGCCACTGGTATACATATCATACATCAGTATATAACCACTACCATCATTCAACCTGAACGTCCCGGCACCCTCCACAGGTTTATCCGTCTGTTGCACATAATCATTGCTCTGCATCTTATACCCGCCTGTCAACCGGTCAGACACCGCAACCTTAATCCCCGGCCGTCTGTCTTCCGTCTTAAAGAACAGATAAAATTTACCATCCTTTTGCTGTATATCACCATCAATACACGCAGCCTGCTCCGGATTAAAAAACAGTTGTCCGGGCGCACCTTCCAGCCCCGTAAAGTCTTTATTCGCATAAACGTACACGATCTTATCCGGCTGACTACCATATTTCGTAGAAAAATAGATCATGTATTTTTTCGCCTGCTCATCATAGATCGTCTGCGGTGCCCATACACGCAACAAACTATCCTGACCAGCATATTGTGTCTGAAGATTAATGGCTGTTGAAGTCCAGTGTACAAGATCATCAGATTTCATCAGCACCAATCCGCGATTGCTGTTCCAGCCTTTGGCAGATACCATATCAGTCGCCACCATGTAAAACGTCTTTCCATCAGCACCGCGCAGAATATGCGGATCACGCACACCACCTGTTTCACTGATATCTGCCGAATTGATCACAGGTTGATTCCCGTTCAGTGCTTTAAAATGATAACCATCATCACTAAGGGCAAAGCAAATTTGCTCTTTACTTTTATCATTCCCGGTAAAGTAGGTAAAAAGATAGCCACTAAACACCGGTTTTGCTTTACCTGTACCGCGGCGCTGTGCAGAAGAGGGGAGTACCATGCCCAATATAACAGCAGATATGAAAGTAATACGGGCAAAATGCCATGTCTGACGAAGAAAGTAAAGGACGAATATTTTCATCATGGAATTTGATATTGAACAATACTAATTATTACTGTCAAATGTACAATAATATATGAGGAAACAATAAAGGCGCTGCAGTTTCCCGCAGCGCCTTCGTTAACAACAAATATACAACTATAGCAATTGTGCTAATGCTTCTTTAGAAAATCCTTTCAACTCACCTGTTCTCTCGTCTCTGATTTTCTGTACCCATTCTGCATCAGCCAGCAGTGGTCTGCCTACCGCTACAAGATCAAAGTCACCTCTGTCAAATCTACGTAGCAGTTCTTCCAGCGAACTAGGTTCAGAACTTTCACCTTTGAAAGCCGCGAGGAATTCACCATTCAGTCCTACAGAACCTACTGTGATAGTTGCCTTACCAGTTACTTTTTTCGCCCATCCTGCAAAGTTCAGGTCTGATCCTTCAAATTCAGGTTCCCAGAAACGGCGTTGTGAGCAATGGAAGATGTCAATACCGGCTTCTGATAATGGTTGCAGCCATGCTTCCAGTTCTTCCGGCGTATTAGCCATTTTACCATTGTATTCATACGGTTTCCATTGGGAAAGACGGATGATCAATGGAAAATCTTCTCCCACACGCTTACGCACTTCTTTGATCACCTCTACAGCAAAACGGGTACGCGCTGCCAGTGATTGACCACCATATTTATCTGTACGGAGATTTGTCTTTTCGGAGAAGAACTGGTCGATCAGGTAGTTATGTGCACCGTGTATTTCAACCGTGTCGAAGCCCAGTCTTTTGGCATCCGCAGCAGCGTCGCCAAATGCTTTGATGGTATCGGCAATATCTTTTTCAGACATCGCATGACCGTTGGTGTTTTCTGGCCTGTTCAGACCGGAAGGACCTTCAAAAGGCGTCAGCGGCGTCCAGCCGGAATGATGATTATCCATGATACCCTGATGCCAGATCTGCGGACCCATTGCACCACCGGCTGCATGTACCCCGTTGATTACTTTCTGCCAGCCACCAAGGGAAATATCACCATGAAAACGGGGAATGTTCGGATCTGCGGAAGAGGCAGGACGATTGATCACGGTGCCTTCAGATAAAATTAATCCCACTTCTCCTGCAGCACGACGCTGATAATATGCGGCGACATCCTCTCCGGGTACGCCGTTTGGTGAAAATGACCTCGTCATAGGGGCCATTACAATTCTATTCTTTATATTCAGCGACTTGAGGCTGAAAGGCTTAAACAAGCTCAGATTACTCATGTTTGTCTACGTTTATGTTTACGTTATCAACGGATCTCTGCTGCAAAGATATCGGAGAATTCCGAAATGCCAATAATATTTTATCCCGGGCGGAGCTTCCCGGCACTCAAAAAAGACCGCTTTTTTCCGTCAAATGCTCCTTTTTTCATTGATCTCCGGGCCGATTTGTAGTATTATCCTCTTACTACCACAGTATCTGGCCGTTAATGCGCCGTTCCCCGACGAAGCACTAACGGACAAATACGGTAATAATAAGGGGGTAATACGAGGAAAAAAGCATGGACAAATGCGTATATAACTCCTTTATACAATGTGAGTTTAAACTTTGATTTATAGCAAAAAATGTGTAGTTTGGTATGGAGGAATATATGCCCCAAAACAACATTAGAAAAATCCTCAGACGGAAACAGTTAACACCCCAAAAAATCACATGTAGATGAATCCCTCCTCATCACCCGCTACGCGTCACGATTACGCGCATACGCAGTTGTTACAATTGCGTAAACAATCTTATCGGACAGATTGCGTTATTACGCAAAGAACTCCGTATTTTCAGCACCCTTAAAAACGCTTAGCATGAAATCAACAGAAGAACTGCATCGGGAGAACGAAATGATCCGGGACCTGCTGAAGAACGGAATAGAAGAGCTGTTACTGAAGATCCCCGGTGTACACCACGTCAGCATCGGTTTGAAAGAAACCGGTGGCCGGGTCACAGACCAGCTCTGCATCCGGATCTATGTGGACGAAAAGAAAGACCACAGCGAACTGCATGCCCATGAGGTACTGCCTTCCGAAATCAATGGCATCCCGACTGACGTGAACATTATTCCCGGTTTCCGTGCCTGTCTGGATGAAAACAAATACCGTCCCGTAAAAGGAGGTATTCAGATCACCAACCGTATTATTATCCGTGACGAAGAAAGCTTCGGTACAGAAGTCGCTCATGGTACCCTCGGTTGTCTGGCACGAAGAAATAAGGATGGTAAACCTGTCCTGTTGAGTAATTGTCATGTACTCATGGCCAATACCGCAAAACCTGGAGATAAAGTCTACCAGCCTGCTCCCGCAGTCATTCCTGAAATGCCTGATAAAGACCTGCCTTTCCATCCCACAGATGATAAGAATGCCATCGGTCAGATCGTGAAAGGTGTTATCAACGAAAGAGTAGATGCCGCTATCGCGGAAGTGGAAGATACCGCTATTGGTCAGTCAACAGGCAATGAGATCAATGGTCTGAGTATCGATGGTATGCCCCGGTATAATAGCATCGTTGGTATGGGTGTGGCACTCGCGGGTCAGATCGTTTTTAAGGTAGGCGAAGTCTCCGGTCGTACAGAAGGCAGAGTAGTGGATATCAATTATCCGGCGACCACCTTCCCGATAGAAGGAAAAGAACACACCTTCAGAGGACAGATCGCCATTCAGCCGGTAGATCCTACTCACCATTTTTCCGAAAAAGGAGATTCTGGCGCCGTTATCGTCGATAAGGAAAGCAGGATCATCGGATTAATGTTTGCAAACAACGGTAATGCGCAACCTCAGATCACATTGGCCAATCATATTGCAGACGTTACAGAAGAAATGGATATCAGTATTCAGTTTTCACCGGTAGTGGCAGGCGCTGTGCAGGCGATGGAAGCAAAATAAATTAAGCATTGACAATTAAGAATTGAGAATTGGCACCGCAATAATTTTTGTTGCATTCAATGCTTAATTCTTAGTTGTTAATTTTTAATTCTTCAACAAGCCAAGATCCGGTTGCGCATACTTATACACCTTAAAATAAAGCGTAGTCTTCGTCTGATAAACCCCTTCCAGTTTTGATAACTCATTGACAAATTCCAGCAGGTGGTCATTATCCCTGCACATCACATTTACTTCGAGGTCATAAGCCCCGGAGGTCATTGCCAGAAAGCTCACTTCCGGCATAACAGCAATCTGTTGTGCAACCGTATCCTTTAGCGTCGCCGGTCTGACATAGACCGCAATATGGGCATAAGAGCGAAAACCGACCTTGTCAGGGTCAACCCTGCCCACAATATTAATAGTCCCTTCTTCAATCAGACGATTAAAACGGGTCCGGATCGTTCCGATAGATACGTGCAGCTTTTCAGCAATAACTGTAAAGGAAATCCTGCCGTCCTGTTGCAGGTATGTCAGAATAGAGAAATCCAGTTCATCAAGGGGTGTTTTGTCGGCGGACTTAGTTTTTCCCATTTCTCTTAAATATATAGGTGAGGAGTTAAAAGGGCTACTTACAGAAATGTTAGAAAATACATACTAAATGTACAGATTTTTCAGTAAATTAAGGGTATCGTATAAAAAATGCACCCATAACCCAAACTCCCCAAAGCATATGAAGTACGAACGGGTCAGGAACTTTGTTAATGGAAGTTTTAAAGAAGTATCATCTCAACGGACACTGCCTGTCATTTCACCAACAGACGGCTCCTTGTTAGCAGAAATGCCATGCTCCACAGCAGCCGATCTTGATGAAGCCGTACAGGCAGCAAAAGCAGCATTCCCCGCATGGAGTAAAACACCCATCAAAGAACGGGTACAGGTGTTCTTTCGCTATAAATATCTGCTTGAACAACATCTGCAGGGACTGGCCGCACTGGTCAGTGAAGAAAACGGTAAAACCATCAGTGAAGCCATTGCAGAAGTAGAAAAGTGTATCGAACTGACAGAATTTGCCACTTCTTTACCACAACTGATCGCGGGAGAAGTACTGGAAGTCAGTGCAGGTGTCGAATGTCGTACTTCGCATGTACCATTGGGAATCGTCGCGTCTATCGTGCCTTTCAATTTCCCTGCGATGGTACCTAACTGGACCATCCCGAATGCCATTGCCCTCGGCAATTGCCTGATCATGAAACCTTCTGAAAAAGTACCACTCAGTCTTGGTATCATCGCCCGTTTACTGAAAGAAGCAGGTCTGCCAAATGGTGTACTCAATATTGTCAATGGTGACAGCGAAATAGTAAATGCCATCTGCGATCATCCGGATATAGAAGCAGTCTCTTTTGTAGGTTCTACAAAGGTTGCCAGAATAGTCTATCAGCGGGCGACGCAACACCTGAAACGTTGTCTCGCATTAGGTGGCGCGAAGAATCACCTGTTGGTATTACCGGATGCTAAACCCGGTATGACGGCACAGAATGTAGCCGCTTCAATGAGCGGCTGCGCCGGACAACGTTGTATGGCGGCATCTGCCATGATCGGTGTCGGAGACGTTAATCATATCGTAGACCTCGTATGTGAGGAGGCACGAAAGATTGTACCCGGACAAAACCTGGGTGCAGTCATCAGTAAAGAATCAAAAGAAAGAATCGAAAAATATATCACTGAAGCAGAAGCGCAAGGCGCCCGCATTCTTGTAGACGGTCGTGGTGTGCAGGTAGCAGGTAAAGAAAACGGTACCTATGTTGGCCCTACCGTGATCGATTATGTGACCGCTGATATGGCGGTCGCCCGCGAAGAGATCTTCGGACCTGTTATCAGTATCATGCGCACTGACACCGTAGATGAAGCGCTCCGCATTGAAAATGCCAATCCCTACGGCAATGCGGCATCCGTTTTTACACAGAACGGAGGGATGGCCCGCTATATCGCTGAAAGAGCCAGCGCCGGTATGATCGGCGTAAATGTAGGTGTGCCCGTTCCCCGCGAACCCTTCTCTTTCGGCGGATGGAATGAAAGTAAATTCGGCGTAGGTGATATCACCGGAAAAAGCTCAATAGAATTCTGGACCAAGTTGAAGAAAAGTACGACCAAATGGAACCCTGAAGAAGGCGTTAACTGGATGAGTTAACATTATTGACTACAAAAATGGCGTTTATGCCGGAAGCTAAGACATTATCACATGCCCAGGAGATCATCCAGGACAATCTGGATTATACATTATTCTCGTGGAGCAAACAGAAAGGTATCAGCCCTATCGCGGTGAAATACGCAGCCGGGGTATATCTCTATGACTATGATGACAAACGTTATCTGGACTTTTCATCAGGACTGATTAACGTTAACATCGGCCACGGTCACCCACGGGTGACTGCGGCCGTTATGAAACAGATGCAGGAAGTCAGCTATGTCACGCCGGGATGTGTTACTGAGGCTCGTGGCCAACTGGGGCGTAAACTGGCTGAAATCACACCGGGCAATCTGCAAAAGACATTGTTTACCGTATGCGGCGCCAGTGCTATAGAAAATGCCATCAAACTGGCCAGACTGTATACCGGCAGACATAAGATCATAGCCCGCTATCGTGCCTTTCACGGCGCCTCTTACGCGTCTATGGCCGCCGGAGGTGATCCCCGTAAACTGCCGCATGATATGCAACAGGCGCCTAACTTTGTGCATGTGGAAGATCCATACTGCTACCGCTGTCCCTTCGGAAAGGAAATCACTTCCTGTAACCGCGAATGTGTCAGTCATGTAGAAAGAGTGATACAGTTCGAAGGCCCGGAAAATGTAGCCGCCATTCTGATGGAAGGAGAAAGTGGCTCCTCTGGTTGCATCAAATATCCGCCGGATTATCTGCAAAAGATCCGGGCCATCTGTGATAAATATGGCATCTTGCTGATCATGGATGAGGTCATGAGCGGATTCGGAAGAACAGGTAAATGGTTTGCCTGTGAACTGCACGGTGTAGTACCTGATATGATCGCTACCGCCAAAGGAATTACCGCCGGATACATCCCCTTGGGTGCTTTGATTGTTACTGATACAATAGCGGCTCATTTCGATGATAAAACGCTCTGGCTGGGACTGACCTATTCAGCCCACCCTGTAGCCTGCGCAGCGGGTGTGGAAGTGCTGAAGATCTATGAAGATGAACACCTGATAGAAAACGCTGCCGATATGGGCATGTACATCGAAAAAGAAGTAGAAGCCATGAAATTACATCACCCCTGTATTGGCGACTTCCGTAATACCGGACTATTGGGTTGCATCGAACTGGTGAAGAACCGGGACTCAAAAGAACCCATGGTGCCTTTCAACGCCAGACCGGAAGAAATGGCGGTGATGAACAGGGTCGCCGCAAGGCTGAAACAACTGGGAATGTATGCCTTCGTGCGTTGGAATTATGTCTTCATCGCACCGCCGCTGAGCATTACCAGAACACAGGTAGACGAAGGGCTGGCCATGATTGATGACGCGCTGTCTATTGCTGATGAATATGTGACCTGATAATATACGGCCAGCGCCGATCGCATAAATACCTATAATCCGACATACATGACAGAGCACGAAGACATCAGCCAAAACGTATCCCGCTCCACACTCTACAGCGAGGATCTGGCGCCGGTACCCGCGTCCGGAAGGACATGGAACACCTGGAACTATGCCAGCCTGTGGATCAGCATGAGCCTATGTATCCCTACCTATATGCTCGCCAGTTCACTCATAGAAGGTGGCATGAACTGGTGGCAGGCCATCCTGACCATCTTTGCCGGCAACACCGTTGTACTCATCCCTATGATCCTGAATGGCCACGCCGGTGCTAAATATGGAATTCCTTTTCCGGTATTTGCACGGGCCAGCTTCGGTACCAAAGGGGCTAATATTCCCGCCATGTTACGTGCCATCGTCGCCTGTGGATGGTTTGGCATCCAGACCTGGATCGGCGGTTTTGCATTGTATCAGATGCTGCAATTATGGATACCCGGTCTGGCAACATTGCCGGCAGTATTTCCTGCATCGTTCGGACTGGCAACCGGTCCGGCAATTTGCTTCCTGCTCTTTTGGCTGCTCAACATGTACATCGTATATCTGGGCATAGACAGTATCCGGAAATTACTGGTCTTTAAAGCTATTTTTTTGCCCGTAGCTGTACTGGCTTTGTTGTTCTGGGCAATCAATGCCGTAGAAGGCGGATTAGGCCCCATCCTGACACAACCATCCCGCTTTAGCTCAGATGCTGCTTTCTGGGCATTCTTTGTACCGGGATTGACCGGTATGGTCGGCTTCTGGGCCACCCTGTCTCTCAACATCCCTGACTTTACCAGATATGCCGTTAATCAGAAGGCCCAGATCAAAGGGCAGGCACTTGGATTACCTCCCTCCATGACCCTGTTCTCCTTTATCGGTGTTGTAGTGACTTCCGCGACCACCATCGTTTATGGTACCACCATCTGGGACCCTGTCGTACTGGCGGGTAAGTTTGAGAATAAAATACTGGTGAGTATTGCCATGATCGCCGTAGCTATTTCTACATTGGCTACCAACATCGCAGCTAATATTATCAGTCCGGCCAATGACTTCGCCAACCTCGCCCCGCAAAAGATCAACTTCCGCACAGGCGGATATATCACCGGCATCATCGGTATACTCATTTTCCCATGGAAACTGGTCGCCGACCCCACAGGATACATATTTACGTGGCTCGTGGGTTATTCGAGCTTATTAGGCCCCGTAGGAGGTATTATGATCGCAGATTATTACCTCGTGAGGAAACAACAATTACAGTTGGCTGAACTATATCATCCAAAAGGACAATACAGTTTCACTAATGGCTTTAACCGCTATGCCATGCTGGCCCTCTTATTGGGTATCGTACCCAATATACCGGGTTTTCTTACCACCATTAAAGTCATTCCGCCAGACGCAATACCATCATGGATCACACAATTGTATAGCTACGCATGGTTTGTAGGTTTCTTTGTATCTGGTATCAGTTATTACCTCATTATGCGTTCTTATAATATCATTACCGCTACCGGAACAATAAACAGGGAATTAATTATGTCACTGCTGATTAAAAACGGAAGGGTTATCACCGCTACAGATGATTATCAGGCAGATATACTGATACAGGGTGAACAGATCATCGCCATCGGCAAAGAGCTGTCTGCCAATGATGCTGAAATCATTGATGCCACCGGACTGCTGGTCATGCCGGGAGGTATCGATCCGCATGTACATCTGGATATGCCCTTTATGGGTACCTTCTCCAGTGATACGCATGAAACAGGTACCCGCGCAGCCTTACACGGTGGTACGACCACCGTTATCGACTTCGTATTACAGAAACAGGGACATTCCCTGCAGGAAGCATTAGATGAATGGAATAGCAGAGCCAGAGGAACAGCGGTAGGTGACTATAGCTTCCATATGGCAGTGACTGATTTCAATCCGGCTACCAAAGCCGAGATAAAAACAATGGTCGAACAGGAAGGAATCACGTCCTTCAAAACCTTTATGGCGTATAAAGGAGCACTCATGATCGATGACCGGCAGATGACAGGATTAATGCAGGAGGTACGGCAACAGGGCGGTATGGTTACCGTACACGCAACGAACGGAGACGTGATTGATTATCTCGTTGCAAAACATCTCTCCGAAGGAAAAACATCTCCCTTATATCACTATCTGTCCCAGCCGGAAGTGACGGAGGCAGAAGCCTCTGCCCGCTTTGCCGATCTGGCAGATTATACCGGTTGCCCCGGTTATATCGTACACATGACCTGCGAAGGTGCGCTCAATGCCGTTCGTAATGCCACCCGGCGCAATCAGAAAGTATTCGTAGAAACCTGTATTCAGTATTTACTGCTAGATGCGTCAAAATATGATCAGGGTTTTGAAAGTGCTAAATGGGTAATGAGCCCACCATTACGGGAAACGAAAGATCAGGAAACACTCTGGGCTGGTATCAATCAGGGGCTTGTCAATATCGTAGCGACAGATCATTGCCCGTTTATGTGGGAACAGAAACTGATGGGAAAAGACAATTTTGCGAAGATCCCCAATGGACATCCTGCCATTGAAAACAGAATGGAATTGCTGTTTAGCGAAGGCGTCAACAAAAACAGGATCAGCCTCAACAAATATGTGGAAGTGGCCTGTACCAATCCCGCAAAGATCTTTGGTATGTTCCCGAAAAAAGGTACCATCGCTATCGGTAGTGATGCAGATATCATACTGTTCGATCCAAAAGAACAACATACCATTTCAGCAGCCACACATCACATGCATGTAGACTATTCTGCCTACGAAGGCTGGCCGCTTACCGGGAAGGTGAAAACTGTGCTGCTCAGAGGTAAGGTGGCTATTGACAAAGGCGAATGCCTCGTCCCCAAAGGATATGGACAATTCATAAAACGCAATAAGGTCAGCGGAAAAATCTGACTGTTACCACTGACCATTCATTACCCTAAAACAGCACCCATGTCGCGTATCATTAAATCAGGCCTTATTCAAATGAGTTTACCCAAAACGGAAGGCGAAGGCACCATTGAAGAGATAAAGAAGCCATGATTCAAAAACACATCCCGCTGATAGAAGAAGCCGGCGAAAAAGGTGTGCAGATTCTATGTCTGCAGGAAATTTTCGATACACCTTACTTCTGTCCCGGACAGGATGCCAGATGGTATGCTTCCGCAGAAACAATACCCGGTCCTACAACAGAACGGATGGCCGCCTATGCAAAGAAATACAACATGGTGATCATCGTACCCATCTATGAAAAAGAACAGGCCGGCGTGTTGTATAATACCGCCGCCGTGATCGATGCAGATGGTACCTACCTTGGCAAATACAGAAAGAATCACATCCCCCATACTTCCGGATTCTGGGAGAAATTTTTCTTTAAACCCGGTAATCTGGGATATCCTGTTTTTCAGACAAGATATGCGAAGATCGGTGTCTACATCTGCTATGACCGGCATTTCCCGGATGGTGCAAGGATACTCGGACTGAACGGTGCAGAAATCGTCTATAATCCATCTGCCACAGTAGCGGGCTTGTCACAGTATTTATGGAAACTGGAACAACCAGCCCATGCCGCCGCTAATGGTTATTTCATGGGTTGTATCAATAGAGTAGGAGAAGAGAAACCATGGAATATCGGTAAATTCTATGGCTCTTCTTATTTCGTAGATCCCCGCGGACAAATATTCGCCAGTGCCTCCGAAGACAAAGACGAGCTATTGATCGCATCCTTCGACCTCGATATGATCGATGAAGTCAGAAATGTATGGCAGTTCTTCAGAGACCGCCGGCCGGAAACCTATGGTAAACTGACGGAGTTATAATTTTTATTTAAATCACCTATATGGCAGTACGTAATAACAGATTGACTGCTGAGGAATACGAACAGCATTTCAGCGATATACATCCCCCGTTTGAAACAAAGGATGCAGCAATGGTAGATGCTAACCGTTGCCTCTTTTGTTATGATGCACCCTGTACCAAAAGTTGCCCCACAGGTATTAATGTTCCCAAATTCATCAAACAGATCACAACGGATAATCTCCGGGGTTCTGCCTACACCATCTTTTCTTCCAATATCATGGGTGGTGGCTGCGCAAAAGTTTGTCCGGTAGAAAAGCTTTGCGAAGGAGCCTGTGTCTACAACCTGATGGAAGAAGAAGCCATTCCCATCGCCCGTCTGCAACGTTATGCCACAGAAAAGGCTATTGAAGAGAAATGGCAGCTGTTTGAAAGAAAAGCATCCATAGGAAAGAAAGTAGCGGTAATTGGTGCCGGTCCCGCCGGACTCAGTTGCGCACACGCACTTTCGCGTGAAGGGGTAGATGTAACGGTCTTTGAAAAAGAAGCAAAAGGCGGCGGATTAATGACCTATGGTATCGCAGCCTATAAAGTAACTCCACAGTTCTGTTGTGATGAAGTGGATTTTATCACATCTCTGGGTGGTATAGAGATCCGCTATGGAAAGGAACTGGGAAAGGATATTACATTGGACGCACTGCAACAACAATATGATGCGGTATATCTCGCTTTTGGCGTCGGATTGGCACGTCAGTTATACATTCCCGGTGAACAACTGGATGGTGTGGTAGACGCCATCAGCTTTATCTATGATATCCGCAATAGTGGTTATCCAACTGTACCAGTGGGCGATCAGGTGGCCGTCATCGGTATGGGAATGACAGCTATTGATGCAGCCACACAGGCCAGACGTCTCGGTGCGAAAGAAGTGACCTTAGTCTATCGGAGAACACAGCAGGAAATGCCCTGCACCGAAACAGAAATGAATATCGCTTTACTGGATGGCTGTAAAATAGTCTGGCTGGCAGCTCCTACCGAAATACGCGGAGAAAATGGGAAAGTGACACAGCTGGTTTGTCATATGGTGAAATTGGAAGATGACGCCAACGGACGCAGACAGCCAGTCATCACAGAGGAGAAAATCATATTGCCGGTGGATATGGTTATCAAAGCTGCCGGACAAATGCCTTATGAACAATTGGTACATGACTATCAGCTGCATCATAACAACGGAAAAATCAGTGTCACCAATGGCATCAGCAACATTACGGGTGTATTTGCCGGTGGCGACTGTGTGAATGGAGGCAAGGAAGTCGTAGATGCCGTACAGGCCGGAAAGGATGGCGCTAAAGCAATTTTACAGTATCTGCTGGACGGCGCACAGGCCGGTAACAACTTTTAAACTTTTTCCTATGGCAGACATATCAGCCAATTTTCTGGGCATCAGATCGCCTAATCCTTATTGGTTGGCGAGTGCCCCTCCGACAGATAAAAAGATCAATGTACTTCGTGCATTTGAAGCAGGATGGGGAGGTGTCGTATGGAAGACATTGGGTAGTCAGGTAAAGAATGTCTCTTCCCGTTACTCTTCCGTTGATTATAACGGCAGTCGCGTGATGGGCTTCAACAATATTGAATTGATCAGTGATCGGCCGCTGGATATCAACCTGAAAGAAATAACAGAATGCGTCCGCCTTTTCCCGGACCGTGCAATGGTTGTATCACTGATGGCAGACAATAACCGGGAAAGCTGGCATGAACTGATCAAAAAGGTGGAAGATACCGGTGCGCACGGACTCGAACTAAACTTCGGATGCCCCCACGGCATGACCGAAAGGGGAATGGGCGCCGCTGTCGGACAGGATCCCGAAATAGCAGGCCGCGTAGTGGAGTGGGTGATGGAGGTTGCGAATATCCCCGTCATCACGAAGTTAACGCCTAATGTACATTCAGTTGTACCAACCGGCCGGGCATCCGTATTGGCCGGTTCTCACGCTTTATCCCTGATCAATACCATTCAATCTGTTACCGGTGTCAACCTCGATACTTTTGTTCCCAACCCTAATGTAGGCGGACAGTCTACCTTTGGGGGCTATTGCGGTCCTGCCGTGAAACCCATTGCTTTGAAGATGTTGACCACCATCAGTCAGGATCCTGTTACAGCACGCGTACCTATCTCGGGTATCGGCGGTATCAGTACTTGGAAAGATGCCGCAGAATTCATGTTACTGGGTGCCACAACCGTACAGGTCTGCACAGCAGCCATGCGCTATGGCTTCCGTATCATAGAAGATCTATGCGACGGCCTGAATAACTGGATGGATGAAAAAGGCTTTTTAACGATTAATGATTTCATCGGACGTTCCGTGCCGACACTGACCAGCTGGGAAGAACTGGATATCAATTATCATATTGTTGCCAATATTAATCAGGAAAAATGCATTCATTGCGGACTTTGTTACATCAGTTGTGAAGATGGTTCGCATCAGGCAATTAACCTGTCATATGGTAGTCCGTACAATACTTATTCCATCAAAGAGGAAGAATGCGTGGGCTGTAATCTATGTAAACTGGTATGCCCGGTAGATAATTGTATTACAATGGTAGAACAGCGGAAAGGAGAGGAGTATGTAAACTGGAAGGAATTTCAGAAGAGAGGAATGCCGTTGAATGACCACTGAGTCAATAAGAATAATCAATCAGGAATCAGGAATTGGTAAGCCTTGTATCGCTTAAATTTTTACGTTTCTATTTACAAGCTTCATAGCGAAAAGCACTCATGCAGCAGGCCGCATTGATGACCAATTCCTGATTCCTGACGGATAACTGATAGTTAAACTGTTCTTCCCATTACAGGGTCTGTCACACTCACCTTACCTGTCTCCACATGTCCTGCAAAACTCTCCACCAGCAGCGTTCCGGGTACACTCACAGTATAATCATACCACTGATGACTTTTCGCTAAGTTCAACACAACCTTCGTTGTTTCCTGCGGAGCAATCGTCCTTTTGATTGTGGTATTCTTATAACTGTTATCCCTGATTTCTATAACGAGCGCACGGGCATCGTTATTGGTGATCGTTACAACGATATTACCACTCAAAGCAGCAGCCCCCTTTTTACCTTTTTCGTAGCTGCTGTCTATTTTGATCAGAGGATTATTCCTGTCGCCGGCAAATTCACGATAGAAGCCATTCGGTGCATATACACGCAAATGATATCTGCCATTCTCAAATGCCTGTACATCCCATTTGTCCGTCAGGGTATCACCTGCAGCGGTAGCATATTGCCAGGTACGCAGCAATTCCTGCTGATAAGGATTCATGGCATATACCATGAAAGGAGCACCGGCAGCTTTATCACCAAAGGCGGTATTGCCAGCCTGAAAACTGATCGCAAATTTGTTGTCCTGTTTGTTATATTCTCCATTTACCAGCAACTCATAAGGCACCGCACAGGCATTACGGGTGCCTTTCTCCTGTTGAGGGAAATAGGAGGACTGGGAGTGATCTTTATTGATCTGTGCTATTTCAGTAGCGGAGAGCGCTTTGAAGTTGGCAGGTGCATCTTTGAACTTCGCACTGTAGATCTTTTCCAGAAATTCCTGTTTGTGCAGGAATTCAGGTGATTCGATCTTTTCACCGTTGTAAGGTCTGAAAGCGGAACTAAGATCACCGCAGACAGTTCTTCTCCACTGTGTGATATTTTCTTCTTTTACCTGCTTGTTGAATTTCTTTGCGAGGAAGTTTTCAAGGAATTGCAGGGAGGAAGTATGATCAAACAGCTCGGAACATACATAACCGCCTCTTGACCATGGAGACGCAATGATCATAGGTACGCGGTAACCCAGACCAATTGAGCTTTCCCTGATACGGTTTGGCGTAGCAGAAGGGTTGGTTTGCTGGTCTTTCAGCACGAAATCCATTTTAGGATCTATTCCCTGTGATACTTTACCTGTATTCTCCTTATAAGGATCAGGTACGGCATAAGGAGGAACGTGGTCAAAAAAGCCATCATTTTCATCATAAGTGAGGATGAAAATGGTTTTCTTCCATACCTCAGGATTCTGTAACAGGATTTCCATTACTTCGTTGACATACCATGGGCCAAACCAGGGTACACCCGGATGGTCGGAGAAGTTGGCAGGTGTCATCAGCCATGACACAGTCGGTAAGGTGCCGTTCTTCACATCTTCCCTGAACTGGTGCAGGATATCGCCTTTCGGGATATTGAGTTCTCTATCATTGCCGGCGTCCTCATATTTCATGCTGGCGAGATCATGGAAAGCTGGATCCTTGCTATTAACAGTGAATGCTTTAGCATTCAGTTGTTTCTTTTCTTCCGGCAGATTATTATAAGCTTCCATGGTGTAGGTCAGCTTATCTTCTTCAATCTTCGCCAATACTTTTTTAGCAGCCGCCAGTTTCAGGCTGTTGCTGTCATTTACAGGCTCTTTCTCAAGGGCGGCGATCTCTTTCAGGATGTTGGCTTTCTTAAGATCGAGATTGGCAATACTGCCCGGGTGCAGGCGCACATTGAACTGTTTGTAGTATTCCAGTACGTTGGTACCGAAGTTACTCAACCACGCGCTTTCTTCTCCTTTGAGCCCATATCCCATGGTCAGTTCATTCTGGTATACTTTCCATGAGATACCGTTTTCCTGCAGGCGCTCAGGATAAGTCTTCCAATCCAGTTCCGGAGTCACATAATTGTTGACATTCCAGAGATGCGCAACTCCTTCCGGTGTATTCTTTTCCCTGACGGTACCCGTCATCCAGTAATGGCGGTTGGGGTGTGTACCGGTGATGCTGGAACAGAAGTTCTGGTCGCACACGGTAAATGCATCCGCCAGTGAATAGTAGAAAGGAAAATCGGAACGGTCGCAGTAGCCCATGGTAAGTGGGGTAGCCACGTATTCTTTATTAGAGGCTTTCTTTACATCCAGCCAGCGGTCATATTTACCTTCATTACGGGCATCTGTCTGATCGGTCCAGTTGTGTGGCGTAGATCCCATCCACGGCACTTTCGTGTCTTTGGTGTTCAGACGGAAGGGTGCATAGGTTTGCCCTTCCTTGTTAGTCTGCAACCATACCTTGTTCTGATTGCTGAGACGGATGGCACGAGGATCGTTAAATCCTCGTACGCCCTGCAGCATACCAAAAAGGTGATCAAAGGAACGGTTTTCCTGCATCAGGAAAACAACGTGCTCAGCATCATAAAAAGTACTGCCCGGAGCAGGATTGATGGCTAAAGCTCTTTGAATGGCCGGCGGCATTGCGTTGGCAAGAGCAGCACTGCCTGATAACAGTGCTGCTTTTCTTAAGAATTCTCTGCGGGTATCCATATATCCAATATGATAATTTAGCTTAGAATGAATAGCGGGCGCCCAGCTGTACCTGATATGGCGTACCATTTTTGGTCGTAACGCCCACATTCTCGTTTACACGGTATTTATATTCTTTTGTAGCCTGATCAAATCCTGTTACGAATAAAAGGCTCTGATCGCCAAGGTTGTAGTTAACACCCCAGTTCTTATTCAGGAGGTTAGCGAAGTTAAACACATCAACACTAAAGGTCAAGCCTTGTGTTTTAAATGTTTTGAAAGTTTTCTGCAGTCTTACGTCAAATGTACCGGAGAAAGGATTAGATCCACCGTTACGGTCAGCTATTTTGCCAAGACTCTGGGTGATATACTTCTTTGCACGGTTTTCCGGATTGCTCAGGACTTTTTCCATAGAAGCTTTCACGTCAGCTGGTGTATTATGGTTGTTCGGATCGAATACAAAAGCCAGGTCATTGTCAGTACCGGGACCACCTACGAAGTCACCATTGATATCTGCATCTATGGTCATGGAGTAGCGGGTGCCTGATAAACCTCTGAAGGTACCGGCAAATACAAATCCTTTCCAGTTTGGTGTAGCACCGTACAATACGATCTTATGTCTGAACTGGTTATCGGAATAGTTCATTTCAGTCAGGTCTCTCGGATCAGATTTTACTGCTCTGAAAGTAGAGGTGTTTGCCACGTTACCATTGTAAGAAGAGTTGTCTTTCGCATCGTTCCATGTATAGCTGACGTTGAAATAACCGTCTTTGAAATAACGCAGACTTGCATCAACGATCACAGCAGCCTGTCTCAGTTTAGCTCCATTAGTCAGCATCAGTGTTCTGCCCACATCCTGTGTTTTTCTTCCCAGTACATTGTTGGTAGTACCATTGGCAGTGATCGTGTTTGCAGGAACGAATACAGCTCTGTTGTTTTCATTTGCAAGACGGAAATACGGCTGATCTACCAGATTCTGGTCAAGGTATACGTAGTTATTGCTGGTATGAGAGTAGAGGAAATTCACACCTACACGCAGCCAGTCACCGAAGATCCTGTTATAGCTGATATTGCTTTTGAAAATAGAAGGCATTTTCAGATTCGGATCATTCAGGTTGATGGTTGATACTGTCGGTACACCATTGATAAGTCCCGGTGCAGTAGAAGGATCTTTTCTGTAGGAAACGAAATCTGGTACTGGTACCAGACTGGTGCCTGTAGCAGGACGGGATACGTCGATAGAGGCTACCATGGTGCCACTGTTCTGGATATTGTTTACCTGCGCATAGTTCACCGGATAAGCGGAGAACAGACCTGCGCCTACACGCACGATATCTGTTTTATTGCCTTTGATATCCCATGTCAATTGTAAACGCGGCTGGATCTTACCGGCATCAGTGATTTTACTGTCAGTGCGTAAGCCGAAAGCTTTTTCAACAGCCGGGTTGTAGTCTGCCTGACTCAGGTAACTGGTCAGGTCCCATCTTACACCGATGAGGGCTTCTACGTTCTTTACCGGTTCAAACTGCATCTGTCCGAAGAGAGATGCATTCAGGATCCACTGCTGTACGGAAGGAATACCTTTTAAAGGTACTTCTCTGGCATAGCGGGATGGGTTCATATCTGCAAATTCCTGCAGACTGTTAAAGATGAAACGGCCGTTCTGTTCGCTGGAAATATAAGTGTCCAGATAGGTCAGCGTATTATCTGTACCGAAGGTAAAACGGTATTTGCCTTTGGTGAGATAAGAGGTGTTCACCAGCTGTATCTGGTTTTCCAGATTGCTTTCAGGGAAGAAACGCTGTCCGCCCAGCTGTACGGTCGTATTACCCATTGTACCATTTGGCAGGAAGGAACGAACGGTTACAATCGCACGTGGGATATTGGCGGAAGGCAGTTCGCTGTTCGGGTAATAGTTACGGGTAGCAGACTGGTACTGTACTTTCAGTTCGTTCAGGAAGGTAGGCGTAAACTGTGTACGTAAGGACGCCAGTGTACTGTTTTCCCTTGACTTAAAATTCCCCCATACTTCAAACAGGTTGATATTAGAGTTATCGCTGTTGCTGTTTGGGTTTTTCCAGTCGCTATAGTTGTTACGGATGGTCAGACGGTTCTTTGCGTTGATCTGCCAGTCCAGACGCAGGAAGAAGGTATTCGCCAGTGTTTTACGCTGGAATTCTCCCACCTGTGGATTATTGCTCAGACCATATTTGGTACGGGCGATATTGAGGAGTGTATCTAATGCACCTCTGCTGATACGGTTAGCGATTATATCATTGTCATCTTTCAGGTCAGCGATGTAGAACGGTTGTTTTTCATCCTGTCTGTCGAGTGCTGCGAAGAAATGCAGTTTATCTTTAATGATCGGGCCACCAAGGCTGAATCCATACTGGTTGGTCGTGAACTGTTGCTGACGTTTGTTACCTCTGATATCATAAGGACTGGCGAGGAAATCGGAACGGTAGTAGTCGAACACGCTACCGGTCAGTGTATTAGTACCTGACTTAGTAACTACGCTTACAGCACCACCGCCCTGACGGCCCTGTGTCACATCATATACGTTGGTGATCACTTCAAACTCACGGATCGCTTCGAGGGACAGGGAGTAGGGACCGCTACCCAGGGCGCCGGAGGTCAGGTTGTTTCTTGCGCTGGCGCCGTCGATCAGGAAGTTGGTGGAGGAAGCACGTTGTCCGCTGATATTGGTACCATTGGTAGTAGGCGCGAGTGCAGACAAGTTATTGAAGTTCCTGTTTTGTGCCGGCAGCTGCTGAATATTCTGTGCGGTTACTGCGGTACTGGAACCCAAACGGTCAATCCTTTTGTTGAGGGTGTTAGCATTGATGATGATCTCTTTGAGTTTGCTGACAGATTCGCTCATGGTAAAATCCAGTATCAGGTTGTCACCCTGGTTTACGCTCAGCTGGTTTTGATCTGTGTGGCAAAACCTACGAAGGCTGCTTTTACGGTGTAGGGTTTACCGAGGGGTAACTGGATGAAAGAGTATTTACCCTCTTTATTGGTGATGGAGACAGACTGGAAGCCTGTTGATTCGTTGCGAACGGTAACAGAAACGCCGGAGAGTCCCTTTCCGTCTTTACCGGTTATCTTACCGGAGATGGAAGCGTCTGTGGACTGCGCATAACTGTCGTTGGCATTAGTCAGGACAAAAGAAAAAGAAGTGAGCTGGCAATAAAGGTTGTGTGAATGACAAAATTCTTTATCATTCTTTGTAGAAAAAGATGCATCTTGTGATGTTTTAATTAATTTTTAGTTACTCAGTTAATTAAATAATTAATGAAAGAGGTGCTTCATTACCTCTGGCATAGGAGCAAGGGTGCGTCAACACTCTTGCTTTTTTATTGTACCCTTTTAGTTCATTGATCGGTGGTTTTAGGTTGTATAATCAGGTGTTGTTTATTAACGATGGTATAGCTAAAGCCTGTTTTTGCTGATAAGGTTCTCAATATGTCATCAAGGGAAGCATGTTCCAGATCTACTGTATAAACAGAAGTGTCATTCTCCGGATTATTCAGCTGTACAAAAGGTTAAACCGGTCCCCGAGTGCCTGTCCGATTTCCTGTAAGGAGAGTGATCGTGTTACGTGCGCTGCTTTCCGTGTTGGTATGGTTGCTAATGTTCTCGTTTCTATTTTATAGTTGGCTGTGTTTTTATTCATGGTCAGACACTGGTCAGTGGTCATTTCTGCCGCCAGTATTTTTGTACCGGATGCATCATCCCGCTCTACCCGGATCTTACCACTCATTACTTCCACTTTAAAGTCCGGCTGATTGCTATAGGCGCTTATATTAAAAGAGGTGCCGAGTACTTTGATGCGGAGTCCTTTTGCATGTACGGTAAAGGGGAGGAGGGCATGTTTTCTCACATCGAAGAAGGCTTCTCCTTCTTCCAGTTTCACATTACGTTCATCTCCATGGGTGAATGCGCTTAAATAGGTGATACGGGAATTTGCCTTCAGGGTAACGGTACTACTATCAGGCAGCACAATCGTACTGGTTTCTCCTGTATGTGTACTGACACTTACCCAGCTGGTATCCTGCTGTGCAACCGGCTTTCTGAAATAATGAACAAGGAATACGGTATTGACGATCACAGCTACAACAGCTGCCGCGATCTTCAGTACGAGAAATGTCCGCTGCCTTTTACGGGAGATGGTAGCTGTGATACGATCGTAGATCTCATTACCGATCTGTTGTTGTCGTTCGGTACTGCCGAATGCATCAAAAGGCTGCGCATCATTGGTACTGTCATACCACGCATTCGCCTGTTGGTCCTGATTGTCTGAAGAATTATTTATATCACCCATATAATAACTCAACCCAGCAAAAAAGGGAAAGTACCGCCGCCCAATGTTAACTGCAGGTTACGGTTTTGTTAACAGGATAATGAGCACACCAAGAATGTTGGCTGGTTCTGCGTAGAAGGATTGTGTTTTCTTTCTCAGTCTGTCGAGTGCCTGAGAGATATTGTTTTTAATAGTTTGTTCAGAAAGGGAGAGCTCTGTTGCTATTTCACGGATAGACTTGTTTTCATGACGGCTTAATACAAAAGCCTTTCGCATGGTATCTGACATGCTGGCTATTTCATCATTAATGACGGCTTCCAGTTCTTTGGCATCCAGACTGGAATCAGGCGCGTATTGTACCTGCTCATGCTGAAACTGTGCGTCCCGGCTCATACTGGCCATGTTCTTTTTGTAGAAGCTGATGGTTCTGTTACGGACAGCCCTGTTGAGATAAGGGGCGAGGGTATTTTCTATAAGGATCTCTTTACGGGAAGTCCACAGATTCACAAATATGTTCTGTACGATGTCTTTTGCAGCATCTTCATCACCTATCCTGCGGTAACACATAGTGTATAATTCCGCCCAATAACGGTCGTATAAGACGCTGAAGGCGAGTTCATCGCCTTTCTTTAACGCAGTTAGCAATAGTTTGTCTGTATCCTGAACAACATTCATAATGACGTTCAAATATAGAGTTTGGTAAAAGCATATTATATTAAATTAAGGTTAAGGCCCGTTGGTCTGAAAGACAGGCGACAGAAAAGACTGATGGCTGCCTGCTACCTTTGTGTTGTCGGAGGAACCTAACTGGTTCAGACAGCTGCAGAGAGAAAATTAGCGTAAACAAATATCCGCCTCCGGGCTTTTTATATGAGAGACTTTATCTGGACGGTAAAGTCTCTTTTCTATGTAATTAATCGAAATATTTATGTTGATCAATTTATCATATATCTTTGCTCAGGAAAACATACCACCATGAGCACACAAGCTGAAAATATCGCAATAGCGCAGACTGAACAGATCATCGGACAGCTGCTGCATACCTGGGAGTCTCAGAATAAGAGAGTTACAGGATTCTTTGCCAAATATGCCGATGAAGATTATATGGAAGAAGTAGCGCCTGGAAGAAGCAGGGCTATTTATCTGTTGGGGCATCTGACAGCTACTAACGACGGACTGTTACCACTGTTCGGACTGGGAGAAAGGCTGTATCCTCAACTGGAAACGCTGTTCAGCAGAAATCCTGACAGAACATTTGATGATATCCCGTCTATGGCTGAATTGAGAACATACTGGGAGAATGTAAATGCTACCCTGACAGCGCATTTCAGTAAGATGACCGCGCAGGACTGGTTATCAAGACACATGAGTGTATCGGAAGAAGACTTTGCAAAGAGCCAAACCGTAATAAGCTGAATGTACTGGTAAGTCGTACCGTACATGCCGGTTATCATATGGGACAGCTGATCTTCCTGAAGAAGAGAGAAATGCTTAATATTTTTTTATACCGGTGATGCCTTGCATCACCGGTATGCTTAAAAGTGTTAGTTCCGACAGTCAGCAGCTACAGTCTGCAATGGTCTGCCTTACGTCATGCTACCCAATGCTGATCACTATTTCCAGTTCGCCGGCATTACTATAGAAAGGAATTGCTTCCAGTCCGGGAACATAGTTAAACACCCTTTTTCCCGTCATAGGGAGTAGATTTAAGGGCTTATCAGCCTTTACCCGCACTTTCAGATCCATTCTGGATATCTCCGCTAATTCCGGCTTTATAATGCGAAATTCCTCTGTCGCCGGAGAAATCAGAGGTATAATGATACGGACACCCTGCTGCTCAGGAGCATTGTGTTTAAAGCGTAGCGTGATTTTGTCTTTGGAAAAGCGCCAGGTAGTCGTACATGCGATATCGCCTGAAGCGGGCCCTTGTTGATCTTTATCTACCAATGAAGCACTGGTAAGCACCGTGACTTCGCCATCTTTATCATCAATAGCCATTCTGGCGCCAAAGTCCTGAATGTTCATGTAAATCTTTCCTTCTTCTTCCAAAGCGATACGCGGGGTCAGACAGATGGATAACGGGTCGGTATCCTGTTGCATATTACCTGCCTCATATAACTGGTATTCATTCATACTGGCTGCCAGTATGATACCCGCCTTTTCATGCCATAACATAGACAGTGCACCACCGGAAGCATGGCCTCCTTTAAAATCTTTATAATCACGGTCGTATGCTGTTACCGTTCCCCTGAACTTGCCTACAGCAATCAGTCCTGTCTGTATGTCCTCAAAGTACTTACTGCCATAAGCCTGTTCCCGTGGTAGGGTCACTTTGGCAAAGGTTCTGGGTGGCGTTGGAATACCATGATCCAGTATTGTGGCCAGAGCCTTGATATGACAGAACGTATGATGGAGGCTGACAGGTGCTTTATGAGAGAAATAATGCGGACCACCATGTAAGAGACCATCGTGGGTGCAGGTCTGTAGGAGTTGGGTATTGACAAGGGCTGCTTTGTAGAATTCCGGTACGCTGTCGGCCATTAGTGCATAGGCCGGCTGACAACCATCAGAGGTCCTGCTGCCCCAATAAGTCCATTTGTAGTTCCGGGTACCCCAGCTATTATCCCAGCCACCATCTGGCAGCATAAAGGCAAGGTGTGCGGACAATAGTTCCCGGACAGACTGTAAAACAGCTTCGTCATTGGTGAGTTTAGCATACAATACGAGGGAGGGTAGAGATTCCTCCACGTTGTATCCCAGGTCAACGGAAAGACAGCCCTTCGGGCTTTTACTGTAATAAGGACCGCCTTCGCCTGATAATAGTTTGTCCTTAGGTGTGATAAAAGACATGGCTTTATGAGCCAGTTCCTTTCCTTTTTCCCTGAATCGCTTTTCACCCAGTAGTTCACCGAGCAGGGACAGACAGTAAGTCGCTGTGATGGGATAGTTGATATTGCCGTAATCGATCGTGAAGTTATTATAGATAAAGTCGCCGCTTTTCTTTAAACGGGCAGTCATCTCCTGTTTCAAGGGAGCGTCAAGTAATGCGCCATGATGTTTAAGCGCTTCGGCGAGTGCAATTGCGGAGAAGACCGTGGTTCCTTTCCACGCACCCTTTTTGGGTTCGTTTAACCATGAGCCGTCTTCCTGACTTACAGTACGTTCCATCCAGCGGTAGAGTAATACTGCTGCATCTGTATACCGATGGTCGTTTGTGCTGGCCGCAAGGTGCAGGAAGGGATAAATACAATCTCCCATTCTGCCATGTATAATGTTTTCCTGCGGATAGATCAGTGTTCCGTAATTGGGATCGTCTTTGTCTGTTATCTGCAGACAGAGTAAGCGTTGTCCCCAGATACCGACCAGTTCCTGACAAAGCGTCTGTAGTTCGGGTTGTGCAGAGGAGGAAGCGGTAGTCCCTGTGTGGTATACAAAGCACCGAGTAGTCCCGCTGCGCTTTGTTTGATGAAATGTCTTCTGGAAGCGTTGTTCATAGTTGTAAGATGGAATCCTTCCGACAAAGTATGAAATCTTCGTTATAAGTCCGGCTTATTGTTTTACGGCCCAGAGTGGTTTGGCTTTTACTACCTTTTTGTAGATCTCACAGGTGCTGTTGTGTGCACCGGGTAGCATACCAATACTCATCAGAAACTCGTTCACGATTTCACCGCCAGTGAACCTGAATGTTTTCTTAAACAGTTTTACCCATTCTTCTTTGGTTTTTGGATGATGTGCTTCCAGCCATTTCTCAAAGGAACCATGCTCTTTTTGTAATTGCAGGATTGTTTTGGCGTTTTCAATAGCAGCATTGATCTTCAGCCGGTTCCTGATTATATTGGGATCTGCCATTAATCTTTCGCGGTCAGCTTCGGTATAGGCAGCTACTTTTTTGATATTGAAATTGTTATAGGCTTTCCTGAAACCGGCTTCTTTCCGCAGGATGGTTTCCCAGCTGAGACCTGCCTGATTGATTTCCATGATCAGGCGGCAGAACAGTTCATTATCATCATGGATAGGGAAGCCGTAATGCTGATCATGATAAGCCTTGTGAATAGCTTTCTTTTCTGCTGACATGAATTCGATAGCGCTGCAATATGACATATCTGTGTTGTGTTAGTTATCCTCCGGAGAGGAGGCGTCCAAGGTACTTATTTATTCCTTGCAAAATTCAGTATCGTACTGCTTTTATATGTATCCATATTGGTAAATCCTGTATCCGTCCCGGAAAAAGGAATTGCCATCGTCCTGTGATCAGATACACAAGATGATGGCAACTATAATCAGATAAAAGAGGTCTATTTTTCAAATACCAGTGCATCCGTTTGGGCTCCCAGTTGCTCCAGTGTAGCGGTTAGTTCCAGCACCATTGGATCAGGACCGCATATGTAGAAATGTTTACTAAAGTCGTCAATTTCAGCTTTCAGAAAGTCGCTGTCTACACGCCGTTGATCATGCCGGCTATCCTGCTGCCGCGTGACTGTAAAGTGGGCATTATCTCCCAATATGGTTTTTAGTTCTTCCGCCAGAATAATGTCTTCATCTGTTTTGTTAGAGAAAAAGAGTTTATTATCTCTGGCTTTTCCTTCTGTATGCAATTGCCGGAAGATCGCTATAAAGGGCGTGATACCAGCACCACCCGCGATGAAATAACCGGGACCTTTGTATTCGATCGCCCCCCACGATTCCCGCAGGATCAGTTCATCTCCGGGATTCAGCAGACTAAGCTGATGAGTGACACCCTGATGCTCAGGGTAGATCTTGATAGTAAATTCCAGATAAGGAGCATCTGTCAGAGCGGTAAAAGTGAAAGGATTGCGTTTATCTTTCCAGCCTTCTATATTGATAGATAGCTCTGTTGCCTGACCGGGTGTGAAAGTGTAGTCTGCCGGCTTTTCCAGTCTGAATCTCCTTACGTCATGGGTAACGTAGTCTGCGGATAGTATTTTAACGATAGCTTCCATAAAGATGAATTTTATTGGACGATCACAACCCGTGGCATGTTTTATGCTCTTAGCAATGTAAACAAATAATATGGAAAAACATGAGTTTCAGGGAGATGGTGGAAGGACTAACGAGCACCAACAGACTTTTGTAATTGCAGATCTGGCGGAAGAACTGGGTGTATCCCCGCAGGAAATATTGTCTGCCGTTGAGATAGTAGGAGATGACCCGGTGAGAGTAAGAGAGTTTGTACGCCGTAACCACACGGAAATAGATGACACCAATGAGGTCTAGGAGTCACCTTGCAACTGTATAATGTATGTTCCCGGCGACTAACGCAATGTCACTTTACGCCGGGACTTCAACATATCTACCTTTTCAGCAGCATGTTCGTTGGCCCATGATTCCAGAGCTGCCAGCGCCGGACCTAATGCTTTACCTTTTTCTGAAATGCGGTACCAGACTTCAGGTGGAAAGCCGTTCTTTTCATCCCGTATGATTAATTCATCCTGTTCCATCTGCCGCAATTGTTCCAGCAGCACTTTCTTCGCCACTTTGGGAATAGCCCGCCACAACTCTGTAAACCTGATCTCTTCCTGATGGAAGAGATAAAAGAGAATCACCGGTTTCCACTTACCAGACAATACACCCAGAGCCACATTCAGACCGCAATATTTAAATTCGTTATAGTTCATGGTTACAGAAATGTAAACAGGTTACTTAAAAGTTACCTTCATCAGATTACGGAGCAGTTCCTTCATCTTCGTGCTGTCAAAATTAAACGAATATGATGAAAGTACAATTACTGAGAAATGCTTCACTGGTGCTGACTGTCCGGGAGAAAACGATCCTCGTGGATCCGTACCTGGCACCTAAAGGAACGTATAATGCATTTGACTTTACCGGCAATGATCGCCGTAATCCACTGGTAGACCTTCCGCTGAGCGAACAGCAGCTGGCTGACCTCATTACACATACTGACGCTGTTTTATTGACCCATATCCATTCCGATCATTGGGATGATAAAGCCCGGGAGTTACTATCTGAAAACATACCGGTACTGTGTCAGCCCGTTAATGAAGCTTCTATCAGGGAACAGGGTTTTAAGAACGTCACGCCAGTCGCAGATGAACTGATATGGGAGGGTATAAAGATCGGTCGTACGGGTGGCCGGCATGGTACCGGACAGATAGGTGAGCGAATGGGTATTGTATCCGGGTATGTGATCAGTGATGGTGCAGAGGTTATTTACATCGCGGGAGATACGATCTGGTGTGAAGAAGTGCAGCAGGCGCTGGATAAGTACAAGCCGGCAAAGATCATTGTCAACGGTGGCGGCGCCCGTTTTATAGAGGGAGATG
Source organism: Chitinophaga pinensis (assembly GCF_007896845.1). Taxonomy (GTDB): domain Bacteria; phylum Bacteroidota; class Bacteroidia; order Chitinophagales; family Chitinophagaceae; genus Chitinophaga; species Chitinophaga pinensis_C. The sequence continues at coordinate 9,633 of NZ_VOHS01000051.1, read as the reverse complement.
CTATCGTGATGGATGTTCCGGATATATTACAGGTATGTAACCACGCACCTGCTGCGAGTGTATGGGTAGTACATCTGGAGGCAGTGAATCACGGTAAGCAATCCCGTGAGGAAATCCGGAAAGCCTTGCAGGAGCATCGGTTGTCAGACCGCTGCTTTGTGCCTGAAGATGGAGGCATCCTTTTCTGAGCATAATAAAAGTTTTGTTATACGGGAAATATTTCAAAAATTGGGTGGCGTAAATCACACCCGTTTATGAAATACTTTCCCGTTTTTGTTTTCTGTTTGTTCATCTTCCGCGGCGTTTATGGTCAGACAGACCTGCAGCAGCCTTTCCTTGATTGTAAAGTGAAGGGCAGTATTACTCTTTATGATTATAACAAGCAGCGATGGCTGTTCAGCGACAGTGCTGATGCATTGCATACCACGCAGCCTGCTTCAACCTTTAAAGTGATTAATCTCCTGATTGCACTGGAAACCGGTGTTATCAAAAATGAGAACGAAGTCGTAAAATGGGTGGGTGCAACGGATACCGTTTTATATGGCTACCGTCCGGATATCTATCATGATATGACTGTAAAAGAGGCTTTTCAGGTATCTGCGGGATGGGTTTTTATTGAACTGGCGAAGAAGATAGGGCGTAAGCGTTATCGTACTTATCTGGAACGATGTCACTATGGCAATGGTGACCTTTCCGAAAAAGGGGCTGACTTCTGGAACTTTGGTAATTTCGGAGTGTCACCACGTAATCAGGTGGAATTGCTGGTAAAGGTGTTTGAGAATAAACTGCCTTTTTCTCAGCGGAACATAGATATATTAAAACGGGTGATGGTGACAGAAGACACTGATGGCCACGTGATACGTTCAAAAACCGGCTGGACAAGGGTAGGTGGTTATGAGTGAACTTAACCCTGAATTTGGCGCCTGCCGGAAGAGGATCACGCTGGAGGTATTGCGCCAGCTTGGTTATTGATGGTAGCAGGTATAATCGCCTTTATCAGAGGCAATTATACCTGCGCATGTATTTATGCTGTTGTAGTGGTGGCGGTATTGGCGGTAACACTGTGCAGCGGATGACTTATTTCAAAGGAAATCGTAATTGACGCACCTCCGTTATTCTTCAGTAAAAGCGCTCCTTCTATGTCGTTTGCCAGTCCGCGGATGAGTTTTAATCCCAGTCCGCGTACATTCCCCTGCAGGATCTCCTGTGGGATACCTACACCATTATCCGTAATTGTCAGTTGAGCACGTTCATTGTTGGTAAGCAATGAAATGCTGATACTATTGCCGGTCTGTGGTACAGGGAAGGCATATTTGATAGCATTGGTCACGGCTTCATTGACGATCAGCCCTAAAGGGATTGCCTGAGATACGTCCAGTTCTACGTCATGTACCTGCACATTGAAGAGGACATTGTTTTTAACATTGTAGCTGAGTCGCAGGTACTGCACGAGTTCAGGCAGATAGACGCCCATATTGACAGATGATACGTTTTCATCATGGTACAGCTTCTGGTGGATCAGGGACATGGCATAGATCCTGTTCTGGCTCTCCTGTATGGCCAGTAATGCCTCGTTCTGAAGGTAGGCAGATTGTGATTCCAGCAGGCTGACGATCGTCTAAAGATTGTTTTTGACACGATGGTGTACCTCACGTAGCAGCCATTCTTTTTCATCTACGAGTTGTTGCAATGCCACATTTCTGGCCAGTGCATCCTGACTGGCATTCCGTTTAATACGGTATTGGTTGTAAAGTAGTCCGACGATGATCAGTAAGAGTGCTACACCGCCAAGCGTGATCTTACTCACCATTGATGAACGGGACAGTTTCGCTTTCTGTAGTTGTGTGTCTTGCTTCAGAATACGGATATCCTGATCTTTTTTCTGTGTTTCATATCTTATGATCATGCCGTCCATTGCTTTACGTTGGGAAATACTGAATACAGAATCCCGGTAATACATGTACTGACGCATGTATTTTAGTGCCGACAGGTAGTTGCCGCTGGAAGAGTCGATCCGGTATAACATGTTGTAGGTATTGGCCAGTTCAGGTGCTGACATTTTGCCGATAGGGTGTTCCAGCGTAAGAGAGGCGTACTTACGGGCAAGTTCAAAGTTGCCTGTTTCGAGATAAAATCTGGCTACCGCATTATAAGATCCGATTGTTTCTGCATAGACGAATTGTGGGGGAAAGTTTTTTACGATATCCAGAAATAACAGATATTGCTTCAATGCTTTTTGATGGTCGCCGGACTCCTCATAGGCACCAGCAAGCTGAATGCTCAGCATCATTTTGTTGTACATCGTTTCCGGAGGGTGGAGACGATTGAATTTGTCTATTAACCTGATCGCTTCCAATGGTTTTTTTTCCGGCGAAACAAAGCCACTTTGGAGAGAAAGCTTTTATACCATAATATCTGCGTTTCTTTTGTCAGTGGGAATACTTAGTGCACGATCATTCCAGAGATGAGACATTGCTATTTCATCAGCATTGTTATACATCTGTGACAGTCGCATGCAGATAACAGTTGAAAAGACAGTATCTTTTGTCGCCTCCATTGCCTGTACGGCCAGATCTGCATATCTGACACCTTGTATGGCGTCACCTCTCAGGCCATGCATATAGGAGATATTAGTATAGGAGTATTGATGATGAAGAAAGCCGATCTTTTTTTCCAGTGCCAGTGCATCCATCATCTCTTGTTCTACTACGGAAGGGTTTGTGCGGAAGTGTTCCAGTATTGTATGATGCATAATGTTATACTCCAGCATGCCCCATTTATTTTCCCTTGCTATTTTTAATGCTTCCTGAAAATCGGTTTCCTTCCGGGGCGTGCCTACCGGTAGTCCATTGGCCTGATATATAAGCGCGCGTACCAATGCCCGTTTGTCACCTGATTTTCTGCAGAGTGATACTGCCTGACTGAAATAAGGCTGACTCTTTGCAATATCGCCGAGGTCAGCATAGAGCGCTCCCAGCAGCCAGTAACTCTGTAGCAGCCAGAAGTTATCACCTTTTGACTGGCTATCCTGCAGGAGTTGCTGCATAAATTTACCAGCCTCCTCAAGGTCAGACGGCTCACTACCTGGCCTGTGCAGATAGTAATTGCCGAGTTCTGCCAATAATTGCAATCTGGCGTTACCTTTCATGGTATGTACAAGGCTTGCGGCTTCAGCTATCCTGCCTGCGTCTATCAGCTGTTGGCCGGGATAGTCTCCACCTTTTTTATATCCCTCATTATAGGGCATTAATCTGCTGACGTTATAAGTGGCCGTTGCGAAAAGGCTGGCACTGTCTCTGTCCAGTTGTCCCTGAGACACGCCGTAAAGGTAATTGCCTGTGGACTGTATCAATAACCTTTGCATCTCCTCGTTATAGGAAGGGGGGAACTGGTTATGCAAATTTGGGCGTTCAATACAGTGCATGGCAATATTAATAGCCAGCAGAAAAATATGTGTCGGTACATGGCGGGATTTTGGTTTGTGAAGGCAAAATACAAAATGGCCCAGAGTTTCGCAGAAATAGCTGATTATGATAAATAGAAGAGTCCGATAAGGGCAAATGAAAGTTGGGGTGTCTTAGTCTAAACCATGTTTTTCACTATTAACAACACAACACACGCCAACAAATGAACACAAAGGCTTTATTTTCACTGTTTTCCCTCGCGGTATTATGCTTCGCATGCTCCAAAGACAAACAAACGAACCCCTTCGGAGACGATGTAAAGGAATCTTACAAATCTGGTACGACCCTCGAAATACAGGATCTGGCCCTTTATACCAAAACGGGTATCGTATATGATGCGGAGACCATTAAACAGTTTCTTGACATTCATCTTCCTGATGAGCAGTCTTCTTTAAGAAAGTATTTTTACTGGAATCAGACTTCCGCTACTGATCATCATATTGCCATTGCCGTAGATTTTCTGGCTGACAACAAGGTGCGTTTCAATACGAAGCTGACGCAGATCATCAGCAAAACAGATACGAGTATGGTGCTGGAAGAAATAGATGCGACGGATGTACCAAAAGCAGGAACTGCACCCTGTGATGTGGCGCATGACAAAGTAGCGAAGATCACACCGCTGAGTAACTGTCCGGGTGGTGCCTGTACGACATACCGTAAGACCTATCCGATTATGATCAAAGGTGGAAAGTATTATCTGCCTACATTATACTTTATGGCGATCAATACGCACATAGAATATGTATTTGGTATGCCGGCAACAATCACTTGTTTTAAATTATCGCAGGATTATCCAATGTTGAATTTTGTAAATCCTGCATTGTCTGAAGCAATGACTGCAAATGATACGATACTGGTGCAGAGTGCACAAATTGCACTGGAGAAGAAATAAAACGTGCTGTCATACTTTAAAGCTGCTGTGTAATAATACCGGCAGCTTTTTTATTTGTCATTTATGCGAACGATGTTAGAGTGCCGCTTGCTGTTATGTTATACTATTCATTTCAGTTATAGTGAATATTGACAGACGTTTCTATTGTAATTAGCTGTCATGGCCTGATTGAAGAGAGTGTCCAATATATTTATCTGATACTTGTATGAGGGTAAGATGAGATGTCAGCGTATATGAGTTAGCGGACGCATGAGAAAATTTTTTTCCACATTCCGGAAGAAAATTCCGGCACATGGAATGGACAAGTCCGTTGGAAACTACATATCTGGTTGATTTTCAGATATTCGCCACGGTGGCGGCATTCCGGCATTTTTTTAGTGTACATGGTACACGTACACGTACTGACCAATAGAATAATCATATGACCTAAATGTTTCTTTAACATAAATGCTTTAGTTAATTCATATCCTAGTTAATAATTTTTTTATTAGAGAATCACCTTGCGTTTTCTATATTTGCGACGCGAGAAAATTTTAACCATATTTTTAAACTACATCATGAAGAAGAACCGCACCTACGTGGCGCAGGCATTGCTCTGTGCGTCTATCCTTGCCTTGTCTACAAGCTGTAAAAAAGAAGAAGCCATTCAGGAAAAATTAAATGCAGACAGTGAGCTGGCTGTTACAGCAACGGCTACAGGAAGAGAATTTACATTGCTTCCGGATGCTACCGGCCGACTGGCAATTGACAATTCTGCCGGTACTTACAAAGCAGGAGACATCATTAATCTTAAAGGGACAATCAAAGTACTGCAGATCTCTAACATGAGTGGAAGTGCATCAGCGCCGATAACAGTACGTAATCTTGCAGGTAACACCGTAACGATCGGTAATCCTGCGTGGAATGGTGGTGCATACGGTGTGGCGTGTGTATTCTGGAATTGTCATTATATCCGTTTCGGCGGACAATCGGGTCAGTCCTCCGTTATTATCAGTGGTTCTACTGCAGCTGCAAAAGCGTCTTATTATGATCTGCAGCTTGGCAACAAGACAGATAACATCGAAGTATCTAATCTGACTATCCAGAACGGTGGTAATGGTATTGTGGCAAAAACGGATCCGGTGAAAGGAGATGCAAGCACGGCTTATCCTAATACAACTATGATGAATCTGAAGATCCATGATGTGTTGATTAAGAATACCACCAATGAGGCGATGTATATTGGTCATACAGCTACTTACTGGGATCTGACAGCGAATGCACCTTATTACGGTTCTACTTCTGCTATGACTTCCGGTCATCAGTATGTACAACCTGTGATCTGGCGTAATGTGAAGATCTACAATAATACCTGTAAGGATATAGGTCTGGATGGTATTCAGACAGCTGCGATCGATCAACTGGAGGTATACAATAATGAGGTAACCAACTGGGCATTGCAGAAAGATGGTTCTCATAATGGTGGTATTCTGATTGGTGGCCGTACAACGAATACCAATGTACATGACAACTGGGTACATGATGGCTGGGGTGAAATGCTGCAATTCTATGGTTCCGGTGAGAATGGTGCTACGCATATCATCAACAATAACCTGTTTGCTAAAAATCAGGGGGAAGGTTTGAGTATCCGGGGTACTGCGAATGCGGTAGTAAGAATAACCAACAATACGATCGCATGGACAAAAGGTAACAGCCTTCGTCTGAACGGCAGTACTGGTATGAGGACAGCGCAGATCATTAATAACAATGCGTTCATCAGACCTATTAACGGTGTTACCACGATTACGGTAAGAAACTATATTTATGCTGAAGTGGGTGCTATTTTTACAGAAGGTACAGGCACGCTGGCGAATAGAAGTTCCCGACTGTACAATCAGCAAAAGTAGATGCTGCTAATTACTATATTCCGCTGGCAGGTTCTCAGATGGGAAATGCCGGTTATAGAAAAAATAATTACCAGACCTGAAGTTTTAAAAGCCCGTGGAATGTGAAATTCCACGGGCTTTTCTGTTATGTGAGGCGCGGCAAAATAATGCTGTTAACAAGTTGTTAACGAAGAGTTCGGTATTTGTTTTAAATTGGTACTACGATTTGAACCTCAAAAGATTAAGTGCCTTTTTAGAGAATGAGCACGCGCTACAGCGGGACGTACGGATTATCAGACACTACTAGTCTCAAAATATCGGAGGACTTTCAAAATTACCACGGCTACATTACAATCTGACCCCTATAAATGAAAAAAGATGCCCCAGAAAAATCTCTACGCAGTTCTGATTGGGATCAATCATTACGAAGCTGTCAATAGACTGAACGGTTGCGTAAAAGATATCCTCAATATAGATGCTATACTACGGAAGATATGTGTTTCTCAGATAGCGTCTTCTATTACTTATCATCCGCTTTATTTACTGTCACCCAGAGACGGAGATACTTCCATTCAGGACTATCAGCAGGAGCATGGTCTTTCGTTTGATTACCATGCACCTGATTTTGTGAATGTCACCCAAAAGGCTTTCGATCACCTTGGGAATGCCAGCGACGAAGACATCTGCCTTTTTTACTTCAGCGGTCATGGTTCCACCATGCAGATGCCACCCGGATTCCGTCCGGATAAGGGCAATCCCCAATGGGAGACGATTGTCTGTTCGGACAGCCGGAAGCCGGGTGTCCGGATGTGGTAGATAAGGAGCTGGCCTATCTGCTGTACAAGACCTTGCATCAAAAGTCGAAAGTGCATTGTCTGCTTGTGATGGATTGCTGTCATAGCGCTGATAATACGAGGAGTCTGGCTCCCCGTGAAGCGCAGATTCAAAACCGTCAGGTGGAGTCTTCCGGACTGAAATTAGCATTGTCCGATTATCTGGGCTATAACGAGGGTTTTTATGAGATCGAAGACGGCCGTTTAAAGATAAAGCCGGCCAGATATGTACATATGGCCGCCTGTCGGGATGATGAGGAGGCCCGCGATACATGGATGGCGGACTATTCTCCTGTAAACTGCAGGAATTGTTTATGGAGTGGTGCTACGGTATTAAGCTACAGGAATCTGGAGCGGAGCCTTGCTGCTACCGTGGCTATCGCCAATAGTATGCAGCACCCTGTTACGTATGCCAGTACTGATGAGGACCTTGACTTACCGTTTATCAGTGGCGAGCCGGTTAAATTCAAGCCGACCTTTGAAGTGCGTTTTAATGCTGCCAAAGACCGCTGGGAAATGATAGCCGGACGGCTGCAGGGTATTGCGCCTTCGCAATCGCCGACTTACAGGACGATGGTGGAAATTGAAGGCACCGATATAAAGCGGAGGTGACAGAAACCAGCGCCTTGAGATCGGTATTGTCTGGTGAAATGCTGAGTAAGTTAGACGTGAAAAGTAACCAGTATAAGGCATACGTTACCGAGTTGGCTACAAAGCGGATCATTGTAGGTATATCGCCTGCCTTGAGGAAAAATGAGTCTGCATTGGATAGATTGACAAAAGAAGATCGAAATCCCTATCACTATTTACAGCTTGATATAGCGGAGGCATCTGTGACAGACTATCTGGTTGGCTTTTTTAGTAAAGGCGGTTTGGAGTATTACTATCTGACTTCGGCTTATAATGATATCCCGCTATTTAAACCAGAGACATCTCCGAAGTATTTCTGACTAATGTAAATTTAGTAGGAAAGTGGTGTACTGTGAAGCAGTTGGAAACCGGAATACAAGGTTTAAAGCAGATGATTTCGTGTTTTACTTTAGAGAAGATAGAAGGTGAGGAGATTACGGAAGATAATATAGAAGGCATTAGGGGAGAAAAATTGAAGTAGCTCCGGAATCACAATGACTTTTCCTACAAGAACGACTTCCTCCCCATTCAGTTTTCGATAAAATCAATCCTAATTCAAATCTCAGTAAATGTTACGTAAAGGCCATCTACCTCGATAGTTTTGTTTGGGATTAACACCGGATATATTGATGCATCGGAAAATACTCTGGTTGAAGACGGCGCTGAAATACAGCTGAAGGTGAAAGATGGAAATCATCGTTTGTTTAATCTTATAGAGCTTTTTATAGACGATGGATATTATAAATTTAATGTTACAGAAATTACCGACTATATAAAGATTGTTGTAAGTACGCAGCCAGATATTGATCTCAGGAATTTTGATCAGCCGCCTCTTAGTATTGATGAATTAGACGAAGAAGAGCGGAGGTCTCCATTTAGTAACAAGTCCAAACGCAGATTGGGCGGTGTTTTAATTTCAAGCTTCGGGTAATTGGGCCTAATAAAGAACTGGAATTGTCGCCTCAGGAACCTTTCGGTGTGTTTTCCATCAAGCTCCTGAAGGGGCAGGCTGCTGCAACCCTTGTCACACAAAAAGAGATGGTCACCGCCCGTTCAATAATGCTGTTACTCCCGATATCTATCCTCCTGCGACAATATGGGGAAATGCCTTAAGTGACGCGTCTCCTTTTCCATATGTTGGAACTGCAGAGCTGGCCGACCGGGTATAGCGCTTGAAATAGGACCTCGAAATGGGAGAGACTTTCCTGTATTACGCGAAGGAGAAGAACTGGTCATTATACCTAATAAGCAGCAGTCCGAAAGCCGTTCCATAGAAGCGTATGACGAAATTGTTGTTCCTTATGCGTATGACAAGAAAGGGGATTATATGTTCCGGTAGGGTATACTGATGAGGATGGGGAACATCCGGGTGAATCACTTCCCTGCACCAACAGCCGGCACGTTGGTAGCGCCTTCCATTACATCAAGAAGTTTTGTTCGGTTCTATAAAACTGTATTTTAAGAAGTTGCTGCTGCCGGCGAACGGAGACATTGACCTTGCATTATTTTGAAGATAATGCATGGCATACGACGGCAAATCCGGGGCAGATAAAAGAAAGCTCAAAGTATTATCTGAGACTGACAGGCTGCCGTTATCATACATGGTATTTTTGGAGATACCGCTCTATTACGGAAAGTATGAAAATGGATACACGTATGGAAACCATATCCGTTAATGCTCAGTTTTGATTACGAGAATTTATAGCCTATTCAGATATTGCCGGAAGTTAAGTAAAGAATTGAAAGTAGTTGGTTTCGGCGAAGACCTGTTACCCAAAATCTCTATTGTGGCCCATAGCATGGGCGACTGGTGTCCCGTATGTTTATAGCAAACAGAGGGGCCGCCCTCGTTGATCGGTTGATCATGGCAGTACGCCTAATGGAGGATCTGAATGGGGGAAGGCAGGACCGCTATTGTAGATTCTGCGGGTATGCTGCTTATGCATGCG
>NZ_VOHS01000050.1 GCF_007896845.1 Chitinophaga pinensis | reverse complement strand
TTAGTAAAAAGATCTTCCCGGATGGTCTGAAAGATCAGTCAAAGACGATCTGGGATGTAATCATTTTCTGTTGAATGGTTTGATCTTTATCCTGATCGGATTACAATATCCTTATGTATTAAAACACATAGATAAGACACAGGTGTTCCCTTATCTGGGTTATGCATTCCTGATCACTATTGTTGCATTGGTATTACGTATGGCGAGGGTATTTCTGCAGAAGATCAATCTGCAAAGAGCATTCTTGTCGTCCAAACACCGCAGGAGACACAGATGACAAGAGATACTTTACTTGACTATCCTACCAGCGTGATCATCAGCTGGTCCGGTATGCGGGGTATTGTATCACTGGCTATCGCGATCGGTCTTCCCGAAACGCTTGAAAACGGCGCTCCATTTCCATTGCGGAATGAGATCATTTTTATCAGTAGCAGTTGTATTATTTACCCTGATAGGCAGGGGCTTACCTTGCCTTTGATTGTAAAAATGATGAGTAAATACAAGCGTCAGAACAAACTGAGCTGATCGCCTCCTTTTTTCTTTGGCGGTTGTGCTTTGCCCATTACGGTACGGCCGCCATATTGCCATGAATGATCTCTTTCTTCCTGAATCAGTTCTTCCAGCCGGGCGTTGGGTATGAAATCCTTTTCGACCTGCTGTGAGAGCATCGATAATTTGCGGATCGCGTCCTGTTTATCGGACTGACCGATCTTTGCCTTATTGACCGCATCTTTCAACACGCTGATCGTTTCATCATATACATTCACCGGAACAGGAAAAGGGTGACCATCCTTTCCGCCGTGTGCAAAAGAAAAACGCGCAGGATCGGTAAAACGGGATGGCGTACCATGGATCACTTCACTGACAAGCGTCAACGATTGCAGTGTACGCGGACCAACCCCTTCCAGCAACAATAATGATTCAAAGTCGTGCAGCTGGCGTTCATGTGCGACTGCCAGTACACTGCCCAGACGCTTGAGATCCACATCTTTTGAACGTACGTCATGATGCGCGGGCATAATCAGATTTCTGATCTCAGGCAACAGGTGGGCTGGTTTTTCCTTCACCAGTTCAAGCATACCAGCTTTGGTAGAACCAGCTTCCTTATCAGTCAGGTTAAGGATGAGCCCCTGATTTTTGCCATAGATGAAAGTATGTGGAGATTCTGTGTATTCTTTGAAAGCGGCGGAATGCCAGTGGTAACGGCGGGCCATACTACTGGCATCGTTCATTCCCTGTTGTACGATAGCCCAATCGCCTTCATCGGAGACGATGAAAGAGTGGAGATACAACTGAAATCCATCCTGTATGGCCGTATTATCCACTTTGGCCGCCAGTTTACTACTACGTACCAATTCCTGTCCGGGTAGTCCGGTAAGTTCTGCAATAGCCAATAATTCTGCGGGTGTCTGCCGGGAATGTTTTCCCTTTCCTCCACAGATATAGATACCCAGTTCCTGTGCTCTGGGGTTCAATGCTTTTTTTAACGCCCATTACACTGGTGGTAATGCCGGACGAATGCCAGTCCATTCCCAATACGCAACCCAATGCCTGAAACCAGCAGGGATCACTCAGCCGGCGGATAACTTCACCTTTTCCGTAATCAGCAACGATGGTTTCTACTATAGCGCCTCCCAACAGGCTCATTCGCTGTGCCAGCCATGGTGGTACGTGCCCGTAATGTAATGGAAGATCGGCGTGCGACATATCTGTATATTCCTTCTAAAGTGGGTTTGCCTGAACGGCAAAATGATGAATATTTTTATCTGAAAGCAGGAATTCGGTGATGGCAGCCATTCCATGTGGTTTGCCGCTCACTTCGTATTTATGCTCAATCAGTGCGTCCTTTTTTGTTTGCAGCAATAATTTGTATTGAAGATGATGCTGGTGGAACAGGGCCGTTATTGCCTCCGGAGTGTATCTGTCTTCCGGATAGCTGATCGTGTAGGTGCGCTTTTCCCTCCATTTTCCAATCTTTCCCTCCAGCGCCTTTAATCCCAACAGCAGTAGCAGGACCATTGCGAGAGAAAATGCAGCCAGCACATAGTGGCTCATACCGATAGCAATCCCCAAAGCGGACGCGATCCAGATAGTAGCGGCGGTCGTGATACCATCTATCGTAAAATCACCCTTGAAGATAACCCCGGCGCCAATAAAACCAACCCCGGTCAGTATATTGGAAGCTACACGGTCGGGACTTTCGGGATACCCCAATTCTACAGAAAGGATGGTAAAAAGCGTGCTGCCGAGACAGATGAGGGTCAGGGTACGCATACCCGCGGCCTTGTGACGGTATTCCCGTTCCAATCCGAGCAGTCCGCCGATGACGATCGCGACAATTACTTTTAATAATTGGTGTTGCTCGATATTCTGAAAAATAGCATGTTCCATATTCATGTCCTGTCACAAATGTAAGCCTTGGCATAATTCTTTATGCATTTAGCAGAAATCATACTCTTTATTTAGTTATTATTTAGTTATTGTTTAACCTGGATAAATATTTAGTTAATCATGAGAACGCAAAACAAAGACCTCGGTAATAATGCTATAACCCTTCGTCTGGCTTTATGTAAGATCGGTATTACAACGTGTCTCGCTATTATACTGAGCATCTTCCTGTTTTCCTGTGGCAGTTCAAGGGAAAGTGGTAATACGACAGATACTTCCTCCGTTATACAGTCTGACACAAATAGTACTATCGATACAATGAACAGAGCAACGGACACATCTTCCGTAAGGCCTGATTCTATGCCGATTAAGTAACATTGTGTGCGTTAGCCGTTTACTTTTGTCCACTATTTGTGGAAAAATATACAGGGACATATATATAGTAGCTTTTATTTGTTAACTGACAAAAATTAGTTTATGAAAAGCACTCATTCAAGTAAATATAAATACTTGTTATATACACTGCTAATCGCAGGAGGCACATGTTTTATAGCATGCGGTGGCGGTTCCGGTAGTCATAGTGATTCTACCTCTGTAGGCACCTCTGAACAGCCGGCTACTGTAACACCTGATACGGCTCCGGCAGCAGAAGTACCACCGGGTGCAATTAATCCCGGAGAAGATTCTTCCCGTTATGGAACCGGTGTAGCAGATTCCAGCAAGAACAGACAAAAGTGATTGATTACGAATGGTATTGCAGATACCTATAGTTACCTTCTGGTGACAGCTTAGTAAAGGCTTTTGTTGGAGATGGTCAAAAACAAGCCACGTAAACGAATTTAACGACGCAGATTGGCTATTTAAGTCGTTGTTTTTCAGAAATATCAGCTGTGTTTGTAATCGGATTGATGTCTTGTAGCAAGCTCAGTTCTACGTCAAACAGACGTACATTCGTAATTGACTATCGTCTTTTAGAAAGGAGGTCCTTAGTGGCCTCCTTTATTTATTATAGTAAGGATAAAATATTTACCTTGCCTGCCCGTCATAACCTATACGACTCAGAGCGAAATTTAGCGACAATTCCGGATTGTTGATTCCTCCTTATTGATAATTCTTATCTAACTGATGCAAGACGATAGTACACAACAGCAGCAAAAGCCTCTCCGTGCAGCAGCGTTAAAACGCACGTTCAGACTCTATAAATATGTTAAACCATACTGGCCGGCCTTCGGTCTTGGCCTGCTTTTTCTTTTCGTATCCAGCGCCGCAAACCTTGCTTTTCCCAAACTGCTGGGGGAACTGGTTGATGCCGCCGGTGGACATCGTGTGACGACTGATCCACACCGCATTAATCAGATCGGTCTTTTACTGGCAGGCATCCTGATTGCGCAGGGAATTTTCGGCTATCTCCGTATTATGTTATTTGTCAATGTAACAGAACGTTCTCTGGCGTCCTTACGGCAGCATATTTATAATCACATGATCAAGTTGCCGATGCGATTTTTCCTCAACAGGCGTGTCGGGGAATTAGGCAGCAGAATCTCTTCGGATATTTCGCTGTTACAGGAGACGTTTACCACTACGGTAGCGGAGTTTATCCGTCAGCTGATTATTATTATTGGCGGACTGGTACTCCTGCTCCATACCTCTGTGCAGCTGACCATCCTGATGTTGATCACTTTGCCGGTTATTATGGTGATTGCTTTCTTCTTCGGACGTTTCGTGAGACGTTATTCCAAGCTGGCGCAAAGTCAGGTAGCGGAAGCAAATACAATTGTTGAAGAAACGCTTCAGGGAGTATTGAATGTCAAGGCTTTTGCCAATGAATTCTTTGAGATGAAGCGTTACCATAAGAAGATTCAGGAAGTGGCAGCTACCGGTATGAAGACCGGGAAGTTCCGTGGTGCTTTTGCTGCCAGTATGATCGTGGGTGTCTTTGGTGCCATGATCGGGGTGATCTGGCGGGGCGCTTTATTGATTGCCGAAGGCAAAATGGATCCGGGTATGCTGCTGTCATTTGTTTTATATTCCAGTTTTATTGGCGGATCAGTCGCCGGTCTGGCAGAGGTTTACGCCAGCATTCAGAAGAGCATTGGCGCCACTGAGCATCTGCTGGAGATACTGGATGAACCGGCAGAACCAGTGGAGGAAGTGACAAAGGTTGCTCCGCAGGATCAACTGACAGGGCAGATTTCATTTGAAGATATATCGTTCCATTATCCGACGAGAGAGGATCAGGAGGTACTGCAGCATGTTTCTTTTGAAATAGCTCCGGACCAACAGGTGGCTTTGGTGGGGCCCAGCGGGGCAGGCAAGAGTACAATTGTATCCTTACTGTTACGCTTATATGATCCACAACAGGGCATGGTGCGTTTTAACGGAAAAGACGCCGGTAGTTTTCCTTTGTCGGCGCTGCGTAGTCAGATGGCCATTGTACCACAGGATGTATTTCTTTTTGGGGGAACCATCCGCGATAACATTGCCTATGGTAAGCCGGGAGCTACTACAGAAGAGATAACGGCAGCCGCGGAGAAGGCAAATGCATGGGAGTTTATAGCCCGTTTTCCTGATGGACTGGATACGATAGTCGGAGAAAGAGGAATTCAGTTGTCTGGCGGACAGCGCCAACGTATCGCCATAGCGCGGGCTGTACTAAAGAACCCGCGGATACTGATTCTTGATGAAGCTACTTCCGCATTGGATTCCGAATCAGAAAGACTGGTGCAGGATGCACTGGAAAAGCTGATGGAAGGCCGTACCTCTATTGTCATTGCACACCGGCTGAGTACAGTGCGTCAGGCAGATAAGATCATCGTACTGGATAAGGGCCAACTGGTAGAAGAGGGCACGCATGAAGAACTGGTAATGATGGATGGGGGATTATACAGGAACCTGAGTGAGATGCAGTTTTCACATTAAAGACTATACGCAAGGAGCTACTATAAATAAAAAAGAGGAACCGGACAGTTCCTCTTTTTTATTTATAGTAATTGAAAACTTACATGTACGGTTTCATCTCTTCCTCGATGTTCTGTCTCAGGTGCATCAGCTTTTTCGCGTAATTCTCCATTTCTATCGCTGCTGGTGTCTCAGGGACCCATTTTGGAACAGGGACTGTTTTACCGGCATCATCTACAGCTGCAAATACCATTACACAGTGGGTAGTTTTAATACGTTCCTTACGACGGGGATTTCCTGCCTGTACATTAATAGAGATGTGCATACTGGAATTACCGGTATAAATCACGGTTGCGGTAATTTCCACCATATCGCCGATTGAGATTGGCTTGAAGAAACGGATACCACCCACGTATACTGTCACACAATATTGTCCGCTCCAATTGGCCGCACAGGCGTACCCTGCCTGGTCAATCCATTTCATTACGGCGCCTCCATGTACTTTTCCGCCAAAGTTGACGTCTGATGGCTCAGCCAGAAAGCGGAGCGTAACGGTATTGCTGATAGTATCGATCATAAGTATTCGGTTTTGAGCAGGTAAAATTAAAATTCTTCTTTATTGTTTTCCTGCTGATCTTCTTTTTTACCGTTTTTGCGCTGTTTCGTATCCATTTTACCGAATCTGTAAGACACGTTCAGACGGAGTTCACGGGTCGCACGCTTACGATATCTTTCCTGTTCGGAGAAAGCGGTATTGGTAAATGACAGGTTACGGTCTGTATTGAAGATGTCATTCAGTGCCAGTGACACTACCAGGTTCTTTTTCTTCAGGAATTCTCTACGTAAAGCTACGTCTGCTGAGTACTGTGCCGCTCTTTCTCCTTGTGGCAGGATCTGTTTGGATTCGTAGTTACCAGTTAACTGCAGGGTAGTGTTCCATGGCAGTTTGGTATTACTGTTCACTTTACCAAACCAGATAAAGCCCTGATTAGTAAGGTTGCTTTGCAGGTTACCGGCATTGATCTTTTGCTGCGCGAGGTTCAGGTTGGTGGTAATATCCCAGCCTTTTAAGATCTGATTACGTACTGTGAATTCGGCGCCATAAGCATTACGCGTATTGGCATTCACCGGATAGGACAGTACCACTTTCTGGTCCTGACCGTTGATATTCAGGGTGGTATCTGTATAGAAATCGGTGATAGCTTTTTCAGTATTTCTGAAGTAAAGCGATACTAATACGTTATGTTTTCGATTGAAATCTTTAAGATAACTTAATTCGAATGAGTTGGTAAACTCAGGGCGGAGGGCCGGGTTACCACGGTTGGCACTTTGTGCAGTATATTCCAGGTTAGGCAGCAGGTCGCGGAACCATGGGCGACGTACACGACGGCTATAGTTCAGCTGCAGTTCATGATCTCCCTTGAATTTCTGGGAGAGGAACAGGCTTGGGAAGAAACTGATCGGATAATCAATTTTATAGCTGCTCTTGCTCAATACTCTTGTTTCTCCATCATAGAAGGACTGTTCTGCACGCAGACCGCCCTGATAGCCAAAATTGCCGATCGTACCAGAATAACTGGCGTAAGCGGCGTTGATGGTTTCAGAATAACGGTAGTCATTGGAGAGTGAAGAGTCCAGTACATCACGACCGGTAGAGAAGTCCCTGCCCATAGTGGTCAGTTCGTTATTGAACTTACGGGTGGTGGTGCGCAGACCCGCCTCCAGTTTGGAATTCTCTGTCAGAGGATTCACGTAATCGATCTGACCCGTAATATATGTTGTATTACCAGCACCACGGCCATAACGTGCCTGTGGGATATTCGGAGAGTCGATCGGCTCGTGGCCCAGATTGTAATATTGTAAAGAATAGTCGGAATTATCTTTTGACGTCGCGTAGTTATAGTTAAAGTCGGCGGTCAGTTCGTGGCCTTGTTTGGCGAAGGTGTGCTTATAACCGATCTGGGTGCTGTAGTTACGGAAGTTGTGATTGGAATTATCGATACCGGTGCCATAGCGTACCTGATTTCTGTTAGCATCGAGGTCATATAATGTCAGGCCACTATTATCTTTAAAATCACCTGCCATGATACCCTGAGCGATGGTAAATGTATTGCGGTTATCCATAAACCAGTCAAAACCAACGCGGCCGAACTGGAAACGACGACCGTTTTCACCTTCATTATATTGATCAAGGAAAGTAGTCGTATCTGCACCAATGTTTTTGCGGAACAGGTGGGAGCGGGCATTCCCCTGACGGCTTCTCAGGTTGTAGCTGAGGGAAAGGTTGAATTTCTCTCTGCGGATATTGAGGTCTGCACCTGCGTTACCACCACCGATAGAGGAAAGACCGCCGGTCACCTGACCGTTGATACCTGCTTTGCGGTTCTTTTTCAATACGATATTCAGGATACCACTTACCCCTTCAGCATCATATTTGGCGGATGGGTTGGTAACCACTTCTACGGAAGCAATCGCATCGGCTGGGATCTGGTCGAGGGTCAGGGTAGTGGGGCGACCATCTACGAAGATGGTAGGAGAGCCATTACGGACACTGACGTTGCCATCGATATCTACGTTTACGGAAGGAACCTGCTTCAGTACATCTGTAGCAGTACCCCCTACACTGGAAATATTTTTATCCACATTAAAGACGCGTTTGTCGATAGCCATCTGGAAAGCAGGTTTCTCGCTAACGATCTCTACACCGGCCAAAGATCTTACATTGGCACTCAGTTTAATATTACCAATATCTATACTATTATTTTTAGCCGTAACTGAAATTGTTTTATAAACGGTTTCGTACCCGATAAAATTTACCTTCATGATATATTTACCTAAAGGAATTTCAGGAAAGTTGAAATCACCGTTTGGTTTGGACAACATACCGGTAGCAACGCTGGAATCTGCTGCGCGGAGCAGGGCAACGGAGGCATATTCAACGGGAGCGTTGGTAGTTGCATCGACGAGTTTTCCGTATAGAGAGCCGTTTTCCGCCGGTTTTTGACCCGGTTGTTGCGCGTGGACGATCGAGAGGAATGTGAGCATCATTCCCAAACATAAAGAGACAATTTTCTGCATGATCCAAAATACTTTTCTTATAATAGCCTGTAACTGACATAAAAGTAGCCCGATTTAAAAAAAGATTGCGGCACTAATGGATGAATGGCGCGAAGGGTTATGTATCTTTACAGCCGACAGTTACATTTTTCGAATCAATGCATTATGCCTGACGCTTACCAACCTGACTGGGACATATACACTTGCCATATAGAAGACAAACCGGCTATAATAGGGCTGGACCTTGGTTTACGACGTTTTGCGCCCTTAACTAAGAAGCCGTATTCTATATTTATATCAGTGTATCTGAAGCATCCCCGGCCAGACGGATTTCCACATGGAGACGAATTCTCCAAACTGGGTGTGATAGAGGATTGTCTGGTACAGCAACTTGAGACCTCGTTAAACGCACATTTCGTAGGCCGTACGATATCAAACGGTGTGAGAGATTTTTATTTTTATAGTTCCAATACCTCCGGATACGAAGAGTCTATCGCGGAAGCGATGGCGCAATTCCCTGATTACAGGTACGATTGCGGTATGAAGGAGGATAAGACCTGGGAGTTATATTTCGACTATCTGTTCCCTGACACACAGGAGTTACAGCGTATCCACAACCGCAAAGTGTTGCGCACGCTGAAACAACATGGGGATATTGCCGAAAGAGAACGTCTCATAGATCATTGGGTATACTTCTCTGCTGAAGCTGAAAGAGAAATTTTCGGACAGCAGGTAGAACGGCTGGGTTTTGCCATTGAAGGGCGCCCGGTTGACGAAAAAGGCCCTCAACCTTATGGATTGAAGCTTTCCCGTAACGACCGTACAGACGAGGAAAGCATAGACTCGGCAGTAATGATGCTGTGGGAGCTTGCTCAGGAGGTGAATGCCCGTTATGACGGATGGGAAACCGTGATAGTGGCACAATAATTAGTTAACTTGTTACAACTGTTACATATTCTTTACGTTAGTAAAGAAGAAGCTTGCTTATTACTTCTGAGATCGAGTGAGAAAATCGCTAAAAATATTACTATATTTTTTGATTTGCTATTGCCTGGCCTTCGAAATTTTAGAGGCACATGGTCATCCCGTACGGACATTTTCCCACCATCCCGTTTTGCGTGATACCATTACCCCGGTAAAGCCCTCCGTTCCGGCCATGCCGGTTCCGGAAGAGGATACCCTGTTCCCGATACTCCCGATGATACCCACGGTACCTATTGTACCGACGATCCCGGGAGATACGATCGTGCCGGGGGATGTGATCCTGCAGGGAGATACCGTTCCGGTGTCCAAAAAGTATTCGAACTCCTGGTTTAGCCGCATGCGGGTATATCAGGATTCTCTCCGCAGCAGGCAATACCGGAACACCCTTATCAGAAAGGTGACCCGTCAGGACGTGCCTGAGCCTTCCGGAACGGACAGCAGTATTATCAAGAGTGAACAATATTTCAAGCCCTTCAGCGGAAAAGTGATCAGGGACATCTATTTCCGCAGAGTAAACGTATTTGGTCCCAGCAATATCAAGGACACTACCTTTTCCACTTCTATGAAGCTGGTACACCTTGCTAACCGTCTGCATTTCAATTCGGAGGAATGGGTTATCCGGCAGCTGCTCTTTTTCCAGCAGAATGATACGCTCAATCCCTATGAAATGTCGGACAACGAGCGTTATCTGCGTAGCCGGCCCTTCATTCAGGATGCCCGCTTATATATTATTAATACAGGGGCCTCTCCGGATTCCATTGACTTATTGGTAGTTACCAAGGACGTATTTGAATACGGTTTCGATCTGTCGAGGCTTAGTACCTCCGGTGTCCGGGCCAGTATATCCAACGATAACCTTTTCGGTGCAGGGCAGGGTGTCAGGATAGGAGGATCCTGGAGTGGTAATGATAATCCGCCTTTCGGTTCGCAGGCCCGATATACCAAAAATAACATCCTTGGGACCTTTATAGACTTCTCCGGCGGATATACCACGCTTAACAATATCAATACGCTTGACTCGGGAACTTACGAAGGCACTTACTATTTTGCTTTTGACAGACCTTTATATAAGAGTGGCGCCAAATGGACGGGCGGAATAGGCTTCAGCAGCAACTATTCTATTAATATGTTCAACCGCCCCGATACCCTGTATCGTGATTACCGGTATAACATTCTGGACATATGGGGTGGTTACAATATTCTGAAACAGGATAGCCGCGACCCGGGTTCCCGCAGACCTAATCTGGCGTTTCTTGTCCGGCACTTTAACCTGCTGTTTACGCAACGACCCTGGCAGGAGGAATACAAACTTGACCCTGTATATAACAACCATCGTTTTTATTTAGCACAGGCAGTCGTGTTCAGACAGGAGTTCTTTAAAACCGATCACTTCTTCGGCTTTGGCAGAACAGAGGATATTCCTTTGGGATATACTGCATCGGCTACTGCAGGTTGGGAAACATGGAAGGGCAGGACCAGAGGTTATGTCGGGGTAGAAGCAGAGAAATTCTGGGTAACGGGTTCAAAAGGAATTATTTATGGACAGGCGGGTATCAGTACTTTTTACCAGAACTTTGCTTCGGAAGATGCCGTCATCCATGCAAAAGTAGAGTACTATAGCCGTGCTATGCGATTTGCGGGAGGAAAACTTCGTCAGTTCTTATACATTGATTATCTGGGCAATCTGAATAACTACTTTTACAGGCCATTAAATATCAATCGCGATCTGGGCGTCTGGGGATATAAGAATGTACCGCTGAGTGGTTATCAGAGATTAAATGTACGTTCTGAGACTATTTATTATAGTCCGCTGAAAGTACTTGGTTTCAAATTTAACTTCTTCACCTCCATACAGGCATCGCAGCTCTCCATCAAAAGCAGCAATTTGCTGAAAAACCCTGTGTATTCGGGATTAGGCCTTGGCTTTAGGCTGAGGAATGAAAACCTGTCGCTGAATACGCTTCGTTTATCTGCCAACTACTATCCGAATGCACCGTTCCCGATGCAGACAATTTTCTGGGAAGCAACGACAGTAGTTGACTTCCGTTTCAACATCTTCTCACTGAGAGCTCCGGCGTTTTTACAGTTCAGATGATTTTCTCACTTTAATGATTACCAGTTTGGAGGTGGGTGTATTGCTCTTGTCGGCTACACTATTGAGTGGCACCAATGCATTTGTTTCCGGGAAGTAGGTGGCGGTACACTTTTCCGGGATGCTATATTCCACGATGAGGAACTTACGTACGATCCTTTCCTGTCCTTCAAAATTGTTGATCAGGTCAACGACGTCGTTGGGTTGTAATCCGGCGGCCTTTATGTCTTTCGCATTCATCAGAATCACTCTTCTTTCCTGATAGATACCGCGGTACCGGTCGTCCAGTCCGTAGATCGTCGTATTGAACTGATCATGGCTACGGATGGTCATCATCATGTATTCATCCGCCGCCAGTTCCTGTCTGATAATCGTCGCGACGTTGAAATTAGCCTTACCCGTGATGGTATTGAATTTCCCGTTACGTGCATTATTCGGCAGATAAAACCCGCCGGGCTTTCTGACACGGGTATTATAATTATTAAAACCGGGGATTACTTTTTCAATATCCTCGCGGATGTAATCATAGTGACGCATGTAGTGCTGCCAGTTGACTTTTGACTGAGTACCCAATGTTGCCAGTGCGAGTTTACAGACAATAACAGGTTCACTCAGTAGTTGATCAGACACGGGTTGTAAATTTCCTTTGGACATCTGAATGACGCCCATAGAATTCTCACAGGTCACAAACTGTTTTTCACCCTGTTGGAGGTCCTGATCGCTTCTTCCCAGCGTTGGCAGGATAATAGCTTCCTGTCCGTGTACCAGATGGCTGCGGTTCAGTTTTGTAGATACTTGTACGGTGAGGGCACAATTGCGTAGTGCCTGTGCCGTTACTTCAGTATCTGGTGTCGCAGAGAGGAAGTTACCACCCATTGCGAAGAACACTTTTGCTTTTCCGTCGCGCATAGCGCGGATGGCATGTACGGTATCATAGCCATGTTTACGTGGTGGTTCAAAACCATACACTGAACGGATACCATTGAGCAAGGTTTCTGGCGGTTTTTCATAGATACCCATGGTACGGTCGCCCTGCACGTTGCTATGTCCGCGTACCGGACAAGTACCTGCGCCCGGTTTACCGACACTACCTTTCAGCAACAGGAGGTTCACTACTTCCTTGATGGTGTCAACTGCATTTTTATGTTGTGTGAGTCCCATCGCCCAACAGGCGACAATCTTCTTTTTATGCATCAGCATATTAGCTGCTTCCTTTATCTGTTCTACGGATATGCCGGCAGCTTCAGCTAAATTTTCCAGTTGTTGTTGACGGATGTGTTGTATGTAGGCGTCGTATCCGTTGGTATTAAGATTAATGAACTGATTATCAAATACAGATCCCGGTTGTTTCTCTTCTTCCTGTAGCAGCAGCAGTGCGATCGCCTGTAACAGCGCCATATCTCCGTTGATCTTTACCTGCAGGAAGAGATCGGTCAGGTGAGTGGGTATGTGCAGCATGCCTTTTACTGTCTGCGGATTCATAAAGTTCAGCAGCCCTGTTTCAGGCAGAGGGTTCACAGCAATAATTTTCACACCATTCTTTTTAGCTTTCTGCAGGGCGGTCAGCATACGTGGGTGATTGGTACCGGGATTTTGTCCGAGTATAATAATCACTTCCGCCTGATACAGGTCGTCCAGTGTCACGGAACCTTTACCAATACCCAGAGTATCAGACAAGGCTACACCACTGGATTCATGGCACATATTGGAACAGTCGGGCAGGTTATTGGTGCCGTATTCCCTGACGAACAGCTGATACAGAAAGGCTGCTTCATTGCTTGTACGACCGGAAGTATAGAAAACTGCTTCATCGGGAGAGGAGAGTCCTTTCAGGTGTTGCGATATTTTGCCAAAAGCATCTTCCCAGGAGATGGGCTGGTAATGTGTAGCACCTGGTGCGAGGTATACAGGTTGTGCAACACGTCCTTTTTTACCGATCTCATAGTCTGTCAATCCTGCGAGATCAGCGATACTATTTTTTGCAAAGAAAGCTGCGTCCAGCTTCTTACTTGTTGCTTCTTCGGCAACCGCTTTTGCTCCATTTTCACAGTATTCCGCCACAGAGGAGCGTTCATCGTCAGGGTCGGGCCATGCGCAACCGGGGCAGTCGAATCCGCTTTTCTGATTGAGCTTTAACAGGGCTTTCATGCCACGTACGGCATCCATTTCCTGCAGAATGTGTTTTGCGCTGGAGATTACGGCAGGGATCCCTGCGGCAGCTGTTTTGGGTTTGCCGAGACGGATATGTCCTGTAAAGTGTTCAGGATTCTGAGAAGCGTCGGTGTGTTCGTTGCTCATGGAAGCTTGTTTCTAATGCGTATTATATATAAACGAAAAGGCAGTCGGTTTATGCAGACTTACTCATTCGCAATAAGGATCCTTTGTTCTCCGGTATAGATATTAAATCGCTGTTGTCTAAGAAACCCTATCAGGGTGATATCCCATTCTCCGGCCATTTTCACGGCCATTCCGGATGGTGCACCTACTGCCGCGATTACTTTGATTCCTGCCATTGCTGCTTTTTGGATTAACTCAAATCCTGCGCGTCCACTGAGCAGCAGCAGGTATTGATCCATCGGGAAAAGCTTTTGCTGTAATGCCGCGCCGATCAGCTTATCCACAGCATTGTGTCTGCCAATATCCTCGCGCATCAGCAATAAATTCGATGCACCATCAAATAATGCTGCTGCGTGAATTCCACCGGTATCGTCAAACAGTTGCTGTTGTTTCCGCAAGATATCAGGTAATTGTGTAATCATTGCAGAAGACCATTTACTTGTTCCTCCGCTGGTTGTCTCTTTTGCAACAGGTGCGTAAATAGACGCAATATCCGTCTTTCCGCAGACGCCGCAGCCTGCATTCGACACGAAATTACGTTGTGTCGTTTTGAGTACCGGACATACCTGTTCGTGCAGGCTTACGAGTATTGTATTCGTCACATCACTTTCGGAGCTGATAGCTTTGATATCATCATGACTCCGGATGATTCCTTCTGTAAAAAGGAAGCCTGTTGCCAGTTCGGGGTCCTGACCCGGTGTACGCATGGTGACAGAGATGCTTTGTTGCTGTCTGTCGGCAGCAGGTCCGTAGATCAGCTGTATTTCCAGCGGTTCTTCTGCGGCGAGAGCATCTTCTGTTGCAGTAACAATTGTATCCTGTACTCTTGTTATGCGTGTGTAGGAAATAGCAGGGTTGGGCATGCTGTAAAGTTACGGAAATTAAGATACGATGATTTTTGTCTGTCTTCGGGTTTATGATGATGATTTTTCAGCTTTTGAGGCTGCTGTGGTGTTTTTTTGCTGAAAGTGCCTGTTGTTTTGGTGATGTTTGTGATACGTTGTGCTGATTGTTGGATAAATAGTTATTAAGCTGGGATATGTTTTTGGTTGATTGTGTCTCGTATCAGGCATCCTGCTGCGGGTTGAGGTGGGACGCCGGGCTGACGCCCTTTGAGAGGCGTGCTATTGGCCGGGGTGGGTCGTGTTGGGTGTTGGGATGATTGATTGAACCCCTATCAAGCGGGGCAGACTCTCTAAGGGCTAAGGCCCTTTGTCTACACCTCAACCCCTCCGCTGATGCAGCCTGTCGTTTCAGCAATAACCGCTGAATATTAATGAATGGTAATATATCGATTGTAATAGTATAAGAGATATCGGCCCTTATCTTTCGATACAATTTAGACAGAAAGCAAAGATGATGGTTTGTTTATGTACGATTTACGAAAGTCACTATCTGCTGAACGAATATAGCATGTAGACAGTCTTGTTACAGCGAAGGATTTCAGATGGAGACCCTGGCCTTAGGTCTTTGAAGTATGCCCATCCACCTGATAAAGTCAGATAGATATCCCCGGCCCAACACGACCTACCAAAGCTGCATGTATAGTACTTCAAAGAGCGTCAGCCAGAGGTCCCATCTGAAACCGTAGCGTAAGACCAACCCTCAAAAATGAAGACGATAATTGAAAACAGGAAAGGTAGCTGGAATTAACCGATAACTACAATCTGAAAAGACAACAATTGCAGCTAAGAAAGTCTGGAATGAACCGGCAACTAACCACAGCTTTCGATGACATCATTCACCGAAATAATTATAATCTGAAAAGCTGAACCAGCACATTAAGAAGAGAAAGAAGCTATAACAACCGGAGCTTAAAAACATCCACCAAAAGAAGGGCTAACACAGAAAAAGCCGCCTCGCAATGGAGACGGCTTGAATAATATTAAAGATCTGTCGTATTAAAAGTATCACCTTGTTTAACATCACCGGTTTCGAAACCTTTCTTAAACCACTTCATACGCTGTGCAGATGTACCATGTGTAAAAGCATCAGGAACAACATGCCCGGAAGCAGCCTTTTGCAAAGCATCGTCACCAACAGCGCTGGCAGCATTTAATGCTTCTTCGATATCACCCGCTTCAAGGATATTCTGCATCTTCTGCGCATGATGTGCCCATACACCCGCAAGGAAGTCAGCCTGAAGCTCAAGCCTCACAGATAATTTATTGTATTCGCGCTCACTGATCTGAGAACGCATAGCCTGTACTTTACGGCTGGTACCAAGAAGGTTCTGTACGTGGTGACCAACTTCATGTGCAATCACATAGGCCATGGCAAAATCGCCTGCTACTTTAAAGCGCTGTTCCATTTCATTAAAGAAACTCAGATCAAGGTATACCTTCTCATCCGCAGGACAATAGAAAGGTCCCATAGCAGATTGCGCTGCACCACATCCGGACTGGTCATAATCAGTGTACAATACCATACCCGGATCCTTGTATTGCTTGTTCATTTCGGCAAACAGCTTCTCCCAGACGTCTTCGGTATCTGCCAGTACAGTCGATGCAAACCGGGCAATTTCGTCGCTGTTATTGGTGACAGTTTTGGATTCAGTCTGCTGAGCACCACCTGTACTCTGCTGAACGGATTGTAAAGCCTGTTGGGGATCCTGATTGAATAATAAGGCGAGAACAATGATAATGATACCACCGATACCACCACCAATGCCGATATTCCTCATTCCACCACCACCGCCGCCACCACGACGGTCTTCTACGTTGTCGCTTAATCTTCTGTTTTGCCAGCGCATATTTTATTTGTTTATATGTCGAAAGTACAGAAATTTTAATACCCTTCCATCACAACAATTTCCCTGCCTGATTCATCCGTAGGTAATGCTTCGTTTTTTTTAATCCCTGCTTTTTTAATAAATTAGGAGATACTGACACCCTCATTGTTATACCTCTACATCATTGAAGCTATGCAATTTACAGACTTCTGGATCGGAAAAATACAGGCAGACAATTTACCTGAAGCCATAGATGCCGCAGGTTTGATCAAATACCTCTCTGTGTTTACGTCGGATGAGCAATGCTTCCATATTATCTTCCAATGGCATGAGACGACCCTGAGGCGGACCAATGACTGGTGGTTTCCCCGTCAGGAACTGTTTAAGCTCATCCAGAATAAAGTGAATAAAAAAGGACGGTTGACAGAAACGCTGATGCATTGTCTGGAATTACTGGATACTTCTGAGAAGAAGAGTGTTACAGTGGCAGAAGACAGAGTAAATATCCAGATTGATATACTGATGCATGGCGGACCGGAACAGTTGGTGAGCCGCAGGGATCCATTGGGTATTCTGGTGGTGGAATTTCTGTCTAATATCAAAAGTACGCGGCAGCAGGAGTACTGGACTTCCTTTGTAGAGCATTGTCTGAATGCCGGGGAAGGGAACATACCCACCCAGAAATGGTGGACCAGAGCCAAAGTACTGGTGAACAGGATTGAGCAGGAGTATTTTATCATGCGGATGAAAGACTGGATTTCTTTCTGTCAGGGGCAGATGATGTCGGTTCATGCGGGTAGAAAACACAGTTTTGTAGACTATAATATCAGCTATCTCAGCGCGATCAATCACAATATGCTGAAGGCATTTATCTGGTGTTGTGCGATACCGGAAAACAAGGCGTTGATGGATCTGCTGGAGGCATATGCACCCTGGGCTTATAAGAAAAAGGGGAACGCCGGACCTTTATCCGCCAAAACAGGTACCGCCTGTATTTATGCATTTACCTGCCTGTCTTTCCGGGAGGCGCTGAGCAGGATCACGCGGCTCCGTGGAATGGTTAAACATGCCGCTACCCTGAAAAGTATTGACAGGATTCTGCAGGGATTGGCGCAGAAATATGGTGTTTCTCTACATGAACTGGATGAATATATGGTACCGGATTTCGGACTGGATCAACAGGGATGTCTGCGAATACCGGTAGGGGAACTGACGGGTGTCTATACTTTGCAGAATTCGGGTAAATCAGCGCTATCGTGGGAAAAAGACGGAAAAATAATAGGGAAAGGGCCATCAGTACAGAGTGCTGCACTGAAGAATTTTAAACGGCTGATAAGAGAAATTGAGGATACACTTTCAGCCAATAGTATCCGCCTCGAACGTTCTTTTTAAGACAGCATCCGTGGCAGTATGGTCACTGGAAGACTGTTTATCTTGAACACCCCTTGATGAAGGCACTGGTGAACCGGTTGATCTGGCGGTTTCAGACCAACGGACAGGATATTATCGGTTATTGTATGGATGGACATATCATCGATCATCAGGGGAAACCTTTGACCGTTACCGCTGAAACGCAGGTCACACTATGGCATCCGATGAAGGAATCTGTGAAAACAATCAGGGAATGGCGGAGTTTTTTGTCTCAACATCAGGTTGAGCAGCCTTTTCAACAGGTAGACAGAGCCGTCTATACACCGAACAGTGATGAGTTGTCGGACTGCTATTATTCTACCCGTTTTGCCTCTCATGTATTGAACAGATTAAAATTTAAACATGCGATCACACAAAGAGGCTGGACGCTACGTCAGAAGGCAGAGCACAACTGGTCTTATGTGCCGCATATTACACTGGCGGACTGGGATATCCGGGTAAATTTCTTTGCTGATACAAAAGAGGAAGATACAGTTGTTACGGACCTGCTTAACTTTTACAGGCAAGGGGAGCCTTTGCCATTGCATGAAGTGCCGCCTGTGGTCTTTTCGGAGATGATAAGAGATATTGGTTTGTTTGTGACAACTGCTGGTACAACTGAATTACATAAGCGGCCTTAATTGTTATCAAGGACGTTTTCTGTGTATTGTTGTCCTTCTTTTACGATAATGGTATAGCCTCTGCTAACCGGTTCTTCTTCCGCACTCAAAGGTAGGGTGAAATGGAAGCTGGTGCCTTTTCCAAAGCTGCTGTTGAACCAGATCTTTCCATTGTTTCTTTCGATGAAATCCTTCGATAGCGGGAGTCCTAAGCCACAACCTTTCTCATTTTGTGTACCGCTGGTTGAATAATAAATGTTGGAGAATACTTTTACCTGATCAGCCAAAGCGATGCCGACACCTGTATCCTGTACAACGATCTCAATTTTCTCAGGCGACAACAAATAGCTAATACTGACACTACCGTTGATGGGCGTGAATTTGATTGCATTGCTGATCAGATTTCTGAGTACAAGACGGATCATATCAGGATCTGCATATACCATAATTGGCCGTTGCAGCTCGTGCGTCAACGTTATTGCTTTCTGACGTGCCATTGACTGTAGTAATTCGAATTCATTTTTCAGAATATTACTGATATCGAAATCGTCTGGTGTAACGTGGATCCCTTTCATCTGGCTACTGGCCCATTGCAGGAGATTATCCATCATATAGGCAGTGTTTTTTACGTCACGCCAAAGCTCATGTGAGAAGATCCTGAATTGCTCTTCTGACATTTTTTCGTCTCTGAGCAGGAACAGCAAACCTTCCAGAATAGCCAGCGGAGAGCGTAGATCATGAGAAATAACGGAGAAGATTTTATCCTTGACCTGGTTGCCGTTACCCAGTGCCGTATTTTGTTCGAGAATGATCCTGTTTTGTTGTTGTACCTGTGTATTCCGGAGATTCAGCTGTTTGTAGAGATCCTGCTGACGTCTGTACATCAGGTATAATACCGCTGTGACAATAAACAATCCGAGTAAAAGCATGCTACAGAAAATCACCAGAATACGTTGCTGGTGAATAGTGGCGAGATGCAATTGCTGTTCTTTACGCAGTAACTTATTCTCGTGTTGTTTCTTTTCTGTTTCGTATTTCTCTTTCGTATTGGCAATGAATTTTGCTTTCTCCAGACTGAACATCTCTTCATTCAGGAGGCTGAATTGTCTGAAATTAGCCAGTGCAGCAGCATAGTCTCCCCGTGCTGAGTCCAGAACGGCCATGTTCTTGTGATAGATCATGGTGTTTTTTGCATTTTTCAGAGTACTGTTTAACAGTGCTGCTTCAGACAGGTGTTGCTGTGCTTCCTCATAGTGATGCAACATGGTGTGTACCAATCCGATGTTCAGGTGCGATTTTACCAGTCCGTTCAGGTGATCGGACTCCTTGTAATATTGCTCCGAGATATCAAAATAGGGCAGTGCCAGCGCATATTTCTTTTGCTGGAGATAGATCAGTCCTATATTTTCATATGTCACTGCCAGTCCCTGATGGTCATTCAGGGCCAGTTTTATCTTTTCAGATTCCAACATAAAATACAATGCGGAATCCGGCATATTCATTCTTATATAGCTACTGCCAATGCTGTTGAGTGTTCTGGCAATTTCACCGGGCTGTCCCAATGATTGTTTAATACGCAATGCTTTCTTCTGATAATGCAATGCTTGTCTGGGCTGGTCTTGTTCGACCAGTATATTGCCGATATCTGTGTTGAGAATCCCTGTTGCATGTAAGTCATTGAGTTCTTCTGCAATTTTCAGGGAATTGATGGTGAGATCCAGTTGTTTTTCAAGGTTACCTTTTCCGTTCTCTGATAAAGCCAGATTACGGGTTGCCCACATGATGCCTTGTTTAAAATGGAGGCTGTCGCTAAGGGCCATAGCGGCATGCGCATATTCTTCTGTTCTGGCGGGATTTTTCGGAAAAGCCTTGCGGGCTTCCTCATTCAGTAAGCGCACGCGTACGGTGTCCCGCTGAGGATGCGTGGACAGCTCACTGTGTTGTGCAAAGACGAAATTCGTCCATACACATAATGAGGCTAAATATATAAGTATATAAGTTAGTTCGGACAATCCGCATAGAGTTTATTTGTCGGCACAAACGTTCTTTAAGGGTAACCTGAATGCTGTGCTAAAATTATAAAAAAAACGGATGCAAATTTTCAAAATCTGAAATATTGTGATTCGTTGTATCTTTCAGTTGGAATATTGCTACTAATGTAAGGAATATATCCGCAGGATTACTACCATGTGTCCGCAGTTTTATAGCAGGAAGGACTACATTGCGGTTAGATTTCATATATCATTAATTATTTTACAAAATGAAGCCAACGATAACAATAGAATATTGCCCAAAATGCGGATGGATGATGCGTGCAGCGTGGATGGCACAGGAACTGCTGACAACATTCGCAGATGATATCTACAGTGTGACCCTGCAGCCGAGTGAGACCAATGGCAGCTATATCATTTATGTGGACGGGATCGCGGTGATCAACCGGAAGGAGCTGGGCCATTTCCCTGAGATAAAAGAAGTTAAGCAGATGGTCAGGGATAAGGTTGCTCCGGAAAAGAGCCTTGGGCACAGTGACCGAAAATAGGATAAAAGTTGTTTCTTTGCATCCCGGATGAGTATGCAAAGAACAATCATTTTTACGACGATATTACTGGCATTTTGCCAGGGACTGGTAGCGCAGCAGCAATTGCAGGATACTGTACAACCGAAACAGCAGGACACCGCTGTTATACATAAACGCAGTTTCTTTCCTTTGCCTGTGGCAGGATACTCTCCGGAGAAAGGACTGGAAGTGGGCGCTGCCATGTTATATTCCTTTTACACCTCGAAAGACCCGGTTCTTCGCAATTCTACTATCAATCTCATTCCCACTGTTACAACAGAGAAACAGTTTAAAATAGATCTGAAGACAGATATCTGGACAGATGCCAACAACTGGCATTTCAGGAGTAACCTCCGGTATCATGACTTCCCGATCAATTTCTACGGACTTGGCGACACGACCCGTAAGGCAGGCGCCACATTGCTGGATAACAGACGATATAAAGTGCAGCTGGAAGGTGAACGACGTATAGGAGGGCACTTTTATGCAGGTATGTCTGTATTATACCAGCATGATACCTACAGTACCAAAGAAACCAAAGGCGTGTATCCGGGTATGTCTCTCGTAGACAAGAACGGTGGCCATGTCACTTTTATCGGAGCGACAGGTATCTATGATAATCGTGACAACCAGAACTACACAACAAAAGGTAGCTGGGTACGTCTGAACGTAGCATTTGCTCCCGCTTTCCTCAGTAAACATGCACTGTGGAAATTTGATGGTCAGGTGCGTCATTTTGTGCCAATCTCACCGAAGAGTACTGTTGGCTTTAATGGATTATTCAACTCTTTACAAGGAAGTGTTTTACCCTTTTATCTCTTACCTGAACTGGGTAATGACCTGATGATGCGTGGCTATTATACGGGCCGTTACAGAGATCAGAACTATCTCGCAGGACAGGTAGAATATCGTTATTTTCTGGATCCCAAGATACCCATCAATATCTGGTTCCTGCATATGCAACCCAAGTTTGCGCTGGCTGCGTTTGGCGGCTCAGGTGCAGTATTTAACAACAAGGACATTGCGATGTCGCACTTCAAACCAAGCTACGGAATGGGCGTACGCTGGTTCTACGATGAAGGCGCAAAGCTGACTGTCCGTATTGACTACGCATGGGGAGAAAAACGCACAGGAGAGGAGCGTCAATCCGGATTATACCTCTCACTGGCAGAAGCGTTCTAAACCATCTCCACGGGCATTGGGCACGTAAATTGTTAACTGAATATTAACTATAGTTGATCCAAAAATTCCATTATGAAAAAAAGTGCAGCCCTATTCTGCGCACTCTGCGCAATTGTGTCCACCCAAAAAATCAAGGCACAGGATGTTAAATCTACGTCTAAGTTTTATGTAAAAGTCACCGGCAGCTATTATTTCAGCGTATTCCCGGGCCAGTTCCCCAAGGTCGGCAGCTACGAGCCACATGATGAACGTCTGGTATTTAATCCTGCGACTGGTGCCTCTACAACTGTATCAGAAAAAGTATTGACGGGATCGTATGGAGCTGGTGGGAGGGGAGGACTCTCCTTCGGTTGGAATCTGAATCAGTACATTGCTGTGGAAGCCTCGTTTAACTATTACCGTAGTAAGAAAAATCTGATGACACGCGAAGAAACTACCTTGATCAACACCAGTCAGACCGTTGGTAAAGTTGAATCGCACGGATATGTGGATGCGATCGATTTTGCACCTGGCGTGGTGATCAGTCCGGGATTCAAAAAAGTTAATCCGTATGTCCGTTTTGGTATGGTGGTACCACTGTGGGGAAATCTGAAAATTGAAACAGATGCCAGTCGCAGCGGAACTGCTAATGTAGGTGGCCAGACAGTCCTGACACAGCTGACCGTTCACCGTAATGAAAAAGTAAAGCCAAACATTACACTGGGCTTCCAGGGCGCTGTGGGCGTTGCTTTTCCGATTGCGAAAAAACTTGACATTATTGTAGAAGCTGAGTACCGTAATATTCCGGTGCGTAGCAAAGAAAAAGAAGTGACCAGTTATGATGAAACTGTTGCGCTGAGAAATCCGACAACCGGAGCCGTTATCAGCACACAGCATCGTGGTTTGGATGATCTGTCCACCGCCGAGCGTCATACGAAATATGTGACCACCCTTGATCAGAGCTCCAATACACCGGTCGGTCAGCAAGGCGCTGAGGTTAGTTATAAGGACGACAACAAGCCTGCGAATGACCTGAAATCTTATATCAATATTGGTGGTCTGGGTGCTAATATTGGTCTTCGCTGGCGTTTTTAGATGTTGCAAGCTCAGTGATCAGCGTCAATAATGTCTTTTCCAGCACTGCATCCGTCAGTGTACCTTCAGCGTTTATTTTTGTACGTACAACAGGTATGATCAGCTTGTATTCCTCACGGATATCAGCAGTCATAACAGTTAAAGTCTGTACTAATGAAGCATGTGCTTTTTCGCCACCCGTAGCAAGCGGAGAAGCACTGATTACAGCAGTGGGTTTATGCGTAAAATCGCCTGAAGATACCAGCCAGTCCAGTGCATTTTTCAGTACGCCCGGTATGCCAAAAGCGTATTCGGGTGTGCTGAAAATCACGGCATCCGCTGCCTGTACATGTTGTCTGAGATCGGCCACGGTTAAAGGTGCTGAGGATTGCGCCGTATCGAGTTCCGGACTGAAATAAGGCAGTTTATCCAGACCATCATAGATAGAAAATTCAATGTTGGCAGGCGCAATTGTTGCGCAGGCTCTTAATAAAGCTGTATTTGAGGAAGCGCTCCGAAGGCTGCCGGAGATACCCAGAATCTTGAAGGCCATATGTTTCCGTTAAAATATTCAACAAGTTTAGTAACATTTATTGAAAACTTACTGTGTCTGCACAGATGATGATTTAAAATTGAGTCATTTATATACGATTTCTTCCTGAGCAGTAACTGTGTGATGGAAGATCTGGTGTTTAGAGACCAGCAGGCGACGTTTAAAGCAACTACGGAAGCCGCTGATGTTGATACTAACGTTCTGAAACCCGCAGATGAAGCATTAGAATATACATATGATGTCTTAAGTGAAATGTATAAAGATATCGACTGAGGCGTTCGTCTTAAATTGGTCTATAGTGATATAATGATAAAATAGTTTTCCCTGCAATGGTGCTAATTTAAGTACTTATGATGTTGATAAGAAAGTGTTGAAACCCGCAGATAAAGCATTAGAATATATATGATCTCTTATCTGATGGTCTGAAAGCTTTGCTGCTGGCGCCCGTAATGGTCATTTCAATGTACGACGGCTGATTGTTTTGCTGGTAGGAATTGTCTTATTTAAGTCCGTATTTATCAATCAGATCCTCGAGAACTAGCATTATTTGCCGAATGATCTATAGTACGTCAAAAGAAATTAATCCCGGATGTTTATGAGCACCGGGATTTTTATATGCTCTGATTTGTAATTATGTTAGGTTTTTTTGCTGAACAATTAGATACAGAATGAACAAAATGGCTGACAGGCCATTTCAGGAGTTAACTGTAACTTACAGACATTATCATTGAGCGTACAGAACCATGCGTAAAAGCGAAACTCATGTATATGAACTGGCGGTCAACAATGATCTATTATGAATCTATTTGCTTAAATACGGTCAATTACATTTTATTCCATCATGTATAAAAGCTTGAATACATGATGAGAATTATAGCCGGCTACAGATGGTAATCTATAGGCTAATTTATATCCTTATAAGACCTTGCTAATCTCCTTTTATAGAATACCTATAATTTATATTATGTTAAATAGAGTTTAAAGAGATCTTACCCATTGTATGATTTCATTCTTTTCCCATGCGTATACTGCGTTTTTAAATTCTGCAGATCCTCCTCACCTTTTGTATACTATTTTTCTAAGCTGTTACATATTATAGTTCGGGTTCGAGTTGCTATCAGCTCTATTGTTTTAATTAGAGCGTCACTATATGACTATAGTCAAAGCGAAATATTCAACATGGGTATTGCCGTTTTGTATATCGCAAAGCACATCATCCACAGCTTCTCATAAAACTTTACAATCCCATTTATAACAATCTATCGTAGCAATGGCCGTTTTATAACTGCTATACTTTAAAATGCCCCCAAACGGATGTAGGAATTCAATGCACGTTATATCTCTGAATCAATATTTTATACGAACTTGTTAGTTTTTGACATATTGTTGCAAAAATGTAATTTCGCTTTGCTAAAGACAAGAACACATGGCAGACGAGACAGAAAAACCCGAATTCTGGGAGAAGAGCTTTACGGAGAAACAGGAAATGTGGGGCTTTAACCCCGCCGGATCGGCAGTATTAACCAAAGACTTCTTTCTTACACATGAGGTGGAAAATATACTCATTCCCGGTATTGGGTATGGACGGAATGCACAGATTTTCAGGGACAACGGCATTGCTGTAACAGGAATCGAAATATCAAAAACAGCCATTGAACTCGCCAGAAAACATTATGGTCCGGAGATGACTATTTATCACGGTTCTGTGACAAATATGCCTTTTGACAAAACCCTGTATGATGGTATATTTTGTTATGCGCTTATTCATTTGCTGGACAGCAACGAGAGAGCAAAACTCATCCGGGATTGTTATAATCACTGACGGAGAACGGATATAGGTCTTCACAGCTATTACAAAGGAAGCTCATACCTACGGACAAGGTACCTTCATCAGCAAGGACCGCTATGAAATGTTCGGTGGTGTCAGGATGTTCTTTTATGACAGAGAATCGATCCGGGAGGAATTCGGCGGGCCGGATTATTTGAGGTCACAGAGATAACAGAAAACTACCCGTTTTTTTAATCAAGTGCAGAAAGAATGAGAACAAGGTCGTATAAAAGACCTGTCAGCCATTTTGTTCATTCCGCATGCTGCTGTTCAGAAAAAAATCGCTACGCAATCACAAATCAAGGCATAGAAAAAATCCCGGAGCTGATGAGCATGCGGGATGAATTTATTTCCAGCGAACAACAGCTTGTTCATTGAGGAACATATGTTTTAAAAGAGAGACATTTCTCTGTATAAAGTATATTCAGTTATGCTTCTTCAACATCGCCTTATTGACACGGCTCAGTGACTTTGCAACATCTCAGTTAACTACCACCGGCGGATCTACAATTAATAATCCCGGGGTGGCATTGCTGCTTAATGATGCAACGATACCGTCCGGGATCAGCATTTCTTCAGAACTCTTATTCAGCAATTCATTCGTTTTCCGACAACTGCATTCGCCTGATTTTCCTCAATCAACATCTTTATACAGCTCACTCATACGATCATACGCAAGTTGCAATGTCGCGTCAGCAGCAGCCAGTACCTGTTTATCAAGCTTAGACGTGTGACTGGTTAATTTAAATGTTGCCTGCTGATCTTTGAATGCAAGATGTGCCATGACATCCTTATCTCCCCAGAAATAATCATAGATAATGGCGACACCCTCATCTCCTTCTTCCAGAAACGGCGCCATACCTTTCAGCCATGCCAATACGGGCATAATTTCTAAGTAGTTTTCACTAAGGAAAAGTATATCAAAAGTCCAGGTACCCGCTGCTGCGTCCCAGATTTCTGTTCCGGCTGTCTGTGGATTGTCTTTATATGATGCGAGTATCGCTCCATTGGTAGCACTATTAAAAAAAGGGATCTCATCCAGCGCAGACTTTGAGTACATCTCACGACTATCCCACCATGTAATCCAATCCTGATCAACGACCGGCTTCTGCGGACTGGCATTGAAAAAACGTTCGAGGTTTTCCTTCTTTGTTTTGATGCTCACATATAGTGAACGCAGTTCTGACATGGGAACTTTGTATTTAAGAGGTTTTTTAATAAAGGAGAATTTTTCTCCTGATTCAAATAGAGGTTAACAACACTCATTGCGGTAAACCGGGTTTAAATGTATAAAAAATGCTCCAATTCTGAAGCATCATTTCTGAGATGGATCGCAGTGTATTTTTATTGTCGCCAAACCCTTTGGATCAGTTAATAAACAATTATGAGAACCTGATCTTGTCCCAGAGCTTATTCTTCACCACCTGTGCTATCACCATATCATGGTAGTTCTGCTGATGGGAATCTTATCAGACTGAATAAAGATCTCATTCCCCTCAATCCCTTCAATCTTGCTGACAGCAACGATATAGGATTATGTACGCGTATAAACGCTTTACGATCAAGGTTCTCTTCGAGATGCTTCAGATACAATAAGGTCATGTATTTACCCTTACGGGTGTAAATCGTGACATAATTCTGCATTCCCTGCACATAGAGTATCGTCAAAGAAGATCTTCTCATACTTACTGCCGCATTTAATAAAAAATAGTCCTCAGTTTTTTCCGTTCCGGACGTCTCACCAGCTGGTTTATGGAGTAGATGATAATAATCTTTTGCCTTATTCGCAGCTTTAAAAAAGCGATCAAACGTAATGGGTTTCAGCAGATAATCCATCACATTCAGCTGGAAACCTTCCAGCGCATAACTGGGGAATGCGGTGGTGATAATTACCATCGGCGGCTTTTGTACGATCTTCAGAAAGTCGATGCCATTCATTTTCGGCATCTGAATATCAAGGAAAATAAGATCTACGGATGTTCATCAGTAATCTGATCAGTTCAACAGGGTTGGTGCAGGTGGCAACAAGCCGCAGGAAATCAACTTCCCGTACATAACTGGAAAGCCCTTCCCGGGCCAGCGGCTCGTCGTCTATAATTACACAGTTCATCATCATATCAACGGTTTACTTTCAGGCGATTTTTTGTAAAGGTTGCGGCATTTCAAGGGGAGAAAGCCTTAATTGAAGATGGATATCAAACGGTGTGCATCCGGAATAATGTCCAGCTGATATTGCCCTGCATAGATCAGATCCGTCTGCGCTGTACATTTTTCAGACCGATACCGCCACATTGCACAATATCCCTGTTCTCTATATCTGAAGTGCTGTTAGATACCAGAAACGTCAGCATATCTTCACGCTGTGTCAGCTCAATCCTGATCCGGTTAGGCCTGTCCACATGTCTGGATACGTGTTTAAAAGCATTCTCCACAAAGGTCATCAGAATAAAAGGCGCAATGCCCCACTGTCGGCGTCTTCCTGTTGGATATGCACATCGAGTTCCATATTCTCATTCTGCCGCAGACGCTCCAGTTCTATGGAGTTTTCCATATAGGAGTCTCTCTGGATAACAGGATCTGTTTGTCATTACACTCATACACACTGATACCGTAATAATTCGGAGAATTTCGCCAGAGAAGCCGACGCCATATCCGGATTTTTGTGTATCAGAAAGAATATTGAATTGATAGTATTGAACAGAAAATGAGGATTGAACTGATGCTTCAGAAAGTTCAGTTCCGTCTCCAGTTTCTCTTTTTCCAGCATTTGCTGTTTTCGTTGCGTTTGCAGCCAGTTCTTACCCAGCTTGATACTCATGGCCAGTGTCATCGCCGCCAGCGTAGATGGGATGGAATTGCCAGAAACTGAAAAAACAATCCCCGTTATTCCATATGCTTCCTGCATAGTCTT
>NZ_VOHS01000049.1 GCF_007896845.1 Chitinophaga pinensis | reverse complement strand
CAGCTTATTCGTTGTCTCGATCACGGCACTGCTATTACCTGCCTGAAAGAGGTCTACTGCTACCACATCATCACCACCGATCGCATCATAAAAGGCTTCGGATTCACAGTGATATCACCGGATTTTTAAAATAAGCCGCTTCGAAGTTTTTATCGATTTACGGAAGGCTACCGTTGTGGCCAGAGGATTCTGTTCGAGCCACGGACCGCTTGTGTATATGCCCTGTCTTATGAAGATCTATACCGAAATGGGCCATGTCACCAACGCCGATGTCCACGCTGCCACTGGAGGAATTATCTTTTGTCCTTACCGCATGATCATAGACATATCGATATCGCCGCGATAAGCACGGAACATTCCTCCTGTCCTTCGCCAGATACCGAAAACACATCATAAGTATAGGAAG
Source organism: Chitinophaga pinensis (assembly GCF_007896845.1). Lineage (GTDB taxonomy): Bacteria > Bacteroidota > Bacteroidia > Chitinophagales > Chitinophagaceae > Chitinophaga > Chitinophaga pinensis_C. Next base: position 35,574 of record NZ_VOHS01000049.1, on the reverse strand, counting down.
GCACAGCAATATTAGGTACTTCTGGTTTTTCCTGTAGGCGATTTCTTTCTCCCTGTTATAATCCAGTAAAGCCCTTCGTTGCCATTTGCCCGCTGATAATGCAGATAACCATATGCAGGTAGTGCAATACGTTTGTCTTCATTCGCGATACGTTGTTTCGCTACATAACCACTCACAAAGAGGCTTGGGTGTAAACCTTTTCTGCAGATCCAATTTTTGCGGTATAATTATACGATGAGTTGGTAAAAGGAAGATTAATAGATGGAGTAAAGGATGGATGTGCAAAGGAAATAAAAGTAGAAAATGTAGAGTTTTGTGCAGAATAAGACTTGTCTCCGTCTTTCTGGTATTGCTTTAATCCGCCACTAAAAGTCAGGGCTTTCAACCCCTCCCGGGAATATAAGCTGTTCCCATAGACACACTGCCACTCAGGCCGCCGTTTGCTCTTGCTTTTTCATCTGCGAATTTATATGACAGAGAGCGACCTATTGTAAGCCCTTCCTGTGAACTATTCGTAATAGACAGCCCGGTAGTGAACCAACCCATATTATTAGCCCCTGCATTGATGCTGGTATTTACATTTGTTTCTAACCGACTCCCTTATAAGTATTATGCAACACGCCAATACTTGCACCGAGAAAGAACTTTGCATATTCGCTCAAACCAGTAAATTCCACATCCGCACCAACCGTTACTCCCACCGTTCTGTTCTCTTTTACACTGGACATCTTCTGAATCGTATCTGTCCCGCTAAAATCATCAGGCAGACCACGCATATTACGTGTAATAGATCCCGGATTGATATTCCATCCCAGACCTACCCAGCTGGCATCCTGTTCCATCGTCACTCCTCCGCTATAGCCAATCGCCAAAGGATATCCGTCCACATCCAGCAAGGGAATACTATAGGAGAAATCACCCGTAAACAGGTCTACCATATTCTGATCCCCGACTGAATGGAATGTCTGCGTTTCCGGCTGACCGGGCCCACCATCTTCCATTGCTTTTTCCGCTTTCAACGGAGCCACAGGCGGCACGCTGATACCGGCCGCATGGCCTCGGAAAACACTTTCTTTTGGTGGTATCGGATCATAGGTCCGTCTTGTGTGATTGCTATTATTTATTCCTCCTGCCGCAAAGGCGTATCCGGGCAGGACTACTTCACAATAAAGCAGCGTCAGCATCGCCATCGCGAATGCTTTCTTTCGTCTGGCAATAATCTCCAGTATCATCTAATATATATTTAAGTATAGGGAATACAAATCCGCCCTTCCGGAGAAGCGTATTTCGTATAGACATGTAATTGTCGGGAAGTTCTTATCTGCCCGTTAACATAACAATGTGTTTAATCGCGAATAAAATAACATACGCAATGGCTGGCTGGCATCGCCACCCGGGATAACTGATTTCATGGTAGAGGTTTATAACTATTTATGTTGTAATACTACGGTATAGATAATCTGCTGTTGCATGTTACAACATCAGATCACGGCTATATTTTATGGTTAATGACAGTGGGCAACAATACTGTGGTACAGTGTCTCTTAATTGGTTCCTTTAATTAGTTTGTTGCAAACTCAAATATGGTATAAACCTACATACAATAACGAATATTTCAAAACATTCGCAGAAAAAATATCATTTATACACTAACTGCTGTGTTGGAATGAAATGGTTTTCAGAATAATATCTTCTATATGTTTTTTTAAACAGCATATATCCGGACCGTAGTCATTAAAGAAAATAACAAAGGTCACAGAAAGCCATATTGCCCGGCCAGTTTAATGGCAGCTGCCACACTGTTCACGCCAAACTTATCCATCAGGTTCTTTCGGTGACTTTCCACGGTATACGGACTAATAAACAGCTGCTCCGCTATCTGCGCAATGGTCAGCCCTTCTGCTGCCAGTTTCAGGATCTCCTTCTCCCGACGCGTCATTTTAGGCAGTTGCGTCAGTCCGCCTTTACCACTCTGCCGGCGCAGGATTCTCTCGACTGTTCACACACATAACTACCCCCTTTTAATACATCCTGAATCGCTTCCACAATGATCTCGCTAAGGGCATTTTTCTGAATATATCCACTCGCTCCCTGTCTCAGCATACTATTGATAATAGGCGCCTCATTATGCACGCTCAATGCGATTACATAGACGTCCGGGTGTTTCTTCTTTACTTCCGCACACAATTCCACACCATTGATATCCGGCAGATTAATATCCAGCAGTAAAATATCAGGTTCTTTCTCCTGAAAAGCTTCCAGTGTCTCTTTTCCTGTGGAGCAGGTACCCATTACGGAAAAGCCGTCTGTAGCATTCAATACGTTCTTTAGTCCTTCCAGTACTATCGGATGATCATCGGTGATAAATATCCTTACCATATACTTAATTAATCGGGAAATTGATCTCTACAGCCGTTCCCTCACCCGGTGCAGCGTGAAACTGAATATCTCCTTTCAGGTAAGCTACCCGGGAGCGTATGTTGAGCAATCCGGCGGAACGTGAGTTTCCCGCCTTATTTATATCAAATCCTTTTCCATCGTCTTCGACTGTCAGAAAGAGCTGATTGCCGTTCTGCTGTAGCTGTACGAGTACGGCAGATGCAGCCGCGTGTTTGACAACATTATTGACCAGTTCCTGTACGATGCGATATACCACAATCTCTTTTACATGGTCCATTTTGGCATGCACCCCTACGATCTGCGCAGTGATCTCGAGTTGATCGTTACTGAGGTTTTCGCAGTAATTACGCAAAGCGGCCGCCAGGCCCTGTCTGGCCAGCAGTTCGGGTGTCAGATTATGTGCTACCAGCCGCAATTCTGCAACGGCTGCATCAATGCGTCCCAGCGTCTTTCTGAGCAGGCTTTTCTGGCTGTCCTGTCCCAGCATAGGCAGCATACCTGACAACTCTATTTTTGTGCCGGATAATAGTCCGCCGAGACCATCATGCAAATCCCTCGCCAGTCTGGCCCGTTCATTCTCCTGTCCGTCCAGCATGGCTGACAAAGTAATAATCTCATTATCTTTATTGATCCGTTGTATCTCCAGCTGATGCATTCTGCTTTGCTGCCGCATACTTTTAGAACGTTCCCGGTAGGCATATATCATCAACCCCAATGCCGCCAGACTGGCCAATATTAGCAATGCATACACCGTATTCAGCCGACGGTTGTAGAGCATCTTCTGCTGAATAGCTTTGAGTTCCTGATCACGTTGCCGGGATCTCATATGGGCCATTGACAGTTCCTGTTCTTTTTGTTGTGCGCGTAACTGTGCGAGAGATAACTGCTGACGGTTCTTTTCACCTTGTAGTTCCATAAAGGCCAGTTGCTGCGCTCTTTGTTCATCCTGAAAGTGCAGGTGGTCTATCTCCCCTGCTTTTCTTTCTGCATCCAGCTGCATAAATGCCAGCAGTTTTTCTTTCTTTTCTGCTTCATACTGGGCTTCCAGCCGTTTACCGGTGGACATTTTTTCCGCATCATATACATCCTGATAGACTTTCAGGTATTCCCGGTAATAATGTAAGGCATCCACATAGTTGCTATCCCGCTCCGCGAGATCTGACAAGCGCCTGAATATGGTAAACAATGTCCGGTTATCATACAGGGTTTCCTGTTGTATATAAGAAAGTGCCTGTATCATGAGATGCTGTGCGGTCTTATAGTCTTTATCCAGCTCTGCAAACTGGGAAAGGATCGTGTATGCATCTGCAACAAAGGTGTATTGCTTATTCTTCAATGCATCTTCCAGTCCTTTTCGCGTATAGCGCAATGCGCTGTCCCGCTGCTGATAGTCCGCAAACTGCGTGAATATATTGGCCAGATTTATGGCAATGAATGCATAGTCGGAAGCTGATTCCATATTCGGTCTGTTCTTCTCAAACACATGCAAGGCTCTGGTGTAATAATGATATGCAGAATCCAGGGGTCTTGCAGAAGTCGTATCCAGCCGGTATTGGGACTCAAAAGTGGTGCCCATCATACGATAGGCATTGAAGATCGTGTTGGGGTTACGCGTCTTTGCGGCCAGCATGAGATTAAGACGTGCGTATTTCTCCTGTGTATTATAATCATTCCATTCTGCATAAATGCTATACAGCTCATTATAAATGGCGCCTTTATAATCATCTGTACCCGCAGCTTCCAGTAATCTGAGTCCGCTGATAAAGCTCTTAACAGCTTCCGCAGCCTGATTATCGCGGTTCTGCATCCATCCCCTGCAATATTCCACATACCCCTTTATACGCATATCCTTTGTATGCGCTGCATACATGACAGCACTATCGAGGTCTTTGTGTGCTGCGTTGATCTGATCATCAATACGGCGGCTCATTGCCCGGATACCATAAGTATATGCGGCATATCTGCCATCAGGCATACTACCCGCCTGTATCAGCTGTTCCTGAAAAACGCGGAAAGCCGCTGCTTTCTCGTCCCTGAAGAACAGGACAGAACCATATTTCGTCATTAACAGGATGCGTTCACCTTTTTCCAATCCGGGGCGTTTCAGGGCTGCTTCCAATGTATCAGCGCCCCGCTGTGCGGAGGAGGTACCAAAGAAAAAGATATGGCATAACGTCAGGATGATATATATACGAACCAATACAAGACTTTTATTCTACGATAGATGGCGTAAATATAGTACAAAACGTTTTTACGAAAATTAGTTGAATTTAGGGAGAAAAGGCATCTTCATCTGCCGCTACCTTTGACCTATCAACGAAAACAAAACCCTTTAGTATGTTTGGATTCTTTAAGACGAAACCTGTACGCGACGAGTTCTATCAACAGCATAAGCTGTCTGCCGAATGGGAACCATACCTGAACATAGGCGCTTTACTGATCGAAGGTAATCTGCGCCGTGATGCACTGACCTTACAGTCAAGACTGGCATCCGGACAGCTGATCCCATTGTTGCAGAACGCGTGGAGGATCCATAATAGCACTGATACCAAAGCACTGATAAACGATCTGCTGACCCTACCGGTGACGCAGAAACAGGCCTTTATGTCAGCAGAACAGCTGACGGACAATGCCCTTTACCAGCGTATTAAAGATAATTGCGGGAAGTCTTTCGCCCAACATAACCTCTATTTTAGTAAGGAGTACTTCGATGGCATACGGGACTTGTCTGCCTGGGATATTGAACGTGCGGGGCTTATTACCCGTTATGCCTTCAATGCAGACTGGTTAACACAGGAAGAAGCGCTCGGCTACCTGAAGGCGCTCCACAAGCTGGCGAAGCAGCATTATACCAACTGGCTGGATTACTATCTGGGCTACCTCAAAGGCAGGACCCTCATTTTTGACCCTTCCATTGACAATGCGCTGGATTACATTTTCGCGCTGGGCTCTTTTTATAAGGACGATTTCTTCGTGGTCTCTCATCCGTTGTAACATTATTCCTTTGATCCTTTGTTTTGCCCTGATACCCCGGTATAGAGCCCTCCGGCTTTATACCGGCTTTATACCAGCTTTATCATGTTTTGGGCAGATCAACAGAAAATACCGGTATCCCGGTATTCTTATTTGTTTCAGTCTGCCGTAATTTTGCCATATGTTTAGTAAACAACCCTTTATTAGCTGTCTTTTTTTACTCGCCACCCTCTTTAGCTCCTGTTTCGAAGTGATTGAAGACGTAACAGTGAATAAAGACGGCTCCGGAAACATGAAACTAACCCTGAATTTCAGCCAGAGTAAAACAAAGATCGCGACCCTCCTGATGATGGACAGTATCCGCGGCCATAAAGTACCGGGACGCCCTGAAATTGAGGAGAAGATGCAGGAGGCAGCCGCGAAGCTGAGGACCATGAAGGGGATTTCCAATGTTACGCAACAAACGGATTTTAATAATTATATTGCTACCATCAGCTTTTCTTTCAGAAATACTTCTGACATCAACAATCTGACGAAAAAGCTGCTGGATGAATATGAAGTTAACACCAATATAGCCGCCACCTATTCCTACGATCAGGAAAAGGCGAAATTTACAAGGGACTATAAATACTCCAACGAAGTCCGGGAGCAATTCAGTAAAATGAAAGAGAAGGACAAGGAAGTGCTCAAAGCAGCCTCCTATATCAGCATTTTCAGGTTCGGGAACGTCATCAGCAGTTACAGTAATCAGGCCGCCCGACTGGCCAAAAACCAGCAGGCTGTCATGCAGCGCCTCCCTTTGTATGACCTCGTAAGTGGTAAGGCGGACATTTCCAATCAAATACAATTATCAAAATAGCATGAAACGAGTTTTGCAATTGATAGCGCTTGCTACCTGCACCGGATTAACAGCTTCCGCGCAGGACTTAGCCTATAAAATCCCCGAAAAAGCATTTACTGTCGCTTCTATAAAAAGCGGACAATTATTCCGTCTCACTACTGTGAATGCCGTCAATAGTTCCCTACCCGGAAAAAAGCTGCTGGAGTCTATATCCCAAAGCACCCGGAAGGATTATAAAAGCATCGAAGAACTGGGCTTTAGTCTCTCTGCGAATAGTTACTACTACTTCCAGATGACTGACAGTATCGATTATACCTGCGTACTGATCCCGATTGCGGATCCTAATAAAGTGGATGCCCTGCTGCGCAGCAGTCAGGAGCCTGTATTTGAACAGAATGGGATCAATGTATCCGCTCGTCCCAGCGCGAAAAGTGTGGTAGCATGGAATAAACAGTTTGTGTTCCTGACCTATGGTCGTGCGAAAGACAATTTCTTTGCTGATTCAGCAAGAGCAGCCAGATATGATATCGAGCTTGCCGGCGATCCTTATGTAGATACAGTTGAACCTATAGAAATCACAGATTCTGCTGCAACAGCTACCTATGATGAACCCGTCATCGTAGAAGCCCCGTCACCAATGCCGGATACCATACCAACAACAGTACCCGATGATGCACCACCGCCACCGGTAGTGGATTTCAATGATAATGAAGCATATAACGAAGGACAAAGCTATGAAGAGCGCCAGCTTATCAAAGACAGTCTGAGTATGTTATGGCTCACCAATAACGCTTTACAGGTATTTGACAAAAAGAAAACACACCTTCTATCCTGAATAGCCCGGGCTACAGACGTACCACAGATCCGGATGCAGTCGCCACTTTCTGGATGACTGACATGCAGAGCATCTACTCTTCCTTCCTGCCTTATACGCTGATGAAATACGGTTATCTCATGCGCGGATATGGCTCCTTCAATGCCAGATTGTATCTGGGCAAAGATAAGATGCGCCTGACCAGTGAAATCGGACTCGACCCGCAGAAAGCAGCCAGCTATGGAAAGATCTGCGACCAGCAACTGAACAAAAAGTTCCTGAAATATGTTAATAGCGACAGCCTTATAGGCTTTATGAGCATCGCTTTTAATACCGAGGCCTATATGAACGAGCTCCCGTCCCTGTTTACCGGTATGTATGGAAAGTTTGATGAAGAAATGAGCATTTTCGGCGAATTCTTATCCATTGCCCTCGACGAAAAAGCCGTGGCCAAAGTAGTAAAAGGAGATGCATTATTCCTGCTGTCAGGACTGAGTGAAAAACAAGTCAGCTACAGTTCTTACAACTACGATCCGGAAACCTTTGAATACAGGGATACTATCAAAACTAAAACGGAAACCCTGCCTGATTTCCTGTACATGTTCTCCTCCGATGATCCCCGTATCATAGAGCGTCTGTTACAATATGGCATCAAAAAAGAGAAAATATTGCAGGATAACGGCGTTTACTCCCTTGAACAGTCAAGGAAGATGCCTTTCAATCTGCACTTCCTGATCAAAGACGGTATTGTGTTTATTGGTACTTCCATAAAGGATATCCGTCAGATCCAGAGCGGTTCTTTCAAAGGTAATATCAGCAAAGAGCAAAAAGCGCTGTTAAGCAAAAACAATTTCTCCCTGTTCTTTAACCCAAAAACAATGAGCGCCAGCATCCCTGCGGGCGAACTGGGTGACGGTGCAGAGAAAATGCGTAAGCTGCTTGATGGTGCGGGTAACCTGTATATGACTTCCACAGGTATCAAAGACGGTTATGTAGGTGTTGATATGGTTGCTGATGTACCCAAAGAGAAAGAAAACGCACTACAATATTTCCTTGATCTTATAGAAGAAATGGGAAAACTAAAATAGTTGTGTCTTTTAATGGTTTTATAGTATCCCCCCGCGGCCATTCCTGGTGCGGGGGTTTTCTATGAAAACGATCCATCACTTGAGATATATAGCATAAAAAAAGACACCCTTACAGGTGTCCTTTATCATTGTTCAGTGTTCGCCTTGTTCTTTGTCTGGTATTTATTCTTCTTCGTTCATCCTTCGTTGATCCTTCGTTTATGAACGAAGGATCAACGAAGGATGACTATTATCAAAGTACTATATAATCAATATCAGCATGGAAATTGTCCTTAGAGTGCTTCCGGATGTAATATATCCAGTATTGGGTGATCAATACCTGACAGCGTCTCCATTTCCGGTTTTATAAGCTCTATTACGACGATCTCATTAGTGCCTTTTTTCAGCCATTCTGCCGGCACATAGATAGTCTGTTGCGGACCGACCTGCCAGTATCTGCCTAAATGATGTCCATTGATCCAGACAGCGCCTTTCCCCCATTTACTCATATCCAGCCATGTATCGCCGGTTTGTTCCAGTGTAAAGGTTCCTTGTCTGTAGACAGGTGCATGCTGGCCTGATCCGGTGGCTTTTACCGTTGTCGCCGGTAATTTATCGAATGGCAGGCGGTATTGTTGCCAGCCCTTCAGTTCCTGTTTGTCAAATAACACTTTTTCGGTAATACCCTTCCGGTTGGATAACAGGTACGGACCAAAATTGATACGGCCCAGATTTTCCACCAGCAGGTCCAATTTCACTTTACCGGCCGGCAGTTCCAGTAAAATACTATCTCTTTTGGATCTTCTGTCCAGTACACCTACCCTTTCTCCGTTCACCATTACTATGCAATAATCACGTAACTCTTTCAGCTGTAAAAGGCCCTTTTTACCCCCTTTCAGAGTCGTGCTGTACATTACCCAGCCATAAGCCTGACCGAGGTCCTCGAATGTGCGGGGAGTAGTACTGGCAACAGGCTTTGGTAACAGTGCAAAAATACTGCTTGTCTTTGGAAGATGGATCTCAGGGATCGTGATCACCGGTCTTTTTGCCGGCACGTCCGGCAAGGTGGTACCAGCAGGCAGGTGTCTGGCAATGACATTACGGAACTGCATAAACTTCTCAGTGGCGTTACCTGCTTCGTCCAGCGGAGCATCATAGTCATAACTGCTGATCTGTGGTTCATACGGATCGCTGTCATTGGCATTCGCACCATTCATAAAACCACGCGTTGTACCGCCATGGAACATATACATATTAATGGATATCCCTGCGGCCAGCACGCTATCCAGTTTACCCAGATATTCCTGATAAGGAACGGTATGATGTTTTGTACCCCACCAATCGAACCAGGCAGGATACCATTCCGCGATATAATAAGGCCCTTTTCCGCCATGATTTTCGTTGATCAGCTGTTTTACCTGTATGGGGTCATCCACGCCATTAATAGCCGGTAATAAGCCTGGTAAATGGCCATTTTTGATAGCCGCTTTCGGATCACAGGTATATAGCAGTCCGTCGAAGCCGGCCTCAATAAATAGCTTCCTGTTTATATCGAGATAATCTTTATCATCAGCATAGGAACCATATTCATTTTCAATCTGTACCATCAGGATATTTCCGCCGTGGGTCACCAGCAAGGGGGATAGTTGTTTACCTACCGCCATGATGTAGTTCCTGTAGGCTTCGAGGTATTGCGGCTCCTTACTGCGCACTTTCAGTCCTTTGATCTCCTGCAGCCAGTAAGGATAACCACCGAATTCCCATTCTGCGCAAACGTAAGGACTAGGTCTTAATACCACCCATAACCCTTCTTCTTTCGCCATTTTTACAAATGCAGCGATATCATTATTGCCGGAGAAATCGTAGTGCCCTTTTTCCGGTTCATGGACATTCCAGAAAACGTAGGTACCAATCGTATTCAATCCCATCGCTTTTGCCATCTTCATTCTATCCCGCCAGCATTCTCTGGGTACACGGGGATAGTGTATTTCACCTGATATCATCTGCAGGGGTTTTCCATCCAGCAGGAAAGCCGTATCACCTAACGTAAAAGTATGTTGCTGCTGCGCGATTGAAAACAGGTAGGAAAAAACAATGAGTAATGTAATAAAGCCAGTCTTTTTCATGCCGGTTCTTTTAAAGTTTGATACTGCCTGTCACTGTTACTACAGCACGTGCAGGGATGATAATCTTATTTTGTACCGGTACGGGTTGCAGATTACCGGCATCGGAAGTGACATAGGAGCGTAAGCGGCTGATCTTTCCTTTCGTAGTTGCTGCCGCCAACTGCACTTCCTGTTGTGAGGGATTGATGATAACAAGACAAACGCTTTTATCTGTATTTCTATACGCAGATACCAGCAGGGTACTGTCTCCGTCAAGGCCTGCTTTAATACGCTGAGCACCCGGACGGATAAAGCGGCTGAAATTGCCCATTGCCCACAGCATCTTGCTGTCATGATAATCACCGTCTGTTTTATTTTTATCGATATATATCAGACCATCTTTATAATCATAGGGAGAAATCGCCAGCCAGTATTGCCATGCTTTTGCATTGGCAATAGCCAGATCGCGATGAATAACAGTTGCGAGATACAATGCTGCATCCATCCCATAATCTCTTTTACTGCCATTGATTTCTCCGGCATTATCTCCGAGAATGCAATACTCAGACTGCCAGAAGCCTAATCCGGGTACTGCCGCTACAGCAGCGGCTAATGTTTCTCTTGTGCTGACAGCAACATTCGCCGGAGATGTTGTAAAGTAACTATGTCCTGCAATGTTACGGCTGATGTTAGAGAGGTTTCCTACATAATATGGCGAGGAGGAATCAAAGAATGCTGAGACCTGTTTACCTTTGGCGGGTTTATCCGCAGTACTGAACAGATAGTCCAGTTTACCTGCTTCCCCGATTAATATTTTTGTATTGATCTTCCTCGCTGTCAGTGTTTTGCTGATGCTTTTCGCCACAGCACTGATCTGTGCATTATCGTAAGGGCAACCTTCCTGATTACCGTCACTCCAATCCCATTGTGGTTCATTGACAGGACTGATAAAATCGAAATGTACACCGGTAGTTTTATGGATACCATGGATTGCATCGGCAACATATACTGCCATTGCATCATATTGCGCAGGAGCGATATTGCTGACACCTTTATGCGCAAATGCCTTACCATTGGTGGTCAGCTGTACCGGTGGACTGTTCAGGAATCCCAGAAACTGCGGAACCTTCCTTTTGCGGGCCGCCTGCAGGAACCATAACTGACCGGACTGGTGCTGCCAGTCATTGGCACGCCTCCATTCATCCTTGATGCCACTGCTGTCTCCCTGTTCTGCGCTTCCTGCACCAATATTGTAACGCCACATGGATAAGCCGATACCTACAGGTACACCGGATGCGGTGGTATCTGTGCTGAAAAGCCAGTCCGCCATTACGTTCTTCTTGTGCTCAGGCCAGTTGCCTACAAACTGTACAGACCATGCATCAGAGGCGCTGAAATTGTCTATCGTCTGGTATGTCGTACCCGGGTCGATGCTGACATGAACTGCGGTGGTCTGAGCCACCGCAGTTTTTATGAAAGTAATGACCATCAACACCGGCATAAAAATTTTTCTCATACTAATATCCGGTAGTTTGTTCCAGCTTGTTATTAGTAGCCAGGATCTCTGTTCTTGGAATTGGTAACCAGTAATTCTTCTCGGCGAACAGGCGTCCGCTCAGGGCTTCTTTTCTGGTATATACTGTTTTACCATTTACAATTGTAACGTCTACACCGTACGCTGGTACGTTTTCCGTCTGCATAGCGATTTTCCAGCGACGTACGTCATAATAACGATGCTCTTCAAAGGCCAGTTCCACCTGACGCTCTCTTCTGATCACCTCACGCATCTGTGCCTGAGAAAGACCTGCCGCCAATGCCGGTTGTTTTACGCTTTCACGCTGTCTGATCTGGTTGATCGCAGCATATACCGTTGCATCCGGACCCGCAGCTTCGTTCTGTGCTTCTGCGTAGTTCAGCAGCACTTCTGCATAGCGGAGGTAAATCCATGGTTGCAGACCAGCCACTTCCCACGGGTTGTCAATCGGATTGTTGTCATCCATAAATTTACGCAGATAGTAACCTGTTTTAGTGCTATTCCAGTTGGAAGGGCCGTCTTTACTATCCTTTCCGCCGGGTGTATACCCCTGAATGGTAGATCCTCTGTAGCTTGCGCCATTGTAAAGGATGCTGGCATAGAAACGGGCATCCCTGTTGGCATACGGATTCGCTGCATCATAGCCGGAGGTAGCATCCGTAATTGGTTTACCACTTTTCATTTCATAGGCATCTACCAGATTTTGTAACGGTGAATTACCTGCCCAGCCATTATAACCATTAGGACCATTTGCAATTTCCATACATACGTGACGCGCACCGATCGCATACTGACGGCAGAAAATGATCTCATTGTTATTGACATTGAGGAACAATTTAGTATAATCGGGTGCGATAGAATATTGTGTCAGGTCCATCACTGCTTTGGCAGCAGCTGCTGCCGCTTCCCATGTACCTGTATTATACAAAGGACTTGCCGCATACAGCAATAAACGTGCTTTCAATGCCAATGCAGCACCTTTGGTAGCACGACCCAGCTGCCATTTATCGTCGTTGGCAGCAGGCAGGTATTGTACCGCAGAATCCAGTTCAGCTACTGCATAATCAATCCCTTCTTTTATAGACGCTCTGGTGTAATTGGCTTCTGCCATATTATCATTCAGGTTATATACCTTATCTCCGGTCAGCACTACTTTTCCGTAGTTTCTGATCAGGTCATGATAACGGAAAGCACGTATAAAATGCAGTTCACCTCTCAGGCGGTTTCTCAGTCCTTCACTCATCTGCACCTGCATGATATTATTCAGTCCGTAGTTACACTCTCTGATACTACGATAACTTCTACCCCAGATCGTGCCGGCAATACCCGTATTCTCAGGCGCCAGCAGTCCACGCTGCATCAGCCATGTGTTATCATCATTGTTGTAGATCGCTTCATCACTGGCAGAACACCACATGGCGTATTCAAAGCCTCTTCCAAAACCGGGGTTGGTTCCCTCCCCTTCTTTGTCCTGCAGCTTGATACTCATGTATCTGTTGATCACATAATCATTGAAAAGTGAAGAGTCAGATAAGATCGTTACATCAGCCACCCTGTCTGTCGGTACTACGTCCAGATAATCTTTCTTACAGGAGGCTAAAGTGGCGCCTGCAAGCGCTATAATGGAATAAAAAATGTGCTTAGTTTTCATCGATGGAATTTTTACGGATTAAAATTTAACGTTCACGCCTGCATTCACGATACGCTGCTGCGGATAGAATTGTCCGCTGCCGCTGCTACCTTCCGGATCATAATCTTTCACTTTGGTGATGGTGAACAGGTTAAATGCGTTTGCATAGATCCGCACGCCAGCCAGTTTGAGTCTGGAGAGGACATTGGCATTTAATGTATAGCCCAGTTCTACGTTTTTCAAACGGAGGAAAGAAGCATTATTCAGCCAGAAATTATTCTGGTATAAGCCGCCATTGACAGAAGAAGAAGCTCTTTCATCCACTCTCGGATAAGATCCATTTGGATTAGCGGGGCTCCAGCGGTTGTCAGCCCAGCTGCTATAGAAGTTACCGATCGTACCTGATTCCGGTAATACATACTGACTTACACGCGTCTGTCCGGAGAACACAATAGACAGATCTATACCTTTATAATCAGCGCCCATTATGATACCATAGGTAATTTCAGGAATGTTGCCATATTTTGTCCTTGTTGCATCGTCTGCATTGATCTTACCATCCTGATTGTAATCTTCATAGATCAGGTCACCCAGTTTAGCACCTGTCAGATGAGGGTGTTTATTCAGGTCATCTTCTGTTCTGAAAATACCGATGGTATTATACAGCAGATACGTATTCAGTGGTCTGCCGGTAATACGCTGATAAGCCAAAGTACCCGGTGCCTCATCGAGGAAGATGATCTTACTCTTTGCATAAGTAATGTTACCACCGATATTATAATGAAGACCGCTATTGGTCTTATTGTTATACCCCAGACTGGCTTCAATACCGTTGCTGTTCACACGACCGATATTCTCGGAAGGCACCAGCGGCTGACCGCCATTCGGATTCACAATACCGGATAATTGTGGGATAGAAGCATTTCTCAGGGCGAGAATGTCAGAACGTTTCTGCTGGAAATAGATGAATTCCATATTGAAATGTTGCAGGAACTGTGCATTGATACCTACGTCCAGTTTCTTAGCCGTTTCCCAGGTAATATTTGGATTACCCAGTTTGATCAGGTCAATACCCGGTTGAATAGCGCTGCCGATTACGTACTGGTTGTTGAAAGAGTAGTTATCGTAGTACTGGAACAGCCCCACATTATCATTACCCAGAGTACCGTAGGAACCTCTCAGTTTCAGGTCATTGATAAAGCTCACTGACTTGAACCATTCCTCCTGTGATATGCGCCATCCGGCAGATACTGATGGGAAGAAACCGTACTGATTACCCTTCGGGAAGGTAGAAGAACCATCGATACGGGCCTGTGCTTCCAGCAGGTATTTCTCCTCATAATTGTATGCGATACGACCGAAATAGCTCTTTCTGGTGAAGTTATAGCTGTTACCGGAGTTGTTCTTATCTGTAGCAGCTGCTCCACCCTGAGAAAGCTCAGGTGTAGCGGAAGTCGGGAAGTTCATTCTATATGCACCCATACTATCCTGTGCAGTTTTACTCTGCTCGTATGCGACGAATGCACTGATATCATGTTTACCAAATTTCTTTGCGTAGTTCAGTTTGATATTTGATACAATCAAAGAACGGTTCAGTTGTCCCTGTGACAAAGTCGCTGCACCTGCCGCACCACCTACGATCGTCTTGTTGTAAGTATTGGCGGTTTTGTCATACAGGTATACGGAGTACGGCTTGCTGAATGATTTTGCAAAGCTCCATGATTTATCCACCGAGAAGAAACCATCCAGTGAAAGACCATCTACACCCGGTATTGCGTAACTACCTTTCAGGATACCATTGAATACCTGTGTCGGATTACGGTTAGTACCACCAATATCTGTTACCTGTAATACCGGGTTATTATTTTCTATACCGGAAGTAGGCAGACCATTCGGATAACGGGCAGCTACGGTCGGATAAGCACGGTAAATAGAGCGGAAAATATCACCGGCGCCGGTCTGCGGATAGAGACGATCTTCCTGACGACCGGAGAGATAGATGCCTACTTTCAGTCTTTCGGTAACGTCAGCATCGATATTGGAACGGAAGTTATACTGATGATAGTCAGTCACGCCTTCTCTATAGATACCATCTTGTTTGATCATACCGAGGGAAGCGTAATATCTTACGTTGTCGGTACCCCCACTTACGGACAGGTTATGTTGATTCTGCAGGGCCACACTTTTCAGTGCTTCTTTCTGCCAATCTGTATTAGGATAATTCAGGGGATCAGAACCGTCTCTGAATTTCTGGATCTCTGCCGCAGAATAAAGTTGGTTCATACCGCCGGCAGGGCTGCCATAATAACGGATTTCGTTGGTGATCTCCGCATAGGTAGCTGCATCTGCCATTTTAGGGAGTCTGGTCGGTGAAGAAAAACCCTGATTAAAGCTGTAACTGATGGCTGGTTTACCGGTTTTGCCACGTTTGGTGGTTACGAGGATCACCCCGTTTGCCGCACGGCTACCATATACTGCTGCGGAAGCGTCTTTCAATACGCTGATACTTTCAATATCATTCGGATCCAGACGATCCAGTCCACCGATCTGTCCCGGTACACCATCTACCACAATCAGTACGTCATTGCTACCCGGAGTAGCCAGACCACGTATGGTGACACTGGAACCGTCATAACCCGGTTCACCGGAGCGGTTGTTGGTGATGACACCTGAGAAGCGGCCGGCCAGTGCATTGGATACGTTTGGCTGCGGACTTTTAATGATATCGGACCCTTTTACCACAGAAATGGAACCCGTCAGGGTTGCCCTTTTCTGGGTACCATAACCGACAACCACGACTTCATTTACATTCTGGGTGCTGGTCACGAGGGAGACATTAATAGTTGCTCCGCCGCTTTTTACAATAATTTCCTGTGGAGAATAGCCCATGTGATTAAAGACCAGGGTATCACCCGGTGCTGCGGACAGGGTAAAATGTCCCTGTTCATTGGTCAATGTACCCTGATTGGTTCCCTTTACCCGCACACTCACGCCGGGTAAAGCATCCTTTCCTTCAATTACCTTTCCGGTAATACTGGTTTTCTGTGCCTGCAGAACAGGGATCTGGGACAGGGAAAAAAGGAGGATAAGGAGCCATTGCCGTAGTGACACTGCTGTCACTACCCTAGATAAGCATTTTTTCATAACGTACTTTCCTTTAAAATTGACAGATAGTTGGTTATACTATGTTTACGTGGTATTTGTGAGCCTAAATTAGGAGGATAAAAGTGACTCATCGAGGGGGTAAATCACTTAAAAAAGGGGGTATATTCATATTTTACCCCCTATTAATTGTCCACTTTAACAATGTTCAGGTCTTCGTTAAAAGAGTGCCGGTATTTCTTTACATATTCAGACGGATTCATGCCGAACAGTTTAAAAAATTGCTCCCGGAAATATTTGATGTCGCCTATTCCGACCTGAAAAGCGGCCTGATTGACGGTATAATTCTCCCGTAGCATCAAAACAGCTGCTTTCCGGAGACGAATAGCGCGGATAAAGGCATTAATGGTCTGTCCGGAGATGGATTTTACCTTCTTATACAGGCTGGAATGGCTCATACCGATTGCCTGCGTAAAGGTTTTAATAGTAAAATCATCGTTTCCGAGGTTGGCTTCTACGATTTCAATGCATTTTTTCAGAAAATCCTGATATTCAGCAGGGACTTTCAGATCGGTTCGCTTTAAGGTGATGCGGTCGAGGAAGTATTCCCTCAGCAGGTTTCTGTTTTTAATAATCGTCTGCACTTTTACCAGTAACAGTTCATTATCAAATGGTTTGGTAATATAATCGTCTGCTCCGCCTTCTATTCCTTCCAGTCTGGCAGCTGCAGAAGATGCCGAAGTCAGCAAAATAACAGGGATATGGCAGAAAGCCTCTGTTTCTTTTATTTTCCGGCAGAGGGCCAGTCCGTCCATTCCTTCCATCTGGACGTCACTGATGATAAGATCAGGCATGTATTTTTCGACCGCTGCAAAGCCGTCGGTCCCATTTTCTGCCTCATATACGATGTATTTATCTGTGAACAGCTGACGGAGGTAATTCCTTATTTCCGCATTATCGTCTATCAGCAGCATGGATCTCTTTTCCGTGATCAGTTCCTCCGAGGCCACTGGTTTTGCCGGTTTACTATAGACTTCTTCTATTAATTCGTCCAGAATGGCTGATTTCTTTACCGGTTCTTCAATCAGCTGGGAAGGATCAAAGTGGGCGGCGCCTGTCTGCAGATGAATCGAAAAGACGGTACCCTGATGCAGGGTACTTTTGAAAGTGACACTACCCCGGTGATTTTCTATGAATTGTCTGACGAGATACAGACCGATACCGAAACCGGACTGTTTACTATCTCCCTGTTGGAATTTGTCGAAGATCCTGCTCTGCATATGTTCAGGTATACCCGTTCCGGAATCAGTCACCGCAATGGTCACTTCCAGATCGGTACAGGTCACGGCACAGCTTATTTTTCCGCCATCCGGCGTAAACTTGAATGCATTGGACAGGAGATTGAAAAGTGCGATCTCTATCTGTTCATAGTTAGCGTAAATATCGGCGGTCTCATTCGCAGTAATAAATTCATATTGAATATGACGCGTTTCTGCCTGCTGTGTGAAACAGAGGAACACTTCGTTACAAAGTGCGATGATATCGAGACGGGCTACTTTTAGTTCGTCGTCATTACCGGCCTTGCGGAACAGGAGCAGCTGATCAACCAGACTAAGTAAACGTCTGGCATTTCTATATACTACGCCCAACTTTTCATTGTCTTTCAGTTCTTTCAGGGGATTGATGATCAGGGTCAGAGGTGTTCTGAATTCATGGGAGACATTGGTAAAGAAAGAGAGTTTCTTTTCATTGATCTCTTTTTCCTTTTCGCTTTCGAGATGCGCCAGTTTGATCTCATATTTTAGTCTCTCCTGACGGGATTTATATTGAATATATCCATAGATGAGCATGGAGATCAATATCAGATAGGCCATGTAGGCCCAGGGCGTTCTGTACCATGGAGGTAATACGGTTACTTTCAGTAGTTGCAGTTCCTGTCCCCATTTACCGTCAGCGTTGGTCACCCGCACCTTAAATATATAGTGTCCTTCCTGCAGACGCGTATAATTAGCGGTTCTGGCTTCAGCAGCGTCGTTCCAGTTTTTGTCCCAGCCATCCAGCAGATAGGCGTAGCTGATCTTATCCGGAGAGGTATATTCAAGGGAAACGAAATCGAGGGAGATGGCGGCTTTATTATAGGGGATGGTGACTTCCTCTATGTTATCCTGTGAACGGCCGGATATCAGGTCAGTCTGTTGTTCTACCGGACTGTTATTAATCCGGATACCGGTCAGGAATACCGGGGCAAAGCTGCTGCGTTCATAGATGCTGTCCGGATTAAAGATATTGAAGCCTTTGATGCCACCAAACAGGAATTCTCCAGAATGTAGTTTCAGGGCTGCATTGTAGGCAAACTGGTTGCTTTGCAATCCATCCGACCGGGAAAAGTTACGGGAACTGTGCTGTACAGGATCAAATTTTGCCAGTCCGTTGAAGGTACTTAACCAGAGAAATCCTTTATCGTCTTCCAGCAGGCGCAGAATGGTATTGCTGGGTAATCCGCTGGCTTCTGTAAAGCGGGTGAATTTCCCGGTAGTACCATCTACGAGCAGGAGGCCACCACCTTCGGTACCTACCCAAAGGTTCCCGTTTTTATCCTGATGAATCGCACGTACTGTATTGCCTATGGGGAAGATCTGGTGTTGCCGGTGATCCCGGTCTATTTTTATAAGGGAAGAGTAGTTGCCACCCCACATATTACCATCACGGTCTTCTGCAAGACACTGGATATTGACGAGTGTTTTATCGAAGATTTCGAAGTTGCTTTTCTCGCGGTTGAAGAGGTATAGGGTACCATTGTTGGTGGTACTGGCCCATAGTTGTTTCCGGGCATCCTGATAGACACCCCAGACATTATTTTCTTCCGACTTTGTAAAAGGATTGAAGCAGGTGAAATGCTCAAAAGCATCCTTCTGGCGGTTATATCTGTTTAGTCCGCCAAACCAGGTGGCAATCCAGAGATCACCTTGTGCATCCTGCACCATACTTGTTATAAAATTGCTGCTGATAGCACCCGGTGTAGCAGGATTATACTTATAAATTTTAAAGGTGTTATTTTCACGGTCCCAGTATTTTAGTCCGCCGCCATCTGTTCCCACCCAGACGCCTTTCCCTTCACGCTCACAAAAAGACAGGATAAAATTTTCCACCGTCCCGGTAAAAGCGTGTTGTTCAAACAGGCGCTTACGCGCATCAATGATGTTAACGCCTCCCCTTAAGTACCGATCCATTTACGCCCTTCTCTGTCTTCACAGATGGAATAGACCGCATTACTGTTCAGTGCCTGTCCGCTATGTTCTGCTTTACCATCTTTGGCAATGTAGATACCATGACCATCGGAACCAGCCCAGATAGCGCCCTGCTGATCTGCACAAAGGTTGACTATTTTGCTGTTTTCTTCAAGATAATTGGTGGAAAAGGTACCATTGTTATAGCTGAATAAACCCTGATCTGTGCCCAACCAGAGCATTCCTTTTATATCAGATTTCAGGCAGTTGGCCTGCGTGAGTATGCGGCTGATCACTGTCATCTTCGCTGTACGGCAGTCATAGCGGCAAAGACCTACATGTTGTACGAATACATAGGCGGCGCTTTTATCAGGCGTGAAGTCGATGGCTGTCACTTCATAGCTGGTATTATTTTCCAGAGGGATCTGTTTTCCCGTACCGGGCAGACGGTTGAATTGCAGTAAGCCGTTATTTTCAGAACCTACCAATACGAGGCCGTCATTGCCGGCTTTTATGATATGAATATTTCCCTGAACAGGTTTCCCGTTGGCAAAGGTGGCTGCGGAGAAGTGTTCATTTACCGGATTGAACACACTGATGCCTTTCCTGCCACCGATCCATAACCGGTGCTCAGTATCTCCATCAATTGTATAAATCCCGTTATCTATGAGAGACGTGGAATCTCCTATCCTATTCCTATAAATCTTGAATTTGTATCCATCATAACGATTCAGGCCATCATAAGTGCCAATCCACATGAACCCTTTGGAATCCTGATAAACATTTAATACAGCGTTGTTGGATAGGCCATTCTCTATACTGAGGCTTCTCAGTGGCTCACCGGCAGCAAACAGGGAGTTCATTGCAAGGCATAGCCATAACATCATTGTCCACCGCATTATTCCGTATTATTTGTGCGTCAAAATAAGATTTTTTTCTGTAGTCGCATCACTTTCTTGCATATTATTACAAAACCGCGCATTCCTTTATAGATAAAACTTCAAGACACAATAAGTGTCCAAACAACCTTTATGAATTAAAACTTTCTGCCAGAACGGGCTGCGATTACTTATCTTTAAGACAAACCCATATTTACATGAACAACGGAGCAATTAAAAAAGAGGAGATCAAACAGGAAGTATTTGACCTGTATGACGACTATGCCCATAACAGGGTGAGCAGGCGTGAATTCATGGAAAAGCTGTCTGTCTATGCGGTCGGCAGTATTACCCTTCCGGCGCTGATGAGTTTTCTGATGCCGGACTATGTCCATGCGATTCAGGTAAAGGCGGATGATCCACGGCTGAAATCAGAATATGTACATTATAATTCAGCAAAAGGCGGTGGCGATATCAAGGCATTATTATCCCAACCAGCTGATGCAAAAGGGAAGCTCGGTGGTATCATTGTGGTACATGAGAACCGGGGCCTGAATCCACATATAGAAGACGTAGCCAGAAGAGCGGCGCTGGCAAGGTTTATTTCTATTGCTCCGGACGCGTGACTCCTCTGGGCGGTTATCCGGGTACGGACGATCAGGGAAGAGAACTGCAAAGTAAGCGGAACCGCGATGAAATGCTGGAAGACTTTATTGCCGCGTATACCTATCTCAAAAATCATAAGGATTGTAATGGTAAGATCGGGGTTGTAGGATTCTGTTTCGGGGGATGGATTGCCAATATGATGGCCGTCCGTATACCCGAACTGGCTGCCGCTGTTCCTTTTATGGCGGTCAGCCGTCAAAGGAAATGGTGCCACAGATACAGGCCCCGCTGTTGCTGCATTATGGAGAACTCGACACCGTGTCAATGAGGGTTGGCCGGCATATGAAGCTGCGTTAAAAGAAAACCATAAAGTGTATACCGCTTATATCTATCCGGGCGTGAACCATGGTTTCCATAATGACACTACACCCCGTTATGATAAAGCGGCAGCGGAACTGGCATGGAAACGGACAATTGATTTTTTAAAGAGCAGCTTAGCTGATTGTACTTATATGATAGCGAAGGGGTGTCCGCCACATGGCGGGCACCCTTCGTGGTTTAGTATGGCAGAAAAACATCATCAGAAAGGATACTGGCGCATGCCACCATCTACGACAGCTACAGTACCTGTGATATATTTAGCACGGGGGGAAACCAGAAAGGTTGCCATATTGGCCATATCCTGTGGTTCTCCGAAGTCACCGAGGGGAATTTCCTGTGCAGCAAATTGTTGCCGGGCCTCTCCCGGGAAGAACGGGCGGATATTCTCCGTGTCAATCAGTCCGGGCTGCAGACAATTTACCCGGATGCCATATTGGCCCAATTGGGCGGCCAGTTGCTTTGACCAGACCACCAGAGCTGCCTTCGCCACCGCAGAAGCATTGATGGTACGTAACTCATATGTGCTGGCGATATTCAGAATGGCTCCTTGTCTGCGTTCCATAAATTGGGGCAAGAGTGCCTGTGTCAGCTGACGATGATGCCCAAAGTCAAGTGTGAGGGAGGCCTGCCACGCATCCTCTTCTCCGATCACATCCAAAGGGCGGCTACGGCCTGCATTATTCACAAGAATATCAACATGTCCGAATGCTGCCAGTGCTGCGTCAGCAATTGCTTTCGGACCTTCCGGTGCAACAAAATCCTGCACAAAAGTGATGGGCGGAATGCCGCCTGCGGCAGTTATTTCTTCTTTCAGACTATTCAGTAATGATTCGTTTCTTGCAGTGGCAAATACCTTCACTCCTTCTATGGACAATTCTTTTACGATGGAGCGGCCAATACCCTGACTGGCGCCGGTCACCACTGCTGTTTTTCCTTTTAAATACAGATCCATCTTTTCGTTTTTGATTTGACCTGTCAAATGTAAAATGGGTCAGCTGAATAATGTTGTATGACAATCAATTGTAGGTAACGGACAAAATGTCAGGTTAACATGATAAGCATAAAAAAAGCGAAGGCAGGAGCCTTCGCTTTCAGAGATTCTGTTGCTATCGTAAAACGATCTACAGTGATTTTATACCACCGTCGATTGTCAGTTCAGCCCCGATCATGAAGGAGGCATCATCGGAGGCCAGAAAGAGGGCGCCTGCGGCTATTTCTTCTGGTTTACCGATTCTTTTTACGGCTGTCATAGCAGCCATGGCGGATTTCATCATTTCAATCTCTGCCGGAGAAGACGTTGCCTGTTCAAATACAGCGGTATCTATCGGTCCGGGTGTCAGGACATTGACACGAATACCTCTTTCTACCAGTTCAGCAGCAAAGCTTCTGCCTAAAGAGCGGATAGCCGCTTTTGTAGCAGAATAAGACGAATGATTAGGTACACCCACCTCATTGGCAATGGAGGATAATAGTACTACCGCTGCGCCATCGTTCAGGTAATTCAATGATTTCTGGACGGTAAAAAATGTACCCTTAAAATTGATATTGCTTTGTTTATCAAACATTTCTTCTGTAAATGCAGCCAGCGGCGCCAGTATATATGTGGCAGCATTGGCGATAAGGATATCTATTTTACCTACTTTTTCACCGATGGTGCTGTACAGACGATCCAGATCTGAAAGACTGGATGAATCGGCCTGTATACCCCATGCACCATTACCGATTGCTGCTACTGCATCATTCAGGGCAGATTCACGCCGTCCGGTAATGATTACTTTTGCACCTTCTGCAGCAAATAATTTCGCTATTGCCAATCCTATTCCTGCACTACCACCGGTTACCAGTGCCACTTTGTTGTTTAATTTCTTAGCCATGTTTTTTGTTTTTATTGACATGACAAAGGTGGCATCATGGCGACTGCTAAAAAACAAACCAGTTTACAAAATCAGCGTAAACCAGTTTACTTTTTTGCCTGTTTATTCCTGATCCGCGACAGGAACTGCCGTGTCATTCCCAGATAGGAAGCCAGTGCATAAAGCGGGACTCTGGTGGCAATAGACGGATATTCCTGTTGATAATGAAGATATCGTTCCTCAGCGGAAAGGGTCAGGTTCATAATAATACGCCGTTGCAGGAAGGCCAGACTACGCTCATATTGCATTCGGAAGAATGTCTCGTAGATGGGATGCAGTCGTTTTAATTCAGTCTCCTTTTCGTAGGAGATCAGCAACAGGCGGCTTTCTTCCATCGCCACTACGTGCATGGTAGCGGGTTGCTGGTAGACGAAACTATTGACATCAGTGATCCACCATTGTTCAATGGCCAGAGAGATGGTATGGTCATTCCCTTCTTTATCCAATACAAAGGCGCGCAGTGCGCCTTCCAGTACGAAGATCTTGTAGCGGGCGGTGAATCCGGGCTGCACAATATACTGGCCTTTTTTCACCCTTACTTCTTCAAAATAACCGGCAAAGGTGGCGGCGGCGTCCTCTTCAGCCGTTTCTATCCGTTTTAAAAAATAAGCCTTTAGTGTCTCCGTTGCACTGATGTTTTTCATGTACCTTATTTAGCGACTATGCTCAAAGGTAATCACTAACCATTTAACTATGTTAAACACCATTGCTGCCAATTTGCTTGCATATGTTACCCGGTATGACTATCTTCCACGCTTTACCTTTAGACAGCATATGACCGGAACAGCTACCACGACAGCGCCAAAAGGACAGGCGGCGATATTACAGACAAGACAGCATTTTGAAATACTCGACGGACTGAGAGGCGTTGCCGCCGTGTTCGTAGTATTCTTCCACTTTATGGAGGTAATATTTACAGACGCTACTAAGAATTTCGCCGGACACGGATTTCTGGCAGTAGACTTTTTCTTTTGTCTGAGCGGGTTTGTGATTGCCTATGCTTATGACAACCGTATTGAAAAAATAGGGATTGCGGAATTTTTCAAATCAAGGCTCATCCGCCTGCATCCATTAGTGATATTGGGGACGGTATTAGGCTTACTGGCCTTCCTTTTTAATCCGTTCGCAGCAGTACCGGAAACTTATACCTTCGGCCGCATTGCGCTGATTGTGCTGGCCTCCATGCTGATGATCCCATTGCCTGTGATGAGTGAAACTTATTTCAACTTATTCGGACTGAATGCGCCTTCCTGGTCGCTTTTCTGGGAATATGCAGCCAATATTATTTACGGCACCATACTTTGGAGATTTTCTAAAAAAGTCCTGCTGGGCTTACTTCTTGTTGCAGCAATATGGTTGATCTATACTGCCAATAAGGCCGGCAATCTGTTAGGCGGATGGTCAGGTGGGACGTTTTTAGATGGTGGCGCCCGACTCAGTTACTCATTCCTCGCAGGACTGCTGGTATACCGTTACAATTTTATTATCCGCAATAAACTGGGTTTTCCGGGTATGGCAATATTGCTGCTACTGGCATTGCTGACGCCGGTCACAAAAGAACCGTGGCTGATCGAACTGGCGCTGGTGATGGTTTATTTCCCTTTACTGGTGGCATTAGGTGCAGGCGCGCAGGTAAGTAATAAGGCAGTACATAAAGTGTGTGATTTCGCGGGAAAGATCTCCTATCCGCTTTATATGACACACTACATGGTAATCTGGATATTTGCAAACTATTACAACCAATATAAACCGGGTCCTTCGCAACTGGCATGGGTGGTTGGTACCGGTGTTGTTGCATTGGTTGGATTTGCTTATCTGGCCATGGTATGCTATGATATTCCGGTACGTAAATATCTGACAGAAAGAAGGAAGTTAAACAGGCAGGGCTAATTAAATAATATACCCTATCTTCATATTTCAAATATTCTTTACTTGAAATGAACCGTAAGATTAACATCCTGCCCCTGATGACGTTGTTGTGCACTCTGCCTTTTGCAAAGATCAGTGCACAACAGAAGAACCCAACGACAACAACTGCCAGTCAGGCTGATATTAACTCCATCAGAAGCGAATTTAAGCGCATTAACGGGCTGACATTACGCAATGAGAAGTTTACCTATGAAGCGGCCGCCTGTGCGGAAGATGGCGTTGTACAGTATTTCTTTAATGGAAAAGAGATCGTAAAGATCATTGAAACCGGCGCTATCGGAGACGGCAGCTGGACTAAGGAATACTACTATCAATCAGGCAAATTTATCTTCAGCTATGAAGTAGCCATAGGTAGTTCTGCTGACGGACAAGACTCTAAGATCGAGCACCGGCTGTATGTAAAAGATGGTAAGATCCTCCGTTATATGGAAGATCAGAAAGAGATCAAAGCTGATAGTGAAGCGGAACGCGGTGTGCGTGTTGCGGATAAAATACGCAATGCCTACACTACGAAAGAGTTTGCAAAAGCGCTCTGCGAATAGGATTACCGGATCCAGGAAGCGATAGCTTCCATAAAAAGCGTTTGCTGATCGATAAAAGCAGCATGCGAACAATCATCCAGATACCAGACATGATCATTACCCAGCTGGGACTTTAAACGTTCCAGCTGTGCCGGAGAAAAGAGACCATCATCTTTGCCGTAGAATGCGAAGATATTGATATGCTTATTTTTAAGTAACGCAAATTTTGGTGTGATATCGAGCGTGGTATACTTTTCATTACGCAAAAATCCCCGGGCAGCAGTGTTACGACCGTATTGACTGAGGAATGTTAATAAGGTATCCGCAGCTAACTTTTTATTTAATGCGACAGACAGTTCATTTGGATGCGGTGTTTTAAAAAAACCGTTTGTGTGGCAAATGCGAAGCAAGACAACCTGAACTCAATTGAACTGCTGTCCATTTTTTTTGTAATGGCAATATCCCTTAAAGCAGAGGTGTCATTTTTAGCCTTAAAAATGCTGTCTGATTTCGCTATAATAGTTGCGTAGGTATCCTGCAAAGAGAGCAAAGAGCTGAGGAGTACCAGCGAAGATACCTTTTCACTATACTTTTCTGCATATAAGGTGCCCAACACCCCGCCAAAACTATACCCGATCAGAGTTGCTTTTTTAATACTATATCTCCTGTATATCGCATTCAGATCTTTAAAGGTCTGGCGAAATGTATATTTCGCATTATAGTCAACAGAACGTCCTTCTCCCCTTCTGTCATATACAACAACAAAATACCCCATAGCAGATATCTGCTCCGCGGTGGTGATTTCAAAAGAACCCGCATTACTGCCCGGTCCTCCGTGCAAAAAAATCAGTGGTTTATCCTTTGGATCGCCAAAGGTTTTGATATAGGAAGGCTGTGCGTGTATAAAGTTGACAAAAAACAGTATCAGAAAAGACAGCGCCACTAAAAAACGTTTCATCTAAAGCTCTATTGTGCGGGCTAAGTTATTCCAAAATGTGCTTTTCTCCTTACTATTTTTTTGTATGGTTGACATCAGGCAATGGGACACCCAGTATACCGGTTCTGTAGATAATGTGTACGGTATCGAAATCCTTTAATTGTGTGTTGTAGACATAATCCTGCAGGACTTTGTCATGAGACAGCTCCTTTGAGGCAATATCGGACAGAAAAAGGGACTCTTTGGCCCGGGTACTGTCCATCAGAAACTGTACAACATATGTTCTTTCCGTGCCACCGTGCGTAGACAATCTGTTAATGAACAGGGCCGACGCAATAAATACGTCCTGAATACAGAAGAACAACATGGTAAATGTAATGGCTTTGGGTAAAAAACCACCTAATACGATACGGATCCAGCGATGTCTGATAATTGCCACATGATGCCTGTATTTCAACCATAATGCGGCACATTGGTACAGGAAAACGCCGCTGAATACGACCAGTATTGCAGGGAGTAAATAATCGCTTTTGAAAGCACTTATACTCGCCCGGGTGTAGGTCTGCAGCTGCCCCGGTATTACAACCTGCGACATCAGCAGCAGAAAGCAGAAAAATAGTATCCGGTAGCGGTATTTTCTTAAGAAGAGGGCGATTTTCTTCATGAGGCATAGTTTTGCAGACTATCCGAAAATAGCTTTAAAAACCGGTTTTGCATGGTCTGACAGGTTTTTACCCAAGGCAATGAGTAGAAAGACTCAATCCTTACCAGCAGCGTCATCCGGTTGCAAGACAATTTTTAACAAAATATATTTTCGAAAACAAATGGTTGCGCATATATTTGCAACCAACTGGTTTCTTAAAATACGATGAAATGAGACGCGATATATTTCAGGCTATTGCAGACCCGACAAGACGTGCTATTATAGCCCTGCTGGCATTGCAGGCCATGACGCCGAACGGCATTGCAGAACACTTTGATTCGACTCGTCAGGCCATATCAAAGCATCTGCGGATTCTGACAGAATGTGAACTGGTTAAACAGGAACACCAGGGCAGAGAGATTTACTATCACCTTGAAATTCAGAAGATGAAAGAGATCGACAAATGGCTCGAACAATTCCGTAAGCTCTGGGAGATACGGTTTGACCAGCTTGACAATGTATTATCCAACCTCAAAAAAATAAGAAATGAGTAAAGCAATGCTTTTTGATTTTGTGGTAGACAAACCAAACAACAGGATCAAGGTGGACCGGTCATTTGATGCCCCGCTGGATCTTGTATGGACCGCATGGACGGATGCGGAGATCCTTGACCAGTGGTGGGCACCCAAACCTTACCGGGCGGAGACAAAATCTATGGATTTCCGGGAAGGAGGCAGATGGCATTATGCCATGGTGGGGCCTGAGGGAGATAAACAATGGTGTTTGTTTGACTACGAAACAATTCATCCGGAGCAAAGTTATGCCGGTATCGATGCATTCTGCGACGAGAACGGTGTACCGAATCCGGATCAACCCCGTATGCGCTGGAATAATCGTTTCAATGAGCGCCCGGATAATACCACCGTGGTTAATATTGAGGTACAGTTCAATCAGTTGTCTGATCTGGAAACCATTCTGCAGATGGGCTTCAAAGAAGGCTTCTCCATGGGACTGGAAAACCTCGACGCTTATATCAGTGCCCGGAAGAAAACCCGGTGAAAAACATATATTACGCCATTCTATAGCCACTGCTCTCAGTGGCTTTCTTTTTTCCTACATTCGCATTCTTCAAACGCCAGACGCATGATATTGCACAAAAAATTGTTACCCATCGCCTTAACGGCGGCCCTGATCAGTGGTGTGACGCATCGGAGCCATGGACAAAAACTGATAAAAGATCTGTATGTTGATAAAGAATGGTCGGCAGATTACCAGCCATTCCGTATAGCCGGGAATCTCTACTATATCGGCACTTATGACCTTGGCATGTTCCTTATTACAACTCCCAAAGGACACATTCTCATTAATACAGGTGTTGCCGGTTCAGATACACTGATCAAAGCACACATGAAGGCATTGGGGTTCAATTACAAAGATATCCGGATCCTGTTGACCACGCACGCGCATTATGATCATGTCGGCGCCATGGCGGCTGTTAAACAACAGACACATGCCAACATGATGATCAATGAGAAGGATGCCGCCCTGCTGGCAGATGGAGGTAATTCTGATTATGTCATGGGTGGTAAAGGCCGTATGTTTCTGCCGGTAAAAGCCGATCGCCTGTTACACGATGGCGATTCTATACAACTGGGAGGCATGCATATTGTGATGCGGCATCATCCGGGCCACACACCCGGCGCTACCAGTTTCCTGTTTGACGTAAAAGACTCTGTACGTACTTACAAGGTATTAATCGCCAATATTCCTTCTATACTGAACGACACAAAGCTCACAGGCATGCCGCTCTACCCGGAAGTGGGTAAAGACTATGCGTATACGCTGAAAGCCATGAAAGCATTGCAATTTGACCTGTGGCTGGCTGCCCATGCCAGTCAGTATGAGTTGCATAAAAAACATCAGCCGGGCGATGCATATAATCCGTCTGCCTTCAGCGACCGCGCCGGATATGACGAGACGCTGGATGAATGGCAGCAGATATACGACAAAAGAATCGCTAGTGATCAAAATCCGCACTGATAGAAATATCTTTCAGTTGCTCCAGTTCTTCTTTCATAGCATTCAGTTTTCTGGCTGCCCGGAGATATGCATCTCTTCCCAGAAAGAGATGTACCGGAGGTGCTGTTTGTGCGGCCAATGCAATGAGTATAGTAGCTGCCCGACCGGGATCTCCCGCCTGTTGTCCGTCGGTAGATAAATATTGATCCTGTGTTTTTTTCACCAGTTCATATCCCTCTATATCCGAAGTACTTTTGGAAAGAGAACCGGGTGTCAGAAAGCCTGTGCGGAAACCGGAGGGTTCTACTATGGTTACTCTGATCCCGAATTCACTGACCTCTTTCGCCAGTACTTCTGAGAATGCTGCCATTGCCGCCTTTGTGGCTGAATAGGCAGCCCATCCGGGCGCACCTGCAAAACCGGCGACAGAACCAATATTGATGATATATCCGGATTGCTGGCGACGCATTACCGGCAATATATGTTTCACTACTTCTATGCCGGCTAATACATTCACCGCAAAGAGATTGCGAATATCTTCCTCTGTTGTTCCTTCCACCGGGCCTGTCATACCATAGCCGGCATTGTTCACCAATACATCAATCCTGCCAAAGGCGGTCAGTGTCCGTTCTATTGAATCGTCTATACAATCTGTATTATTCAGATCGACTACCAGCGGCAGAAATCTTTCATTATCTACGACGCCTACGGCCTTACTCATTTTATGTGCATCGCGGGAGGTGGCTGCCACCCTGTAACCATTGGCAAGCAATGTTTTTACAAGGGTCAGTCCCAGTCCCTGGGAAGCTCCTGTCACATACCAGACTTTTGAATTGTTCATCTTATTATGTTTTACAATTACACTCAACAATTACCTGACAACAACTCATCCATGCAGTATCTTCCTTTCAGGCATGCGATCATCTGTCCCGGAAATCCCGGTAATAGTTACGCACTGTAAATATTCAGCTGGTGATTACATGCCCTGTTCCACGCTAAGATCCGCTTCCCGGGCGCTAAGAGACTGTTGCAGCACTCTGCGGTTTATCTTATTCCGCCAAAGCAGGCTGTCGTTTCCTCCAGCAGTGATTGCATCAGTATGGCGGCTTTTTTATGTTTTAATAAGGGGGCAATCTGACCACCCCAGAAGTAGATCATATCCCACTGTTCTTTTTCAATAGCCGCTTTCCGCAGAGACGACATGAATGTTGTCTGCAAAGGAAAGGGTAAAAATCCTTTAGTATCCGGGGTCAATGCTGAAGTGATCCTGTTGGCGATTCCCCTGCCCAATCTGCCTGTAAAGGCACGTGTCAGTGTGGTGTGTCTGGCGGCATCAGTAAACAGCATTTCCCGGTGTAAAGGTGTCGCATTTGATTCCTCACAGGCGAGGAACGCGGTACCTATCTGTACAGCGTCCGCTCCCAGCGTTAAAGCAGCAGCAATTCCTTTTCCGGTGGCAATTCCACCGGCTGCGATGACCGGCGTTTTCACCTTTTCCCTGATCAGTTGTACCAGTACAAAGGTCCCGGTGGTGGAAGCCTCAGCGGATTGCAGGAATGAGGGCCGGTGTCCACCTGCTTCAAATCCTGAAGCAATGATCAGATCTACGCCTGCTGCTTCCAGTGCGATTGCCTCATCCAGTGTGGTAGCGGCGCCTATGGTCAAGATACCCTGCAGGTGGCATTGCTCCAGAATATCTGCGGATGGGATACCAAACATAAAGCTGAATACCGGCGGCTTCCGGTCGAGGATCACGGCTACCTGATCTTCAAACCGTGAGCGGAAAGGCCCCGGCTTTTCAGGCAACGCAATACCCAGCTGGTCGAAATAAGGCTTGAAAAGCGCCTGCGTGTGTTTAAACTGTTCGTCTGAAACAGTACCGTCAATGGCATCTGTATCATTCACCCACAGATTAATATTATATGGTTTGCCGGTGGCTTTCCTGATCTGTTCATCCACGGCTACGATCTCCTGCGGACTCATAGAATAGGCACCAAAACCGCCTAATCCACCCGCATTTGATACAGCAGCCACCAACTCCACCGAGGACAGATTACCGCCAAAAGGCCCCTGTAAAACAGGATATTCAATACCTAATAATTCCGATGCTTTTGTCTGATACCACATAACGGCTGCCATTTATTTGCTGATGTCGCTGATCATCTTGTTAACAATTACCCAACGACCGTCAATTTTATGAAAAGAAAGGAATTCGTCGTACAGGAAATCGTACATTTTTACCATGACCCGGGCAACTGCGATCGAATTGATGATATCAATTGAAACGATCTTTCCTTCGAAAGGTTTGCCGGAGTCTTTCGGGCTTTGACGGTTTTTCACCCCTGTCAGATACGCTTCCCTGTCTTTGGCGTAAGGTTGTCCTTTTACGTCTCCGAACAGCAGCGTACCCGGATGAAGTAAATTGCCCAGTTTATCAGTATCGCCCACATAAATGGCTTTAAAATAATCATTCTCCAGTGCCTCTGCAATAGCGAGGGAATCTTGCTTATTATTTTCCATCTTACCAGAATTTTGTGCTTTCAGTGCGGGAATGAAACCGAACAGCAAAGCGGCCAATAAAAGCTTTTTCATGATTAATTTAATTCAGGTTATGACCAGCGCCCATACCACCATCTACATTGATAATAGTACCGCTGATGAAATCATTTTTGGCAACGGCATATACCATCTGTGCCACATGTTCCACTTCTCCTACCCTGTTCAGCAGATGGATACCTGCACTCTGGTCTGCATCAGCACCATGCATCGGTGTACGGATCACACCCGGAGCGATGGTATTTACACGGATATTCTGTTTACCAAATTCAGCTGCCAGTTGCAGGGTCAGTGAATGGATCGCGCCTTTGGAAGATATCGGTGCTGTGGATGGTGCTCCTCCCAATGCATGATAAACCAGTGGCGTACCAATATTAATGATCGTACCATCTTTTTGTTTAAGCATCTGTGGCAGGATCGCCTGTGTAGTAAAGAATGTACCTTTCAGGTTGGTATTCAGGAAACGGTCAAGATAAGCTTCGTCTACTTCCAGAAAAGGTTTGGTTTCATAGATACCGGCGTTATTCACCAGTACGTCTGCGCTGCCGAATCTTTCCAGTGCCACTGCCAGCAGGCGTTCACCGGTAGCTTTATCTTTTACATTCCCGGCTACCATAGCCAGATTTGCACCTGCACCCAGTTCCTGATATACCTGTTCCAGCTTATCTGCTGTAGAGGAATTAATCACTACATTGTCGCCTTTATTTAAAAAGTAACGTGCGACTTCTTTCCCTATACCTGATGAAGCGCCGGTTACGATAATTGTTTGCTTTTTCATCTTAATATTTTTTATAAATGATTGAATGTTTTTCAGTCTACTTTTTGTCTGCTGTTATCCCTTTCTCTCTGAGTACTGATACCTGTTCTCCTGCAAAGCCCCAGTCATCCAGTTCTATTTCCTGAATCACGACGTGTGTCAGCTGCGGATCTTTATTCAGGACATTCGTCATCAGATCTGTCACCCCTTTGATCAGGGCCTGTTTCTGTTCTCTTGTAACACCTTCACGGGTTACTTCGATCTTTACGTAAGGCATGATGATAAGTTTTGAGCTAAAGCTGCTTAAGCAGCTTTAGCGGTTAAGGTGATGGATAATTCGAAGTCGTTGTAGATCAGGGTATCACCCAGGTCTTTGAAGAAGTTGCCGGAGCGGAAACGCATATCGTATCGGGTACGGTCAATGATAATCTTACCGCTGGCTGTCAGCTGAGCGCCATTCACAGTTACATCAGCATCAAAGCTGACAGGATGAGTGATACCTTTGATGGTCAGGTTGCCGTTTACGTGTTTACCTGATACGGCAGTGATCACCAGTGTAGCTTCCGGATATTGTTGGGTAGAGAAGAAATCGTCAGAAACAAGGTGACCAAGAAACTGAGCGTTGGTGGCCAGATCGGCAATGTCGAGTATTTTAATAGAAGTTGTGTCCACTACGAAGGTACCGCCTGTAAGCTGGTTACCATTCAATGTCAGTTGACCTTCTTTGATGGCAATAGTACCATTGTGAGCGCCGGTTACTTTTTTACCAACCCATTCAATATTGCTTTGTGCATTGATGATCTGAAATAATTGATTTTCCATTTTATTTGTGTTTTGTGTTTTATCGTTTTGATTACAACACAAATGTCCGTCGGAAAATCGGGGCCATCACGTGATCTACATCACATCTGCAATTATGTGATCCAGATCACTTTTCAGGGGTATACAGGCGGCTGAGGGTTTCCCGGGATACCCCGAGGTAAGCGGCTATGAGGTTTTTGGGAACAATGTTATACAGCTCCGGATAGAGCGCCATCAGTTCTTCGTAGCGGTATCTGACATTATTATTCATAAAGGATAACAGCCTTTTCTGGCTGGCGACATAGCCCTTATTGGTTCTCCAGCGAAAGAAGTATTCTACATGATGTATTTCCCGGCATAGTTTCTCCCTGTCTTCATTACTCAGACAAAGCACTTCAGCGTCTGTAATACAGTCTACATTGACAGTCGCTTTATTACGGCTATACAGCGCGTTATAATCGGAGGTCCACCAGGTTGGCATTGCAAACTGAAGGATGAACATTTTCAGTTCGTCGTTGATGAAGAAAGACTTCAGACAACCGGAAAGTACGAAGTACTCACAGTTCACCGGAGTACCCTCGGTGATGATGGTCTGCCCTTTCTTATACTGCTGATATTGGAAGTGAGAAAAGATATAGTCAAATTGCTCCTCTGTGAGCGTCGTTACTTTGCTGACGTGTGTCTTTAAGATTTCTTTTGCAGCTGTGATATTCATATACCGGCTATCGCTTTACAGGGCTAAAGGTAGGAATTATAAGACAAAACCCTTAAATTACAATCGTTTATTAACTCATTCAGACACTTAACCCGCTGAATACGCCATAGTGACCCAAAAATCAGTTCGTGTATGCTCGTCAGTAACAAACATTTTACGCCTGTTATAGGACTCGATATTCACATTGTTATACTATTTGGTTTTCCCATTCCGTTACCGCATCCTTATATTGGTCTGGTAGTCGATCCGATGGACTATATCCCCTTTATCGGGGCTACAACCAAGGTAAATCACGTGCCTCGTGGTAAAAGCGATACCTCCGGCCTTATTATCATATTATTTCATATTCCGATGGGAGGTCCCTTTCTGCTGGCACCCATGATCGGACATGATTCGGTGAATTTTTTCGGCAGCAAGACAGTGAAAGTAGAAGGCAACCTCATGAGTCCATCAGGTCACATGCTGATGACCTGTAATGACATCGGTATCCCGCTTTCTCTGCAACCGGGAAAGAAGCTGAAACCTATTCCCAGCATGTACCTGCCCACCTCTTTTTCTATACCCCTCTCTTTTGGCAAACCAGTCATGGTAGGTGGACCTTACATACCGGATTGGGCAGGCGCATTGCTCAATCTTGTCATGTCTTTTGGTTTTGGCGCGTTGATGAAAGGATTGGGCAAAGGGTTAAAGAAACTGGGAAAGGCCGCTAAAAAAGCTAAAAGAAAGATCACTGATTTCAATCTCGCCCGGCAGCAGAGTCTCGGCAGTAACAAACTCAGCGGACTCCTTTGTAAAATGGGTTTTGAACCTGTAGATCTTGTACAGGGAATTGTCGTATATGAGGGTACCGACTTTGAAATGACCGGTCCGATACCGCTCACCTGGGACCGCTGCTGGAATAGCGATAGCACCTATCAGGGGCCCCTGGGGCATGGTACTCATCTGAGTTATGACATGCGTGTATTGGATTTTGCAGCCGAAGAAGCAAGCTGTTTATTGTTGGGGGACGGTCGTCGCGTCATCTTTGACAGACTTCCTTATCCGGGTGACAGCGAATTTGATCGTTCAGAAAGGATGACACTCACCCGGACTGATGCTGATGAATACCTGTTGTTTAATCATCAGGAGCGCCTCTTTTATCATTTCCGCTCATTACAACCCGGCGATAACCAGCTACCGTCTTTATTCCCATCAGCGATGAGGCGGGTTTTATGATCAGCTTTCA
>NZ_VOHS01000048.1 GCF_007896845.1 Chitinophaga pinensis | reverse complement strand
GATCGTCGTCGTGGAGGCGGTCCACGCCAAAATGGAGCAAAGAAAATGGGGGCCAGATCAGCGACTTTATCAGCTATGCATGAGATTACACCAGCCATCATTTCTATACCCTCGTCATGGCAGCAGTATTCCTGCCGGTAGATTATGCAGGGATCAGCAGGTGTGTTCTATAAACAATTTGCCTTTACACTGCTATCGCCATCTTCATCTCAGCCATCAATGCGCTTACATTGAGTCCTGCACGGCGCATTATTTCTGAGAAATGTACACCATGACGGTGAGCCAATCGATAAAAGCAGCTTCAAAAACGCTTCTTTGCCGCTTTTAATGTAGGCTTTGAAAGTGTGACCAATCGTTACGTAAAAGGCCTGAAATGGCTCTTAAAACACAATGGATTGGTATATCAGGGCTGGTACTGGTTACTTTGGTTTCAGCCATGCTGGTACATAATACCCGTACAGGCTTCATCCCTTCTGAAGACCAGAACTTTGCAGCCGTATCGTTACACTGCTCCGGGATCTCTCAGGAACGTACCCAACAGGTAATGAAACAGATCAATGACCGCCTGATCCAATGAAAGTGGTCAAGAGTTTTACACAGATCAGCGGACTGAATATCTTCACCAACGCTACCAGTCCTTCTTCCGCAGTCGCCTTTATGGTTCCTAGAAAGACCGTGGAGAAATGAGTGACCTGAATGACATTATGAATGACATGCGAAAGCGTGTAGCAGATATCAAAGGCGCTAATATCATCATCTTCACCCTGCCAACCGTTCCCGGTTTTGGTAACGTAGACGGTCTTGATTCGCCTTACGGATCGTACAGGTGGTAAACTGGATCAGTTCAGTGCAGTATCCGGCAAATTCCTGGCAGCGTTGAATCAACGGAAAGAATAGCACTGGCTTATACTGCTTTCCGTGCCGATTATCCACAGCTGGAAATGGTAATAGATGAAGAGAAAGCAGCGCAGCTGCGGGTAGATGTGGATGTGGTGATCAGATCTATGCAGGCTTATTATGGTAGTCAGCAGGTATCCGATTTCAACCGCTTCGGAAAATATTACAGGGTCGTATTACAGGCTGAAAAGGGAGAACGTGCGAATCCTTCCTCACTGGATAATATCTCGGTGAAGAATGCCGCCGGACAAATGGTCCCTATCAGTTCACTGGTGAGTCTGAAACCAGTACTCGGACCAGAAACCGTGACCCGCTATAACCTCTACAATTCCATTCCGATGAATGCCAATCCGAAGCCCGGTTATAGTACAGGTGATGCCATCAGGGCAGTGGAAGAAGTGGCAGCACAGACTTTGCCTGCGGGTTACTCTTATGAGTTCTCCGGTGTGACAAGAGAAGAGATCATTTCGGTGGACAGTCACTGTTTATTTTCCTGCTTTCTCTGGTATTCGTCTACTTCTGTGTCTGCACAGTATAACAGTTACATCCTGCCATTGTCTGTGTTATTGTCTATCCCGACAGGTGTGATCGGCGTGTTCTCTGCGATCGGTATGGCGGGTATTGAGAATAACATTTATGTACAGGTGGCACTGATCATGCTGATCGGATTGCTCGCTAAAAATGCCATCCTGATCGTGGAGTTTGCCGTCCAACGCAGGCATGCCGGAGAGACCCTTGTAAATGCAGCTATTGAGGCAGCAAAAGCGAGGTTGCGTCCTATCATCATGACCTCTATCGCCTTCGTGGCAGGTATTCTGCCAATGATGCGGGCAACTGGTCCTTCTGCTGCAGGTAACCACTCTATCAGTGTGGGCGCTGCCGGAGGTATGATCACAGGGGTATTACTGGTGTGTTTATTATACCGGTACTGTTCGTACTGTTCCAGTATCTCCATGAAAAAGTATCTCCCAAACCGGCAGATGACGCGGTGACCTCCAGTCATCATGAAGAAGCGCTGGTGATTGATATTCAAAAACTAACAATTACGACAATGAAAACGCATTATATATTCAACGCAGGGCTGGTCTTATCGATCTCTCTTGCATCCGTGCTGAGTGCTTATGCACAGCCAAAGAATACCAGCGATCTGTCTGTTGTCCAGACAGGTACTTTCAGGAACGATATAGGTGGCAATGCTGAAAAAAGCATTGCCGCCCTTCCATGGCGGCAGTTTCTGGCCAATAAAGAACTGGAAGCATTAATAGACACTGCGCTGGCAAAAATAATGATCTCCTTATTACCATCAAGGATATTGAGATCGCGAATGAGCGGTTTAAAAAAGCAAAAAGCGGCTTATTACCTGAAGTGGGCCTGAGTATTGCCTCCAGCAACAGTATTCCGTCTGATAATAGTCTGAACGGCCTGACAGCCTCTCAGTTCCTCGGTACCAATAATCTGGACAATTATACCGCGGCTCTGTCAGTATCATGGGAAGCTGATATCTGGGGAAAAGTGAAAAATCAGAAACGGGAAGCGCTGGCGCAATATCTGCAGACGCAGGAAGCGCGTAAGGGTGTACAAACGATGCTGGTGGCAGGTATTGCAACAGGTTACTATAATCTGCTGATGTTGGATTTTCAGCTGGATATTGCCCGGAAAAACCTCGCATTGTATGATAGTACTTTGAATATCGTCCGCCTGCAGTATGCATCTGCCATGACATCTTCGCTGGCAGTCCAGCAAACAGAAGCACAGCAACTGGTAGCTGCGCAGCTGGTACCAAAACTGGAACAGGCGATCACTGAACAGGAAAATGCGCTGAGTGTACTTATCGGTATCGCACCGCAGGCTATTCCAAGAACAGGAAAGCTGGATCTGCTGCAAATGCCGGAACAGATAGGCGTGGGATTGCCTGCCGATATGCTGAGCCGCCGTCCGGATGTAAAAAGTGCAGAACTGGAACTGAATGCTGCCAGCGCAAGAATAGGACTGGCAAAAGCTTATATGTATCCTTCTCTGACGATATCTGCGCAGGGTGGGCTGAATTCTCTCAAAGCGAGTAACTGGTTCAATCTGCCATCCTCTTTATTTGGTGTGGTAGCCGGTGGAATCGCACAGCCATTATTACAGAAAAGAGCACTCCGTACGCAGTATAATGTAGCGAAGCTGCAAAGAGAACAGGCGGTGTACCAGTTCCGCGAGTCTGTACTGACCGCCTATCAGGAAGTAGCAGATGCTTTGGTGAGTGTAGATAAGCTGGGAAAACAACAGGTCATTGCACAGGCGCGTGTAGATAAGCTACAGGTAGCTACCAGCAACGCGGGCATGTTATTTAAAAATGGGATGGCCAATTACCTCGAAGTATTGACCGCACAGGGAAATGCACTGTCTGGAGAATTGGAACTGGCTGCCATCAGAAGAGCACAGCTGACAGCTGTTATAGACCTTTACCGGTCTTTGGGTGGTGGCTGGAATTAATGCTTCCTTATCCGGTGAAGAACAAGGGCTGACCCGTAAGTTTACTTACGCTGGTCGGCCCTTCACCTTTTAGTCTTACAGATAGATGGCTACTTTATACAGATACCATCCCTTACCAAGTTTTCTTAGCATCATCACTTTATCCGGTCGCAGTTCAGGCAGATATTTTTCGTCCGGTGTATAGAGATAGCCTACCTGATCGTAAAGAATATGGAAGTCGATACATTGTTCCGGAAGAAATCCTCCCGTACTGATATTACTGATCAGTAAAGGACGGTATACCGGTGTTTTTGTATTGACCAATGAGTTGTATTCATCATGCGGATGTTGGAGTGCCTGTCTGGCAGCTGTCAGCAGACTATCAAACGCAGGCCGGTATTTATTGAAATGTGCGATCAATGTGTCATCAGGCGCTAATTTCAACTGCAGGCTATTGACGATAAAGTCAAATTCCTCTTTAGTTTTATATTCCGGATCGGCGTACTGTTGCGCTTCCCGCAGGGTGCTATCCAGCGCAGCAGGTGATAAGGCCTGCATACTCCGTAGTTTCCTTACATGGAGCCTTGCCAGTGTGGGGGTGCCAATACCGGCTAATTTCCAGCTACCGCTGTCTTTGGTAAAAAAGAGGTATTTATCAGCGATAAGATTGCCTTGTCTGAGGTTGAGAGCTACTGTACTACTTTCATCGCGTTGTTGCAGGAGCAGAAAGGATCGCTGCATATCCGCAGGAAGATCCCGTCCGCTGGGACTACCCCTATAATCCCCGGTACTATGCTCACTGATGAATTTTGGGTCTGCATTCACCTGAAAGATTTTTTTTGCAACCATGACAGGTTGAAGGGTTGTTTGGGCACAGGCGCTCAACAATATTGCCAGCAGGATAACAGGAAGTTTGTTCATCATACGGGCAAGTTAGGGAAATATCAGCCGGGTTTTGTATTATGTGATCAGTTCACGTTAATAACCCATGAAAAACTTAATCTTATTACTGATGCTGTTGTGTTGCGGTGCATTTGTGCCTGCTCCACCCGATAAATCCATTACAGCAATCCTGCGTAAGCAGGTACTCACAGAGGCCGGCTGGGCTTTACAGCAGCTACCTGAGACGGTAACGGCACAGAGCTGTGCACGTAGCGCCGGTGGCCAGCATGATTTTTACTCCGAGGGCGATTACTGGTGGCCTGTTGCTGGTCAGCCGGATAGTCCGTATGTACAAAGGGATGGCATGACTAACCCCGATAACTTTATTGCACACCGGTTGGCTATGATCCGCTTCAGCCGTATTATCGGCGCACTGGCCTCGGCTTACCGTATTACAGGAGATCCGCGATACGTCGTGGCTGCGCAGGTGCATCTCAAAGCGTGGTTTACTGATACAGCTACGCTCATGCATCCCAACCTGTTATATGCACAGGCTATTAAAGGTCGTTTTACCGGCAGAGGCATCGGTATCATTGATACGATTCATCTGATGGAAGTAGCACAGGGCGTATTGGTGATGCAGGATGCGGCTGTTTTTGACAAGACTTTACTCGCAGGTATCAGGCGATGGTTCGGAGACTATCTGCAATGGCTGACAAGCCATCCTTATGGGAAGGATGAGATGAATGCAAAAAATAATCATGGCACCTGTTGGGTAATGCAGGTGGCCAGTTTTGCCCGGCTGACCGGAGATACTGCGTTGTTACAATTCTGCAGGAACAGATATAAGGAAGTTTTACTGCCTGCTCAGATGGCTGCGGATGGGAGCTTTCCGCTGGAACTGGCCAGAACAAAACCTTATGGATATTCCCTTTTTAACCTTGATGCGATGGTGATGATCTGTCAGATACTGTCTGACGCTGAGCATTCCTTGTGGACGTATCAGCTGCCCGATGGCAGGACTATCCGTAAGGGGATTGAGTTTCTGTACCCCTATGTGGCAGACAAGCGTAAATGGCCTGAAAAGCCCGATGTGATGTATTGGGAGGAATGGCCGGTCGCACATCCGTTTCTGGTATTTGGCGCTAATATCTGGCAGCAAAAAGCATGGCTGGATACATGGAAAAAGCTGGATCACCAGCCTTCCAATGCAGAAGTTATAAGAAACTTACCTGTGAGACATCCCCTGATATGGTTGTAGCTGATATATGTAGTCGCTTCAGTCAGACAGCGATGCTGAAAGCTGATTGAATGCGTCTTTTACTATAGTCAGACTATACTAATGCTACCTTAATGCTACGTTTCAAACGTAGCATTAAGGTAGCATTAGTATAGTCTGACTATAGTTATATAAGGAAATAAGCGGGGGAGGTTTCATTGACAAATATCAACGAAATTAACCAATATAAATCAATGGGCAAGGGCCGGACATGATGCAATTTTGTGTTGTAAACAAAACAAAAAATCAACAACAAAAATATTGTAATCATGAAAAAGATAATACTGATCACAGGCACCAGCACCGGTTTTGGTAAATTAATGACCCTTAGTCTGGCGAAAGCAGGACACACCGTTATCGCAGGGATGAGAGGCGTTAAAGACAGGAATGCTGCTGTGGCCAAAGAACTGAGTGAAGTACCTAATGTAGATGTAGTAGAACTGGACGTAACAGAAGATGCCTCTGTGCAGAACGCCATCAATACTGTACTGGCAAAATATGGTAAAATTGACGTGTTGGTGAATAACGCGGCAGTATCCGGTTTCGGATTACTGGAATCATGGTCCATCGATCAGATCAAAAAGATGGAAGAAGTGAACGTATATGGCGTAATACGTACTTATCAGGCTGTATTGCCATCCATGCGTAAAGAAAAGAATGGATTGATCATTAATCTTACCTCCGGTGCAAGTGGCTTCACATTGCCTTTTATGGTGCCTTATCTGATGGGTAAGTTTGCAGTAGAGACTATTACTGAAGGAGCACAGCATGAATTGAAACAGTACGGTATTGAAAACGTATCTATACAACCGGGTGTTTATCCGACAGAGATGAATAACGGTGGAAAGGCAGGTGTGCATGCAGATAAAGAAAATATCACTGCTGAATACGGAGAGCCGGCACAACAACTGTTTGGTGCGATTGGTACCGCTTTATTTGGTAAGATGGCTGAATTCAATATGGATCCGCAGGTAATTGCAGATGGTGTACTGGCACTGGTGAATATGGAGAAAGGTACCCGTCCGCTGCGTTATCCTTTGGATGCTATTGCACAGGGAACGGATAAAGAATTTGTGGAAGCAAGAGCCGCGATCAAAGAAAAATGGACAGCAAGTTATGGTCTTTCTCTTTAATAAAATTAATCGCATATCATTCAATTAGTTAGTGCTGAT
Organism: Chitinophaga pinensis; assembly: GCF_007896845.1. Classification (GTDB taxonomy): domain Bacteria; phylum Bacteroidota; class Bacteroidia; order Chitinophagales; family Chitinophagaceae; genus Chitinophaga; species Chitinophaga pinensis_C. The sequence goes on along the minus strand of NZ_VOHS01000048.1, from coordinate 38,655 downwards.
GTTGACCATGTGTTAAAGCAGCACCTTGCAGAGATTGATTTTTATATCGAAATTCTTCGTACATTTGTACACGATTTTTAAAAGCAATTAATCACAATGAATAACATTCTTACATATCAATCAGCGTTCAACGCAAGTGCTGCAATAAGAGCAGTAATTGCCAGCACCTGTATTGTCTTAATTAAGAACGGGGAGGCAGATCCTTGCCCGGATGTAAGAGGTTAATTATTGTGTCTGGATATTCTTCAGAGGCCTCTTCACCCGAAGAGGCCTTTTTATTTGTCTCCCCCATTCTCCCACTATTTACAGTTTACTGATAACATTATTTATAACAAGCAATATGAAAGCTATTATCAAAACATTGACAATTTTATTTAAACCGCAAGTCCGGTAACGTCAGTGCTTTGCATATTGCGAGAAGCCTTCCGTTACCAGAACGGAAGGCTTTTTTATTTGGCTTTTAAATCAACAACAATGAAACGATTGGATAACTTCAGAAATATAGGAATCATGGCGCATGTCGATGCAGGTAAAACAACTGTTACTGAACGCATGCTTTATTATACTGGTCTTACACACAAGCTGGGTAGCGTAGATGAAGGAAATACTGTGATGGACAGCGATCCGCAGGAAGAAAAGAGAGGTATCACCATCTCTTCTGCTGCGATCACTACTTACTGGCAATTGGATAATAATAAATATCAGGTGAATATTATTGATACACCGGGTCACGTTGACTTCACTGCTGAAGTAGAACGTTCCCTGCGTGTGCTGGACGGCGCTATTGCTGTCTTCTGTGCGAAATCAGGTGTGCAGCCGCAATCTGAAACTGTATGGCAACAGGCAAACCGTTATAATGTACCCCGTATTATTATGATCAACAAGATGGACAGACAAGGTGCTGACTTCCGTCGTGTAGTGAAAGAGATCCGTGATATGTTACATGCAAATGCGGTACCCGTACAAATACCAATTGGTGCTGAAGATGATTTCTCTGGTGTGATTGACCTGATCACTATGAAGGCGTACGTCTGGAATGGTGATGATGGGAAGTCCTATTCCATCACAGATATCCCTGCACATATGCAGGAGGAAGCGATGCAGGCACGTGTAGCGTTGCTGGAAGAACTGTCTTTATATGATGAGACGATCTTTGAAAGTTACACGAATGATCCGGCTACAGTAGCTGTAGCAGATATCTATCGTGCCTTACGTCAGACGACCCTGCAGATGCAGGTGATACCCGTACTGGCAGGTGCTGCTTATCGTAATAAGGGGGTACAACCCTTACTGGATGCGGTAGTGCGTTATCTGCCTGCTCCGGTAGATATGCCGCAGATACATGCGGTAGATGCCGACACAGCAGCAAGTAAAATGCTGACAGCTGCTGAAGAAAGTCCGTTTGCTGCGCTGGCATTTAAGATCATCTCTGATGATTATGCCGGTAAGCTGACGATGGTCAGAGTGTATTCCGGTGTATTACGCACAGGTGACTCCGTATGGAACAGCCGCACCGGTAAACACGTACGTATCAGTCGGCTGATGCGTATCATGTCCGACAAATATGAAACTGCAGATGCCATCACTGCCGGTGATATTGGCGCTGTTGTAGGATTGAAAGATGTGCGCACAGGCGACACGTTGTCTGATCCGGATCAACCGGTGTTACTGGAAAAGATCAGTTTCCCTGAACCAATGATTGGTTATGCGATTGAAGCAAAAGTGGCGAAAGATGTGAACAAGCTGAGTGAAGCGCTATCGAAACTGGTAGAGGAAGATCCTACTCTGAGTGTCAGTGTGGATCCTGCTTCCGGTCAGACCATCCTGAAAGGTATGGGTGAATTGCATCTTGAAGTAGTGTTGGAAAAACTGACAACCAACTATCATGTGGAGATCAGTAAAGGACAGCCACAGATTGCCTATAAGGAAATGTTCACGCAGGCGATTGAACACAAGGAAGTATATAGTAAGCAGAACGGTGGTTCCGGTAGTTTCGCAGAAATTGTGTTTGAACTATCTCCACGTGAAGATGGACAGGCAGGGCTTGAGTTTGTGAATGAGGTAACTGGCGGAGCGATCCCGCGTGAGTTCATTCCTTCTGTGAAGAAAGGATTTGAAGAAGCGATGAAGACGGGTGCATTGGCGGGTTATCCGGTACAGTCCATGAAAGTGCGTTTGCTGGATGGATCTGTCCATGTGAAAGACTCCCATGCGCAGGATTTCGAACATGCTGCCATACTGGGCTTCCGTCATGCCGCCATGAAAGCTGCTCCCCGTTTACTGGAACCTTTCATGAGTGTGGAAGTAACCCTGCCTGAAGAACATACCGGTGTTATCACTGGTGATCTTAACAGACGCCGTGGTGTGATCAAAGGAATGGAAATGAAGGCGAGTGCCCAGTATATCAAGGCAGAAGCGCCTTTGTCCGATCTGTTTGGATATGTGACAACGCTGCGTACGCTGTCATCCGGAAGAGCCGCTGCTTCCGTAACATTCCAGGATTATCAGCTGGTGCCTGATAACATTGCCGGTAAAGTACTGGCAACGATCTGATAAAAAGAAAGGCAGTCCGCCAATGGTGGACTGCCTTTTATCTTTACCGCTATCTGGTTTATTTCTGCAAAACCATGATATTATTCATCATGAAGGCATCTCCTCCTTCTGCGATGATATTGTAGACCGGTTGTTTTCCACCGGCAGACTCTGTCTTATTAACAACGGTATATGTGACGAGTGTTTTGGTGTGTTCATCCATACAAAGTAGCTGGTCGCCGGTACTGACTGCGCCCATTTGTTTTTTGCCTGCTACGGTCAGTACAGGATGATTAGGCGTAGCCTGTAATACTTTATTTGATAACGACACTTCATGTATGCCGGCTATATTGTTTTCTGTTGCATGTATGACCAGCAGCCGGGTGATCGCGTAGTTGTCTGCGGTATGTTGTACCAGTTCTTTTACACGGATGGTGCTGGTCTGATGTGTATTGGCATCCGGACTGATAATTGCATCTCCCGGACGGATATCCCGCAATGCTTTTTGTGTGCCATCAGCCAGATTGACGAGTTGATCACCGGGGAAGCAGATGTCTGTGCCATAAGTGCCCGCTTCTTCTTTTACATCTTTACCCGCATTCATGGACTTATATAGCTGGTAACTGAATTCTTTGGACAGTACATAAGAGAGTTTCAATACATAGTTCTTCTCTACTTTGTCGGTGGCGTGAATGTCTTCAAAATATTGATTCCAAATGTCAGCATTACTATTGAACAGAGGCATGACGGCTGTGTACAACTTTCCGGCTTCATTGGTGTAGAAGATAACGGTAGCAATATCCAGCATACTGTCTTTGGCTACCAGCCGGTAGAGGTCAATTCTTTTCTTCTGACCATCATCGCCGGTGATGAGATAGGGTTTACGCATCTCATAGCGGTCCAGTACGTATTCATTGTTGAATTTGACGTAGGTGTCGTTATCGAGATCTTTTACGGTAAATGATTTTGCTTTCACATATTCTGCCATTGTCATGGGACGGGACTGTGCCAGCAATTGTACGAGGAGGAAAGAACAAAGTAATGTCAGCAGATATTTTTTCATACAATGATTTTGTTAAGATAATTCCTTGAATGCGGCTGCGAATGCCTGCATTTCATCCATCCGGCCGATGCTGATCCTGCACCAGTGATTATTGTTCATTTTCCAGTTACGTAAGCCTACGCTCCGTTTCATCATTTCTTCCTGAAAGCGTTCACCATCCATTTTAAGCGGAAACATGACGAAGTTGGTATTGGAAGGGATGTATGTATACCCTTCTGCCTTCAACGTCTCATACAGGAATTGTTTGCTTTCATTGGTCTTTGCCACTACTTCCTGCATATAGGCTTTGTCCTGATAACTGGCCAGTGCACCGCTGATAGCCGGTGCGGAGAGGGCTGCCCAGCTACAGGAGGTATTGGGTTGGAGTCTGGCAATAATCGCCGGAGGGGCAATAATATATCCGATGCGAAGTCCCGCCAGACCGTATACTTTTGAAAAGGTACGGGCGACGATGATGTTCTGTCCTTTCTTCACATTACCGATGAGGGTTGTACTGTCTGCATCCGGCAGATAGTCGATGTAAGCCTCATCAACAAATACGGTCGCTTTCTGAGATACCCTTTCGCAGAAGGTCTTGAGTTTATCTTTATCAACGATGGTACCGGTAGGATTGTTTGGATTACAGATGTAGACGAGTTTGGTGTCGGCCGTGATGGCTTGTTCCATGGCATCCAGATCGTGTGTATAGTTTTTGGTCAGAGGAACTTTGATCCATTTGGCGTTGACCTTTTCACAGCGCGTAGGGAGATCGTCGTAGGTAGGATCGGCAGTGACGATATTGCCACCACTTCCCAAGAGACTCACCGCAGTGCCTAGCAACAATGGTGAAGAACCGGAGCTGATCATGAGCATATCGGGGGTGATACCTTCATGCGCACAGATTTTTTCTTCCAGTTCAGGGATTAGTCTGATGGGATATTGATAACTGGTGGTTACAGCCTCCATAATGGCCTTTTTAGCCGCCGGAGAGGGCCCGAAAGGGTTTTCGTTGGCAAATAGCCGGGCTTTCAGATTTACCGGTAATTTGGGCGAAATGATGAAGTCTGTGGCATAAGCAGTGCTATTGCTGGCAATGGGTGCTGCCTGCAGCCGGCTGAGGGCTGGTGGAAGCATGGTGAATCCCCCGGTAAACAGCGCTGTTGTTTTCAGCCAGTTACGTCTGTTCATGGAGTTGGTGGTACTCATAGCAATTCGTTTTGGTTGTAAAGAATATCTATACGTCAGCTGCCGGTGGCAGTGGGATAGGAAATACGTTGATCTGTTACGCGGGCGTGTATATCAGCTACTGTTCTTCTGGCTGATTCGAATGCACCTGCCATCCAGGCATTGAGGTAGGTGGTATGTTCACCTGCGAAGTATACCTGTTTGTCTGGTTGTAATAAGCTTTTATAGTGTGTCTGCCGGGAGGCACCGGTGTATAAACCCCATCCGCCCATACTGTAAGGCGTCTTGTGCCAGCTGACAGAAAAAGAACTTTCAAACTCCTTCGGATACTGGGGATGTATCAGACTTCCTTTTTCCATGGCGAGTTTCTCCCTTTCTGCGTGTGTCAGATTACCGACCCGTTTTGCCTTGTCATGGAAATTATAGTAACCTAGCAGAATCCCTTTTTTACTGAGATAGTCGTACGAGGGATAAAAGATCTGGGTAAGTTCATTATTGGTATGGGTAATACCCCCGAAGATCTGTTCATCTTCTTCCCAGAACCTTCTTTTGAATTGCATCCCGATCTTTCCGGTGACCATGTAGGGTATGTAGTCGATAGCCCGGCTTACATCAGAAGAGAAGTTATGCCGGATATTGCTTAGTATGGGCATTGGCAGGGTGCAGATGCACAGATCCGCCTGTATGGCTCCATTGCCTTTTTTATCCTTGTAAAGCACTTTTACGCCTTCCGGCTGATTAAGGATGTCCGTCACCTCACAATTGTACCTGATCATTTTACCAACACGTTGTTCAAACGCTTTGGCAATATTATCCATACCACCTACCGCCTGAAACATGGTCATCTGAAGTTCATACGTGTACTCCGCCACGTTATAAAAGTCCGGATCGGCCAGTCCGGAGGAAATGATATCCGCCAGTTTATGCGGATCGCCTATTTTGCCCGGTTTATCTCCCGCGCCGGGTTGTTCGGTAAAACCTCTCCGGTCGGAAGCTTTGTAGAGTTTATCGATATTAAGGCCGCCTTCTGCCCGGAGGTATTCCAGTATTTTCCGGGTGTCTTCTTTGGAGAGGGCCGTATCAATTTTCTGCTGATCGACTGCTTTGGCCAGCAATTCCATTGTATAACCACGGAGGTCATTATGGATTTCCCGGGCTCTGATCTTTTTATTGGACAGGGGGCCATTGCCTTCGGCGAAAAGGTAAGTAGCTTCATTGACGTTATTGTACACCTGTATGGGTACTTGTAGTTCCCGGCAGTAATGCATGGTCAGTTCGTGATGATGCGGAATACGGGAGGGACCGGCATTAAAATACATACCGTCGTCAAAGGAGGCGGTTTGCGGAGGGATGTCTGTTTCCTGATGAACAGTCCCTTTCCGGATACTCCAGCATCTGCCGCCGGCCCTGTTCCTTGCTTCGAGCAGGGTACACTGATAGCCGAGTTTTGTGAGTTCGTAGGCGGCAGTGAGTCCGGCCAGACCTGCGCCGAGGATAACAATACGTTTACCGTTGCCCGTGCCCTGAAGTGCGAAGGCATGGGCGGGAGCAGCAGGCAGCATTCCTAATGCCAGCATAGCCGGATAGGCAGCCGCAACTTTCCCGGTTTGGGATAAGAAGGCTCTTCTTGAGATAGACATTTGGTTGATATATATAAATTCTGAATACTTCCCTTGCGTCTCTAATTTAAAAAGATTTGTTGACTGAATCTTAGAATTTATTCAAATGGTATAATAATTAATATGTATATAATTTATATATCTTGCGGAACAATACAGCTATATCGACTATGGGCTTTTTCGCTAATCTATTTGGCCTTCGAAACAACAGGAAAAAGCGGGCCGTTCCCGCGTCAGCATTGACAGACATCGACATTTTTGACAAAGAATTCCTCGCCGCAGCTTCCCGTTATACAAGCCGGCCAAGGGGGGATATGAACATGCGGGTACGTTCGGAAGAGACAAACGAAGTGATTCCCTTCGCATTGGCTTTTCCGGAAGCATTTGAAGAATGGAAGCAGGCAAAATCAATCTGGGACAAAAGGGGGATCATTTACAAAGTACTGGACAACTCCATCGGAGAGTCTTTGAAGTTATGGCAGGTAATTGAGCGCTATAACATTGATCGCTATCCGGAGCACGCCCTGAAGATTGCAGCAGAACATGCGACCGGCCCGGACCTGACTGACGCCAATTTCCATATGGCAGTGGCAAGGGCGTATTTTATCCTGACCAGATACAAAGAGGCGCAGGAAAGGGCGGAAAAGGCGCTTAGTCTGGTGCCTAATCATATGAAAGCGAAGATCCTGCTGGGAGATATCTGGCATCATACCCATCAACAGGAACGGGCACACGATATGTATAATGAGGTGTTGAAGATCAAACTGACAAGTGATGCCAGAAAGTCTCTGACCATTCACGAACTGGTGGGGTTTGATAGTGACCTGCTACATTCACCGGTATACGCAGTTGCCATGCTGAGAGGAGATACTGCTGTGACAGAGTCCCTCTGGGATAGTATTGCCTGTGAATTTTATCATTATCCACATTTCCGTTCTGCCCATGCCACTTATCTTGTGCAGAAAGGTGATTATATGAAGGCATTTGCCAAGTTCATGACCCTGAGCCGGGAAATGCCATGGTTTAAGGAAGGGGTGATTAACAGCTATAGTCTGATGCAACAGCTGGAGCTTGAGCCACAGATGACGGAAGATAAAGTACGATTGGAGGAGATTATCCGCAGGGAGCATTGGACCGTGTAATAAATGTATAAAGACACATAGAAAGCCTGATCTGTACAGATCAGGCCTTGCTTAGAGGGAACTACCGAAGTTTATCCGGTAAGGTTTTTATTGTTTTATCACTCTTAATGTTTCGTTGTTACCATTCCTTTCTACTCTGATAAAGTAAACCGCTTTCACTAATCTGCTACAGTCAACATTGATCTGATTGTGACCAGCAGGATAAAGCTGGTTGCTTACATTGTTAATCAGTGCACCATTGGCATCAAATACTTTCACTGCCACCCTTGTTTCCTTTTGATTATAGAAACTGATAGTCGCATTGTTCATTACAGGGTTTGGATAGACTTTCGCAGCTTCATTGATAACAGTTGTTGCTGCTGTTGTTGCTTTATAAGACAGGCTGTTGAGTAAGGTGCTGCCACAGGTACCCGCAGCAGGACTGTTTCCAGTTACTTCCAGCCAGTCGATGATCGCAAATTCCGTAGCGGAAGTCGTCTCTATACGTACGGTATTTGTACCCGCCGCCAGCGTAGCTGTAACAGCGCCTGTTGTTGTCCAGGATGTCCATGCGCTTGTTTTAGGAAATGATAAGGCGGATATGGCGGTATTGCCATTTACCAGCAGTCTTGCTGTGGTGGAAACATTTGCACCACCGTTGGCATATCTCCATACAAAGGAATAAGTACCGGCTGCAGGCACGGTAATACTATAATTCACGCCTTTGGAAGCGGAGTTGGACAGATTGATATAGTACCCTCCATCGGCACCGCTATAACTGTTCTGACGACTGCCATCCGCACCACAATAACCGCCTGTAGTAGTAGCCGCATCGTCGATCCGGATGGTATTACCACCACCGCCACCGTTATTGGCGGTGAAACTGGCTGTAACAGCGAGGTTGTTATTCATGGTCACTGTCGTTGTTGTAGCCGTGCCACTGGCTGCGCCACTCCATCCGGAGAAGGTGTAACCACTGGCAGGAGCTGCGGTGAGTGTCACTACCGTACCCGCTGCATAAGAAGATGCATTCGGACTGGCCGTTACGGACCCACCCGCAGACGGAGATGCAGTGATGCTGAGCGCATATGTACCGGGATTGGTGGTACTGCCTGACTCACGGGCGCCTATGTCCGGGGCAGAACCGCTATAAGTAATGCCACTGGTGATAACACCTGTGTTGATCATATCACTACCGGAAGCCAGAGCAAGAAAGTTACCCAGATTCGGACTACCATCCGTGTTTTTGCCTACAGATGGTGAGGTAGAAATAAAGTCGGCACTGCTCACGACCAACCCACCACTATTGGTGCTGACATTGTTTTTCCACCACACATTGCTACTACCCACCTCCGTACCATTGCTCTTATCGCTGGAGCCGGCATTGAAAGAGAGGTTATTGCGGAAGGTGGCAGTACTGCCTTCTCTGAAGTTAAAGTTGGATTCCGCATTGTTATAGCTGGTGTTGTTGGTCACTTCGATATTACCGGGGTTGTTATTGTCAGTAAATCCGTGGTGCCCGTTGTTAAACGCTACACTGCGACGTATGATGTGATTAACGGCAATACCGGAGCCGCCGAGTTTAAAGCCATTTTTATCACCATTACCGGAGGTACTGCCGGTACTGAGTGTACCATTGCTGTAAGCCACGCAATTGTCGATGGTTACGGGGCCGATAGGGCCTGTATCGTCTTTTGCATAGAGGTCCCATCCATCATCAATATTGTGGTGGGAAATACAGCCTCTGAAGATGTTGCCGGTGCCACAGGTCAGTTTAGCTGCGAAACCATCTGCATCTTCATTATCAGGATCCTGATTGTCAAATGCCTCACAGTTTAAAATGAGGTTGTTGGATGGCCATGAGCCAATCGTCGTGTTACTCGTTACATAGCGGCTGAGTTGTAAGCCGCTGTCATGGTTTTTACTAAAGATACATTTCTCAATGATGTTGTTATTGCCAGCCAGCAGCATACCGTTATCACCTGCACCAGTAATGGTGATACCGGTAAAATGCCAGTAATCGCCATCCAGTACCAGTCCGCGGTTCGCGTCAGCGATCGCCTGTGCGGAGAAGTTAAGTACAGGTACTTCTGTGCTGTAGGCAACAACGTTTTTGTTAGCAGAAGCTGTACCATTGTTGGTGGCAGGAATAATAACAGATGCGGATAAACTATAAGTGCCTCCTCTCAGATAAATAGTGCCGCCGGCAGGAATAGTTGCTAATGCATTGGCAAGTGTAGTAGGCGCATTGATGTTGGTACCGGGGTTGGAGGCGGAGCCGCCGGGGGCAACATACAAAGGGGTTTGTGCATAGGCCATACCTTCTCCAAGAAGGCACGCGAGTGCCAGTAGTAGTTGTGTTCTCATAACGGGACGGGGGTTTTTATTTCATCCTGAAATTACAGGATTTGAAAGCTGTGCGCTCAGAAGTACGTGTAAATATTTACGCAAACGTTCCCACTCTAAAATGGACAAAAAAATGCTATTTTAGTATTATGAAGACATCCCTGTACCCCTTGTTAGTATTGTTAACCATTGCATGCAATGCTACTGACCCGGAGACAAAAAACACCACGAATGAAATCATTGTGTCTGATACTATCATCAATACAGATCCTGCGCCCAGCCCATTGATAAACAAAGAAAATAACGTGCCTGCAGAGGCAGAAGCAGAGGCTTCCGCATATGAAGAAGATTCTCTGCATATGGTAAGTGATTTTTATGGCGATGATGCACTGGATGCTGCGTTTCTGGTAGTAGTGGATGATAAGATGGCGAAGAAGCGTAAGTCCGCCAAAGACAGTATTGATAATATGGATGAAGAAGAGGAATCATGGCCTTATTGTGAATTACATTTTCATGGAAAGGGGGCGCCGAAATTCCGTCCGATAGGCCGCGCAGATGTACGTATTTCAAATGAAGGCGATCTTGATGATGATGGCAAAGAAGACGTATCTGTTGTCTGGCTGAAGCCGTCGGGAGAAGATAGCTGGAATGAAATTTATGCCTGTAAAAAGGGTAAATGGGTGCTGGGAGCTTTCCTTCTCATAGTAGCAGCAGGAGATCGTCCATGTTTTCGGGGATGAGATCCAGACGGCGTTAAATACAGGTTTGTGGCATTCTGGTCAGGCTTTCGCAGGACTGGAATTATACTCATAAAAATGAAGTATTCTTAATAAATAAAGTAATACTTTAGTCCCGTAATTCATGTGAGATGCAAAGATCCCTTTATGCCTTAGGTCTCCTTTTCTTATCAGCATGCCATTCCACTGTAGAGTCCCCCAAAGACAATGTTAGTGCAACGACAGTAAATAGTACGGCGGAATTGCCGATCGATACGGGTATAATGACGCTGGATGCACCTCCTGAAGAGTTGCAGTTTATACCGGATACGGTACATATTCTGGGCGATTTTGACGGTGATTTCAGACAGGACACCGGGTATGGTGTTTTTTATGCCAAAAGAGGTGATGAAGGAAATGGAGAAGAGGTTGAATCAGATATGGAATATCAGTACATAGTGCGCTTTTCAGCTGTTGGTATCAAGGCTATGCCTGTGATTAGCGGCAGGCACATCCGTCTGGTAAATGAAGGAGATCTGAATGGTGATGGCAAAGATGAAATATCTGTTTTCGAACAGTCCATGCGTGCATGTACTTATACTGTAAGTACATGGTCGTATAATGACAACAGATGGACCCGTATTTCCGATTACTGGTATATCCCCACCGCCTGTGAATATATCAGCGATGAGGAGCTGGAAAAAAGGATTGTACTGGAAGATGATACGGTCTACTATTATGAAACAGATGTCAATGACAGCGATTTCCCACTTGTAAGAAAGGAATTGCGCCTGCTGCGGAACTAACGGTTCCTGCCTTTTTCATCTGGATATAATTCCCTTACCGGATCGCTTTGCCAGAACTTTTTTGTTGCGATATCCATTGCTGTCAGTTTCCCGTAGAAGGCTGCACCGGTGTCTACATTCCATACATTACAGCCCTGCATAGGCACATCTACATCATAGTTGATGGTAGGTGTATGGCCGATATAGATCTCATGAAACAATAGCAGCCTTTTAGGAAAGAGTTTTGAGTCCTTTTTGATACGCCTGTCCATGGTGCAGGCCATTTCCCAGAGCGTTCTGTCCCATCTTGTGCTGGCTTCGTAGCGTTCCATTGCCGGACCGTGCATAGAAGTAAACCCGGCATGTATAAAGAGCCTGTTTTCTGTATCAATGACATAATCCTTCATCCTGTTGTAGAAAGCGATATGTACCTCTTTTTGTTCGGGAGAGAGGCCTGCATAGCTTTCAACAGTAGCCTGACCACCATTGAAGATCCAGGTTGGATCAGGAAGGGATCCCATTAGCCATGATTCACACCATGCATCATGGTTCCCTTTTATGAAAATACATGTATACTGTTTATCGAGTTGCATGAGGTAGTCAATCACCTGCGCGGATTGCGACCAGCCATCTACATAATCACCCAGAAAAATAAGCGTATCGTCAGCCTGCGGCTTGATTTTGCCGAGCACCTGTTCCAATGCTTTCAGTGCGCCATGAATATCCCCAATTACGAACGTCCGGGCCATTTACCTGTAAATTTTGGCCTGCAAGTTAGTAATCAGTACGTCAATTGCATCCCTTTTTGCCAAAACATTTAGCCAGTCAGCCGGAATTGTGCTCCATCCATAGGTCAATCCTGCCAGTCCGCCGGTAACAGCGCCTGTTGTGTCTGTATCTTCTCCGAGGTTGACAGCAGTCAGGACCGCATCCGCATAAGAGCTGGTATGTAAAAGACACCAGATGGATGCTTCCAGAGAATGTACAACATAACCACTTCCCTGGATATCAGTATCCTTACAATCCCGTAAATGACCGAACAGGACGCGATCATAGTAATAGATCTCGTCGTTCTTCAGGAATGGCGGAATGGTGTCACAGATCATCTGATATGCCTGTTCAGGAGTTTGTCCCAGTAAGATGGCCCTTGCCATCTCGAGGTAAATAAAACACCCGTTAATGGAGCGTTGATGCCGGTGTGTCAGTGAGGATACTTCCTGTGTGTGTCTGTACCGCTCTTCTATAGACATGTCTTTGGTATAAAATACCAAAGGGAGAATACGCATAAGAGAGCCGTTACCATTACTCTGTTCGCTGATACCACCTGCCATTACAGGCGATACGCCCCTGCCAAGATTAAGGATGGCATCACGGGTAGCAAAACCAATGTCAAATACATCGCCGTGTGGCGTCCAGTAGCCGTGCTGCATCCAGTTCACGAAGCGGTTGGCCAGATTTTGCAGGTCGTATTCACCGCAGAGCATTTCTGCGAGACAGAAGGTCAGCGAACTATCATCAGACCAGGTACCGGCCGGTTGACCGTGTGTACCATAGCTACGCATGTCGGTTACAGGATTTTCTGATAAGGACCGGCGTGAACGGAATTCTACCGGTACGCCTAAAGCATCACCGGTAGCGACACCCAGCAGGGCGTCTTTGATGTAATCTGTGTAACTCATAAAGGTTAAATTTCAATGTAAGCCGGCGGTACGTGGTCAGTCAGCCACACGCCATTGTCTGACAGGTAAAACAGGAAGCCGTCTTTGTGCATCTGACCAGTTCTGATGGTCAGTATGTATGGAGCGCCTCTGCGGCTGCCAACATTGACAGCGGTTTCCCTGTCTTTACTGAGATGCAGGTGCTGACGGCTCATTTTCTGTAGTCCTTCCCGTTTAATACTATCCAGAAATCTGGCAACTGTACCGTGATACAGGTATTCAGGAGGTGTTACAGGATCAAGCCCGAGAGACACTTCTACTGAATGGCCCTGACTGGCGCGTATTTTAGTACCGTCTTCATTGAAAGCGAACCGTTTTTTATCATTGGTTTCAACTACTTCCTGCAGCTGATTGAATGTGATGGGGTGTCTGTTTTGACTCATCCGGGTTAACAGTTCCTGTACATCTGTCCATCCATTTTCATCCAGTGTGATTCCGATGGTTTCAGGTTGATGTCTGAGCACCAGACTCATAAACTTACTGATGCTTTTTGTTTGTTTTTCGTTCATCTCATTGTTGTTTTAACTGGTCTCTGACCTCCATGAGGGCGTAGCCGAGGAGGTTCTGACCTTTCCATAGCAAGGGGTTGGCTGCGTGTTCATGATTAGCGCCCATACCGATACCCCATATTCTGTCGAGGGGGCTGGCTTCTACGATGATGCTGTCGCCTGTGTTGAGCAGGAATTCCTGCATTTTAGGGTATTGAGAAAATTTCAGGAGGTTGCCCTGTACGACAAGGGTAAATTTCTCAGCGTCCCATACTGCGGTATCAAAGTTGGCCACTTTTCTGCCTGGTTTTTTGGCAGTGGCGGGGTCTGATGTCTGCAGTATTTCCTGTTCGGTAGCAGGGGCTTTGAACAGGCGGGCTTTACCTGCCATCATCCAGTGTTCAGCGGTCGCATAGGTATGTGTACCATCTGTAAAAGCAGCAGGCCACCATTGACTGAAGCAGCTTTTAGTGACGTTACCGGGTTCACCTTTGTGTCCCCAGAAGAAGGTGAAGTTTAATTTTTCTTTCGTCTTGTATTTGCGGATTAACCAATCGTTAGTGTATTTCATCGGTGTTATACATTTATCTGGAAGCTGTTCTTTTTCAGCTTCTTATTGAATTTATACAAATCGGGGTGTCTGTTTTGTGCCCCTTCCCGTTTATTCCCGGTGTTAATGATGTATGCTGAGTCCAGTATTTTCCGTCTGAAATTGCGGCGGTCGATCGTGGTGTCCAGAATGCATTCGTATAGCTCATGCAACTCAGGCATGGTAAACAATTCATCCAGCAGCTCAAAACCTACCGGGAAATAGGCAATCTTTGAGCGGAGCCTTTGCAGGGCAATCTCAAAGATGGCATGATGATCAAAGCCCAGTTTGGGTAGTTCCTTGATATTGAACCAGGCCACGTCATTGGCCATATTACCGGCTGAAATAGCTACACGGGCAGGGTTCACCAGCGCATAATAGGCTACAGCAATGGCGCGTCCACGCGGGTCGCGTTCCGGTTCATCAAAGGAATACAGCTGTTCCATATAAACATCGTCCATTCCCAGCTTGGTTTTCAATACCCTCGAACAGGTATCACGGAAGCGTTCTTCCATTTGCAGGAAGGCCCCGGGCAGTACCCAACAGTCTTTAAACGGTTCTTCTTTCCTGTTGAGCAACAAGACGGCAAGCTGTTGTTTGCTATAACCGAATACGACCAGGTCCACTGCGAGGGAGGGGTTCTGATAACTGTGAAAGGCTTTCATGTTCAAGCTTTGTGTTATTCTGACGCAAAGATAAGGAATATTATAATATCAATTTCACAACTGCTGTCGGGATGCAGCAGGTTATTATATCTTCGTTGCACCAATGAAGGAAAGACGGCCTTTTATCATCCATGAAAATTTCGGTACCCTGTTTTATTCTTGTTAACCTCATCACCCACAAAATGTAAACCCATGAAACTTAGAAAAGTTAGATTCTCATTTTTAGCACTGGCTGTAATTCTTGGCGCCGGTTCGGCATTAGCAACCACTGTAAAAACAAATCCGCTTCGCGAGGCAACTCAATATTACTGGAATGGCAGCGGTTATGCTGTTGCTGGTGTAGAAGGATATGACTATGTATGCGAATGGTCACAATTCGGTACCTGTACATATGTATTTGACAGTGCTACTGGTACGTACAAAAGAAGTAAGTACGGTAAGATCTCGTTCCTGAGATAAAATATATTCCTCCTCTTGTTAGCCCCATCACCTGCAAAATCAAACCTATAATGAAAAAGTTAAGATTCTCATTAATGGCGGTAGCCGTTATTCTTGCTGCTGGCACTGCTGTAGCGACTAACATGCAGACAAAAGCTGCGAAAGCTGAAACCAAATATTTCAGATCCAGCAATGGCCAGTTTTATGAAGCTGGTATCAGAGACTATGATTACATCTGCGAATGGGCACATTTCACAATCTGTACGTATACGTTTGACAGTGTAAGCGGTACTTACAAAGAGAGTGAATCCGGCCGTATCCTGTTCCTGAGATAGGATAAGCACGATTGAAAGAAATTGAACAACGGATGAGCTGTCAGTAGCAACTCATCCGTTGATTTTCTGTTGTTTGCGTATTTATACGTAATAAAACAGGTGTTTTTGCACTTGATGGGAAAGGTTAATTAATGGAATTTTGGGTCATCAATTTCATTATTAACCACAAACCCCAAAAAAATGCGCAAACATCTATTGTTCGCAGGCGTAGCTGCGTTGGCTACTCTGTCCTTATTCTCCTGCAAAAAAGAACAGCAGGCAAACCCACAGTCATCTGAGAATTCCACGACCAATGCCGGCGGCAGGACGGCTGGTACTGATGAACTGGACGCTATCCTGAAAGATCTTTCTCCGGAAACCTACCTGTTAACCTGGAACGGTTTACCCGCAAACAATTACATCACCAAAGCAACTTACGGTACTTTATCTGACGAAACACAGTATTTCGGACCAGGTGGCCGTCCGCCATTCCCGGAACTGGCCAAAATCGGCTATGAAAAGATTCCGTTCAGGAAGATATGGATCAAGACCTGTCCTACCATGATCCCTTTTGAAGACATCGCCAAACGAGTTGGTGCACTGGCGCAGAAGGTAGATCCTAAACAGCTCTTTGATCTGGGTATATATGAAGTAGGTAAAGGACAACAGTTGCTGGCTACCAAAACCTTCCTGACAGCCGGTGCCCGTTTACAGCCCGATGTGGTAGATCAGAAAGTGATCGGTACAGCTTCACTCTCTAAATTCCGTTTATCCGTTCCTGCAGGTGCGTATCCTTACTTCACCCGTGGTTTCTATGGTACAGCAGATATCACCCAATTCCCTGCCGGCGCCCGTGTAACTGTTTACAATGGCCTGAAATGGGAAGATATCCTGAGAAAAAGGTTCCCCAACCTGATCGGTTGTTTCGATCCTGAAATCTTAAGAGATATCCGTAGCAAGTTTGCAAGATTGGATGCAAGGTTTGACAAACTCGCTATTGAAGAAGTAGCAGGTGGTGCGGTGATTGGTTTTTAAAATAATTGAGCATTAAGAATTAAAAATTAAGCATTGTATCTCTGAATATCCGTTCCCTCAACAAATAACCGGATATGAGTTGATATCCGACTGTTGTGAGAAAGGATGGAGCCAGTTCTTAATTTTTAATTCTTAATTCCTGATGTTCTCAATCTCTTTCTTATGCTTACAACTAAACAAACCTTCTGGCTTTTTGCGGCCTGTTTCCATCTCTCCGTGGTAGCATTGCATGCAGCACATCTGGAAGAGTGGACCAGTCATAAATCATGGTTGCTGAAAAAGATTACTGCTTACGGTGACTTCACCGGCAGTGGTAATATTTTCAGCTTCTTTGCACCACATATAGGGAATGAAATTGCAGTGGTATATACCCTTGGTGACGGGAGTCATCAGGAAGTGACCAGACTGGAAGGTCCTAATACCGAATGTAACCGCCGTATTCAGACCATCTACAATTTCTTTGGTATTGAAGAAGCGCAATCCCTGCTGGCAAAAAGTTGTGCGGCGTATATGTTACGCCAGCACCCGAATAGTAATCTGGTACGTGTAACCGTTATTGACAAACGTGTGCCGGCCATGGCGGCATTCCGTGCAGGCAGTCAGCCGAAATGGGAACCCTTCCTGGTAAAAGACTTTAGAGTAACCCGATAAAACCTTCCGTTATGATAAAACGTTTCTTTCTCGCTCCTTCTACCGGTGAACCACTGGCCTTTTTCAGGATTGCGATTGCGTTGTTAGGCCTTGTACAGGGCGGCTGGCTGATAGGCAGTGTTGCACTGTTATATGGCCCTGATGGACTGATCCCATGGTCCGTAAGCAGTGGTATTGTTGACCCTTATATGCCACAGTTATCATGGTTAAAACCACTTGCTGCGTTCACCGGCACGAGTGCCACAACATTGGTCTATGTACTGATGGGACTTTACCTGTGCAGTCTCGGCGCCCTGCTGATCGGAAAATTCACCCGCTATGCAGCATTTATTGCATGGGCCATCCAGTTTACTTTTATTAATACCGGTTTTATGGGTGCGTATGGGGTAGAGACATTTATGCACATTGCCCTGTTTTATTGCATCATTATGCCGGTAGGAGAAGTCTTTGCGTGGGATAAACTATCGCTGAATACCAAACCGGTGGAAAGTGAATGGAATACCTTGTCATTACGGGTATTGCAGATACATCTGTGTGTAGTGTATATAGCATCCGGCGCAGAAAAAGCAATGGGTATTCAGTGGTGGAATGGAGAGGCTATCTGGCAAACCCTTATGCAGGGACAATTTGCGCGTTTTGATATGCGTTGGATGGCTAACTATCCTTTGTTTGCAAAATTATTGTGCTGGAGCACACTGCTGCTGGAAACGGGCTATCCTTTCTTTATCTGGTGGCGCCGCAGCCGTCCCTATGGCTATGTGGCGATTGTGCTCTTGCATACCAGTATTGCCATCTTTATGGGACTGCAATTATTCTCTGCAATCATGATCATTTTCAATACCGCCGCCTTTGGATGGCCTTATCTGAAACAGGCTTATTACTCGCTGGTCCAGCCATTACGAGAGCGGAAAAAACTGCAGCGGGCAGGTATACTGGCTACACACGCATTTTCGCATGAGTTTGAGATGTAGTATATTCGGATAGAAGGAGAACTGCCCATGTTAAGGACCATACTCCGGGCAGACTTTATACTGGGTGGCGCAACAGCAATTGCTGGTCTGCTATTCAACAGCTGGTTATCCGGCTTTTTAGGTCTGCCTGCCGATCTGATTATCATCATTGCCATTGTAACGCTGGCCTATGCAATGGTCGCGTGTGTGCTCGCTTTTCAAAGAGAGCCTGTTATTCCTTTACTCAGGATCCTGATCTATGCCAATTGGGTATGGACACTGGTCAGCCTTGTGTTGTTAATCATGTATTATAAGGGCGCTTCGGCCTTCGGTGTGGCTTTTTTAGTGTTGCAGGTAGTGGTTGTCGGCGGACTGGCATGGCTGGAGGGCAGATGTCTCCGCCACCAGCCTTAGTTTTTTAGTCCTGCTATGATATTGATAGTCATCGCTACTATAAACGTATTCAGCAAAAAGGAAATTAAACCATGCAACAACCCTATACGGCGTAGTTTCCGTGCGCTGATCTCTACATCCGATACCTGAAATGTCATCCCTATTACAAAAGAGAAATAGGCAAAATCGAGGTAGTCCGGATGCTGCTCTTTTGTGAATTCCAATCCCCCCGCATGTTTCTTTGCATCATTTTCATCATCGTCATAATAGATATGTGCATAGTGGAAAGTGAACATCGTATGCACCATTGCCCATGACAGTAATATGCCGGCAACGGCTACTGCCACATATAATATTTTCCCTGTCTCCTGCGCTTCATCAGATAACATCAGTAATAATACCATCAGCATGCTGGCAAAACAGGCCAGTAAAATGACGATGAATACGAAAATGCGACTGCCATCCTCCGTACGCGCATATTTGCGTATTTCTTCTACGGAACGGCTGAAAATAACCACCCAGCAGGTGATATTGTAGACCAGCGCAAAGACGTCCCACAGCAACACCACCCGGATAAGGGGTGTCAGAGGTGCCGCCTGTGTAAGCAGAAATACGGCTCCGGCCAGACCGGCACTGATCAGTACGCGATGAATGGGATGCAATTTGACGAAAATGTTGTTTCTCATGGGGGAGCTGAATTGTCTTTAAAGGTAGCTTATTAACAATTAGTGCGCCAGTACGCCGCAGCATTGTCAGCTTTAGCCTATCTTTGCCGCATGAAGTTTGAGCAGTACCGTATTTCCGAGGAAATTAAGAGAAGTTTAGAAGAATTAGGCTTTAAACGTCCTACGGATATTCAATTTAAGGCAATCCCCTCCATTCTGAAGGGTGACGACGTATTGGCCATTGCACAGACAGGAACGGGTAAAACAGCCGCTTTTGCCATTCCTGTGTTGCATAAGCTGCAACAATACCATCCCCGGAAGACCAAGGGAGAGGTACGTTGCGTGGTGATGGTACCAACCAGAGAACTGGCTGTTCAGATCTCAGAAGTGTTTGAAAAACTGGCGAAATATACCAAACTCAATATATTAGGACTGCATGGTGGCGTAGATCAGGCGCCACAGCTGAAGAAGCTGGCGCAGGGAGTAGATGTGCTGATTGCAACGCCGGGTCGTATGTTTGACCTGATCAGTCAGGGCTTTATTGACCTGAGTCAGACCGGCATCCTGATCCTTGATGAGGCAGATCATATGCTGGACCTTGGGTTTATCAGAGACATCCGGGACGTGTTGAAACACCTGCCAAGGAGACACCAGACCCTGTTCTTCTCAGCTACGATAGATGAGGATATCAAAGACCTCGCTTATTCCGTCGTGAATAACCCTATCAGGATCCAGATTTCTCCGCAGGATCCGGTATCTAAGAATGTACAGCATGCAGTGGCTTATGTAGGAATGGACGACAAACGTTTCTTTCTGGAAAGACTGGTGAAAGAATTTCCGGAGAATAAGATACTCGTGTTCGTACGTACAAAGGTACGTGCAGAGCGTGTAGCTGCTGCAATGGAACGTGTGGGGATTAAATCCCTGACCATGCACGGCGGAAAGGAACAGGATAACCGTCTGCAGGTGATGGAAGAGTTTAAAAAGGGCGATATAAAACTGCTGATTACCACCGATGTGAATGCACGTGGTATTGATATCCCGGATGTGGAATATGTAGTGAATTATGACCTGCCTGATGTGCCGGAGAATTATGTACACCGTGTCGGACGTACAGGTAGAGGTGTGAAGAAAGGACAGGCTGTTTCTTTCTGTAGTGAAGAGGAAAAGCCGGTACTGGATGCTATCCAGCAATATCTCGGCAAAGAGATCACGGTGATGAAAATAGACAAGAATGATTACCGGGAAACCATCAGTTTCTCTGAAGATATCCCGAATGATAACTGGCAACTGCTCCTCGATGAGCACAACAAACATCAGGAGTTGCTGAAGAAGAAAAAAAAGAAAAAGAAGTAAACCGCATAAAGAGCGGTTTACTATTCCTTTCTCAGTTGGAAGGTCTTCCTGACAAGGGAATGTGCCAGATCTTCCATCTTTTTATAAGTTTCCGGAGAAATGTGGTAATAATGTGACTGGAATAAATTTCCTTCAAAGGACTCCTGCTTTTGAATGGAGAAACAGAGCGAAATAACCCGGAATACATCCTGCATATTCCTGTTTTCCACAATCCCTGCTTCCTTTAATATCCTGAATAAAGCTGCCAGCTCCGGCAGCGTCAGAGATGTCTGCAATTTGAAATTTTCAGGCAGGCTTTTGAACCGCTTTACATTGCCGGAAGAACTGCGTTTCAGTTTTACCTGCAGGTGTTTGCTTTCTACCTGTAACCATTCTTTTAATAAAGAGATGATAGAGGGTGCGTCCTGACTGTAGGCCAATCCGGTCTTTACAGGCAACTGACACAGCGTTTTATGGATAAATGACAGCAGGTCCAGCTGCGTATGTGCGTCCGGAAGTTCCATCAGCTGCTGACTGATATAGGAGGTGCAATAATGATAATAATCGGTGCTATTGTAATTAAGGGTGAACAACAATTGCTGTAATGACCCATGGTCGAGTGTGTTATCTTCTTTTGCCCAGTATTTCAGAAGCGCCTGTTGCAATTCGCGGAGAAAATCGAGCTGATAATAGTTCATCCTGTTGGGTGTCTGCGGATCAAAAGCATCATACAGGCCGAGGATCATCTGTTGTAATTCCCGGCAACTTTCATCCGTTTCGCCAAACCAGTTCCGGATGACGGAAAGACCGGGAGCGATGCGTTGCCGCATCAGTTCCCGGTACACGTTTGGCGTGATTGCCATTTTGTTATAGTAGCTGGCATAGGTAAACATGAGGTAAAGAATGAGGTCTTCCAGCTGGTGACAAAGATCATTGCAGAGGTAACGCCATTCGTCGTATGCTACAGGAGCAGCGGTTTCTACTTCGAGCCAGTTGAAAGGAACGTCATTGCAAAGCGCTGTGATCTTTTCCTGGCAGATGCTTACATATTTTCTGATAGTGGGTTCGCTGACGCCTGCGGCGAGGCATTCTTCAAAAGCGATGGTAATATCTTCTATTGCGGCAAGGGATTGTCTGTGCATAAAACTGGCAATTTCATAGGCGTCCGGATCGTTGGTTTGTGGAGGGTGCTGCAGGCTGTCCAGCAGCTGCTGCAGCGGTAACAATGGCGTTCGCATGATAAATTAGGAATTAGGAATGAGGAATTGTATGTGCAGGAAAAGTGGCCCGGGTATGTGAGCCAGGCCAATTGTCCTACAGCCGGGTCAACGATCAGCGTAATCGCGACGCTGAAGGAAACAAACGGTATGAAGCGCCGGATAAAACCTTTAAGTGGTTACAAGGGGAATTTATTTCTGTTAACCTCGCATTAACTTATTTGCGTTATGAAAGGCTTATCATTGCATCCTGATTGAATTTTTTTAGTCTGTATACATGTAGCCGGGCACTCCTGTCCGGCTAATTTCATGCTATAAGACTGATCAGGCTGTTTGCCCCGTTTTTTCTGTTTTCTCTTCGTGATATTCCTGTTCGGTATTGATGGACCAGATATTGTCTTTTCCCGTCTCACCAGCGATAATATTATCAACTGATACCATGGCGGTCAGCATAGAGTGGTCTGCATTATTGTACTTGTGCATACCATTTCTGCCTACCAGAAACAGGTTAGGGAAAGTGTTGACATATTGTTTTACCTCATCAAATCTTTCATAGGCGCCGAAGTAAGCGGGGTATGTTTTTTCTACGCGTAACACGGTAGAATCCAGCACATCACCTGCATTGGCAAGGCCTATTTTCTGTAATTCACGAATCGCGAGAGCGGCGATCTTTTCATCCGGCATCTTCCAGAAATCATCTGTTTCGTTGCAGAAGAATTCCATACCAACCCAGGCCGTATTGGGGTCTTTTACAAGGTATGGGCTCCAGTTGTTGAATAGCTGAAGACGGCCCACTTTTACATCTTTTTCCTGTATGTAGATCCAGGTGTCCTTTAGTTGGAGAGGCTTCCATTTACCGGAGCGTTTATCCTGTTCAGAAAGATTTTTCAACAGGATGCCTACGGTGATGAAGTCGCGGTACTGAAGACCAGCAGCTACTTCCTTTACATTTTGTGGTACATCAGCTTCCAGACTGGCGATGAGCTCTTTCACCGGCATGGTGCTGAAAAAATAGTCCCCTTTTAATTCTACAGTCTGGAGATCGTTCTTGTTAAAGGCCTCGATAGAAATTACTTTTCCATCCTGTGCGTTTACTGAAATGACGTCGTGATGCATGAGAATTGTACCGCCCATTTCCTGTACCTGACGGGCTACTTCTTCCCATAACTGACCGGGGCCAAGCTTGGGATAGAGGAACTGTTCGATCAGGCTGGTTTCGGTATCTTTCTGAGAAATGTCTTTTGATTTTTTCTTTTTCACGGCAGATTGTACTGCGTGTTGTATGGCTTTACGAATGCTGACACCTTTGATACGTTGAGCGCCCCATTCGGCGGGGATCTCATTACAAGGTACACCCCATACCTTTTCTGTATAATCTTTAAAGAAGAGGTTGTACAATGTTTTGCCGAAGCGATTGATCATAAAATCTTCCAGACTGTTTTCCGGTTTACGCGGAGATGCCTGGGCCTGTAAATAGGAAACCAGGATGGAGATGGTGGTGCCCACTCCCAGTTTCCTCAGTGTATCAAGAGAAAGTTGAATCGGATAAGTAAAGAATTTACGGAGGAAATAAATGCGGGAGAGCCGTTCCCTCACCAGCATTACCTTATCACTGTCATGGGAGGTGATACTTTCTCCCGGAGCTACCTGTCTGGATTTATTCTGGTAACTGATAGTGAATTGATCATTCCCGGTATCCTGCGCTGGTAGTATATTCAACCACCAGTTCATAACACGGTCAGACTTGGAAAAGAAGCGGTGGCCACCGATATCCATACGGTTACCTTTGTAATTAATGGTCTTTGAGATACCACCAATGTCGCCTGATTTTTCCAAAATGACAGGAATGATGTCTGTTCTTTTTAGTAATTCATACGCGGCTGTTAATCCGGCGGGACCGGCTCCGATAATAATGGCTTTTCTTTTTACAGGAGCTTCGGTATTGGTCTGTGGTATTAAAATAGGCTGATCCATGGGCTAACTTTTGGAGAGACTCTAAAATGGTAGTAACGCGATTTTCGTACCTTTCAAAGGTAGGAGAGGCGGTGAGAAGTGAACTTAGGAGATGAGGAGAAAAACTTTGGAGGGAAGGGAAAGGGGCTATAATGAAGAAAGCTCCATAAAGGAGCTCCCTGAAAACAATGCAAAATGAAGTTACATGCTTCTACGCAGCGCAGCAAGATTGCAGTTATAGTACTTTTCTACTTCACGTACCAGCTCGTCAACGGTTTTATACCCTGCCGTATGGGCAACATCTTTGAGCGATACGCACTGTTGCATTAAGCTGTTATATGCCAGCATCATTTTAAGCATATGAATAAAAGCATTGATACCAACGCTGAACTGGTGCCGGAAAGCAGTCGCCAGTTTTACGCCCGACATATCAAACATTTTTGCTATCTGGTCAGCAGTATGGGGTTGATGGGGATGTTCCACCATGTACTCAAAAATGTCGTGATAAAGGCGTGCCTGTGTTTCATTGGGGATCCTTACTTCGTCGGATATAGCATCCTGTTGCGCGAAGTTGAGAAAGAGATCCAGACAACAGCGTTCGAGATAATGCCGGGCCTGAGATTCAATATAACGGCAGGAAACAATGTTTTGGATCAGCATATTACAAACCGCGTTGATACGGTACGGTTTTTCATTAATGATGCTGGAGTGTTTTTGTAGTCTTTTATTGGCTAAGGACTGGAGTCCGGGGTAAGTCTGTACCAGCTGCATAAACGCAGATGGCAATATATTGATATGAAATGATAATATTTTCTGGCCGGCAAACATAGGCACCCGGTGCATATCCGCATAGAGGTTGAAAAGATTACATTGCTTTTCCTCTAAGGTAAATCCGTTGGTTTTGAAGGTCACAGCCCTGAGCGTATCTTCATACATGAAGTGCAGCGCCCAGAGATGAAACGGTGCATATGGGCAAAGCAC
This sequence comes from Chitinophaga pinensis, assembly GCF_007896845.1. GTDB lineage: Bacteria > Bacteroidota > Bacteroidia > Chitinophagales > Chitinophagaceae > Chitinophaga > Chitinophaga pinensis_C. The sequence continues at coordinate 13,917 of NZ_VOHS01000048.1, read as the reverse complement.
AATGTCTTTGCGGGCAAAGACATCATGCAGCCACAATGAGAAAGGCCCTAACGGAACATGCTGTGAAAGCATATTGTAGTCGTTGTCCTGCTCATAGTATAAGCCAGCATAAGGTATGATAAGGGGCAGATATTCGGTCGGAATATATGTCGCAGGCAGATAGGACTGTTCGAGGCGGTCTATCAGTAGCAACTTGTTCTCTTCAAATAACGTCGGGTACATACATAATCGCGTTTTAACGGTCTCTTTTTGATTTTACACATGAGCTAAACAATATGCCAGACAGCAATGTACAACGGTTGATCTGGGCTGACTATATGAACAATGCTAAATTTGGTGCCGCTAATGTGATGCATTCCAAGGTGAAATGCCGCCACAACATTCACTATTTCTTTATGGAGCTAAGCTAATAAATTGAGAAGGGAAGTTGGTTAATGAGATGTTAACGAGTGTAAAAAAGTATTGACCGTAAGCCCGGAGAGGAATGAGTACACTTCTTCCAGATTACTCAGGATAAGGGCCGTCTCATTGCCCGGTATAGACGCAATATGCAGGCAGATACTATTGCCCTGTGTAACCGGCTCCTGCGCAGGATAACGCTCCCTCAGGTGTTTTTCATAATAACTCCAGGAACTGCCGTCAGGCACTATTAACTGAATATTACAGGTGTGCAGCGGATCCGTTGCACCAGAGGCAAATCCCGCCGTAATGGCAATGTCGGGAATAAACTGATCGTACGTAAGTTCAAGCCCCTCCATGTCCGACCATTCGTCATCCGTGGTAATAATGGTAATCGCCTGCTTCAATGCCTGTATACGCTTGCATTGTGTCTGTAGAATATGTTTGTTATATGCCTGATAAAGCTGGATTAAAGTGTCAATCTGGCCAGCATTGTCGTGGAAGAAGCCCGCCACGTCTTCAACAGGAAGCATATCGAAATTTTTGATAAAGTTGGTATAGTAATTCATCATAGCAGGGATGGTTTATACTAAACTAATAAATGAAAAATTAAAAGAAGTTAATACGAGGTTAATGTAAAGCGGCTCATCGAAAGATGAGCCGCTGAAGTATTCAGGTGTTAAACCACATGTTCATAGCTGATGCCTTCGCCGCTTTATTGCAACATGGCAGATATAGCTGCTTATTTTTTTATCTTAAATGCATAATAATCCTCCAGTGAAGTTGCCAGCTCAGTGGAACTCCTGAATCCGGTCGCCTCAGCAATGACTTCCAATGACCAGCTCTGCTGATGCAGCACGTTAAAAGCCATCATCATCTGTAACATGTGCCCGAAATCCTGAATAGAAATAGAATAATGTTGCAGAAATCCTTTTTCCAGTTCCGCAAACGGAATATCAAACATTAAAGCCAGTTCCGCCGTAGTGTAAGGCTTGTGCGGATGCTCCGCCATAAAGTGAAATAACTGCCGGTAAGCATCCTGATGCGCCAGACTGCTGAACAAAAATGGCTCATGCGCATGCGCCTCCTGTGTGGCAAAGTTTAATAACAGGTCCAGACAACAACGATAAAGAAAAAGATGCGCTTTCTTACCCATATATTTACAGGTAAGGATCTTCTGGATTAAATAGTCACACACCGGATTAACATGATGCGGATGCGCATTCAACGCACTACTTTGCGCAGGCATCGGCCGGGATAATAAGTCCCTTAATAAAGGATATTTCGCCGACAGTGCAGGCAGAAATTCCGGCCGGATGTTAATATGAACAGACAATACCTTCGTATTGTCCGCCATAGGAATACGATGCAGCCCCGGATACAGATTAAACAGATTACATTCCCGCTCCTCAAGTGTGTATGGCGGATTGTGATGGCCTTCCACCACCAAAGAATCTTCATACATGAAATTCAAAGTCCAGATATGATAAGGTGTATACGGTAATAACACCATCCTTTCCTTGGCAAATATATCATGCATCCATAAAGAAAAAGGACCGGCATTTACATGCTGTGAAAGAATTTCACAGGCAGCATCTTCACGGAAATATAATCCTGCATAAGGGATAATAAGCTTGAGATATTCCACCGGCAGACTACTAGCTGGTATGTAAGCTTGCCGGTTCTTCTCAATCAACAGTAGCCTGTTCGCTTTAAATAAGGTAGAACGCATATTGAGGATGGTTTACGGTCTGTAAGACAAATGCAAAACGCTGTCGCCCTTTTCGAATTGATAGTCTATTTTGACAATTGATTTTAAACGTATCAGGAATTTTTCCAGTTCTTCCCCTTTCTCCAGCCGGGAAGAATACAATTGCTCTCCCGCCGCTACATCATCCAATATCACCCTGATGCTGTAATTGCGCTCCATGACCTTGCTCACATCCCTTACAGATGTACCCTGAAATGAATAATATCCTCTCTTCCACGCCAGCGCCATAGCCGTATCCCCACTGAATGCCTCCGGTGCTTTTCCCGGCTGATAACTCACCGCCTGTCCGGGATCCAAAAGAATATTTCCATCCGCCGTCAACAGCTTCACCGATCCCGTTTCCAGCAACACCCGCTCCTGTGTACCCTCATAAGTATTCACATTAAAAGAAGTGCCCAATACCTCTACAACACTATTGGGTAGCTGTACCCGGAATGGTCTGTTCCCCTCTTTTGCCACCCGCAGATAAGCCTCTCCACTGATCCTGATATTCCTGTGATGCGCAAAAGCCAACGGGAATTCCAGTCTGCTCGCAGCATTCAGCATCACCTCCGTCCCATCTGGCAGCTGGACAATGTAGTCCTTGCCCGGTGGAACAATTATGGTAGCGAGCTGGGATTCGGTACCTCCACCGGACCAGGACAATTTTCCGCTTGTTGACCGGAAAATGTTCCCAACTGCCTTAAACTGCTGCTGCCCGCTGCCCAACTGGAAAGACCTTCCATCGGGCAGCTGCAGCATAACAGATTTGAGGGCAAAAGATGGGCCTGTGCCCGGCGAAACTGGCTTGAACGCCGGGAACAATAACTTATAGCATACTGAAGCTGTCAGCAATAACACCGCTGCCACACTCAGACTCGTTCGTGCCAATATTTTCCGGCGTTTACGTTCCCTGGCCACCCTTATGATCTGCGACAACGGAAGCGTATCCGGAAGGTCTTCACGCATGGATTGAATATGATCTCCGGTCAATCGCCTGTGCATCCTCAGCCAGATGGCATATGCATCAGGATTATTTTCCACGAGATCTTTGAGGGTGATACTGTCCTCGGGAGAAATGGTGCCCGCTATTTCTTCCAGTACCAATTGTTCAATGTATTCTGGATCTACCGGCATGATAATCCCATAAAGTGATAAACGCACTTATATGTAGTAACAGAAGGGAAAAAAGTACTGGGGAGAATCTAATTTTTTTCAAACGCTGACGTAAGACCTTCAACGCTTGCTGGACATGGTTCTTGACAGTCTGTACTTTGATATTCATGATATGCGCAATCTCTTTGCTGGTCTTTTTTTCTAAATAGGACATCTCAAATGCCTTTCTGGAACCCGGACTCATAAAAGACATCGCACTTTGTATCTGCTTATGAAGCTCTTTCACTTCCAATGGAGAAGTACCCGTTACAGAAGTCGTCATAGCAGCATACACCTGCTGCCTGTTCCGGAGACTGACCTCTTTTCGTATCAGATCGGCACAACGCTGCCGTATAGCCCCGATCAGATAAGTTTTAATGTTCGTCTTTATCTTAATGTTTGCGTGATTATTCCACATGTACACCAACACATCCTGTACCGCGTCTTTGGCAATGGTATCATCCTGCAACTGATATAAAGCATGCAGGAATAACAGGTCAACATAACGGTCATAAAGAATGCCAAAAGCAGCTTCATTCCCCTGTTGAAACAGTAAAAATAGTTCGTCTTCTGAACGGTTGATATTCAAAGGATTCATAATAAAGACTCTATTTTCTTTATGAGTAAAAGTATCTTAAACTGATATACGGTTGAGTTAACTCGTTGTTAAGGGAAAAAAAATATGAACGTGAGTACTTTTCCCCTTTTACAGCTACTTATAAGATAATAGCCACAACTTTTAATATGGGGATGCCCGAACGCGCAAAATGCAGTACGCTCTTCCTCCTGCTTTATACCTGTTGTTTGTTGCAGGTACACGCACAGCAGGAACAAGCCGGCATTTCCGTCAGTGGCCGGCAACTATCCCTCCAATACATCTTTACCCGCATTCAGGAACAAACAGACTATTACTTCAGCTACGGCGCAGACATCGACATTACCCGTACCATGGATGTCAACTTTAAACAAACGCCACTCCGGACAGTACTGAACACCATCCTCAAAAAAGATTATGCATGGCAATTCGATGGCCGCTCCATCAACGTCCGGAAAATCCGGCAAACACCCATACCCGGCCCGGCTGACAAACCCCCTCCCGACACCCCCAGACTCATTCAGGGAAAAGCACTGGATGAAACAGTGATTATTGCCTACGGCACCACTACACAGCGCTTTAATACCGGGAATGTAACCGCTATTAAAGCGGGTAGCATCGGCGGACAGTCAGGCACGAACCTCCTGCTCGCCCTGCAGGGCCGCGTACCGGGCCTGTTAGTGACGCAAACAGGTGGTATCGGTGGAATGGCTATGAAAGTGCAGCTCCGTGGTCAGAATAGCCTCGAAAATGGTACACAACCCTTGTTTATTATTGACGGTATTCCATATAACCCCACCCTCAGCGGCGGACTCGGTTCGCAGATATGGGGAGAAAAAGCATCCGCATTTAATTTTATCAATCCCGAAGACGTAGAAAGCATCGATGTACTCAAGGATGCAGATGCTACCGCCATCTATGGCTCCCGTGGTGCCAATGGCGTAATTCTCATCAATACCCGCAAAGGAAAAGCGGGTAAAACCCTGCTTAGATTCAACATAACCACCGGTATGACGCATACCGCCCGCTCCGTCCGCCTGCTGAACACAACAGCATACCTCGAAATGAGAAATGAAGCATTCAGAAATGATGGTGTCACTCCTACAGAACGCAATGCACCCGACCTGCTGAAATGGAATCCTGAACGCTATACAGATTGGCAGAAAGAACTCATCGGAGGTACCGGTAACATCACCAGCACGCAAGCCTCTATTTCTGGCGGCAGCAATAATTATCAATATTTACTAAGCGGCCACTACCGCCGTGAAACAATGGTATTCCCCGGTTCATTCGGAGATACTCGTGGCGGTATCCACTTCAGTACGAACGCAAATTCTACCGATCAGCGCTTTACAGCCACCTTTACCGGTAGCTTCCTTGCCGATAAAACGACTCTGCCGGGTTTTGATTTTACCAGCAGGATCATGCTGCCGCCTAATACACCCCCGGCCTACCTCGAAGATGGCAGCCTCAATTATAGCTGGTTAAATCCCTACATAGGATTAATCGGACCTCTTTTTAATGCGGATGTGAAAAATCTCCTTGCAAATATTGGCCTGCAATATCAGCTCCTGCCAGGCCTGATCCTAAAAACAAACATCGGCTATAACTGGCTCACCGGCCGCTCCATCTCTCTGACGCCACTAGCCATCTATGCGCCCGCTATACGTAACACCCGTACCGGTTCTTCCCAGCATTTTCACTACGAAGGAAGCTCCCGTATCATAGAACCACAGGCGACCTATACGCTGAACAAACACGACTGGCACCTGCAATTACTGGCCGGCGGTACCCTGCAGGGATACAACGAAAACCGCGATGCACTGTACGCAGATGGCTTTAAAGACGATGCCCTGTTAAGAAATATCTATTATGCCGATACCGTTTACGGTAAAACCGAACTATCCGCATACCGTTACCTTGCCTTATTTGGCCGGATGGGAATCCACTACAAAACCGCTATCTGCTCAACCTAAGTGTACGTCGTGATGGAAGCAGCCGCTTTGGCCCACGGAAACAGTTTGCCTCTTTTGGTGCAGCCGGTGCCGCATGGATATTCACGGATGAACGTTTCGCCAACAACCTGCGCAGCATCCTGAGTTTCGGTAAACTACGCGCCAGCTACGGAATAACAGGGAATGACCAGATAGGCGATTATCAATATCTTGGACAGTATAAGAAGGTAGACGGCACCTATCAGAACACTACCGGATTCCGCCCCGCCAGCCTTTTCAATGCAGATTTCGCGTGGGAATTGACGCGCAAATCAGAACTCGGACTCGATCTGGGATTTCTGCATGATAAAATCCTGCTGTACGCCAGTTATTACCTGTATCGTTCCAGCAATCAACTGGTGTCCTATCCGCTACCTGATATCACCGGCGCAGGCAGTATCATTGGTAATCTGCCCGCCGTCATCCGTAACAACGGATTGGAACTCGTGCTGTCCACACAACATATCCGGCATAACCACTTCGAATGGGCCTCCTCATTGAACATTACTTTCGGACGCAATCAACTCCTGCGTTATCCCGATCCTACCATTCCCATGCAGACATCCGCCGGATTCGTAGAAGGACAGGCACTCTCTCAGTTATACGTAGCCACCGCAATGGGAGTAGATCCGGCTACAGGTACCTACCTGTTTGCTGATGCGGATCATCATCCTGTGCCGGCAGATAAAGCCACAGAAAGTAAACCCGTAGATATGGCGCCCGTTTGGTTACGGCGGTTGGAACAATAACTTACAATGGAAGGGATTCGGATTGGAAATACTATTCCAGTTCGCCAGACAAAAAGGACTAAACACAACCTTCGACCCGAACTATATGCCCGGCTACCTGCAAAACCAATACGCAGTAGTATTGTCCAGATGGCAAAAACCGGGTGATATCGCAACGTGGCAGCGATATACACAGACGGGTAGCCTGCGGGACGGATATAGAAAAGCCATGGTTAGCGACCTCGGATATGTGGATGCCTCCTTTATACGGTGTCGCTACATGGAAGCCAATTGGTCATTCCCCGCCAGACTACTCCAACGCCTCCATTGCAGGAAGGAAAGATCTGTCTGCAGGGACAGAATCTGTTTACATGGACCGTTATAAAGGACTGGATCCTGAAACACAGTCAAGAACAACGCTGCCACCATTGCGGATGATCAGCTGCGGACTGAAAATAGCATTGTAAATCTATTATCATGAGACGGCGACAATTACTGTTTATCGGATGCCTGCTGTTATGTAGTTGTCGTAAACTACTGGATGTCGGTTCGCCGGTAGAATAACGTGACCAATAACTCGGCATTTAACTCAGACGTCACAGCAGCTGCTTTGATGACAGGACTATACTACGATATGAGCAGCGGAGGCGCCTTTATGGGTGCCAAGGAATCTCTTATCTCTGTGGATTATCCGCTGATGAATTCGGGCTGCAACAGGAAGAAGAACTGGCTGCATCGCTTTATAAAAACCAGATCCGGACAACAGACGTTCCTTCTGGCGCGTTCTGTACCAGTATATTTACCGTGTAAATGCCATAATAGAAGGCTTACATACAGCCACACGACTGACACCGTCATCCGACAACAATTGATGGGCGAAGCAAAATTTACCCGAGCTTTTTGCTACTTCTACCTTGTTAACCTTTTTGGAGATGTACCCCTCGCCATCAGTACAGATTACAAAGTAAATGCAACACTATACCGTAGCTCCGTCAGTAAAGTGTACGATCTGATCATTGCAGATCTGCAGGACGCCGGGGAATTACTTCGCATAGACTATCTGCAGGCCGACATGGTATCCGTAACACCAGATCGGGTGCGACCCAATAAATGGACCGCTGTCGCTTTAATGGCAAGGGTACAGCTATACCGGGAAAATTGGCAGGAGGCGATCAATGCCGCAACAAGGGTAATTGACAATCATGACCTGTATGACACAAGTAGTGTAACACAAGTGTTTCAACAGGCCAGCCGGGAGGCAATCTGGCAACTACAAACTGTTGATAAAACATTTACAGATGACGCAGCCCTGTTTATGCAGCAACGACCGGTACATATCAGCAATGATCTGCTACTGTCTTTCGAAAAAGGAGACCTTCGCAGGCAACATTGGTTGAGCGCACCAACGGCAACCAATATCCCGCTAAGTATAAAAATAGTGGTGAAACAGATGTACCCAGGGAAAATCTCGTCATGCTGAGACTGGCAGACATACCTGATAAGGGCCGAAGCCCGTCTGCAGACAAGCGATGGCAATGGGGCAAAAGCAGACCTGTATGTCATCAGATCCCGCGAGGATTACCCGCTATCGTTACTACAGATCCGGAGGAATTGATGCAGGTGATTCAACACGAACGCCGCATAGAACTATTCTCCGAATGGGGACATCGCTGGATGGACCTCAAACGCACACATCATGTCGATGACGTCATGAAGAAGGCCGCAATCGCCAAAGGCACAGATTGGGCGATCTACGCACAATGGTATCCCATCCCGCGGAGCGAAATCATATTGAATAAGCATCTTTCTCAAAACGAAGGGTACCATGATTAATCGCTATCTCCAAAGTCAGGTTTTCCCATCCTACATTTTTCCATTTTAGTGGTTCTACCTTTAGCGCAAACACTTTTGTTATGCATAAGGCCAGGTTTATCTTAATGATCATCGCCTTGTTGGCAATATTGGGAGGGATGATGTCTTTTAAGGCAGGAAAACGCCGTCAACTCAGTAACCTCTTCTATCCTACTACCGGAGATTTTACGCAGAATGGCGCTTCACGTAATCTCACATATGCCTACCTGGCGCCTTATCGTACATTTCGTACCGATATTTATGAATTTCCAATCAATGTTACCCGTCCGCTATATACGGGTACGACACAATCAACAACAACTGTCGGAGGAAGTTTTTATTTTATCACAGTTGTGACCGGTCCTATCTGGATTACCCTGAATGGTATCTATGACGACGCCGGTCAGTGAGCTTTCATCCAATCCGGCATTGGTTGGTCTCTGAGATAATAATCAAAGAACTGCTGTTGCCGGATGGTGAAATCCAGCTTGTCCGGATCCCGGAATAACTGATGCCCTTCATTCCGGTATTGCAGTAACCATACTTTCTTCTGTAAGCGACGTAAGGCCGTGTAGAGCTCTATACTCTGTGCGAATGGCACTGCATTGTCATTATCATTGTGCATCAGCAAAAGCGGCGTATTGACTGTATTGACCCGCATAACAGGTGAGTTCTTCAGATATAGGCGTGGTATCTCCCACGGCGGACTCCCCATCTTATTCTGACCCTGTTCGTACAATTGCTGCATCGCAGTGCCTGTCATTTTTCTGATAGCTCCATATCCGCTGAAAAGTCTGTCGGCCCGGCTGATGCCTGTGCTGCCGCAAACAATTGCGTATGTGTGATGACATAATTGGTCACATATCCTCCGAAACTATGTCCCTGCAAACCCATCTTGCCCTGCTGCACCCAATTGAATGCAGCAAGATATTTCGCTGCGCGGATCACCGCCCGGGCCGCACTGTTACCCGGATGGCGCTGCCTTGTATGGATATGCGGCACAAAAACGATATATCCGTTACTCACATACCAGGGAATATTTAAGGCTCCTTCGCTTAAACCCGGTACCAGATACCTGTGCAGATAATCTTTACTGCCCTCATAGTAGTGAAAGATGACTGGATACTTTTTGGCCGGATCAAAATCCTGCGGTTGATAAAGCAGGCATATTTTGTCAGTGTAACTTTTAACCAGTTATAGCGGTCTTCCGGATGCACCTTTGTCAATGTAGTGAAATGCCGGAAATCCGTCGTAGCCAGCAGATCCGGCCCCGAAGCCCCGCTCATACCCGCCACCAGATAAAGACAGGTGTCCTTTGCTTTTACAGGCACATATTGATCCAGCGGATAATCCGGCATATAGAAAAGACGGTCTTCCATTACACAGGCACGCAGTACTCCCTGTTCCCTTTTCCAGAAGCCATTTGCTTTGGTATGGGTGTTAAAGACGGCGAAAATGTCAGGATAAACCTGCCGGAATACCAGCCGATGCCGCTTCCCGTTTGTCAACCTTACCGGTCGCCGCACGCCGGAAGGATCTGCCTGCCAGACATCGTTTTCGCTGTGAATAAACACGCTGCTATCTCCGGCCGACCAGCCAGCTACTCCGATGCCCTTTATCAGCTTACGGATATACCCTGCAGCAATTTCATAACTGTAAATAGATTTCGTGCTATGATCATACCAGGTCATAAAACGCTCATCAGGGGAGATGGACGGCTGTAATAACAGCTTGCTGGTATTCGCAGTGATCATTTTTTGTACACCTGTATGGGTATCGACTAAGTACAGGGTATTGGTTATTTGCTTGTTCCAATAGTACTCCTGATGATTCAGGCTGTTTTGTATGATAATATATCTCCCTCCACGCTGCCACACAATCTGTGTGCCGGGCGGATTAACAGTAAATGATGTCCCGTCAGCCAGACAGTAGTTAATCGTAATCGGAATGGCCGGCGGTGTTTGCAGATAATAATCCTGATAACTCCATATACGGAGTTTTTCCACTTGCGCCGGGGCTGACAATGGCAATTGATATTGCAGATAGCTACCATCACCGGAGAATTGTAATCCTCCGGCACATGACCCTTGCAGAACAATAGCGCTATCCATCCCGGGATGATAATACCGCAGCACATTCCCTTCGGTAAATGCCAGCTGTCGTCCGTCAAATGCGGATTGACCTGCGACGCCATGCCACATGAAAAGGGTACGTCCACTCACAAGGTCTACCCAGCGTAGGGTGTCTGTTTCCTGTAACAACAGCTGATCTTGTGTGATAGTATATGCCATTATTCCCGGCAACTGCCGCAGACGATCATCTGTAAACATATACAACGTATCGCCGGTAACTGAAACAGGAAATGTTTGGCGGCAAAGGTCGGATTGAAGCCATGAGCGAAGACGCGGGAGATATGCCCGTCAAGGGCGTGGTAGCATAAAGTATCCCCTGTAGCCGGACTCCCATACTGGTACCAGCAGTAGTGACCATCATCCCGGATGCCATATCGCGGAGATAGCGTGGTCCAGGTCCGCCAGCTATCATTACTGAGGACTGGCTTTTGCGACCAGACCACACCGGACAACAGCAAAGCAATAATATGAGTCTGTAGCAGGTTAACACGGGAGCATTTTTGAGCGTTCCCCATAAGTTAGTATTTAACCATTAACTTTAAAGCGGATCAAAAATATTCTCTATCTCCAAACTGTTGAATCGATCTCTCAGTTTAAATTCCTGCATATTATGAGAATGCAATTTAAGAGATACGTATACCTGGCAATGTTCACCATGCTGCTACAGTTCATTGTCTTCAAATATTTCTATCCGTTTCCCAACTTCATGCAGGACTCTACAATTACCTGCGTAGTGCTGAGGCGAATGTGGATGCGAATATGTGGCCGGTAGGTTATGCAAAGCTGATCCGCATAGTAGGTTTTTTTACACATACTGACACCGTACTGGTTTTTATACAATATTGCTTTTATCATATCTGTGCGCTCTATTTCTTTTATACACTACCGACCTGACATGCCTGCATCATTGGACACGCCGCATTATATTTTGTATGTTCTCAATCCGGCCTACTATACCTGAGTAATTACATTACCAGTGATGTCTATTTTATTGGCATCAGTCTCGTGTGGATATCTCAGTTGTTCCGACTGGTATATCAACCTTCGAAGTGGCTATTGGCTGCACATTTATTGGTATTGCTACTGGCATATACCGTGCGCTACCATGCATTGATTTATCCGGTCATCAGTATCACTGTCATTGTATTCTGCCCGTTCTCTCTACGGGTAAAAATTGCCAGCGGCATGATCATGGCGGGTATGATCGGTGGTTTTATGATATACACTACAACCGTGAATCAGCAGGTGATGGGGACCCGGCAATTCTCCGCCTTTAGCGGATGGCAGATGGCAAGTAATGCAGTGTAGCTTATGCCCATATGCCGGAAAGACCCACTCTGCATGTTCCTCCGCAGTTTGCAGCCGTGCATCCTGTAGTAACACATTATCTGGATTCATTGCAGCAGATACCGGCTTCCTCCCGGCCCGATGGATGGCCGATGATGGCATTTTCTATGGGATCCGGGGTCGCCTTTGCAGCCCTCTCCTGATGCAGTGAATATTGCAGATAATGCAGTCCATCTCCGTCAGATGGCTGCCATAGCACCCTTGTACAATGATTATGGTAAATACCTGATCAGTCAGTATCCTGTACAATATTTTCGTTATTATCTGTTACCCAACTTTTTTCAATACGCTTATCCACCATAGAGAACCTGGCCGTGTACAACGATGGCCGTGATACGGTATGGCCGGTTGCACAGGCCTGGTTCAGGTATCCTTCCAATAAAGTCTACACCCGATCTGCTGCACGGGAATTGGTCATCTTCAATTGTTATCCCGCTTTGATGCTCTTTGTTATCCTGTTTTTATCTCCGGATGGATTGCCTACTATCGGGTAGGAGGCCCCATTCGCAGATATCAGATTCCGCAGCGCACTAAGGATCGGTACATTTTACTGGATTGTACACTATGGTTTTAGTACGCTGGCATCTCCGGTTGTGTTACGATACCAGTTGCTAAACATAATGTTGGGCGTGGTATTTGGCCTGATGCTATGGCAGCTAACCATTTTGCGTATCTACCGGACTCGAAAATGTCTATCAATATAACTTCGCCGGCTTTCAGCTGTTATCTTTATCGTAGAAACTGACCGACAGAAATATAAATAAACGCTCCGGTGCCTGCGAGCCAACAGAGGTAATTATTTCAAGCACGGATGGTTTTTTCCCTTTGACTGGTATAATACCGGTAGATTGCTGGTGGAGCCGGAATGTGACTTGTTCGAAATCTATTTCAGCTGCGCCAATCCTGACCTCAAAATCAACGACATCCTTTGGAGTGCTTTTCGTATTATATTAGGATTGATCATAGTACAGTGGAAGTAATAGGTGTCATCCCGCATGCTGAAATCAATCAGGCTGCAGTCTGATGTAAAAAGCTCCTCCTGAACAGTGCCGGTAGTGAGTCCGATACCACCCGACAACTGCAGATGTTCCCGTTTGATAGTGCGTTGTCCGGAGGCGACTCCTTGTCCGCCTTTATGATCTGAAAAAATCGTTTAGTCAGCATGGTATGCGGGTCCTGTCATGAACAGGCTGTTGCATGCTTTCCATAATACTTCTTGTTATTTTGGCCGATCTGGCAGCCAATGTGAAATCTTTCCAGTTATCGCGAACGCGCTGGAATCTTTTGTCGTTGTGCAGCGTTTCTTTCGAATGCTGCGTACTTTTTTATGACGTGTCTGTTTTCTTTAGATGTTTTCATGAGTGATTTTTTTATTGTAAAAATATTGCCGCTTGTCCTGCGTGTTTTGTAGAAATGAGATCTTGTTAAACATTTCACGAAAACGACTTCTGATATCAGACCATAGCGTTCTTCAAGATGTGTTGAATATAAACTTGATGTAGCATGAGTGATCATGCCATGTTCAATGAAAAGATCGTATCTGGCCAGTAATATCTGTGCATCACCTTTGCAGGAAGTGCCATAATGCTGTACATTGATTTCTTTACCAAGATCATCAAAACAGAATGACGGGCATGTGTTTTTTCGTATGAAAGCTGTTGTATGTGTAGCGCGTTATTACCTCTGTACCGACTTGCCGAAATCGAACGCGATTTTAGAACAGCTATATATATTATATCATAGACGGAGTCGTCAGATAGCGCATGAGCTGCATGAGCTGTGTTTTTCCTGATCCGATTGGCCCTGATAGAAAAATGCCCTTGTTGAGATTTATCTGACATTGTGCTGCAACATCTTCATCTCTTAACATCCATGCAACAATTGGTACAATGATGGGCAGGTCTTCTTTGTACAGCCGGAAATGCAGTCCAAAGCGTTCCTGTCCTTTTTGCTGCAATTGTTGCAG
>NZ_VOHS01000047.1 GCF_007896845.1 Chitinophaga pinensis | reverse complement strand
CAGTGAGGATGCCATACGATCTTATCATTGCTATAATTGCCATCGCCGTCTTCATCCCATAATGGTGTGTCGTCAAAGTCAGGGTGAGCAGTCAGCGCCAGTGCAAGGATGCCGGCTGTTTTGCTGAATCCCACGTCTTCCGGACTAAGCGTAGTAGGGAATACATAACCATCTACCGGAGCGCCATTCATCTTACCGGCAGGCTTTGATGTACTCTTACCAGCCTGTCCTTTAACGATGATCTCAAATTCAAGTTGTCCCCATTTCTTATTGTGTGTAACACTGGCGGAGATGATCTTAATCTGCTTCATGACAGTGGATGTTGGCCTTTTACAGGAATCACAATCCGGTGCGGCAAAAGCGGATAATATAGTGAAAAGAACCAGTGCTGCTGTAGCTGTGATGTTTTCATGATGCTATTAATTAGTGTGATTGATTTTGATAATTCAAATATAGGTAGGATTCCTAACAATGTGTTTATCGGAGTTTTCTATCCGGATATAGGAAGGCTCTATATCTGATTGTTAAAAAGAGGGATGAATGTATCTGAAAATCCAAACTGAAGTCATTTACGTAGTGGCAGTTAAAACGGCTGCAAGGCGGCTATTGCTCATATCAGTAGTGAAAATTTCTTTTATGTTTTAAATCCGCACATATTAATTCCCCGTATCTAATCATGTACCGGTTTTAGCCAATAGCATTGTACAGACTAACTCACTAAAACCGATAAGGAAGCAGATATAATATACATGCCGGTAATCCTGTCAGTGCACATGCACAGGACCTCACGTTAATTAATCAAGACCTTTTATGATCACGAAAAAACTAAAGCAGATCCTGCTATGGGCCGGAGGTATATCCTTGTGTCTCGTAGTAGTGCTTGCGGTGCATATCTATATGGTAACGCGCCCCAAGCCACCGGGTGCTAATACCCGTATCATGGCCAGAATAGACATCAGGCAGGATATTCGCAACAGGATGCGGATAAGATAGCTGCATGGTTGTATCAGCAGAACGGTGTGGACAGAGTGATGGTTAATCCGGCTACTGATATAGTAGTGTTTACATTCTTTCCCGTGAAAACCAGTGCTGGTAGTATTGTCAGCAATTTCCAGACAGCCTTTCACTATCCTGCACAACGTTATTTACCCAGCGAGGAAGAGATGAAAAGCGGTTGTCCTGCCATGGCGCAGTCATTCACCACAAAGTTATCGGGTGTGTTTAAACATATTTTCTAACGGCTAATCAATATTATCATATGAAAAAATCAGCGTGGTTATTTATGCTCGGGCTTGTTGCCTTCGTCGGACTAATGGAATCCTGTAAGAAAGACGATGATGCCCCCATGGTTACAAAAATGTCCCTTTATGATTCCCTTGGTGGTTCCGCCATGGTGAACGATCCTGCCAATGCCGGCATGAAGATCGAGCAAGGCAGACTCGGTATCCGTTCTGTGGTGGATAGCGCCATCTTCGTGATCGCAGGTGATGCAAAGATCAATGGCTTCTTTACAGTGCTGCTGGCAGAAGTGACTACTGGCAACACCAGTGGTTTCGAAAGACTCAGTAAAAATCTGACAGATTTCATCTGTGTCGCTACCGGTGGAAAAAGCTTTACTTATGGTGGGCTGAATATGAAAGACGCACACGATCCTGTTAAGAATCCGCGTATGAATGGAAAAGCTTCCAATGCAGATTTCGACGCCTTTATCGCTGATCTGGTTGTTGCTGCAAAAAAGAATGGTTTGTCTGATCAGCTGATTGGTCAGGTAGGCGCTTTGGTAGAGACCCTGCGACCAGTAGTGGTGCAGAAGAGTTAATCAATCGGGAACGAGAGAGACAATCGCCGACAGATGAAAATATAGAACGTCTGGAAAAAGAAGTATAACATATAACTCTCAGATTATTCAGGGCTTCCGTCGAATGACGAAGCCCTGAGTCAGTTGAACATAACCATGCCATCCATAACGGCTATCGTCAGCATCATGCTCATAACCATCCTTATAACACTCCGCCGCATTCCTGATTGCTAATTCTTTTTTTTCCATCCGACTACTATATCCTAACTTCATCCGTCACTAAGAACGTCTATGCATTTACATTTGTTTGATGAACTCGTTTACACCAAACGCAGACAAAAGCTCTCCGCTAATGTCGGAAAAGGTCTTATTCTCCTGATGGGAAATGACGACAGCAGTATGAACTACGCGGATAATACTTATCCTTTCCGTCAGGACAGCACTTTCCTTTACTATGCAGGTATTGATATAGCCGGACTGGCACTTGTACTGGATACTGAATCCGGAGAAGAAATACTTTTCGGAAGAGAGGCAGGGATTGATGATATCATCTGGACAGGTCCTTTACCTTCATTACAGGATCTGGCTCAGAAGGTAGGTATTGCTAAGACAACACCTTATGCGCAGCTGGGCGAAGTCTTGAAGAAAGCAAAAGATACCGGACGCCGGATACACATTTTGCCTCCTTATCGTCCGGAGAATAAGATTAAACTGGCCGAATGGTTGCAGCTGTCTGTTGCGGGTTTACAGGAAGCCGTATCTCTGGAACTGATCAAGGCAGTGATCACACAACGTGAATGCAAAGATCCGGATGAAATAGCGGAGATGGAAGCAGCAGTTTCAGTGAGTGTGGATATGCATTTGGCTGCTATGAAATATACCAGACCCGGTATGAAGGAATATGAAATCGCAGCAAAAGTAGAAGAAGCGGCATTAGCAGCAGGTGGACGTTTATCTTATCCTACTATTCTGACGATCAATGGTCAGGTATTACATAACCACTTCCATGGCAATCAGGTAGCTGAAGGACACATGATACTCTGTGATGCCGGTGCAGAAACAGCGATGCACTATGCAGGCGACCTGACAAGGACATTCCCTGTAGGAAAACAGTTTACTACCCGTCAGAGGGAAATGTATCAGGTAGTACTGGATGCACTGGACCATGCAGCAGATCTGCTGAA
The DNA here is from genome assembly GCF_007896845.1 of Chitinophaga pinensis. Classification (GTDB taxonomy): domain Bacteria; phylum Bacteroidota; class Bacteroidia; order Chitinophagales; family Chitinophagaceae; genus Chitinophaga; species Chitinophaga pinensis_C. The sequence continues at coordinate 10,067 of NZ_VOHS01000047.1, read as the reverse complement.
GCCCGGCATTCAATATAAAGAAGTACACACGCAGGCATCTGTTAAACTGGTGGAAGGTCTGAAAGCGATCGGATTGGTAAAAGGAGATCCTGCAGAAGCAGTAGCAGCAGGTGTACATACCTTGTTCTTCCAGTGTGGTCTCGGACATATGATCGGATTAGATGTACATGATATGGAAGATCTGGGCGAACAATATGTAGGTTATTCCGATACACTGAAAAAAAGTACGGAATTCGGTTGGAAGTCCCTGCGACTGGGCCGTGAGCTGAAACCGGGTTTTGTACTGACAGTTGAACCGGGCATTTATATTATTCCGGAATTGATAGATCGTTGGGTTGCTGAGAATAAACTTAGTAACTTTGTTGATTATAACACGCTCGCAAGCTATCGTGATTTTGGTGGTATCCGTATAGAAGATAACTTTGTGATTACGGAAACAGGTAGCAGGAAGTTAGGTAAAGAGTTGCCAAAAACAATCGCAGCTGTCGAAGCGTTAAGACAATAGACTACAGACTAACCCATATATTATATCGTAAAGGAGTCCGCCGCCGGCGGACTCCTTCTTTTTACAGGTGATAGATTGGCGGTATCACGGGCGATGTAACAACGGAATACGTTCAGCAACGGTCGTCGGACTAACACAAGCCATTACAACCAGTATCAATGCAATGACATTGGCTATTGTACGGATAGTATGCAGATATATCCATGGCTGCTCAAATTTAATCCGCATGTCTGCAAGATCAGTAACGCTTGCCGCAGACAAATTAAAAGCGTCCAGCATATTGTTCAGCGGTACATTGCCAAACATCGTCACGCCAAAAGTGCCTCCCAGATATACAATAGATGCCAGCAACAAGAGCCAGAAGAGGGGAGATAACACGGGGCCGTATTGCAGATAAGTACACAAGGGGAGCAATAACACAGTACCCATAAAACTCAGAAAGAATACAGGGTTTAATATGGCCCTGTTCATCTGTTGCATAGCCTCCAGATAAGTACTGTCAGATACCCGGGCCAGACCCGGAATAACAGAACAGGACCACGCGTAGAATAGGCCGCTGATCAAGGCAGTTGTTACAGCCGTAAGTATCATTATTATATAGGAGAAGGTAAACATGTGATTAGTTTTTCTGCTTGTCATATTCATAGTTTTCTAAAGCTTTTAATATAGTTGGCGATGGCTGTCATCTGATCGGGATTCATCCGCTTTTTGAAAGCGGGCATGATCCGCCTGCCATTGCTGATCTGAATGAAAATAGCACTGTCGGACAACTGGCTTTTCTGCAGATTCTTAGCCCCCAATAAGCCCCTTGTTCCATCTGTACCATGACAGCGGGCACAATGATGGTCATAAAGGGTGCGACCTTCTTCCGCAGGAGCCGTAAATGCGCTTGTCAGCAGCAGGCATAATAGAAAGAAGAGGACGATTCGTATGGACTGCATATCTTTTTTTCTCAAAATTAGGGTGGGGCAGGGGCGGAAAATAGAACAAAACCGTCAGGTATCTGTAAATGCAAAAAAGCAGTCCGCTGACGGCGGACTGCTCTCGTAATACGTCTGTGTATGTGATGTGAGAAGAAACTGATTAATATACAGTAATGGTTGGATCCCACTGGCAGTAACTCCATAATTTCTGCGTCTGCGTATCGGCATCGAATAAATAAAGACCGAATTTGATCACGAAATTCTCTGTGCCTTTAGCTTTCACAGTAGAAGTCAGTGCGTAGATGTTACGGGATTCTGTTGTTGCAGGTAATCCGTTAACGCTGCCGGAAGGGATCACACCACCTGGCAACAAAGTCTTGTTCATAACGAAAGGATTAAATACGTCGCCTGTAGGACCAAGATTTGTATTTCTTTCTATACCGTAGATGATGATAGCATCATGACCATTATTGGAAAGTGAAGATCCCCAGAAAGCTACAGTAGACTGATTCGGTACTGAGAAGGAAAGATCAGCAGTTCCCTGCTTGGATGGTTTATTCACAAAGGAGCAGGCCATTACTTCCGAGTTGTGATCAATAGGCATCGGATTGTTGGGATCGGTGCTGATCTGGGACTGATGGTTCTGATAGATGTACGCAGTGTCTACGAGGAACATTACATGGACGAGCTGGTCGTTCACATCGAGGATATTGCCCTGCGTTGCGCGACTGGTGGCTGTAGCGGTTTGAGACATAAAATGTGGTTTAAAATTATTACCTACTCTTTTTCGGCTTTTCGGTATACGCCATTTAAGATTTGTGTATGTATTGCTATATAGCGGGCAAAAGAAGGACTGTATTCCCCGGCAGGAAATAGCAGATTGCAATGGAGGCAGACAGTTCTCCTGTCAGATAGTATATTATCTGAAGATCAGAGATTGATATGCCATAGATGATCTTTTGAATGATGGAAAGGGGTGCTGCGGTGTACTATGTTTTTCATGATTGTCCTGATGATTGAGGTCTTTTGCGAATAGGAAACTGGTTATCTGAGTAATAGTGGTCTCACGGCAATAATAACAGGACGCGTGGTGTTTTGTTCGATCGTGCAATTATATTTCAGAAAATAGGTACAGGGAAAAGGACATTACTATTCTTTGGCAGGAGTAACCTCATACAATCTGTTCGCAATTTCCTGTTCAAGAGACACCGGTACAGTAGATGCTACATCACCCACCGGGGCATATCGTAATGTTTCTTCATCCCAGGCAAAAATGTATGTCTCGCTGCCATTAAAACTTACATTATAACGTTGCTCATCATTGAAAGAAAAAGGTTCCGCTTTTACCATGTATGGAACACCGTCAACTAATAAGTTAAATGATAATTTATTCATAGTTATCAATTTTCGGTTATGAACACAAGAATCAGACCTTAATGACAGCCCCGGCTGTTATCAGCGGGCTCATTACTGAATTGAGTATTGATATATTTCCTCACAGTGGCACGCAATGCGGGCCGTAATCTCAACAGGTTAATGCAGCAATATTTATACGCCCAAGGGAGATTTTTTGTTCAGTGTTACGGTATGATAATTGTTGAAGGGATTGCGCCCCTGATTTACCGGCAGACGCATTATTGAAACCATCTATCTATTCTATTTGAAAGAACTGTAGCCATTATCCGGCATCGCAGGGGAGGAATAGACATATCAACTGGAAAAACCTTTCTTACCTCAATTTTATTGGAAACACTTAAACCAAAATTTCACTCATGAAAAAATCCTTCCTACAGTTGTGCACAACTGTGACCCTGGTTGCTGCATTGTTTACTGCGTGTTCGAAGCAATCATCTGACGAAACGGTAGACCCTGCAAAGCAAGAGGGCAATGCCACTGTCAACTACCAGATTCAGGCAGTTAATCCGAGTGGTTCTATTGATGGTTCCGGGGGAGAACGCCTCGCCAGAATCATTAATGACCCGTCTGTTGCATCTTTCCCTTCTTTAAGATTTGACCTGACCTGGGATAGCATCAAAGTAAGGTTCAGGGAACTGAAATTCGCGGCTAAAAGCGGAGCAGACGAAATCAATATGAGCATTAAGACAGACCGCTTTATTGATATTCTTGATAGTACATCATTGGGCAGTATCATGCTGCCGGTCGGCAACTTTGATCATGTAAAAGTTTATTTCCGTGTGCAGGGTGACAAGCAGAAACCTGCTATCCTGATGAAAGGCCGGATCACCTGGCAGGGTAATGACATCCCTGTTGAGGTAGTTATAGTAGGTAAAATTGAATTGACAGCAACAGGCAACGATGTGGCTATCGGTGCTGATGGTCTCTCCTTTGACGGTAAACTTAAACTGGACCTGAATCTCGTAATGTCCAAACTGCAGATAGGAGACTTTACCGGTACCTTCACTGGCGGCAAGATCGTGCTGAGCATCGACGCAGATGTCGATACCAACAACAGACTCAAGTCTGCGCTGGAAAACAGCATGTCGGTTGAGCATAAGTTAAGATAGTCATGTAATTATAACCATTTGGTAAAGAAAGGTGAAAGCCGTCCACACTATAGTGGACGGCTTTTTATGTGCCTGTCCGGCGCACAATTATTTGTCTGATCAGACTAATTAGTCTAATTTTGACAGAATCAATTATCTCTGGAGATGAAAAAGTCAGAAAGGACGAGGCAGTTGATCATAGAACAGGCTGCGGACATATTCAACGAAAAAGGCGTTGCAGGTACTTCTATTGATGAAGTGCTGCAGGCGGCTAAAGTGGCCAAAGGCTGTTTATATGGACATTTTCAGAGTAAAGATGAATTAGCACTGGCCAGCGCAGCATACCTGCTGGATAAGGTGGCTAACCGCCGGATGAATATACTGCAACAGCATAAAACATCTGTAGACAAACTACTGGCTTATGCTGAAATGAATACAAATCCGCTGGATAACTCCTTTGTCCATGGTGGCTGTCCTATTCTTAACTTTGGAGTAGATACAGATGATACCAATCCGGCCATCCGTGAAAAGGTACAATCGGTGATTAAAGCCGCTAACAGGAATCTGGTCACTATTATAAAGGAAGGCATTGCAGCCGGTGAGTTATCTCCGGAGGTCAATCCGGAAGAATTCGCCATCAAGCTCTTTGCTACTATGGAGGGCGCCTTTCTGATGTCTCGTGTGATGGGATCACCATTACCCATGAAGACAGCCATAAGGGCAATGAAGAAAGAAATTATAGCATATAGTCTTATTTAATTGTATGAAACAGCCCACCGTTGGCTGTTTTTTTTATTGTTGATAAAAGACTAAATGGTCTATACGTCAAAAAGGACTTATATATTTTTTTATTATAAAATAGACTGAATAGTCTTAATAATACCACTAATTATCATCGTCATGGAAGCTCAAGATAAAAAATCGCGACTGAAAGAAGAGATCCGTGCCAGTATACTGGACGCTGCATTCACGCTGGCAAAAGAAAACGGCTGGGAAGCTGTCAGCATGAGGAAAATAGCTACAATGATCGCGCATACTGCGCCGGTTATCTATGACTATTTTCAGAATAAAGAAGCCATTATGAGAGAGCTGGCCCGTGCCGGTTTCAGATTATTGGCTACCGGCATTACTACCGCACAACAGGAACAGGAACAGCCGGAGCAGCAGCTGCAATCAATGTGGATGGCTTATCTGCATTTCGCGCAGACAGAAAAGGAATATTACCAGCTGATGTTTGGTATGGGCATTCCTCTGAGTGCAGATAACAGCTCTTCTCCGGAGATCGACGTATTTGCCGGACTGATACAGGACGTGATCAGACAGACGGCTAACGGAGAGATCCTTTCTACAGAAGAAGTCGCACGCAGGTATTTCCTCCAATGGTCAGTTGTACACGGTCTTATCGGACTGGGACGTATTTACAAAGACAACACAGATACATTCAACAGGAACGTAGTGCTGGATATGCTCAGACAGACAACTACCGTTGCCTCCGCAGCATAATCCATCCCGTCACATTGTACAGCAAAATGAAATAAAAGAGAAAGGCGCCCGCTGACTGCGAGGCGCCTTTCTCTTTTATAACAAGGGAGGTGTTTATCTGATGATAATGAAATCACCTTTATACACAACCACACCTTCCGGTTTCTTCACTTCGGCTACATAGATATAGCTTCCCATTGGCAGATCCAATGCTCTCCAGTCATTTCTGTAGTCATTAGACTGGTATACCAATGAGCCCCATCTGTTGTAAACAAGCAGTTTTGAGCCGGGGTATTTTTCCAGTCCTACAATGATGAAGCGGTTATTCGCACCATTGCCCGGTCTGAATGCATTGATAAATGCCAGATCTCTTATAGAGGCGGCCGCAGTAGCTACGGCTGTATTATTAGAGAGATCTGTTTCTGTTTCGTCTGCGCTTACAGAGGCAGTGTTGACGATCTCTTTATTATTAACACGGCAGGTGATGGTAAGCGTTACTTTTTCTTCCGGCAGCAGCTGATCAACGGTTGCAATCACCTTTCTGGCCGCAGGACTGGTAATGATGCTACCCTTGCTGCTGATATAATAAGTTGGCATATCCAGCGAAGCCGGCAGCGAATCTGTAATCGCGATGTTGGTAAATGTTTTCTCACCCACATTGCGCACAACGATCTCATAAGTGATATTATCACCCAATACATAGTACTGACCATTGGTTGGCTGTGTCACGGCCTGTTTGCTGATCACCAGATCTCCCTGCAGTTCACGTACCGGAACAATCGTCTGATTTCCACCATTACAATTTGGATCGGCAGGGTCGCAGGCTACCGTATTGTGGGTAGTCGTACCATCGCTTACCTGTGCCACATTCGTAATGTTTTGTACGCCATTGAGGTTATCATAGGTCTGCACAACAAAGCTTACCTGACTGACAGCATTTGGTTGCAGGTCCACAATGCTGAAGTTTACATTATTGCCGATCAGCGCACCGCCACTTACATAAGAAGTATAAGCAGGCACCGGATCCTGTACTGTCAGTTGACTGATATTGACATTACCGGTATTACGGATGAAGATGGTATAAGTGATCTGCTCGCCCTGACCAATCTTACCATCTGTATTGTCAGCAGGCAGGGCGGCTGTTTTCCATGTTTCAAAACTGACAACACTATTGTCATTATCATTGATATTAACGGTTGCCTGTGCATTGGTCGTACTGATCGTAAATGTACCCAGTGTGGCAGCGGATGCTCCGCTAAGGCTGACAATCACTGTTTCAGTACCTTCCATCAGTCCGTCATCAACAACAGTTACCGGCAGTGTAACGCTATTCTGTCCGGCAGGGATAACGATGCTGCCGGTTAAAGAAGCATAGTCAATGCCCGGCGTAGCCGTACCACTTGTGTTGTAAGTAACCGTAATGTCTTCCACAGCAGTAATACCTGTTGGTAAGCTGATGGTGAAATTACCGGTTGTAGCTGGTTCCGCAGCATCATTCAATGTGGTGATGCTGATAGTGGAATTCGCTGTTGTGTTGTCATCGTCACTGATCGTGACAGTAGCGGTATTATTGGTGGTGCTGACAGTGAATGTACCGAGCGCAGTACCGGTACCGCCCGTGATAGTTGCGATTACCGTTTCGTTACCCTCTATCAGCTGATCATCATTGACGATCACGTCTATGTTCGCACTGCTCTGTCCTGCCGGGATGATCACAGATCCGCTGAGCGTTGCGTAATCAGTACCCGCAGTGGCTGTTCCGGCAATCGTATAATTAACGTTGATGTTTTCTGTTGCGCTGATGCCGGCTGGCAGACTTACAGTGAAGCTGCCATTGACAGAAGGTTCTGCGGCATCCGCATTTCTTGAAATACTGAGCACTTTATTAGCGGACGTATTTTCATCATCAGCGATAATCAGGGTGGCGCTGGCAGTACCCGGTGTATAAATACCAGTGGTGATAGCTGTGCCGCCTGTAATTGTGACAATCACAGTTTCGTCTCCTTCCATGAGCAGGTCATCATTGACTACTATTGGTAATGCGACGCTGTTTTGTCCCGCAGGAATAGTGATCGTGGTACCGCTGGTAGTATAGTCGGTGCCCGCAGTTGCGGTACCCGCTAATGTGTAGCTAACCACAATGTCTTCCGAAGCAACGATGCCGGTTGGCAGACTAACAGCGAAATTACCATTAGTGGCAGGTTCGCTGCCGTCGTTGGTATTGATGACATTGATGATCCTGTTGGTGACAGTATTGTCGTCGTCGCTGATATTGATGCTGGCTGTTGCATTGGTCGTGCTGGCAGTAAAGGCACCTGTGCTTATGCCAGTACCACCTGTTACTGTAACGATCACCGTTTCGGTTGACTCAATGACCTGATCATCCAATACAGGAATTGTCAGCGTTGCACTGTTTTGTCCGGCCGGAATGATCACCGTAGTACCCAGGGTAGTATAGTCTGCACCAGCTGTCGCGGTACCGGCAATGCCGAAGTTCACCGTCACATCTTCATTCACCGTCACAGCTGTTGGCAGGCTGATTGTAAATGCGCCGTCAGTGGATGGTTCGCTACCATCATTTGCAGCAGTAATGCTGATTACTTTATTGACAGCAATATTGTCATCATCACTGATATTCACAGTAGCTGTTCCATTGGTCGCACTGGCCGTAAATGTACCGGCCGCAGTAGCCGTACCACCTGTTATAGTGACGATCACCGTCTCAGTAGATTCTATTGCCTGATCATCCAATACAGGGATCGTCAGCGTTACGCTATTCTGACCTGCAGGGATGATGATGGATGTGCCCGGGGTAGTATAATCACTACCTGCCGTAGCAGTACCGGCAACGCTGAAGTTTACAGTTACATCTTCATTCACTGTAATACCTGCCGGCAGACTGATCGTGAACGCAGCATTGGCAGATGGCTCGCTACCATCATTCGCAGCAACGATACTGATCGTTTTATTGACAAGAGTATTATCATCATCAGCGATATTGATAGTGGCGACAGCATTTGTGGTGCTGGCGGGAAATGCACCGGTAGTAGCACCTGTACCATCAATGATTGTGACGATCACCGTTTCTGGTGCCTCAATCATCTGATCATCCAGCACAGGGATCGTCAGCGTTACGCTATTTTGACCTGCAGGGATGATGATGGAAGTACCGGGGGCAGTATAGTCAGCACCAGCGGTAGCAGTACCGGCAATACTGAACTGAACCGTGACGTCTTCATTCACCGTTACACCTGTTGGCAGGCTGATAGTGAATGCTCCGTTGGTAGCTGGTTCAGCACCATCATTTGCAGCAACGATGCTGATGATTTTATTAATAGTGGTGTTATCATCATCGCTGATGTTCACCGTAGCCGTATTATTAGTACCGGCGGTAAATGTGCCGGCGTTGACAGCTGTACCACCAGTAATAGTGGCGATGACTGTTTCAGTCGCTTCAATCGCCTGATCATCTCTTATCGGAACAGCCAGCGTTACACTGTTTTGTCCGGCAGGAATGATCACCGAAGCACCAAAGGCGGTATAGTCCGCACCAGCGGTAGCGGTACCGTCACTGTGAAGTTGACGGTTACGTCTTCATTCACGGTAACACCTGTCGGCAGACTGATCGTAAATGCACCATCAGTAGCTGGTTCGGCGCCATCATTCGCAGTAGCGATACTGATGACTTTATTAATGGCAGTATTGTCATCATCGCTGATATTCACGGTAGCGGTGTTGGTAGCGCCGGCCGTAAATGTACCCGCATTGATTGCAGATCCACCGGTGATAGTTACAATAACGGTCTCACTGGCTTCAATGATCTGGTCATCCAGCACAGGGATGGTGAGTGTTGCGCTATGCTGACCAGCCGGGATATAACAGACGTACCAGGGGAGGTGTAGTCAACACCGTCGGTTGCTGTACCCGTTACGCTGAAGTTAACCGTTACGTCTTCATTACCGTTATACCTGCTGGCAGGCTGATAGTGAATGCGCCGTTTGTTGTTGGTTCAGCACCATCGTTCGCAGCAGCGATACTGATGATTTTATTAGTGGCGGTATTGTCATTATCGGTGATGTTGATAGTAGCAGTAGCATTGCTTACACTGGCTGTGAAGGCGCCAGCTGCTGTAGCAGAACCACCTGTGATCGTAACAATCTGTTTCAGGAGACTCAATGATGATATCTAGTACCGGAACAGTCAGCGTTACGCTGTTTTGTCCGGCGGAATGATAACAGTTGTACCTGATGCAGTGTAGTCAGCACCCGCTGTAGCGGTACGGTCGTTGTAAAGTTGACAGTTACGTCTTCATTTACGCTTACGCCTGTCGGCAGACTGATTGTGAACGCGCCGTTTGTTGCAGGTTCAGCACCATCATTTGCAGCAACAATACTGATGACTTTATTGACAGCAGTATTATCGTTGTCGTTGATGTTAACAGTCGCGGTAGCATTTGTTGCATTGGCAGTAAATGTACCGATGCTGATAGTGGTACCACCTGTTACATTTACCACGACCGTTTCGGTCGCTTCAATGATCTGGTCATCCAGTACAGGAACAGTTAGTGTTACGCTGTTCTGACCAGCCGGGATGATCACAGAAGTACCCAAAGATGTGTAGTCAGCGCCGGCAGTAGCGGTACCAGCTACGGTG
>NZ_VOHS01000046.1 GCF_007896845.1 Chitinophaga pinensis | reverse complement strand
ATTCATACACAGGACGGATATCGTTGAACTTATCCATCAATCCGCGGAAATAGATCTTATTGCTGGTATTGAATGTATATTCCAGTCCCACATTACCGCCATAAGTCTGGCGACGACCCATGTACCTTTTTAGCATGACCGTGCTGATGGATTTCTGTTGGGTAGGATCGGTCAGACCGGTATTGTACGCGATATCATAAGAATCGGTACCCCATTGCCTGTCCCAGATAGCACCGCTAGCATCACACCCAGTTTACCTTTAAAGAAACGGTCGCCATAAACAACAGAACCGTTATAGGTACCATTTGTGAAAGGTATTGTAACCACCTGCGGCGCTGACATTCAATTGTCTTTTTGCAGGAGCGGTACGGTAATAAAATTGATACTGCCTCCGATAGCGTCTCCTTCCATATCTGGCGTCAGGGCTTTGGCAACCTGTACGTACTGGATCATTTCAGAAGGTACTGCGTCAAGGACAGAATTACGGCCACCGGTTACGTTAGCGCTCGGCAGACGACTACCATTGAACATGGTAGAAGTCCAGGCGAAAGGCGTACCGCGTACAGTGGCTGCATCCGCTTCCCCATGATAACGGGCTACCGCTACACCCTGCACACGTTGTACCGCTTCTGCGGCATTACGATCCGGCAGTTTACCGATAGCATCTGCCGCGATCACATCCATAATAGCCAGAGAGTTTTTTTGATACTCAAGGCCTTGATCTGGGAAGGGGCCATCGTACCTTTTACCAGCACCTCCCCTAATTGTCCTTCTGCAGGTGTCAGTATAATCACGCCTGCATCGTTGATACCGGTTTTGATATCCAATTCTATTTCTTTGGGGGTGTGTCCTATATAGGATATCAACACCTTCACTTTGCCTGTTGTATGTGTGTTTAGGGTAAAGCTGCCATTCAGGTCAGTAGATGTGCCTTGTTTTGTAGCAGGGCTTTGTACTGACGCACCAGGTAATTGTCCTTCTTTACCTGACACTGTTCCTTTAATTGTCTGTGCATTTGCAAACACCGCCGGTAATACCATGGCAGACAATAATAACAGTCTTGCCGGCGATATTACCTGTGTTGTTTTCTGCTTAAAAGAAAATACATGTCGTATGATTTTCCACAAAATTGCCCTATCCCGGATGTCTGGGCGACCGTATGCAACGAATGCTACCTATGGACGTTCTTTTCAGCCGAGACGTACGCACAAAGATTGACAATCAAATATTTAAACGAGGTTAAGAAATCGTTACGGAATGATTTGGCAATGGATAAAAACGAGGATTTCAGTTGATAAATACGGTCGAAACAACCCACTTGTTATTTACCTGATTTTCATCAAGATAACATTGTGATAACATTGCTTTTCTATTTTAGCAACACGGGCACACTATGATCTATGTTATTGCAATAGGGACCTTTCAGGCATTTACAGCCGTTCTATTACTATGGACGAACAGATTGAAAAGTAAAGCAGATGCTTTGCTCATTTTGCTGCTGTTATGCATTGCCGCTCATCTGGCAACGAAATTCTACATCTATACTGTTGTCAGTGATGCACATATCCGATTCCAGATGAACACTTTCATCGGTTTTTGTTATGGGCCACTGCTCTATCTGTATGCGCTCAAAAACAAAGACGAGTCATTCATTCCCGCTTCGCGCTGGTACGTGTTCATTCCGTTTATATTAGGGGCTATCGGCTACCTGACGGTTATATGCGTGCTCGAATTTTCGCTACAGGCAGGATATGCCGCCCTGCAGGTGTATAATCAAACCTCCACCTGGAGTATGCTGGCAGCAGGCGCCTTCTTTCCTTTGCTGGCACTCAATGTTGCCCGGCGATATCTGCAACATAAACCACAGGAACAACAGCTGATAGAATGGATCTCTTACTGTCTGCTGGCTATCACAGCCATTTCTCTGCTGTTTCAGGGTATACGGGCATTGAATTGGGCAGAAGATAAGGATCTGATCTTTTGCAGGGATATCATCTATTCGATACTGCTGGTATTGTGTTTTATTATTATCCGGTATAATATGTTGCGGTAGTTCCTGCAATTACAACCTATTCCCTTAATAAGGAAACTGCTGCCATTACCATTACTGCGCATGCAGCTCCTGAACCCGTTCGGGCTGAAAACACAAGTCTGTTCCTTACAGAAGCGGAAGCAACAGTGATGGATCCATTGCCGGTACTCATTACAGCAGTACAAATACCACAGGAGATATCCGCAGAGAAAACAACTTTGCTGATAAACACCGATGAAGGCATCTCTGTACAGTCTCCGGCTGTTCGCAGAACCCAACTGACAACTACTGAGCATCGCGAGATCATGTATAAACTGGAGCAACACCTGCAAAAGACCCGGATATTTACAGATGCCGATCTGAATATGGATAAACTGGCCGGCGCAGTCGGTATCAGTAAATACCACCTTTCTGAAGCACTCAACTCCTATGCCTCCAAAAGCTTTTATCAGTTTATCAATGAGATGCGTATTGAGCGGGCTATCCAGCAGATGCAGTTTATGAGCAGCAAAGCACTTCCTGTAAATGTACTGACGCTCGCTTTTGATTGCGGTTTCAAAGCGAAATCTTCCTTTAACCAGTATTTCAAGAAAATAACTGGTCTGACGCCTACAGCATATCTCCGTTCCGTCGCAGAGATGAGGGCCGAAACGTTATAATCTTTCCTATCTTTGGCTGCATGAGCCCTATCAAAACAAGGAAAGTCCTCCTTTATTTCATGCTATTTTTACTGACAATCCCATTAGGCCTGGCCACCCGGCGTTATCCCGGCTATTTTCCGTCCATCATAAGTGTATATGGTGGTGATATACTATATGCTACCTGCCTGTTTTTCCTTTTGCGTTTTCTCTTCCCGGTTACGGAATTGTTGAAAATCGGGATTATCAGTTATCTTGCCTGCATTGCCATTGAATTGCAACAGCTATATAAAGCCCGTGGATCGTGGAATTGAGAAGAACCTTCCCATTCGGACTGATACTAGGTTATGATTTTGCCCTCAGCGACTGTATCTGTTATTTCGTAGGTTGTTTACTCGGACTGGCGATCGGCTGGCTACTGGAACGCCGGAGCTTTGCTCACTAAACTCCTTCCATCTTTTCCTATAAATGCTTATTTTCTCCCTCGTCAATTTTATTCGTCATAATACATTGTTATGAAACTATTTAAAAGCGTCACGTTATTATTACTATCATCCATGTCCCTCAAACCATTGCAGGGCTGGAGTCAGGGATTTCTTGCAACCCAGGGTTCCAAAATTGTGAATGAAAAAGGAGAAAATGTACTGTTGCGGGGTATCGGATTAGGAGGCTGGATGTTGCAGGAAGGTTACATGCTCAGCGTAAATGGCGAAGGCCAGCAACACAAGATCCGTGCAGGTATTGAAAGACTGATCGGTCCGGAGAAAACACAGGAATTTTATGATGCCTGGCTGGACAATCATACCACGAAGGCAGATATCGACTCTCTGAAAGCGTGGGGATTTAATTCCGTTCGTTTGCCCATGCACTTTAATCTGTACACGTTGCCGGTTGATAAAGAACCTGTAGCCGGACAAAACACCTGGCTGGAAAAAGGGTTTACCTTGACGGACAGTCTGCTGTCATGGTGCAAGGCCAATCATATGTACCTGATCCTAGATCTGCATGCAGCACCGGGCGGACAAGGAAACGATCTGAATATCTCAGACAGGGATGGTGCTAAACCTTCTCTTTGGGAAAGTGAGCCCGATCGTCTGAAGACCGTCGCCCTCTGGAAAAAACTGGCAGAGCGCTATCGGAATGAGCCTTATATCGGTGCCTATGACATCCTGAATGAACCAAACTATGGTTTTGAGGATCCGGACAGCGATAAGAACGGTCTGAAAGAGCAAAACAATGTGCCTCTGAAGAAGCTGATGCAGGACATTACCCGCGCTATCCGTTCAGTAGATGACCGTCATATTATCATTATTGAGGGAAATGGCTGGGGGAATAATTATAACGGTATCCTGCCACCATGGGATAAAAACATGGTATTGAGTTTCCACAAATATTGGAACCTGAATGATACGAAGTCGATACAGCACATTCTTAACTTCCGCCAGCAATACAACATTCCGGTATGGCTGGGTGAAACCGGTGAAAACTCAAACGTCTGGTTCACCGAAGCAATCCGTTTGTTTGAAAAGAACAATATTGGTTGGTCATGGTGGCCTCTGAAGAAACTGGGTGCTAATAATCCACTGGAGATCAGGGCAAACGACAACTACATGCGTGTTATTAACTATATAAGTGGTAAAGGCAGTGCGCCATCTGCAGATGTTGCTTATGAGGGACTGATGGAGGTAGCCAGATCTGCGAATATCAATCATAATGTCCTGCACCGTGATGTGATTGATGCGATGATCCGCCAGCCGTTTAGTGACAAAACGCTTCCGTTTAAAGCAAACAATATCAATAATAAAGGCGAAATCAAAGCCGTGGATTATGATCTGGGAGCACTTCGTGCCGCTTATTTTGATACCGATACTGCCAATTATCGCACTTCAAATCCTACATGGACCGGCGGTAACCGTGGAAGAACCTACCGTAACGACGGTATTGACATTGTTGCTGATTCTGCAGAAAGAGATACGTATTATGTAACGGATATTGCTACCGGTGAGTGGATGAAATATACGGTGTCTGTACTGCTAAAGGGCAAATACAGCATTTCATTTATAGCAGCTCCCGGTAAGACACCCGGTAAACTGGCGTTGAGCATTGATGGTAAACCTATTGGAAAAGTAACGGTGATCCCTGCGAAAGAGAACACAAATGGCGCGTGGCAGACTTATACGCTCAATAACATTCCTTTAAAGAATGGCCGCCAAACCCTCCGCTTATCCGCCGAATCGGGAGGATTTGACCTGAAAGCCATCCGTTTTGAGAAGTCCCCTGTCCCATAAAACGTCTTTTATGCTTTTCGGCTAAGTGCCCTCTAATTCTGCTATTTCTGCGTCAGTAAATACCCGGGAACGGGTATGAAACCTGACACCCAGTGGAATTTCCAGTGAAAAGCTACTTCCACGCCCTCTGATGACGTCCAGCATCAGTTGGGTGTGTTTCCAGTAGTTAAACTGGTCCGCACTCATATAAAATTTACACCCGGCGATTTCGCCAAGGCATACATCCGATGCGCCTACTTTAAATTCCCCCTCCGGAAAGCACATTGGTTGAGATCCGTCACAACAGCCCCCACTCTGATGAAACATAAGGGGGCCATGTGTGTGACGGAGCTCATTGATCAAGGATATGGCTTGCTCTGTTGCTATGATTCGAGCGGTCATGAATATCAATTAGGAATTAGGAATTACGAATCAGAAATCAGGAACAAAATGCCGGGAATCAGTATTCAGGACCTGCGAGTCAAGTATTGCATCTTTTTTAAGCATAATAGGAGCCTTTCTCTCTGATATTCGCCGTATTGAGCTTCCTGATTCTCTGATTTCTAATTAGTTGATTTCGACTATTAAAAGAAACCTAATTTCTGTTTGCCATAAGAAATCAGCATGTTTTTAGTTTGACGGTAGTGATTCAGCATCATTTTATGCGTTTCTCTGCCAAAACCTGATTTCTTATACCCACCGAAAGGTGCGTGTGCCGGATAAGCATGGTAGCAGTTTACCCATACTCTGCCCGCATTGATGGCGCGGGGCACCTGATACAGTTCATGCGCATCTCTGGTCCATACACCAGCGCCCAGACCATACAGGGTATCATTGGCGATTGCGATGGCCTCTTCTGTTGTTTTGAATGTCGTTACACAGGCTACAGGACCGAATATTTCTTCCTGAAATACCCTCATTTTGTTGTTGCCCTTCAGCAGGGTCGGTTGTACATAATAGCCATTTTCGAGACCGCTGTTCTGACGGAAGGCTTCACCACCTGTCAGAACCTCTGCGCCTTCCTGTTTGCCAATATCCAGATAACTGAGGATCTTCTGGTATTGATCTTCGGAGGCCTGAGCGCCCATCATGACGGTCGCATCCAGAGGATTACCCATTTTAATGGCTTTTGTACGCTGGATCACGCGTTCCATGAAGCGGTCATAGATATGCTCGTGTACGAGGATACGGCTGGGACAGGTACATACTTCGCCCTGATTGAGGGCAAATAATACCGCTCCTTCCACTGCTTTATCAAAAAGTCATCGTCTGCGTCGGCCACGCTTTCAAAGAAAATGTTCGGACTTTTACCACCCAGTTCCATGGTGACAGGGATCAGGTTTTCTGACGCATATTGCATGATCAGTCTACCGGTGGTTGTTTCGCCTGTAAATGCCACTTTCTGCACTTTGGGAGAAGAGGCTAATGGTTTACCTGCTTCCACACCAAAACCTGTTACGATATTCAATACTCCCTTTGGCAATACCTGACCGATGAGTTCCATCAGCACCATAATACTGGTTGGTGTCTGTTCGGCAGGTTTTACTACAACGCAGCAACCAGCAGCCAGTGCGGGTGCAATCTTCCAGGTAGCCATGAGGAGCGGGAAGTTCCACGGGATGATCTGTCCGACAACACCGATCGGCTCGTGCAGATTGATGCTGACAGTAGTTTCATCGTGTTCGCTGATGGTCCCCTCTTCACTACGGATAACACCGGCAAAATAGCGGAAGTGGTCAACTACCAGTGGCAGATCGGCCGCTTTGGTTTCTCTGATGGGCTTACCATTATCGATGGTTTCAACAACGGCAAGGTAATCGAGGTTGTCTTCCACAATCTGTGCGATTTTGAGCAGGAGATTACTGCGGTAAGAAGCCGCTGTTTTACCCCATGTAGTGAAGGCAGCGTGTGCTGCATCGATGGCTTTGTCAATATCCGCAGCATTCCCCCTCGCAGCCTGTGTAAATACTTTACCATCAATCGGGGAAATGTTATCGAAATATTCACCGCTGGATGGTGGCGCCCATTCACCGTTAATGAAATGATCATATCTGGGTTTGAATTCAGGACGTGCTGCCAGGGTTGAAGGGGCAGCAGATGTTGCAATGCTCATAATAGTGGAATTTGGTTTAACATGAAATAATACTGCTAAGATCATGAACTAAGCAGAAGACGCAGATATTTTCGTACTTATTTATAGCACGATCGTACCTTAATTTTGAGAAGGCGGGAAATTTGGTTAACTTGTTAATAGTAAACAGATTACTCTTATGCAGATAAAAAATTATTTGCAGAAAATAGACCTCACCGTTCCACGTGAGTTACAGACGTTAGTGGAGAACAGACGTGTATTCAATCTGCGCAATTGTGAACTGAATATTTTCGAGAGTTATGAGCAGGCATATCATGTACCACTTACCTTTAATGATCTGGTCATCACCAGTATGATAAGGGGTAAAAAGGTGATGCACCTCTCCGATAAACCTTCTTTTGATTACCTGCCGGGAGAAACTGTCATTGTACCACCACAGGAAACAATGATCATTGATTTCCCGGAGGCCACCGCAGCAAATCCGACGCAATGTATTGCCCTTGCCATTGATGATATATATATCCGCGAAACAGTGGAATATCTCAATAATTACTACAATAGCGGAGAGGGCAAACAGAACTGGCAGCTTTCCTTCCATCAGTACCATTTCGAGAACAATCATGAAATTACAGAACTCATCAATAAACTGATCCGTATCTGTACCAGTGAGGATAAATCTAAAAACATTTATGCGGATCTGCAGCTGAAAGAATTGTTAATCCGTCTTCTGCAAAGTCAGCAGCTGGGACAGGCTGTAGAAGGAAGTGTAGCTGATAACAACGGCAATCGCCTGAATTTTGTGCTACACTATATCAGGGAGCATCTGACAG
Source organism: Chitinophaga pinensis (assembly GCF_007896845.1). GTDB lineage: Bacteria > Bacteroidota > Bacteroidia > Chitinophagales > Chitinophagaceae > Chitinophaga > Chitinophaga pinensis_C. The sequence goes on along the minus strand of NZ_VOHS01000046.1, from coordinate 28,541 downwards.
AAAAGATCGCGGTGGATGCTCTGAGCAGAAAAGCGTATCTCAGCAGGAATCTGTTTTTCAAATGGTTCAGGGAACAGTTTGGGATTACACCGGTAGAATATGTCAACAAAGAGAGAATCAAACTGGCAAAGGAATTATTGGCAAAGCCGCAAAGCTCCATCTACGATGTAAGTAAGCTATGCGGCTTTACCGATGTGAATTATTTTATCAGAGTATTCCGAAAGATAGAAGGCACAACGCCTAAGGTCTATCAATCCTCACTGGAATAGTCCTTATTTTTTCCATTCATTATCTGCGGGTGTGTAATCCATATAGATGATGCCATCCAGCTTTACAGCAGCCACATTTTTATTAACAGGAACATTCACCGTGATACGTTTGCTGCCATTTTTCCATACAGCAGGCGTCTGGTGTACTGTTTTGCTGCTACCGTCTTCAAAAGTCACTACTACGTCAAACGGAATAGCAAATCCGCCGTTGTTGAGTATAGTCAGTTCTGCGTTGTCTTTCTTCGTTTTTACATCTGCCAGTTGCAGGTCAATATAATTATTGCTGAAGAACCAGTTATTCCAGAACCAGTTCAGGTCCTGACCGGAGGCAGTATTAATGGAATTGAAGAAATCCCATGGCATCGGATGTTTTCCATTCCAGCTATTCATATATGCGTGCAGGGATTTACGGAATACCTGATCGCCCAGCAGATCTTTCAGCGCGAGATAAGCCAGAGAAGGCTTGCCATAGGCATTATTACCATAACCAACACCGCTTAACTGGTGAGACTGTGAAATGATCGGCTGATCTTCTTCTGCAGCAGCGTCATTAATGTAAGATCTTACACGGAACAGCTGATAGAATTTATCTGCCGCCGCTTTGCCTTTTTCTGCGATACCGATCAGGTATTCAAAAGTGGTAGCCCAACCTTCATCCATGAAAGCGTAACGGCTTTCATTAATACCCATATAGAACGGGAAATACGTATGTGCGATTTCGTGGTCCTGTACCAGCTGGGCAAAGCCTAATTGCTTTCCTACTGTTGCATCATTCACCATCATAGGATATTCCATATCTGCAAAACCCTGAAAAGCAGTCATTGTAGGGAAAGGGTATGCTACACCCGGCCAGTTACGGGAAAACCAGTCCAGCGCATAGCGGGAAAAATCCACAGAATGGTGAAAGTCTTCGGCAGCATCATCGTAGGCGGCCTGAACGCTGGTACGTCTGCCGGTGCTGCTATCTACCACTACGCTGGCCGCATCCCATACATAATGGTTGCTGGTACCAAATGTAACATCTGCGATGTGAGACGCTGAGAATTTCCATGTATTCCAGTCTTTCTGCTGTGTGACCTTGCCATTGCTCATTTCCTCCTTGCTGGCGATATGCATCAGCTGGTCAGCCGTATAAGAGTCTTTCAGTCTTTTGGCAATCTCCGGCTGTAATACATCGGCGCCATTCTGCAACACACCGGTACCCCAGACTACATAGTTTTTAGGAACGGTCACCGCCACATTGTAGTCATTAAAATCGCTGTAGAATTCTACCCTGTCCATATGTTCGATCAGGTCCCAGCCATTATAATCGTCATATACAGAAACACGTGGATAAGCATAGGCGAGGAAGAAAGTAGTACTGTCTATTTTACCTTCTCTGCCACTCTGCTGAGAAAGGGTGTAATGCCAGCTGATATGCAGATTCAGACTATCTTTGGCATTCAGCGCAGACGGTAGTTTTACATTACCGACAGTGGCGATATCATTGTCAAAAGGCACATTGACCCCATTCACCAGAAATGTATCGATCGTCACGCCTTCTTCAGTCAGGAAATCTTTGCTGACATAGCCGGAACGGGGCGCATTTACTTTATGCAGATTACAGATCAGGCGGATCACCAGACTGCGCAGTGTATCAGGGCTGTTATTGATATAACGGATATTTTCCTGACCGGATACTACGCCGGACGGCGCGTTCACTTTCAGCTGAATATCATAGCGGCCTTTATTCTGCCAGTAACGTTCCCCGGGTTGCCCGTTCCTGGATCTGGTCTTATTAGCGTAAGCCTTTTTAATGTTACGGGGTACATACAGCTCCTGAGCTGAAGCCATGCCGGCATAACCGAGCATCAGCACCAAAGCGATTAGCATTCTGGTCATAAGTAGTATTTAGATATCCTGCAAATATACATCCCCCTCAGAATAGTAAGATGAAACAGGCATAATGATTGTACCACTCATCATAAAAACAGACACACATGAATACTTTCACCATTGATCACAAGAACAGCCCATTGACGATTGAACAAGCCGACAAACATCGTTTCAAGGTAGCATTGCCCGGCAGAACCCTTGTTCTGTTCCTGAAGCAGGACAATGAAGGCGCCAACCACTGGTTTGAAGACGGCACAGATAATGAAACCCCTGAAACAAAGGAAATCGGTATAGCCATAGATAATTATCTGGCGAAACAATGATTTTAACCTGGGTTAAAATGTTTCTGCATTTCTGCCAGTAGTTTTGCTGTATCAATTACAAACACAGTAAAACCACAGCAATGGCGAATACAAAAACTTTAACTACCGGCGATCATATCCCAGATTTCAGTTTACAGGATCAGAACGGTCAGCTATTCAATATACGCGACTATATCGGCAAGAAAAAACTGGTGATCTATTTCTATCCGAAAGATGAAAGCGGTATCTGTACAAAAGAAGCCTGCTCCTTCCGGGACAGTTATGCCGACTTTACAGATGCCGGCGCCATCGTGATCGGTATCAATGCAGGTAGCGTGGAAAGTCACCGTTCCTTCAAGGAACATCACCGTTTGCCATTTACCCTGCTGAGCGATCCGGGCAACAAGGTCCTAAAACAATTCGGTATTAAAAACGTACTATTCCTGACAGGCCGGGAAACTTTCCTCATAGGACTGGATGGAAAGGTGGCAGCCAGTTTCAGAGGCTTTCTGAAAGGAGATGCACATGCGGAAAAAATGCTGGATATGTTGCAGGCCAATGTTTAGTTTATTACATATTGCCTGCATAAGGTTCATGCCTTATGCAGGCATTTTTTCAATGCATTCACCTCTGCTCACAATTATTTAATATAAGAATTCCCGCCCACCCTATTACTTTTGAGCCACGTAAACAAAGATGCTGCTTTATGTCAGGCCAAGTAAGTGAATGGGATGACAACCAATTATTCCGGGAATTTCAGCATGGCGACACAGCGGCCTACGGAGAGATCTACAGGCGCTTTTCCGCTGTTCTTTATCAGCATGCGTGTCGTATGCTGGACAATGATGCGGATGCACAGGATGTGGTACAGGAAGTATTTGCCAATCTGTGGACCAAAGGCGCTTCCCTGCAGATTAACGGATCTCTGGGCGCTTATTTGTACATAAGCACCCGTAACAGAGTATTGAACCTCATTTCCAGTCAACGTTCCTACCAGCATCATCTTGACAGCCTCAGACAATTCATTTCAGAAACTGATACCAGTACCATAGAACATCTTCCAGAGAAAGAACTGATTTCCTGTATAGAAACAAGGCAAATTCCCCGCTATTCATATAGACGATTCTTTCTATTCTGACAGTCTGATGCAAAAGATCACCAGTAATGGGTCAAGGATCTGGACAAATGCGTTGGGAAAGTATGATGATATGGAAGAAAAGGCAGCTGACAGGCGGTTTTGACCAGTTACGGAAGGATGCAAAATATGCTAATGCCATTCAGACGAATTATCCGGAGAAACTGCTGGCTTACCTCAGAAAAAAAGGATTACACAAATAAGCTATAAGTGGTGTCTGTATACACTATTTGATCGGCTAATCCATAGTCAGACTATACTCAACTTACGTTAATGCTACCTTTTTAACGTAGCATTAACGTAAGTTGAGTATAGTCTGACCATCTTCTGCAGATAGCAAAAGAAAGAATAACGACCTACTATATCAAGTAATTCTTTTCAGGTTGTAATAAACGGGAAAGTCCTTTCAGCTTTCCATGGGCCATGCAGATAACGCCATGTTTTTAAACCGGTGGTTTGTATATCGAAAGGTATGAACTCTGCTGATAATACTTCGTGTAACTGCTTTGCTTTAAAGTTCGTCACTTTATTCTGTACTGTAATATGAGGTCTGAGCGGCTGTTTATCCTGCCGGATCAACCATGGCTCAAAAGCCTGTTGCAGATTCACATGTAATGCTTGTAATGCTTCCGATTCCAGCCTGTAAGCGACCCCGTTCCCAAAATGTACAATCCCTGCCACTTTCAGCGCTATAGGCGCTCTTTGTGCCGCCTTCTCCAAACCCTCTGTTATAGCACTTTCACCCGCAGGCAGGTGATGGAATAATGTAATATGTGCATCAAGGTAATTGGCATGCGCAGGGAAGTATTTCCTCCGCAGATCACTAAATTGTCGTTGATACACTTCTTCCATCTCCAATGTAACAATCAGGATACTACTCATTTTCTGTATTAAATTCTACTCAATATTAAACGATTCTGTGTAACAAAGATGCGACGAAATCCGTTACTGATAAAGCTTACATCAAAGCACATGTTGTAACACGCATAACAAATTAACGTAGACAGCTTAAAAAATGAACAGCAGGTTACAATTTAATATTATTAAACGCTTAATTTTGAGGATGCAACAAAATCAGCAGAGAAAGAACCTATCATGAGAAAAGCTTACCTATTACTGGTAACGATCATCATGTTAACCCAAACCATTAATGCACAACAAGAGACGCCTTATTTCAATACGCTAAGGACTGAAAACGGGCTTTCCCACAATAAAGTTAACTGCATCCTGCAGGACAAAAGGGGATTTATATGGTTTGGCACAGAGGACGGACTGAATAGATACGACGGTAAGTATTTTACCGTGTTCAGAAAGACTCCCGGCGATACGGCCTGCATATCGGGTAATATCATCAGCGACCTGCTTGAAGACGAGAATGGCATTATCTGGATTGCAACAGAGGATGGAGGTTTAAGTGCATATGACTACCGCCAGTCCCCCGATAAACAATTCAGACAATACCGCTTCACTGAAGGCAGTGATAAGAGTATTCCAGAGAATCATGTGAATGCCATCGTGGATGATCAGCACGGTTATCTGTGGGTAGGTACCGGTAACTATCGTACCAGAAGATTTAATAAAAAGACGGGAGAGTTTTCACATCCGGTGAAAACAGGAACCACAGCCATTCTCTCATTGAGCATGGACGCGAAGGATAGTGTATGGGTAGGACGTGCAGGCGGTGGCTTGCTGAAGATCAATGCGCGTACACTGAAGTATTCAGAGGACAGACGTTATGATGACCTTTACGCAAAATTATCGCACGTATCTGTTACCGCGTTATTCCGTGACCACAATAACGATATGTGGTACGGCGCATGGGACAAGGCATTATATCACTACGACCATGTACAGCAACGGGAAGAAAGTTTCAGCTATACACCGGGTAAAAATTCCTTTCCCAACGATGAGATCAATGCATTTGCGGAAGACAGGGATCATCGCCTCTGGATGGGCGGACGGGACTCCGGTCTGATCGTTTATGATCCTGCACAGCGTCATTTCTCTCATTATAAACACCAGCCCTTTGCAGATGGTACAATCATCAATGACCATATCAATGATGTCTATATCGACAGAAATGATATCGTATGGGTGGCTACGAATAATGGCATCAGCTATTATAATCCCCTCTACTATCCTTTTAAACAGGTCTTTCTTCCGCGAAGCGGTAAGGATATCAGCATCTATGACTTTTACAAAGATGCCGGTGGCAGACTGTGGATAGGCACCAATGACGGGATATTTATCAAACCTCCGGGCAAAGGCCCCTTTGAACACAGACAATTAAGCTGGAACGGACAAGCCCTGAGCGTGACCAAATTCTTTCAGGACAGCGACGGCACTTTTTATATCGGCACTGATTACACGCTTTTTGTATATGATACATTAAGACGGACCCTCTCTACCCTCCCGGATACGGAAAGAGATCCTGTAATGAAAAAGCTGATATCGTCGAGGATCGTGTCTATTGTAAAAGATACCATGGGTACTCACCCTGTTTTGATTGTGTCACCTTACGGGCATTATCTCAGCTATTATGACTTCAAAGATCACAGCTGGGTGACCCGCAACGATTCCGTTCATGCAATATTAAAAAGATATAATATCAAGGATAACCTGATCCGTAAAATGTACAAGGCGGCCAGCGGTAACATCTGGCTGGCCACTACCCGGCATGGATTGGGCGACTGGCCGCAGAAAGACGGGCAACAGGTAAAATACCTCACCAATATCAGCAATGATGATGTGTATGATATACTGGAGGGACAGGCAGGGCATATCTGGATCAGTACTTATGGTGGCGGACTGAATTACCTGAATGCGCATACGCAGAAGGTACAGCATATCCCTGAATCAAGTAATCTGACGGAGGGCCTGCAGACGGATAAAGAGGGGAATGTGTGGATGGTCTGCAACGGACATATCCATAAATATGACCCTGCCGCGAAAATATATAGCTGTTATGACCTGCCCGCGCTGAAAAAAGATGGTGGGGTCAATGGTTATATGTATAAGGATGATGAGGGGAACATATATGTAGGAGGCACTAATTATTACCTCAGCTTCCGGCCCGGGGATATCGCCCGGATCAATACCGAACCGCCGGTATACCTGACTGACTTTAAGATCTTCAATAACTCTTACAGTGGTCTGCTGCAAAAGCCGGCTATTGAACTGGATTATAAACAAAACTATTTCTCCATCGAGTTTTCGGCACCGGAATTCAGCGGAGATAATATACAGTACTCCTACATGCTGGCAGGCGTAGACAAGACATGGAACAATGTAGGGAAGCGGAATTTTGCTTACTACTCCAACCTGAAAGGAGGTGATTATACCTTTTTAGTCAAGGCCAGCAACTGGAAAGGCGTATTCGGCAACAGGGTAACTGCATTACACATTACCATCATCCCTCCTTTCTGGACACGCTGGTGGTTTTACCTGTTATGTACACTATTTATTGCTGCCGCCATTTACCTCCTGTACCGTTACCGGATCAATGAATTGCTGAAAAGACATGCCATCAGGAACGGGATTGCGCAGGACCTGCATGATAGTGTAGGCTCTACGTTGAGCGGCATATCCGTTTACAGCGAGGTAGCTAAAATATACAACGATCAGCAAAAGACCGAACAGCTGAAAGAGCTGTTGAACACGATCGGCCATACGGCCAATGAAATGATCTCGGAGATGTCAGATATCGTATGGGCGATCAATCCAAAGAATGATCATGTCAGCAGTATTGTGAAACGCATGGAATCTTATGCGAAACCGCTGTGTACTGCCAAAAAGATCCAGTTCATCTTTAGCTGTGACCAGAAAATAGAAGCTCTGAACCTGGCAATGAACCAACGTAAGAACTTTTATCTCATATTCAAAGAAGCTGTCAACAATGCCTTGAAACACGCAGCCTGCAGCTTTATCAAAGTCAATATCAGCTACCGGAAAAACATGCTGGAACTGGATATTGAAGATGACGGTATAGGATTTGATCATGATGCGGTGAAAGGCCCGGATGTGCTGACACTGTCTGGTAATGGTCTTAGTAACATCCGGCACCGGGCCAGCGAAATGAACGCTGATCTGGGTATAGAAAGTGAACCATTAAAAGGGACATATTTAAAATTAAGCTTTCCGGTTACCTGACGTCACCCGGGTAACAACAAAAAAACGAAACAATGAGTATACGCGTTGCCATTTTTGACGACAACAAAAACATTCGCAACAGCATCAGGCTGTTACTGGATACAGCTCCTTCCATCGAAGTCGTAGGTGTATTCAGTGATGCCCGGAATTGTGTGAACGATGTACTGAACTGTAGTGCCGACATTGTACTGATGGATATTGAAATGCCGGAAATCAGTGGTATTGAAGCCATCAAACAGCTTAAAAAAGAAGTGCCACATGTACAGATCCTGATTCAGACTGTATTTGAGGATGATGACAGGGTATTTGACTCCATCTGCGCAGGCGCTTCAGGGTATATTCTGAAGAATCACCTGAACACAAGACTGATTGACGCCATACAGGAGCTGCAAACAGGTGGTTCTCCAATGAGTCCGTCTATTGCCCGTCGTGTACTGAACCTTTTGCAAAAAAGTGCTGTCCAGAAACCGGAGCCGAACAATGACAGTTACAATCTGACCGCCAGAGAAAAAGAGGTGCTGACCTGTATTGTTAACGGGCAAAGTTACAAGATGATTGCCAGTGACCTGAATATCAGCTACGAAACAGTACGGAGTCATGTAAAAAAGATCTACGAAAAGCTGCATGTGGCTTCTTTAACAGAGGCTGTTGCGCTGGCTATTAACCAACGCATTGTCTGATATCGCCCTCCGGGCAGTTCAATAAAGGAGATCCTTCTCCCCGATTTAGGTGATTTTCTGACATGTGCAGATGGGCTACCTTTGGGCAGCATTTAACTACTAAAAAGGAATTCAGCAAGATATATCCTCCGACAGGAGGCAAAAACACTAAATGATCTGTTTACGTTAATTTATCTGGTGTAGCCCTGTTCTCAGGGCTCTTTTTTTACTATTAACCTTATACAGCCTGTTAACGGTCAGTCAGGGCCTTACCTGCCCGCTGCTATGTCCGGTGTCCGATACAGTGACTCGTCTATCTCTGCCAGCGTGGAAGGGTGCAGCTTATCTCCGAGACCATAAAACTCCTGAAAACTCATTATCAGAGGACGCCATTTATCGGGGTCTACCTTATTCTCCTGTCCTTTCATCAGGATATTTTCGTCCAGATGTACCCTTGTAATACGCATTTCCAGAGTGAGTATTTTGCCTCTTTGTGTTTCACTGTGCTGCGCCAGTCCATAAGTACCTTCCAATATAGCTTCCAGCTGTACCGGACATTCTGATACTCTGGGAGCGGATACAGTATCTGCTGTCAGGGGCGTTAGTCCGGCGGTTTCAAACTTATCAGGTTCATATCTGTATCCTTTCTGCAATTTGCCCGCGGGTATGGGATCGCTGCCGGTAGTACGGGCGAGCCGGTTGACAGCTGCTACCTGTGCTACTGATGGCAGATTAAGTACACATTCTTTTGTACGGAGGATGTTTTCTGTGGTTTTGGATACGGCTGAAAGGCCTAGCATACAACGCCATCCCAACCAGAAAATGGAGGACATAGGCGCGAGATTATAAGAGCCATTCTCATTACAGGTACCGATCAATACAACCGGTGTACCAAAGTAAAGAATGGATGGTTCCGAGCGGAGATGCATAATAAACTAATTTTGACAAACCAAAGGTAGAGCTGCCGGAAGTCGCATTCAACCCGCTTCTTGCGATATCAAAAATTATATTGCAGCTGTCTGCAATATTCCGGAACGTGTTGCCGTTTAAGTAACGCATCCTATAATTCCATCGTTCGCGCAGAAACCATATACTTTTATTTACTGATTTAAAACCCTCATTCTCCAGATCCATTACCGGTAAATTCCGAACAAAACACACATACTATGAAAATCAGCAATCGTGTACTCGTAGCGATCAGTATCCTCTTTGCTATCAGTTGTACCAAAAAAAGCCTCCAGGAGGCTGATGCTCTCTCCGGCACAAAGAACATGTTGGCAAACGCCCAGGCATCTCCTGTAGGAGATGTGGTAGGGAAAATTACAGTCGGCTATCAGGGCTGGTTTGCCTGTACGGGAGATGGCTCTCCCATTAATGCGTGGTGGCACTGGACGCAGAACTGGGGCCAGCTACCCTCAGCAACGAACAATGGTATCAAGTCGTGGCCGGATGTAAGGGATTACAGCAACACTTACACTACTGCATGGCCGGCACTCAACAACGGACAACCTGCAAAGCTGTTCTCTTCCTTCTCTGACCAGACGGTGAATACGCATTTCCTCTGGATGCAACAGAACAACATTGACGTTGCAGCTTTACAGCGTTTCAATCCTAACGGACAGGAAGGTCCGGTAAGGGATGCTATCACCGCAAAGGTGAAAACGGCCGCAGAAACTTATGGACGTAAGTTCTACATCATGTATGATGTCAGTGGCTGGACCAACATGCAGTCAGAAATCAAGACTGACTGGACCAACAAAATGTCCACTTACACCTCTTCAACTGCCTATGCTTACCAGAATGGCAAACCGGTGGTATGTATCTGGGGTTTTGGCTTTAATGACGACAATCACCCATGGTCAGCGGCAGTTTGTCTGGAGGTGATAAACTGGTTCAAGAGTCAGGGTTGTTATGTGATCGGTGGTATTCCTACGCACTGGCGTAATGAAACCAGCGATTCCAGACCGGGATTCCTGAACACGTACAAAGCGCTGAATATGATTTCTCCATGGATGGTAGGTCGTATTGGTAATGTTAACGACGCGGATAATTTCTATACTAACGTCAATACGCCTGATCAGGCCTATTGTAATGCTAACGGTATTGATTATCAGCCATGCGTATTACCGGGTGATCTGCAGGAAAGACAGCGTGCACATGGAGATTTTATGTGGCGTCAGTTCTATAACATGATCAGACTGGGATGTCAGGGTATTTACATCTCTATGTTTGATGAGTACAATGAGGGGAATCAGATTGCCAAGACAGCTGAAAATATCAGCCAGATCCCGGCAGGTTCCAGTTTCCGTACTTTGGATGAAGACGGTACGGCCTGTTCTGCAGACTACTACCTGCGTCTCACTGGTGACGGTGGCCGTATGCTGAAAGGACAGATTGCTTTGACAGCAGTACGTCCTACGCCTACTATTCCCGGTGGCACAGTGATCCCTATCGGTCAGACAGTGACCATTAAAGGCTTCAATAATCTGTATGTATGCAGTGAAGGCAATACACAGCCGATGATCTGTAACCGTACCGTGGCACAGTCATGGGAGCAGTTTACCGTAGTGGATGCAGGCGGTGGCAGGATCGCGCTGCGTAATCAGAATAATTATGTTTGTTCTGAAAACGGCACACAAGCTGTGAATTGTAACCGTGCATCCATCGGTCCATGGGAGCAGTTTGAATGGATCAGCAACAGTGATGGTACGATTTCTTTCAGAGGGAATAACGGCGCTTATCTGTCAGCAGAAGATGGTCTGGCCCGTATGACCTGTACCAAAACTACTATTGGTGCTTCAGAGAAGTTCAAAATCAATCAGTAATAAACGAAAGCGGACGTCCTTAAAAAGACGTCCGCTTCTTATTTAAAAAGGCTTACGCCCCAGATATTCAGCTACTCCCCTTTCCTTTACCGGTCTTTCCCCGTAACTGATCTTTTCCAGTCCTTCCGTCAGCCGCAGCAGCTCATGCTCCTGTAAAGCATGTGGACTCGTTGGTTTCCCAACCGCTTGTTTACTGATCAGTAATCCACCCGGTTTCAGAGCGGCACTCACAGTGCCAAACAATGCCCGGTCAAAGTGATAATACAGTACGATCAGGTCAAAAGCAGCCACGGGAAAGGAATATTCTCCCAGATCTACACAGGTTGTCTGCACCAGATTCCCCGGCGCTTTCTCCGCCAGTCTTTCCATCGCGACATCTGAAATATCCACTGCGCTGACCTGCCAGTTCTCTGCTGAGAGGTATAAGGTATGCCTGCCGGTACCTGCTGCCAGATCTAAAGCCATCCCCCCATCAGGGAACGCTTTGCTGATATGCTCTTCGTACATTTTCACAAAAAAGGGGTCAGGTATTTCCAGCGCAGGTAATCCTTTTGTATATCGTTCATTCCACAACATTCTGTTATCCATAGCCAATCGTAAATCGGTAAAGGTAATACATTCACTAACCAACCTGATTCTTAATTAAAAAAAGGCGCCCCGTGATCAACCCGGGACGCCTTTGCCTATTGTACTTTACACTTCTTCTTATCTCAGGAGCGTGATCTGTCCTTTCAGCACGATCTTCGGACCGGCTGCTTTCTCTCTATAACCCATTACCCAGATGTAAGATCCGCTATCTACGAGTGCGCCAAGGTAACGACCATCCCATCCAAGTCTGGATTCAACGGTGCGGAACACCAGAGTACCCCAACGATTATAGATGCTTAACTCGTAGTCATACATCGGTCCTTTGACAACTGGTCTGAATACATCGTTTTTACCATCACCATTTGGTGTAAAGGCGGTTGGTAAGCCCGGTTCAGGTTCGCAAGGTTTGAAGGTCACCGCTATCTGGTCGGATGCGGAACCGCAATCGTTGAATACTGTTACTGTATAATAACCGGTGCTGGTCACTTTATAGGTACTTCCTGTAGTACCATCCTGCCAGCGTACCTGATTGCCTGCACCTGCATCTATTTTCAGGTTCAGCACATTGTCCAGACACAGGGTGGTATCGCGGCCCAGATCGAATGCAGGGATACCAGCTACTACCACGTCCACACTATCCATAGTGATCGCAGAACAGAATCTATCCATTACAGATACAGTGTATCTGCCCGGAGTGGTTACTTCTTTAACCGGATTGGTGTCGCCATCGTTCCACAGGTAAGAAACTGCATCGGCATTGGTAGCATCCAGTACTACACGACCACCGGCACAGATATCACGCTGAGGTCCGATATTGATATCCAGCTGAGACTTCAGGACTACTTTAACGGTGTCCGTTACTACGCAATTGCTGCGGTTTACAGCTACCCAGTAATCACCCGGTCTTGATACTACGATAGAATTGGTTACTTCACCGTTGTTCCAGCGTACGTTTCCACCATCCGGATCTACTGTCAGCATCGCTGTTTCATTCGGACAGATTTCAACATCGTCTGTCAGGGTGATGTTTGGTGCAGTTGCTACCGTTACATCCAGTTCGTCGTGGGTGGTACAGCCATTCAGTGTTACGTCCACGGTATAAGTACCCTGCATATATACATCGATAAAAGGCGTTGTTTCACCAGTACTCCATACATAGGTTGCGCCGGAAGTGGTCGCATCCAGTCGGAGTGTGCTGCCTTCGCAGATGGTGGTATCGGCCATATCGATGGTCGGTGGATTATTCACGCTCAGTTTCACAGAATCAGTTGTTGCACAGATACCGTTGAATACTGTAACGTGATAAGTACCCGGAGTATTTGTTACGATGGTCTGGGTAGTCTCACCCGTTGACCAGCGGATATTATAACCTGCATTTGCAGTACCGGCATCCAGTGTTACAGATTCACCGTTACATACAGCGACATCAGCGCCAAGGTCTACAACTGGTTTCTCTATATACTGCAGATCGTAGGTGACGGTGTCAGAAGAACAACCTGTATTACCGTCGATTACTGCGAAGGTAGCCTGCGTTGCACCGTTCAGATCGAATACGTTACTGTTTTGCGTCAGCGGTGTTGCTACAGCTGTTGCCGGGATAACGCTGATCAGGGTGAATTTCGGCTTGTTTACTTTATTCTTTAAGAGCACTGCAAATTTGGTATTGGAAGAGCAGTTCGCCGGTAAGTTCGGATCCAGTTCCGGTCTCGGACAAGGATTCACCGTGATGGTCTGTACTCTTTCAATAGCCGCATTACCACAGGCATCTGAAATGTTCCATCTTCTTACGATGGTATAACCGTTACACTTGTCTACTACGAACGGATCCTGTACCATGGTCACTTTCTTAGGGAAGTTCACGTCACAGTTGTCCACTGCATAGAGCGCGGCTGCACCCGGAATAGCGTCACTGCAACCGATGGTGATATCAGCAGGCGCCGGATCGATTACCGGAGCAGTTGTATCTGTTACGGTGATCACCTGACGGGCAATCGTTGCATTGTTACAAGCATCTTTTGCAGTCCATGTACGGATCAGGCGGTAGTTACCCGCACAAGCACCCGGATGGTTTCGCGTGTCTGTGTATAGGAGATCTTAACGGTACCACAGTTGTCGCTTGCTCTCAGGGTTGTCGGAGGACCCGGTACAGCGTTACAGCTAACAGTTGTATCAGCCGGAGGCGCTACGACGAATACCGGTTTGGTGGTATCCTGTACGGTCACTACCTGTTGCATAGTGGCAGTATTACCACAATTATCGGTCGCGATCCATGTACGGGTCAGTTTATAGCTGTTGAGACAAGAGCTTGACAATGATTGTTTTGTTTCGGTCAGTTTCACGGATACATTCGCTGTGCAATTGTCTGTAGCGGTCACACTTTCCACACCGGGCACCTTATCACAATCAACAGTAACAGCAGCAGGTACGACTACGGAGAATCGTGGTCTGATAGTATCCTGTACTGTGATCGTCTGGGTCAGTACGGTTTTGTTACCACAAAGGTCAGTCGCAGTCCATGTACGGATCAACTGATAGTTTTCCGTGCATTTGCTACCGTTGATAGCCTTACGTGTATCTACCGGATTTACGGTGATCACACCCGGCGTACAATTGTCGGTGGCTGTCATCTGGGCGGCTGCAGGTACTTTATCACAATCAACTGTAATGTTAGCCGGAGCCGGAGCATCGAATACCGGCGGTGTCATATCTCTTACATTGATGATCTGCTTCAGGGTGTCTGTTTTGTTGCCACAGGCATCAACCGCTACCCATTTGCGCACCAGTATATAATTGCTCGGACAGCTTGCGCCTGCGTCTTGTCTTTCTTCAATTGGCGTGATAGTCATAGTACCCGCGCAATTGTCAGTGGCTGTCATTGTAACCGCTGCTGGCACTGCGTCACAGTTTACTGTAATGTTAGCCGGAGCGGTAGTGGTGAATACCGGTTTAGTTTTATCTGTTATAGTAATCACCTGTTGTGCCTGAGTGCTCAGACCACAACGGTCGATCGCTGTCCAGGTACGGGTAACTGTTGTCGCACATGCATCTACTACTGTGGTCACATCATTATAAGTGATGGTCAGTGGTTCATTATCATATGGAGCATGGCTGAATACAGGCGTACCAAATTTAGTAGCAGGATCAACACCACCTGCGCAATCAATAGAAAGCGGATCAGGAACGGAGATCACTACCGGCGGAATATTCATCAGAGTAAGCATTACTGCGTTACTGATGTTACCGGTACATGCACCAGACATTACCACACGTCTGTACCATGTATGGCGGGCAATAGCTGGCGGTGTGAATATTTCGTTTGTACCATCTGCTGCCATGACGTTGGTGAAACCGGTTACGGCACTGACAGTACTTACCTGCCATTGGAAGGTATAGGTACCGGTACCGCCGGTGATGGTGCCACCGCTCAGGGGAGCAGGCGTATCGCTTGCACAAAGTACCTGATCGGCGGTGATGGTATTACCCTGAATAGCAGGCTGGTTAGTCAGCACCACATCATCCGGAGTAGAAGAACAGGAGCCATTGGCAATGGTCCAGCGCAGTGTAGCGGAGTTACCGGCAGTAACAGTTACAACAGACGTTGCGCTGTGTATGTCAGCAATGGTAGCAGTACCGCTCACAACGCTCCAGGTACCGACAGCAGTAGCCGGGGAAGCGTTATTTGCGTTCATAGTGAATCGTGGATCATCACAATGAACCTGATCACCACCCGCATTTGCGTTGTTTGGCATTACGTTGTTGGTGAGCATAACGCTGTCCACCGAGTTACAGGTACTGTTGGATATTACCCACGCCAGTGTAACACTTGTACCGGCAGGTACAGTTACGATAGCGGCAGGGTTGTTTCTGTCAGCGGCAGGAATTGTTGCAGCTGTGCCGGCAGGCAGTATCCATGTGGCAGTACCTGTTACCGGTGTGTTAGCGGTCATGTTGAACAGTGCATTTTCGCAATGCTGCTGATCAGGACCGGCGGTCGCAGTTGTAGGTTTAGGAATGCTTGTTAAGGTTACATCATCGGAGCTGGTACAGCTACCGTTGGTAATAGACCAACGTAAAACAGCTGTCGCGCCGGATGACAATATAATGTGTGCGGTATCGAAATTAGCCTGACCCGCAGCGATGGTGGCAGCACCACTTACCACTGTCCATGTACCAACAGCACCTGTTACAGATGGTTTGTTGGCAGCCATGATAAAGTCGAGGCCTTCGCATTGTGACTGGTCAGCACCAGCAGCAGCTGCATTTGGCTGTGCGAAGTTGCCCAGTAACACGGTGTCACTTGTTGTACAACCACCGTTAGCGATTGTCCATTTCAATGTCAGTTCGGTACCAGCAGGTATATTAATAGTAGCGGTAGGGTTAGCTACATCTGCAGCAGGGAAAGTATAACCTGCCGGAGAGATCACATCCCATCTGCCTGTACCACCCGCTGCACTGTTTGCTGCAAGGGTGAAGGCGGCGACGTTACATTTGGATTGGTCAGGACCAGCAGCAGCAGGATTAGGTGCGAGGCTGTTGGACAGTGTTACATCATCGGAAGTAGCACAACCACCATTTGAAATGGTCCAGCGTAATACGACTGTTGTACCGGCAGGCAGACTGAGTGCAGCCGTAGGATTATTCACTACAGCAGCTGGCAGTACGTAGCCAGCAGGAATAGAAGATACTACGGTCCATGTTCCGGTACCAATAGTCGCAGTATTGGCTGCCAGCGTAAAGGCGCCGTTACCACACTGGGACAGATCAGGACCGGCGGCAGCTACTGTTGCAGCCAAACCATTGCTCAGTCTTACGGTATCAACTGTTGTACAGGTACCACTGGATGTAGTCCATATGGCGAAAGTGGAAGATCCGATTGGTAAAGTAATAGTAGCGTTCGGGTTATTGGCCTGTCCTGCGGTGATGGTAGCCGCGCTACCTGCAGGCAGGGTCCATGTACCGGTACCGGTGGTTACCGGTGTCGCTGCCATGACGAAGCTATTATTACCACATTGTGCCTGGTCAGGACCGGCATTAGCAGTGGTTGGTCCGGCAGTGCTGGTAAGCACTACGGTATCTCTTGTGGTACAAAGTGTATTGGTAATGGTCCAGATAGCTCTTGTTGTTGAACCGGCCGGAACATTGATTACAGCTGTTGGATTGTTTGCCTGTCCGGCAGTAATAGTAGCCGTGCTACCTGCCACCAGTGACCATACACCTGTACCTGTCACTGCTGCATTTGCAGCCATGGTGAAGGCAGTGTTGCCACATTGTGCGATATCCGGACCCGCATTTGCGAGTGTAGGCAGCGCATAGTTAATCAGTCTTACTGTGTCATTTGCCACACAGGTACCGTTGGTCACACTCCATACTGCGTCTACTGTAATACCGGCAGGTACATTAATAACAGCAGCAGGATTGTTGCTTTGACCAGGTGTTACCGTTGCCGTTGTACCAGCAGGCAGTACCCATGTACCGGTGCCGGGTGTTGCTACGCTTGCTGCCATGGTGAAGGCAGTAGTATTACATTTAGACTGATCAGGACCCGCATTTACAGCAGCCGGCATACCGGTGAAGGTAACTGTTGTGCTCACACAGGCAGTTGTATCACAGGCGCCGAGGCTCTCAGCTCTTACATAAAAAGTGGTTACAGCGGTGAGCGGTACAGTAATGGTCGGACCGGTACCGATACGGGTACCTGTACCACAACCACCAGCATACCATGCCCATACCGCGTTTGGTGTTACACCATCGGACTGCAGGCCAAGGCCGCCACCATTTACAGTCAGTGTCGCAGAACCGCTACCACATACGCCAGTCGTGCTGGAAGTGATGCTGGTTGCCGGCGTTGGCGCTGTTTCTACATTCACAGTAAATGGAACAGTAGAATCGCAACCCGCTTTAACTGTTCTGTAGCTAAAGTTAAAGTTATATGTACCCGGTGCCAGATTAGTCGGGATATTCACCCGCAGCGGCCATGACAGTGGTTGGTCAGTTACCGCTATAAATCCTGGCATTGCCGGAGCAGCTGTAGTAATTGAATATAAGGTAGGTGTTCCTTTGGTAGATAATGTATCCAGCATGAAGAACCCTTTGCTGGTACAAGCCTTCGCAGGACTTGCCAGTCTGATAACCGGTTTACCTATTTTATGCAGGATCACGGTATCTACGTTCGCCACACAACCACCGAGGTTGGTAATTGTCCATGTCAGGACGATATCCCCTTCCGGATTGAGTGCCGTAACTGTTGTATTATAAGCGGTATCGTAAGCAATGGTTGCATTACCGGATATCAGTCTCCATTTACCTCTTTCAGCAGCAGCACCATACAGCTCTGTTTCAGGTGCAGGTTTGCTGGCGTTCATGGTAAAGATATTATCGGTACCACACTGTGTTGTATCCGGACCGGCATGTGAGTAGGTCGGATCGAGCAGGAGATTCAGAGTATCCAGTACAACTGTTGTACAACCTGCATTAGCTGCAGTTCTCAGTGTCCATGACAATACTACAGAAGTACCCGGTTTCTTGATGGTCACTCTTGTTCTTTCAGCAGATGGCAGCAGAATTCTTACGTAATCATCAATTACGTCGTCGGTTACAGCCGGGCCGAAAATCTCTTCTACTCTCCATGTACCGGAAGCACCTGTTACTTTATCTACCTCCACAGTGAAGTTACCCGTTGCGTTAGCACTTGCGCAGAAAGTATTCTGGTTAGGCTTCAGATGGGTGATCGGTGTGATTGATGACTTAATCTTAATAGGTGCAGATTCTACTTCACAGATATTAGCCGGATCACTTACCACTACACTGAATACGCTATCCGCAACTGAACCGATCTGGAATTGGGTCACATCGGTGAGACCATCGTACTCAGGCATCGCTACTTTATTACCACTTGCGTCAGGACCTCTGAACCAGTGAATATTGTAACCACTCAGTACGCTGTTGATCTTCATATCAATGGACTCCCCGATACAAACATTTGACTCAGATACGAATACATCGAGTACCGGAGAACGTACGGTACCGATAAAAATGCTGTTTTCATCCTGACAGGTATGACCATCTGCATAGTTCACATAACCAAACACGGTGATCGTTGTATCCTTGTCTACTACGATCGTACGGGTGGTACCAGTATAAGCAGGTAAGTCTTTCCAGCTGTATGAATCAAATCCACCAGATGCTTCAAGGTCTACGTTTGCACCTTCACACACCTGACTGGCGGTCAGGGTCAGATTAGGCATTGGCAGGATAGTGAGCCTGATCTCAGAAGAAGGAGATGCACAGGTGCTCTGATCGCTGCCTCTTTCATATATAATGGTACGGAACAAATAATCGGACGCCACTTTCCGTGTGCCTTTCAGTTCTCCGTCGCCAATGATCAATTTATTTCCTGTAGATGTTCCAAATGGTACCGGCAACCATGTCTTACCTTCATCATCACTCATCTGCCATTCAAATACAGGATCTGAGAAGTAATCAGCCGGTGCATAACTGGAAGTCAGGGTAATAGGAGCGCCTTCACACAATACTTCCGCAAGGCTTTCTTTATCGCCGTCTATTTCTGAAACGATGTTAGGGCTACAATAAGAAAATTCGATATCGTCAATGGCGATATCGTTTCCACAACCTCCCGGTTTATTATTTACTATATATACTTTTACGGAGTCAACATCTGACGGTACGACGAAAGTACCACCATAGCGTTGCCATGTAGGACCTTTTGCACCTAACATCATCGATACGGAACGGGTATCAAATGCATTCAGTACTCTGGTTGGTGTCTTCGCATCTACTACTTTGAAGGTGACACCTGCATATTGATAGTTACCGCAATCTGTCAGGTCATTTAATGTATTAACGTTTAATAACCACGCGCTGAAGTTATATATTGAACCCGGACAAAGACCAGTGATGGTCTTTGTATAAAACTGACGCGGAGTAATGGATGAATTTACTACCAGCATACCGCCACGGAAACCGCCGGTATGATCTGTTACATTCGCCCAGGTATCTCTTGCCAGCCGGGGATTATTTGAAATCACATAATTATCTTCCTGTAATGCACCCGTCGGCTGGTAATTATACAATACCACACCATCCACGGGATAATTTCTTCGGTCAACGCCCAGATTCATGGCGCCGAAATCCTCCGAAAAGCCTGCCATTGTCTCAGATCCGTCACCACAGGTGGTAATGGTACAGTTGACAGCATGCAGCCTTCTTGTCTCAACCACTGTTCTCGCTACTCCGTCAGATCCTGTATAAGTCATAGTGGCTTTGAAGGTGTAATCACCCGGTACAAGGAACTGCAATGTCAGTGTTGTGGTATTCTTCAGTTTTGTCGGCTTATCAGCAGCTGCATTCTCAGAATAGAGGACTTCGTAATCCGCATCAGTGCCATTAGGCGTCGTGATCTCCCACGTCGCCTTTTGTGTCACGGTAATGCCGGCACCAGTCACCCTTGCATTCATACTTGAGAACTTCTGCTGATTCGCTGTCGCATTGGTTGTAGACATACATACCGTGTCCGGTACGTTCACATACACTGTCTGAGCATGCACCATTTCAAATGCACCAACCAGGAACAGGCATAGGAGTATTAGAAGCTTTTTCATCAATAGGGATTTCGTAAATAGTCGCCTAACAGTTTAATCTCAGAATAATTACTATTAGTTGACGGACAAGGTTTTAATGTTTGAAAAAGCCCCATTCTCCATTCCTGACGATATGTAGCAGGAGATGTCGAGAGTGTTCATAGGCATAAGTAGTATAGCTAAAAAATATTACTATTTTAAAATTAAAAGTATAAATAATATGAAAATATTAAAAATGCGTAGTGTAATATAATATAGGCTTCACATGTAGTGAGCCAGCGGACTCTGGTGATGAAATCTGATAGTCAGCCGTTTAAAAACCCGCGGGCTCATTTTAAAAGTTATCCACATATGAGTTATCCACATTACCCGTAGAGGGCGAATTAACAAGGCCTGTTTGCCAGTTTATTTCCAACTTGCTTATAATCAATCATCATGATAAAATTGGTCTGATTTTGCCTTTTTCATGGATCCGGGTGAACCTGTACACGGCTATTGGTGTTTTTTTCATAGCTCCGGAATACTACTGACATAGGGCTGTCACCCGGCCTGATTTTCTTTGTATCGTCAAGCAAATTACTCACCACTAAAATCATCTGAACATGACACAGCAACTGATCAGTAAACCATCTGCCATCACCCCTGCAGAACTACTGGAACACTGGCAGGGACACCGCCGCTTAACCCGCAAAGTGATTGAAACATTCCCGGAGAAAGACCTGTTTTCCTTTTCTGTTGGCGGTATGCGTCCCTTCTCAGAGCTTGCACTGGAAATGATCAGTATGGGCGGTCCCGGTATTGACGGTGTACTTACCGGTAAATGGTCAACTGATTTTTCAACTTATGAAAATGGCCGTGGACCTAAAACAAAAGCGGAGTTACTTACGCTTTGGGACGAGCTAACGGAAAAGCTTAATCGTTTATGGCCACAGATACCTGCAGCACGTTTTCATGAGATTGATCTGGCTTTTGGTCAGTGGGAAGGTCCTATTCACTTTATACTGTTTTACTGGATCGATAACGAAATTCACCACAGGGCACAGGGATATGTGTATCTGCGGGCGCTGGGTATCGAACCACCCGCTTTCTGGGACAGACAATAAACTTGTCCTGTTTTAACCGTGTGTATGTCTTATTCAACCCTCTTTACAAAGCGGAGATCATAGTAATTTTAGCTTATTGTATAACTCTCAAATAAACTGATATGGCTTCACTTAATCCTTACCTGCTTTTTAACGGTACCTGCGAGGAAGCGTTTAACCTTTACAAGTCTGTGTTTGGAGGAGAATTCCAAATGATTTCAAAATTCAAAGACATGCCAGGCGAAGGAGTAGATCCGCAGTATGCTGAGCATATCATGCACGTTGCATTACCTGTGGGAGACAAAGATATCCTGATGGGTAGTGATTGTGGTCCGGAGAACGGCAATATCCATATCGGCACCAACTTTTCTGTTTCCATTTCAGTGGGTTCAGAAGCGGAAACCAGAAAGATTTTCGACGGACTGGCTGCCGGTGGCAAAGTTACGATGCCACTGGATAAGACCTTCTGGTCACCGTTATTTGGTATGGTGACCGATAAATTTCAAGTCAACTGGATGGTGAGTTTTGATGCACAGCCCAGTTGATCTTTCACAACGAACAACAAAAAGCCCTAAAGTCCAATAAAGGACTTTAAGGCTTTTTTTATTGGGTTTCTCACAGGCAGGGTCATTATTTCAGTACGCCGGCAGGTATTTTTCCGTCGGCGGTGTTAAATTGTATACCTAATAATTTTGCGATCAATGGCGCTACATCTGTCAGATCCATTTCCTTCAGGGTATTTCCTTTCGTAATACCGGGACCATACGCTACAAAACCGGTCTGTATTTCATGGAAATCAGGATAGTAACCATGTGTTCCCCCTTTTGCATCTTTCAGCACTGCGCCTTTTACAGCACCACCGATCGTTACACCGGGAACAGCCGCCAGTGCCAATGCTGCATTTGGATCTGCTCCTATTGCATCCAGTTGCTTGCGGTCAATTATGCTGAATAATTGCTGCTGATCAGCCGGCAGATGCGCCAGTATTTCTTTTACTTTTTCCAGTGACTGCTTATCATTTTTATCTTTCAGATGCAGGAATGCAGAACCACCGGAAGCGTGGAAACGGGCTTTCCAGTCGGCCTTATCGATGTCTTTGATCAGCCCTGCTTCTGCCAGCAATACGTTAGGAGAAAATGACTGTTTAATATTTACAAATCCATGATCGCCTGTAACGATAACAGCTGTACTATCTTTAATACCCGCTCTTATCAGTGCTTCCAGTATATTACCGATCGCTCTGTCAGCACCGCTTACCGCTTTTCTCACCAGCAGACCATCCCTACCCTGCATATGCTCATAGTGGTCAGCGCAGGCGAGATGTAAAGTCGTGAAAGCAGGCTTGTATTTAGTGATGATATAAGCGCCCATTCTGGCTACATTTTCATCCATAATCAATTCTTCCCTTACCATGGTAAAGTCTTCAGGACCGAGCTTTCCGGTGGCATTGTCCTGTACTTCCTGCCAGAGAGAGGCCGGCGTGCTTGCAGCAGCAGTGGCTACTCTCCTATCCGGATTCTTGCCCAATGGCCACACATCAGGGATATTATAATCTACCGGCGCCCCTACAGATACAGGCCAGATCACATTGGCATTGGTTTTACCCGCTGCATGTACCGCATCGTACAAGGTGGGTACCTTGATCGCATTATAATACCAATACCATTTACCACTGGCTTTGCCCTCTTCAAAAGGTGCATTATAGTAAATGCCGTGTTTAGCTGGTTTTACACCTGTAATGATCGTGGTATGGTCCGGATAAGTAACACTTGGGAACACACAGTTTACACCGTCTGCCGCCACCCCGCTGTCCTTCATCATACGGAGGTTATTCATCCCCCAGGAAGCATCCTGATAGAAGTCCGGACGGAAGCCGTCAATCGTGATCAATACTACGTGGTTTACCTTTTGCGCGGCGGCTGACAATGTTAACAGCAGTCCGCCTGCGATTGCATAGAAACGCTTCATTTTCGCTGTCGTTGTTTGATAAAAGAACCGGAAAATGAAGTGGCTACCGTCAGCAGGGAAGGTTAAGAAATTGTTACGTGTATCGGGTAACCGCATTTTCATTTAGTACTATATGTTATGCCTTTCATCCGAAGCCGATATGGTATACTTTCACAGTTCGTTAACAATGTATTAACGAACTAATCAAAAATAAATATTAAACTAGCGGAAGCAAGACAACCACGTATAATGTAGTGTCAACAAGATAATCCCTTTACTATTACCCGAGATTGCGCAAAATGATGGATGGATTTTTCAGGGAGGAATGGACAAATTACCTTAGATCTTATGGTTTTCCAGACAACCCGAAAGAGAACTTTTACGAGATAGCCAATAAAACGATCTCCCTGCTCCATAAGGACGAGATCACACTTTTAAACAAGGCTTTATTACATCAAAAGGTATACACCGGCATCGCTCCAGTACGGGTCATTCCCTACGAGTATGACTGCCTGTTTGAAGGTACGCTGTACCTGTTGCTGAGTGATCATTATGATGAACAGCAACTGTCGGCAGTCTACAAACAGGTGATCCGTTATTATCAGCAACGACAACAGCTTAACACAGCAACTGCTACGGCTGCTCCTCCGGCTTATAATAACGTCGATGTGATTGATATCAGTCAGGAAGGCAGTGTAATCGATTATAGTGAGATGCCTGCGCCCGTGACACCTCCACCACTTCCTACGGATAACACACCCAGCTATTATGAAGAGAATGCCAAACTGGGACATAGATTCAAAGAGAAACTATATCTCAATGTACGTGAGGCGGAATGGCTGAACAAGTTCTGGAATCCGGATAATATCTTCCTGTCTGTAGAGGGCTGCTGTATTGCTGTCATCAGGCTATATCTGGCCTGCATCAAGGCGGTAGACAAGGTATACAAACAACAGGACAGTTCTTTTGAGACCTGTATCAGCAACCTGACAGATCAGGCAATGCTGGTGTTGTACCCCGGTAAATCAAAAAATGAGGCTGTTTATTACCGGGAAAGACTGGAGAGTGATATCTACCTCACGATTTTCAAAAGAGCTGAAAATGCCGTGCGGGAAAACTACCGTCAGAAAAGAAAGCTGAACGAAGATTTTCCCTATAACAAATGCAGCGCCGCATTTGAAGATCAGGTAGGCCGCTTTGTTGCAGAAGCTGTTATCAGCAGAGAAAAAACAATCCCTCCTGCTGACAGAGTCACCGAAATTCAGTTGAATGCCCAGAACAACACCAGATGGCGTTTGTACTTTGACGAGATCGAACAAAAAGTAAGTAAAGATAATTATGCCGGATGCGTCAATGAGGTCGTGGAACTGGCGGCATTGAATATCAACAATCCGCAAAAGGAAAACATCTTCTTTGAGGCTTCTAAACTCTTTGCAGCCTACGACCGTCAGGATGCGGTCCGGTTTTACCTGAGATATCTGCATGCCGATCTCCGGTCAGAAAAGGCTGATCAGAAGCAGTTGCCTAAAAACATCCATAAAAGCCTGTTTAAAACAACACAGGAAAAGCAGACCTTTGAACTGGTCGCCAGCAATCTGGTGCAGACGCTCAACCTGAAAGCAGCTTTAGCCGAAGTTCCGGGTATCTTCGCTAAAAAGAGAAAAACAGTACAACTGGATGCCGCGGCTATCGAAGCGGTTATCTCTGCACATAACGAAACTGTGGAAAGCCTCAATAAGTTACTACAGGATGATGAACCGGAAGAAGCTGTTGGTCTGCCGCCAGCCATAACATCTATTACATTGCTGCCACCGGTAGTAGCGATAAGAACAGAAAACGCCATCACCTTCGCAGAAGGGATTGTATTAAACGCCCATCAGGAAGAGCTGCTGTCTGTATTCAAAGAAAACGCGTTTACTCTGCCCTCTGAAAAGGTCGGACATTTTGCCAAAGAAAGAAAACTCTTCCGTGATCAGCTGATAGAAAGTATCAATAGTAGTTGCTATGAAGTACTGGACGACCTGCTCATTGAGGAATATGACGATACTTATACCATCACCGAAAGTTATTTTCAAACCATTACTGTATGATAGAAAACATTAAACCCCGGGAAGCCACATCTATTATCAACTCTCTTTCAGGCGGCGTTGTGCCCAAAACAGGTGTACAACACATCACAGTAGGCCGTTCGGCGGAAATACAGGCATTCATCAATGCACTGGAAGATGTGAAAAACGGACATAGTATGGTCAAGTTCTGGATTGGCGATTTCGGCTCGGGAAAGTCATTTATGATGCACCTGCTGAACACCGTAGCCATGAAACAGAAATTTGTTGTGGCAAACGCTGATTTTACCCCGCAAAACCGGCTATATGCCAATGATGGTAAGTCGCTCGCATTATATACCGCCATCATCGATAATCTGGCAATACAAACCAAACCCGAAGGTGGCGCACTGTCTACTCTGATGGAAAAATGGATAGAACAGGTGATCACCAAAGCCGCACAGGAAAACAATATATCCATCGAAGATATCAGAAATGAACAATATGAAAAGCTGATTCAGGACTATATCATGCGTACGGTCAACGAACTGACAGACGTAGGTGGGTTTGACTTTGGTCTGGTGATTATGAAATATTATCAGGGCTATATCAAAGATGATGAATTGCTCCGGAAGAATGCACTCCGCTGGCTGAAAGGAGAATATCATACAAAGACCGAAGCCAGACAAGATCTGGGCGTAAGAGATATCATCGCGGATGATAACTTTTATGATATGCTGAAGAACTTCTGTAAACTATTTGTCAGCATTGGTTACAGTGGTTTTATGATCAATCTGGATGAGGCCATCAATCTTTATAAGATCCCTACAGCCGCTATGCGTGAGAAGAACTATGAAAAGATCCTCAGCATCTATAACGACTGTTTTCAGGGAAAGTCAGCAATCTGTTCTTCAACTTCGCAGGTACCCGCGAATTCCTTGAAAATGAAAGAAGAGGCTTGTTCAGCTATCAGGCACTGAAATCAAGACTGGAGACAAACAAGTTTGAATCGCAGGAAATCAGGGACTTCGCACAACCTGTGATACGACTGATGCCACTGGATGCAACAGAGATTTTCGTACTGCTGCAAAAGCTGAAACAGGTTTTTGACATCAATTATAAAACCAATGTAGACATCACCAGTGAAGACATACAGTTGTTCATGGAAGAACTGTTCAACAGACCCGGCGCCAATGAATTCCTGACGCCAAGAGAGGTGATCAGGGACTTTCTGCATATCATGAGTATACTCAGACAAAACCCCGGCTTTGATAAAGCAACACTCTTCGCAGATATCGAGGTAAAAGACGAAAGACCGGTAGAGGAAGACCTTGAAAATATCAAAGAGATATGAGTGAATTTGCATTACTCTCCGAGCCCATACGCCGGTATATCAATGACAAAAGATGGGAATCTTTCCGGCCTATCCAATCCGCCGCTATAAAGCGGATCATGAGTACGGAAGACAACTATATACTTGTGTCCAGAACAGCCTCCGGAAAAACAGAAGCTGCCTTTCTGCCAATTCTATCCAAAGTCAATTTCAAAGAGCCCGGTGTACAGGTCCTCTATATCTCCCCTTAATTGCACTGATCAATGACCAGTTTGTCCGTGTAGAAGACCTTTGTCGCTATATAGACGTCAGCATCACCAGATGGCACGGAGAGGCCAATCAGACCGCCAAAAAGAAGCTGTTGAAGCAACCGGAAGGCGTGTTGCTGATTACACCGGAATCTATCGAGTCGCTTTTACCAATCATCCGGAACATGCCAGAGCATTATTTTCCCGGTTGAAATTTATTGTCATAGATGAAATTCATACTTTCCTCGGCAGCGACGAGGTATGCACCTGCGTTCACTACTGTCAAGGATCAATGATCTCGCTGCTGAAAAGAAACCGCGTATTGTCGGTCTTTCTGCCACAGTAGGCGACTATGAAGAGCCGAAGCGTTTCACCGGCGATCCTGCGAATACGAAGGTGTTGATTGATCCGACGGCTAAAGGTATTAAGGCCCGTTTCAAATATTTCGAACAGAAAGAAACGGAATACCATCCTCAGTTCATAGAAGAGGTGTATAATCAGGTAAAAGACAGTAAAGTGCTCATCTTTCCCAACACCCGCGGTAATGCTGAAGAAATAGCCGTAAAACTGAAGAGAATGTCTGAGAGGAGAAAGGGCATCCTTACTATTTCTCGCATCACTCAGCTGTTGATAAAGAACTAAGGGAATATGTAGAAGAGTTTGCCAAAACCAATAACGGAATAACTTCTGTATCGCCTGTACCTCGACATTGGAACTAGGTATTGACATCGGTACCGTAGAAACGGTGATACAGATAGACGCCACCCATTCCATCGCTTCTCTCATCCAAAGGGTTGGTCGTAGTGGCAGGCGCGAAGGGCATGAAAGTCAGCTGTTTTGTACGCGACTGAACACTGGTCTACCCTGCAGTCCTTTGCCTGCTGGGAGCTGTTCAAGGAACAGTTTGTTGAACCGGTGTACAGTCAGGAAAAGCCATACGACCTCTTGTTTCATCAGACCCTGTCCATCCTGAAAGAAACAAATGGCCTGTCCAGACAGGCGCTGTGCAGAGGCTGCACAATAATGCAGTATTCAACCACTTTAGCGCAGCAGAAACAGACCTCCTGCTGGATCACATGATAAAGGCAGAGTATATCGAAGACCTGCGCAGGGAGTTGATCGTGGGTATGAAGGAGAAAAGCTGACAAGTTCCCGGGATTTCTACTCTATGTTTATGTCTGCCGTCATGTTGAAAGTTGTCAATGCAGGCGTTACTATCGGAGAACTGGAATTAACCCCTGGCTGGCTGTAGATGACAACATTTTACTGGCCGCGAGGATCTGGAAATAGCAGATATCGACCTGAAAGCGAAGAAGGTATTTGTCGTACCGGCTAATGATGGCAAAAAGCCTGTGTTCACAAGCGGCAGCGGAGATGTGATCCCGTATCAGGCAAAAAATGATGGAATTATTGCAGACAGAGCTAAATACTGACGAAGCAGACAGCAGCGCGATCGACAGCGTGAATGAAGTCAAACTGCTGTTCAA
>NZ_VOHS01000045.1 GCF_007896845.1 Chitinophaga pinensis | reverse complement strand
TGGAGCTTACTGAAGTTTTTACTATGAGGTCAGTTTCGCTGGTAATATCAATGTCATGGATATTACTTCATAATTACGGATATCCACTATTTCGAAGAAAGTTTCTTAACTGACTCTTTAATAGTATAATTCGGGCCGCTTGCTCTTTACTTGTCTTTTCCTGCTCAATTATGCAAAGTCAGCTCCTCAATCTTCTGTAATAAGATCTTATTCATTTCTCCCACATCTACACCCTCTTTTGCAACCTCCTTAGCCGATGGAACATCAGATAGGTGCTTATTGCTCTTGATATAGCTTTCCAATTCAGTTAATGAAGGCAATTGATACTCCGGCTCAAACACAAAGTCTGCCAGTTCCCCTGATCCGCTTTCAAACGCTTTGCCTTAATCCCTCCGTTCACCGCCAGTTTAAATTCTCCCGGATCCAATACGCCAACACCGATACCACCTGCGAAGTAGTTTACCCCAGCACCATTAAAATTTGCAGTGTTACTGTAAGTCAGGCCATTCAGATTCACATTGCTTTCCACAGCAGATTTAAATGTATACGTTGCACCCTAATGAGAAGAAGATTGATCAATTGTATGGTACAGTCAAAGTTTCAACCTGAGGCTTTACTGATAAAAGATGCATAGCTTTATAGACGATCTTATGAACCAAAAATGCTTAATTAAGTATTAGCTATTACTGACTAGTACAAGCATTCCAGCAGCCGTTAGTTTACTCCGCGCTCGATACTGTATAACCTGCTTTTGTAAACTAAGAGTGTTACTAATCAAATATTCTATCGTTCTAAAACAACATATTCACTATTCCCTTCTTTTAGATAACATTCAACATTTTCCATTTCTTTTACATTCAAAATTATATCATTATTAATGAAAATATCGAAATCCTCAACTATGTTGTTGCTATTGCAAAGCGGACATTTATCTGTTTCTACAATCCCATAAACTTTTACCTTGTTCAAACCAGAAGTTCCGGTATCATTAACTCCCCATTGAATTTTGTCACCAATATGGTATTGCAGATAAGCTGTACTGCCAAATTTGAATTGAATACGACCAGGATACTGTCTATAACAATTAAGACAAGAAACCTCCGAAATTAGCAAGTTATATGCGCTCATTTTTTTATTTAGCATGGTAATTAGTATGAAGCCGACCCTCGAGCATTTTTGTTTTGTCAAATTTCCAGTGTATCTCTTAATAGAAGCAAGACAGATATTGTGAATTGATTTGTCAGATTTTGCCATCTGTACGCTTTTTTAAAATGAAAATTAGTGATTTGGCTCAATATAGCAGCCTTCAACTATATAATGTTAACAGAAGGTAAGAGGTCATACTAGTACCGCTGTCAATTCCTGTATAATCGAATTCGGGTTTCCGATACCCAAGATCACGAAAAAAGTGAGGCGTTCAATTTGAACGCCTCACTTTTTTGCTCTTGCTGGAAACAGGTTTGATAGAACAGCCCATTGCTATTGTTTTATCGCCTCCGGCGATATAACAATAGCACCGCGGCGAATATTAACAAGCCGACTGGTATTACACCAAAGAAGATAATACGCATCATTAAAATGCCCCGATCGTCGCTGTCGATTGCATCTTTAGAGCGGATGGCGCCGGTATTAACAGGGAACGTGCCGTAGGTGAACCAGCGGAACATTTCTGTAATCAGCGGTTGATTCCAGTTATATGGCTTGCGACGGCCCAGTTCACCGGAACTCATGAAATCAGCATCGCCGGTTACGATGATCCGCTGTTCCTTACCATTTATACTGCGTTGCGCCGCTACGGCCAGCGCTTCACTATTTTTCGCTACCAGCAAAGGTACAATGTGGAAGCCGGCTGTGTCCCGGTAACTGATGCCCGAGGTCCCTACCATTGATACTACGCCATTATCCGCCCTGTAGCCGCCTAGTTTAGGTGCTATTGTGGAGGCACTGTCAGCAAAGCGGGCGAGAATAAAGTCGGGCGCATAATCGCGGCTTTCCTCTTGTATAGCCGTAGCTTCGGGATATATGCCAAGTGGCTGTAACAGTGGTGCTACAATGTTTTGGGAAACAGGTTCCGTAATTACAAGAAGGTTTCTGCCACTAGCTACATACTGTGTCAGTTTTTGTTGCACTTCGTTGGAGAACGCGGTTTTTGGATCTGCGATCACCAGCACAGAAGTAGATGCGGGAATGTCTTGCTGCGTAAGGTTTACTGTATCAACATTAAAACCCTGATTGATAAGTGCACCTCTGAAAGTAAGTTCGTTTACAAACGTTCTGAACTCTGCATCGCCGGCTTTGGTAATACTGCGTTCGCCGTTGCCGTGCAGGAAGGTAATAACGGGGATCTCGGCAGGCGTGACAAGCCTTTTCAGTGCTGCGGTAAATTCCTGTTCGCCGGGATATATGCGGATGTCGTTGTAGTAGCGTAAAAAGGTTTTCTTATCACCATACTCCAACAGTCGTACGAGGCGATTTTCTTCAGGATTCAGATTTACTATCTTCTTTACCGCCTCTGGTTTCAGCACATGCCTGAAATCGAGGTCCTGTATATCGGCAACTTTTTTGGCAATGGCTGCATCGCTTTCCCCCGGATAGTTTTTGTAAAGGCCTTCGTTATTGGAAAAGTCGTAATAATATACGTATTCCATTTGCATATTGGGCATAAAACGACGGTAGGGAGTAAGGATTCGTTCGTCCTCACTTTTCTTTTCGGGAGCTCCGAGGTAGTAGTTGTTGTCCAGAATGTTTACGTAGGTGGTTACTTTTAACGGATGCTCCATTTTGGAGATCAGTTCCCGGCTTTGTTTGCCTAGCGTATGCGTTTGTGTAGCCGTCATATCAATATAGCCGGTTAAAGCAGGAATGGTGCTCAGATAACCGATTATAAAACACAGTCCGACTAACCCGACGTAACGGGCAGTGCGTACCGATCCGGAGCGGGCCTCGCGCTGGTCCTGCAGCCGCATTCCTGTAATGGCTAAGAAGAAGCCGATCACAATCAAAAAGTAAATGAGATCTTGAGTGCTGATCAGCCCGAAGATAAATTGTTCGGTTCTGCCGGCAATCGACATGAAATAGGTGATATGCCGTACCGTATCATTTCCCTGAAACAATCCGCCCACGAAGTTAAGTCCCGCCAATACTGCCAATGTGCTGATTGCCGCTACAACCTGATAGGTTGTAAGTGAGGACATAAACAGTCCGATGGCCGAATAGGCGCAGATGAGCAGGTATAGTCCAATAGCACCGGAAGCTAAAAATATCCAATCTATATTGGTGATGAAAAACGAACCTGCCACGCCATATAAACAAATGATAACGAGCAATAGCGCGCCATAGCCCATCATGGCTACGTATTTGCCGAGTACGATATCTTTTACTTTAATGGGAGATGATAACAACAGTTTTATGGAACCACTGTGTGTTTCACGACTGATCAACCCCATGGTAAGCAGGGGGATGTAGAAGTATAAAGTATTTTTTACACCGGGGTAAAATCCTTCCTGTAATCCCGCAAATACCATGGAAGTGACATCGTTAAAATGATTGCCCATGCGCTGTGCGCGGCCGATCATTTGTATGTAATAGAGAAAGTTAACGCCTATCTGTACGGGAAACACGATCAGGATGAGCCAGGCCACCGGCGAATGAAACAGCAGGCTTAGTTCCTGACGGGCTATTCTGAAAATTACTTTCATGATTGAACGGATGGTTTAAATGTTTTGTTGGATAACTGTGCGAAAATGGCGTCAAGCGAACTTTTCTCCAGTGTGATTTCTTTCAGGCGCCATTTCCGGTGAACGCTCATTTCCACCAGTCCTTCTGCAATGTCGGCGGTGGGATCGAACCGCATGCGAACAGTTTTGTCTGTGAGGAACACTACTTCTTTCACGCCTCCGATTGCACGCAGTTCTTCGGCTGCAGGTGGATTTTCCATGGTGGCCACCAAACTATCCGGCTCGATGTAATTGTTGAAAGTCTCCATCGTGTCTTTAAACACGATTTTGCCGCCTTCAATCATGATGATGTCCTGACAGGTAGCTTGTATTTCCGAAAGGATATGCGAAGAAAAAATAACGGCGCGGTCGGTCGCAATTTCTTTGATCAGTTGTCGCACTTCCAGAATCTGGTTAGGATCGAGGCCGTTGGTGGGTTCATCCAGTACAACGAGCAGTGGCCGGTGAATGATCGCCTGCGCAATGCCTACCCGTTGCCGGTAGCCACCGGATAAATTACCGATCATTCTTTTGCTGAAATGCGCTACTCCGCATCTTTCTTTCACCCTGTCCACGGCTTCACGAATTTTTCGTTTTTCGATCAGCCGCAGGTGTGCGCAAAAAGTGAGATATTCATCTACGGTTTGTTCGAGGTACAGTGGTGCGTTTTGCGGTAAAAAGCCAATCCGTTTCTTGGCCTCTTCCGGGTCAGTACGCATGTCGATGCCTTCAATCAACACCTGACCGCGGGTTTGGCTCAATACGCCACAAAGGATGTTCATGGTTGTAGATTTCCCGGCGCCATTGGAACCGAGTAGTCCTACAATACCGTTCCTGTTGATCTCGAAGTTGATATCCTGCACCGCCCAGTCTTTACTGTAACGGTGAAACAGGCCTTCGATTTTTACGATATTATCCTGCATATTCAATTTATTACGCAATAAGAGATGAATGGCGCCGGAAATTTCCGGCGCCTGAAGGGTATGGTTGGTTGGATTTTTTACGGGTTCAGTGGCCAGTCCGGGTTAAATATGGTGGCATTAGGCCACAGCTGCCGCAGGTATTTGTCGCTACCGGACTGCAATTCATATTCTTTTCCTTCGGCGGTATGTTTAATGGTTTTACGGAAACGGGTTTCCTTATTCAGACGTTTCAAATCGATAACCCGCATGCCGGTAAATGCCAGCTCGCGGCGTCTTTCCTCCAGTACGAAACGAAGTATACGCTCGTCATCGTTCCCGAAATCTTCCGGCGTAAATACCTTATAAGCGGCCGGTGTAATCCGGTTCAAACGTAGTTTATTGATATCGTCGAGTGCTTCCTGCTTCTTGCCTTCACGTGCAAAACATTCGGCGCGTACAAGGTACATTTCAGGCACGTTGAGATAGTTGCTGTAGAAGTCTCCGCGGAGGAAAATTTTCACCTGATATCTTGACATGTAGTTGAACGGTGGTGCAGGCGGCCAGCCATCGGCGTAATACAGCGTCCAGCGTTTATCGTCGTTGGTGAATAATGCACTCAGTTCCGGAGAGGCGCAGACGTCCATGCCCAGCCCAAATGGCCGCAGGAAATGGCGCGCCACAATGGTTTCAGGATTCAGCTGTGCGTCCGGGATATTGGTCCAGCCTAGTGGTGCACCCGGCACATTCGGAAACGGACCGGGAATGATGATGCTGTAATCATTCATGTTCTTAAGTTCGCCCTGTAGCGAAATAGCCAGTGCTGCATTTTTATGGGCATTCGCATAATCGCCCATGAACAGGTAGGTTCTGGCAAGCAATGCATATCCGCCGGCTTTCGACGCCCTGAATTTTGTGAGTTTATTTTTCTCAGGAAGATCGG
This sequence comes from Chitinophaga pinensis, assembly GCF_007896845.1. Classification (GTDB taxonomy): domain Bacteria; phylum Bacteroidota; class Bacteroidia; order Chitinophagales; family Chitinophagaceae; genus Chitinophaga; species Chitinophaga pinensis_C. The sequence continues at coordinate 33,678 of NZ_VOHS01000045.1, read as the reverse complement.
CCACGGCGGCTTCTCCATCGCGCAGGATCTGATCGTATACTTCTTTTACACTGTTCCGGGTAAATTTAGCATTGATGTCAGCGATCAACGCAATGGGAATACCGGGCGTCGTAGCGGCAGAAGCAGCATCGTAATGTTGAGCATACACGTTTACCATTTGCAGGTGCTCCATAGCACGGCCAAGGTACGCTTCGGCGCGAACGCTCCTCTTGTTGGCATCCGTTCCTTCAGTAGCATCCATAATGTTGTTAATGATGCTATTGTAGTAGAAGATCCTTTTATATCCTTCACTCCAAAGATAATCGTTGGCACCCTGATCGTAGGGATTATTGTTAAAGGTGTATATGCGCCGGCCATGCAGTTGCTGCTTCGTATACAGGTTACCGGGTTCTCCTTCTGGCAGGAATGCGTCATCGGACTGCAAATCCCAGAAATAATCGCCAAAGTTAACCATGGTACCGGAATTGAGCATATTCTCATAATCAGTAGTGGTTATGGGAATGAACTTATCTTTCGGTTTGATGTCCAGAAACTTATCGCAACCGGATAAAACAACGAAGCTGAATATATATAGAGTTAATTTTTTCATGATTCCGCTTTTTAGAAGGTGATATCAATGCCTGCAGAGTAAACTGGCATCACCGGCAACAGCCTGTTGGCGTATTGTGAGGTGTGCTCGTACGCTTCCGGATCTATACCGGCATCGTTGGCGTGCCAAGAAAATGGATTCTGTACCTGAAGGGTCAGTTTGGCAGAAGCCAGTTTTTTGATGCGCGACAACAACCGTTCAAAGTTGTAGGAGAGCGCAATGTCACGCACCTTTACGTAGTCGCCCTTGAGTATATTGCGGTCAGACGCATAGGAGAGTAGTGTGTAATAGCTGCCGCCATCGCCTTTAAGGTCGGGTGCAGGCATCATACCCGGTATTTTCTCATCACCCGGTTTACGCCAGAAATTCGCTACGCGCTGATCGGTGTTCCTGAGCGGAAAATTAGTCTGAATGGTAGGCACCACATCACGGATCACATTACCTCCATTGGCAATGATCATCACGCTGAGAGAAAGTTGTTTATAGGTAAAGCTGTTGGTTAATCCGGCAGTGTACTTCGGACGGAGTGTTCCGCTGTATACCAGTCCTTTCACATCGGTCATGTTGGCTACGATCGTACCACTCTGGTCATAGTTCATAACTACTTTTCCATCGGCATCGTAAACCAGCATAGAACCATTGGTAGGATCGAGTCCTGCCGAACGGAAGCTGAACACAGCATCCATCGGATAACCGATCCTGTTTACCCCGTAGCCGCCGGTAAGACTATAAACAGTTTGATCTTTGGTGTTGATCTCGGTCATCCTGTTTTTGTTGAAACTCAAAGCCAGTGTGCTGTTCCACGAAAATGTTTTCCCTGCAATGTTGCGGGTGTTCAATGCCAGTTCGAAACCTTTGTTATTCAGACTGCCGTAGTTGATCAACGCGTTGGGAAAGGCATTGGTGGGATCGATCGTTTTTTCACCGAGTAAATCCGTGGTATTGCGGACGTAGTAGTCTACAGATCCGGAAATCCGGTTATTCAGTACAGCAAAGTCTATCCCAAGGTTGGTGGTGGCCGTTTTTTCCCAACGCAACGATTTGTTGGGGGGATATATGATATCGGTGGCGGTGGCATTCGCTTCGGCAAAAAATGTAGAACGTGCCTGTAAGAACGGTCCGACGGTACGGGCCACATTGCCACCTAAACCGTAGGTCGAACGGATAGTCAGACTGTTCAGCCAATTGATATCTTTCATGAAATTCTCTTCAGTCAACCGCCAGCTGGCGCCAACTGACCATAACGGCAGATAGCGGTAGCGGGGATCGGTACCAAAGAGGTTGGAATTATCTACGCGTACACTACCTGTCAGATTGTACCGACCGTTATAGGTGTAGCCTGCGTTGCCATATACCGAAATATATCTTTCTTCGCCATAATAAAAATTGTTACCATCGTTAAAAGGTAGAGCAAAGGTGCTGGTTAGCGACTGCGTTCCTTTAAGGTTGCCGAGTGCAAGTTCGTTTACTGGCTGGAACTGCAGATTGTTATCGCTGTAACCCATTTTAAATACGGAGGTACTGGCATTCGAAATGGCTCTGCGTTCGGCCCCGGCGAGGGCGGAGATGTGATGTTTTGAGGAGAAAGTCCGGTCAAAGTTCAGCTGCATGCGCGCGGTGTACGATTTGGAATTACCACGTGTTTCGTATAATTGTCCGCCGTCGGGAACATTTTTTATCAGCTCATTGTCGATGAGCTGCGCGGCATCATTGATCATCCTTTTTGCATAATAAGAGGATGAGTTGTAGTACTGCTTATTATAGCTCGTACCGCGTTCGGTCTGGTATTTCAGATCGAGCGTGAGTCCTTCAATAATCTTTGCCGTAAAGCCCCCCTGTACGCGGAAGTAGTTCGACCAGTACGACAAATCAGCACGATCCATTTCTTCGAGTGGATGATAAGATTCATCATGCAGGCCCAGACTGACCAGACGCCCGATCTCATAAGCCGATTTTAGTTTCGTGAATTCACCCGGACTGCCATCGGGATTACGGATGATTTCGTAGGGCATGTTCCAGTAAAAGGATTCGGGGCTTTCAGGTTGATATTTTCCTTTGCGGATGTTGGTGTTGGTACCAATTTCGGCATCCAGCCAGCGAAACAGTTTTACACGGTCTCTCAGCCCGAGGTTGATATCGTCACTGCTGGTTCGTAAGCCATACCCGCTATTGCCGGTATAGTTTACCATCATGTTGTATTGATGTATATCGCTGCCTCCACTGGCTGAAAAGGCGTGGCGTTGTTTTACGTTGTTGCGCATGAACAGATCTTCCAGCTGACTTTGCCCGTCCTGTGTTTTAAGCCTTGCAAGGGTGGCGTCCAGTTCCGCCTGGGTAATATAACCCTGTTCCTGATTATACAAGGCCTGCAGTACTTTGGTGTTGCCTGTGCGTCTGATCCCGTCGCTGAAGCCGGGATGCCATTTGTTAAAGAGTTCCTGTTGCAAATCCACCATCTGGGAAGAGTTGAGCAGATTCATATAACCAGCGTCTGGTTTGGCGGAGAAAAATACGCCACTGCTAAAGGTAACTACTGGCTTCCGGCTACTGCCATGACGGGTAGTAATGGAAATCACGCCATTGGCCGCGCGTGTGCCGTAGATAGAAGCTGCCGCCGCATCTTTCATCACGGTTACGTTTGCCACGTCGGCCGGATTAATATAATTAAGATCTCCTTCATAAGGAAATCCGTCTACCACATATAACGGTTGCTGATTGCCATATAAAGTAGACAGACCGCGGATAGTAGGTGTGCCGTTTTGCATGAAAAGCCCCGGCACAGTGCCTTCCAGACGGTCCATAATACTGGTTTCCATTCTGGCACCCAGTGTAGTTTCAGTGATAACGCCAAAAGAGCCGGTAGCGCGTTCTTTCGGGATAGACTGGTAGCCGGTGTTGGCGGTTACGTTCAATTCGTTGAGTGTAGAGGAAACATGAGCCAGTATGATGTTGCCGATATTGCCACTTTGTAGCATGGCGGTAGTAACGGCAATTTCTTTGCTTTGATAGCCAATAAAGCTGATGCGCAGCACATTCCCCGCATCTGCAGGTATGGAAAAGCTGCCATTCATATCAGTAATGGCCGACCGGCCGCCCCCTGTTACTACTACAGTGGCACCGATCAATGGTATGCCCAGACTATCAGTTACCCGTCCCGCGAGCGGTGTTACTTTTGCGACAGTGGCGTCGCCGGGTATAGGATCGTTTTTACTATAAATGAAAATAGTATTGCCCGTTATTTTATAATTGAAAGACTGGTTTTTAACGATGAGGTCCAGAAAACTCAATAGTGGCATGTTTTGTACAGAAACGGAGACTACATCTGCTTGTTGCAGCAGATCCGACTTTCCCCATACTACATATCCGGTTTGCTTTTTTATTGCCGCGAATACCAGTTTCATAGGTATACCTCTTCCGGAAAAGGTAATTGACTGAGAAAAGGTGTTGGCTGACAGATGTAAACAGAAAAGGAGCAGAAAGACACTGGTTAGTTTCATTATCCGAAGCATTTTGGTTGGGAGCCGGCATGACATACCCCAACGGCTCCAGTAAGCTGTTTTTTGCATAAATTTGCAACGTTTGGTTGTTAAAAATGGAGGTCTCGAAACCCGTTTTGTAGCTACCAACGATCTTCCGGGAGTGTTTGCCGCACTTCCGGTTTTTTGTCTGATAGCCTGATCTTAGTTGATAATTATTACTTCATGTTTACGATTTCAATTGATAATTAAGGCACAGGTAAAATATGTTATGGCATTACGATTAACTTACGGCCTTCTTCCAGCCGAAAGTGTACGTCGGATCGCTCCAGTCCGTTTAATACATCAGATAACTTCAAATTGCGGCTCATTTCGCCAAAGAACACGATATTGGGCACATTGCCTTCATATACCACTTCCAGATCGTACCAGCGTTCGAGCTGACGCATCATATCTTTCAGACTTACGCTGTCGAAATTAAACAAGCCGTTTTTCCACGCGATGGCCTGTTCCACATTTGCATTGCTCATTACATCGAAGTTGCCACCTGTGGCCTGCAATTGCTCGCCCGGTTTTAACACCACGGCGCCACTGGCTTTGCCCGCCGCCGATATTTTTACCCCGCCATTCACCAGCGTGGTATAACTGTTCTGGTCATTGGTATAAGCATTGATGTTGAAGGCGGTACCCAGTACCTCCAGACTTATCTTGTCCGGCACATTCACACGGAACGGTTGCCGGACATTGGCAGTCACTTCAAAGTATCCTTCGCCTGTAAATTCGACTGTTCTGTCGGAGCCGTTAAACGCCACCGGAAACCGTAGCGAGCTGCTGGCATTGAGCCATACTTTAGTACCATCTGACAGTGTAATAGTAAACTGTCGTCCTTTGGCCGTACTGATGGTATTATATTGTACTGGTCCCGCCGATGTCTGTCCCGGCGTGTATTGCAGATCGCCGTTTTGCATTGCCACGGAAGTGCCGTTCTGTCGGGTAATGACGCCATTACCGGTGCTATCCAGTAAGAGCTGCGAACCATCGGCGAGTGTTAGCATTGCGCCGGTCTGTCCGGGTGCAACGTCCAGCGAGGCATTGCGTACCATCTGCTGCACAGGCCGTGGGTTATTCCGGTTAAGATACAAGGTCCCGGTTGCTATCAGTGCCACAGCTGCTACTGCCCACCACCATTTGTGGAGATAATGTACCCGCGTTGCCGGCCGCGTAATAGGATCGGCGGGTAGTTTGTCTGACCGCAGGATCTGATCGGCCACCTGACGCCACTGTTGGGGATTATAGGTGGGTAGCTGCTGATTCACATGACTTTCCAGCCAGCTTTCGGCATCATCGATCGAGGCATCCGGGACGTCACCTTCGATCAGGGCGCTAAGCTCGTCCAGCTCTTCCTCTGTCGCATCATGGCTGGCCAGACGTTCCAGTAAATATGTTAATCGGGCGTTTGGTTTCATTATAAATAGGAGTAAATAATCGAGTTATGGCTCCCTATCTATATCAGACAATTGGGAAGACTATTGGTACCGAAAAAAAACAAAGTTTTTTTCGTGGTTGGCATATTTAATAAAGGAAGTCCAATAAAAGCAGTACAAACAGCGGGTAACCACTTTTTTGTAGTGATGTGCGGATGTTCTTAAGTGCCATGACCATCAGATTTTTGACGGTGCTGACCGCAAGGTCCATATGCCCGGCAATCTCGTTGATGCTAAGGGCTTGTTCCCGGCTCAGACGGTATACCTGACGTTGTTTTTCGGGGAGCTGCTGTACGGCATTATTCACCATAGCCAACAGTTGTCGGAATTCCACGATATCAGTCGTTTTTCCGGTACTTTCTTTTTGCCCTCCCACGGCGTCCATCACCTTATTGTGAATAGATTGCCGGCGCACATGGTTCACTGCACGGTAAAAGCATATTTTTTTTATCCACGCGGCCGGTTGGGCGACGCCGCTCAACTGGTCGCGCGAGAGCCATACTTTCAGGAAGGTGTCCTGCACGAGGTCGTCTGCCACGGCTACAGAGCCGGTAATACGGGCCGCCATAGCCTGAAGGCTGGGAGCGAACAGCTCTACCAGTTGACTAAACGCGGTTTCATCACCGGCTGCAATGCGGCGGTAAAGCTCGGGAGCATTAATTAATTGTCCGTCGTTCAATAAAGCAATATTAAAATGTAATATGTTGCATTACCGGAGGGAGAAAACGAATGGCATGAAAAGATTCTGATTGAAACAAAAGCTAATTTCGCCAAATTATATGGGAAATGCAAGGCTGGGAAGCGGAGACCTACCAATGGCCGGAGGCCTGATTTTTGTAAACAATAGCTAAAGTTAATATATGCCCCCAGCTGACATAAAACGGCTCACAAGACTAACAGCAATCCTGATACGTTTGCAGACAAAGAAAATTGTTACAGCAGCGGAACTGGCAATGAGATTCGATGTGAGCGTCAGGACCATCTATAGGGATATAAGAACACTGGAGCAGGCAGGCGTACCTGTTATTACCGAAGAGGGGCTGGGCTATTCTTTAATGGATGGCTATCGTATACCGCCGGTCATGTTTACAGAAGAAGAAGCAAATGCCCTTATTACAGCAGAAGAGATCATCTCAGGCAACAGGGATGCCTCTTTTATTATGGCATTCAAAGGCGCTACAGCGAAGATTAAAGCATTGCTCAGAGAAACAATGAAAGAAAAGGTCAATTTGTTGCAGGACAGAACGATTGTTAAGCAAGATGAGCATAAAGTACAATCCAGTAGCTGCCTGTCGCAACTACAGATTTCAATGACCAATTCCCAGATAGTAAAAATCAGCTACACCGATGAGCATGCTGTATCAACAGACAGGATCATTGAACCCTTTGCATTTTATGGCACGAAGGACATCTGGCTGATCATAGCCTATTGCAGACTGAGGCAGGATTTTAGGGCTTTTCGTCTGGATAGGATATCTAAGGCACAGCCTTTACAAGAAAACTTTACACCCCAAAAGATGACCTTAAGCGAATTTTTTCAACAACACTACAATACCTCTGACATATAGCTGTCACTGCCCCGGTTTAGTTTTGTCTTTGTAACAAGGATGAACTATATGAAAGCGAATAACAGAGCAATAAAGATATCGGGCGCCCGTCAGAATAATCTTAAGAACATTTCACTGGAAATTCCCAAAGGTCAGATAGTCGTTTTTACCGGTGTATCAGGATCCGGGAAATCGTCATTGGTATTTGAGACTATCGGTGCAGAAGCACAACGGCAGATCAATGAAACACAGAACAGCTTCACCAGAAACCGGCTAAGTCATTTTGGTGTGGCAGATGTAGATAAGATCGAACATCTGAATGTACCCGTTATCATCAGTCAGAAACGGATGGGAGGGAATGCCAGATCCACGGTCGGGACCGCAACTGATATCTATGCATCTTTACGGCTCTTGTTTTCCAGAATAGGAACACCTTTCGTCGGTTATTCCAGTATTTTCTCGTTTAATCATCCACAGGGGATGTGTCCTCGCTGCGAAGGGCTGGGGATTGTAAGCTCAATTAATACTGAGGCGCTGCTTGACAGGAATAAGTCACTGAATGAGGGCGCTATCCTGTTTCCAACATTCCAGCCCGGCGGATACAGGTGGATACGATATGCGCATTCCGGGTATTTCGACCGTGACAAAAAACTAAAAGACTTCAGCAAGAAAGAACTGGCATTGTTACTCAACGCGGAGGAACATAGACCGCCACATCCTGACAAGTCCTGGGGAAAACAATGCAATACATTGGTCTGCTCCCAAGGATCAAAAACGATTTTTTAAAGAAGGAATCCAGAGAATTTAACCTGCGAAAGGAAGCGTTGCAGAAAATTATAGCAACAGACACCTGTCCCGACTGTAACGGTAAAAGGCTGAATGAAACGATTCTTTCCTGTAAGATCAAAGGTATGGACATCGCTGATTGCTCAGCATTGCCTGTTGATGAACTACTGGAATTTATTAATTCACTTTCCTCCGGTCCTTTTGATGTAATAATAAAAGAACTACAAAAAAAATTAGCGCATCTTATCACAATAGGATTACAGTACCTTACGCTGGACAGAACCACCAATACCCTTTCAGGTGGGGAATCGCAGCGTATTAAGATGGTCCGGCATCTTGGAAACAGTATTGAAGATTTGCTATACATTTTTGATGAACCAAGTATCGGACTACATGCAAAGGATCTCGATAACATATCAAAGATCATCCGGAAGATCAAAGAAAAAGGTAATTCAGTGCTGATCGTAGAGCATGACCCCGATATCATCAAAATAGCGGATCACGTGATAGATGTAGGACCACTATCCGGCGTTCACGGCGGAGAGATTATTTACGAAGGAACCTTTGAAGGATTGTGCGCTTCAAAGGGTAAGACTGGCGAATACTTTTCGCAGGAACGTAGATACAAAGGCAATCCACTTCGAAGCCAGACAGTAATCAGCATAAAAAATGCAGACCTGTTCAATCTTAAAAACATTACTGTGGACATTCCCATGAACGTCTTGACGGTGGTCACAGGGGTAGCAGGTTCTGGCAAGAGTACTTTAATCGGAAAAGTATTACCGCTTCAATTATCAGAGGTGAAAATAATTAATCAATCTCCGATAGCAGGTAGTCAACGGAGCACATTACTGACCTATCTGGGGATATCAGACAGATTAAGGAAATTGTTTGCATCAGCAAATCATGTCAGTGACCGGCTTTTCAGCACCAATAGCCTTGGTGCATGCCCCAATTGCAAAGGATTAGGTGTCGAAAAAATCGACCTTGCCTTTATGGATGATATCGAACAACCATGCGACGTCTGCCATGGAACTGGGTTTGATCCGCAAGTTTTAAAGTACCAATTCCTTCATAAGAATATTGCGGAGGTAATGGACCTGACCGTAGAGGAGGCCTTATCTTTTTTGAGCAATATGATTTTGTTGCGCATTTTGAATTGCTTGCAGATCTTGGTCTCGGTTACCTGAAACTGGGACAACGTCTTAACACATTTTCAGGGGAGAAAGACAGCGTCTGAAGTTGAGCGCAGAATTAGCAGAGGATAGTAGTATACTTGTACTGGACGAACCAAGTACCGGATTGCACCCGGCGGATACAAAGAAGTTGCTGCAAATCCTTGACCGCTTAGTACGTTTGGGAAATACGGTGATCGTAGTTGAGCACAATCTGGATATCATCGCTCAGGCTGATTGGATCTTAGATATCGGTCCGGGGGCAGGGAAATACGGTGGGGAGTTGGTCTTTCAGGGACCTGTCGCACAGCTTTTGAAAAGTAAGGTGTCCGAGACCGCGAAGTATTTAATGGCACACTTAAGCCGTTAGCCATACAAATATGCGATTATTGTGTTCAGGCAGCTTACCTTTGTCTTTCAAATCAATACGTCTGACTATATAATCCACAAACGGATGAATACAAATCAATTGTTGCAGCAGGTAGCTTTTATCAAAGAGATTGATAAATTAAAATACATCCAACGTAGAACTAAATTGTTCAATAGTGACAGAAATGAAAATGATGCAGAGCACAGCTGGCATTTGGCAATGATGACGCTTGTTTTGGCGGAACATGCTGATAAACCAATTGACGTACTGAAGGTCATAAAGATGGTATTGATTCATGATCTGGTAGAGATTGATGCAGGCGATACTTTTATCTACGATACTGCAAAAAACCATACCAATACAGAAGAGGAACGTCTGGCCGCACAACGAATCTTTGGACTGTTGCCGGAAGCACAGGCACAGGAATTAATTGCAATATGGGAAGAGTTTGAAGAAGGGATGACTGATGATGCAAAATTTGCTAAAGCAATGGACAGGTTCGAACCGTTATTGCAAAATACTTCAAACAATGGTGGAACCTGGGCTGAATTTAACGTCGACTATCAGAAAGTGTATGATAAAAAGAAAGCTATTCAAAACGGATCGGCTGCTATCTGGACTTATGCAGAGCAACTGTTGAACGAAAGTGTTGAAAAAGGAATTCTTAAAAAGAAACCCCACCCAAAGAAGGATAAATAAAACATTTATACGCTGTAACAGATTGCGTTGCTCCATGTCATCATGAGTGTTATTCAATGGGGTGTAGTTCCTGATTTGACAGATTTTTTCTGAAAATTAACCTAAGTGAAAAATCAGGAAGGAGAATCGCCCGACGTTTGTGGAAATTAATCACACAGACATGAAAACACATTTAGGAATGCGTATGGCAAGGCCATTGGTCTATTTAGGCTTATTGGCAATAGTGACTCTTTTAACATTTAGTAGTTGTTCTAAAGATGACAACGACGATCATCCATCGAAAACCTTTGTATTAGTACATGGCGCTTTTCAGGCACCCTATGCATGGCAATTTGTAAAAACAAAGTTGGAAGCCGGTGGAAACAACGTAGTTGTTGTGGAATTACCGGGCCATGGACAGGATCAAACCGATCCTAAGAAAATCACTATCAATACTTATCGTGATAAAGTGGTAGCCGCGATCAATGCAATAAATGGTCCGGTGGTATTGGTGGGTCACAGTCTTGGTGGTGCAATCATTACTGCTGTTACTGATACGATCCCGGATAAGGTTGAAAAACTTGTATACCTCGCAGGTTTCGTTCCTGCTAATAACCAATCTATCCTTAATCTTACTACGATGGATCCTAATTCCATGTTTGGTCCGGCTTTGGAATTCTCCGCAGATGGCGCGACTGCCAGTATCCCGAATGATAAAATTATTCCGGTCTTTGCGCAGGATGCCAATGATGAAGTGAAGAAACTGCTGATGGATAATAACAGGCCTGAGCCTATTGCTCCACAGGCAGATAAAATATTTCTAAAGAATCCGGCATTCGCGGGAGTTCCCAAATATTATATTCAAACTATTCAGGATCATGCCATCACCATTGATCTGCAAAAAAAGATGATCAGCACAGCTGGTATTAAGAACATATATTCCGTTGAATCAGGACACTGCCCGATGCTCACTCAGGCAGATAAAGTAAGCGAACTGCTTCTGCAGATTGCAAAATAAGCCCTTAATACGGCCGGCAAGCCTTCGCTTGCCGGTTCTAAACTATAGCTGTTATCAGATAGGAGTAATTGTATGGTCATTGTAATCCGGACTAAAGACCATTTAATTGTTTCAGATACTTCGTTACTTCCTGGACTGAAGCGGCAATCAATGCAATATATCCATCGGGCCTGATCAATATAGCTGCTTCTCCACCGCCATAAGCCTCCCTGATATGCTCATCTGAAGTGTTGATCACTTTAACCAGATCAGTCAGTGCGGTTAGTTTTTCCTCACCGGGGAGCAGCAGTTTCCATTCGGTACCCCGGAGTTGATCTGACAACCAGCTGCCATCTGTCAATTGTACATCAGGCGCCCTGTCTCCGGCTTCCAGACCGTTTATAGTGCTTTGGCCGGTCTTAGATAAGGAGCTACCCCGGTAATTCAGATTCAGCTGGGTGGTATCGTTGGTGCCCAATGTTTCAAAACCGCTTTTTCCGGTCTTTGCACCGTCAAGCATTACTTTTTGTCTTTGAGAGGTTGTTGCCAGCAGCCAGTCAGCTATAGGAATACGTTCTTCGCCGTAAGTGTTCAGCAAACGATCATCAGCGTGACCATTAATTACTGCCGCTAATTTCCAGCCCAGATTACAGGCATCCTGTATACCTGTATTCATTCCCATTCCACCTGCAATGGAATGTACATGACCAGCATCCCCGGCAATAAAAGCATTGCCTGCACGGTAACGTTCCGCCCGGCGTATATTTACCCGGTAAATCGATTGCCATGAGCTGTTGGTTAGTCTGACACCCTCCATTTGCGTACGTTCTTTAAAAAGCTGGTTAAAGCCCTCTAATGTCGGCGCAGGTATATTCCCGTCCTGATCAGCTGGCATAACGGCCTGCAATTGCCATATATTGCTGTTCCTGAATGGGAACAATGCGAACGCAATACCAAAAACAGGACTTAACCAATTATACCACGCATCCCGCTCTAATCCTGCAACTTCGACGTCACCTACCCAGAGCTGTTCTTCCTGATGTGTTTCACCGACGAAATCAATGCCCAGTTTTTTGCGGGTGCTGCTCTTACCACCATCACAGGCTACCATATAGCTACAATGCATAGCTTCGTGTTGCCTGTCATTCTCCAGTTGGCAATTAATCCCATTATTTGACTGCTTGAAATCTGTCAGGGTGGTCGCCCATTCTATGCTACCACCCAGCTCCTGCAATTTTATCCGTAGTGCCTTTTCCACTTCTGGCTGTGGTATCAGTAAAGTTTTAGGATAACGGGTATCATTACGCGGAAAGCCGGTACGGGGTGTTTCACCTATCATTTTGTTACCCTGAAATTTTCGATATGGCAGCTCTGTAGAGCCGATCTTCATCAGGTCTTCAGCAATACCCAGATCGTTTAATATCTCAAGACTACGTGGCTGTAATGCCTTCGCACGCGAACCTTGTGGGGCAACTGCGCAGCGCTCTATAATGCGGAAAGGAATATCGCGTCTGGCCAGTTCGCAGGCTAAGGTAAGACCTACTGGTCCGGCACCTATTATTAACACTTTCGTATTATTCACGGTATGAAGTTTTGTTGAGGCAAAATTACCTTGAGCAAAACCCACCGGGCGATAACAATTGTTAATTAATCATTTTCGGTTGCGGATACGGCTGAGGGATACGGAAGTAATGCCCAGAAACGAAGCGATGTAGTGTTGGGGGATCCGGAGGATGATCTCAGGATGATTGGTCAGTAGCTCCCGGTATCTTTTTTCGGGACTGTCTTTGATATGCGCCACAAAAAGCCTTTGGAAATCCATCAGACGCTGTTCGATATAATGAAGGTAAGATGCTTTTGCCAGAGGGTTATTTTCCTGCGCGGTTTTGAATCGTTCTATTGAGATGCTGTAAGCCACCGTGGGCTCCAATGTTTCAATACTGTACCAGCTGGGCACACCCTTACTCATCGTTTCAAACGAGGAGGCAAAACTACCTTCGAAAAGAAATTGAAATGTAACGTCTATGCCATCGTTGTTAAACCAGCAGCGGCAACACCCTTTATCTATATAAAATAGCTTTTTGGCTAAGGCTCCTTCCTGTGTCAGCAAAGTCCTCGCCGGTAGCTCTTCCTTGGTATAAGCACTTTTGATGCGGTCGATAAAATCAGGAGCTTCAGACATCTTACAAAGATAATACAGGGCCTCAAATACCAGGTTTCTTTCCATTGTCATGGTACCTGATCGGTTTTATATCATCCATACGCTGATATTTTTTACGGCTGATAAAAACAGCAGTCTTATCATATCCAAAGACTTCGCTTTCATAAAGATGACTGACCTTTTTATGTTATATATGGTTTAATTATATTTAAATATTTGTGAGATACACTTGAGCTTTAAATTTTTTTAACATAGTTTGTGACTTCAATTGGACTAATTAACCGAATTGTCAGCCAGAACAGCATATGAAGAAATTGAGCTGATTTCCGCCTTTCAGCGAGGAGACAGAAAAGCTTTGCACCAGGTATATACGCTCTATCAACAGTCGCTTTGTTTTTTTACAGAGCAGCTGATAGGGGATACTATGGCGGCTGAGGATATTGTTTCAGAATGTTTTATCAACGTATTTCAGCGAAGAGAAGATTTTCCTTCACTGGGACAACTGAAGTCTTTCCTGTTCACCGCAGCAAAAAATGCGGCACTTAATTATATAAAGGCGCAAAAACGCCACGATAATATTCACGATTCCATAGAAAGAGGAGCAGAACGCTTCTCAATAGATGTAGAGAATGCATATATAAAGACAGAAGTTCTACAGATCATATCAGGGGAAATAGAAAAATTACCACCACAATGCCGGCAGGTAGTGCGCCTCGCCATTATAGAAGGGAAAAGTGCTCCCGAAATCGCCGATGAATTAAATATGGCTTATCAGACAGTGCTGAATCAAAAAGCCAAAGGGGTGGCATTATTGCGTACCGCCATCCTTAAAAATAAGTTACTTTCCTTGCCCATGCTCGTTTTAGCATTAAATATGCTGCACCGGTAAAAAAAACTTTAAAAAAATTTAAAGTTGACCGGTATATAAAGTGGAGTTAGTTGTTTTAGTAGTATAGCATGACAGAAAAGAATCATTATATAGCCGTATTAATCGCTAAATATCTTGATAACAGCCTGAATGAAGCTGAGGAGATTGAGCTGACAGCATGGATAAATGCTGAAGCCCACCACCGTGATCTGTTTGAACAGATGACTGATCCTGAGCAACTCACCACGCATCTGCAGCAATTCTATACCTATGATTCGGATAAAATAAGCCGGAAGATTAGTCAGCATATACCTGAATTTAATGCAGAGCCTGCACGCATCCGCCCTGTTTACCTGAGAAAATGGGGTTGGGCAGCAGCGATCGCCATGCTGTTAGTTGGAGGTTCTTATTATTGGGCATCACGTCTCCACAACAGACCGGCTGTAATAGCGTCAGTACCGGTCAATATCGAGCCCGGTAAACAAGGAGCCATTCTAACACTGTCAGATGGCCGGGAAGTAGTCCTGGATAGCCTGCACAGTGGTATTGTAGCTAATCAGAGCGGTGCATCCATCGTATTATCTGAAGGGCAGTTAGTATACGATCCGACCACCACCGGAAATATGGATGTTCAGTATAATATTATGACTACTCCTGCAGGCAGACAATTTCAGGTAACACTGCCGGACGGGACCAATGTATGGCTGAATGCAGCCAGCTCCATCAGATTTCCTACCAGCTTCGCCGGTAATGAAAGAAGGGTAGAAATAACCGGAGAGGTATATTTTGATGTCATAAAGAATGCAAATAAACCTTTTATTGTAGCAGTTAAAGACAAGCTCGATATAGAAGTCTTAGGTACTTCTTTTAATGTGAATGCATACGAAAACGAGCGCACTATCCGTGCCACACTCATTAATGGTAGCATAAGGGTAGGAGTGCCATCAACCGATCATAAAAAGGCTGT
This sequence comes from Chitinophaga pinensis, assembly GCF_007896845.1. GTDB lineage: Bacteria > Bacteroidota > Bacteroidia > Chitinophagales > Chitinophagaceae > Chitinophaga > Chitinophaga pinensis_C. The sequence goes on along the minus strand of NZ_VOHS01000045.1, from coordinate 18,580 downwards.
AACATTACAGCAAGGCCAACAGGCGGGGATAATAAATAGTAAGATCACCATAACAGATAATCAGGATCCGGAGAAAATATTAGCATGGAAAAATGGATTGTTCAACTTTGACGGCGCCAACCTTGAAGAAGTCATGCGCGAGTTAGAACGATGGTATGACATAGAAGTGGTATATGAGAATGGTATTCCGAATGCAGATAAGTTTATCGGGGAAATGACCAGACAGATTGCCTTAACGGATCTATTGGATATTTTAAAAAGATTTCAGGTCGACTTTAGAGTGGAGGGACGCAAGCTCATCGTAGTAAACAGATAAACAACCAAAGCTATGCCGAAAGCGTAATTAATTACTGGAGAAACTCCGGTCAGGAGATGTATTGTCAAAAACTAACCAATAAAAAAGAACGTCACGGATTGCGGCCGTGACGTTTAACATGACCTGGTTAGTCCATTAATGTCTTTTTCGATTCACATTTATTAACAACCAAATCTGATGCAATTTATGCAAAAAAATCGCTATTGGCCACCCGATCGACGGGGCACAAGCGCCAGCCTAACCAAAATCATTCTGGCTATGAAACTGACCGCTGTATTACTAATTACTGTCATCTTGCAGGCCGCTGCTACAGGCCATGCACAAACCGTCTCTATATCGGGTAAAACTATACCTTACAAACAAATTTTTTCTGCCATCAAGCAGCAAACCGGATACGTAGTATTCAGCAATACCAATACCATCAGTGAAACGGCTACAGTATCTCTTTCTGCAAAGGATATGCCGCTAACGGAATTTCTCGATGAAATGTTGAAGGATCAGCCGGTTACTTATCTCATTAAAGATAAAACGATCGTTCTGTCACGCAAGGCCGGAGAAGCACTGCCTCCAACTACTATTACGGGCACGATTCACACCTCAACAGGAGAATTGCTGTCTGGTGTATCCGTGAGAATAAAAAATACCGTTAATGGTACAATCACCAACAACAACGGTACCTTTTACTTCAATCACCTGCCTGAAAATGCAGTGATCCAGATTTCTATGCTCGGATTTGAACCGATGGAAATTGCAGTACAGAAATCTGCTAATGGATATTCCGCTTATACACTTAACAAGGCTCAGGCCGGTTCTTTATTTGTAACAGAAGGTAACAACCTGGTGTTGAATATTACCCTGAACAGAAAGGACTTTGAAATGAATAATGTGGTGATTACGGGTTACATGAACGTCAACAAAGGTAACTATGTGGGCGCCGTTTATTCCGTAAGAGCTGATGATATAAAAGTGGCGGGTGAAACCTCCATCGACCAGATGTTACAGGGTGTTGTTCCGGGTATGTCTGTAATAACACAGACCGGACAGGTAGGTGGTAGTCCTAAGATCCGTATTCGTGGTACCTCCACCATTCTCGGTAATCAGGAACCTCTGTGGGTGGTAGATGGTATCATTCAGCGTGATCCGTTGCCTATCCCTAATGGAAACGGTTCACTCGCGGGTGATGCAACAGAACTCAGGTTGATCGCCTCCAATGCGATTGCATGGCTGAACCCTAACGATATCGAAACCATCACTGTATTAAAAGATGCGTCTGCTACTGCCATCTATGGTTCGCAGGCCGCAAACGGTGTGATCGTCCTCACGACCAAAAAGGCACGTCCCGGTCAGCTGTCTGTTTCTTATTCAAACAGCCTGTCCGTTGGTCAGCGTCCCAATTATGGCATGTATGATCTGATGAACTCTCAGGAACTGATGCAGTTCTCTAAAGAAGTATACGCCAATCGTGACAGCTATACCAGCACCGTTTTGCCCATTGGTTACGGTCAGCTGATCCAGCAACTACAGAACAAAGAAATCGACTATCCTACCTATCAGGCGAAGTTCAGGAAAATGGAAAATCAGAACACCGACTGGTTTAAACTGCTTTTCCGTAATTCATTTAACCAGAACCATAGTGTCAGTATTACAGGAGGAACAGAAAAGATCATGAACAGAACTTCCTTCAACGTGCAACAGCAGAAAGGGGAAGCAAAAGGAAATGACTTAAGCACATTCTCCGCATCATCTAACACTACCCTGAAATTTGGTAAAAAATTAACCGTAAACTTCCTCTTGAATGGAACTGTCCGTACAACCGATGGTTTTGCATATGATGTAAATCCTTTTGATTATGCATACAAAACTGCCAGAACCATTCCTATGTACAATGATGACGGTACATTTTTCTACCATGAAAAGTTGAGTTCTAAAGGTGGTAGTACCGTTTATCCAAGCAAACTGTCTTATCTGTACAATATTCAGAATGAATTAGACAATACAAGCAATAAGAACAATACGACTACACTGGGATCAACGATAGACGTACGTTACCAGGTGGCAAAAGGACTGGAATATCAGGGACTCCTGTCTTATACTTCAGCTTCTTCCAGCATCAAATCTTATGCTACCGAGCTGTCTAATTTTATTACCCAATACAGAGGGTATGAATTCGGTACAGTTTCTTCCAACAGCCCTGAAGAACTAGCCAGCCGTCTGCCTTTCGGTGGACTGGCACAGCTGGAAAGTGCTTCCAACAGAGGATATACTGTCAGAAACGCGCTTGTTTATAATCACTTATTCGGTGATGTACACAATGTGACCCTGCAGGGTGGTCTGGAAGCAAGATCTACCATTACAGAAGGAAACACCAATACGCGTTACGGATATTTGCATTATCGTGGTGAAAGCTTTGCGCCTGTGCCCTTAAAACCGGTAATGATCGGTAACTTAAGCGCTCCGGATCTGCACGAAGAAATGCGCCTGAATTCAAGGATTGTGAATCAGGAAAGTAATTTCCTGAGCGAATATTTCTCTGCTGTATACGCATATGCTTCCCGTTATATCTTCAACTTCAACGCACGTCTGGATGCTTCTAACCGTTTCGGTCAGGATAAAAACAAACGCTTTCAACCTACATGGTCATTGGGAGGCAGATGGCGCGTTTCCAACGAACAATTCCTGCGCAACAGCAATTGGCTGAATGCGCTCGATCTGTCCGCCACTTACGGTTATCAGGGTAATGCAGTTGAAGCTGTATCTCCATACCTGATTGCTACTGACGGTGGATTGAATAGCCAATTCAGACAGTATACACTCAATATTAAATCTTTACCTTATCCTGATTTAGGCTGGGAAAAAACTAAAAGCTGGAACCTGGGCATTGATGTTTCCCTGTTTAATGGCCGATTCAACGCAACTGCGAACTACTTCAGGAAAACAAGTAATGTGCTTGCTCCACGTCAGGTGCCTGTTGAAAACGGGATGAGTACAGCAACTGTCTTTGGTTCCCAGATGGAAAATCAGGGATATGACCTGTTGATAAGCTTTACGCCGATCAAAACGAAAGATTTTACATGGCAGGTATCAGCCAACACAGGTCTGACAAGAAACAAAGTGAAAGACAATGAAAGAGTGAATACCCTCGGAGACTATCTGAGTGGTCAGGCTATTGTGAACGGAGAGGCCTATTCTACTTTCTATTCTTATTCATATGCAGGCCTGAACCATAATACAGGTATCCCTATGTTCAATTACATGGATATCAAGCCTACTGCTAATGATCTCGATTATCTCGTGAAAACAGGAAAGCTGGAACCAGATTTCTCTGGTGGTGCCAACACCATGTTAAGATATAAGAACATCACTTTCTATGCACAGTTTGCAGTGGCATTTGGTGCCAGCAAGCGTATACCTGCCTATTACAATGCCAGTGGTGCACCAACACCTGAGCAAAACGTGCCGCGTATCCTGAAAGAACGCTGGCAGCACCCGGGTGATGAATTAAATACAGATGTGCCGGTTATTCCTCCTGGAAATCCGCGCTACTACGAGCTGAAACTCCCACAGTTAAATCTGTCAACTTTCCAGACGCCATATAATTTATATAATTCATCTGATTATATGGTTGGAAATGCTGATTTTATCCGTTGTCGTCAGATGTCTCTGAATTACGAATTTGCACAATCCCTCGTTCAAAAAATACGTATTAAGCGTCTCAGTACATCACTCAGCTTAACAAACCCATTCCTGATCACTTTTGATAAGAAATGGAGAGGATATGATCCGGAAACAGCTGGCTGGCCTGCACGCAGGATGGCGTCCCTTTCATTTAACATGACACTCTAACATTAAAGCGAATGAAACGTAAGTTATTCTTAATAGCCGGCCTTGCCGGTCTGCTTACCTTAAGCGGTTGTACGAAATTTTTGGAGGAGAAATCGCAGAGTGACGTGATTCCTAAGACGGCGACCGACTTCAGGGAATTATTGATAGGGTCTGGGTATATGACTAACTCAGAGCCGATGAATTACCTGTATTTCATGGATGATGATGTTGATTTCTTCCTGGAATATGCCAATGATCCATCCAATGTGGTGGGTACTTATGATGCGCAGCAGAACTACCTGTGGTACACATGGCAGCCTAAACTGGCAGATATCAATGGATTGGGTATACTGATCTCTGAAGATCCTTCTGTCACAACCTATGCCCAGTATTACACAAAAATTCTTGGTTGTAATGCCGTGCTGGATAATATCGATAAATCCATCGGTACCCAACAGGAAAAAGACCGTGTAAAAGCAGAAGCATTGGCCGTACGCGCAATGTATTATTTCCGTCTTGCCAACTTATACGGTGAGCCATATAATGTCAATCCGAAGTCACTGTGTGTGCCATTAAAGCTCTCCTCATCAATTGTTGCTGAGCCAATGGTACAGGCTACGGTTGGAGATGTATATGATCAGGTGGTACATGATTTACAGGAAGCTGCCTCCCTGATGGATCCTTTGCAGATTGTGCGCAAAGATTTTCATATTAATCAGCCGGCTATTCATATCCTGTTGTCAAGAGTGTTTCTTTATATGGAGAGATGGAAGGAAAGTGTAGCAGAAGCGAATAAAGTATTTGAACAGGGCGGAAAGCTGTTGGACATGACCACGCTGGATACGAAATACGGTAACTGGCTCAATTATAACAATGTTGAGGTAGAATGGGTATTTGGAGGTAATACACAGCCTAATCAGAGTACCTATACGCCATCAGCGACATTTCTTTCAACGTATGATGCGACGAATGATGCGAGGTACAGGGTCGGTTTTTCCTTATTAACAAATTCAGGTGTACAGTTGGTGTCGAAGCTGCCTACAGGAGCCGATCTGGCGCAAGCCTTACGCTCTTCGGAAGCGTTACTGAACAGAGCGGAAGCAAGTGTGCAGCTGGATGATCTGGGGGGTGCTCTGAAAGACCTGAATGACCTGCGCCGTAAGCGTATTGACGGATATGCGAATGAGGTGATCGGTGATAAGGCAACCTTGTTACAGGCAATAAGAGACGAGCGTCGTAAAGAGTTCGCCTACGAGGGTTTCCGTTGGTTTGATCTGCGTCGTTACGGTATGCCTGAGATCTCTCATCGTTATCAGCATGATTTAGGCGAAAGCGTATTACAATACAAACTCACAAAAAATGACCCTATGTATGTATTGCCTTTCCCAACAAGTGTGCTGCTGAAGAACCCGGGCCTTAAGCAGAGTGCATCTGGTCAGATGCCTGACAGAATCGGACAATAATAATACTAACAAGCAATTCATTAATTTATGAAGCATATATTTATTATCACCTGTCTTTGCAGCACCGTGCTGTTCTCCTGTAAAAAGGACGCAGCTATTGGTCCGGCTATCGATATACCTGTGGACTATGTTTTGCCACAGGGTAATGCGCCGGCTGAAGCGAATGATAAAATTCAATCCCTTTACAATACATATGGCTCTTACTTCCTGTATAATTTCACACAAAAGGACTTTTTGTGGGTGCCGTCCACTGGTGGAGGGAATTCTAAAATAGATACAGCAGTACTGGGAAATCCTCAGTACACAATGGATATGCTGAATTTCCTCGATGATGTGTGGTTGAAGTTTTTACCGGAAGATTTCAAGAAAAAGGAAGGCATTCCCTATCGTGTGATGATGGCAGATACAATCAAACAATACCGTGTGGGATATCCGCCGGGAAGAGAGTATCTGTATTTCGACTATAAAGTAGTTGGTAAATCCATCACCTTTGCAGGCATGAACGCATCTCTGCGTACCATGTCATCAGCTGATAAAGTGACAAAAAGGAATGTATTGATACAAGTGATCTGGAACTATTATATCCAGAATAAGATCATAGATTTCCCATCTGCTTTCTATGACATCAGTGATTATGTGACTTACCCGGCATCCCCGATCAATGCATCCAACCCTGCCAATGTAGATGCATTCAGGCAGAGAGGATTTTTACCGGCATCATATGCGGCAAACGGAAATCCATCTGAGTGGTACTATGGCACCTATTCATGGCCACAGGCAAAAAGTAACGATCAGACAACATACCTTCTTGCTATCCTGACACGCACTGACGCGCAGATGGCATCATATCTTTCATATCCTATGATCAAACAGAAGTTCGACTTATTAGTGAACTACTATAAGTCAAAATTCAATATTGACGTGCGCGCCATCGCGAACGCCACTTATTGATCCCTAACACTTCCAATTGTCCGGGGTTATAGTCCCCCGGCAATTGGAAGCTCGTTACTCCCAGATCTTTATTCTTGCCAGTAATTGTGTAAGCCGGGCTTACGCCTGCTATTTTATTTATTAAACAATCCGTAATGAATGGAACATACTATCGTAAAAGTTGAAAACTTATCTCACCGCTACGCGTCACAGTGGGCGGTAAGAGATATAAATTTTGAGATCAGCAGCCAGGGCGTTGTGGGACTGCTAGGGTCTAACGGAGCTGGTAAATCTACCACAATGAATATCATCTGTGGGGTGCTGAAGCAGTCTAAAGGGGAGGTCTTTATTAATGGCGTCAACCTGAAAGAAGATCCTGTGGCTGCTAAACGCAATATTGGCTTTATGCCGCAAAAACTGCCATTGTATCTTGACTTTACGGTAGAGGAATACCTGACCTATTGCGCGGAACTGAGGATGGTAGAGAAAACGCAGATAAAGAAATCCGTGGCCGATGCACTGGAAAGATGCGGTGTGGCGCATTTCAGAGAGCGTCTGTTACGTAACCTCTCAGGTGGTTATCAGCAGCGTGTGGGCATTGCGCAGGCGATCGTACACAATCCGAAGTTTGTAGTATTGGATGAGCCTACCAATGGTCTGGACCCGAATCAGATAGTAGAAGTACGTAACCTGATCAAACAGATCGCACTGGACCGTGCCGTACTGCTTTCTACGCACATTCTCACAGAGGTACAGGCTACCTGCAGAGAGATCAAAATGATCGAAGAAGGACAGATGGTATTTTCCGGTTCACTGGAAATGTTTGATAACTACATAGAGCCCAATACACTTGTAGTAACACTGGATACGCCTCCTGTAAGTGATGCCCTGATGAGTGTGGAAGGTATCAGATCAGTGGAGCAGATAGCTCCTTTCCGATACCGTCTGGGTTATGATGGTGAAAAGAAAACACCACAACGCTTTGCTGCTGCCAGTGTGAGTCAGGATTGGGGACTGATGGAACTGATTATCGAGAAGAGCTCACTGGATGAAGTATTTGCCAGACTGTCGAAGAAAAAAAATAAATAAATCTGATAACAAGATATTCAATGAGACGTATTTTTAAGATCGCCAAGGCAGAATTGTTCACCTTGTTCTATTCGCCGATTGCCTGGATGATATTGGTGGTTTTCACCTTCCAGACCGGAATGGCCTTCGCTGAACATTTGCAGGAGGCTGTTCGCGCTAAAAACATCGGTTTTGGTAATTCCTTTATTACAGCAGGTATTTTCTCCGGTCCCCTCGGTTTATTTACAACCGTACAGGGCTATCTCTACCTGTATATGCCGTTGCTAACAATGGGTCTGATGAGCCGTGAACTGAGCAGTGGTTCCATTAAATTATTGTATTCTTCCCCTGTAACCTCTGCACAGATCATATATGGTAAATTCACCGCCATGATGCTCTATAGCCTGATGCTGATCGGTGTGCTGCTGATATATGTAGTGATAGGCATGTTTACAGTAGAAAATTTTGAACTGGCACCAGTATTATCAGGACTGCTGTCATTATACCTGCTGCTGTGTGCTTATGCAGCTATCGGTCTGTTCATGTCATGTCTTACTTCCTATCAGGTAGTTGCCGCATTAGGTACTCTGGTGCTGCTGGCTGCACTCAGTTACATGAAACAAGTAGGGCAGGATATTGATTTTGTCCGTGATATCACTTATTGGTTGTCTATTTCCGGTCGTTGTAATGAGATGATCATGGGTTTGATCTGTAGCGAAGATGTGCTGTATTTCATTATAGTGATCGCGATGTTCTTAACTCTGAGCATTCAGAAGTTACAGGCTAACCGTACGCATGCGTCATTCGCGGCAGTATGGGGAAAGTACGCGATAGTTGTGGTAGCAGCGATGGCGCTGGGATATGCTACTTCCCGCCCTATCCTCATGGCTTATTGTGATACGACAGAGACGAAACGTAATACACTGACCCCAAACAGCCAGGCTGTGATGGCGAAACTTGACGGAGATCTGACGATCACCACCTATGTAAATATCCTCGACAGGGAATATTACAACGGTATTCCAAGCCAGGTAAATGAAGATAAAGAACGTTTAAAACAGTATATCCGTTTCAAACCGGAAACCAAACTGAAATACGTTTACTACTACGATAAACCAAGCAATAATCCACGACTGGATTTTGTTTACAAGAATAAAACCCTTGCCGAAATGGCGGCCAAGGAAGCAGAGATCCGCGATCTGGATATCAACATGTTCCTGACACCTGAGCAGATCAAAAAACAGGTCAATCTGACCGATGAAGGCAATACCTTCGTTCGTCTGGTAGAAAGAGGTAACGGTCAGAAAGCATGGCTGAGGATCTACGAGGATATGATGAAGTTCCCTAATGAAGGAGAAGTAACCGCCATGTTCAAGAGAATGGTGATGAAGCTGCCTAAAATTGGTTTCTTGCAGGGACATGGAGAAAGAACCATCGAGGGCGACAGGATCAAAGACTATACACTCTTCTCTTCTGTAAAGACTTTCCGCTATGCACTGACCAATCAGGGTTGTGATGTGGAAGCACTGGACCTGACAGGTGATAAGGAAATACCAAAAGGTATTGATATCATTGTTATTTCAGATATGAAAGAAGCACTTGATAGCGCTACCAAAAAGAAACTGGACGTATACATCGCAAATGGTGGTAACCTCGCTATCACACTCAAACCGGGTTCTCCTGTAATGGAAGCTTTCATTGAGCAGTTTGGCGTAAAAACAATACCGGGTCAGCTGGTGCAGCCTAAAGTTGATGTGGCTGCGAATGTCGTAATATCCGTGCCTACACCGGCAGCTGAGAAAATCGCACCAATATACAAAGTGATGCGTGAGCAGCGCAGATATGTAGGAATGGTGAAAGGGGCTGGCCTGTTATTCAATCCTGAAAAAGGCTTTAAAGCAGTACCTGTATTACGGACGGTAGATACCATGACAACATGGAATGAGGTGAAAACCATCGACTTTGTAAATGATTCTGCTACATTGGACGTTGCCGCAGGCGAAAAAGTAGACAGCTTTGTAACTGCCTATGCCCTGTCAAGAAAAGTAGGTAACAAAGAACAGCGTATCATGATCCTGGGTGATGCCGATTGTATAAGTAACGGCGGTATGAACCCACCTATCAGACGTTATGGGGCTTCTAACTTCTCATTGATTCCCGGTATGTTCCATTGGTTATCTTATGGCACTGTACCAGTAGATGTAAGCCGTCCATCTTCTTCTGATAATGATATTTTCCTGTCTAAGGAAGGTGCGAAAGGATTGAAATATTTCCTCATGTGGGTTATTCCGGGCATCTTGTTAGTTGGTAGCACTATCTTACTGATCAGAAGAAAAAGAAAATAAAAATATTTGCTGGTATGGGCTTAATGACGGATAAACAAACACTGAATGATCTGAATATCTTCGGTAAAAGCGGTACGAATGGTGGCATATATGCCATTTTTAACCGTACGCATACAAGAGGAGGATCAGAGCTGCTGGAAGAGATGTTCCGTAATCCATTGTCGGAAGTAGATGCAGTGAATGCACGTAGTACTACTATTCGTTTATTTGGAGCTAACGGGATAGCGTTTCCTTATGATGCAATCTGGTTTGATGGTGCAGAGCAGTATCTGCTGGATACTGATGAACGCAGCCGTCTGAGTGATCAACAGGATAATCTGAAGAGAAAATTAAATCAGCTCATAGCAGGAGACAATGCGTATAAGGCGATTGAGAAAGGTGTAGAAAGCCTGATCGCAATTTTACAGACTACTATTCAGTTTGCTGATAATATACGCAGACAGATGACAGGCACTCCTTACAGTAAAGAGTTGGCCGTTATAGAAGAGCTCCTGAAAGAGAAAGAACTACAGGCGATCCTGCAGGAACCAGCCAAACAAAAATTACCTTTTGCCAAGGTAGCGGAGTATGATAAAATACTCCGCTTCCGGCAACGGGAGGTGATGAGCCGTCTGCTTCGTCTGCTTTATCAGACGGACGTTTACATCTCCGTAGCACGTATTGCAGCGGAGAAGAAATTCTCTTTCCCGCTGGCCTTACCGCGTGAACAGCAAACAGTTATTCTGGAAGATTTTTATCATCCTTCACTGACGGCGCCTGTGGCGAATACGATCAACATTACACCATCCAGTAACGTGATCTTTCTGACAGGTGCGAATATGGCCGGTAAATCTACTTTCATGAAAGCTTTGGGCATCTGTATGTATCTGGGGCAGATGGGCTTTCCGGTACCGGCTTCTAAAATGGAGTTTTCTGTAAGGGATGGCATCTTCACCACCATCAACCTGCCGGATAACCTGAGCATGGGCGCCAGTCACTTCTATGCAGAAGTACTGCGCATCAAAAACGTGGCGAGGGAGTTAAGCAGGGACAAGTATCTGTTTGTCATCTTTGATGAATTGTTCCGCGGAACAAACGTAAAGGATGCACATGAAGCGACTATCGCCGTGACCAGTGCAATCGCCCGTAGAAAGAACTGTATGTTCGTCGTTTCTACACACATCATTGAAGCAGGTGATGTATTGAAAGAAAAGTGTGAAAATATAAATTTCGTATTTCTGCCGACGCTGATGGAAGGTAATAAACCTGTGTATACGCATAAACTGCAATCAGGTATTACGGCTGACAGACATGGTATGGTAATTATTAAAAATGAAGGTATCCTGGATATCCTCGCCAGAAAAAAAGTAAATAAGAACGCATGAGCTTTATTGCAGACAAACAAACGTTAGACGATTTGTCCTTGTTAGGCAAATTTAATCCTGCTTCTGTTTTCAGTCTTTTTAATCAGGTGAAGACCAGAGGTGCAGAGAAATTACTGGATACTATGTTCCTGCATCCCTTATCGGATGTGGAAGCGATCAACAACAGAAGTGCTATCTTCCGCTATTTCAATGAGCATCCTGTCAGTTTCCCTTTTGATGAGAAACAACTGGAACGTATGGAATCCTATATGGATGAAGGCGGCGACGGAAGCTACGTAATGGCATTATGGGAATTAGGCAGAAAGAAAATAGCGGCGGTACTGGTAAAAGATGATACCTATGAACTGACCTTAACAGGCATAGATAGCAGCATTGCCGTATTAAAAGCCTGTGAAAAGCTCTTGAAACAGCTGGAACAGGAAGGACGGGATAAAGATCAACCATGGATGAAATGGTCGGAAATCGTACGTACTATCACGACAGATGCGCGCTTGAAAGATTTTTATAAACCTTCCAGGTCTTTAATGGAAAATGTCCGCTTGCATCATATGCTGACGGGTGTATTTCGTAGTCAGTTAAAGATGCTGCTCGAATTGCTGTATGAAACGGATCTGTATCTGGCAGTGGCGGGAGTTGCTAAAGCAAAGGGCTTCTCTTATGCACAGGCTTTCCCGAAAGAACGGAATATGCTGGAAGCGAAAGGTCTGAGACATCCCGGTCTTGATAAAGGGGTTGCTAACTCATTATCCTTTAATACAGCTACGAATGTGCTGTTTCTTACCGGTGCAAACATGGCGGGTAAGTCTACATTGATGAAATCCACCGGTATCCTCATATATCTCGCCCATATGGGATTTCCGGTAGCTGCAACAGAAGTGAAGTTCTCCGTGCTGGATGGCATCTATTCTTCTGTGAATGTCCCTGATGACCTGAACAAAGGATATAGTCACTTCTATGCGGAAGTGTTAAGGGTGAAAAAAGTGGCAGAAGAGGTAGCTACGGATAAATCTTTGTTTGTCATCTTTGACGAACTCTTCAAAGGTACGAACGTGAAAGATGCTTATGATGCCACACTGGCCGTAACAGAAGCTTTCACTGATTTTACAAATTGTTTCTTTATTATTTCCACGCACATATTTGAAGTCGGACATGCATTGAATAATGGTGGATCACAGATCGCGTTTGAATTCCTTCCAACCATCATGAACAATAACGTGCCACAGTATACATACCAGCTGCAGAAAGGTATCACTACTGACAGACAGGGCATGATCATTATTGAGAATGAAGGAATACTGGATATGTTATAGTCTAAATTGATAGTCCCTTAGGGGATATGTTACAACAAAAAAAACAAATTATGCACTATCGCCATTGGGCTGCTGCAGGGTTAATGCTGTTGCTGGTAAATGGAAAAGCAGCTTTTGCGCAACAGCAGGGCCAGCCTATGCCACTTGATACAGCAGTTCGTACAGGTAAGTTGCCAAACGGATTTACCTACTATATCCGTAGAAACGCAGAGCCGGAAAAAAGAGCTTTCTTTTATCTGGTAAACAAGGTAGGTTCTATTTTAGAAGATGAAGATCAACTGGGACTGGCACACTTCATGGAACACATGAACTTCAACGGTACCACACATTTTAAGAAGAATGACCTGATCGATTATCTGCAGAAAGCAGGAGTGCGATTCGGCGCTGATCTGAATGCCTATACTTCTTTTGATGAAACCGTATATCAGCTGCCTATTCCGACAGATAATCCTGCCATGGTAGGTAAAGGGTTAAATATCATGCGTGACTGGGCACAGGAAGCTATTCTGGATGCAGATGATGTTGATAAGGAAAGAGGTGTTATTCTCGAAGAGAAAAGATTACAGGAAGGAGTAGGTAACAGAATGCAACAGCAGACCATGCCTTTGCTGTTCAATCATTCAAGATACGCTGTCAGACAACCAATCGGTACCGACAGTATTCTAAAAAATTTCCCGGTAGCTGCTATTCACAGGTTCTACAAGGATTGGTACAGACCCAACCTGCAGGCCCTGATCGTAGTGGGTGACGTAAATGTGGACGCTGTTGAAAAACAGATCAAAAAGCAGTTTGCTGATCTGAAGAATCCAGCTAATGAACGTCCGCGTCCCGAATATAAAATTGAGCTGACCGGCAAAAATCAGTTCAAAACCATCACCGATCCGGAGTTGACAGCTACCGAACTGGAGATGCTGGTAAAACATCCGGGTTCCAAACTGATCACGACGGCTGATTACAGGAATGCCATGATAACATCCCTGTTCAATCAGATGCTGAGTCATAGAATAGGGGAGCTGAGCCAGCAGGAGAATCCTCCATACCTCGGCGTTAAAGCGGGTGTTGGTGGTTTTTCCGGTGGTCTGGAGCAATTCACTTATTCCATCACAGCAAAACCCGGTAAACTGCAGGAAGCATTTACAGATACCTGGCAGTTGATCGAGCAGGTAAAACGTTATGGTTTTACTCAGGCAGAACTGGATAGAGTGAAGCTGGCCTATGCGACAAGCATGGATGCAGCTAAGCAGGAGAAAAGCAAAACGCCTTCCAGCAGTTATGTGTCGGAATATCAGCGTTTGTTTCTTGATGGAGCGGCTGCACCGGGTTTCGATTGGGAGTATGATTTCGTAAAATCGACCTTGCCCGGTATCACTCTGGAAGATATTAAAGCGGTAGGTACCCGTTTTATTACGACGACCAACAGGGATATCTTCCTTGTTGCACCTGAAAAAGAAAAAGGTAATCTGCCTGATTCAGCTACTATCGAGAGCTGGTTTAACAAGATGGCCGTTGCTGCAATTAAACCTTATAACGATTCAACCGCTACCAGCGAGTTACTGAAAACAATTCCGGCTGGTGGTAAAGTAGTTGCACAATCTACGGTTGCCGCACTGGATATCAAACAGCTGACTCTGAGCAACGGTATCAAGGTTTGGCTGAAGTCTACCAACTATGCAAATGACCAGATTCAGTTTATGTCTTTTGCACCGGGCGGTATCAATAAATATTCAAATGAAGACTTTCCAACGGCTGCTAATACGATTGGTATCATCGGTGGCAGTGGTCTGGGTGACTATTCTCCGGTTCAGTTATCAAAAATGCTGAATGGAAAATCAGCTGCTGTAGGTGCATATATCGGTGGTCGCAGTCAGGGTATCAACGGCGGTTGCAGAACGGAGGATCTGGAAACAGCATTACAGCTGATTTACATGCGCTATACTGCTCCTCGTAAAGACCCTGTGTTATTCGGAAACGCTATTGCGCGTTCTAAAGAAGCTGTAAGGAACAGATACGATGATCCTAATAATGTGTTCAGAGATACTGTTAGCGCTGTATTGAGCAATTATAACTATCGTACGAGTCCGGTTACACTGGAAAGACTGGATAGTATCAATCTTGATAAAGCGTTAGCTATCTATAAAGATCGTTTTGCAGATGCTTCTCAGGCTAATTTCGTTTTTGTAGGCAACTTCAATGCAGATACGATCCAGCCGCTGTTGGAACGTTATCTTGGTGCATTACCGGCTTTGAATCTGAAGGAGAAAGGTGTTACCCTGCATGGACGGGTTCCTAAAGGTAAACTGGTTAAAGTAGTAGAAAAAGGGAAAGGTAATAAAGCAACTGTCTTACTGGTATATAATGGTGAGTGTGCATACAGTGCTGAAGAGAACCTGCAGCTGCAGGCACTGACAGAAGTATTGCAATACAGATTGCTGACCAGTCTGAGAGAAAAAGCAGGAGAGGTGTATACACCATCTGCACAGGGTAGTATGGTGAAAGAGCCTGATCAGCGATTTGCCATTAACGTATCTTTTGGCTGCGCACCGGAGCATGTGGATCATCTGGTTGGATTAGTAGCACAGGATATTGTTGATCTGCAGAGTAAAGGTGCTACCAGCGATGAATTAAAGAAGTTTAAAGCCGGATATAGAACGCAGATTGAACTGCAGGTGAAAAGCAATGAATTCTGGTTGCAATACATCGCAGGCAGACTGGAAAGAGAAGAAGAACTGAAAGCATTACCTGATGTAGAAAAGAGATTGAAGCAGATTACAGGTAGTTCTATTAAGTCCGCCGCAGGAAAATACCTGAGTGGTGAGAACGTTATCCAGTTTGTAGCATTACCGGAAAAGAGTGAAACGAAGTAGTTAAGATTGTCTGAATACATTGACCAGAATGCCGTTTATATTGTGGGGCGGCATTCTGGTTCTTGAGACTATGTTGATCATTTAGGTAAACGAGTGATGATCTGATAAATAATAGCAATCTGTTTTGGTTTTTTAACGCCAGGGAACACTTAGAGCGCACATTAGTGCGCTTTTTTATTGATATCATCCTGACAACTGTCAAACTCTTCTGTATGTATTTTTGGTTCGATTTATGTAGTTAGTGGGCTTTCGACTTTGTTAACCCAAGCTATACATTGTATGAAATGCATGTGTCTTAAATTAGTAGGAAATATATCCGTCATCTTGCTGCTAATGGCGTCAACGACTTACGGTCAGCAATCTGATGCCAGTTACCTAAAAGGGAAAAGTTATCTGAAAGAGAAGAATTTTGAGGCTGCTATTCAAAGTTTTACCGAGGCTATAAAAGCTCATCCGACTGATTCCGCATATGCAAATCTTGGTTTTGCCTATATTCAGCAGGGAGATGATAACAATGCGATCCTTGCTTTAAATAAAGCAATTGATCTCAATGGCAACTTTGCATGGGCTTACGGTCTTCGGGGATATCTTTATACTAAAATTGATGCCCCGGAATTATCCTTTAATGATTTCTCCAGAGCCATCGCGCTAAATGCAAAAGGTGGTGGCTTATCTGGTGGCCAACCGGGAGCATCAGACAAATCCGTTATCAGGGATTATACAAAGAAAATCGGGCAGGATCCGAAAGACGATAGTGCCTATGTGCAACGTGCGCGTGCCTATGAAAATCTGGAGAAGAACAAGCAGGCTATCAAAGATTATAAGAAAGCCATCGCGTTAAATCCGGAGAATACGGAAGCTTACTATGGACTGCAAAATCTTTATCTACAGGGTAAAGGACCTGAGAAAAGCCCTGCCTCTGCTGACTATATCGCAGATACAACAGAACAGTATACAGAGACTCAACCATTCACCCAATTATATGTCACACAGGGCACGGCATATTCTTCTCCTGAGGAAAGGTATGCGCTCACTATCAGCGATTATACGAAGGTAATTTCACTCTTTCCGGAAAACAGTGCCGCTTTTCGTGACCGCGGATATCTGTATGCGAAGCTAAACAAGATAGACTCCGCAATTGCTGATTTCACAAGTGCGATTACGCTCGATCCACAATCAGCTGTCACATTGGGCTATCGGGGAGCACTGTACATTGAAACCAATCAATTGGAACAGGCTATCGCTGATTTGTCTGCAGCGATTAAAATAGATCCGGACGCGCTGCAGAATTATTATAATCGCGGTCTTGCCCACTATCAAAAAGGTGCATATGAGTTGGCTATCGAAGACTTTACCGTGTTAATCACAAAAGGACTCCTAATGCGCTGGCTTACCGTTACCGGGGCAATCTTTATACATATATCAATAAACCGGCATTGGCGATCGCTGACATCACAATCTATCGATATAGCGCCCAAAGAAGCGGAGAGTTATGCAGTCCGTGGATTAGCATATGCCTTACAAAAGGACTATAAACAAGCCGTTCAGGATTTTAGCAGCTCTATCAGACTAGACCCGCGTAATAGGACGATATATGTGAATCGTGCGCTTGCTTATAAATATCTGAATAATTATAAAGCTGCTATTAAAGATATAGTCAGGCGATCGAACTGGATCCGAATGATACAGAAGTTTATAAGGAGCGGGGAGAGGTTTATGAGCAGATGGGGAAGAAGGAGCTGGCAGATGCTGATTTTAAGAGGGCAGGAGGTGTGGATTGATGAACAAATCAATAATTTGTGTCAGTATGTCCCCTTGAGCTATTATCATTGCATATGGATCAGATAATATCCTTACAAACCTGTTTACAACAAATCGGTACATTTTCCCCGGCGAACTGGAATTGATTGCCGCAAAATGCAGTCACCGGTATATCAATAAGAATAACTATCTCCTGCAACAAGGCGAAATTTGCAACTCGTCAGCTTTCTGCTGACCGGCGCTTGCTATGAGTTCCGCTCTGAAGAGACTGATGAAAACATCATCGAACTTTATTGCGAAAACGACTGCATCGTCAGTCCATCCAGTTTCTTTTTTCAAAACTGCTGAAAATCCAATAAGAGCCTCACAGATTGTGAAGTATTGACATTAAGCATACATACCTACATGAGCTCATCGGCATCTCTCCGGTATTTTTCCAGTTAGGTAAGATCCTGCAACCGGGATGGTTCCGGGTTGGTTTTTATGATCAGGGGATGTCTCCGCGGGGAAATATCATCACCTGATAACGCACAAACCACAGGTCATCCGGCTATTTCCCCTGAAGCTGATCGCCTCGTACCTTAAAATTACGCCCGAAACACTTAGCCGTATCCGCACGGCTCAGTAATTTCTGATTGTATCAAGCCGGACTTCGGAGAAAGAATCTCATCTTTGTTGCAGTACTTTAATAAATAGCTTAATTTATGATGACCGCCGTTCACCCAAAATTACCCATGAGGGATAAGATCGCTACAATAGATTTCTATATCAATAACTGGGATTCAGCATTTGGTGGGGATTATGACGGCTATCTGATGATAGAAAAGATCAGGTGCAAATTCATTTCTTCGAATATAAAGACCTCGATCCTGCGGCCAATTACGGACAGATCTATATCCGGACTAATGACATAGATAGGTTATACAAATTATGCTGGACAATAGCCTTCCCACCCATCCTAATGGACACTCCATGTAAACCATGGGGACAAAAGGAATTTTCAATGCTCGATCCGGATAACATCTGCTCACGTTCGGACAAACAGACCTGAGCCTGTTACCCGGAAGCCGGCATTTGCTGCAATATCAGCTAAATGATTGCCTGAATTGCAAAGGCGAACCTTCGCCTTCATCTTAAAAAACTTGCTAAACGATTGCGAATGCTCAAAGCCTAATGAAACGCAATTTCGAAACAGAAGATTCGTCGTAGACAATAACTCCTTCGATTTCTCCACCAGCTTCTCATGAATATACTGCTGCGCATTCTGTCCCATCAATGATCGTAGCATATCACTCAGATAGCTGGGAGAGAGGTGCAGCTGCTCCGCCAGAAACTGA
>NZ_VOHS01000044.1 GCF_007896845.1 Chitinophaga pinensis | reverse complement strand
TTTGAACCAAACGTTTTTTCCAATAGCTGAAAAAAGTCATAGACATGCCGGTATTCATTATTTGTAGGTACAGTTACAAGATTGTGCGCGCGTTTGGTTGCAGTTAGTATGATCAGTTGAATGTAAGCCTGTAGAACATCCCCTGACTGGGTGCTATAAGAAGCCTCTTCCTGATGCATTTTCATAAACAATTCAGTGAGTCCGGCGGAGTCTTCCTGTGTACACGGATCATGCTTTTGGAAATGTCAGTAAAAATCCATATTTCTCCATAATCGTTTTAAGTATGGAATGATCCTCAATAAACTCTTTTGTAAACAAACAATATGTCCCGTAGACTCAGTACCGGTGTTCTCCCAGAGATGATCTCATTGGGGTGTATAAATGCTATTGTTGATTCATTTATCCGGTAAGTTTCCAAACCAAGTGTGAAATATCCATCGCCTCCATTTCAAAGAAAATGATCTGATAGAATTCCCGTCTGTTAGGTTTTAGATGCTTGCGACAAGTGTTATCCTTTCTGTCATATATTTTGATACCTGACCTGCCAAAGTTGATGTCCACATTTTCGAAAAGGTCGCGTATTTCGTTTAAGTGGCCAAGTTGTCGTGCGTATGTTTTTTTTGAGGACATAATATGAAGATAGACAGTTTGTATGAAAAATTCGTTATCAAATGTCAAATTCGCAGACCGGTTATATATATGATATTATCATTATATCCATACACAGATGGGCGATTCAAGGTATATTTCAAAACAAAATTGCTTTGCAAGGATATTTGATCCTTATAAAGGAATAATATTTTAGCCTGCGCTAATCAGGCTGTACTAATTCCATGCAACTATCATTGAAAATCATATAAACCGCTTAGAAATTAATATAAGATTCACAAAAGATTGCAAGGATATTTGTGCCTGAAAAAATAATGTAAAAACAGACAATTATTAACGCATTCATGCCAGATCTGATTCTCCATCGCAACTATCTGCGCATTTAAATCGGGCATAACACAGTAAGTAAATGAAAGAAAACATTAATGATCCTCGTCGGTGGATGGCCTTAGCCGTACTGCTAACAGGCACATTGCTACCGCCACTGGATTTTTTTATCGTCAACGTGGCCCTGCCTGCGATCCTTAAGGATCTGAATGCCTCTTCTGCTCATTCACAATTAGTGGTATCAGTGTACGCTACGGCGTATGCAGTCACATTGATATTGGGTGGGCGCCTTGGTGATATTTATGGCCGAAAGCGGGTATTCATTAATGGCATGCTTGGCTTTGGGGCAGCATCTGCACTTTGCGGTCTGGCACCGTCTCCCACTGTGCTGGTAGCAGGCCGACTGCTTCAGGGTGTTACAGCCGCCATCATGGGACCACAATCGCTGGCATCTATCCATGCCATTTTCCCCGCTGATGAAAAAAACCGTGCACTTAGCTTTTACGGCGCAACCTTTGGTCTGGCCTCTATTGCCGGTCAGTTACTTGGTGGTGTGCTTGTGTCCGCCGATATGTTTAACCTGGGATGGCGAAGTGTGTTTCTTATCAACCTGCCTATTATTCTGTTTGCCATACCGGCGGCTTTAATATTACTACGGGAAAACCGTGCTGAACGATCAGAGAAATTGGATATTCCTGGCGCGCTACTTCTCGCTGCGGGACTATTGACTCTTGTGCTGCCGCTTATCGAAGGGCGTGAAAATCACTGGCCATGGTGGTGTATAGTTCTCCTGATACTGAGCTTCCCTTTATTGTATATATTCTGGCATTACGAAAAAAAACAGGAATCTGCAGGAGGGTCACCATTGGTATATCCTTCGTTATTGATGAAAAGTGGGCTACGTCGAAGTTTGTCCGCAGCATTCTTCTTTTATGCACTTGCATCTTTCTTTCTCGTCTTCGCTATATATGAACAGGGCGCTTTGGGTCATGACACACTAGCAACAGGGCTGGCCATATTACCATTAGGGATAGGCTTTTTCTTGGCCCATGGTGTAGTCCGTCGGTTGCCCAAAGGCTTGGTGCGCGTACAGCCGCATTCGGTATGATTCTGGAGGTCACGGGCCTGATTCTCACAGCTATATTAACTGTAACAGCTAACTCATCCTGGCTTCCCGTACCGCTGTTTATTATAGGTTTAGGACAAGGTGTTGCCATTCCAGCACTGGTACGTTTAAACGTTGATCAGGTTGATCCTCGTTTTTCAGGACTGGCAGCAGGGGCAGTAAGTGCCACATTACAGATAAGTGCTGCCGTATTCGTTGCCCTGATCGGCGGCTTATTTTTTACACTAGCGTCAGAAGGTGCAGGTGTCCGGGAAATCGAAGTCAGCTTTGCAGTATCCACCTCCGCAATCGGAGTTTCTTTGGGATTGGCAGCAATCCTATGTTGGAAACGATAGTCCCCGATACTATAACATAGTTGTAAGAGTGCATAGTTAAAGCCAATAATGGGAAAGGGCTTTTATACTAATCTCTGGTACCCTTGTTTGAATGCAGAAAAAGTCTTATTGCGTTTGTCAATTCGCTTTTCACAGCTAAAGCTTGAAAATTTTTTATTACTATAATTACTGATAATAAATGGACACCAATTTAGAAACAAACTATACCGGGCAAATCATCAGTCAGGTTTTACGTAATTGGGATAATGAAGTTGCCCACGTCAATCGCATGTTTAACAAATATCCGGATGAAATTTATATGCAACAAGTGGCTCCCGGAAGAAACAGTGCGTGGTATATTTTAGGCCATCTTGCGGCGACTACTGATGCTATGCTTCCACAATCTTTTGCCGGGGAACTTATTTATCCGGATATAGCACCATTTCTGTATACCTCCGAAAAAACGCTTTCTGTTAAGGCAAATATCCAATATCTGAGAAGATGCTGGGTTGATATTACAAACCATTTTAGTAAAGAAACAAGAAGATTTTCATCGTCTGAATGGATGCAGCGTCATGCTTTAACATCTCAGGAAGATTTTGCAAGGGATCCCGGACGTAACAGGTTGAACCTACTGATGAGCCGCACCGCGCATCTGCGTTACCACCTTGGTCAGATTGCGTTGTTAACTCCTACAAATGCAGGGATCTGACAATATCGAAAAAGACAACTGCTCACTCGATATTCTGCCTTGCCAATTAGCACGAACCTGTTGACGCATGCGGTGACACAATCATTTAATGCGAAAGTAAAATCATTTAGGAACGCTATAAAGGGAGTCAATGTGAACTTATATCAAACAAAAAGCCCGACTTCTAAATGAAGCTGGGTATGTGCGATCCCGGCATGAGAAACTCAAATTGGATCGAATAAAATTCTTTATCTCTTTTTGTCATAGTAAAAAGATTCTGTCAAGCTATTAAATGGGTCTGAAAAAGCTGTAACAAGACTTTTATAGGTTTCCATTCTATTTACTAATCTTCGAACCCGATTCAAGGTTGATAATGAGACAATAGGTTAAATGGCATAAACCAAAAGCGCTTCAGGTCTTTCAACCTGAAGCGCTTTTGGTTTCCTGTGATCCCGCTGGGACTCGAACCCAGGACCCATACATTAAAAGTGTATTGCTCTACCAACTGAGCTACGGAATCATTCCCGCTGAACGGGGGTGCAATATTACACTTAAAGATTTACAATTCCCATTTTTTTTAATTTTTTCTTCGCGTAAACTTTTTCACGCTCCTTCAAAGTGCTTCAACTCGGCCTCCAACTGCAAAAATGGATATTCTTCCATCAACTGTTTTGTCTTTCGTGCGTATGTCTGCAAGAACTGTTGGTGTTGACTTCCTTCCGGATTAAATGGCCGATGCTGTTTTGCTCTTATGATTTCTGCTACGCGTGGTAATAGTTGTCTGTCTGACTCTTCCAGACAGTTTGCCGTAAAATGATCCCACACATAATTTACCGCCTGTTCATTCGGATGTACGAGGTCTTCTTTATAAAACCGGTAATCGCGCAGGTCATCTATCACAAGTTCGTACGCTGGGAAATAAAACAGGCGATCAAATTTATTCACCAGATGGTGAACTGTTTGTATCAATACCGCCTTACTCAGATTATTCTCTACTACGCCGTCACGTGCATAACGTACAGGGCTGATGGTAAACATGATCTTTACTTTCCGGTTGCGGAAAAACAAGCGGTGCATCAGATTATCCAGTGCAGAGATGGCGTCCGGGGGGGATAATAGTTTCTTATGGAAAGAGGTTGCGGGTACTTTATGGCAATTGCCTACCACGTAGTTGTTGCTGGTCAATGACCATGTAAATGCAGAACCAAGGGTGATGATGAGCCAGTCTGCTTCTTCCAGTTGTCTGGCAGCAGCTTCCTGTGCGGTATTGATGCCTTCGAGGACCTCTTCAGGATTAATACCGGAGAAACGGCTATGATGATCCCAGCTATGCCATACGTCATTTTGCAGGAACAGATCATCCTTCGTATATTTTTTACCGTCGAGATAAGTATGTAAGGCCTGTGTGATGCTGATAGGATTGTAAAGGATCCCATGAGGATTGATCACAGCATCAAAATGATATTGTTGTAAACGCTCTCCTATCTCTTCTGCGAAGCAGGAACCTATCATCAATATCTTATCGGTATATCTGACAGGTGTTGCAAATGGAGAAGCGGGAAAGGTCAGACGAAAATTTGTCATGATACAAGACTAATAAAAAATACGGTCTGCTATCTGCTGAGCGACCTGTAATGCAGTGAAGTCCAATCCAAGCTGTTCGTGACGTTGTACACTGAAATCAAGCAGCCTTTCAGTGGCAAGATTACCGACCAGTTCATCTTTGGCCATCGGACAACCACCGATTCCTTTAATGGCACTATCAAAACGTCTGCATCCCTGATCGTAGGCAGAGGCTACTTTTTCCTCCCAGTTGTGAGGAGCGGAATGAAAGTGTGCACCGATTTCTACTTCCGGATAAGCAGCTATAAGGGTTGAGAACAGTTTTGTGATAATCTCCGGATTGGCAACACCAACCGTATCAGCGAGGGAAATTGTTGTGATATCCCTTTTCACCAACTCTTCCACCCACTGCAAGGCAATGGAAGCATCGTATGGATCTCCGTAAGGATTGCCAAAACCCATGGAAATGTAGACTACCAGCTGCTTACCGTTTTTAATACACAGTTCCTGCATGGTATCTACCAGTTCCATTGATGCGCTGATCGTTTTATTAGTATTACGCAGCTGAAAAGTCTCGGAGATAGAGAAAGGATACCCCAGATAAGA
This sequence comes from Chitinophaga pinensis, assembly GCF_007896845.1. Taxonomy (GTDB): domain Bacteria; phylum Bacteroidota; class Bacteroidia; order Chitinophagales; family Chitinophagaceae; genus Chitinophaga; species Chitinophaga pinensis_C. The sequence continues at coordinate 45,931 of NZ_VOHS01000044.1, read as the reverse complement.
AATTTCATCGAATACCACCGCTTCTTCAGCTCCCCGCTGATTGGCAACAATTGCCAGCAGTTTGCTTTTTGCATTGCTCATGTCCAGACGGGATATCACATCAGTGGTATCAGCCATCTGGGGAATGGCTTTAGGTGACACAAAGCTGCCAAAATCAAGGGTATCAAAGCCCACTTTCAGTAGTGCATTCAGATACTCAACCTTTTCATCCGTGCTGATTAACCTGTGCCAGCCTTGCATGGCATCACGTGGACATTCGATCAATTTCATTTACTGGAGATTTTTTATGCGCCTCTCTGTTTCATGGCTTCATACAGGATGATACCTGCTGCAACAGAGACATTGAATGACTCAAAGTTTCCGGCCATCGGAATGTGGAACAGGGTATCCGATGCTTTTATCAAAGCCGGGAACACACCTTTGTCTTCCGATCCCATAATTACCGCTACCGGCTCCTGTAGCTGACAGTCATAGAGCTTGGTTTCAGCCTCCATTTCGCTGGCAATCACTTTTATACCGTTCAGATGGAGGGTATCGATCGCTTTCAGCAGACTGTTCACGCGGCATACGGAGATTGTTTCCAATGCACCTGCAGAAGATTTAATAGCTTCTTCGTTCAGGGCAGCGATTCCTCTGTCAGGGATAATGATCGCCTGCGCACCACAACATACGGCACTACGGGCAATAGCTCCGATATTACGGACGTCAGTAATACCATCAAGGATCAGGAATAAAGGGGTCTGGCCCTGTTCGGTCACATGTGATATAACATCCTGGAGATCCAGATAGTTAATATTACCTGTGATGGCCACACAGCCCTGGTGATTAGCGGAGGTTAACCCATTCAGCTTCTCTACCGGGACCAGATTTATCGGAATATTATATTGTTCTGCTAACTGTCTGATCTGAGGGATAATCTCCCCTGTTGCACCGCGCAACATAAAAATACGCTCGATGGCCTTGCCCGCTTTCATCGCTTCCACAATTGGCTGTCTGCCAATCACCAGAGAAGAGGACTTCGGTCTGGGAGCATGCTGACGGAAACCGCCAGGCTTCTTAAATTTTCGTTGTTCCATTACTGCAAAGAACGGAATTTATAGTCAATTTGGAATTACGAATTAGGAATCAGGAATCTCCCATCCCCAAAAACTGACAGTTAGTATCCCGTGTGTCTAAGCTATAAGGCTGTCTGAATCTCCCCTTCCAGCATCATCAGTTTTAGCTTCAAAATGGCGGCGACGGACATAGAATCGGTAATTTCATGGTTTTTCACCATCTGATAGGCTGTCTCAAAAGGCACCTTTTTTGTGAACAGTTGTTCAGTTTCCTCCGGTTCTGCTTCCCGCTGCTCCAGATTGCGGGCTAGAAATATCACAGCGGCTTCATCTGACACAGAATTGGATAGGTGCATGTGTACAATGGGTTGCCAGTCGGATGCCACGAGGCCGGTCTCTTCCAGTAGCTCCCTTTGGGCGCCCAATAACGGATCTATGCCCAATGGTCCTCCGCCCTCAGGGATCTCCCAGCTGAATTGCTCAAGGGGAAAGCGATACTGCCCCACCAGATATATATTATTGTGTTCGTCAAGGGCTACCACACCGATCGCGGCATTCTTGAAGTGTACCACACCATAGATACCGTTACCACCGGATGGGTTAATCACCTGATGCTCCGTCACTTTTATCCACGGATTGTCGTATTTCTTCTCACTGGACAATATCGTCCAGGGGTTCTGTTGCATTTCCATACAGGAACGAAAATAAAAAAAAACCGCCTCGTTAAGAAACGAGACGGTGTCAACCAGATGTCGGCGGTAAATACCTTTTGAACATCATACCTAAATCTAAATCGTATCTTTTATAATATTATTTTCACTTGTGATAGATGGTGTTTTAAATGATGCAAATAATCCGTCACCACATATTGCAGTGTGACAGGTTCTTTCTCATTAATACTGATAAGGTTGTTTAGTGCTCCTGCGGGTATGGCGCGTATTGTTAACGCCAGATGTCTGTTCATCACCGCCCATAATTCGATAATTTCCTGCCAGCTGCTCAACTGCCAGGCTTGTCCCTTTACCCAAAACTCCTGTGTATAGCCAGGAATTTCCAGCAAAGATATTTGTTGTGATCGTATAAAACGAACATTATTATTAATTGCTGAATCAATTAAATGTCCGACGATCTCTTTCCGACTCCATTTATATCTGGAAAACCGCTCTGCTGCTGCCATTTCGGATATCTCACGTAAAAGCGGTAACGCCGCATTTACCGTCTTTAAAAGTTCTTCCGCAATGATATAATGAGGGTTTTCCTCTGACAGAATGATTTCCATTTTGATATCACTCCGTACGTAACGTCCTTCTTCCACCGGAATTTCCCTGAATCCGAGCTTCTGATACATTGTAATGGCAGGCGCCAGTCTTGTGTTCGAATACAGCACCACTCTTTCCAATCCCTTCTTTCTGGCCAGTTCCAGTATCCCTTTTGCCAGCTTCCAACCAATCTTATGTCCCTGATAAGCTTCGTCCACAGCCATCTTGGTCATTTCTGCGCTAACAGCATCTATTGGTTTTAAGGCAACCGTCCCCACGATATTTTCTCCTACAGCAGCGAAGATAATGTCTCCTCCTTTGGCCAATATATGTTTATCAGGATTACCAAGCACGTCCACGTCTACCGGCTCTACGGTAAAATATTTCTCTATCCACCACAGGTTCAGTCTTTCAAAATGCACTTGATAAGAAGGGATATAATCTATCAGTCTGACTTCATGATTTAGTGGTTCCATATTCTTTTTTATTTCTGTTTACAGCCATATTTACCATATAAACGCCTCCCAATGTCACCAGACAGGAAAGACCAGTGGTCCAGTTCAGGTGTTCCTGCAGGATCAGCCATCCCAGTAATACCGCCACAATCGGATTAATATAGGCGTATACGGAAGCAAGGGAAGTCGGCAGATTGTTCAATACAAACACATAAGAGGAATATCCAAGTATGGAACCAAAGAAGACCAGATAAACGATACTACCCCAAAGTTCTTTATTAAACCCGTCTAACGGTAAGGAATACCCCATAAATATTGCTGTCCCCGTCATGACAATACCGCTGAACAGCATCTGAAAACCTGCGCCATATAAAAAGTTTATCTTGAGCGCCCATCTGGCCGTCAGCACCGAACCAATTGCCCAGCTGATACAGGAGATGAGCGTCAGGAAAATACCGAACCGGAATTCAGGATTAGCCAGACTGGGCAGATAATCATAAAAGATGCCTCCCACTCCCAATAATCCAACCAACATGCCTGTGATCAGCAAGATGGTGAATTTTGTACGTTGTACCAGAAAATAACTGAATATAGTTATCCAGATAGGTACTGTTGCAACAATAATGGCACAAAGACCACTGGGAATATATTGCATGGCCCATGTAATTAACCCATTGCTCAAACAAAGCATCATCACGCCAATTACAAAGAGACGAGACAGTATAATCTTTTCCGGAAACTTAAATCCTCTCAGCAAAAAGAACCCTGTTAAAAGGATGCCGGCAATTGTTTGTCTGACACCTGCCAGCATTAATCCATGCGTATGGCGTACGCCGATCCTGGAAGCCAGGTAGGTGGTACCCCAGAAAATACTTACCAGCACCAATGCCATGTAGGCATTCGTGTTTGACTTTTTCATACTCCGAAGTTGTTATGGTGAATTAATAATAGATCAGTCTTCTCCTACAGTCGGTCCGGCCGCCTGTTGCAGCATATCTTCCCATGCAATGGTCAGATCCTTTTCTGTAGTACGCCAGTTGACCAACGCTGCCCGGATCGCCGGAACTCCCTGATAAACTGTTGGCGTCAGCATAACCTTGCCGCTATCGTTCAATGCTTTCAGGAATGCATCAATGGCTGCCTGTTTCTCTTCATCCGCTACATTCAGCGTAAAACAAACAACGCATAATCTGACAGGGGCCAATAGGCGGAAAGCATCATTCTCACTGATCAATGTTCCCAGCTGACGGGCTAACTGTATATTATTATTCACAATAGCTGTATATCCTTCGGCGCCATAAGCCACCAACGTAAACCATGCCGGCAATGCGCGAAGTCGTCGTGAATTTTCAGGTGTATAATTGCTGTACTTAAAATCTTTTTCGGGGTCGCCGAGATAGGCGGCGCCTACGTTCTTAAACGTATCTAGCTGCAACTGCAAATGACGGGTGAATACCATCGCGGCATCATAGGGCACATTCAGCCATTTGTGGGCATCAATGGTAATACTATCCGCCCATTCCCATCCATCCAACAGCTGCTTATATTCGGGTACACAGGCTGCAAATGCACCAAAGGCGGCATCTACATGTAGCCAGAAATTATACTCTTTCTTTAATGCTGCAATTGCCTGCAGATCGTCAAAGTCCACTGTATTTACGGTACCGGCACTCGCCACTACTATCAGGGGTTCTCCTTTATGTGCAAGCAGGTATTCTTTCAATGCATCAATATCAAATGCTTCCCTGCCTGCCAATGCAGGGATCTTCAGGAGCGCATTTCTCCCGAACCCTAGCATTGCCATAGACTTTACGGTACTCGAATGTGGCGTACAGGAAACGATCTTTGCATTCGCTAATGCAGCCATTCCTTCCTGTGCCACATCAACTCCCAGTTGCCTTCCCAGCCACTGTCTTGCAATGGCCAGTCCGGAGAAATTTGCCATCGTTGCTCCCGTAACAAAATTTCCGGAAAATGCATCCGGCAACCCAAATAGTTGCCGGAGCATTGAGATGGTTTCTGTTTCTATTTTGAATGGCGGCGTGTCTCTGTCAGAGGCGTTCATATCGAAGACTGAAGTCAGCCAGTCTCCGGCGATCGCTGGTATTGTTGCCCCTCCTGTTACAAATCCCCAGTTACGCGGACCACTATTGCCCGCAAGATGTTCTTCGTATCTCTTTCTGAATTGTGAGAGGGTATGCATGGCGCCCATTCCCTTTCGGGGAAGATCAAACAACTCAGACGAAGCAGTGGCAGCCTTTACTGGTAAAGTATCTACGCTGGATAAGAATAACACGCTGTAATCCTTAATCTCCTGTAAGAAATTATCTGATTGCTGCAGATCCTGGTTCAATAACTGATTCATCTGAGTGGATTTATGGTGAATGGGTATCAGACTTCAAAATTGGAATAATTCCGGGATATAAAACAGATTCAGTTTTGTAATTTTTGACCAGATCAGATTGGGTTTTTCAGGGGCTAGATCAGTTGATACTTTCGGTATGTTTTGTTTCGTTTTATTTGAGTTTTATTTTCTTGCGGAATATTATTGTTGCATCAGAACAACTCCAATGATCCGAATTTCTGCTTTATCTCGTGTTCCAACAACCACTTCTTGCGCCACAACCCACCTGCGTATCCGGTCAGTGAACCATCACTGCCTATTACACGATGACAAGGCACTACAATAGCAATCCTGTTCTTACCATTGGTCGTTCCTACTGCACGGATACTCTTCGGATTATTGATACGTTTGGCCAGCTGCATATAAGAGATCGTCTGCCCATACGGGATATCTCTCAGTTGTTGCCACACCGTTTGTTGGAACTCTGTTCCCGGTTGTGCAACGGGAAAAGTAAATCCCTGTACACTACCCGCGAAATACGCATTCATCTCTTCCACACATTGCAGCATCACATCTGATAATGGTTCCTGTGTAGGGACTATCCCTTCTTTAAAAGTAAGCGTATTGATTGCCTGCTCATCGCCAATAATAGTCAGATCCCCTACCGGCGTAGTAATAATATGAATATGTTCTATCGTCATAATAATCAGTATTGCGAATGTTATTGCATCAATGACCGCCACAGGTAAAAAGTAGCATATGCAGCATACTCACCCCAATGTTGGGTATACTCTTTTACGTCGGTCAGAGACGGTTTTGTTGTCAATTGCATTTGTTGCTTTAAGGCATTGTGTAAACCGGCATCTTCCAACGGTAATGCCTGATGATGACGGTGGTATTTCATCAGTACATAATTGGCAGACCAGTTACCTATACCCCGAAAAGATATCAGATGGGTTCTTGCCTGCTGATAATCCATTTCCCATAACTGCTTATCCGTCAGCAAACCATCAGTCATCGCTTTTGCCAGTCCTATAATATAGTCGGCCTTACTCCGCGAAAACTGCATGGCCATCAATGAGGCCGGTTCCAGCGAAGCCACTACCGCCGGGTGCGGATAAACATAGTAGTCTTTTCCGGCTATGACGGCATGATGTCCGAATGCATGAATAAACCGCTGTCGCAACGTGTAAGCAAATCCAAGGTTGATCTGCTGGCCGGTAATGCTCCAGGTCAATGCTTCGAACAGATCAGGAATACCGATCAGCCTCAATCCTTTGTAGCGATCAGCCAATGGCTTTAAAACAACATCTTTCTTTGCGAACTTATAAAATGGACGAAGGTCCGTCTCCAGATGCAACCAGTGGCTGATATATCTCCGGATGTGTGCCTCATCAATCTCTGCATCCCCGCCGTCCAGCACTCTCGCTTTTAAAGCCTTTGCAGCAGGATCGTCACTGATCTCCAGCAATACTGGGTGTCCATTGGATACCATCATTTTATGTACCACATTACCCTGTACATAATGCAGGCATTCTTTCTCCGACCTGCTCAAAAATACCAGACATTCCGCGAATGAGAAATTATCATGATCTGTAACAGGGATGTCTGTCAATCTGCTTTTCTTCATATTTTCCGGTTTTCTCAGGGCTTGCAACGCTTGCAGGCACGATATCCGTTCTTCAATGCCTCATCCCTTGTGATATAAAATGTTACGTTATCCGGACGTGGATTTGCAGAACAGGATGGCTTGCAAAAGATACCTGTAGTCCTTACTGCATTATAAAAAAGTCCGTCGAAATCCTTGTCCTTACTTAGCATTGCCTGTAACATAACCGGCTGGGTCAGTGGTGTCCCTGTTTATACGCGGCCTCTTCTACAAATACGCCGTGATCATTCTCTAAGGAGCGTTCTCCCCATTGCAGGTAGCCGTCCAACCATTCTTTAAAAGCATAAAATGCTGCTTTGTTCAGATAGCCGTAGCGCTCTCTGCCAGCCTGATAGATCTTGATCCAGCCGCTTTCTTCCAGAAATTGCAGGTGTTTGGATACTGCCTGACGGCTGATTTCATTGAAGTGTTCGTTGATCTGGTTCACGTTTAGTGGCTGCAGGCGTAGTAGTGCAAGGATTTCTCTTCTTACCGGATCTGCGACTCCTTTAAACAATTCGTCCATTGTGCAATTTTTTAGTTGCATGAAGTTATGCAATTTTAGAGTTGCGCGAAATGTATTTTGGGGTAAAATTACCTTGTGGGAATATTTAGCAAGAATCGGGTGGTGCATGGTTTTTTGTGATGCTTTGGGGTTTTGTGATGCTTTGGGTTTCAGATGGGCCGGCGGGCTGATGCCCTTTTTCGGGGAATGCTATTGGGCGTTGTGAATCGTGTCGGGCATTGGAGGTTGGATTAAACGCTGTCAAGCGTGTAGGGGCCGTAAAGGGCTAAGGCCCTTTGGCTCCATCTGAAACCCGCCGCAGATAATGTATTACTATAAATTAAATGACTTTCTTTCTAAATGAGTTCCTGTAATGCTGTTATTGTGTGTCAAGGCTACTTAAATCAATATAATATGCGTAATGCTATACTATATGCTATATGGAATAAACACCCTACCATATCAGTTCAAATTTCCTTACATTTGAACCAGATCAGTTCAACCAAAAGCCATGTTTAAAACCGCTGAACATCTTTATCTTCAGATTGCTGACAAACTGGAGCAGCTTATTGCTAAAGACGTATTAAAAATCGGAGACAAGCTTCCGTCTGTTCGTACTATGAGTGAAGAACAGGGCGTTAGTATGAGTACTGCCTTTCAGGCTTATTATCATCTGGAGGCGAAGGGACTTATTGAGTCCCGCCCTAAGTCGGGGTACTATGTCATCTTCAGTCCACGTCGTATGCCGGAAATGCCGAAAGTCTGCGAGGCGGTTAAAAAGCCCTCAGAAGTTACCGTACATGAGATGGTGACACAGGTTTCTCAGGATATGCGGCTGGAAAACATTACCAGATTTGCTTCTGCGGCGCCTCCGGAATCGATGCTGCCAGCGGCTAAGATATCCAAGGCACTTATACAGGCGCTGAGGAAAACACCTTTTGCGGGTGTAGGATATGAACCTGTGCAGGGGAATCCTGATCTCCGCAGACAAATAGCCCGCAACTCCATCCTTTGGGGTGGCGCCGTCAGCGAAGATGAGATTGTCACTACCAGTGGCTGTATGGATGCGCTCACACTTTGTTTGTCTGCCGTTACGCAACAGGGGGATACCATCGCCATTGAAAGTCCGGCTTATTACGGATCCCTGCAGCTGGCAGAAACCCTCGGACTGAAAGTATTGGAAATACCTACGCACCCGGGCACAGGGGTGGATCTGGAATATCTGGATAAAGCTATTCCTAAGTTTAAGATCAAAGCCTGTCTCTTTGTAACCAATTTTACCAATCCGCTGGGCGCCTGCATGCCAGATACACATAAACGGGAATTGGTAAGGTTGCTGGAGAAGTATGAGATACCACTAATAGAGGACGACATCTATGGGGACATGTACTTCGGCAAGGAACGTCCCGGTGTCTGCAAGACTTTCGATACCAGCGGACTCGTACTGCTGTGTAATTCCTTCTCTAAGTCCGTCGCACCGGGCTACCGCGTAGGCTGGACTATTCCCGGCAGATATCTGGAGAAAGTGCTGAACCTGAAAAGACACCACTCTATCTCCTCTCCTTCTCTCCGGGTGCAGCCATCGCCTGTTTTCTGGAAAACGACCGCTATGAGCATCACCTGAGAGGAATGCGTAAAGCCCTCCATACACAGTATATGCGACACCTGCAGGCGATCAGGGAGTATTTTCCGGAGGACTGCTGCGTATCTCGTCCACAGGGTGGATTTGTGTTATGGGTGGAGCTGAATCCGAACGTGAATACTTATGAGTTGTATGAACAGGCGATCAAACATAAGATCTCCTTTGCACCCGGCAGGATCTTTTCTTTGCAGGATCGTTATACAAATTGCATGCGCATTAGTTATAGTAATCCATGGAGCAAACAAATGGACGACGGACTCAAAACACTGGGCAGACTTATCAGAAAACTATCATAAATAAAAAGGACCGGGATAAGACTATCCCGGTCTCCTGTTAAACCTACAACTGTATATACTAATAAAAATTTTATGCTGTCTTACGATAGTTCCAGATAGCCCAGCCATTCAATACCAATGCAAAAGCCAGTTCATACAGCAACTGCATCTTTATATCTGCAAAACGACTCCCCTTCAGCACGACCATCCTCATCACATCAATAAAATGCGTCACCGGTGTCAGTTTTGCAATTATCTTCGCCCACTCAGGCATATTATCCACCGAAACAAAGAGTCCGCTCATCAGCATGAAGATCATGATAAAAAAGAACGCTACAAACATAGCCTGTAGCTGGTTATCGCTGTAAGTGGATATCAATAGTCCGAAGCCCAGCAGTGCCACCAGATAAACAGCCAGAAAGCCGTACAGTAATAACAGACTGCCCAACGGAATAATACCATAGACAAACCTTGCCAATAACAATCCCAATGAGAAGTCTACCATGCCAATCACCCAGAAGGGAATCAGCTTACCCAAAATAAACTGCCACTTCTTAACAGGTGTGACATTAATCTGTTCAATGGTGCCTATCTCCTTCTCTTTTACGATATTCAGAGCGGCGATGAAGCCCCCTACCATAGTCACCAGTAATACCAGTATACCGGGTACCATATACAAACGATAATTCATATTCGGGTTGAACCAATTTGAAGATGTCACCTCTATGGTGCCCGGTCCGGGTGCTGCCTCGGGTAGCCATTTCATCCGGATCTCATTATTGAAGTCCGCCAGTATGGTATTAAGATATGCACTACCCAATCCGGCCTTTGTACCGTTAATAGCATCAGCTGCTACATACACAGCAGCCTTATTCTCCTTCACCAGATCTACTTCAAAATGCGCAGGTATTTCCAGAATAATATCTGCTTTCTCGCGCTCTATCTGTTGCTGTGCAGGTGTGTAATCTGTATAGTAACCGGTGACATGAAAATAACCTGAGGAAGCTATCTTCGATATCATCTGTTGTGTATAAGTGGAATGGTCCCTGTCTACAACAGCGAGATTAATGTTCTTTACGTCGAAATTTGCGGCCAGTGGCATAATCAGCAGCTGCATCATCGGCATCACAAAGATGATGGGCAGCAAACCTTTGTCACGGAAGATCTGCCTGAATTCTTTTTCCAGTAGTAATCGTAATGTTCTCATGACAGCCGTGTTTTAAAGCTTTTAATACTGATCGTTAGTAATACGAGGGTCATCCCGGCCAGTACCAGCGTTTCTTTCCAGACGACGCCGATACCCAGTCCTTTTAACATCACTGCTTTTACGATGACATAAAACCAGCGGGATGGCAACAGATTTGAAATCAGCTGAAGAGGCAAAGGCATATTCTCCAAAGGAAAGATGAAACCTGTAAAAAGGATCGTCGGGAGCATCATGCCCATCATCGATACCATCATGGCCGTCTGCTGTGAGCGGGTCACACTGGATATGAGTAAGCCGAGTGAAAGACAACTGATAATAAACAGTGTACTTTCGAAGAACAGCAAAACGAGGTTTCCTCTTACCGGCATTTCCAGTGCCAGTACACTCAGTATCAGTATGATGACAAAATCTACCATGGCCAGTGCCAGATAAGGTACCGCTTTCGCCAGCACCACATACACCGGTTTAAAAGGGGATACCAATAATATTTCCATGGTGCCCATTTCCTTCTCTCTTACAATAGACACAGATGTCAGTGTTGTACAGATGATCATCAATACAAGGGCCATTACGCCGGGTACAAAGTTCATGGAACCGTTCAGTTCAGGATTATAGAGCATGCGGGTAACGGGCTCTATCCGCATCGGAATGTTAGCCGTTGGATTTACCTGTTGCTGATAATCTGCTACTATAGCCGTAATATAATTGGTCAGTGTTTTCGCGGTGTTGGGATCTGATGCATCTGCAATGACCTGTAATTGTGCGACCTGTCCATTCAGCAGATCGTTGCCAAAACCTGTCGGGAATACAACCGCACACTTTACTTTTCCCTGTTTAAATGCCTTATAAATATCTTGATCTGATGCAGTACTGCTGTTGATATCAAAATATTTACTGGCAGTGATCATGGTGGTCAGCTGTTGTGAAGCAGCATCCCCCGCGTGGTCTACGACAATGATTTCCGCATTTTTTATCTCGGTGGTCAGTGCGTAACCGAACAGCAGGATCTGCATAATCGGAAGACCGAAGAGTATCAACAGGGTGCGTCTGTCCCGGAAGACGTGATAAAATTCCTTTCTGACAAATACCATGAATTGTTTCATGTGTATAATAAATTTTAGTCGGCCGAGCGTTTTGCGCTTCTGGCCAGTGCATAAAATACTTCATTCATGGAGGTAGCTCCAAACTGTTGCCGCAGATTGGCTGGTGTATCCAGTGCATCTATCCGTCCATCAACCATGATGGAGATCCGGTTACAGTATTCGGCTTCATCCATATAGTGGGTGGTGACAAATACCGTGATACCCTGTTCTGCTGCATCATAGATCAGGTCCCAGAACTGTCTTCTTGTAACAGGATCTACCCCACCGGTTGGCTCATCCAGAAAAACAATGCGGGGCTGATGGATAATAGCGACTGAGAAAGCAAGCTTCTGCTTCCAACCCAACGGCAGACTTCCTACCATCATTTTCGCTTCCTGCTGCATGCCTAACTTTTCAATCAGCTCATCTCCTTTCTCTTTTAGCTGTTTGTCTGACAGCCCGTATACACCACCATAGAAACGGATATTCTCTCTTACGGTCAGACTCTCATACAGTGAGAATTTCTGACTCATATAGCCGATATTCTTTTTGATCTCCTCCTGTTGTTTAAACACATTAAAACCTGCTACTGTCGCTTCTCCCGAACTCGGATAAGACAAGCCGCAGAGCATACGCATAGCCGTGGTCTTACCGGCGCCATTGGCTCCCAGAAAGCCGAAGATCTCGCCCTGTTCTACTTCAAAAGAAATATGATTAACTGCAAAGAAATCTCCGAAACGTTTGGTAAGATCTTTACAGGTGATTGCCTTGTTGTTCATATCCACACTATTGCGGGTTACTTAATTTTTCTATAAAACAATCCTCGATATCCGGTCTTATCTCTTCTATGGCTACTGTCTGATGACCTTTACTTTTGAGGTAGGTCAGCAGTGCTGCCGGATGATCCTTACCGTCTTCTTTAAAAGCAATGTGCAATTTTTCACCAGCGGCATAACATTGTCTGATACCTGCATACCTTCGCGTATCAGGCAGCAGCAGATGCACTTTCGGTGCTCTTAACGCATATAGTTTACCGGGATAAGCAGCCACTATATTATCTGGTGTATCGATGGAAAGGATATGTCCTGTCTGGATCAATGCGATTCTTTCACAAAGGCTGGCTTCATCCATATATGGTGTAGAGACCACGATGGTGATTCCTTCATTTTTGAGGCGTTTCAGCATATCCCAGAATTCCTGACGGGAGACGGCATCCACACCTGTGGTAGGCTCATCAAGAAAAAGTACTTCCGGGCGATGCACCAGTGCACAGGAAAGTGCCAATTTCTGTTTCATCCCTCCTGAGAGCTTACCGGCACGCCTGTTTTTAAAGGGTGCGCTCTGTTCGTAGATATCTTTGATCAGAGCATAATTCTCAGAGATGGTAGTACCAAACAGGGTAGCAAAGAAGTTCAGATTCTCTTCAACAGTAAGGTCCTGATAAAGTGAAAACTTACCGGGCATATACCCTACGCAACTACGGATCTGATGGAAGTCTTTTACGACATCATATCCGGCTACAGTTGCCTTACCTGCATCTGACAATAGTAAAGTGGTCAGTATACGGAAGATGGTGGATTTACCGGCTCCATCCGGCCCTATCAATCCGAAAAGCTCTCCTTTCTTTACCGAGAAGGACACATTTTCCAATGCAGGGGGCGCATTTTTTATGTATGATTTGCTGATGTTTTCCAGTACGACTGTATCCATGATCAATGGAATTGAGTGAGCGCAAACATGCCTATTTTCAGATATCCGTCATTAGGGACACGCACCTTGATCGCATAAACGAGGTTGGCGCGTTCCTCTTTTGTCTGGATGGTTTTAGGCGTAAATTCTGATTTACCTGAGATATATGAGATGACACCCGGATAAGACTTATATTCTTTTTTGCCGGCATCGATCAATACTTTCACTTGTTGCCCCAGCTTGATCTCCGGTAGTTGTGTACCTGTGATATAGGCTTTCAGCAACAGTGTATCTGTATTGGCTATCTTATATAATGCCTTTCCTATTACGGCCATTTCTCCCTCCAGTGCATAGCGGGCGAGTACAGTCCCTTTTACAGGATTGACCACTACGCCTTTACCGATTTCATCATCATATCTGGCCAGTGATTTTTGCAGCGGACCTCTTTCACTTAACACGCTTCTGTTCTGGTTAGCGACGTTGGTTTCGCTGACGGTGAGTTGCTGACGGGTAGCCAATATCTGTTTCTGCATCTGATCAATGGAGGCATTCATGTCATCGAGCTGTTTCGGTGTAGCTGCATCTTCTTTAACCAGATTTTCGGTACGTTTCTGTTCATGCAGTAACTGTTTCAGCTGTGCTTCCTGTATAGCGAGTTGTTTACGTACAAGCATGACCTGTGGCTGGGGATCGGTGGTCTTTTCTTTCAATGCACTGATAGTCGCTTCTGTCTGCTCTTTCTGTAGTGTGAGTCCGTTGACGTCTATTTGTCCGACGATAGCACCTTTTGCAAGTGTATCTCCTTCTTTCGCAGTAAAAGACAACAATTGTCCGTTCTGTTGTGCAGAAACGATCACTTCATCCGCTTCAAAATTACCCTGTGCATCAGCTTCTATTTCCCGGCCGGAACAAGCTGCCAGGCAAAATAATATTACGGGGATGGCTAAGTATTTCATATCTCAAATGACGATTTATTAGTTACCTGATGTGTTTTTATGATTGTACTGTGCCTGCAGCAATTGTATTTCGTGCAGTACGAGTGATAGTCTGGCCTGATTTTCTGCATTCACCTGACTGATATAGTCGTGGGAGGTGATGACGCCGTTTTCCAGTTGTGCGACCGCCGCCTTTTTTACGGAAGTGCGCAGATCAATAATTTCCTGATCTTTCTGTATAAGATCGGTGTATTGGGCGACTTCCATCTGCTGACCGATCATCGTCTGTTTTGTATTAAAGAGAAAGGTCTCTTTCTGTACGTCCAGATCCTGCCGGTTGATGTGCAGCAGTTGTTTGCTGTTTTTATTTGTATACAGGCTGCCGAGGGCCCAGCTGAATCGAACACCTCCGATACCATAGAAGCCGAAATCATTGCTGACGATATTCAATGTAGGCCGGCCATAGTTTCCCTGTACGAATGCATTGACTTTCGGCAGATAACTTACTTTCAGCTGTTTTTCCTGAATAGTCAGGCTTTTTTGCTGATAGTCATATAGTAATAATTCCGGGCGACGTATTTCAGGAGATAATGGTACCTGTGCCGGACGTATCAATTGTACCTGATTATCCAGTGTCTGGTTGATAAACAGTCCCAGCATCTGCAGATAGGCCAGTCTGTTTGTTTTTAATTGCGTAGTGGACTGGTCTGTGTTAAGGATTTCCGCTTTCAGTTCGTCGAGACTGCTACGTAAGGCGGTTCCATTATTAACAGCTCCCTCGGTTTTATGGGCGCCGCTCTGGATATCCTCCTTTCTCAGCTGGTTTTGCTGCAACTGTTCGTCTATCAGCAGGATACCAAAGAAAAGCTGGCTCACCCTTTCCCTTATATTAAAGAGGTTGACTTCCAGTTGTTGTTGCTGTACAGCAGTATTTGCTTTACTGAGTTCCTGCTGGTAGTGAATGTTGCCCCCGTCAAAAAGGGTTTGTGTTACTTCTGCCTGCACCTTATACTGGTCTTTACTGATCTCCGGGGCGCCGGGAATAGGGATGGCCACCACCTGTGTCTGATAGGTGGCTTGTCCGGAGAAATTCAATTGGGGCAGATAACCCTTTGCGGCATTGGCTACGTTATAAGCACCGGCCTTGCTGATCAGTTCCCGCTGACGGACGAGCGGGTAATTCTTTTGCGCCAGCTGATAACAGTCTTCCAGCGTCAGGGAAGTTTGCGCCATGGCAGGTATACTGCTTAATAGTATGGCCCATACGAGATACTTCATCATTACTAACTGTTTATTTTAACCAATTGGTTAATTTATATTCCAAAAAAAAGCCTTTTAAGGCTTTAACCAGGCGAGTATTACATCTGCCGCCATCTTTTTCCGTTCTTCTATGAGCAGATCAAACTGTACGTTATCCTGTTGAAAGATTCCCTGTACGAGTGGCCGGGCCACGAAGGGGAATATACACAGTGAAACGATATTCAGGAAGAGCTGAATGGGGCTTACTTCCCTTATTTTACCATTTTTACCGGCTTCGATCACCTCTTTCATGAAATTCATGATACTACCAAAGGATGGTTGAGCATTTAGTCTTTTGATCATGATCTCCGGACGTTGATTCACCTCGCTTAATATAAATATTGGCAGATAAGGCACTTGTGAGATGCCGGTAATATAATGATCGATCACTTCTTTGATCTTCTCTTCTATTGGTCTTGTCCCTTCGAGGATATGTCCCAGCGGGGTCACTACTTTGGAGAATGCTTCATTAAAAACGATCTCAAACAGTTTGTCTTTGCTACGGTAATAATAATGTAGCATGGCTTTGTTAATACCGGCTTCATCTGCGATATCCTGCATACGTGCGCCGTCGAGCCCCCGTTTTACAAAAATCTTTCTGGCCGCTTCTATGATCTGTTCCTCTGTGTTTTTTTCCTGTGCCATTTAAACTATCCGATTTAACCATTTGGTTAATCAAAGGTAATATGCAGATTTGAATCTGCAAAATGTTTTAAAAAATGATCAGCTTAACTGTCCGAAGAAGGAAGAGAGGTGTTTCATCATCTCTTTGTTAATGGTTAACTGAACATTGCGTCCGGTTTTGTCATAAATGAGTATCCCACTGTCTACCAGGATCTTAATGTGATGGGACACAGTGGGTTGAGACAAACCTGTAAGTTCGGTGATTTCGCAGCATTGGATAGCGGATTGCCGGGAGGCAGCCAGTATAATGGATAACCGGTGCTTATCAGCTATTGCGTTTGCTGCTTTCTCTATCGTTACTGCGTCCATTCTGTAAAAATAGAGATTTTTCGAAGCCTTTAAAAATACGGATGGAAAATAGCGACCTCATATTTATAAATATTTTCATCATTAACAAAAATTAACAACCGTATACGTCTGACGTCCGTATATCAAAGACACCTTATTGCCAGCTATGAAGAGTTACAGGCATGTGCAGATCCAGTTGTCGTTCAACAAGAATGAGCCGATATACCAGCAGATCAAAGCATATATAATTAATGAAATCGTGAGAGGCAGGCTTCTCCCGGGAGCCTTATTGCCAGGTTCCAGGGTGCTGGCTCAGCAACTTAAAGTTAACAGGAATACGGTCATGCTTGTGTATGACCAGCTTATAGCCGCGGGATGGCTCACTTCTCATTATAAGAGTGGCACCCGGGTCAGTGATAGCATGCCTTCAGGGCATACGGGGCCACCGGGACAGGAAACGCCTCCGAAACAGCCCCTCCAGATCCCTTTCCGTCATGTGAATATCTCTCTCCCCCCATCCAATCCGAGTGGTAATTACGATATAATATTTGATGATGGTCTGCCAGACCTCAAGCTGATCCCTGTTGCAGAAATCACAAGGGAATGCAGAAGGCTTGTGCAGCAGGATGACCAGCGTACTATATATAATAACAATAGTGAGCGCGGGAATGAGTATCTGTTGCAGGAGATCAACACGATGTTAAATAATGACCGCGGACTGGCAGTAACGACAGAGAATATATGTATTACGCAGGGCGGGCAGATGGCATTATACCTGACGGCCCAGACTCTTTTATCTCCCGGTGATCATGTAGCTGTTGAGCATCCCGGATATCAGCCGGCATGGCAGGCATTTGCCATGGCAGGTGCCCAGTTACACTATGTCCATTCTGATGAACAAGGTATCAATCTGGACGAGCTGGAATTGCGTTGTCAGCAAACACCTCTGAAGGCATTATATATTACGCCACATCATCAGTATCCTACCACGACTACCTTATCTGTTGAGAAGCGGCAGCAACTGCTGGCGTTGAGTGAGCAATATAACTTTATGATCATAGAAGATGATTATGATCATGAGTATCATTTCCATACACACTACATACCATTGGCGGGAATGCCACATGCAAACAATGTGATCTACATAGGATCGGTGATGCATACACTCCCTATCAGCTTTGTATGTGGACCTGCGGACTTTATCAGGTCGCTGGCTGCGTATCGTAGTATTGTCAACAGAGAAGGCGATCCTATCTTACAACAGGCCATTGCCAATCTGATGGTGGCCGGAGATATCAGGAAACACATTCATAATACCCGTTACGTATATATGAAAAGACTGGACCTGACCCATAACATTATACATTCCGTCTTTGCGGGACAGGCGCATTATACACGTCCACAAGGAGGACTGGCCATATGGTTACAGTTGTATAAACAGGTGGAATCTGAACAGTTATTACAAAAGATGCAGTCAGCTGGTGTGAATCTGGTAAATCCGCTGAGTTATTATAATCCTAAGTACAGTCATGCTACGGGCTTACGGCTTGGTTATGCGTCAATGAATGAAACAGGTATTATTAAAGGATTGGGGAAACTGGCAAAGGTGATCCAGCAATTATAGTTATCCGTTATTATCGGATGATGATATGACTCTGGCTGGTCCTGATAAACTGGAGTGATCTATACAATCGATCTGCAATTCTGCAGATAACAACTTTTTCTTAAAGAGGCGGCAGTAATGCTGCCTTTTTTTGTTGCCTTCGTAATGTGCGCAACTATAACACATGCGTTGCATTCCCCCTTTCTCTTTATCATAGAGACCGGCAATGATTGTGTAAACGGACTGGTATAAACTGCTTTTCTCCTGTAAAGGTCTCTTTTGCAATATAGTATCCAGTTCGGCGATATATTGTTCTGCCTGTGTCAACACTTCTCTGCCTGTATCCGTGAGCAGGAATGAATAACTACGTCTGTCACGCATATCTTCTTCCATCCGCAGAAATCCTTTGCTGACAAGTGCTGCAGCTGCATCACTGACGGTAGGACGGCTTAGTTGTAACTCGGTAGCGATATAAGCGACCTTGTTCACTTCGGCTGTGTGATGACCTGTGAATAATAATATCTGTAATTGTAAGGGTGTTATACCCAGTATTCTCGCCTGCTCCCACTGCATGGCTTTGAGCATATCACTCAGCCGCTGTAATGACAACAAGAGTCTTGCGTCCAGCGAGGTAAGTTGTTGCTCAGGACTGAAGCCTGATGTTTTCTTCATTGTCAAATGTAAAAGGAGGACAAAAATAGATTGTGGATAATACTGATATAAGTACCAGATATTAGTTTTTTTTGAGTAGTCTGGACCAGTAATAATCAGGATGTGATAATCAGGATGCAGGAATTTACCTTCTAAAAGGCTTCCGTTGGAGCAGATGGTGCAATACGATGTCAGACCTGTTGTCTGTTTGTTACCAGGCATATGGCAGATTAAGTAATTACTGATTGTTAATGCTTAATTTGAATTTGTTTTATATTACACTTACAACGGCCCCGCCCCATCACGTATTTATACGTTTTATTTTCAGCATTTCTACCCGGTATAAAGCCGGCCATATCTATTAGCTTACATATTCAATCATCATAAAACCGCTATTATGAAGCACCGTAACATGATACGTTTCTTTTTCGTGGCCTTCCCCATTGCCGCGCTTTCAGCATGTACCCATGGTCCTTCCACCCCAAAAGGCGACATTCCTCTGGATCAGAGCAGAGCCTTCGAGCATGTAATTCCAATTGAAGAAGCCCGTAGTCTGAGACAGGGTTATCTTGCCGGCCGAAAAGAGTTACAAGCCAAACTGGGTGGCAATTATCTTGACAGTGCTTTTAATATTCCTGAAGGAGAAACGTTTAACCGCCATGCCATTGCCGCCATCCTCAATGCCAAAGGAGCTGACGGACTTCGCATCTATTTCGGTAAAGATCAGAAGGGTCAGGTAAGACTGGTACTACTGCCTGTGGATGCTGAGGGAAAAGATATTCTGACTACCCTTGTAGCAAGGGAGAAAGCTGCCAACGTGCCGGGCGTTTCGTCTGCCAAAGCGGGTTCAATGGATCAGGCCATGGAAAGTGGTCAGCGTTGTCCTCCTCTCTGTAAAAGTGCATTATAATCATCCCTCATTATCCTTGTCCTGATGAATAATATAGGCGCCTTTCTGGTAAGCCAGCTGGTCATTATTCCTTTGGCAATAGGGCTGATACGCTTCAACAGAACTGTTGCAAGCTTTCAGCCCTTCCTGCTACTCCTCTCACTGGCATTCCTGTCGGAAACGATCGGCTTTATCTGCATCCGTGTACTACATACCAGTAATGCCGTTCCCCTCAATCTGTATGGTCTTGCCGAGTCTATTGTGATCGTGTATCAGTTCTTTGTATGGGGTACGCTAAAGCGAAAGCGGCTGCTTTTTATCGGATTATTATCCGGTCTGGGAGGGATATGGATTACAGAGAATATCTTCTTCAACAGAATAGAAACTTTCAGTCCTTATTTCCGGGTTATCTATGCCTTTGTGACGGTGTTACTCAGCATCAACGAAATCAATTATCTGATTGTAAAAGATAACAAGTCATTATTCAGGAATGCCCGGTTCCTTGTTTGTATGGGATTTATCATCATCTTCATCTATCAGATCATCTATGAAGCATCGATGTTTATAGGCTCCGATACGGTACTATCGCTGCGTATTATTTTTATGTTTAATTATATCAATGCTTTTGTAAATTTGATATACGCAATAGCAGTGCTGTGCATACCTGTTAAGCCATCCTACTATTTCAACAAACATTTCGACGCATAGCCGAAAGCCACAACGCCCCCAAAATGATGATGCCCCATGGACGACAAAATATTTTATATCACCATATTTATCTCGCTGCTGATAGCCATCATCATTCTATTCTTTGTCATTTCTATTGTTTTGTATCATCGCCGGTACATACAACTGCAACGGGAGCGTATCGTTGCGGAAATTACTATTCTGGAGAATGAGCGGAAAAGGATTGCTGCTGATCTGCATGACAGTATGGGACCTTTGTTATCGACCATCAAACTCAATATTCATAGTATTGAAGTAGCAGATGACAGAGACCATCAGGTCATTGTCCGTTCTTCCGGATACATTGATGAGGTGATCAAAGGATTGCGGCAGATATCGCACAACCTGTTGCCAGCTACACTCGAGCGTAAAGGCCTCACGGAGGCTTTACATGAGTTCATTCGTCAGTTGTCGGGTAAACAGGAGCTTGAGATTAAGTTTCACACTTCCGGTAAGATTGACATTGCCCCTGAAAAACAGATCCATATCTTCCGTATTATACAGGAGATCACGCACAATACCCTGAAACATGCCAAAGCTACACAATTACAGATCGTGCTGACAAGAGAAAACGGCTTTTATCTCGTACTGATCAAAGAAAACGGGATCGGATTTGATGTAAAAAAAGCCAGAAATGAATCTGCCGGACTTGGTATGAAAAGTCTGGCTATCCGTACAGACATCCTGCGGGGATCACTATCTATCGATTCTGTACCGGGTCAGGGCACCAACTATTTCGTAAAAATTCCGGTGGGATAATGTAACTTTATAGCACGTTTAATCCCGGTCACACAACTTACCCCAATTCTAACAATCAATGAATCACGACATCCGATTAGTGATAGCTGACGATCATGAGATATTCCGAGACGGACTTGCATTAATGCTTTCGAGACAACCTGACATTACCCTTGTAGGGCAGGCCAACAATGGCAGGGAATTACTGGAATTACTGACAAGCGTCGAAGCGGACGTAGTCATGACTGACCTGAAAATGCCACTGATGGATGGCATTACTGCAACCCGTGCATTACTGCAACGTAATCCGGATATCAAGATTATTGCTTTATCCATGTTTGATGAAGAAGAGCTTATCGTAGAAATGCTGGAAGCAGGTGCAAAAGGTTATCTGTTGAAAAATGCAGACAAACAGGAGATCATCGAAGCCATCAACAGTGTGTATGAAGATCATATTTTTTATTGCCGGCAGACTTCGGCCAGGCTGGCAGCGATGATCGTTAAAAGCCGTTTTAATCCTTCCCGGGAGAATAATCCGGTTACTTTCACCGACAGGGAAAAAGAGATTATCCGACTTATCTGTCAGCAATTTACAGCGCAGGAAATCGGTGATAAAATATTCCTCAGTAAGCGTACCGTTGAAGGACACCGCACCCGCATACTGGAAAAAATGAATGTCAAGAATACTGCTGGTGTAGTAGTTTTCGCCCTGAAAAACAATCTCATCAGTGAGGCAGAACTGCTCTGAGGTTTCCATTCCTGCGGATCTGTGCGTATATTTGCGGCAACCAACATAAGAGAGCCTATGACACGTATAGCCCTGATCCGTCACGGAAGTACAGCATGGAACAAAGAAGGGAAAATGCAGGGGAGCACAGATGTAGCTCTGGACAATGAAGGACTTGAACAGGCCAGAAAACTGGGCTTACGGCTTTCTGACGAACCCTGGGATATTATTTATACCAGTCAGTTATCCCGCGCAAAAAAGACAGGTGAAATCATTGCTACTGAACTCGGCATCACTGATATCCGCGAAGACAGGCGTATCATGGAAGTGTCCGGTGGTCAGACAGAGGGTACCACTGAGGCTGACAGGATCGCTAAATGGGGTACCGGCTGGCGTCAGCTGGAGCTGGGTATGGAGACGGAACAGGCTGTTTTGACCCGTGGTATGGCTTTTCTGGATGATATGATGCAGGAGCATGCCGGCAAACATATTATTATTGTAAGCCATGGCAGCTTTATCCGCCATCTGCTGAAAAAACTGGCACCCAGTCTGGTACAGGATTCAAATCTGAAAAATACCTCCGTTACGCGTTTTACGGTAGATGACGATGTATGGGAATGTGAATTGTACAATTGTACAGCTCACCTTGTTTAGAAGATATTATCACAAATTCATATGAGTGCCGGTTAATACCGGCACTTTTTTTTGCCTTAAAAGTACATTTGTCCTGAATGCCCCCTATTCTCCCTAAAAGCTGTTTGACATGCTCTATACCCGACGTATACCGGGCGTATACCGGGAGCATCTCCGGGAGATCCCCTACTTATCAGGATCATTTTATGACCAATTACCCCCTCAGAGGGGTCAGATTCCCATCTATTTATCCGCAAAGGGTGTGTTTGTCCGTTGTCCCGGACCTTAATTGTCCATTATACCGTTACTACTCCGCTATTGTACCGGTATTTGCACGTCCGCGGACGAAGAAATAAGGCTGTAATGCCGATATAATAAGGATATATATTGAAGAAAGAATAGGCAAATCAGCCATAGTCAGGCATTCTGCGCCGATAGTAATTATTTTTTGCATCACCGTTTCATTTAACTACTTTTGTTACCCGCAGAACGAAAAGAGGAATCATGGAAAAGATATCAGAAAGACATAAGGAGAATGGTCATGCTTACGAAATGAAGTGGGATGCAATCGGCATAGGGGCCTCGCTGGCCTGCGCTATACATTGTGTACTCCTGCCGGTAATCTTCACTACACTGACCCTGTTTGATATAGATATTCTAAAAAATGTCATGCTGGAAGTGCTGACAATCGTCGTATCAATGAGTATAGGTGGCTGGGCCATCTGGAAAGGATATAAACGCGTCCATGGGCAGAAGTCCGTGGTGGTATATTTCGGGGTTGGTCTGACGCTGATGATTGCGGCTAACTTTATTCATGGCAGCGCTTTTGAAATGGGGCTAAAACTGACCGGGGCAGCATTACTGATCACCGCACACGTTAAAAACTGGAGAGGCTGCCGCAATTGTGAAGTACATACTGCTACCAGTCATACTACTGCCTCTTCTTCTATAGCAGCCTGACCCGTCAAAAGGCGGACCGTACCACTGCTAACGCAGCAGTACGGTAGTACCTTTCTTAAATACCTTCTTACCGGTATCTGTGATCGTATAACGTAACATCCAGACATAAGTACCTATATCGGCAGGTAATCCTTTCACTGTACCGTCCCATTTCTGTGTCCAGTTGGTGGAATGGAATACGAGTTGACCTACACGGTTATATACTGAGAACTCAAGATCTGTCGCTTTATAGGCACTCAGAGGATACAGAAAATCATTCTTACCATCATTGTTGGGTGAAAATGCCGTAGGCACATCAATATAGCAGCTGGTAACTGCTTTGATCACATGATCTGCCGTATCCAGACAGTTCTGTGTATCCAGTACAATCAGGCGGATACGATAATCCTGTTCCTTTCTTGTAGGATAATATTGCTGTGGCAGAGGTGTTGCATCTATGCTGGTAATACCGTTTCCATAATCCCACAGATAAGACACGATGTTACCGAAGCTTTCATTCTTTGGTGATACGACATCCATCGGACAATAAGGTCCGGGATCTACACTGAAGATCGCTCCCAGAGTCCTTTCCAGATTGATCTCCCTATAAACGGAATCGCGGCATACGCCGTTGGACACCAGCAGGGATACCTTTTTAATGCCGAAATCACCATATACTTTGTTTACGTTCTGTGTATAACGATGATCGGTACTGTCGAAAGTCCAGTGCCAGTAGTTTACGCTATTGGCGCCATTATGCGTCAGATCAAGGACACTTAACTTACAGTTTCTATTCAGTCCGAAATCGAAATCTGCTGATACTGTATCGACTGTATGAAAATTCACTACTTGTCCCAAAGGAGCTGGCTGTCCGCACTCTCCTAATATCGGCGTACCATCGGAACCGGTAGTCAGAGTGATGGAATAATTGCCTTCTCTGTATAATGGCTGCGTAAATTCTATCACTACGGTGTCTGTCAGATTATTACTGTTACAGATCCCTGTAGCACTGCGGATACTGGCTGCAGGCGATCCACTCAAACGGAAATCACTTCCATTGGGTGCAATAGAACCACAACGTATCGGCACTGACAAAGGAATCTTTATTTTCTCCGGCGCACAGCCCGGAGTTATGGTATTGATCAGCAACACATCAGGTGGTACTTCAACCCGGAAGCTCGCGCTCTCCCCTACTGCCAGACCATTCCCACAGATATCGAGTATTGTATTTCCATCACTACCGTTCTTCACCGCGATGGTATAATTACCTGGTGCCAGCGGCGCACTGGTCTTTATCAATATTGAATCAGCATCAAATCCGTTGCTGCAGTTCACGCCTGTAGCACCGACTACTGTACCGGTACCACTGGTAAAGATAAACTCGGTACCATTGGTAGTCAAAGTCTTACACAAGGTTTCTTTGCTGAGTTTAATACCGATGGTATTATCATGGCAATAGTAACTGGCCCATTTAATAGCAGGTATGCCCGGACTGGTGATATCGGCAGTTCCCCCACCAAACTCGAGGTCATATCCTGACTGTGACTGGGTAAAGTGGCTGAGCAATAAAAGGTATTCATGACCTTCTATGAGGGTAGGCATTTTACTGAACAAAGGCATTCCAAGGCCGCCGCAGATATCAAAAGAAGTTCCTGCGCCGGAAGCGCCCGTTACGCCGCCTTCTCCCGACCAGTTCATACATACATACAGACTGCGGTCTGTATAGGCGTCATTGGGATTATGTCCGGTGATATCAAAGATCTGCCAGTCATAGTCATCCTCAAGGACTTTCGGCGTAATCTTAAAGCCGAGGGTACCGCCTTTATAGCAGGTAAATTTATACCAGAAGGGGTTGATATCTGTGTGTCCACCATCACCGCTACCATTACAACCGGGACCCAGAATAGGTCTGCCACCACAGATAGGAACGGACTCCTGGCTAAAGACTTTTGTTCCACAGACGGGGAAAGCCGTGGAAGCATTCTGACCAATCCCTGTGCAAGTGGTCTGTGCCTGCGTTCTAACAATGTTGGCAAACAGCAGGATAAAAATTGGGTACAGGAAGCTGAGTTTAGATTGCATGTTTATGGTCCGTAGTGGGTATCTGTAATGCCTAAAAATAGTTTTTTTTCCCGAGCAAAACCAATCTGACAAAGGATTTTAAATAGATGAATATGTATCTTAAAAAGATTTTTTTTGAAAGTTCGACCAGTTTTATACTTTTGCAGCGGAGAAATGGCAGAGCGGTCGATTGCGGCAGTCTTGAAAACTGTTGACTGTAACAGGTCCGGGGGTTCGAATCCCTCTTTCTCCGCAGAGAAAATCGAAAGATTTGGAAAACCTTCAGACGAAAATCTGAAGGTTTTTGCATTTTGATAATTTTTGATTGTTTCCCTATGATAAGCTTCAAATGGAAGAAAGAAGACTGGAAGCTGGAACAATTCTTTATTGTTGGCCTGCTTGTAATCATTGCCGGGCTTTTTAGCGATGAATTATCCGGATTATTTAACAGTCTTGTAATAGAACCCGTATTATCTAAATACAATCGCAAGGGCACCTACCCTCTGATCCTACCGGTTTATACTGCTTTATTCATTGCCACTGCCTGTTGGGGATATCAAAAACTGGCAAAAAATGTCTACAAGGCATCAGTACTCACCATCGCCATCCCGGCTGGTCTTTGTTACTTATATTGGCGTGAGCGTTTCTTTGTCAATAATTACCATATGGCGTCGCTCTCAGACATATGCTATCTGAAGTCTGTAACGATATTTGATCCGGCATATCTCTTGCTGACAATTGGTACAGTGTGCGCGTTTATAAATAAAGTTAAACCGTCAGTGTATCCGGCAAATCAAACCTTTCTCAATATGGATCAGCCTATTGAGGACATCGGCAATGACCAGTATGAGCGGCAGGAATTCTTTCAAAAACTACTGGTTATACTCAGAAACATTGCTTTTGATACCAGTAAAGGATTTGCAATAGGTATAAACAGTTCGTGGGGGTACGGCAAAAGTTCTTTACTAAAATTGATTGAAAAGCGTCTTAAGCAAGAAGAAAATGTCATCTGTGTTCAATACAATCCATGGTTATCTATTAAAAAGCAAAGCCTTACACACGATTTCTTCCAGATATTAGAAGATGAACTGTCGAAGTACATAGATACTTCGAATATGATTGCGAAATATGGTGAACAGATCTCAAAGGTCGATAACGACAAGAATATCTTTAAAAATGTCTCTGGTCTTTTTGTAAAGGAGAAATCGCTACAGGAACAGTTCGAGCAAATCAGCGAACTGATAAAAAGAGTTAACAGGAAGATCTATTTTATCATCGATGACCTTGATCGGCTGGATAATTTAGAAGTGAGTGAGGTATTAAGGTTGATACGTAACACAGGTAATTTTCCGAGAATTACTTTTATTGTGGCATATGATAAGAATTACATAAAAAATGCGCTCACAGTAAATAAGCTGTTTGATCCTGAACGCTATCTTGAAAAGATATTTGATCTGGAATTGGTGTTACCGAAAATTCAGCATAGAATTATATCAGAGATACTTTTGAAAACATTTGTGCAGGGATTTGATAAAATACGATTGATCGACAGTGAAAAAAAGGAATATATAAAACAACTGGACAGGCTAATCTTTAATACATCTAATAAGACTATAAAGACAAATTTAGTGAGCAATGAAATTCCAAATATTTGCAAAAACAAACGGGATATCATCAAATTTGTCAATGCGATATTAGTAGGTCTGGAATTGAATGGTCCTAATATCTACTTACCGGACTTGTTCATACTTGAGGCGATTAAATTGAAAGATAGTGATACATACGAACTGATTGCAGATAGTGAAAATTTTCTGGAAAAATATGAGGACAAAGGTATCTTACGGTATAAACCTCAATCCCAAAAGATAAGGAGTTTATTCGGGAATGAATCAATCACAAATTTGGCAAAAGCATTGTTTGATATTCCTGAAACAAGTGATCTGAAATCAGATAAGGCTATTAGTATCGTGAATAGCTTCGACAGCTACTTTATTTATACTGTTGCAAAGAGCAGCCTCTCAACAACAGCAATTGATAATTTACTCGGACATGAATAAGTTTAAGGAAATAACTGACACAGTTACAGCTGAAATTGAGAATGGTACGGATTATTCATTAATTGAGCAACTCGAAAACACAGCTGGTTCTAAAATCAGTAGTGAAAAAGCGCTCAGGAATTATATTGTATTCCTGCTTGTTTTGATTGAGAAGTCAAAATATACGGAAACTGCATCAGCCGTTCTTATTGATAAAATATATAAAGACAAGATAGGCTACGATGCCGTCGATAAATCAAAAGAGAAATACGGAGCTATATTCATTGAAACAATTAAAGATGGGGCAGTTTTTCCTTATGTAAATACATCCTTCTTTTTACAGAAATTATTCCGGTCGATTATTTATGGACGGGGAAATACTGAAGAACAAAATATAACAAGTATTACTCCTCATAAAAAGCTGCTCGAAGCCAATGAATACTTACTTGTACAGCACTTAAATGAAAAAGGCATTGACGATGAAGCCATCAATATCTATTGCAATAGTTTTTTGGATATTGATGTAACGGTGAAACTAGATCCGGATGCTAATAAAATAATGCGTGATAAAATATTAGGTCAAGGGCAATTCAAAGAACCAGATCTCATTTCATATTTAAAGATTTTCATCAGACCGTTATATAGTTATCCAAGCGGGATGACTGAGCGTGTACCGTTTTATGTTCCTGAGCCTTTTTATACACAAACCTTTGGCACCCATGACAGACTTATTGAAATACTAGAAACGGAAATAAATCGGCCTAATTACTCAGTAGAAGAACGAAATTTAATCATTGATATCATTGCTTTTTTGAATAAATATCAGTCAACCAGAGATAGAATAGATACACATAAGTATGTGAAGTTAAAAACAAACACAATGGCATCCAAACTTCACAAGCATTTATAATCCAACTAAACCGCTATATTCATTTTCATAACAGGCATATCGTATATGTCTGCAAGGCCCGTTATTGCCCAAAATTGTTCGATCTTATTTATATCTCTAACACTTTTAGCTACTTTGAACAAAACTAATTTCATTAATCTTCGAATAAATAAATACCTTTTTCCCCGATAAAAATCACTTAGTACTCATACTACTTTATTTATCCCCATAAATCAAACCCTTGACGCGCTCATAACTTATACCACTAGTTTGTCAGTAACACTCAAATAATCATCTAAATTTCAAAAAAACATGCAACACCCCCCCCCCACGGACACCCAACAACAATCATTTATCCCCGCAGGATGGATTGGCGGCTTTTCTACTCAACCACCTGAACAACCTTATCCAAATTCAGCACTTCTTGCATCACTTCCTTTTGAGGGGAATATGGACAACATTCCCAGCATTAACCGTATGCTGAGAGCCAAATGGCCTGAATTCAGCTGGGAAACGCAGAGAGGAGATCCTACAACAAGGATGTATCAGATGTTTGCGCCGGATATATCAAGACTCGGATACGATAATACCGGAAGGGTCTGGTCTATCATATGTCCGCAACAAGGCGTATATATTCCGTCGCTGGGCTTAACATTGAACGTTGAAGTTACTGTTACCGGAAACAGAGGCTGGATGAACGAGCTGGCATCTAAAGAAGCGTTATTTGCAGCAGATATAACGATCAAACCTACCATCTGGTTCAGCCCGGATAATGCGGACAGTTTTTTATGGCAACAGCTCGTTAAACTGAACGACAAATGGTCTGATTTGTTGCCGCTTAGTAAAGCCAAAGGTATCAGGTTGAAGACCTCTAATCAGGACGGTACTAACGACATCATTCAGGTACGGATGGGAGAATATCCAAACTATCCTTTCCCTGAACGTGCTAACCACTGGAAGGAGTATGCGTGGGCCGTTGCAAATTTAGGGGTAATCATAGGAGCTGTAGAACCCAGCTCTGATTCGCACGTCAACGAGTTTAATGAGAAGGTAATGGAACTTTTCAATCTGGGCTCCGGTAATCTGTTACAAGAAAGCAATACTCTGATCTGGAACCTCTGGGCCGGATCTCCTGAGCTGGTAAATCAGGAGGAATGGACGGATCACGCAAATTATTGGCGACACTCTATTGACGTAAATCATCGTCCACCAGAAGGAGAAGGTACCAGCATCACAGACATTAATGGTCAGCCATTTGAAACGGATCAGATTACCTTCGATTTAAAGGCAGCCGAATTTGCGGCGTGGGTTGCACTACAGCTGTTATAAAGATTATAGAACAGCCATATATAAAACAGGCCATTCACCGTAATGGTAAATGGCCTGGCTCACAAACGTATATTAGAAAAAAGCTCTGCTATTACGCAATACGGAAAAATAAAAATGCGTATCGATATTCCGGGAGCGTGACAGCAATAAAAAATATGGGCCTTCCTGATTGGAAAGCCCATATTAAATTGGTCGGTGCAATTGATTACACCCTGTTATACTTTATCGGCAGGAATTGACATTGCATCACTTAGAATCCATAGATACCACCGGAAGCAGCAAGCAGCTCTCCTGTCATCCATGCTGAATCATCAGAAGCTAAAAACGCTGCTACTTTTGCAATATCATCAGGTTGTCCCATACGACCGAGCGGCGTATTGGCCACTAGTACTTTCTCAAAATCACTCCCCATTACACCAGAGGTGTGTGTGCCTTCAGTTTCTACAGAACCCGGCAAAAGAGAATTGATCCGGATTTTCCTTGCGCCCAGTTCTTTTGATAAAGCAACTGTGATAGCATCTAATGCCGCCTTTGAGGCAGAATACACGGATCCTGTTGCCATAGGCGTTCTACCGGCGACGGAACTGATATTGATAATGTTTCCACCTTTATCACCGAACAGTTTCAACGATCCCTGTATTGTAAGAATAGATCCCCAGACATTGATATTGAATTGCTGATGAAATGAGGTTGCTGACACCTGTTCAATGGGTTCATATTGATAGATACCTGCATTATTTATCAACACATCCAAACCTCCAAAAGCATTTTTAGTCTCGTCAAACAGTCTGTTGACATCAGCCTCATTTGCTACATCGGCCTGCACAGCAATAGCTGTTCCTCCATTATCAGTAATCGTTTTCAGTACCTTCTCTGCTCCTTCTTTATCGGACGCATAATTTACAACTACCTTTGCTCCTTCTGCTGCAAGGTATTTAGCAATAGCTGCTCCGATTCCTTTTGATGCTCCTGTTACCAGTGCTACTTTGTTATTTAACTTTCCCATTTTCTATTGATTTAATTCCTGAGCTACAAAGTTAGGGAGACGAGGTTTACATTAGTAACCTTGTAACAAAAGTAACAGTAACATAGCGGTAACAAGGTAACTAATATGATACCAGCACATTCCTCCGGCAAGGAAGCTGTCCGGCGCATATCAATTCAGACCAGACCTGTCTGTTAAATATTCATACCACCAGATACCTCTATACGTTGTGCGGTGACCCATCTGGCCGCATCGGTACATAAGAAGGCTACTACTCCACCGATATCATCCGGTTCTCCTACACGACCTAATGCGGTCAATGCGGTTACGTTTGCTCTGAATTGTACATTGTCTTTTACAATACCGCCACCGAAATCTGTTGCAGTTGGTCCGGGAGCTATTGCATTCACACGGATACGCCGGGCGCCTAGTTCTTTCGCCTGATAACGGCTAAGCGTCTCAACGGCAGCTTCATAGATGCATATGCGGAATAACCGGGTACACCAGATTGTGCCGTCTGCTGGACAGATTAACGATAGCACCACCATCCCGAAGGTATGGAAGCGCCTGTTGTGTGAAAAAGTATACCCTTTGAACAGGACATTCATGAGCAGATCAAACTGCGCTTCTGTTGTTTTTCAAAAGGCATATGCAATCCTATTCCGGCATTGTTGATCAGATAGTCAAAACGATCGGTTTGAAAGTCTGTCTGCAGTACATCAGCCAGTGTGTTAAAGAATCCGGGAAATGAGTCTGTATGCTCTGTGCTGAGCTGTAATGCAACAGCATGTACTCCTGTGTTGTTTATCTGTTCAACAACTTTCAGGGCTTCGTCTTTTCTGGTATTATAGGTAATAATAACAGCTGTTCCCTGAGCGGCTAATTTTAAAGCGATGTTGCTGCCAAGGCCACGACTTCCGCCGGTGACCAGTGCTACTGTCTTTGATACTGACATATTCTATTGTTTAATTGCAGACACAAAACTATAGCAGCCAGTAACATTGAAGAGTAGCCATTCAATGGTTATGATAGGACAATTGATGGTTTTAAATTGCCAGATACTTCTATACATCAGGGCACAAAAAAGGGAACACTTATGTAAGTGTTCCCTTTCTGTTTTAAAATGCGGCCCCCATTATAAAAGGTCTTCAATCATCAGCAATAACTGATTTTATCAATGTTCTTTTCTACGGACACCCGTAGTCGTAAAACCGGCCAGATTACCTTTCACATGATCTTCATCAACCGGTCTATTGTCAGGGTTACATCATAATCCTGAGAGGTAAAGTCGATTGCCGCTGTCTTACCATTTTCAGTCACTTTTGTAATCTTCGTCAGTTCTGCACCGGTTGAGTCCTTATGACCCCACCCAGTTTACCATCCTTTCTTTCAAGCACGAAGGTCCTTTTTACATCACCGTAGGAGTGCCAAATATCATAACGTCCCATGTGCCGGGATAAAAATCTTTGTTTGCGCTTTTATGCCAGATACGGCAAAAAGGCTGATAAACAGCACAAGCGTTTGCTTTCAGTTTTTTCATGTGTTTTAGTTTTTGGTAGTTGGTATTTGATGTTTTTACAATTCGTCAATCATATTGACATAGTTGCATTATCGGATTAATAATCTGACACCTGTTACATTTAGTAAATTTTACTAAATGAATATAGACACAATATTTCATTATTTAGTAAATTTTACTAAATAAATTTATAAGGAGCGTTTTCCGACGTGGGAAAACGTTATTTTTGGAGATGCAACAGAAGAAGAATTCAGGATTTTATACTCAACGGACATCTGTATTATATTCCTCACGTTACTATCGACTGTGCTATATTTGGATACCATGAGCAGCAGCTCAAATTGCTACTTATCAAACATAGAAATATCGATAACTGGTCCTTACCGGGGGGATATATTAAACGTGCTGAGAAGTTGGTAGATGCTGCCAATCGTAATATAAAGGACCGTACCGGCGTTGACAATCTGTTTCTGCAGCAATTCAAGACTTTTGGCGATCCGGACCGTATACAGTTTGATAAATTCGATAAGAAAAAGTGGCTGGAACAAACCGGACTGTCATCCTGGGAGGGCAACTGGCTTATCAATCAAACGATATCTGTTGGCTTTTATGCCATCACAGATTTTTCAAAAACTAAACTACAAACGGACTTCAGTACGGAGGCCTGTGCATGGTTTGATATCAACAATCTGCCGCCGCTGGAATATGACCATGATGAAATGGTAAGGGAAGCCATGCATACGATGCGATTGCACCTGTATCATTATCCGATCGGGCTCAATATGCTGCCGGAAAAATTTACACTGGGTGAGATCCATGCATTATATGAAACATTATTGGGGAAAAAGCTCGACGTCAGCAACTTTCCTAAAAAGCTGCTTGCACTCAAATTGCTGAAAAAACTGGAAGAAAAGCGGAGCATCGGAGCACATCGCTCACCACATTATATAGCTTTGACAAAGAAAGATATGACCTGGCTTTAAAGAGGGACTGGTATTAAGTTAAAAACAATACTACAGATAAATAAGCTGACACAGGCAAACGATCAACCAGAATGACGCATATTTCCATCGTGTGGAAATTGCATGTATAGCCATCAATGATGATTGATCGCTTATTATAGCATGTCAGGGGACTTTCATGCATGACACTTTCATTTGAAAGTCACTGTCAAATTTAATTATTATATTGTTCGGGAGAAGATGACGTATTATAACAAGCTCACGGATCCGGAGTTGGCCGACCTGTTGAAGGCCGGTGACGAAGCTGCCTTTAAAGTGGTCTATCAGACCTATTGGGACAAATTGCTTGCCATCGCAGGCAAGCGCTTAGGAGACGTCAACGAGGCAGAAGAAACGGTTCAGGATATCTTCCTGAATCTATGGAAGCGTAGGGAAAAGTTTGAGCTAAACGTCAATTTTGAACATTATTTCGCAGTAGCTGTAAAATTTGAGGTCATCAACCGACTGGCAAAAAGATCAAGAGAACAACAAAGAAATGATGCGTTCGCGAAAGAGACGCCAGCACAACAGTTACCCGTAGAAATCCGTTTCGATCTGGAAAAACTCCGGCAGGAACTGGAAACAACCATTCATTCACTTCCCCCCAAATGTCAGTTGATCTTCAGGATGAGCCGGGAACAACACCTGACCAATAAAAAAATCGCGGAATATCTGAACATTTCAGAAAAGGCGGTTGAAAAACATATCACCACTGCGCTAAAGGTACTAAGATCCCGTTTTGGATCACGCTTCACTATTATACTGCTGTTATTGTCAGGCATGAAACACTAATTGCTCCTTCTACAGGACTCTACACCCGGAATTTCATATTTTTTAATAATTTCTTAAAATTAAGGTAGGGTATCATTCATTTTGTTTGGCTATATATAAAACGAGCCGACATGAATCAACCAAATATCCCGGACCGGATTAACTTTCTTGCACAAAAATGGCAGGAAGGGACTATCACAAACGAGGAGCGGCAGGAATTTGAAAATTGGTACAATAGTTTTGACAACTCACTGGAAATCCCGGGGGAATCCAGAAAACATATGGAGCAAAGGCTTTATAGTCTTATTGCTGAAAAAGGGGACATCAGATTAAAACAGAAAACAAACTGGCCGCGTCTGGCAGCAGCTGCATCGATCTTGCTTTGTCTTGGCATCGGTGGTTATTATTTTGTTAAACGGGACACAGTAAAACAGGTTGCCAAAGTCGTACAGTACGATGTAGCGCCGGGCAGTAATAAAGCAACCCTGACACTTGCAAATGGTCAGCAAATCTCACTGGATGATGCCACCAATGGTCGGCTGGCCGTTCAGGGAAACACACGCATCACCAAAACATCAGACGGTAATCTCGCCTATGAACCAACGGATGAACATACAACTGCATCCGCATCCATCGCATACAATATAGTAAACACGCCACTGGGTGGCCAATATCATCTGACGCTCACTGACGGAAGCGACGTATGGCTGAATGCAGGTTCATCCGTTAAATATCCGACAAGCTTTAAGGGTTCAGAACGAAAAGTAGAGATCACGGGTGAGGCCTACTTTGAGATTGCTCCTGATGCAGCCAGACCATTCCGCGTAGTTACAGCGGGTCAGGTTGTAGAAGTATTGGGTACGCATTTTAATGTGAATGCCTATACAGATGAAACAGATATAAAAACTACATTACTGGAAGGTTCGGTGAAAGTAACCGGATCGAATCATACCAAAATCATCAAACCGGGAGAGCAGACTGTTTTGAACAGCAATGGCCTGAATGTTACAAATGCTGATCTGGAAGAAGCCGTCGCGTGGAAAAACGGCGAATTCCGTTTCAATGACGAAAAGATCGGCAGTATCATGCGTAAGCTGGCACGCTGGTATGACATTGAGGTCAGCTTCAAAGGTCCTCTACCGGAAGAAGGGTTCAACGGAAAAATATCCAGGTATAAGAATATCAGCCAAACTTTAAAAATGCTTGAAAAAACAAAAGCTGTTCACTTTCAGATTGAAGGAAGGAGAGTTATCGTAATGCAGTAGCTCTACCTTAATATCAGTTCTTAAAAAGCCATTCCGGGGTTCGAGCCGGAATGACCTGATGAATGGATATTTCAATAGTCTTAAAACTATTTAAAACTGCGAAGCACCTTAACCATCTGGAAAATGCAGAGGTGCTAAGCATAAACCCATGCCTTACAAATGTACAAACTTTATGCTAAGTTCTTTGTACAGCCGCCCGGCTGTATGTCCAAAATGCTATTGACTATGAAGTTAACTGCACTTCTTATGACTGTATTCATCATGCAGGTCAGCGCGTCAACCTTTGCTCAGAGGATAACGCTAAAAGAAAAGAATACACCGCTTGGGGAGGTCTTCAATAAGATCAGTAAACAAACAGGCTATGATTTTCTGTACACGTCCTCTTTACTCAGGGGCGCCAAACCAGTAAACATTGAAGTAAAGAATACTGAACTGAACGTCGTTCTTAAAGCAGTTTTTGCCGAGCAGCCTTTTGATTTCAGTATTGAAGACAAATCGATTGTCGTCACGCCGAAAACCAAACAAGCTGCACCAGCCGGCGCTTCAAACATGCAGGCGCTCATTGAGATCAAAGGTACCGTTATTGATGCAGCATCAGGACAACCGATTTCAGGTGCAAGCGTTGTTATTAAAAATACTGCACAAGGCATCAGAAGTGCGTCAAATGGATTCTTCATCTTAAACGGTGTCGACGAGAATGCGACGATTATCATCACCGCTGTTGGTTATGCATATAAGGAACTCCCTGCAGCTAAAAATATGGGCACTATTGCACTGGACATTCTTACTAAGAACCTTAAAGAAGTAGAAGTAAGCGTGAATACAGGTTACCAGCGTATCAAACCTGAACAAAGCACAGGTGCAGTAGCCCAGATCAGTACAAAAGCGTATGAGTCCAGAGTCAGTACGAACTTTCTGGATGGTCTGGTTAACCGCTTGCCGGGTCTGATGATCAATAACAATGTGTCCTTTACCAGTACTACTCCTGGCAGCACAGGATCAAATTCCAGAAGTCTGTTCAATATTCGCGGTATATCCACTATGTCAGCCAATCAGAGTCCATTGATCGTAGTGGACGGCTATCCGACGGAGCTGAGTCTGAATATGATAGACCCCAACGAGATCAAAAGTGTCACTATTTTATCTGATGCGGCAGCTGCTACGATATATGGGGTACGGGCATCCAACGGCGTGATCGTGATTGAACGCAAACAGGCACTGATCGGTAAACCAAGATTCGAATTCCGTGCTACCTCCAGTATCACACCTAAAGAAAACTATAACCGATACAGGTACGCAGATGATGCCTCCGCCATTGTTGCAGACTACGAACAAAGTATTTATTCAGGTAGCGTCAATGCAACTACCTGGCCACTGTTATCACTGATCGGCAGCAATGCTATTGTGCCGAGAACACCAGTGTATTATCTCCTTGCTCAATCAGCGGGAAATGTTATTACACCGGAGCAATTTGCCTCATCATATACAGCATTACAACAATCCGACAACAAAAATGAATACCGTAAACTATTTTTGCGATCAGCAATCACGCAGACCTATACTTTAAGTACTTCAGGTGGTAGTGACAGAGCGTTGTATTACATTAAAGCTAATTACACAAAAAACCGCTTTTCCCAACGTAATAATGATGACAACAACTGGTTACTTTCCGCAAGGACAATGTTGAAATTATCTCAAAGACTAACGCTGGAATTAACAACCGACTATGCAGAGTTAAGGAACAACAGTGCTCCTGTACCTGGTCTTGAAGACCTCTCTCCTTTTGAAGGCCTGCGAGATGTTAATGGCAATCCGCTCTATTCAACCAGAGGCTCTCAGGTCAATCCTTATTTAAATAACTCCCTAATGGGTAAAGGTTTGCAGGACATCCTTTATTATCCATTGGTTGACGTTGATCAGATCAGTGACAAAGTCAAAACAGTCAATAACAAGATTACCGCAAACTTTAATTACAATATCGGAAAAGGATTCGGCTTGTTGTTTGGTGGCATTTATGAGAACTCAAATACTGACACCCGGCACTATGCATCAGAATTCTCTTCTGAAGCAAGAGAGTATATCGCGCAATATGTTACTGTAAATACAGATGGTACATTAACCTATAACATTCCCAAAGGCGGCTACCTGAGACAGCAGGCAAGTAATTTCTTCAGCTACACTGCCAGAGCCAGTCTCAGTTATAATAAAAAAATAGCTGCAGATCATTCGTTTAATGCTATCCTGGGCGGAGAATTGCGGAACGTTGTTTCAAAAAGTAATCTGGCTTCTTACTTCGGGTATAGTGATGAAACATTACTACAGCAACCAGTGAATTATGTAGGTATCACTGACGGATCAATAAGAGGTTCTTTCCTGACCAGCTCGCCTTTTGCTAACCGCTATAATTCACTTTTTGGCCAGCAGTACAATGAAGACAGGTTCCTGTCGGGCTTCTCCAATATCGTTTATTCGTACAGGGATATGTATTCACTCAGCGGAAGTATCAGGATTGACCAATCCAATCTTTTCGGAACAAATCCTAAATATAAATATAAGCCGCTATGGTCTATCGGAGCGCGTTGGAATGTTGAGAAAGAACGCTTTATGCAACAACTCGACTGGGTAAATCAGCTAACTTTCCGTGCATCTTATGGCTTTAATGGTAACGTCGCAAAGCTCTCCCTCCCACAGGTTATCGCAGGGTATACGCTAACCCCTTATACAACTCCAAGAAGCACTGCCCTTGAATTACTATCCTATGCCAATAGCAGCCTGAGATGGGAGCAGACTAAGAATATCAACTTCGGAATGGACTACCGGATATTTACACATATCGATGGAACCGTCAATTATTATATCAAGAAGAGCACTGACCTGCTTGGTAATTCGTTGATAGACCCTACCATAGGGGTTAGTCCGTCCATTATCAATAATGCCTCTATTGATAACAGGGGTATTGAGCTCAGGCTGAATGCGGACTGGATCGCCCGTAAGAATTTTAACTGGAATACGGGATTTGTTATCGCACGAAATACCAGTAAAGTGATCGATGTTTACCAGCGGGTTGCCTATAACCCACAAACATTAAATT
Organism: Chitinophaga pinensis; assembly: GCF_007896845.1. Lineage (GTDB taxonomy): Bacteria > Bacteroidota > Bacteroidia > Chitinophagales > Chitinophagaceae > Chitinophaga > Chitinophaga pinensis_C. The sequence continues at coordinate 7,711 of NZ_VOHS01000044.1, read as the reverse complement.
CACTAGGATATGTGAAAGGCTACCCGGTAGGTGCGATGTTTTCCTATCGTGATGCTGGCATAAGCAGTGCAGGTTTTCCACTGATAACAAATGGGAAAGGCAAAATCTATGAGGTCGATAACAGCTCAAATAACACGCCTCAGGGCCTCATGCTGACCAGTCTTCTTTCCAATGACACATCAGGCGTAACACGTTATGCAGGATCCTCTATCCCCACTATCAACGCTGGTCTGAGTAACCGGTTTGACATTGGCAGGTTCTATGTTTTTGCAATGGTGAATTATTATGGTGGGTTCAAAGTACGGGTTCCGGTACCTGATCCTTCCGTTCTCCGACCACTTGAAGGATCCGGAAACTACTGGAAAAATCCGGGGGATGAAAATTATACAGATATACCAAATATCGCCACTTATAATAGCGGTAATCCAAACTTTGTATACAGATATTCTGATAAATATGTTGTCAACGGCGATTATATCACCTTAGGCGACCTTACGCTGTCATATAGTTTGGATAATCAGCCATTCGTAAAAAATATTGGATTTACGCACTTCGAAGTGAAACTGCAGGGGTCTAATTTATGGACAAAGGGTTTTAATAAATACAACTACAGCGCAGCAGCTGGCAGTTTCCAGAAATCCTATATCACGCCGACATATTATCTGACAATTTTCACCAACTTCTAATACGAACACTAATGCACCGATATAGTTATACCTTACTTTTTCTAATACTGGGTTGTTCGGTATTCACTGGTTGTGACAAGTACCTGGATATTCAACCGAAAGGAAAAACCCTTTTATCTACAGTGACCGATTATGACCAGTGGTTGAACGCACCCTCACTTGCCAATGGTTTCGGGGCGCCTTTCGGGTATACCAACTTCATGACTGATAATGTCGATTTCGTAAACACAGCGACGCCCCCAACTACGCCACAGGAGCTACTGTACACATGGTCACCACAGTTTACTTCAGACGTTGTTAGTGCTCCACTTTTGTGGGGTGAGCATTATGCACACATTAACCACTACAATACCGTTCTTTTAGGCATTGATGCAGCGACCAATGGAACAGGAAGCCAAAGGAAAGCACTGAAAGCAGAAGCGCTGCTCGGCAGGTCGCTGGAATACTTTTACCTGGTAAATGAATATGGAAATCCTTATGATTCAATGACGGCAGGTAAGGATCTTGCAGTTCCATTCGTGACATCCAATGATGTCACACAAACAGTACCGGGGAGAAGTACGGTTGACGAAATCTACAAACATATCATTGATGATACCAACGAAGCACTTGCTGATTTACCGGTAAATAACAGCATGAACAGACTGCGTGGTTCCCGTGCAGCAGCATACAGTTTATTGGCCAGGACATACTTCTATGCCCGTAATTATGCTGAGGCCAGCAGGAATGCTGAACTTGCGCTGAATAATACGCAGGCAACAATGATCAACCTGAATGGCCCCCTTCCTACATCAGACCAGGTAGGCGTCCGTCCTGATGTTATATATGGCAGATTTGTTCTTGGCAACTTTCCCGTGGCTTTAGATTTTATGCGCTCTTTTGCCGGCAACGACCTGCGGGTGAACCGGATGTACTATAGTCTTGACAATTATCAATATACAACTCGAGGTGCAACCACGTTTATTCCGTTGCAGGTTACGCCAGCTCTTCAATATGTTAATAGCGGTACATCGGTACAGGAGATGAAACTCATTATTGCAGAAAACGCCGCCCGACGTGGTGACCTGTCAATTGCATTGCAGCAACTGGATGATATACGAAAAAACAGGATCGCCGCATCCAGCTACGTGCCTTTCCAATCTTCGGATAAAGAGGCTGTACTGGAAGAAGTCCTGCTTGAAAGGAACCATGAACTTGCATTTTCAGGATTGCGCTGGTTCGATATGCGAAGACTCGACAAAGAAAACAGGATGGGAACAGTTACCAGGCACGATGCTAATGGGAATGTCATTGCTACACTTCCTCCACACAGCAGCCGATATACACTGCAGATACCCACTCAGGTTCTAAGTTTTAATCCGGGAATGCCACAAAACCCATAATAGTTAAATTTATGTCTAAATCTTGTATTACTATATTATGCTGGCTGATACTTGTATTAGCTGCCTGTTCTAAAGAAAAGGGAGTTGAAGCATTGCCGGATAGCAGCGTTGCTTTCGATTTAAAGGCAGGGGAAGATACCGTGGTAATGCCACTGTCCATTCAGGCTGACACCATCATCACCGTTAATTTCAAGGCGGTTTTATCAGGCTCTCCATCCTCTACTGATCATTGGGTAAACTTTGCAGTGGACACATCAAAGATGAGTTCATACCGATTGAAATACGGAGCTGCGTTACTGCTACCATCCAATTCCTATCTTTTTTATAAATCGCAGACCCGTTTACCAGCTGGCTCGTCCACCTCTGAGCCAACGCAGTTAAATATAGTCATGCAAACCAAGCTGACCGAATACACAACTTACGTGTTGCCTATCGTGATTCAGTCAGTCGACGGAGCGCTGGAAGGACCCGCAAAAACGGAAGTCTTGTATTATGTATTTAAGACTGGCGCACCGCTGGTTATTAGCAAAACCGGGTGGACAATCGCTGGCGTATCTTCCATTTTCGGTTCATTTGTGGCACCCAACGTTATAGATGACAACAAAACGAGCACTTACTGGACCAGTAACATTACGCAGTCTATGCCGCAATGGATCAGCATCAATTTTAACAGGGATATTACGTTTTCTACTGTTAGTTATTCCGTTCCTACCTTATTAAACTATCCTGCTCAGGGCGGTTATCCAACTTCTATGCAGATTGAAACCAGCATGGACGGAAACACGTGGGTAGACAAAGGAACATTTACCGGTGACATTAATAATAATACACAGGCAATCAACGTAGGAACTACTACGGCCAGATATCTCCGGTTTACATCGCTGGCTTCCGTTAAATATGCAGGCGTTTATTCCGCCATATTCATCAGTGATATATCTCTGGTACCTTAAAGGAAACATAAATCAATAGCAGATGAAAACAATCAAATTTATATTAGGAACCATGTGCCTGCTTCCGCTTGGACTTAAAGCACAAAACAATTTCACCGTTCAGGGCAAAATAGGGCCGAAAGCTGCGCCCTCCATAGTGTTCCTGAATTATTATCAGGAAGGTAAACCAGTCAAAGATTCGGTAATGCTGCAACAAGGGCAATTCATTTTCAAAGGCAAAGTGAATAGTCCGTCAGAGGCCATCATTTCCGTAAAAGAACAAGATGCAAAACAAGTCGCCGGCGGTGATGAGATTACATTCTACCTGGAAAATTCGAAGATCACGATCAGTTCAATGGACTCACTCTGGAAAGCGACCGTTAAAGGGTCAAAAACCAACGACGAACAGGCAGCACTTCGGTTATTGCAAAGGCCCTATCGCAAAGTGGCAGACTCCATCATGCGTGTGTACAATAGCTGGACACCTGAACAGCGAAAAGATACGGCTTTGACAAAAACACTTGCACCTCCTATGCGGGCCTCTCAGGCGGGTTATGACAGTGTGAACCGCGTATTTATCAGCAGTCACCTTAACTCTTTTATTGCTTTACGTGTGTTCAAAGAACTGGAACTTGGGTATGATTTCAACCCGGATACTGCAGCAGTAAGGTTCGCGCGATTCCCGGCCAGACTGAGGGAATCCTATTCCGGAAAGAAAATGGCAGCCATGATTGAGATCGGCAAAAAGACCAATACAGGGGTAGTTGCGATGGACTTCATGCAAAACGATACGACCGGAAAACCCGTTAAGTTATCCGACTTCCGTGGTAGATATGTACTGGTTGATTTCTGGGCTTCCTGGTGCAAGCCATGCCGCGCAGAGAATCCTAATCTGCTGAAAGCTTACAACAAGTTCAAAGACAAGAACTTCACGATCCTCGGTGTATCACTTGATGATGAAGACGGCAGAAAAGCCTGGCTGCATGCTGTGGCGAAAGATGGTATGCCATGGACACAGGTTTCTGATCTGCAAGGCTTTAAAAGCAAAGCAGCAATTGATTACGGGATCAATGCCATTCCTGCCAATTTCCTGATCGCTCCTGATGGAAAAATCATTGCCCGGAATCTTCGCGGCGATGAACTGGAAAAGAAACTGGCACAGGTATTATAACATATTAACAAAATCAACGTGAAACCATCTAGCTTATTTATATTTTCATTCGCAGTCTTCTGTTTACCATTGACTGCGCTTGCGCAAAAGGGATATACGATCACCGGTAAAGTGGGACAGTTAAAAGTTCCTGCTAAGGCGATGCTCCTCACCGTTCAGAATGGGGCTTTCAGGAATCAGGATTCGGCGACCATTAAGAATGGCACCTTCCAGTTCAAAGGCAAGGTTGAGGAACCCAAACAGGCCATCGTATCAATCGTCCGGGAGGGTGCAAAAGGTCCGGAAGCATCCGAAGACTATGTTTCCTTCTTTCTGGAAAATTCAAAGATCACTTTGAAAGGAACGGACTCCATAAAAAATGCAACCGTGGAAGGTTCAGTTGCCGAGAAAGAAAATAGCGAACTCGAAGCTTCTATACGACCATTCACGCGACTCATTATCAGGCTTAACGATGCTTTTCGCGGAAAGCCTAAAGATGACGCGTGGCAGAAGGCATCAGATAGCGTCACAAATGCTATCGCACAGATCAAATTGCTCAATACAAGGTTCGCTGAATCACATGCGAATTCCTTTATGGGTCTTTATGTATATCATTACAATGTGCTCGGCAGTAAATTCAACCCTGCAGAGGTAGAACCGATATTCCAGAAATTTTCACCGGAATTACAGTCCTCCCCGCTTGGTAAACGCACATTGGAAAATTAACCGCCAGTAAGAAAGGTCAGGCAGGTGTAAAAGTGACTGATTTTACACAAAACGACCTGAATGGCACACCATTTACGCTGTCCTCACTGAGGGGCAAGTATGTACTGGTTGACTTCTGGGCCAGCTGGTGCGGCCCGTGCCGTGCGGAGAGTCCTAATCTGGTGAAAGCCTACGATGCCCTTAAAAACAAAAATTTTGAAGTTGTAGGCGTGTCATTAGATGAGAACAAAGGCGCCTGGGCAGCAGCTGTAAAAAAGACAGTCTCCCCTGGATCCAGGTTTGTGACATGAAAGGATGGAAAAACGAGGTAGCTGTACTTTACGGTGTAAACTCAGTACCGCAAAACTTCCTGATTGACCCTAATGGCGTCATCATTGCACGTGACTTACGTGGTGAAGGACTGACAGAAAAACTATCAGCGCTGATCAAATAATCACCAGTGCTAACAATAGCCTATTTATTCAATAACCAGCCAACCAGGGGGCGTCTTCAAAACAGAAGGCGCCCTTATCTTTTTCCCATCTCATAACCCCATAGTCATCTGAAAAAACGTGTATCTTAGTATAACAATACACCTTAATAAGCCTCAACAACCGCTTTAGACTATGGAACAGGAGTTCCCATTTCCACCTATATTGCCCTACAAAAGGAATTAAATGCAGAACGGGCCTCGCTTGAAAAGGAAAAAGCCGCCTGGAATGCCGCCAGAACTACGCTTAGCGAAGCTGAGACCGATGAATTAGACAAACAGTTCTGTGGAGATATTGAATATCTTATCAGTTCGATATACGATCCTGATATCGCCCCTCCTTTACTTGAATACCGCAACTCACTCAGGGCACTTGTAAAACAAGGAGCTTCTGCCAGATTAATGAGTACCCATGAACTGGAAGGCTATAACCTCGCTATGTTCATTAAAGATATCTACCGATCAGCGAGAATAAGAATTGGAGCTGGCAGCAGATATCGTCAGAACAGCCATTATCGCTGACGCAAATATCGCCCATCAAAAGCATATGTCGGGAACGGAGGTATAACTTCAATTGAACAGGTGTGTGGATACCTTGCTATGGGTGTAAACTGCGGATTTGCCAAACTCACTATTGCACAATATAACTTCTGTTACCGGATTTCCTGGATCGCACAAAGACAAGACCCAATGATTGCCGAACACGGAGAATACAGAGAGCCCTATCACCTGTTCAGGCGTATGCTGCATTCATCTCCTGATGTGGAAGAACTCCAGGAGAAAACATTGCTGCGAATAATGATCCTCGGATGGACACCATTTTCAATTGCTGACGAATGGTTAAGCGCCCGCGCGTTTGCCCAGGTGGCAAACACTAATTCCAGATTGCTGACGATACTTATACCATATGAACGGAAGAACTACGGTCATATCTGGACATCGCACGGGAAAGGATAAATCCGGCTATCATCAAGTATCTGCTGAACGCTTTCACCAGTGACAAGAAGATCAGAAAACATGTCAGAATGTTCTTCTCTCACCGGCCTCACTGGCTGTTAAAAAAGATCATCTCAGAAGCACAGAGACCATCTTTGACCTGGTAAGAAGAAATGAACAGGACCTGCTGATACCCTTCCTGAAACATTATAAGCAGGATATCGTCGCATTGAGGAATAAGGACGATCAAACACTGTTTGAATATGCCGTGAAATGCAGAAGTACTGTAGCGAATACCGTACAGCTTTTACAGCAGACAGGAATTTGATTGATCCCTTACACTGTTAGAATAGTTACCTTTGTGAGGACATTTTCACTAGAAAACGGACTTATGAAGAAAATAGGATTTTTATCGTTTGGACACTGTCTGACCATCCAGCCTATAAAACCCGTACGGCGAGCGACACATTGCTTCAATCCATTGATCTGGCTGTTGCTGCTGAAGAAATCGGCTTAGACGCGCATATTTCCGGGTACATCATTTTGCAGCTCAGTTAGCATCCCCCTTCCCTTTGCTTTCGGCCATAGGCGCCAAAACAGCACGATAGAGATTGGAACGGGTGTTATTGATATGCGTTATGAAAATCCCCTTTATATGGTGGAAGATCAGGCGCCGCCGATCTGATTTCCGGTGGGCGATGCAGTTGGGAATCAGCAGAGGTTCGCCCGAACAGGTGATCGATGGCTGGCGTTATTTTGGATATGGACCAGCAGCAGGAGAAACAGATACGGATATGGGACGGCATAAGCATTGCAATTTTTGGATAAGCTGAAAGGTGTCGGATTTGCCACGCCCAATCCCTTCCCGATGTTCCCTAACCCTCCCGGATTATTAAGATTGGAACCACACTCCGAAGGACTACGGGAACGTATCTGGTGGGGCGCATCCTCAAATGCCACAGCGATTTGGGCTGCTGAAAATGGTATGCACCTGCAAAGCTCAACCTTGAAACTTGATGAAAGTGGCAAGCCTTTCCATGTGCAGCAGGCAGAGCAGATCAGAGTGTACAAGGAAGCATGGAAAAAAGCAGGGCATCAGCGCGAACCAAGGGTGTCGGTGAGCCGGTCTATCTTTGCGCTCATGAATGATCAGACAGATATTTCTTCGGACGGGAAACTAACGGAGTGGATAAAGTTGGTAATATCGAGAAAGATCAACGCGCCATTTTCGGCAGAAGTTATGCCGGAGAACCAGATCAGCTCATCAGGGAGCTGGCGCAGGATGAGGCCATTCAAGAGGCAGATACGCTACTTTTAACAATACCTAATACGTTAGGGGTCGACTACAATGTGCACGTATTATCCTCGATATTGAAACATGTAGCCCGGATTAGGTTGGCGTTAATTCATTACGGTTATCAGTGTACATCAAA
>NZ_VOHS01000043.1 GCF_007896845.1 Chitinophaga pinensis | reverse complement strand
CTCCTTTAACCAATTATTCAGCGGGGCCAAAGGATATCCCTCATTATCGCCACACCATACCGCTATACTCGCAGATTGCGTAGCCGCTTGATCTTCTCTACCGCATTCTTGTTAAAGGCGAAGATATCTTTCGGCAGATTCGGGTGCGAGTTCAACCAGAAATCATCCCAGACCAGCAGGCCGTATTTATCACAGGCAGCATAGAATTCTTCATCCGTCGACTCCCGATCCAGTTGCGCACCATATTAAAATTCATCTCCCGGTGCAACTTTAGCTTCGTATCATATTCACTGCCACGACAACGTAACAGATACTCAGACATTCCCCAGTTACCACCCTGATAAAGATCTTTTGCGTTGATAGCTATATGCAACACCCCTCCAAGGGTATCATAACTGAACTGTCTCACGCCAAAAGTCACTTTCCTGCTATCAGAGGGCTATCTTTTGTGGTAAATGAAGATCCAGGTGTATAAAGGCTGACTGCCATAACCATTCGGCCACCAAAGCTGTGGATGGGCTATTTCAGGCTGAAAGGAACCTGTTCTGCTGACCTGCAGCTATCTTCACATTTTTAGTAAAACGGATATTACCGGGCTGAATGGTGCCGGAAATGACACCTTCCTGCGCCTGCACAGAATGATTATCCAGTTCCATCGAAACACTTAGCTTAGCCAAAGATGTCTCAAGGGTACTGGTACGTAACCCCATGGATCTGAATAGTAATGCTCCTGAACCGCTAATGTATACGTCATCCGTAATACCCATATTCAATCCGGTACATATGGCATCCAGTCCCAGCTGGCACTGGAAATGTAGTAGGACTTGAATAATTCACGATCGGCTGTCCGGGCCAGCTCACCAGCAAAGCCAGCACATTCGCTGATCATACCGCAATATCCCGGTACATCAAACTGACCTCTGTCCATAAAACCATCCAGCAAACCAAGCCGGCGGCCGTTCAGGAATACTTCCGCTTTCCGTTCACCCCCTCAAAGTGCAGCCATTGTTGTTCACCTGTCTTGCGGCGGACAAACATAAACGTACTGCGATACAGAAATCCCGGTCGTACTTTGCTTTATCTACCTGATAAATGTTATCCGCATAATTGGGGTCCATTTCTAAACCCGCTGCCACAAACGACTAAACACCGTAGGTACAATCCCTTTTACCCAGTTCTGATCATTATAAGCTGTTGTATGAATGTCTGTTGTCTGTCCAGTTCTGCTGCCGCCTTTACCTTCCAGTTTACGGCCGCATTGCTGCTGTTTAAGGTCATGATCTTTTCCTGTCCTTTTGCTGTCAGGCATAATATCCCTAAGACCGCTGACAGCGCCCATCGTTTGTTCTGAACATTTTCGCAAATTTTCCTCGTTAGTTTGTGTTTATTTAAAACCGATCTGTGCCCAGATTGACTACACGCTGATTGATATAAGCATCACCAGCGGAATTGCTGGATACTCAGGGTCTGCTGGTATTTGTCATAGTTGGTCCATGTCAACAGGTTGTAAGCACTCAGATATAGTCTCGCATGTTAAGTCGTTGTGGTAACCAACGGCTGGCAACTGATAACCCAGATCGATCGTTTTGAGACGTACATAACGCGCGTCGATCAGCCAGAAATCTGACATGTAGGTACGCGCACTATTGACCGTAGTCGGGTTACTGGTCAGACGTGGAAATTGCGCGTTATCCGCATTCTCCGGTGTCCATCTTCCTGATGGATAGGCTGGAACTGACTCTGGAATGTCTCGATACCAGTACCTACCACACTGAAACTGTAACCAAACGCTCCCTGAAACAGCAGACTGACACTAAAACCTTTGTAGTTGGCCGCCAGAGTCAGACCTAAGACTGTATTTGCCAGATTCGGACGACCGATAGGCCCGCGGTCATTATTGTCAATAATACCGTCGTTGTTGAGATCCTTATATTTCAGATCACCCGCCTGAATCGGATATTCACTGAGCGGCGTAGCTGGTTTATCATGCGTATTCGCCTGAATCTTCTGAATATCTTCCGGTGTATAATAACGATAAAAGTATATCCGAATGGCTGATCGATAGGACGACCTGTTTCCCGCAGCCATGGAAAAGCCGGTTGTGCCTCATCCTTGAATAACACCTTGTTTTTGAAATGCTGGAATACCAGACTGGTAGTGAAGTTCACACGGCGGATGTTGCCACGGTAGTTGATCTGGCCGTCAAAACCTTTATTGCTGGTGCGGGCTACATTCGTCGGACTAAACCCGATACCGATAATACCGGGAACAGATCCTTTCCTTACCAGCTGATCATAACGTACATCATGGAAGTAATCTACCGTCACAGAAAGTTGTCCTTAAACAGGTTCATATCAATACCTATATCCGCCTTCTTCGTTCTCCCAGCTTACGTCCATATTACCCAGTTCTCCTTCATAAATAGAACCCTGCTGCGAATCATTTTCTCCAAAAGAATAACCCCCGCTATAGTAATACTCCTGACGATAGAGATAACGGTTACCCGAGTCACATCAGATCCCACTACCCCATAAGAACCACGTAGTTTCAGCAAACTGAAAGGCAGGTTACGTTCCTTAAAGAAAGACTCCTGCGATATATTCCAACCCACCCCCACTGCCGGGAAGAAACCATTTCGCTTTTTCGCCTGAAAACGATCAGACCCATTATAAGCGCCATTAAAATCGAGTAGATACTTCTGTTGATAGTTATAGCCGGCCTGAGGAAAGTCCGCGGAAATTGGCCGGAACGTCTGATTTAAAGGCATAGCTCTGCCGGTTGTACAATACCAGTGAATTGAAAGTATGCGATCCGAACGTGCGATCATAATTGAGGAAGGCCTGTGTGTTCACATTCCGGCTGTACAGATCCGTATTTCCGGTCACACGATAGGCCTGCAAACGGTAATTGCCACGCGGATCGAGTGATAAGAGCCATCCACCGGATTATAATGATAAGAAGGCGGATCCGCCGAACGGAACAGATTTCTTGAATATTGCTCCACACCGGCATAAGCCACACGAGCTGTAAAAGACAATCCTTTCGTCATAAAATCCAGTTGCTGGGTAGCACCGAATAAGGCGTTAAAGTCCGTACGCTTACTACGGGTATAACCACCATTCGCCAGCCGCGCGTTGATAGTCGGCAGCTTGTCTTTCGTATCTGCTGCAAAACGCATAACTACCATCCGGATTCATAACAGGGCTGAATAAGGATGTATCTTTTCAAAATTATAGACCTCCGACACGACATTCGCCGCATGTGGCTCGTTGATATCACCAAAGCGTGCCGTCAGATCCAACCGCAAAGTCAGTGTCTTATTAGCCCGCATATCAAGATTGGAGCGGAAGTTATACCTGCGGAAGAAATAGTTTGTATTCACCTCATTACGGGGATCAGAAAAATTTTGACAAGGCCATTCTGTGTCAAAAATCCACCGGAAATAAAATACTTCACCGCCTCTGTTCCTCGGAGATATCGACATTGGTATTCGCCTGCTGCGCAAACTTCTTAAAGACCGTTTCATACCAGTTGATATTCGGATGACCATAAGGGTCTTTGCCATTTCTGAACAATTCCAGATCTGCATCGGTAAACAACGGTGTCAGACCGTCATTCTTATAAGCTTCATTCACCAGTAAACCCGTATTGTAAGCATCCAGTAATCTCGGTGTCTTTACCGGTGCCTGTAACCCGACTCTGCACGTACATTTACCTGCGGACGACCACTTTTACCACGGCGGGTAGTCACCACCAACACACCATTCGCACCTTTGATACCATAGATCGCTGTCGTGGAAGCATCTTTCAGGATAGAAATACTTTCAATTTCATTGCGTTGATCTGCTGCAACTGGTCATAGGAGATTCAATATCATCCACAATGATCAGAGGTTTATTGCCCTCGCTGTTCAGCGAGCTGACACCACGGATAAAGAAATCAGACGCATCCCTACCGGCTGACCGGAACGTTGTTGCGACACAAAGCCCGGCAGTTTCCCCATAAGGGTATTCTGCACATTAGCAGTAGGCACATTCCTGATCTCAGCGCCGGTAATACCACTTACCGCACCGGTATTCGGATACGCCTCGTCTGCGTAAAACCTACCACTACTACTCATCAATCCCCTGTGTAGCCGGCTGTAATATGACATCAAGCGTCAATAAACAGAACGCTGATCTCCTGCGTTGTAAACCCGATCAGCTTCACGATCACCGTATTCGACTTCCCTTTCAGGGTCAGTTTAAACGGCCGTCAGCATCTGTAATAGCACCATTCGTAGGCACTCCTTCTCGACAACTGCCGCACCGGGCAGTACACCATTCAGGTCTTTTACAGTACCGCTTATGTTCTTTTGCGCGCCATCGAAGACAGAGAAACGGCTAACAGCGAACAGTAAAATATATTTCATCTTCAATCAGTTGATTTCATGTCAGGAATAAAACTTACCACCCCGGATTCTGGCGCATATTGTCGTTTTTCATACCTCATCGTATGGTATAGGATACAGGTACATTTTCGGAGCATTGAATACCGGTTGAAGACTTCCGTCACCGCGTAACTAAGATCTCCTCCGTTCCGGATAATACTCATACCATGCAGCGGACTACCATACACCTGCTGTGCAATTTTCCAGCGACGGATATCCCAGAAACGATGCTCCTCAAAGCCAGTTCTATGCGACGTCATTACGGATCTGCTGACGCATTTCATCTGTGACAAACCCGACGCAGTCCATAAAGGCCATTATCACCCGGTGTAATACAGCACGTGCACGCAGGTCTTTCACACCCCTGATACATTCTCCGGTAGGACCATTGTATTCGTTTCCGCTTCGCGAAATTGAGAGTACTTCGGTATAACGCAGCAGGATCCAGTCATGACTGGTATTACTGTATTGAGTCGCATTTTCGAAATTACCCATGAACTTGCGCATATAATACCCGGTCTTGGTACCCGGCTCCGCACCGCCCGGTTCTGTGCTGACCACCCGCATAAGTCTGTATCTCCGTATTCAGCCATCTGGCGCCATTGTAAATAATACTCATCGTCAGACGCGGATCACGAGTGCATAAGGATCATTCGGATTATAACCTGATGCAGGGTCGTAACAGGAAGGCCCGTCTGTAGGGAATGCATCTATCGCTCCTGTGTTGGATTCGTGCGGCCACGTGCAACCTGTGCAAAACCTACCGGACCATTGGTCGTTTCGATCTCTGTGGTATTACCTCCCTGACGGAAGAAGATGACCTCACTATTATTTTTGGTAATGAAGATATCTTTGAAATTGGGCAGTAAAGCAAAAGTCTTTTCATCTATCAACGCACGGGCCGCATCAGCAGCCAGTTCCAGCGCTCTTTGCTATAGCCGGTATAGCCGGTCAATGGGTTACCTGCATCAATATTCTCTCCGTTAAACAGAGGACTCGCAGCATATAACAATACCTTTGCTTTCAATGCCAATGCTGCGCCTTTGGTAGCACGATGGCTGTTCAGTTCGGGTGCTACAACAGGATTCGGACGCAGACTGTCTTTAATCGCATCACACTCGCTCACGATATACTGTACGCACTCCTCAAAAGAGCTACGCGGCAACTGTACATCATCACCTAATTCCCGTACCTCATCCCCCATCAAAGGCACGCGCGCCATAACGTTTCAGGAGTTCGAAATAAAACAGTGCCCTGATAAAACGGGCCTCTGCTTTCCATGCATAACGCACCGAATTGCCATTGGGCAACTTATCCTTCACCGGAGAAATATTGATATTGGAAACGAAAATGCTGGCCGCCGGATCGCCGCATAAGCACTGTTCCAGGGTGTTTCTTCCGCGATGCTTTCAAACGAGGTATAAGCACCTGTCGCCAGTTTAGACACACTGGTCGTACCGGTAAAACCGGAAATAGCATCGTCAGAGGCAGCATCCAGCAGGTCTCCGCCTATGCGGTTATACCCTCCGGGTAATTTAGAATACACGGTGTTCAGGAACTTATTCGCATAAGTACCCAAAGAATCGTCTTTGTCAAAACGTATTCTATCGTCACTTTTTCCAGCGGTACCGCTTCGTAATCCTTTCTGCAGGCCACCAGCGCAATCAGGAAGCCGGCCAGGAAAAATATAGTTGGGAATTGCTTCATGTTACTTTATTTAAATGGCTGACTAGAACTTAATATTCAACCTGTATTCAGCACCCGTTGAATCGGATAGGCGCCTACGCCTACCTCAGGATCTACAAAATCATAAGGAGCATGGGTGAACAGATTCAGGCCGTTGGCAAAGATTTTCACACCGCCCAGTTTCAGCCTCTGTACCCACACATAAGGCAGGCTATAGGCAATACTCACGTTCTTCAGGCGGAAATAGTTACCATTACGCACCCAGAAAGTTGAACTGGCCTTATTGTAGTTATAATTGGCATCCGCAGTCAGACGGGGATAGGTAGCAGTACCAGCTGTCTCAGGAGTCCAGCGCCCCGTGATCTGCTCGTAAGCCTGTCCGTAGGTGAAGTTGAGGAACTGGAAGCCGGCTTCAGTAGCAAAGTTGGCTACGTAGTTGGTCCGGTTGCTTACCCCTTGCAATAAAGCGCTTATTTCCAGTCCTTTCCACGAAAAGCCGGCGCTTATACCGTAGTATATACGTGGACTTGATGCGCCGATAGGCGCCTCGTCAAATTGATTAATCGCGCCGTCTCCGTTCAGGTCTTTGTATTTGATATCACCGGGTAATGGCTGATAACCAGTAACAATTGGCGCAGCGGCAGCTTCTTCGGCAGACTGCAAAAAGCCATCTGCGATATATCCGAACGCATCCCTACGGGTTGTCCGGTTCTTTTATTCCATGCATAATCACGGCGTTGTTCGTCCATAAAAATCACCCTGCTTTGCTCAACACTTCCATTCGCAGTAATGAAATAATGGAAATCGTTAATATCAGACTGCCAGGTCACCGTCAGCTCCCCTCCTTTGTAAAGGTTGATACCGATGTTTTCCGGTGGATAGCTCGCGCCTGATAAACCAATGCTCTTCCCTCTTATCTGTAAAAGATTGGCATAGCGGTCATGATAATAAATCGCCTGTTACCTGCAGCCGGTTATTGAATAAAGACAGGTCAATGCCTACGTCAATCTTACGGGCAGTCTCCCATGAGATATTGGTATTTGCCAGCCCATTTTCCTGAAAACCGGAACCGGGTGAACGCGCAGTACCCTGTTCGTAAATACCACCGCCGATACCATTGTTTTCACTAAAATCCTGCCGCCAGATGTAATAGCCTGAATTATCGATACCATTGCCTGTCTGCGCATAAGTCCCCCTCAGCTTCAGCTGATTCAGCCAGCCTGACTGGTCCTGCAGAAAGGCTTCTCTGGCAATGTCCCAGCCGATGCCACCTGCATAGAAGGTACCATATTGTCTTCCCGGCATATAACGGTTAAAACCACTTCGGTTGATAGCGGCTTCCGCAAAATACCGGTTGGCATAGTTGTAGGTCGCCTTCGCTGACAGGTTTGTTGCTTTACCCGGAAGGTCGTAGTTGAAAATAGTCTGTCGCCTGTCTGCCAGTACAATTGCACTGAGTCCATGCGCACCAAACTGACGATCATAATTCAGGGATACCTGTCCGAAGAAATACTGTGCATTAAACACAGAGATAAAGTCATTACGCTGAGTGATGGCCTGACCAAAGCGCGCATAGGTCGTATCGTCCTGCGTAACACCCATTCTGTAGACCAGCTCCTGCTTGCTGCGGTTGATCGCATTGGCTGATTGTATGGAGAGGTTTCCTTTTCCTTTGAGTGACAAACCGGGCAGCCAGTCACCCAGATCATACCGCAGATCCACATTAGCCATCACGTCTTTGCTGTTATCCTGAATGTAACCGCTGTTGATAGCCGATGACAGCAGGTTGGTGGTCAGATTGCCTGTACCACCCCAGCTGCCGTTGATATTTCTGATAGGATAGGCTGCATTGGGAGTAGAAAGCAGATCATTCAGTATCTTACCGGTACCTGCTCCGGGCTGTGTACCTTCCTGCAGACGGCCAAATAACTGCATGCCTACATTCAGGTTGCTGGTTACATCAATGTTGATGTCTGTATTGATCAGGTATCTTTTCAGACCAGCATTCGTATTGTAACTATTTTCCGGTGATGTTTTGAAGATACCCTGCTGGCCTGTGTAGTTCAGGGATACAGAATAACGGGCCACATCTCCACCACCATTGATATTCAGATTATACCTTGTCAACGGTGCATTATCTCTCAGCACCTGATCATACCAGTTTACATCAGGATGCCCATAAGGATCGGAGTGATCGCGGAAAGCACGTATGTCTGCTTCCTTGTATAAAGGCGCTTTACCATCATTCTGTAAAGCTTCATTTAAAAGATATGCATACTGCCATGCCGGTAAGGCTTTGGGCATACTTAATGACTGTTGTATGGCGGTTTGCGCGGTAAATGACAAGCGTGGTTTACCGGCGCGGGCACGTTTGGTCGTTACCAGTAATACACCCCGGGAACTGCGCTGTCCCAATAAAATAGTGGACAGTCCGTCCTTCAATACAGAGATAGATTCTATATTCTCCGGATCTATGGAAAACACATCACGTTGTACACCATCAACAATGGTGACTGGTGTCTGTCCGCGCAACCACAGATTGATTTCTGAATTGTCATTTACTTCCAGTGCACCTGATCTGGGAATGTTCCCTACAAATTCATCCACATCAAAATTATTACCGGTACCCGGATTCCGGAAACCACTGCTTTGCTGGGTATACAACCCCGCCAGACGACCCGGTAATGCATAGGCATATAAGGTAGCCGGCGTAGCAGACAACTGACTGGTATATACCGTCCCGATCGCACCAATACTGCTGCGGCGATCAGCCTCTCCATATAAAACAGGGATATGTTCCGGACTGGGAATAAAAACTTCTTCCATCCGCAGCACTACGGTATTTTCCTTAACAACATGTTGCAGATTCCGATAACCGGGATATTGTAATACAAGGATACTATTGCGCGTAGCCGGAAGAGAAAATTTTCCCGCTGCATCCGTAAAGGTGCTATCGCCGGTTCCCTTCACATAAACCAGTGCTTTAGCCATTGGCTGACCATAAGCATCCACCAGCCTGCCGGCAAGACCAGCAGACTGTTGCCCGTAAACTCTGCTGCAAAGCAGGAGTAGCAGACAGGCAAGAGCGGAGATATATCGTTGAATATAATTGAGCGTGATTGTATAATTTTTATGCGACATGTTTACTGGCATTTGAACGTGTAGACGAATGGATTGGCAGTATTACTGTAACCCACTTTTGTATTGCCGCTGGCATCCGTAAAGAAGTATTCTATCTTCTCCAGCATATCTCCGTCCTGCATACTGAAATAGGCACGGGGCCAGAAAGTAATAGCAGATTTACGACCTGTATAAGGTTTCAGCTTCGACTGGTCCGTCTGTATACAGGCATCCAGTATTTTGCCGGTATTGGTATAGGCTTTCGCACAGAGATAGATATTCGCTTCCCCGCTAAGTGCAGTAGACACCACATCCGGATCAAAAGATATCGTCAGCAGGTCATTATCTGTCGCTACACCCGGTGTCACAGCTCCTATCTGCGGATTACAGAAATCAGTCAGATCGCTGATACCATCACTTACCGTGAAGCAATCCATGAAGCGGCTTTTATACACGTTGTTAGAGCCGAATACATCACTAAGTCCTTCGGAACTGGTCCCCACGAAATAGCCGGTTTTGAACTGTACACTTTCCGGACCGGGCATAGTTTTGATCGTGACATTGATCGTTTCTTTTACGCCCTGTGGCACATTATAGGACTGTTCTGTCCAGAACAGCACCCATTCCAGATCATCTGCCATAAAATTGCCCCCCATGCCGAAACGATTCTTCAGAGCTGCCGGCCAGTTTTGTCCACCGCCAGCATCTACACTGAGAGGTACAGGCACCATTTTGCCACTACCATAAGTATTAGTAGTATAGGTAACAGCTGAATTAGCACCGGCCTGCCAGTTTTTAGGTGCCAGAAAACCAATGATCAGCCGTACATTGGACCGTCCGCCATCTGCTACATCTATACGCGTTTCCATCGTGATGGTCATCTCTTCGCCAGGTCTGGCATCAACAGGCTGCACCACTTTATCAAGGAATACACAGCCTGCCAGTAACAACAGCATCCCGCTTATAATCCATATATATTTTTTCATATCGTGTCGTGTTGAATCAGGTTAGGGAGCCACTCTTTCAAGTGTGTACAGATAAGTATTGGATGCGCAACCGGGACTGAAAGAAAACACCATATTGCGTTTACCATTCACTACCGGATAAGTAAAACCGGTACTGACAGCAGCATCTGTTCCCGTCTGCAGGAACGAGATGCGTAACGGATACGCAGGATCATCCAGTGTATAACTTCCATTTTTATTCACGACAAAAGGCATCGGATTTTCAATATTGTACTGACCCTCTTTAAAATGTATTCTGAATAGCGTAAAATCTGTCAGCGTGGTAATTTCTACGCCATTCCGGACGGCCTTGATGATACGCCACTCACCCGAAATGTCTTTTATCTGCTCAGGCACAGATATTTCCTGCCGTTGGCAGGCGTTGATACCGAACAACAGTATCAGTAAACAGAAGGGGATTCTTACTTTCATGCTGCTTGTTTTACCAGTTAGGATTTTGCGCCAGTTCGGGAGACTTAGCCGTTTCACTTTGTGGAATTGCCCACAGGTACATAGCCTTGCGGAAATTATGTTTACGTACAGAAAAGACGGTATAGGTAGCATTATTGCCGTTGCGTACTACTTTCATGCCGGTCATCGTCTTATTCTGTGTTGTCTCAGCAATCTTCCAGCGTCTTACATCCCAGAAACGATGTCCTTCAAAAGCCAGTTCCACTCTCCTTTCTGCCTGAATCGCCTCCCGCATCTGATCGCGGGAAAGACCCGCAGGTAATTCATACGGCAGCAGTCCTGCTCTTCTGCGCACCAACTGTACGGCATCATAAACAGCTTGTGACGGACCATCTGCTTCATTACTGGCTTCCGCAAATTGAGCAGCACTTCTGCATAACGGATCAGCGGAAAACAACGCTGACTACCATGGATAAAGTTGGCGCTGATATTTTCATCCAGCATCTTCTTTGTATAATAACCGGTAGGCGTTCCTGCCATTACAGCGTCCTGACTGACGCCACTGCCACCTGTAGTGAGATAAATATTGACCGGCTCTTTCAGCCCATTGTTCTGTATCAACGGCGTCTGATCACGGATAACAGAATAAGCAAGCCGGGGATCCCTGTCCTTATAAGGATCACTGGCAGCATAACCAGATTCCGGATCGGTGATCGCTTTACCATTTGCCATACCAAAAGCATCTACGAACTCCTGATAAGGAAATCCTCCTTGTCCGCCACCACGGGAAGGGGGCTGCCACGCAGTTTCCAGTTCGCGGTTCAGTCCCTGCATCCTCGCCAAAATATATTCCGGATTAACACGCAGGGTAAATACCTTATAGAAACCATACCCCGGAGCGGTAGCATTGTCCTCATACAGGGAATAGGCATTAGACGACATTACAGCAGCCGCTGCATCCGCCGCCAATTTCCATCTTCCGGGTACATTGTCGGTATAACCGGTCAGCGCATTCTGAGGATCTACGTTACCGCCATTAAACAACGGACTGGCAGCATACAGCAACACCCTCGCTTTCAGCGCCATGGCTGCTCCACCACTGGCGCGGCCATAGTCTTCGCGGACACGCTCCAGCGGAAGTGCGCCAGCGGCAGCATCACATTCGGAGACGATATAGTCCACACATGCTTTAAACGTATGGCGGGTCGCCGGGATCTGATCCGTGACATTATACACGGAGTCTCCCGCCAACGGAATCCCTCCGTAATGTTTCAGGAGAATGGCATAATACCACGCCCGCAGAAAACGGGCTTCTGCTCCCATTACATTCCGGATATAGGGAGGAATAGGTGCTCCGGGCAAGTGTTTCAGCAGCAGATTGACCCGCCGGATATTCGTATAACACAGACTCCAGGCGTCACCGCTGATAATGGAAGGATTCACGGTTCCCGTGGCAAACTGGACGGACGTAGTAATAGAAGCCGATTTCTGCGGCTCCGCCTCATCACAGGCGGCGTCCAGTCCACCATTCCCGAAACGGGTGGCATTTTCGGTAAAACCGATGTCAATGTAAATGTTGGTAAGGAATTGTACTGTCCTGGCACTATCGGAAAAGACCGATTTCTCGTCCAGGTTGCTTGTCTCCGTCTGATCGAGGAAATTCTTGTCACTGCAGGATACCAGTGAAAGAATTCCCATGCACAGGCCCAGGGAAGCTGCGAACATGAAGGTCAGTTTCATAACGTAATACGTGGTAGCGTTCAGTTTTTGGTGATAAAATCTATGTCCCCATTTTTATAATGACACCTCAAAAAGAGTCTACCGCCATCCGGAAACTGATTTTATCAAAAATGACCTCCCTGTGCCTGTACAGGGTCTTAATAACCCGGGTTCTGCCGTAATAACCCGTTGCTTAACTGAATCTCTCTCAAAGGTATAGGGAGGTGATTGTGTACGCCTTCTTTATAGCCGGGCAGGGTGCCAGCCGCTTTACCGGTCCTGACCAGTTCAAAAAAACGGAGATGATCCCCGAGGGCCGTTTCTACCCTCTGCTCATGGTAAATATGCTCCAGCGTCACGGTACTGTAGGGAGGCAGAATACTCATATCGGTATTTCCGCCGCTTTTACGGGCCCGTTCTCTCACCTGATTAACAAGATCCGTTGCATGCCCGATATCACTATTATGCACCGCCGCTTCAGCTGTCCATAACATGACCACTGCCAGCCGGTATATACGCTCATTGGTCGGGCCATCCCCTGCTCCGCCGCCATTATTATAAGGCACTTCCTGCTGAGGTAGCCAATACTTCCTGTTATAATACCCCGTCTGACTGGAGGTGGTATTAGCGACCGTACCATCCGATAAGACGTCGCCGTTGGCAATAACGGTCGCTTTTAGCCTCGGATCACCTGCTTCGAAGCTGTTCACGAGGTTTTGCGTCGGACAAACAAATCCGTAGCCCCAGGTATTCCGGGGATTCTGCCAGAGATTGATATTGCTCCCCACGTTCTTCCCGGGCACATTAGCCATATTGATCTCGAATATTGAACCCGTATTAAACTCCCCGGCCGTGGTAAAGATCTTTGTATAATCCGGTGCCAGTGTATACTGACCTGAATGAATGATCTCATCTCCCAGCCTCTGTGCGTCTGCCCATTTCTGCTGCCAGATATAAGCATACAGCAATAATGCTTTCGCTGCACCAACAGTTGCTTTTCCGTTTTTATCAGCTGTCAGTTCGCTTTGCTGAGGAAGTACGGCAACCGCACTATCCGCATCCAGCTCAATCTGTGCCCATACCTGCGCGGGAGTCGCCTGTGGCTGATTATAATCGCCTGTCTGTAATGGTTTCGTGATCAGGGGTACATTGCCGAACAGCTCCATCAGCTGCAGATAAAAGTAAGCACGGAAAAACGGGCCTGCCCAAGGATCTTTTGCTTATCCGTCTCATTCATCGCAATAGGTGGTACCCTGTCCAGTACAAGATTGGCCAGATAGATACCATGAAAATTAGCCTGCCACGCGCCTTCCACATAACCATTATCCGGTTTGGCGACAAACAATTTCAATTGTTGCATCTCCGCTACATCGGAAGCGCCGCCACCTCCTTTTTCTGCATCGTCGGACATAATATCACCCACCGCTATACGGGTCTCCAATGCAAAGAAATTTTGTGGTCTTGCCGCAGCATAAACAGCATTAATGGCCGCTTCCGCATCTGCAGCAGTTTTATAGTAAGTAGTAGTAGACAAATGTGCCGTAGGATCTTCTTCGAGGAACTTCGAACACGCACTGAGGGTAGCCGTGATGATAAAAAGAAAACTGATATATTTCATACAACTGTTTGTTAATGGATGCTATAATATATTACCCGACTATACTTACACTCCGTTCATCTTTCTTCTAAAGACTTAACATCAAAGAAGCGTAAAGACTATAACGTAAGGTTCAGACCAGCAGTAATGATCCTCGGCTGCGGATAATTCACCTGATCCTGTCCGAGGTTCAATGTGCCGGCATTACCACCGAAAGTGATCCCTATTTCAGGATCATAACCGTCATACTTTGTAAACGTCAGCAGGTTTTGTCCGGAGATGAAAACACGCAGTCCGCTCATCTTCCATCTTTCCATCAGCCTGTTCGGGAAATTATATCCCAACGTCACATTCCGGAGTCGCAGATAAGATCCACTCGTGAGGTAATAACTGGATGCGCGGGCATTATAATTGGGATCATTCGCATTCAGACGTGGAATTGTATTACTCGTACCCTCACCATGCCATCTTCCGAGTGTTTCCTGCTCCATGTTATAATTGGAAATAAAGAAGCCGTTCGTGTTGTATTTATAGGACTGATAGATCTTATTGCCGGCTACTCCGAAAAAGGACAGGTTCAGGTCAAACCCTTTATATCCGGTACCCAGATTAAAACCATATTGAACTTTCGGAATAGGTGATCCGAGGAATGTCTGATCAAGATCATTGATCACTTTGTCATTATTCAGGTCTTTAAAACGGATATCTCCGGGCGCTGCATTAGGTTGCGTTGCATGATTGGCAATCTCCTGCTGGTTCTGGAAAATACCGTCAGATACATAGCCGTAGAATTCAGCAACCCTCTGTCCTGCACGCGTCATATTCGGACTGCTGAAGATCTGTGCACCTTCATTCTGTAAGCTCAATACTTTATTCTTCAGCGTGGAGAGATTTACACCGGCATTCAGACTGACACCATTACTGAAAGAATGATTATAATCCAGTTGAAACTCAAACCCTGCGTTAAACATCGAAGCCACATTCGTCAATGGCCCTGTAGAGAATCCGCTTTCAAATAAAATAGGGATCCTCAGCAGCATGTCCTTTGTCTTTTTATTATAGTAATCAACGGTACCCGTCAGCCCTTCCCACAATCTGAAATCAACACCATATCCCATTGGCGTACCTGTTCCCATTTCAGATCAGGATTGCCCAATCCATTGGGTTCAGCAGTTAATGCTGCATTAGCCGGATTACCATAAGCATAATAATAGTTGTTGATAGTGGAAGAAAAGTCGTAATAACCGGCACTTGACTGATTACCCACCACTCCCAGCTGGCTCTTAACATCAGCGAATGGAGGGCTTTTATATTATCAAACCAGCCTTCTTTTGTCAGCGACCAGCCTACAGAAGCAGAAGGGAAATTACCGTACTTGTTATTAGCGCCAAACTTAGAAGATCCGTCTCTCCGGAGGGTAGCAGTCAGGAAGTACTTTTCCCGGAAATTGTAGTTGACACGTCCTATATAGGAAAGTAAGCTCCATCGTACCATACTACCGCCTACAGCGGGATTAGCCGTACCGGCATCGAGGTATTGCAGATAAGGATCATTACCGGGTTGCCCCTGATTACTACCCCTTATAAAGTCATAACTGAAACGCTGTTGAGCAACACCTCCCAGCAACTTTATCTCATGATCATCTCCGATCTTTTGTTCATAAGTGGCGGTGTTATCCCAGGTCCAGCTATAGCCTACAGCTTTTGTCTGAGAAAGATTGGGTATCGGATTATTCTGCGCAGCAGAAACATAGTAGGAAGGCGCAAAAGCTTTATCGTCTAAAAGTTCAGGTCAATGCTCAGGTTGGATTTCAATATCAATCCTTTTACCGGTTTAATCTGCAGATAAGTGGCGCCTACGACAGACCAGTTATTGTATGGATGATTCTTTGAAATATTATTGATGCTGGCAATCGGGTTTTGAATATCGGAATATCTCGCCGGAACGTAATTCCCGGCGGAATCCAGTAAGGGTACAGTAGGATCCATACTCAGGGCAGACAAGAGATCCACTCTGCTGGTGGCGCCTTCTCCCACGAGATATTGCGTGCTCTTCGCGATAGAGATATTCTCTCCTACCTCCACTTTATCATTTGCTTTAAATGATGAATTCAGTGATAAAGAAGCACGTTTGAAAGAAGAGCCGATAATTATACCATCCTGATTAAAGTAATTCCCACTTAGGCGATAGGTAAGCTTTCACTCCCCCCGGCAAAAGCAAGATCATAACTCTGTATAGGTCCTGTACGGAACATCGCATCCTGCCAGTCAGTATGCAGTGGATACTGTGAGGAGCTGCCCATGGAGAAGCCTGTCCCGCATTCTTATATGCTTCGGTATTCAGGGCGATAAAATCCGGGGTATCCAGCATCTTGAGTTTCTTCCTCAGTTGCTGTACACCACCATAGGCATTGAAGTAAATATGAGACGTGTTTTTACTTCCTTTCTTTGTCTCGATCAGCACTACACCATTAGCGCCTCTTGAGCCATAATAGCCTGAGAAGAGGCATCTTTCAGTATCTGGATGGAAGCAATATTTGCAGGATCAATCGCATTAATCCCATTGGCTGTCAGCGGTACGCCGTCTACAACGTACAAGACATCCGAGTTATTGATGGAGGTCAGCCCTCTGACACGGACTGCGCATTCTTACCCGGTGAACCGGAATTCTGGGTGATCTGCACACCGGCGGATTTACCCTGTAAAGATTGTTGCAGACTTGCAGCCGGCAGGTCTTTGATATCACCTGCATCAACGGAGGAAATAGCACCTGTTACCTCGCCTCTTTTCTGCGTACCATAGCCGACCACAACTACTTTTTCAAGACTGGTGGCCTGTGCCTGTAAAATAATATCCACACGTTGTCTGCCATTGATACCTATCTCCTGACGGGCATATCCTACAAAAGTAACAACCAGTACATCTCGTGGAGAAGCCATGATACTGTAAGATCCGTCGGGGCGTGTCGTGACACCTTTAGCGGGTGCACTGCGTAATGTCACATTCGCACCGGGCAAAGGTTCATTATCCTCACCTGTTACCCGACCAGTAATAAGGGTGTCTGCATACATGTTGGTGGCCGATGCGGATGCACCGGTCATCAGCAGGATTAAAAAGAAACATACATGGAACAGCGGAACAAAAGAAAAGCCGGCAAATGCCCTACGCTGCTGACAACGCTTAACGGGCGCATAGGAGGAAACTGTGGAATACATACATGACCGTTTGAATTAACAAAAACGGGAGAAGCGGTTAACGTGGACTTCTTCATAACGCTGACATGCATGTTCGTTGCGTAACGACATGGCAGTACCGGTGCTTAAAAGCAGCTTGCTGCTCTCCCTTGTTGTAATGACACGTTACAACACCGGTACCGCCATCCGATTAACTGGATTTATTCAATACCCCATTGTTTATTAGGTTCCGCACCCATCTCCAGCAGCAGAGTACCTCCGCCGGCGATGTCCGCATGATCGATATGCGCATGCTGATAAGGCTTGCCATTTAACCATGCCTTTTGAATATAGCGGTTTTTCGCACTGTTATTACGTGCAATAATGTTAAACTGCTTTCCTTTGGTATATGTAGGATCAAGCTGTAAAGTAATAGCATCAAATACCGGACTGGTGATCTCATATCGGGTGCTTCCCGGGCATACGGATGCAAACCACTTGCTGCGAGTACGTACCACGCAGACATTTGTCCGACGTCTTCATTACCGACCAATCCTTCCACTGAATTATGATAAGCACGTGCACAAATATCACGTGTCCATTGCTGCGTCAACCATGGTGTACCAAGGTAATTGAACAGGAAAGGCACATGATGTACCGGCTCATTCGCATGATTGTAATAATCATTCCACATCATGTTTGCAGGCGCCTTATCAAAGAAAGTATTCAGGTCAGCAAGTACCTTTTCCCTTCCGCCCATCAAGGCGATCATACCGGGTACATCCTGTGGAACAAACCATCCCTGCTGATAAGGGCTGCTTTCAATAGTACCATATCCCTGACGCATACGGCCCTCTTCCGGCCATTCCTGCCAGCTGCCATCGTCATTACGTGGACGGAACCAGGCTTTGGAACTATCAAACACATTACGGTAGTTTGCACCACGGGCCGTATATGTCTGCGCATCTTCCTTTTTATGCAGCAAACCGGCCAGACGGCCCAGACACCATTCGGTATAGGCATACTCCAGCGTCAATGATACGCTTAGTCCGCCGGTAGAATAACCCTTACTACCATTACCAAATTTCTCAATTGTATTCTTTGCAAAGCCATACGCTTTCTGTACATCGAAGTTGCGGATACCTTTTGCATAGGCATCGGTGATGACAGATACAGCAGGATTACCGATCATACAACCGCTGTAGGCATTCAATATCTCCCAGCGTTCAAGATACCCGTTGCCACTTTCGGATGCGAGTGTCACCAGTGAATTGATCTCATCATTCACAATAGCAGGATTGATGATTGTCTGCAAAGGCATCTGACTGCGGAACACATCCCAGCCACTGAAAATAGTACGTCTGCGGAAGTTTTTATCGGTATGTACTTTCCCATCGCCACCCATGTATTTACCGTCAACATCTGCACACTGACGCGGATCAATCATCGTATGATACAAAGCGCTGTAGAATACTTTCCTTTCTTCTTCAGTACCACCTTTGATGGCTATTTTACCCAACGCCTGATTCCATAATCCTTTTGTGTGTTGCTGTACGCCATCAAAGTCCCAGCCTTTTATTTCAGTCTGCAGGTTCGCTTTCGCACCATCAATACTAACAAAGAGATACCGCTTTCATGAGTACTTTTTCATTGGCAGTAGTGGCAAATTCCGTATAAAAACCGAGGTGCTTACCTGCTTTTCCTTTTACACCCGGCAATATAGCCGCCTTCGCGATCTGTTGCTGATAACGGTCACTCTCAATATCCTCCCGTTTGCGCGTCCAGTCATCCGGAATATCCGCACTCCATACACCAGACTTCGTCAACGGTTTACTAAACTGTGCATAGAAGTATACGGTGTAATTCGCCTTTCCGTCACCATTACCCCAACCACCACCATCTGGTGTACAGCGCATATAACCTGCAATAGTATGGTCGTCAATCACTTTTACTTCCTGCCAGACAGACGTACCACCGACCCTGCGGGCCAGATCGATCTGTATACGCGATTGCTGATTAGCCGGAAAAGTAAAGCGCAGGATGCCACTGTGTGGCGCTGCTGTCATTTCCGCTTTGATATTATGTTCTGTGAGTTTTACGGCATAATAACCGGCGCTGGCTTTTTCTTCTTCTTTCGAATAAGCAGAGCGATAGCCTTCTTCCGGATGTTCCGGTTTACCGGCAACTGTCTGCAATGGCCCCGTTGAAGGCATTACCAGAAAATTCCCCAGATCGCCATACCAGCCGATGCCACTCATCTGTGTAAAAGCAAAGCCCTCGATAGTTGTATGCTCATAGCTGTACCCTGAGCCGTTATCTCCACCGGTGATCGTATTGGGACTCAGCTGTACCATACCAAAAGGTGTCGCGGCGCCCGGAAAGGTTTTACCAAGTCCGTGATAAATACCTGCTGCCCCCGTGCTGGTGCTTGCGCCAATAAACGGATTGACATAGTCAGCAGGTTGTTGTGCCAGACTGATGAAAGGCGCCATGATGATGGCGCCTGTTAATAGCTTACGATGCTTCTTCACTATATTAAATTTTAACGATCTCAATTTTATGGCTGACAGGTTTGTTCAAACGATATACCAGGTTAATGATCAGATCGATCTCTTCCTGCCAGTGTGTACGCAATTCCTTGTACATCGCCGTTTCATAATTTTCTTCGTGGTAACGTAACATGCCATCCTTTTGTGCCTGTTTGCGTACACTGTCCAGTGCCGCAGCATCATCCTGCATCCGCATATTCTTCTTGTCAAAGAAATTACCCTGTATCCAGTAGTAACGACGCAGACGTGATTCTGTCTCCATACGACGCATATTCAGCTGCATTACAGAAAGTGCCTGTTTGTACTGTGGCGTCTCCTGCTGCGTAGCCAGATTGATACCTTTGGCAAATGCAGCCGCAGACCATTTTCCGATCGGCTGACCATCTATCAGCAACTTGTATTCTCCGGCGGGTAATCCTGCAACAGATAACATCTCACGGTTAAAGTCCTCCATAAAAGGAATCCAGTTCAAAGCGTCAGATTGCTTCTGATCATTGCCCCATATACGTGATACCGTGTCGATCGGAAACGGTAAGGATGCCGCCAGATAATCGAAACTGATTTTCTCTCTAGTTGCATTCAGACCGCTTACCTTACAGTTTTGCGCCTGCTTCAGTTTACCTCCGTCAATACGTACATCTGCTACCGGCTTCCCACTCAGACCCTGACTTTTCAGGAACAGGGAGGCCATAACAAGGTGCCCTGCATTACCCGGATGGATCCTGTCGGGACCGATCATCGTAAATGTAGAATCTTTCTCCTGAAGACGCGCATTTAAGGCCGTCATCGGACGGAAAAGATCCACAAATGGCCATTTATTCTTTTGTGCGGCAGCTTCCTGAAAAGCCACCACTTCCTGCATCGCCTTAGACTTGCCTTTAAAATAATTCCCCTTGATCTTCGCCGTTTCATCATAAGGCGGAGAAGACATCAGGATCTTCTGCAGATCAGGCAGCTGCAGCAACCGCGCTTCTATCTGCTCATAACTCCGGCGGGATGCATCAATACGTTCACGTGCAGTCTTATCTGCATCATCACTGTTAAACTCAAAGTAACCGGTATCGTTCATACCAAATGTCAACACCAGCGTGTTCGGCTTCTTGGCGAGAATATCATAGTCCAGCCGCCTGTACATATCAGATGCTTTATCACCACCAATACCGCCATTCATGATGACCAGCTTTCTGTCAGGAAAATGCGTCATGTAGTAGAGATAAACATAAGATACATAAGCGCCGGCTTCTGTGATACTGTTTCCTACAAAGATCACGCGGTCATGCTGTTGGAAGGGTTTCACCTGCGCAGCAACAGATAATGATGCCAGACAAAGTGAAACGGAATAGAGTACTTTCTTCATATGGAGCGGATTAATGTTGAATATTTATATCTTTTAAACGGATCGTACGGATACCAAAACGAGGTATCGCTAAACGGATGATTGTCTTACCTGACTGCTGTTGCATCGGAAGCATATCCAGCGACTGCCCGTTCAGTTGTTCCAGCATAGCCTTTGAGGCGGTACCGGAGATAGTCAGCGCTTGTTCTCTGTTATCACCAGCGGCATTGTAGACCCTTATAAGCAGGTCATTTCCATCCATCAGCAACGCTGGTATCTGCCAACGCTGGTCTGCGACAGCAAGCAGGGAAAACGCCTTGTCATTGTCTGCTGGCAATAGTGTCAGCGGCTCACACCAGCTGGCGGCTTCATTACTCACGCCACCTGCATCCCATGCACCACTATGTGGTACAATGGCATAATGGATGTCAGTCGGTGCCGTTACAGTATAATTGCGGCCCCATAATGCAGTACCTGTGAATTGTACTGTAAAGCCCAGTGGATAGTTTTCACCATGTACATAACTGGTGGTATGATCTACCAGCAAAGCCAGACCAGATTTACCATCAGTCACATCTGCCCAGTGTAACAATACATTATTCTTAATACTATCCCAACTACTGAAAAAAGTATTTGTCAGCCGGCTCTCTGTCACATCATAAGGTGCGTCCTTGCTCAGCTTTTGCTGCGCCAGCTGTAGTGGCAGCAGCACCTGCAACTTGAAACTATCATTATAAAATGCCTTGTGATAATCCTCCACCCGATAGTGCTCCGCCGGAGCTGCACCTATACCCGGCTCTCCCTGCCAGTCAATTTTCAGCTGCATATCTATCCTGCGTGTGGCATTGGCCAAAGTGATGAGCTGCGTAAATGGATGTCCGCCAATAAGACCTTTGATTTCAATCACCGTCCGCGCCGGATTATCTTCCTGCAGACGTACCAATGCCGCCGTATCTGTGCTGGAACGCCACGCCGATTGCTGGTAGAAATAGCCTCTCAGTTCATTAAACCCACGCAGATGTTTGCGATCCACCATCTCCCGGTTGTTGAGTTGCTTTGCGATCAGACTCGTAATAACACCGCCTCTGGCAGGGTCAATCGTCATCTTGTAAAAATCTGTTTCTATCTGATAACGTCCATCGGATAATTGCCTGTTACGCGTCGCAGCACTTGCCCTCTTTGCGCCTTCGCTGATATGATAGACATTATATCCCATCGGCGCTACCCTCGCTTTAAATATCAGCGAACGATCCCTCTGCACATATGCCTTTACCTCTTTACCATTATTACCTGTTACTACCGGCATACGACCTTTATACCCCGGTACCACTACCCACTCTTCTCTTGAAGAAGCGGTCGTGTTAAGCACACGCAGCGAGCTGCCTGTTGATTCCTTTTGCAGGAGGATACTGTCACTCACGCGCAAGGTATTATCTGTCCAATGTTGCACCTTGTCTATCCAGGTATCCCCCTTATGGCCATTATAAGGCACAATCCAGCAATCATGATGCTGGGAGAGTAATAAGGACTTCCACGCACTGTCTAATGCTGTCTGCGGCCATGAACGATGCTGCACAAGCGAACTGATAGCTGCATACTTTTCCGCAGCAGCCAGTTTATTCTCTGCCTGTCTGACCTGTTGCGCAATACGTTGCAATACCTGTGCGCCCCATACAAGGCTCACCTGCACATCTTCCTGACTAAATTTCCATAAAGCAGCATGTTGTGTATCTGCTACATGCCCGATATAATTACGCCAGGTCTCATATTTTGCGTGTTGCTTCAACCACGGACCATTACGCCAGCCGGCATCCTGCAAACACATTCCCACCGGCTGCCGGATACCGGCTGCAAGTGCAGACTGTATATACTCACTGCTATTATTCCAGGCAGTCGTCTGCCACGTTGAATGAGGTAACAAAGCTTCTGTACTATACCTCGACACCGCCGGTAGTTTGCTCCCATCAGGTCCCTGCCACTGCACCACCTCGCCGCCAAAGGCACGTGTGTAACCGCCCCAGCAGGTATTAGGATTTTTAAGCGATGCATATCTGAATCCAAAGGATAACAACACCTGTGGTAACGCACTGGTAAAACAAGGCTCTTCACTGGAATAGGTACTAAAAACAGCCTCCGGAAAATGCTGCCTGATATGCTGTATCCCATAACTGAACTGCCGGATCATACTCTCACCGGAGCTGGTATACAAATAGCTCTGTCCATACCCCGGATTAACGTACTCTATCCTGCCCGCATCTGACTGATCAGCAAACAGGCGCTTCAGCGCAGCATATGCTGCCGGCTCTTCTACCTTCGCCACGTCCCATGTTTCAGGCTCTATTTCCAGATTGATCTTCCAGTCAGGATGGGCCGCTAACTGTTCAACAATGTATTGGGTGTATCCGGCCGGATAGTGTCCATACTTTCCGCCATGATAACCATCGATAAAATAGTGTTGCTGGGCAAAAGACCGCCCTGCCCCAACGGTGCATAACACCGCGAGGCAAAGAATAGTATGTTTCATCTTGTCGTTTAAAGTGCTAAATCCGGGTTTTTCTGAACTTCCGCCAAAGGCAGCGGAAACGTAAGGTCTTTCAGTTCAAAGGCCCGTAGGTGATTAGGTGCTTTGTAACCTGACAGGTTGGTCATGGTACCGTTGGCTACATCAAACGCTTTACGTGTGCGTAGCATATCATACCATGTCTGAAATTCAAAACAAAGCTCCCAGTATCTCTCTTTCAGAATATCATCTGTTGTCAATATAGTTGGCCGGACAGCTGTCGGAAAAGCTCTCTGACGCACGGCATAATAAGCGGCAATCGCGGCTCCATCTCTCGTACTGCCTCCATCCAGCTGACTCTTCGCCTCCGCACATAGCAGCAATACATCAGCATAACGTATCAACGGAAAGTTAGCGCCCGAACGACCCGTTTTTTCAGCATCTGCATCCCAGAACTTAAAAATATAAGGCTCTGAAAATGTGATGATCTCCGTTGGATGATCATACCGCGGATACCGGGTATAATAGAACGCCTGCTCCTGCTTACGGCCATCATCAGCCGCATAGGAATTATAGAAGGCCTGCGTAGGCGCCATCGCTCCGCCATAAGCGGGCTGTATGGAAATCGGTTCGGTTGGATAAGGCAGATACGCACCATGAATATTACTTTCTGCCATCGTGGGATGACGTTGTAACATAAAGATGTTTTCTCCCGTATTCATCTTCGCCGGATCACGCAGGTCTTTATAGGACTCAAATAAAGTAAACTGTCTGCTGTTGATCACTTCCAGTGCTTTATCATATGCCTTGCTGTAATATGTGATCCCCCGTTGCATCGGATAACCGGCCATTGTCAGGTATACTTTCGCCAGCAATGATTTCACCGTACCCAGACTGACATGCCCACTCTGATCAGTCCATGGCAGACCACTATTCTCTGCTTTTATCAGGTCCTTCACAATCTGATCATATATCGCCTCTTTCGGTGAACGACGGATCTTCACATCATTCGGATCTTTGGTCGTTGTCAGTTTCAGTGGTATATCCCCGAAGAGCTGTACACCCTGAAAATAATACCACGCACGCATAAAATACGCCTGCCCCAGATAACGTTGTTTCGTAGCATCATCTATCAGGGTACTGACACTCACATTTTCTATCACACTGTTACAGTTCTCTACCGGATAATACGTGGCATTCCACCATGCCTGCAGCCTTGAATTCGCAGCATCCAGTCTGTCCAGCCGCAGGAACTGATCATCTTCAAAACCCGAAGGTCTTGGGCGTCGGCTGTAGCCGGTGATATACTCCAGAGAATACACCGGACTAACAGCTACGCCAATATTCTCAGCATAGGGAAGCGAAAGACCCTCATAAGTGCCGTTGACCGCCGCTTTGATCTGT
Source organism: Chitinophaga pinensis (assembly GCF_007896845.1). GTDB lineage: Bacteria > Bacteroidota > Bacteroidia > Chitinophagales > Chitinophagaceae > Chitinophaga > Chitinophaga pinensis_C. Next base: position 14,041 of record NZ_VOHS01000043.1, on the reverse strand, counting down.
TCAGCCGTTTTATAATAATCATCAAGCCCCAGCGAACCGGATGGCTGCTCGTCAAGGAAATTGACACAGGACGTTAAGACCGTCAGCAACGGCAGCAGGAAGCACATACGTTTCATATCTCAATTCCTTTAATCAAAATGTAACATTTAATGTGACCGCCATGGTCTTTGCCTTCGGATACTGGTACAGATCTACACCCTGATTAAAGTCGCCGTCAAAAGAAGACGCCTCCGGATCATAGCCCTTATATTTTGTGAAGAGAAAATAATTCTCTGCACTCACGCCCAGTACCGCCGAGCGCAGATGACAACGTTTCAGCCATACCGATGGCAGCCGGTAACCAAGGGTGATATTACGCACCCGCAGGAACGACCCTTTCTCAATATTATAACTGTCGATCTCACTGTCAAATCCATCACCGGGCAAACGTAAGGCGGCATTCATTGCATCCTGATGATCCGGTGTCCATGCATCCAGCAAACTGCTGTAACTATTGGTGACCGGCGCCGCATTCTCCATGATCAGCCGGGTCAGGTTTGCCAGACTATGACCATAAATCACCTGCAGATCAACCGCCAGCGAGAAATTCCGATAGTTGACCGTATTGACAATGCTACCTTCGAAATCAGGCATTCCATTTCCCAGCACGGTTCGGTCTCCGGCGTCTTTCACTTTATTATGATTCAGATCTGCATATTTGAGATCTCCCGGTTTCTTGCCATACACCGCCGCTTCCGCCGCTTCATTTGTACTCCAGGTACCCAATCTCTGATAGCCATAAAACTCATTCAGCGGTCTGCCCTCCATAATACGTCCTGCCCACGGATACATGATATCTCCGTTCAGGTTAAGCACAAGTGATCTGTTCATAGAATAGATCAGCGACGTATTCCATGAGAAATTTTTTCTGCGGATATTCTCTGTCGTCAATGATAATTCAAGTCCTCTGTTACGGATAGAGCCTATATTATCAAATACACCCTCATATCCGGAGGTAGATGGCAGCAACTTAAAGTATAGCAGGTCTTTGGTGATCCTGTTATAGATGTCTGCGGTGAACTGCACTCTCCGGTCCACCAAAATAGCATCCACACCAAGATTCAGCTGATGCGCCCTTTCCCATTTGAGATCACGGTTGCCCAGCCCCCCAAGCGTAGCAGATGGCTCTACCTGTCCGCCAAAAGGCGTCTGACCACTATTAATCCTGCTCTGCGTCACATAATCACCGATATCAGAATTGCCCACGATACCATAGCTGACACGCAACTTCAGACTGTTAATACTACTGACGTCCCGCAGAAATGGCTCCGACGATAAACGCCACGCAGCTGAAAAGCTGGGGAAATAGCCATAGCGGTTATTCGCACCAAAACGGGAGGATCCATCCGCCCGCAGGGATATCCCAAGCAGGTAGCGATTATCATAGTCGTAGTTGAAGCGCATGTAAAATGAATTCATCGCATTCCGGCTTGATCCCGACGTTGGCCGCTGTGGTACAAGACCTGTCTGCAGACTATTATACGAGAAGAAATCATCAAAGAATCCTTCACTGCCCGCCTGCGTATTCATACTGGCAAAGTAATACCAGCTGGCCCCGGCTACGCCTGTCAGATGATGTTTCCCGAAGCTGTCCTTCCAGGTGAAATAATCTTCTGAAGTCCAGGAGCCTGTCTGACCATGCCCCCTTGTCGCCACCCCTTGCTGTACATCGGAATAACCGATAATATCTCTGCCGGAGAAATATAAATTATAGCTGGCGCCTGTTTGTCCGCTGACACCTGCGGTAAACTGCAGTTTCGGACTCAGATAAAAAGTAGCCAGCAGATTGCCCATTGTATAAGTACGTCCTGCCACCGACTGTACCTCATTCATCAGCCTCACCGGATTTTCAGAACTCTCTGCACCCGGATAATCTGCCTTCCGGGAATAACTGCCATCCGGATATCTCACCGGGAAAAAAGGCAGAAACTCATAGATCTGGCGCACGGCATTAAGGCCGAATGTATTGATGTCAACGTTATTCTGTTTGAATGCACCACTATTGAGCACGGTCTGAACATGCAGCCACTTCTTTACATTCCATCCGAGATTGATGAAACCATTCACCTGACGGGAATAACTGTTGATCAGAATTCCCTGCTGATCATTATAGGAAAGTCCTGCCAGCGCAGAAATATCTTCTTTACCCAATGAAAACGACAGTGCATGTTCATGCGATACCGCCAGACGGCTGGCTTCTTTCTGCCAGTCAGTATTATACTTTGGCGTACCATCCGGATTAAACAGGTCTTCCTTCCGCGAGAACTGCCTGTCCGGATCAAGATGCGGTGCAATACGTCCCGGCTGATATGCATACTCCCGTTTAAACATCTCCAGCGCTTCGTTAGCATCCATCAGATCTATTTCCCGCGCCAATGTGGCAAAACTGAGGGTATTACGAAAAGAGATCGCCGGTGTATTTTTACCGCCTTTCTTCGTCGTAATGGCAATCACCCCATTAGAACCTCTGGCGCCATAGATAGCAGAAGCCGCAGCATCTTTCAGCACATCTACCGACTCCACAATATTCGGATCTATGTTCATCGGATCAGCGCCAACAATACCATCGACCACATACAGCGGACCGTTATAGGCATTGATAGAACCGGTCCCCCTGATCTTTACAATAGGATTGCCACCCGGTTTGCCCGAGTTGATCATCACACTGACACCCGCCACTTTACCGGCCAGTCCCTGCATGACGTTTAAAGTTGTAGCCCTTTCATTCAGCTGCTCTCCTTTTACGGTACCGATGGCCGTGGTCAGGTTCTCTTTATTGGCAGAACCATAACCGATCACTACCACTTCCCGCAGCGCAGATGAACCGGCCTGTAACATCACATCCTGCGGGGCGACCAGTGAAACGGCCACCGCCTGATCCTGAAAACCCAGCAGGGAGAAACGTAAAGTATCACCCGGACCAGCGTCTATACGGAATGCGCCCTCTTCATCCGAAATTACCCTGCGCCCTGTACCCTTTACGATGATACTGACACCGGGCAGCACATGTCCTTCTGCATCCGATACACGACCTGTGTGTAACAGCCGTGGAGCGGGACCGTTCACAGGCTTCCTTTCCTCAAGGATCAATATGTTACTACCCCTCAGCTCATATTGTAAAGGCGGAGGCAGTAGTCTGAGCACCTGCTCAACTGAAATATTTTTTTTGCTGATACTAACCTTACCACTACGGGCGATTTCCGACGGATTGAATACAAACCGGAATGCGGTAGTGGCTTCGATCTGTTCAAATACTTTATCGAAGGACTGATTGACGACCTGTATGTCAACCATCGTACGTTTCAGATCTCTTTCGGAGCCTGTCTGTGCCGCGACTTTCACAACCATCACCAAAGTGCATAGGAATAACAGGCAGGCCATTTTAATGGCGCGCATATGCAGGCACTCCGCAATTCTCTTTTCATAACTTCCCATTATCACTTCATCCGAACAGTTGGATCCGGTCAATGATGTGGCTGCGCATCATACACCAGGTATTCCTCACAACCTGGTTCCTGCCGGTAGTTGAAACCATATATATCGCATAACATGCGTAGAATGTCCTTTAGAGGCTCATCCTTGCCGAATCTGGCAGAAAGCAGGGCTGAAGCTGTCTTTTGTCCGTCGAAGCTGATATGCGCCTTATAACGGCGTTCCAGCGTACGGGCTATACTTTCAAAACTGGCATTCTTAAATACCAGCAATCCCTCCCTCCAGACGCCAAAATCAGCCGCACTGATATCGTATCTGTTTATTTTGCCAGCCGTTGCCTGATATACCGCCTGTTGATCGGCACCAACAGCAACGTCTGTATTCTTTTCCGTCCTGACAGCCACTTTACCGCTGCTCACGGTAACAGTAACCGAGTCTGCAGGAGCATAGGCGTCAACATTAAAACTGGTCCCCAGCACCTGTACATCCAGCTGACCGGTATGTACCAGAAAACCTTCTTCCTGCCTTGGGGCGATTTCAAAATAACCTTCCCCTTCCAGCCATATCTCCCGGCCGTACTGTTTTGCATAACGTATTTTACTATCCGCATTCAACCAGATGATACTGCTGTCTGGTAATGTGATCTTCCTGATACTGCCTTTTTCAGCCGTTTCCGTAATCATCATACCAGCACTTACCGATGCCGTACTACGGTTAATAGCATAATACACTCCTCCTGCTGCAAGCAATACCGCGATACTGGCAGCTGCCCACCAGTAACGGGCACGGGATCTGACTACCCGCAACGGCGCCTCTGCCTGACTGATCTCCCGGTGGATCCGGGAAAAAAGCAGTTGCTCTAATGCCACGCGCTGATCTGCACTTAGCTGCTCCGTAAAACCCTTATGCGTCCCGAAAGAGGCATACCACGCATCTACCTCACTGATCTCCTCCGCGGAGGCCGTACCTTCGAGATATTTATCCAATAATTCTTTTAACCTGGTGTTGCTTATGTCCATAGTTTCTAAACATTAGACACCTGAAAAGCGTCCTACCGCCACTGTATTTAAAATTTGCTGAAAATTTCCCATCCCAGCAGTACCAACAGCACCAGCCAGAACAGTGTAAAGTTATATTCTTTCAGGCGTGAACGCAGTATTTTCAAGGCTTTTACCATGTGTTTCTCCACAGTATTGACCGATATACCGAGCCTTTGTGCAATGTGCTGATACGACAAATGTTCCTTCCTGCTCAGAAAAAACACCTCCCGGCACTTTTCCGGCATTCCCGCACAGGATGCATCTATCTGCTCCTGTAATTCCTTCAGCTGCAGATTCGTGGCGGCATCCGCCTGATACAGGCCATTGTCTGCCAGCATATGCTGCTGATAGGTATTACGCACCACTTCAGCCCGCACCGCGTTCAGTACTTTATTTTTTAATGAGATATGCAGATAATTGCGGAGAGAGGTCCGTAACTCAATCGTTTCTCTTTTCAGATACAGGTTCACAAGCAGACTTTGAACCATTTCCATAGCAGTTTCCTGTACTTTTACGCGGCGATATGCCGCATCCAGCAACTCCTGCCAGAAACGTCTGAAAATTTCTTCGAATGCTTTGTCGTCCCCCTTCTTCACCAGGAGGAATACGGCTTCATCGGTAAACGTGGAAAAATCTTGTCGCATCGCCTGAGTTCAAACTACCGGCTAATATAATCGTTTTAGCACAAGTTTCTAAATCTCTCCGGAAATTAGCGATGCGGAGATTTTCAAGGTCTGCTGATGGAATAAGGTTTATCCTCCGCCTCCAGTCCACGGCCCTTCGCCGGCGCTTTACCCATTTCCAGCACCAATACCCCGCCATTGGTAATATCCGTATGCCGGATCCAGTTATGGGGATAGGGACGGCCGTTGAGTGTGGCAGATTGTATATAGACATTCTCCGGACTATTATTACGCGCCTCTACAATAAACTTTTTCCCGTTTTCCAATGTGAGTGTCGCCTTTGGAAACACCGGACTCCCGATTACATATTCATCCGTACCCGGACATACGCTGTAAAAACCAAGGGCACTCATCACATACCATGAAGACATCTGCCCCTGATCCTCATCACCGGGATAACCGTCCGGACCGGCATTATACAATCGTTTCATCACGTCTCTCGCGTGCAATTGCGCCTTCCACGGCTGACCGGCATAATTGTACAGATAGATCATATGCTGTACGGGCTGATTACCATGCGCGTATTGTCCCATATCAGCGTTGACCATTTCCGTCATCTCATGGATCATCTGACCATAATAGCCAACGTCTACTTTATTCGGAGAACTAAAAACAGAGTCCAGCTTAGCAATAAAACGGGCTTCCCCTCCCATCAGATCAATCAGGCCCTGTACATCATGAAAAACCGACCATTGCCAGTGCCACGCATTCCCCTCCGTATATGGACCACCCCATTTTACAGGATCAAAATCTTCCACCCAGCTACCATCCAGTTTACGTCCCCGCATAAAACCAGTGGTACTGTCATACTGGTTTTTGTAGTTATACAGACTACGCCCGAATACATACTGATAGAATTGATTCCCCGTCAGTTTAGCCAGCTGGTAAGCACAGAAATCATCATACGCATACTCCAGCGTCTGAGAAGTACTGCCATGTGACTCCGGAAAACTCACATACCCCAACTGATAATACTCCTTCCAGCCCGCACGACCGTTAGCACCACCCCATGGACCTTTATTCATCGCCTCATGGAAATAAGCATCCAGCGCCTTCTTCGGATCAAACGTCCGGATACCTTTTACCCACGCATCCGTCAGCAACGAAATAGCATGATTGCCCAACATACCTCCGGTCTCTCCGGGAAAAGACCAGGCCGGAAACCAGCCACATTGCTGCTGCGCATCCAGTAACGCCTGCATATAACGACCTTCCATCGTCGGATGCAAAATAGTATTCAGCGGAAACTGAGCCCGGAAGGTATCCCAGAAACCATTGTCCGTATACATATAACCACTGTGTACCTTGCCATCATACGGACTGAAATAATGCGGAGCGCCTTGCGCATCATATTCGAAGAACTGATGAGAAAACAGATTGGCACGGAACAAGCAGGAATAGAAGGTGGCTTTATCTTCCTCCTGACCACCTTCAACCAGCACCCGGTTGAAAAGCGTAGTCCAGCTTTTATTGGCAGCAGCTCTTGTCTGTTCCAGACTTTTAAATCCACCCAGTTCGCGTTGCCAGGTCAGCTCCGCCTGTTCAGCACTGATATAAGAAGAAGCCACTCTGGCCTGTACCTTTGCACCATTACGAAAGCGTATAAATGCCCCCATTCCCTTACCCTCTCCGGAAAGCGAATCAGCGAAAAGCTGCCCCTTCACATTCTCCCATGTACCCACAGCTTCAAATGGCTGATCGAAAACGATGACAAAATAGTTGCGGAAGTTCTGCGGAATAAAGCGTCCGTTCGTAACATACCCTGTGATCTTTCTTTCTGCAGGATGGATCTGTACACCACTCAGCGCATTATAACCATCCAACACAACATAAGCCGGGGTCTTAGCCGGAAAAGAGAAACGCAGATGTGCCCCTCTCTCCGTCGGCGTTATCTCAGCACTTGTCTTGTTTGCAAAAATTACTTTATAATAATCCGGTCTGGCCGTTTCATCTTTATGACTGAACGCCGCCGCCCGTTGTTCTTCATTCACCTTCAGTTCACCGGCAACCGGCATCAGACTGAATACCGCATAATCTCCTACCCATGGACTACATTGATGTACCTGCTGAAAACCACGGATTGTTGTAGCCTTATACTGATACTTCCAGCCATCTCCGTTATTGCCGGTCTGCGCTGACCATGCATGCATCCCGAAAGGCAGGCCTGTCGTCGGATAAGTATTCCCATGACTAAGGGCATATTCAGAATTCGTACCCTGTAACGTATTCGCATAACTGACCAGATCCTTTTGTTGTGCAGACGCCATCATTCCGGCTCCACACAACAACGTTGTAATAATTTCCCTAAGCATAAAATGTAATAGTGTTTTATCGTCGTTGAGACACCTGTCTGTATAAGACACCTCAGATGGCGGTTACCGCCAGTGAGAATCAGGAGAGCGCCCTATTTTGCTTCAGCCCCTGTAATCGGTTACAAACCAATCTTCGAATAAGGTACTCTGATTCCCTTCAGTCTGTAATAATACGGGTCCAGCCATGCGCCTTCACAGCCATCCAGTCCGCAGGCAGAGAAGTTGACACTATAGGTCAGCAGCAACTCATTCCGGCCATTGTTAAACTCCGGATGAATAACCGGCGTATAATAACGGGTGTATTGTTCTTTAAAATATTCCAGAATCGTATACACCTTGATCTGTGCGGTAAACGGCCCCGTCGGAGAGGTGGAAGTAGCAATGTATACGCTTCTGTCAGGATCACAGTTGAATCCCTGATCCAATGTCATCAGGATATATTTTCCATTCAGATAAGCTACGCTGTTACTACCTCTGGCGTCTGCAATTTTCGAAGCAGATCCTGCCACCGGACTGGAAGTCCATGCAGATCCACTCCAGTATTGCCATTGCAGGGGACTGCTTTCAGGGAATCTGGCAACATGTATATAACTGCCATAACCGAAACTTGTTGCCTCGCTGCCAAAAGCATACACATATCCATCCCCGGGTTTTACCAGACCCGTTGAATAGCTGATCGCTGTATAGTTATTAAACCCGTTTGGCATAAGACGTTCCGCCGTCCATTGTGTACCTGCACTTTGTGTCAGTCTGTACAACGACTGATTCGTTGCATTCAGACCATTTCCTTCACCGCACTGCATATAAACTTTATCTCCGATCTCCACACCGGGACCGGGCCAGCTCCAGGTAGTACCCGACTGTATATTACAGATCTGTTTGGGTTTACCGGAAGTACTGTTAGGAATGGTCATGTTGGGCGAATTGTTGGGGTTCCAGTCTGTTTTGGACGGTTGTATAAATATAGAGTTATTGTAACTGAAGAAATGTCCGCAGTTAAACATACCGTTTGATTGTACCTGCGATCCGTCCCACGCATCCTGTGTTACCCAGAGTACCTTTCCATTATTGGAACCCCATGTCAGCGGAATCGTATTCCCCTGATCAAAGGCCGCGGATCCCAGACTGGCACTGTTACGATTAAAATAACGTACCACCTGATCATCACGATAGGTATCCGGTGTAATTTCAGTAATTGTCCAGTACTGTTTGTTATCGCTCACAGTAGTCTCCTGAATGACCTGCGCACCGTTTCCGGTAGCGCCACCAGCTACTGACAAGGACAGGCTATTGCCTTTATTGACGATGCGGTATTGTCCGCTGCCAATATCTGTAAGACTCCATAACTGCTGATCAGCCAATAGCGGGAAAGCCGCATACTGCTGCAACACCGTACCAGATGTGCCGGTACCGGATGGCACATCTATCAGTTTACCACTGTGAAGATTACGGATATGATAATATCTCGTACCATTAACTGTTGTCTGATAAATCAGATGCCATTTCTGCCACCTGTTTGTTTCTGTACCTGACAGGGAAGTCTCCCATTGTTGCAACAGGGCGTTGTCTTTAAATTTAGCGTTTTGCACAGGATTTCCTGCCACTTCGAGGAATTTGCTGCTCTTGACATTTCTTATGCTTACAGTAAGGTAATCAGCTGTAATTGCCTGTGTAATACCTACTGTATTATCGGCATTCTGTGGTTTTTCAACAGGCGTCAGCAAACTTTGTTTGCAGGCCATGAATGTCAGCAGACTCATTACCAGCATCGCCGGACTCTTTTTCATAATGTGGATTTTAAAGGTTAAGTATGAGGTTGATAACAAGTGTATAGGCGCTCTCCACATTATTAGACACCTGTAGAAAGGATGTCCGCCACTCCCCTTACCCGGTCCTGAAAAATAAATTTGCGTAGCCAAATAACTACACATATATTTGTAGTCAAATAGCTACATAATGAATCTAAGACGTGATGTATTTCAGGCTATAGCAGACCCTACCAGACGGGCAATACTGTTATTAGTGGCTTCGCAGTCCCTGACAGCAGGCGCAATAGCTGCCAACTTCGACACGGCAAGACCTACCGTTTCGAAACATCTGCAGATATTGATTGAATGCGAATTATTAGAGCAGGAACAAAGCGGCAGAGAGATCTATTATCACCTGAACCCTAAGAAGATAAAAGAGATTGCAGATTTCATCGAACCGTTCCGCCAGTTATGGGACGACAGGTTTAATAAATTAGAAGCGATTATGAAAAACTACAAACCTAAAAAATAGTATACTATGGAACCGAAAACCAAAGTCCATGCGGAAGACGGTAAACAGGAAGTCATCATAACAAGGGATTTTGACCTGCCTGTAGAACTGCTCTTTACCGCGTATGTAGAACCGGAAATCATAGAACAATGGATGAATACAAAAGTACTGAAGCTGGAAAACCAGAAGTATGGCTGCTGGGAGTTTCAAACATCAGATCCTAAAGGAAACGTAGTGTTTACGGCGAATGGCGTGTATCATGAATTCGTTCCTAATGAGAAGATCACACGCACTTTTGAAATGGATAATATGTCCTTCGGCGCACAACTCGAATTCCTTGAATTTGAAAAGCTGTCCGATGATACCAGCAGACTTACCATGCATGTCGTATACAAGTCTGTGGCAGTGAGAGACCAGCTGATGCAGTTACCTTTCCGTCAGGGTATCAATATGGCGCACAATAAATTACAAGAGATCCTGAACAAATTAAAAACTTCACATCATGAGTAAGCGTAATAAAATCATCTATTGGGTAGCCACACTCTGGCTTTCTTTGGGCATGGTATCCACCGGTATCGTACAAATAATTAAAGTAAAAGCAGAAACAGATGCCTTTACGCACCTCGGTTATCCAACCTATCTGATGACGATACTCGGTATCTGGAAATTATTGGGTGTAGTGGCCGTTCTGGTACCACGCCTGCCTTTATTGAAGGAATGGGCATATGCAGGATTCTTCTTTGCAATGTCAGGTGCCATCGTTTCACATATCACATTGGGGGATCCTGTTACACAAATATTGCCCTCTGTATTATTGCTTACACTAACGATCGTATCGTGGTACTTCAGACCAGCAGAAAGAAGAGTACCTGTCAGAACATTACAAGCGGCATTCTGAATATAACGACTCCTGCAATGCGCAGGAGTCGTCTTTTACTACCTTATTTGTGATCCCGCATGGAGATATAGGTCTGCAACACGACAGAAGCCATTACAAAGCACAGTCCTACATAAAAAGAGACATTCAGCTCTTTCCCCTCATTGAAAAACAGAAATGCCAGTATAATCGCGTAAATAGGCTCGAGATTAAAACTCAGATTCACCGTAAAAGCCGAGAGCTTTTTCAATGATTCTGCAAATAAAATATATAAACCTACCGTACAGAAAGAGGCCAGTAACAGCAGATACAGCGTATCCTTCAGATCAGGAATCAGACTCTCCACCGGAAAGAAATGCAGATATACCGGCATCAGTAATCCGAGGCCGATAGTCGCTCCCATCATCTGATAATAATTGATCTGTTTACTATCATATTGCCTTACCAGACGCTCATTGTAAATAGTATACAACGCAGCAAAAGAAGATGATATCACACCCAGACCGATCCCCAGCTGATAAGAAGTATCAAAATGAAAAATCAGACTGATCCCCACTAGTGTCAGGCCGCTCAATATAAGCGACGAAAGCACGAATTGTTTCTTGTTGATCAGCGGCTCGAAAACTGCCGTAAAGAATCCTGTCAGAGAATAACAAACCACTCCTATCGAAATGTTGGAATACTTGATACTGGCATAAAAGAACACCCAGTGTATAGCAATGAACATTCCGATCTTTGAGACATCGAATTGCTCTTTTAAAGGAAGATTGGTTTTAATCCTGAATAATCTGAGAATGAAAAACAGGATTGCAAAGGAGAAAAATACCCTGTACCATACTAACAATCCTTCGTTGAGAGAGATGAGTTTACCAAAGACACCCGTAAAACCAGCGAGTATTACCGCGAGGTGTAACACTAAAAATGACTTTTTCATAAAAGACTTACCTGCCCGTCCTCAGGACGGGATATTTTAATATTTAAAACAAATGAAACTTTGAAGTACGACGCACTGTCCGGTAGATAGCCGGCGCGTTACTTCATCCAAAAGTTGAAGAATATTAAAATTAAGGAGGTGAAAGGCAGCCTTTTTTGTTCATATTTAATGTTAATGTGCCTCCAATTTAATAAAACATATTGAGTTTTTCTTACTAAAAGTCCATCGTCCTATAAACTGTAGCTCCAGCATACCGCCTGTCCCTTTCATCCGCGAATATATAAATATTACCCGAATCTGTATAATTTTCACCGCTCCCCCTACCCCATCTTTGCATTATCAAATCATGCAAACAATGAAAACAATATTCATAACAGGCGCCTCCTCCGGCATAGGTAAAGCAACAGCTAAATTTTTCCAAAGCAAAGGATGGCGGGTGATCGCAACCATGCGTTCTCCTGAAAAAGAAACAGAGCTCACTCAACTTGAAAACGTGTCCCTCCTGCCATTGGACGTCACTGATCTTACACAAATTCAGACCTGTGTCAATGAAGCCATTCAGCGCGCTAAAATTGACGTTGTTTTCAACAACGCCGGACACGGTCTGTACGGCCCTTTGGAAACATACAGTGACGAACAGATCACCGGTCTTATTAATACCAACCTGATTGCTGTTATCAGAATCACACAGGCATTTATTCCTTACTTCAGACAGCAGGGCGGCGGTATCTTTATCGCGACTTCCTCCATGGGCGGTATGACGGCCTTCCCTTTCAGTGCCATGTATCACGCTGCCAAATGGGGACTGGAAGGTTTCAGCGAAAGTATGTACTTCGAACTTTCCAAATTCAACATCGGTATCAAGAACATCCTGCCCGGTGGCGTAAGAACAGATTATGTAGGTCGCTCTATGGCTTATGGAACGAAAACAATAGCCGCTTATCAGCCTGTCATGGATAAGGTCGAAAAAGTAATGGGCAATCTCATGCTGCCTGAAAATCTCACGCCGCCCGAAATCATTGCTGAAACAGTTTTTGAAGCCGCCACCGACGGAAAAGACCAGCTCAGATATGTAGCCGGCGAAGATGGCAAACAGTTGTACGAAACAAGACTGAGCATGGGGTCAGAAGCCTTCAGACAACACTTTGATAAAGTCTTCTTCGGACACGATCTGTAGACAATTCCTAACCTGATTATTATTGTACCTTTATATGATGGCAGACAACATTATCCAGATAAACAGTATCAGCAGACTGCACGAAATCTATGATTGCGGCAAACCGCAGCATCCGCTTATCTCGATCATTGATTTGTCTGCCATCAAACATCGTATGTTCGATGAAGATGTGGCCTTCCGGATGTCGTTTTATACCATCTCCTGCAAACAGTTCAAAGGTTGGTTTAATTACGGTCGTCAGACATACGATTTTAGCGAAGGTTCCCTGATGTTTACCTCCCCGGATCAGGTACTGCGATCCGGGCCTGATGTACCTGTTGAAGAGGGATGGGCGCTATTCTTTCACCCGGACCTGATCCATGGTACCGAACTGGGACGTACCATACACCAGTACACCTTCTTTTTGTACGACCTCAACGAAGCCCTGCATATCTCTGACGAAGAAAAAAGCATCCTGCAGGACTGTATCGCCAAAATAAAGCGTGAATACGGTCAGCATATCGATAAGCATACAGAAGGATTGATCATCAAGAATATTGAACTGCTGCTGAGCTACTGCGAACGTTTTTATGACAGACAATTTTACACCCGCAGAAAAGAAAGTAATGATATCGTACAGCGCTTCGAACGCTTATTAAGAGATTATTTCTCGCAGGATAATCTGACAGAACACGGTCTGCCGGAGGTAAAATACCTCGCCGGACAGCTAAATATCTCCACCAGCTACTTAGCTGACCTCCTGACCAAATACACCGGTAAAACGACGCAGGAACACATTCACCTGCAATTGGTCGATAAAGCAAAGTCCCTGCTACTCGGCACTGAAAAACAAATCAGTGAAATCGCATACGAACTGGGCTTTGTCTACCCCTCCATTTTACCAAACTTTTCAAAACAAGTACAGGTCTTTCCCCCCGGGAATACAGAACAAACTCCTGATATAGTTATTGTTTCTTTATTCTACGTTAATGCTACGTTTTTAACGTAGCATTAACGTAGAATAAGTATAGTCAGACTATAGTCAGACCATCCGGCAGCCTACCCGGATCAGCATCGTCATCAACCTTTTTGGAAAAAATACCAAACAAACAGTACATTAGCTGATACAGACGAATGCAATGACCAAATCTGAATGAAATATGAAAAAACTACTCTCTCCGGATCCGGCGAAGATTGAACCATTACCACATGAGCCAACGCATGACAGGGCGCCTGATGCCATCGCAGCAGGAACACCACAGTGGCTCAAAAAAGACCTGATCGGATTACTGGGAGAAGAGCAGGTGCT